>CAVPOB010000017.1:0-252316 GCA_963706835.1 uncultured Actinomycetota bacterium
AGTGCGCAGCGTCGACATCCTGGGTTGTCATTGCACCATGATGCCGTCTGCCCTCCAGTGCTCTGCAACCGCGTCCCCCTCCGCACCGCGCCTGGTCGACGGCGCGGCCCTCGGGACGAAGGCGCAGCCCTCGGGTGGGCTCGGTCGAGGTCGATGACCTGCGGGACGCGATCCCACGACCGACCATCCCCATCCCCCGCGCAGGGGAATGTGGCCGCCGACCGCGTCGTCGGAGCATGCCAATTGCTGATGTAAAGTTGGCAACGCAGTGTCGGTTGTAGATGTATTGGCATTCGCGCGAGCGGTGCACGGGGGGAGTTCCAACAGTGGACCAGCGCTACCTGCGACGTCAGGCATCGGATCATCCACTCATCAACCGCGTCATCGCCGTGCGACCGCTGGCGGTGGCTCTTGCGGTCGCCCTCATGGTTCCGCTGACGCTGATGTCGCCGGCGGCGGCAGCAACGGCCACCGTCACCTTCGAAGGGACATTGGCCGGGCGCTCAGTCGCTGAGATGTACCCGAGCGGGCTGGAGTTCGATCCGGTCAACAACCGGCTCGTCATCGCCGATACCGGCGGCGACCGGGTGCTCTTCTACTCCTTGGACGGGGTGAAGCTCGGCGGCTTCGGCACATACGGGTCTGCTGACGGCAGGTCGCGGCCCGCAACGTCGCCATCGACCCCTCGGGCAACATCTACGTCGCCGACGCCGAGAACAACCAGATACCAGAAGTTCGATGCCGCCGGCACCCACCATCGAACTGGGACGAGATCAACGGAGACCCGTATGCGGGACAAGCTGATCCTCCGATCGGTCACCTGGACGGCATGAACGACGTGCTGCTCGTCGCCTCCACCGGCCAGTCCCTGGTGAAGGCCTACGCCGCCGACGGCACACGTATGCGGAACTCGCCGAACCTCGGCTCCTTGGCAGGCGATGCCCGCCTGCCTCCGCGCCGCGGGACGTGATGCGCGGGCCGGACGGGTCGGTGTAGCGCGCCGCCTACAAGCAGCATCGATCGAGGCCTACGAAGTCACGCCTGAAGGTGTGGGAACGCCACGCAGGTGCGACGTGGGAAACCGCGGGAACGGCGATGGCGATGGTAGGCAGTGAACTTCCCGTACAACATCGTCTTCTCCGCCGACGCCAGCACCGCCTTCGTCTCCGACACCGGCAACGGGCGGGTGACTGTGTGGGACATCGGCACCGCCGAGCCGACCTGGCTGGGCGCATACGGCGGACGCTGCGCGGAGCACCCGCAGCCGTGCGCGGACCCGCCAGCCGGGTCCGGCACTTCGATGATTTTCTGCGCCGATCACCCTGGACACCGACGGCGATCTGTTCGCCGCCGACTTCTGGGAAGCCGATCGGTGTTCGACACGGCGGGCACGTCCGTCCGGTCGATCGAGGGCGCGGAGCCCCCGGCCCCCGGTTCTCGGAGGCGTACGGGGTCGATGCTGGCGCCCGACGGCCAGGTCTACGTCATGGATCGGCTGAATCACCGGATCCAACGATTCGACGCGAGCAACACCTACGTGGACAAGGTCGGCGCCCGGGGCACGCAGCCCGCGACATTCTCCTGGCCCGAGGGCCTACTGTGGGCCCCGACGGCTCGGTGTCGGGCATTGACACTCCGCGGTGGCCGGTTGGAGCGCTTCCCGGCCGATCGCCACGACCCCGACCGTCCCCAGCTGTGCTCCACCGGCTCGGCGCTCGGCGAGTTCAACTACCCGTCCGGCGCCGACGTCGATGCCAACGGCGTCGTCTGGGTCGCCGATACGCGCAACGATCGGATCCAGCGGTTCGACCCTGAGGCGAACACCTTCAGCGCGGTGGGCTCGCAGGGCGCGGCCGCCGGCCAGTTCCAGCGGCCCATGGGCGTGGCCGTGTCCGGCGACACCCTGTTCGTCGCCGACACCGACAACAACCGGGTGCAGAAACTTGCCCTGGACGGGACCCCTGGCGATCCTACGCCGATGGCCTGAACGGGCCGCAGGGCATCGAGGTGCGCTGCTGACGGCACGGTCTGGGTCGCCGAACGGACCAGCGAGGATCGTGCACCTGTCGGCAGACTTCGACCCGCTGCCCGGGACCTTCGGATCCCAGGGCTCCGGGGACTACCAGTTCGAGTTCCCGCACGACCTGGCGATCGGCAATGGCCTGCTGTACGTCGCCGACACGTACAACCTGACCCGGGTCCAGATGTTCTCCCTGACAACCGCCCTGGAGCCCACCTACCGCTCCCACGTCGATGCGGCGGGCGGGGTCGCGCCGATCTATCCGCCGGCGTGGCGGTGGCCGATGACGGCACCTGGTTCGCCGCCGACTCAGGCGGCAGCCGCGTGGTTGTCGTCGATCCTGCTACCGGCGGTGTACGGCCGCTGAGTTGCCGAGGGAGCCTTCACGGACCCCCGTGATCTCGAACTGGATGTTGCCGACGACTCCTTCCTCTGGGTGCTGAACACGGAGGCAACTCGATCAAGCGGATCTCGCGCACCACCGGCGACGTGGTCGAGACGCTGGGCGGCACCGGCACCCTGAAGCAGCCGTACGGGCTGGCCAATGACGCCGACCGGGTGTACGCCGCGAACACCTACGGGCCCAGTGTCGTGGCCTTCGACAAGTCCACGGCGGCGGTTGCCTCGACGCAGACGTCGTGCTTCGGCACGGATTTCTCGCGGCCGCGGGACGTCGGCGTTGCCGACACCGGCGCCATCATGGTGGCCGACACCGATAACGATCGGATCGTGCTGCTCAATGCCGCGGACGGGTCGTGCCTGTACGACTTCGGATCCCGCGGCACCGGTCCCGGGCAGTTCAAGAGCCCTCGAGCCGTTGCGGCAGATGGCGCCGAGGGCGTCTGGGTCGCCGATGCCTTCAACTACCGGGTGCAGCGGCTGACGCTGTCCGGGACGGCGCTCGGGAGCACCGCGGCTGGCGCCTTCGGCGAGGGCGACGACCAGTTTCGGTCCCCGCACTGCGTAGCCCCGATCCCGAGTTCTTCGCGGGTGGCGGTCTGCGACACCTTCAACTTCCGCGTCAAGGTGTTCGCCGCCGATGCGGCCGGCGCGCTGGCGCTCGACGGGATCGCCGGCGGCGTACGCCCCGCTGCCGGCGGATTCAACGGCCCGTTCGGGCTCGCCTACGGCACCGCCGGGGGAGCTCTATGTGGCCGACTGGTTCAACCACCGCATCCAGAAGTTCGCTGCCGATGGGACATTCGAACGGGAGTGGGGGAGGCTACGGCTCGACCGACGGGTCGTTGATCTTCCCGCGCAACGTACTGGTCGCGCCTAATGGCCAGGTCGTGGTCACCGACAGCGAGAACAACCGCATCGACACCTTCGACAGCAACGGGCAGTTCCTGGCCAAGCTGAAGCCCGCTGCGGGACAGCAGGCCCTGTCGCGGCCGCACCAGACTGCGCTCGACGGCAGCGGCGGGTTCTGGATCGCCGACACGAACAACAACCGGATCGTGCACCTTTCCGGCGCCGGGCAGACCCTGGCCTCCTTCGACAATGGCGGCACGGTGAAGAAACCCCGAGGCATCGCCATGGACTCGGACGGAACCGTCCTGGTTTCCAACAGCGGCAACAATCGGGTCGAGCGCTACAGCACCAGCGGCACCCTGCTGGGGGTCGTGGCGTCCTCGGGGACGGGGGCGGCGCAGGTGCGCAACCCCGGCGCGCTGCTGATCACCGGCACCGGAGCGGAGGAACGGCTCTGGATCGCCGACTCCGGCAATGATCGGGTCGTGGTCCTGTCCGATGACGGCTCGGCGGAGGTCTCGTTCGGATCCACTGGGCCGGCCCAGGGCAGTTCACTGCAGCCGGTACGGGGTGGCGGTCGATCCGGGCACCGGCAGGATCGCTGTCGCCGACTTCGGCAACGATCGCGTCTCGTTGTGGAACTCCGCTTCGACCGGGGGGCCGGTTGATGCCACCGCTCCGATGGTGACGGTCACGTGGCCGGGCGATGGCGGTGCTCTGACCGATCGCGAGGTTGTTCTGGTGGGCGAGGCCTCCGACGATCAGGCAGTCGCCGGCGTGACGGTGGCGGTGCAGCGCAGCAGTGATGGCTGGTGGCTCCAGTCGGACGGCTCGTGGGCGGAGCAGAGGCGACGACTGGCGCCGCCCTCAGCGCTTCCGGGGCGTCCGTGGCGTCTGGTGGTCCGCTTCCTTCGCGGCGAGCGTGGACGCCAGTTACACCGCGACCGTGCGCGCAACGGACACGGCTGGCAAGCAGACCGCGGTGAACCGTGGCTTCTCCGTTCAGGCGAGTCCCGACACCGCTCCGCCCGAGACCACCCTCGCCAGCCCGACGGCTGGGAGGAGCTCCCTGCGGGCACGGTCCGGCTGTCCGGTTCGGCATCCGATGACCGGTCGGTCGCGGAGGTCCGGGTCGGCATCAAGGACCGCCAGGCGAACCTCTGGCTGCAGCCGGACGGGACTTGGAGCAGTTCCTGGGCGTACCTGCCCGCGCCGCTCAGCGCGCCCGGAGCGCCTGCCACCGACTTCCTGTTGGATGTCGAGTTGGCCCCGGGCAGCTACTGGGCATTCGCCCGCGGCGTGGACGAGGCGGGCAACGTCGATCCGACCGCCTCGGGAGCGAAGCTTCTCCGTCACCTCCGGCAGCCCCGACACCGCTCCGCCCGAGACCACCCTCGCCAGCCCGACGGCTGGGAGGAGCTCCCTGCGGGCACGGTCCGGCTGTCCGGTTCGGCATCCGATGACCGGTCGGTCGCGGAGGTCCGGGTCGGCATCAAGGACCGCCAGGCGAACCTCTGGCTGCAGCCGGACGGGACTTGGAGCAGTTCCTGGGCGTACCTGCCCGCGCCGCTCAGCGCGCCCGGAGCGCCTGCCACCGACTTCCTGTTGGATGTCGAGTTGGCCCCGGGCAGCTACTGGGCATTCGCCCGCGGCGTGGACGAGGCGGGCAACGTCGATCCGACCGCCTCGGGAGCGAGCTTCTCCGTCACCTCCACCGATGATGTGGCGCCGGACGGCACGATCACCGCACCGGAGGCGGGGCAGACGCTGTCGCAACCCGTAGCGCTGACCGGGCGGGGCGACCGACGACGTCGGGGTCACCGAGGTCACCATCGGCGTTCGGGACTCCGCGACCGGGCAGTGGCTGGGGGCCGATGGCCAGTGGTATGCGTCCTTCCAGCGGATCCCCACCGAACTCAGCGACGAGGGCGCGACGTCCACCACTTGGAGTTACCAGGCGTCGGCGCTGGCGCCGGGGAATTACGGGATGACGGTGTTCGCGGCAGACGCAGCGGGCAACGTCGACCCGATGCGGCCCTGGATCACGTTCTTCGTCGAGTAGGATTTAGCGTTCCGACAAATCCGTCCAGGGAGTGGGACCCCCAGCACGGGGCGGTCCCACTCCCTGTGTCTTGAGGATGGTGGGAGGTTGTCGTCGCCTCGTCATACCTTCCACTTCGACCCGGAAAGGTCTCTGACCACCCCAGGCTGGGGGATGTGACCAGCAGGGCCGGGAGCGCCTGACGCTTCTCAGCCAGTGGTCTGTCGGCGCAGGGGAGCTGCCGGAGCTGCAGCACCGGCAGCGGCGCCTGGCTCACTCAGAACGAGAGTCTGCGCCAAGTACTCCACTACCCGGTCACCGCCCTGGACCCGACAGAGCCAGGGCCGCCCCCCGAGCACTGGATCGGGATGCCGCGATCCCCCGCTCCCCGCCGCCTGTCTCCAGCCCCGCCCATCGAGCACACAGGAGCCTGGATGGCCGCCACCGCGCGATTGTCGGCCACGCTCATGGGCTCTGCGTTCGAGCCGACCACGTTGATCGGGCGGCTCGAGAGGCGGCCCAGATCGGTGCCGCGGCCGCGGCAGGAGGCCCGGTGGAAGCCCTCCGGGTCTGGGGGGCTCCGTTCTTGTCCGCCGACCATGCCGTCGCCGGACGCCTGGTGGGAGCGGACCGGGACCGCTCCAGGATCTGCACGACGCACTAGGACCGGGGATTCCGCCGTGGCATCGAGGTCGCCGTTTCCCACTCTCCCCTTCCCAGGTTCGGCGCCTAACTGGACGCGCCAGGAGGTCGGGGCCGTGGGCACCATGGGCACGGTCGCGGGTGTCCTCGGCATCGCCGGCTGACGTTCGCTCCTACAGGTCAGTCGGTGCACACCCCCCTGCGACTGCAGCTGCCTCGACATCCCCGAGACCACCCCGTCGTCTGCCACGATGGGCCCCTGTGGCCTGATTCTCATCGCCCGGCGGCACGCAGGTTAGCAACGAACGCCCACTGAGAGCTTCAAGCGGAGCGCCGAATGGGCCAAGAGCCACAACCTCACCCGAGTCGGGCTCGACCGAGCGGCTACCTGCAGCTTGAACGGGCCATGCCCTGCCGGGCGCGCAAGGCGACTACCGGCCCGACACCGGCTGGAAGCGGCGCAGCCGCAGGCTGTTGGACACCACGAAGACTGAGGAGAACGCCATCGCCGCACCGGCGATGAGTGGATTGAGCAGGCCGGCCATGGCCAGCGGGATCGCGGCGACGTTGTAGGCGAAGGCCCAGAACAGGTTGCCCTTGATCGTGCGCAGCGTCCGCCGGGACAGGGCGATGGCATCGACCGCGGCGCGCAGATCGCCCCGCACCAGCGTCAGGTCACTGGCCTCGATGGCGACATCGGTACCAGTCCCCATGGCGATGCCGAGGTCGGCCTGCACCAGCGCCGCGGCATCGTTGACCCCGTCACCCGACCATCGGCCACAACATCGCCCCGGTCCTGCAGGGACCGGACCTTCGCGACCTTGTCCTGCGGGAGGACATCGGCGACCACGTCCGCGATGCCGACCTCACGCGGCGATCGCCTCGGCCGCCCGGCTGTTGTCGCCGGTGAGCAGCACGGGGCGCAGGCCCAGCCCCCGCAGGCCGGCCACGGCTTCGGCGCTGCTGGGCTTCACCGTGTCCGCCACGACCAGCAGGCCCCGCACCGAGCCATCCCAGGCGACCGCGACGACCGTCTGCCCGAGCTGCTCGGCAGCGTCGCGCGCCTGCTGCAGCTCGCAGCGGCAGGTCCAGCGCCCAGGACTCGCGCAACCAGGACGGGCGGCCCGCGGCCACTGCATGCCCAGCCACCACCCCGCTCACGCCCGAGCCCTCGTTCCGACCGGAACGTCTCGACCGGGTCCAGACGACCGAACCGGACTCGGGCCTCGGCGCTGATCGCCCCGGCGATGGGATGCTCCGAGGCGTCCTCGACGGCGCCGGCGATCCGCAGCACGTCCTCCTCGGACTCCCCGGATGCGGCGATCACGGCGATCAGCGACATCCGGCCGGACGTCACCGTGCCGGTCTTGTCCAGCACGACGGTGTCCACGGCCCGCGTGGACTCCAGGATCTCCGGGCCCCTGATGATGATGCCGAGCTGGGCGGCGCGGCCGGTGCCCACCAGCAGCGCCGTCGGGGTTGCCAGGCCCAGGGCGCAGGGGCAGGCGATGATGAGTACGGCGACCGCTGCGGTGAAGGCCGCCTCAGTCCCGCCCCCGACGGCGAGCCAGAACAGCAGGGTCAGCGCAGAGAGCCCAATCACGACGGGGACGAAGATCGCCGAGACACGATCGGCCAGCCGCTGGACCGGCGCCTTGCCGGTCTGCGCCTGCTCGACCAGCCGTGCCATCTGCGCCAACTGCGTATCGGCGCCGACGCGGGTGGCCCGCACGAGGAGTCTGCCCTCGGTGTTGATGGTGGCGCCGATCACGGCATCCCCTGGCCCGACGTCCACCGGCAGCGGCTCCCCGGTGACCAGGCTGGAGTCGATGGCCGAAACGCCATCCACTACCACGCCGTCGGTGGCGACCTTCTCGCCCGGCCGGACGATGAACTCCTGCCCGACGCGCAGCAGCCCGATGGGGATGCGTCGCTCCACGCCGTCGGCCACCACACCCACATCCTTGGCGCCCAGGTGCAGCAGCGCGCGAAGCGCAGCGCCGGACCGCGACTTGGCTCGGGCCTCGAAGTAGCGGCCGGCCAGGATGAAGGTCGTCACCCCGGCCGCCACTTCCAGGTACAGATCCGGCATCCCGTCCCCTGATGTGGGCAAGAACTGCCAGGTCATCGTCATCCCCGGCTCGCCGGCCCCGCCCCACAGCAGCGCGTAGAGCGACCAGCCGTAGGCGGCGGTCACGCCCACGGAGATCAAGGTGTCCATCGTCGCGACGCCGTGCCGAGCATTGACGAGTGCGGCGCGATGGAACGGCCAGGCGCCCCACAGGACGACGGGCGTGGTCAGCGCCAGCGCGACCCACTGCCAGTAGTCGAACTGCAGCGCCGGCACCATCGACAGCACCATGACCGGGATGCTGAGTACCGCGCTGATGAGCAGTCGACGGCGCAGGGAGGCCGCCTCCGCGGCTGCGGGATCAGTCTGCGCGGCCGCCGGCTCCGGATCCTCGGCGTGCGCCGAGTAGCCGGTCGCCTCGACGGTGGCGATGGCATCGCCGACGGACAGGCCCTCAGGCAGTTCGACGTGAGCCTTCTCCGTGGCATAGTTCACCGACGCGCTGACCCCCGGCATGCGGTTGAGCTTCTTCTCGATCCGCATGGCGCAGGAGGCGCATGTCATCCCGCCGATCTCCAGTTCGACGGTTTGTCGCATGGTCCGGCTCCGGTGTCGCTCAGGCCGCGCCGGCGAAGTCGTAGCCCGCCTCGTCGATCGCGGCGGCTACCTGGTCCTCGGCCAGCCCCGTCGCGCTGGTCAGCGTGACCTTCGAGGCCTCGCCCGGCTTGAGGTCAACCTCGACCGAGTTGACGCCGTCGAGCGCGGCCGAGTTCCTCCGAGACCGCGTGTACACAGTGCCCGCAGGTCAGTCCTGTCACGTAGTAGTCCTTCACGACCGTCATTGCCGCTCCTTGCACTCGCTGCTCTCCTAGGGTAAAGCGACTCTCGTGGCCCTGGCATTCCCCGCGAACTCGCCGATCCGGGCCCACGTCGGATGTGCGACGTACTGTGCAGGCAGGGGGTATCGCATGGAATCGTGGGTGTCTGCGCTATCGACGGCGTGGGACACGGCGGTGCAGCACGTTAGCGCGAGCACGCCGGTGCCGGAGCAGTGGTGGCTCCTGACAGCGATCGCCATTGGCGCTGGGGTTGGCCTGGCGGGGCCGCGCTGGCTCGATCGATGGGAGACGGTCGCCCATGAGGCCGGCCATGCCCTCGCCGCGATCATCACCCGCCGCCGCGTGCTGTCGGTGCGCATCCATCGCGACGGTTCCGGAGTGACGCACCACTACGGCAAGTCCGCTGGGCCCGGTGCGACGCTGACCACCTTCGCGGGGTACCCCTTCCCCGGAGTGCTCGGTGCGCTGCTGCTGGCGGCATCGGTGTCCGGCAGTGCCCGGGTGTGGGCATCGGTGGCAGCGGCGGGGCTGGTCCTCCTGCTGCTGCGTACCGGCAACTTGCACGGCTGGACCGCCATCGGCAGCCTGCTCATCGCGCTTGGCCTGGCGGTCTGGTTCGTGCCCGTGGAAGGCATCGCCCTGCTGCTGGCCGGTGCCGGGGCGGCCCTGATCACCGGATCCGTCAGGTCGCTGATGCGCGAGCGCCGCACGCGGCGCCGATACGGCGGGGACTCGGATGTGGCGAAGTTGGCCGCCCGTGGTCGGCTGCCGGCCGGGGCTTGGTGGCTGGCCATGCTCGCGGTGATCGCGGGCAGCGGCTGGCTGGCATGGGGGTACGTCGCCGCCGCGATGTCCGCCAGCTGAGCGAACGTCAGCCGCCGGCGTGCAGCGCGGCGCCCGCGCCACGAGCCCACTGATGGCCGCAGCGGACGCACTGCACCTCGACACCGCGGGCCCCGTCGAAGCAGCAGTCCCCCAGACAGGCGAGACCTTCGCGGACCGCCTGCATGGTCTCGGCATCGGTGATCTCCAGGACGACTATGGGCACCCCGGTACCGCCGCAGCGGGGGCACTGCTCCTGGTCGCGCTCCCAGTAGCGCTGGGCCGCCTCATCCATATCCCCAGAGCAGTGCCGGAACGCTGTGATCGCCCGGCGAGACGATGCGCCGCGCGTTCCCCCGCCAGCATGACCTAGAGATCGATGACGACGCGCGGCAACCTCTCCCCGCAGACCTGGCGCAGATTCGCCATCGACGACACCCACCCCCGCCCACCCAGGATGACCAGGCGCCGAGGTGACGCCGTCGAAGTCCGGAGCGGAGCAGGTGCTCACCCAGGGGCCGATCGACCTGGCCGGCAGCGGCGCCGACGACACCGGCGTGACCGTCGCTCACCGTGGCGGTCCAGGACCTGGGCAGCACGTTGTGGCTGCAGGCCGACGGATCGTTGGCCCATGGCGATCCGGCTGCGCGACGCCGTGCTCGGCAGCCCCGGCGCCACCGGGACCACCGGGTCCTGCGCCTTCGACCCCGGCGAACGGACCTCGGGGCCCAGGTCCAGGCCAGCGACGCCGCCGGCAACCTCGCCAGCGCAGACGTGGCGCGGAGTTCGACGGACAAGGATGCTGGACGCCATCGGCGACCGCCCGGGGGCGTGACACTGCTGTTTGGCCGGGCGCTCTGGGTCCAGACCTACAACGACTGCCAGCCGAAGCCAACACTATTGATCTTCAGGGCATCGCCGATGCCCTGAAATCGCGCGGGACAGAGCTCGAACCGCAACGTTGTGGTCAGCCGCACTGACGAGACGACGCAGACGTGCTGGTCGAACTACGTCGATGCACCCGAGCGGGCAGGACCACGGGCGGTTGCGGGACGACTACGGATGGAGCTTCGTCAGCGGCGGCGACGAAGTACCGCAACATCACCACGCGAGGCCGCAGGAGCAGTTCGCGGAGCCCGAGGCTCGCTGGACGCGATGCTCGGCCACGGACACACTCGTGCGTCCGGGCTCTTCGCCTACGCCAACAGCAAGACGACTTCGCAGATCCAGTCCCACATCGGCTCCACCTGCTTCAGCTTCGGCCGCAAGACGGCACGGGGTGACGCAGAGTCCGCCCAGGCTCCGTACTTCAGAGCATCCACAGCGTGAACCGGGGTCGGTGTATCGATGGGAACGGCTGACCTGCTCACGATGACCGGTGCGCATGACCGGCGCAAGGCTACGCCGGACGATCTGATCGACGGGGCCTCTGTCGATTCGGGCGGTGGGCGACCCTGCAGTCGGTCCGGATGGTGACGGAAGCGTCCGGACGGCCCGACGTCGCTGGGATTGCCGATCCTCGGATTGACGCCTGCACTGGACCTGGGGGCCGGACCGTACTGATCGACGCGATCCGAAGCGTCTGGACGCCCTGCCGGCGACGTCGTGGCTGCAGATCGACTGGCGATGGCCATCCCTGGGGACGAGCCGACTGACCGACGTGTCGCCCAGGCCGGGCGCGCCGATCTGCGCCGTCCCGGCGCGCGGTGGGCCGGCGACCGCGGCCCGGTCCGGCACGACCGGTCGAGGCCACTCCTATCCTGGAACCGTGGCCGACGACCTGACGCTGGCGTCCGATTTCGCCTCCCCGACCCGCGCGGACTGGATCGCCGCGGTCGGCAAGGCGCTCAAGGGCGCGGACTTCGACAAGACCCTGGTCTCGACGACCGACGATGGCATCCGGATCCAGCCGCTCTACACGGCGGAGGATGCCGCTACCGCGGCGGATGAGGCCGGCTTCCCGGCGTTCGACCCCCTGCTGCGGGGCGCCGTCGTCGCACCCCGGCCGCACGGCGCCTGGGACATCCGCACCGCCATCGCCCACCCGGACCCAGCCACCGCGAACGCGTGGGCGCTGGACGACCTGGCCAACGGCGCGACCAGCGTGGAGTTCGTCGTCGCACAGGCCGCCGATGTGCCGAGGCTGCTGCAGGGCATCGTGCTGGACGCCGCGCCGGTCGCCCTCCGCGGCGGCATCGACGCCGCCCGGGCCTTCCTGGCGATGGCAGAGACGCGGGGCGGGCCCATCCGGGACCCTGGGCCTCGATCCGATCGGGACCGACGCACCGACGTCGCCGGAAGCCGCCGCCCTCGCCGCTGACGTCGCAGCGCGGTACCCGAATCTGCGAACGCCTGCTGGCGTCCGGCGCAACGGTCGCCGATGCCGGCGGCAGCGAAGCCCAGGAGGTCGGATACCTGCTCGGCACGGCAACCGCATACCTGCGAGCGCTGACGGACGCCGGATCGACGGTCGAGCAGGCCGCTCGGCAGATCGAGTTGGAGGTCGCCGCAGACGTCGACATCTTCGCCACCGTCGCCAAGATCCGAGCGCTGCGCTTCACCTGGGCGCATGTGCTGCGGGCTTCGGGCGTGAACCTCGACGGCAACCACGACGGCGTCGTCCGGGTCAGTGCCGTGTCCTCCTACCGAACCCTGACGACGGTGGATCCGTGGGTCAACCTGCTGCGCGGGACCGCCGCCTGCCTGGGCGCCGTCATCGGCGGCGCGGACACCGTCACCATCGCCCCCTTCGACGCGGCCGAAGGACTGCCCGGCGACCTCGGCCGACGGATGGCCCGCAACACCCAGCTCATCCTGGCCGACGAGGCCGGGCATCGGCCGGGTCCTCGATCCCGCGGGCGGCTCCTGGTACGTCGAGGCCCTCACCGACGAGCTCGCCGAGAAGGCCTGGGAAGTGTTCCAGCGCATCGAGGCTGACGGCGGCCCCAACGCCGCGATGGCCCGGCTGGCCGACGAGATCGCGGCGGTGGCCGCACAACGGGATCTGGCCATCGCGCGCCGCAAGCACCCGATCACCGGGGTCAGCGAGTTCCCGCTGCTCGGCGAGCAGCGGCCCACCTCGCAGCCCGCCGCGCCGCGCGCCTCCGGTCCGCTCCCCCGGCGCCGCCTGGCCGAGCCCTTCGAGGTCATGCGGGCCCGGGCCGAGGCAGTGGACGCCACGATCTTCCTGGCCAACCTGGGCCCCTTGGCCGTGCATACCGCGCGCGCGACGTTCGCAGCCAACCTGTTCGCCGCCGGCGGTGTGCGGGCGGTCGGGGCCGCGGTGGACGCCGCGTCTGTGGCCGAGGCATTCCGCGAGTCCGGCACCTCCGTGGCTTGCATCTGTTCCAGCGACGCCGTCTACGCCGAGCAGGCCGAGCAGGTCGCCGCCGAACTGCGGGCTGCCGGGGCCCGCCGCATCTACCTGGCCGGCCGCGCGGATGTCACCGGGGTGGACGAGCAGATCGCGCTCGGCAGCAATGTCCTCGAGGTGTTGGGCCGGTTGCACGAGACTCTGGAGATCACATGAGCATCCCCGACTTCCACGCTTTCCCGCCGCCGCGCCGGGCACCGCGCGCTGACCGTTCGGCCTGGGAGGAGGCGGTCGCGCGGACGACCGGCTCCACCCCGGACAAGTTGGCCTGGCAGACCCCGGAGGGGATCGACGTCGCGCCGCTGTACTCGGCGGCCGACCTTGAAGGCTTGGATCACCTCGCGACCTACCCGGGCATTGCTCCGTACCTGCGGGGGCCGTACCCGACGATGTACGTCAACCAGCCGTGGACCATCCGGCAGTACGCCGGCTTCTCCACCGCTGAGGACTCCAACGCCTTCTACCGGCGCAACCTGGCCCAGGGCCAGAAGGGCCTGAGCATCGCCTTCGACCTGGCCACGCACCGGGGCTACGACTCCGACCATCCGCGGGTCGTCGGCGACGTGGGCATGGCGGGCGTGGCGATCGATTCCATCCTGGACATGCGGGTGCTCTTCGACGGCATCCCGCTGGACAAGATGAGTGTGTCGATGACCATGAACGGCGCAGTGCTGCCGGTCATGGCGCTGTACATCGTGGCCGCCGAGGAGCAGGGCGTGCCGCACGAGCAGCTCACCGGGACCATCCAGAACGACATCCTCAAGGAGTTCATGGTCCGCAACACCTACATCTACCCGCCCGGGCCGTCGATGCGGATCATCTCCGACATCTTCAGCTACACCTCTGAGCAGATGCCCCGCTTCAACTCCATCTCCATCTCCGGTTACCACATGCAGGAGGCGGGGGCCACGGCCGATCTGGAGTTGGCCTACACGCTCGCCGATGGGGTGGAGTATCTGCGGGCCGGGATCGGCGCCGGGCTGCCGGTCGATGCGTTCGCGCCGCGGCTGTCGTTCTTCTGGGCGATCGGGATGAACTTCGCCATGGAGATCGCGAAGCTGCGGGCCGCCCGGCTGCTGTGGGCGAAGCTGGTCCGGCAGTTCGAGCCGACCAACCCCAAGTCGATGTCGCTGCGCACCCACTCCCAGACCTCCGGCTGGTCGCTGACCGCACAGGACGTCTACAACAACGTCATCCGCACCTGCATCGAGGCGATGGCGGCCACCCAGGGGCACACGCAGTCGCTGCACACCAACGCGCTGGACGAGGCGCTGGCGCTGCCGACCGACTTCTCCGCCCGGATCGCCCGCAACACCCAGCTGTTCCTGCAGCAGGAATCCGGCACGACCAGAGTCATCGACCCGTGGGGGGGCTCGTACTACATCGAGCGGCTCACCCGGCAGCTCGCCGAGCGGGCGTGGGATCACATCACCGAGGTCGAGGAGCTCGGCGGCATGGCCAAGGCCATCGAGGCCGGCATCCCCAAGCTGCGCATCGAGGAGGCCGCGGCCCGGACCCAGGCCCGCATCGACTCCGGCCGGCAGGCCGTCGTCGGCGTCAACTGCTACCGGCCGCAGCGGGCCGAGCAGATCGACGTGCTGAAGGTCGACAACGCGGCAGTCCGAGCGGGACAGCTGGCAAAACTGGCGCAACTGCGGGCCTCGCGCGATGCCGATGCCGTGACGGGCGCCCTCGACGCGCTGGAGGCGCCGCGCGGGAGGGCACCGGGAACCTGCTGGACCTCAGCGTCCGGGCAGCCCGCGCCAAGGCAACGGTCGGCGAGATCAGCGAGGCGCTCGAGCGCGTGTACGGCCGGCACAAGGCGGAGATCCGCTCGATTTCGGGGGTGTACCGGCAGGAGATGGGCGAGGAGAGCGGCACGGTGGCCGCAGTGCACGAGCAGGTGGCTGACTTCGAGGAGCGCCATGGTCGGCGGCCCCGGATCCTGGTGGCCAAGATGGGCCAGGACGGCCACGACCGGGGCCAGAAAGTCATCGCGTCCAGCTTCGCCGACCTCGGCTTCGTCGTCGACATCGGCCCGCTGTTCTCCACACCGGAGGAGGTCGCCCGGCAGGCCGTCGAGAACGACGTCGACATCGTGGGAGCCTCATCGCTGGCGGCCGGTCACCTCACCCTGGTGCCGCAGTTGCGGGCGGCGCTGACCGAGCAGGGCCGGCCGGACATCCTGGTCGTGGTCGGCGGTGTCATCCCGCCGCAGGACTTCGCGGCGCTGCGCGAGGCAGGAGCAGCCGCGATCTTCCCGCCCGGGACCGTGATCGCCGAAGCCGCCCACGATCTGCTCGGCCAGTTGCTGGCGTGACCCTGCCGCCGATCCCGGAGCTCGCGCAGGCCGTCCGCGCGGGCGACCGCCGCTGGCTGGCCCGGGCCATCACGCTGGTGGAGAGCCGCAAGGCCGAGCACCAGGTGCTGGCGGGTGCCCTGCTGACCGAGTTGATGCCGTTCACCGGAGGCGCCGACCGGATCGGGCTCACGGGGGTGCCCGGGGTCGGCAAATCCACCTTCATCGACCAGTTCGGGACGAACCTGACCGCGCAGGGGCACCGGGTGGCCGTGCTGGCCGTGGACCCCACCTCCCAGCGCACCGGCGGGGCCATCCTCGGCGACAAGACCAGGATGGCGAGGCTGGCCAACGATCCGGCCGCCTTCGTGCGGCCCTCGCCCGCCGGGGGGTCGCTGGGCGGTGTGGCCCGGCGCACCAGGGAGACGATCCTGCTGTGCGAAGCGGCCGGGTTCGACGTGGTCATCGTGGAGACCGTCGGCGTGGGCCAGTCCGAGACCACAGTGTCGGAGATGGTGGATGTCTTCGTCGTGCTCATGCTCGCCGGTGCCGGCGACGAGTTGCAGGGCATCAAGAAGGGCGTGCTGGAACTGGCCGACATCATCGCGGTCAACAAGGCCGACGGCGACAACGTCAAGCCGGCGCGGCTGGCCGCATTGGACTACCGCCGCGCGATCCACCTCATGGCCCCGGCCTCGCCCTCCTGGACGCCGCCGGTACTGACCTGTTCGGCGCGGGAGAACACCGGCCTGGCCGACATCTGGGAGCAGATCTCGGCGCACCGCGACACCCTGACCGCGACCGGGGAGCGCGCCGAGCGCCGCCGGCAGCAGCAGATCGGCTGGATGTGGTCGATGATCTCCGATCGCCTGCTGGACGAGTTCTCCTCGGCGGCACCGGTGCGGGCGCTCCTGCCGCAGGTGTCCGGCGAGGTGCTCGCCGGCGAGTTGCCGGCCGGCGCCGCGGCGGACCGACTCCTCGCGGCCTTCCTGGAGGCGATCTAACCGACCGGTTCGGTCACCACGTCCGGGAGTGCGGTCGGGTCCCGTGCCGGTGGGGGGCAGCGAGTGGACCGAGTGGCCCGCCGGGCGCCCGCGTCAAGTCCCCGGGCGCCTATTTGGTCCACGAGGGGGGCCTGCCCCGGGGCTTCCTGGTACGTCTGCACCCGGTTCGGGGGTTTGCACCCGCCGCGGTGGGGCGGAACCGGCCGGCTCGGGGCCCTGAGCCCGGGCCCCAGGTGCAAGCTCCCCGCAACGGGTGCACCCGGCGTCTGTGGGTGCAGCGAGCGGGCCGCCGGAAGCCCGGTTCGCATCCCTGGTGCCCAGCGGGCCAGTTGCATGAGCGGCCTCATCCCGCTGCACCGGGGGACGTCTGCACCCGGTTCGGGGGTTTGCACCCGCCGCGGGGGCGCGGTGTCCGGTATGCGGGCCAGGTCTGCACCCAGTTCGGGGGTTTGCACCCGCCGCGGGGGCGGAACCGGCCCGATCGGGGCCCTGAGCCCCCGCCCCGGGTGCAAACCCCCATACCGGGTGCACAGTTGCCGCCCCTGAGGCCCTCAGAGCCCCCGCCCCGGGTGCAAACCCCCACAACGGGTGCACAGCCGCCGCCCCTGAGGCCCTCAGAACCCCCGCCCCGGGTGCAAACCCCCACAACGGGTGCACAGCCGCCGCCCCTGAGGCCCTCAGAACCCCCGCCCCGGGTGCAAACCCCCACAACGGGTGCACAGCCGCCGCCCCTGAGGCCCTCAGAACCCCCGCCCGGGTCAACCCCCACAACGGGTGCACAGCCGCGTTACGGGAGCCCGCGCGGGGCGCCGACACCCGCACCCAAGCGCAGCGCCGTCCCCGCCCGACGGAGCCGCCGGGCCGCACACCCCCGACGGGGGCACACCCCGGCCCCAGGCGCAGTTCCGGCCCAGCCCGGTAGAGCACCGAAACCCCCCGGCGCTGCCGAACGGTTCCCGAGGTCAGCCGTGGGCCGCAGCAGCGCACTCTGGATCGCGACGAGCCGCTAGTCTGCCGGCTCGGTGACGTCCGCCACTTCCGCCCCTAGCGCGGCGACCAGATCGGCAGCATCCACCGTGAAGGCCGTCCCGTGGGCGCCGCCGCCGATCGACACCGGTCCACCCGGCAGGGCGGCATCGGCGATGACCGGCCAGGCGTGCAGCGCACCGAACGGGGTGATCGTGCCGCGCTCGTACCCGGTGACCTCCAGCGCGACCGCGGCATCCGGCAGCGACAGCCGATTCACGCCCAGAAAGGCGCGCAACTTCGGCCAACTGATGCTGCGGCCGCCCGGCACCAGCACGAACCGGTAATCGTCGGCCGCCCGCCGCACCACGATGGTCTTGATGACCTGCTCGGGTCGCAGGCCCCTCGCCTGGGCCGCTTCGGCCAGCGACGACACCGGTCCGTGGACGGTGACCGTGAAGTCGATGCTCGCTGCCTCGATCGCGTCCCGGGCCCGCCAGGCACCTGATGCCGCCACACCGCCTCCTCACCGGCCCCGTAGGCTGGCCGCCATGACCCGCTCGGGGTGGACCCCCACCTCGGCCGCGCTGGCGCTGGGCACGCTGTGGGGCCTGGCCGCGATGGGCACCTCAGCCGCGAGCGTGGTGCTGGGCGACCTGCGTGCCGACCTCGGCGTCGGCGTCTCCGCAGTAGCCTGGGTCCTCACCATCTTCGCGCTCACCTTCGCAGCCGCAACCCCGATCTTCGGCCGACTCGCCGACGCCGTGGGACCGCGCCGACCCTACATCGTCGGCGTCGCCCTGCTCGGGGTCGGCGCCCTCATCAGCGCCACCGCCCCGACCCTGGAGGCGCTGCTGCTCGGTCGGGCCGTGCAGGGGATCGGAGCGGGGTCCATCCCGGTGCTGTCCAGCGCGATCCTGTCGCTGCGCTTCGCCGGCGCCGACCGCACCGTCGCGTTCGGGCGCGTCAACTCGGCTGTGGTCGTGCTGGCCAGTTTCGGCCCCGTCATCGGCGGTGTGCTGGGCACCCTGGGCGGTTGGCGCCTGCCATTCGCACTGTCTTTGCTGGCGCTGCTGATGCTGCCCCTCACCTACCGGCTGGCGCCGCTGGGCGGGACTGGCGAGGCGGTGGACGTGATCGGTGCCGGGCTCGTCGCGGGAACAGCGGCCACCGGGCTCATCCTGGTGCAGACCCTGACATCGCTGGGGCCGGTGACGGTGGCCGCCGCAGTCGCCGCCCCCGTCCTCGGGTGGCTGCTGGTACGCCGCATCCACCGCCGCCCCGACGGGTTCCTGCCTGCGGAACTGGCCGGGAACCGCATCCTGCTGCGACTGTCCATCGCCGCCGCATCGATGCCCGTGGTGTATTTCGCCTCACTCATCGTTCTTCCCCTCGAACTCGCACAGCGCGGATGGAGCCCGCTGGCCAACGGGCTGCTGCTGCTGCCCGGCGCTGTGATCGGCTCGACGATCTCGTTCAACTCGGCCCGTGCGGTGGCGCGCTGGGGCCGGACCGGCAGCGCTCGGCTCGGGCTCAGCGGTTCGCTGGTCGGCGCCTTTGGCGTCGCCGCAGTCGGCGTCCACCCCGCGCTGGCCGCGGTCGGCTTCATCGGCCTGGCCGGCGGCTACGCCCTCGCCCAACCGACCCTGGTCGGCGAGGTGTCGGTGGTGGTGCCGCAGCACCTGCGCGGCGGCGCCCTGGGGCTGTTCAACCTCGTCTTCTTCATTGGTGCTGGCCTCGGCGCGGCCATCGTCGGGGGGCTCGCCGGCGCCGTTGGACTGACCGGGGCGCTGCTGGTGACCGCGCTGGCCCCGCTGATCGGCGTGGCACTGTTGAGCACCTACCGCCCCACCCCCTGAGGGCCTCAGGCCCGGCGCACCTCATCACGTCGACCAGGTGCAGCACACCCTGGCCGGAGCGGTTGTCCTCGGCGATCAGCCAACGGCCATCGTGCGTGCGCGCCACTCCCTCCGGCTTGCCGATCCGATCCGGCCGTTCGTATCGGTCGCCTGACGGGTACGCGATCAGCGAGCGCTCCTGTTCGCTGAGCAGCCAGACCTGCCCGTCGACGACCGTGGCATCGCTGATGTCGTCGGCGTCGATCCTGGGGTGCCGGATGGCGTGCAGTTCGCCGGCGGCCTCGGGGGTCCAGGTTCCGGGGCTGGGGACGCCGTCCGACTCCGCACCCGCCGGCCCGAACTCCAGCCAGGCGGCTGGCTGCTTCTCCTTGATGACGAAGACCCGGTCGGGGCCGAACACCATGCCCTCGCCGCGGGATCCGGCATCCTTGCGCCAACGCTTGCGCAGGCCCTTCAGGTCCACGGCGAGGCGCCAATGGCCCACCACCTTGCGCTCGGCCACGTCGACGGCCAGAACAGCGGCGGATCCTCGCACAAGACCCCGACGGTGCTGCCGATGATGTGCTCGACCGCTTCGCACTGCCCCACGTCGCTGGGGGCGCCCGGGAGATCGGCGACATCGATCAGGGTCCAGGGGGCAGACAGGTCGTCGGTCCACGCCGCTACCGCCAGCACCGGATCGCGGTTCACCGACCAGGAGTACCCAGCCCGGCACGATGCAGGCGCCACTGACTTCGGCGATCGGGGCATCCACGACGCCCCGGGTCTGCCCGACCGGCCGTATGCTCGCAGCGCAACCGGCCTCGGGGGACGGCAAGGCGGCCTGCGGCGGCATACGCTCAGGGCGTGATCGCCCTCTACCGCCGGTTCGTGCCGCCGTACCGGTGGACCGTCGGCCTGGTGATGCTCCTGCTCCTGCTGCAGTCCCTGGCCCAGTTGTACCTGCCCGAGCTCAATGCCGAGATCATCAACCGGGGCGTGGTGGCCGGCGACTTGGACGTGATCGTGCGCCTCGGCATGGAGATGCTGGCCGTGAGCCTGCTCTATGGCGGAGTCGCCATCATCGGCGTGTACTTCAGCGCCCGAACCGCGATGGCGATCGGCCGCGACATCCGGTCGGCCGGGTTCCGCGCGGTGCAGTCGTTCTCGCTGGCGGAGGTGCACCGCTTCGGCCCGCCATCACTGATCACCAGGACGACCAACGACGTCCAGCAGGTGCAGATGATGACGGTGATGGCCATGACGATCATGATCACCGCACCGATGATGCTCTTCGGCGGGGTGTTCATGGCGATCCGGCAGGACGTCGCGCTGTCGCTGCTGCTGGTCCTCATCATCCCCGTGATGGGGATCGTGCTCGGGCTGCTGATGGCGCGGGCGATCCCCCTGTTCCGCGTCATGCAGTACAAGATCGACGAGGTCAACCGCGTCCTGCGGGAGCAACTGACCGGGATCCGGGTCATCCGGGCGTTCGTGCAGACCCGGCACGAGCAGCGGCGCTTCGCCGTGGCGAACGCCGACCTCACCCAGACCACGTTGCGGGTGCAGCGGCTGATGGCGCTGATGCTGCCGGCGCTGCTGCTGATCATCAACGCATCCAGCGTCGCCGTCGTCTGGTTCGGCGGCCAGCGCATCGCCTCGGGCGACATGCCGGTGGGCAACCTGCTGGCCTTTCTGACCTACCTCACCCAAATCCTGTTCGCCATCATGATGGCGGTCATGGTGCTGGCGATGGTGCCGCGCGCGGCCGCTGCCTCCGAGCGCATCATGGAGGTCCTGCAGACCACCTCCGAGATCGTCGATCCAGCCCATCCCCGAACCCCGCAGGAGCCCACTGGGCGCGTCACCTTCGACGCGGTGCGCTTCGGCTACCCCGGGGCCAGCGAGCCGGTGCTGCGCGACATCTCCTTCACCGCCGAACCCGGCACGACCACCGCCATCGTGGGATCGACCGGCTCGGGCAAGAGCACACTGGTGCACCTGATCCCGCGGCTGTACGACGTGACCGGCGGCGCGGTGCGGGTCGACGGCATCGACGTGCGGGAATGGGAGAGGGCAGCCCTGTGGTCGCTCATCGGTTTCGTGCCGCAGAAGGCGCTGCTGTTCGGCGGCACCGTCGCCGAGAATCTGCGCTTCGGCGCGCAGGCCGCGGCTGATGAGGAGCTGTGGGCCGCGCTGCGCACCGCCCAGGCCGCCGATTTCGTGGCCGGTCAGGGCGACAGCCTTGCGATGCAGATCGACCAAGGGGGCAGCAACGTCTCCGGCGGGCAGCGGCAGCGGCTTTCGATCGCCCGTGCCATCGCCAAGCGGCCCCGCATCTACGTCTTCGACGACTCCTTCTCCGCCCTGGACTACACCACCGATGCCGCGCTGCGGCGGGCGCTGCGCGCCTCGACGAGCGAGGCCTGCGTCATCGTCGTGGCGCAGCGGGTCAGCACGATTCGGCACGCCGACCAGATCGTCGTGCTGGACCGGGGAGTCGTCGTCGGTATCGGCACCCACGAGGATCTGCTGCGGGACTGCCCGACCTACGGCGAGATCGTCAGTTCGCAGTTGCAGCCGGAGGAGATCGCGTGAGCGGCACTCAGCGCCAGCCGCTGCCGCGGGGAGGGCCCGGGCAGGGCGGTCCTATGGCCGGCCTCAGCGTGCCGGTGGAGAAGCCTGCCGACTTCGGCGCCACGGCCCGTCGCCTCCTGCGACGGCTGGACCGCTACCGGAGCCGGCTCATCGCGGTGGTGCTGCTGTCGGCCGGCAGTGTGGCGTTCACCGTCGCCGGGCCGAAACTCCTCGGCAACGCCACCACGCTGGTCTTCGAGGGGTACGTCAGTTCCCGCTTCCCGCTCGGCGCGACGCAAGAGTCGGTCGTTGCCGGATTGCGCGCCTCCGGTGAGGAGACCCTGGCCGACATGGTGTCCGGCATGGACCTCGTTCCCGGCACCGGTGTGGACTTCACCACGGTCGGCCGGGTGCTCCTGCTGACGCTAGGGGTGTACCTGCTCGCCTCACTGCTGAGCTGGGCCCAGGCCTACATCATGGCCGGCATCACGGCAGATGCCATGTACTCCCTGCGCGAGGACGTGGAGGCGAAGATCGGCCGACTGCCGCTGCGGTACTTCGACGAGCATCAGCGCGGCGATCTGCTCAGTCGCGTCACCAACGACATCGACAACATCGCCACCACTATCCAGCAGGTCATGATGCAGCTGGTGACTGCGCTGCTGACCGTGGTCGGCGTGCTCGCCATGATGTTCTGGCTGTCTCCGCTGCTGGCGCTGGTGTCGCTGCTGGTCGTGCCGCTGTCCCTGGTGGTGACGCTGCTGATCGCGCGACGATCGCAACCGCACTTCGTCGCACAATGGCGCTGGACCGGCGTGCTGAACGGCCATGTCGAGGAGATGACGACCGGCCACGACCTCGTCAAGCTCTACAACCGCCAGGAGTGGGCGATCGAGGAGTTCGACCGGACCAACAATGCCCTGTACGACGCCAGCTTCCGGGCCCAGTTCATCTCCGGGATCATCCAGCCGACCATGATGTTCATCGGCAACCTGAACTACGTCCTCATCGCCGTCATCGGCGGATTCCGCGTGGCGACCGGGCAGATGCCCATCGGCGATGTGCAGGCGTTCATCCAATACAGCCGCCAGTTCACGATGCCGATCACCCAGATCGCCTCCGTGGTCAATCTCATGCAGTCGGGCATCGCCAGCGCGGAGCGAGTGTTCGAACTGCTCGACGCGGCAGACGAATCCCCGGACCCGGGCCGTCCCGCGCACCTTGACGGTGTCAGAGGCGCGGTGTCCTTCCGGGACGTGTCGTTCCGCTACCGGCCGGACCAACCGCTCATCGACGATCTCGACCTGCAGGTGGAACCGGGGCGCACCATCGCGATCGTGGGACCCACCGGCGCCGGCAAGACCACGCTGGTGAACCTGCTCATGCGTTTCTACGATATCGATCGCGGCAGCATCTGCCTGGACGGCGTCGACATCGCGACCATGACGCGCGATGAGGTGCGCGGCAGCTTCGGGATGGTGCTGCAGGACACCTGGCTGTTCGGCGGGACCATCGCCGACAACATCGCCTACGGCAAGGCAGGAGCCACCCGCGACGACGTCGAGCGAGCGGCTGCAGCCTGCTACGTGGACCATGTCGTGGCGACCATGCCGGACGGCTACGACACCGTAGTGGACGAGGACGCCGCCAACCTGTCCGCCGGGGAGAAGCAGTTGGTGACGATCGCGCGGGCATTCCTGGCCGACGCCCCGATCCTCATCCTGGACGAAGCGACCAGTTCGGTGGACACGCGCACCGAGATGCTCATCCAGGAGGCGATGGGACGGCTGCGCGCTGGCCGGACCAGTTTCGTCATCGCCCACCGCCTCTCCACGATCCGCGACGCGGACACGATCCTGGTCCTGGTGGACGGAGCGATCGTGGAGCAGGGCGACCACGACGCCCTGCTGGCGCGCGACGGCCACTACGCGGCCCTGTACCGCAGCCAGTTCGCCGGGCCGATGCGGACCGAGGAGCCGGCCGGCGGCTTTCGCTGAACAGCGGGTGGGGCGCCCCGAGCGGTGCTAGACACTGCTCATGGACACTGACCTGACCATCAGGATGATCGTCGGCAACGAGGTCATCGGCACGGGGATCCTCGTCCTGATCGGTTGCGGGATCGGGGCCCTGAGCATGTTGCGGCGCAGCCACGGGTACGGCGCCGGCAACTGGATGCTCACCGCCTTCGGCTGGGGCATGGCCGTCTTCGTCGGCGCCTCGGTGGCGTGGCGATCCGGGGCGCACCTGAACCCCGCCGTCACGCTCGGCCTGGCGCTCACCGGCGAGACCTCCTGGTCGGACGTGCCGCTGTACCTCATCGGCCAGTTCGTCGGAGCCTTCCTCGGCGCCCTGCTGGTCTACGTGGCATACAAGAAGCAGTTCGACACCCATGACCATCCGGAGACCACCGGGGGCATCTTCTACACCGCCCCCGGGGTGCGCTCGCTGGGCTGGAACACCGTGAGCGAGGCCGTGGCCACCTTCGTGCTGGTGTACTGGATCATCCAGCAGCAGCCGTGGGCGCCGGGCCTGGAAGGACAGGCCCCCAGCCTCGGCAACCTGGGACTGGGATACGCGGGCGTGGCGTTCACCGTGATCGCGATCGGTGCCGGCCTCGGCGGCTCCACCGGCTACGCCATCAACCCTGCCCGCGATCTGGGACCGCGATTGGCCTACGCGGTCCTGCCCATCAAGAACAAGCAGCCCATCGACTGGGGGTACGCCATCGTGCCGGTGGTCGGACCGGTGATCGGGGCCTTCGCCGCCGCGGGGTTGTTCCTGCTGAACTACTCCGGATCAGGCATCTGAGGCCGGGCCGGCGGCCGAGGCGAACAGGTTCAACCCCAACTCCTGGCTGAGGTGCTTGGTCACCAGTTGGCCCCGCACGCTGTTGCCCGCCCGGTCCAGCGGCGGCGCGAAGGACGCCAGGCCGCCCTTGCCCGGCGCTGCGGCGATCATGCCCCCTGCCACTCCGCTCTTGCCGGGCACCCCCACGTCGAACAGCCACTCCCCGGAGGTCTCGTAGAGCCCCGAGGTGGTCATGACGGCCAAGGTGTGCTGACAGGTCACCTCGTCCACCACCCGCTCGCCGGTGACCGGGTTGACGCCGCCGTTGGCCAGCGTGGATGCCATCACCGACAGATCGCGGGCGGTCACGTCCAGCGTGCTCATGCGCGTGTACAGGTCAGTGATGGCGACTGGGTCGAAGTACAGCCGCTCGTGGGCGTACAGCAGCCGAGCCACGGCCTGGTTGCGCCAGTTGGTGGCGGTGACGCTTGCGTACACCTCATCGTTGACCTGCAGATCCCGCCCGGCGAATCGGCTCAACCCTTCCCGCACAAACCGCCACTTGCGCTCCGCCCGGCCTCCCGGGGCAAGACTCAGCGTGGCCATCGCGCCGGCGTTCACCATGGGGTTGGTGTAGTGGCCGTCGCGCAACTCGATCGCGACCACCGAGTTGAACTCCATGCCTGTCGCGTTCAGGCCGACCCTGGCTCGAACCTCCTCCGCTCCGATCTCCTCCACGACTGCAGCGAAGAGAAAGGGCTTGGCGACGCTCATCATCGTGAACGGGGTGTCGGCATCGCCAGCGGCGTAGGTACGGCCGTCGGTGGTCGACAGGGCGACCCCGAACAGTTCCGCGGGCATCTCCTTCAGGGCCGGATAGGCCGCGAAGTTCTCGCCCTCATCGATGTCGCGGAAGATGCGGTAGGCGAGATCGATGATGTCCTGGGTCTGCTGCGGCGGCGGCAGATGGCCGGTGGAGACGAAGCGCCGCCGCAATACCGGCGAGGACTTATCCGGGATTCTGTCCACGTCGCGATCCTATGCCGACCAGCACGGGACGCGCCCCGCGATCGGGCGGCGGGCCGTGACAGGAGCGGCCATAGCGGCGGCGGCCGGCCGAACCGTCGCTACAGCGAGGTCCGCCGCGCGGACACAGCACTGGCAGCACGGACTAGACTGTTGGCATCGCGAACGGAGGGATTCATGCCTACTCGCCATCTGCGCCTCACGTTCCCGGAGAACCAGGTCACCGAACCGGTGATCTACCACTTGGCGACGGATCACGGCGTCGTCCCCAACATCCGCCGCGCCAACATCGAGAACCACTTCGGCTGGATGGTCGTGGAGCTGACCGGGCCCGCTGAGGCCCTCTCCGAGGCCGAGCAGTATCTGCAGTCGCTGGGCATCGAGATCGCCAACGCTGAGGGCGACGTCGTCGCCGGGTGAGGGTGTCCGCCTAGATTCGGCGCACGACTCGGGCCGGGTTCCCCACCGCCACGACGCCGGCAGGCAGCGTTTGCAGCACGACCGACCCGGCCCCCACCACAGTGCCATCACCGATGGTGACGCCCGGGCAGACGATGACGCCGCCGCCGAGCCAGACCGCCTCGCCCAGCGTGATCGGTGCGCCCAGTTCCAGCCCAGAGGTTCTGGCCGTCGCCTCGATGGGGTGCGTGGCGGTGAGCAGCTGGACGCCGGGGCCCAGCATCGCATCGTCCCCGATCCGAATCGGGGCCACATCCAGCCACACGTTGTTGACATTGGCGTAGCAGCGATCGCCGATGGCGATGTTGCAGCCGTAGTCGACATGCAGCGTCGGCTCGATGAGGCATCCGTGGCCGACCGAGTCGAAGAGTTCGGCCAACAGCGCCGAGCGGGCGGCGGCCTGATCCGGGGGCGTGTGGTTGAAACGGAAGGTGAGCTGTCGAGCAGCCAGCCGCAGCGCCGCCAGTTCCGGATCGGCGGGATCGTAGAGTTCCCCGCTCACCATCCGGCGGTACTGCCGGCCTTCCGGCTGACCGATCACTGAGCGTCCGGAGTCGGATTCGGTTCCTCGGTCGGCTCCTCGGTCGGCTCCTCGGTCGGCTCCTCGGTCGGCTCCTCGGTGGGCTCCTCCGTCGGCTCCTCGGTGGGCTCCTCCGTCGGCTCCTCGGTGGGCTCCGGGGTGGGGGCGTCCGGATTGTTGAAGCCAGTGATGGCAGAGGGCGCCACGAACGTCTCCACCGGCTTGCCCTCCAGGTACCCCTGCGCGAAGCCCAGCCACATGCTCAACGGGAACGAACTGCCGAAGACCTGACTCAGGCCGCCGGTCCCGCGCAGGGAGACGGGATTGCCGTTCTCGTCCTCCTTGACCATCATCACCGCCGCAACCATCTGCGGGGTGTAGCCGACGTACCAGGCGGACTTGTTGTCGTCGGTCGTGCCGGTCTTGCCGGCAGCCGGACGGCCGAGCGCACTGGCGCGACTGCCGGTGCCGTTGTCGACCACACTCTGCAGCGCGAAGTTGACGTTGTCCATGATGTTGGCGTCGAACTGCTGCTCCCCGGAGAGCGCTTGTTCGTACCGCACGCCACCGTCGTAGGCGACCTGGCGGACGATCGATGGTTCCCGGTACAGCCCGCGGTTGGCGAACGTGCCATACGTTGCGGCCATCTCCAGCGGGGTGGGGCTGGCAGTGCCCAACACGAAGGTGAGGTTCTGCTCGATGCCTGGCGTGTCTTCTGGCAGGCCGGTCCGGTAGGCGGCGTTGATGACCCGCTCGACGCCCACCCGGTCGGTCAGGTCCACGAAGGGCGTGTTGATGGATTGCTCGGTGGCCCGCAGCAGCGTCACGATCCCGTAGGAGGTGTTCCCCTCGTTCTCCAGCGTGTAGCCGGAGATGGTGCGCGGCGAGTTGCCGTCCCAGCGCGACTCGAGGTTGATGCCGTTCTCGAAGGCGGAGGCCAATGCGTATGGCTTGAAGGTCGAGCCGGCCTGGGCGCGCGCCTGCACCGCGTTGTTGAAGGAGTTCTCCACGTAGTCCCGGCCACCGTACAGGGCCAGGATGGAACCGGTCTGCGGTTCCAGCGCCGCGATGCCGATCCGCAGGCCCTCGGTTCCACTGGTCGGGCCGTTCTGCTCCACCGTGGACACGATGGAATCTTGCGCCTGCTCGTCGATCGTGCTGGTGATGCGCAGACCGCCGCCGTCGATCTGCGAGGCGGTGAAGCCCTCATCGAGCAACTCGGAACGCACCGTGGACAGGATGTAGCCCACCTGGCCGCCGAGTTGGTTCGTGCTGCGCCCGATGAACTCCGGCAGTTCCTGCTGCGCCGCCTCTGCCGGGTCGAGCCACTCCTCCTCGACCATCCCGCCGATGACGTAGTCGAAGCGGTTCTGCAGCCCCTCGGGGTTCTCATCGGGCTGGTAGTTGTTGGGCGATTGGATGATCCCGGCGAGCGCCGCGCCCTCGGCCACAGTCTGCTCACTCGTGGGCTTGCCGTAGTAGGCCTGGCTGGCCGCCTCGATACCGTAGGCGCCGCGACCGAAATAGATGGTGTTGAGGTACCCCTGGAGGATCTCTTCCTTGCTGTAGATGATCTCTATCTTGATCGAGAGGATGAGTTCTTTGAACTTGCGGACCAGCGACTGCTCCTGCGTCAGGAACAGGTTCTTCACGTACTGCTGCGTGATCGTCGACCCGCCCTGGGTGTCGCCGCCGGTGATGTTGTTGATGAGGGCCCGCGCCATTCCGGTGACCGAGATCGCGCCGTGCTCGTAGAAGTTGCGGTCCTCGGCCGCAAGGACCGCTTGCTGGGTGTGCAGCGGCACTTCCGACAACTCAATCGAGGTCCGCTTCACCTCGCCGAACCGGCCGATCACGGTTTCACCGTCGGCGTAGAGCACCTCGCTGGACTCCGCGACCGCAACCTCGTTCGGATCCGGAATCGGGTAGAAGATGATGAGCAGTGCGAAGGCCGCAATCCCGAAGAGCAGGACGATGCCCGTCCACTTCAGTACCTTCTTCATGCCTCGCCCTTCCGCAACCCCCCGACTCTTGTCGCTGGGATGCAGTCTGCCAGGAATCGGCGCGCCTTGACGCTCACCTCCTAGGGCGCAGCAACGTGGCAAGCGTAGTCGTCATTGCCAGGGACCGCAGTGCGCGCAGCGATCCGCGGCCCCGCGACCCATTCGCGAACCGCGAAACCACGGTGCACGTGACGGACAGACCGACGCGACCGGGTGCGGAGGGCGATGTGCTGCCCAGGAAGGACGACAGCGGCCCCTACTCGATGTCGACGGCCCGGCCGAAGCCAGCACCGATGGCGACGACGATCTCCTCCATCGTCACCGCGGGGATCGCCGAATCCACCGTGAGCACGGTCAGCGCATCTCCCCCGGCGTCGGTGCGCCCTACCTGCATGCCCGCGATGTTGATGCCCTGCTCGCCCAGCATCCGTCCCAGGGTGCCGACCACGCCGGGCCGGTCGATGTAGCCGAGGAACGCCATGTGCTCGGTGATCTGCACGTCGATGTCGAAGCCGTCGACGCCCACCAGCTTGGTGGCGTGCCGGGCGCCGGTGACCGTGCCGGCAACCGCCACGGTCTCGCCATTGGTCAGCGTGGTGCGCACGCGCACCATCGAGCGGTGGTCGGGGCTGTCACTGTCGGTGGTGAGGGCCACCTCCACGCCGCGGGCCTTGGCGATGACGGGCGCGTTCACATACGAGATCGGATCGTCCACCAGTGCGCCGAAGATCCCCTTCAGCGCCGAGAGTTCCAGCACGCGCACGTCGTCGGTAGCAACCTCGCCGAGCACTTCGACATCGACCCGCTCGATCGGCGCCGAGGACAGTGTGGAGGCGATGGTGCCGAGCTGCTCGGCCAGCGGCAGCAGAGGCTTGACCTGCTCCGAGAGCACCCCGCCCTGCACGTTGACCGCGTCCGGAACGAGTTCACCCTCCAGGGCGAGCCGGACCGACTTGGCCACCGCGATGCCGGCCTTCTCCTGCGCCTCGTCGGTGCTGGCGCCCAGGTGCGGCGTGGCCACGACGCTGTCGAGGCCGAACAGCGGGGAGTCGGTGCAGGGCTCTTTGGCGTAGACATCCACCCCGGCTCCGGCGACTCGGCCGTCGACGATGGCGTCGTACAGGGCCTGCTCATCGACGATGCCGCCCCGGGCGGCATTGATCACCCGCACGGTCGGCTTCACCTTGCGCAGCGCCTCCTCGCCGATGAGCCCCAGCGTCTCGGGGGTCTTCGGCAGGTGAACGGTGATGAAGTCCGCCGTCTGCAGCAGCTCGTCAAGCTCCACCATGCGCACGCCGAGCTGCGCGGCCCGGGCCGGCTGCACGTAGGGGTCGTAGGCGATCAGCTGCACGCCGAACGCGGACAGCCGCTGGGCGACGAGGATGCCGATTCGGCCGAACCCGACGACGCCGACCACCTTGTCGGCCAGCTCCACCCCGGCGTACTTGGAGCGCTTCCACTCGCCCCGCTTCAGGGCCTCGTTGGCCGGGACGACGTTGCGGGCGCTGGCCAGCAGCAGCGAGACCGCCAGCTCCGCCGCGGAGACAATGTTGGAGGTGGGCGCATTGACCACCATGACACCGGCCTGGGTCGCGGCCTTGACGTCGACATTGTCCAGCCCGACGCCAGCGCGCGCGACGACCTTCAGCCGCTTGGCGGCCGCCAGGGCCTCCGCGTCCACCTTCGTGGCCGAGCGGATGAGGATCGCGTCGACGTCGGCGATGGCCGGCAGCAGCGCGGAACGGTCGGCACCGTCGCAGGTGCGGATCTCGAAATCTGGGCCGAGGGCATCCACAGTGGCGGGAGACAGTTCTTCGGCGATGAGCACGATCGGCTTGGTCACAGGAGGACTCCGGGTCGAGCGGGACTGGCGCAAACGATTTCCATCGTATCGCGGATGCTCGCGCCGCCTCTCCGCCTGAGCAGTGGAATGGGCAGCCTGACCGGCGACCTGCTCGCGACCATCCTGGCGGTTCTTGGCCGAGGCGGTCGCCTTGCCGAGGCGGTCGCCTTGCCGAGGCACTGCCCCGCCCCGCCGTCGCCCGCTCCGCCGTGCCGATGCCGAGGCGCTGGGATCGTCAACGTGATCATCACATGGCGGCTGCCACGGGAAGCGTGGGTGGTCTGCGCGGTGGTCTGCGACCGGCGGCGGGTGGGCGGATTCGTCCGATGGATCGGTGCTCGCGGACGTGGGCCGCACTCGGACGGCCCTGCCTCCCGCATTGCCGGCTTGCCGCAGCCGGGAGTGTAGTGGGCTCCCGTGACTGCGGATGGAGCGTCAGGGCCGCCGGCCCCCTGGGGCCGGGGTCGCGTCTGCAGTGTCCGGCGGGTCCAACTGCGTGGGCGGCCTCAGCCCTCTGCGTCCGGCGGAGGTCTGCGCCCGGCGGAGGTCTGCACCGGCGCAGGTCTGCGCCCGGCGCGAGGTCTGCACTGGCGGAGGTCTGCACCCGGCGCGGGGTCTGCACCCGGCGCGAGGTCTGCACCCGGCGCGAGGTCTGCACTGGCGGAGGTCTGCACCGGCGGAGGTCTGCACCCGGCGCGGGTCTGCACCCGGCGCGGGGCGGAGCGTCCGGGCCGCCGGGGCTAGGACTGCACCCGGTTCGGGCGTTTGCACCCGCCGCGGGGGCGGAAACGGCCGAATTCTGGGCCAGGACTGCACCCGGTTCGGGGGTTTGCACCCGCCGCGGGGGCGGAAATGACCGGATCAGGCTCCAGAGCCACCGTCCCGGGTGCAAACCCCCGAACCGGGTGCACCGTTGCCGCCCCGGAGACGCTCTCAGCCCCCGCCTCGGGTGCAAACCCCCACACCGGGTGCACCGCTCTGCACCGGCGGAGGTCTGCACCCGGCGCGAGGCGGAGCGTCCGGGCCGCCCGAGCCGGGACGGCACCCGGTTCGGGCGTTGACACCCGCCGCGGGGGCGCGGCCTGCCCGAGCCGGGACGGCACCCGGTTCGGGTGTTGACACCCGCCGCGCGGGCGCGGGCGCAAGTGGTCAGCGCAACACGCCAAGCAGAAGTGAGGTGTTGCATGTCCAGCAAACCGTGGCTGACCCGGCCGCAGGAGTACCCGTTCTGGTCGTTCGTGGCGGCCGGGGAGCCCACCGCCGAGGCCGCCCGGCGTGTCGGGCTCGGCGTGTTCTCCGGCAAGAAGATCTTCCGCGAGCGTGGCGGTGTGAACCCCAGGATGAGCCCGCCCGGGGCGAGCACCCCCGCAACCGAGACCCGGTCGCCCATCTGTGGCGCCCTCAGGCCCGCCCGGGGTGCCGACTTCCGCGGGAAGCGCCGTTCCGTCGCCCGCCCGGAGGAGCCCCGAAGCCCTCCGCCCCGCATCCGGCACCCACTCCCAGCCACGGCACGATGCACGACGCCCCTGGTGCGAGATGTCCCGCATTCGCTCGGGTCCATTCGTCACTGGCTGCGGATGCCTGGCGGCGGCAACGGGTCGACACTGGCCCTATGACCACAGTGCTGGTGACGGGTGCCACGGACGGAATCGGCAGACAGACCGCCGTTGATCTGGTCGCACGGGGCGCCGATGTCATCGTGCACGGCCGAGACCCCGACCGCGTCGCCGACGTAGTGCGCGAGCTCGGGGGCTCGACCCGGGGCGTCGTGGCGGATTTCACGTCGCTGACCGCAGTCCGGAGCCTCGCGGAGGACCTCGCCGACGACCCGCTGGACGTGCTGATCAACAACGCGGGCACGTACGCCGCCGAGCGACTCGTGACCGAGGACGGCCATGAGCTGACGTGGCAGGTCAACCATCTCGCCGGCGCGCTGCTGGCGGATGTGCTGCTGGACCCGCTCGCCCAGCGCGGGGGCCGCATCGTGGTGGTGTCGGCGGCCATGTACGCCCGCGCAGCGCTGGACCTCGACGACCCCGACTACGCCAACCGGCCCTACGACGGGCAGCAGGCCTACGGCCAGTCGAAACTGGCCAACGTGATGTTCCTCAACGAGCTGGTGCGCCGACTCGGTCCGCAGCGGCCGGTGACCATCAATGCCGTGCACCCCGGCGTGGTGGGCACCAAGCTGCTCGAGGCCGCGTTCGGTTCGATGCCGCAGCATTCGGTGCAGCAGGGCGCCGAGTCCCTGGTGCGGCTGGCCCTAGCCGAGGAGGTGGCCGAGACCACGGGCGCCTTCTTCATCCGCGACAAGCCACGGGCCATCACCGGACCGGCTGCCGACGCTGCCATGAGCCGTCGGTTGTACGAGATCACCTGTGCCCAGTTGGGCGTGCCCGGCCTTCCTCCGGCCTAGCCGGAGCTCGGGAGTTTCGGGATCAGCCACGACAGGAAGGCATCGGCGCTGCGGGTCTGGGTGTAGATCCTGCCGGGGCCCACCAGGTCGACGACCAAGCCCTCGCCGGAGAGGAATGTCGACTTCCAACTGCCGACCTTGCGCACGCTGTACTGCACGCCTTCGGCCCAACCGACCATGTGCCCGGTGTCGACTGTGTAGCGCTGGCCCGGCGCCAGATCGCGCGACTCGATCGCGCCGTAGCTGGCGATCAGCATCTGCCCATGGCCGCTGATCCGGAGCATGATCAGACCCTCCCGGCTGAAGAAGGTCTTGGCTCCGCCCCAGGAGGCATCTATGTCGATCGTTCCGCCAGAGGCCAAATAGGAACCCGATGTCAGGAAGATGTTCTGGCCGCTCAGCTCCCAGCTGACGATGTCGCCGGGCAGCGTCGGAGCCAGCGACACCTGCCCCCCGGACGACCCGGCGGTGAAGGTGTTCATGAAGAAGGACTCCCCGCCGAGGGATCGCTTGAGTCCCCGCATGAAGCCGCCCTCGGTGCTCGTCGCGATCTGCACCTCGGCCGACATCGACACCATGGCGCCGGCTTCCGCCTTGATCTGCTCGCCTGGCCCGAGCGAGACGTGGGCGATGGCGAAGGAGGGTGAGTGCTTGACCTCGACCTGCATGCTCCACCCTACTGCGGACCGCCCAGGACCTATGGCCCGCTTCCGCGAGGGCGGGTGCTCAGTCGATGAGCCCGAGTTCTGCCAACTGGCGCCAGCAGGCCAGCAGCGCCGCCTTGCGCGGGAACGGATGGTCGAGGTTGGGCGAGACTGCGCGCATCCTGGCCGGGAACGCGTCGTAAGCGATGTCCCAGTGATGGCCGTGCAGCATGGCCACATGGGTGGCGATGGGGACGTCCATCGTGGCCTGGGCCTGGGTGAGTTGCATGTCGTTGTTGGCGTCGTACTGCGTCATCTTCACCGTGTCGGCGAACTGGAAGGACGGCACTTCCAGCGGGGTGGTGGACCCGGTGACGTTGAACCAGGGCACGCCCAACTCGGTCAGTGAGGCGGAGTGCTCGGCGTTGAACTGCTCGCGTACCGAGGTCTGCAGGTCGTGGAAGGCGCCCTTGATGTCGTATTCATCCACGCGGCGCAGCCCGGTCCTCTCGACGAGTCCCGGCGACAGCATCTGCAGGAAGGTGTCCAACTGATCGGAGATCGTTTTGGTGTCGAGGTCCTTGACCTGACTGTAGATCGTGTCGGCAGTGTACGAGCCGCCCATCGCCCCGGCCCAGGTGTAGACGCCGGCGATCCGGTCGGCGTACTCCGGGTGATGGGCCAGGAAGCTCAAGACATCCGGGCCGCCCTTGCTGTACCCGATGATCCACACCTTCTCCGGCGGTGCCGGCTCCACGATCGGGCTGAGCGCACCGGTGAAGCCCTCGCCTCGGTCCAGCGCTGCCAGGATGTCGGCCTCATTGGCCTCGCTGCCGCGGAAGGGGTGCAGGTCGGCGCGCAGGGTGCGCCAGCCGTACTCCCCCTCGATCGCCGGCGCCTCCTCGACGAATGCGTGGGCCCCCGGGTGCAGGATCCCCGACAGCAGACCGGGGCACAGGAGCAGTTGTGTGCGGTTGATGGTGGGGTGCACGGGGTCCGGCAGCTCCACGTCCCAATCGGCGGCCGTGATGCTCTTCAGGAAGCGGTCGGCGATCTTCTGCCGATCGCTGCGCTTGTCCTTGGACAATGGGTTGCTCAGCACCCGTCCCAGGCCCACCGGCTTCTCCGCGGTGGCGACGGCGGCCGGGTCCTGCACGGCCTCGCGCAGGAACAGGTCCTTCCAGCGCAGCGCCAGCCAGCGTTTGACGCTGGCATCGCTGAAGGCAGCCGACGGATCGGTGGCGACCCAGTCCTTGACCTCGCTGACGACGGTGTCGTAGTCAGATGCGGCAAGAGCCTCACGCACGGCATTCATGAGCGGAAGATTAGGCGACGGCGCATGCGGTCGCAGCACCAAGCGATCCGCGGATTCCGCGCCGACTGGCCGGACGCATTGGGGGATCCGCCGGGTACCGCGCCCGGCCTCACCGACCCTCCCGAGTGGAGGCCAGCGGTATCAAAGCCGCAGGGCCGGCAGGCTGTGTCCCTGCCGGCCCTGCTGATGGTCGAGCTCAGCGCGCCGCGGTGCCCTCGGTGTAGTCCTCGTCGTCGGACTGGACCCACGACATGAGCTTGCGCAGTTCCCGGCCAGTGTCCTCGATCGGATGCTGCTCGCCCTTGGCCCGCAGCGCCTTGAACTCCGGCGCGCCGGCGTCCTGGTCGTCGATGAACCGCTTCGCGAAGGCACCGGACTGGATGTCGGCCAGCACGGCCTTCATGTTCTCCTTCACGCGCGGATCGATGACCCGCGGACCGGACACGTAGTCGCCGTACTCGGCGGTGTCGGAGACGCTCCAGCGCTGCTTGGCGATGCCGCCCTCGTACATGAGGTCGACGATCAGCTTCAACTCGTGCAGGCACTCGAAGTAGGCGACCTCGGGCTGGTAGCCGGCCTCCACGAGGGTCTCGAAGCCGTACATGACCAACTGCGAGGCACCGCCGCACAGCACCGCCTGCTCGCCGAACAGGTCGGTCTCGGTCTCCTCGGTGAAGGTGGTCTTGATGCCGCCGGCGCGCAGCGACCCGATGGCCTTGGCGTAGGACAGCGCCAGCGGCCACGCCTGACCGGTGGCGTCCTGCTCCACAGCCACGATCGCCGGGACGCCGCGACCGGCCTCGTACTCGCGGCGCACCAGGTGACCGGGGCCCTTGGGCGCGACCATGCAGACGTCCACGTCGGCCGGCGGCTGGATGTAGCCGAAGCGGATGTTGAAGCCGTGGGCGAAGAACAGGGCATCGCCGGCCTGCAGGTTCGGGGCGATCGCCTCGGCGTACACGCTCGCGCTGCACCGGGTCCGGCACCAGGACCATGATCAGGTCGGCCTCGGCGCAGGCGGTGGCCGGATCCACCACGCGCAGGCCCTCGGCCTCGGCCTTGGCGCGGCTCTTGGAGCCCTCGGCCAGGCCGACCCGGACGTCCACGCCGGAGTCGCGCAGGCTCAGCGCATGGGCGTGGCCCTGGGACCCGTACCCCAGGATGGCGACCACCCGGTTCTGGATGATCGACAGGTCGGCATCGTTGTCGTAGAACAGCGTCGCCACTGTGGCTCCTTCGTTGCAGAGATATCCCCGGACAAGGGTACGGTCCGGCGGTTCAGGCGGACTTCAGTGCCCGATCGGCCATGGCCTTGTTGCCCCGGCCCACGGCGACAGCCCCGGACTGCACCAGCTCCTTGATGCCGAACGGCTCCAGCGCCCGCAGCAGGGCGGTGAGCTTGTCCCGGCCCCCGGTGACCTCGATCGTGACCGCGTCCGGCGCCACGTCCACCACCTTGGCGCGGAACAGCTGCGCCACTTCCAGCACGTGGGACCGCACCTCGTTGTCGGCGCGGACCTTCACGAGCATGAGTTCGCGCACCACGGACTGCTGCGGCTCGAGCTCGACGATCTTCAGCACGTTCACCAGTTTGTTCAACTGCTTGGTGACCTGCTCCAGCGGCAACTCATCCACCGAGACCACGATGGTCATCCGGGAGATGCTGGGGCGCTCGGTCGGGCCCACGGCCAGCGACTCGATGTTGAAGCCGCGCCGGCTGAACAGGCCGGCGATGCGCGCCAGGACGCCGGGGACGTCCTGCACCAGGACCGAGATGGTGTGCCGACTCATTCTTCCTCTTCCCGATCCCACTGCGGCGCCAGATCGCGGGCCACCTTGATCTCGTCGTTGCTGGTTCCTGCGGCCACCATCGGCCACACCATCGCGTCGCGGTGCACCCGGAAGTCCACCACGACCGGGACATCGTTGACCGCCATCGCCTTTTCGATGACCGCGTCCACATCCTCGGCGCTGTCGCAGCGCAGGCCGACCGCGCCGTACGCCTCGGCCAGCTTCACGAAGTCCGGGAAGGAGTGGCTCTCCAGATCGGTGTTGGAGTAGCGCTCGTTGTAGAACAGGGTCTGCCATTGGCGGACCATCCCGAGGCTGGAGTTGTTGATCAGCGCGACCTTGATCGGGATGTTGTTGATCGTGCAGGTGGCCAACTCCTGATTGGTCATCTGGAAGCAGCCGTCGCCGTCGATGGCCCACACGGTCGCCTCGGGCCGGCCCACCTTCGCTCCCATCGCTGCCGGCACGGCGTAGCCCATGGTCCCCAGGCCGCCGGAGTTCAACCACGTGCGCGGGTTGTCGTAGCGGATGAACTGGCTGGCCCACATCTGGTGCTGGCCGACGCCGGCGGCGTAGATCGCTTCCGGTCCGGCGATGGCCCCCAGCCGCTCGATGACGTACTGCGGCGAGAGCGTGCCGTCGGCCGGCAGGTCGTAGCCCAGCGGGTACGTCTCCTTCCAGCCGTTCAGCGTCCGCCACCACCGGTCGTAGTTGCCTGGTCCGGCCGGCGTCGTGCTCCGCCGCGATGGCCGCGTGCAGGTCGCGCATGAAGTGCTTGGCGTCGGCCACGATCGGGATATCGACCGGCTTGTTCTTGCCGATCTCTGCAGGGTCGACATCGGCGTGGATGACGCGGGCGTGTGGCGCGAAGGAGTCCAGCTTGCCGGTCACCCGGTCGTCGAACCGGGTCCCGATCGCGATCAGCAGGTCCGCCTTCTGCAGCGCCCCGACCGCGGCCACCGTGCCGTGCATGCCGGGCATGCCCAGGTTCTGCGGATGGGTGTCGGGGAAGGCCCCTAGCGCCATGAGCGTGGGGACCACCGGGATGCCGGTCAGCTCCGCCAGGGCGGCCAGTTCGGCGTGGGCGTTGGCCTTGATGACCCCGCCGCCCACGTACAGGACGGGTCGCTCGGCCGCCACGATCATGCGGGCGGCGTCGCGCACCTGCCGCGAGTGGGGCCGGACGGTCGGCCGGTAGCCGGGCAGGTCCAGCGCCGCCGGCCAGCGGAACGTGGTCATGGCCTGCAGCGCGTCCTTGGCGATGTCCACCAGCACCGGGCCGGGCCGGCCGGTCGCGGCGATGTGGAAGGCCTCGGCGATGGCGCGCGGGGATCTCGGCCGGGTCGGTGATCAGGTAGTTGTGCTTGGTGATCGGCATGGTGATGCCGCGGATGTCAGCCTCTTGGAAGGCATCGGTGCCGATCGATCTGCTGCCCACCTGGCCGGTGATCGCAACGATGGGCACCGAGTCCATGTGGGCGTCCGCCAACGGTGTCACCAGGTTCGTCGCGCCCGGGCCGGACGTCGCCATGCACACGCCGACTCGGCCGGTCGCCATCGCGTATCCCTCGGCGGCGTGGCCGGCACCCTGCTCGTGGCGCACCAGGATGTGCCTGACCTTGGTGGAATCCATCAGCGGGTCGTATGCCGGAAGGATTGCCCCGCCGGGGATGCCGAAGACCACATCCACATCGGCGTGCTCCAGGGACTTGACCAGGCTTTGCGCCCCCGTGATCTGCTCGCTCATCTGCGCCCTCATCGTGATGTCTGCGTGCGGCGTGTCTCCCCCAGCGGCCCGGCCGCCGCCCCCGGTGTCGGGCTGCGGCCGGGCCGCTCCTCGTCGCGCCGGTCCGATGGATCGCACCGGGCCGGTGCAACGAAAAACCCTCCGGCCTCATCGGCAACGGAGGGTGAGCGCGGCGCTGGTAAGCGTCGCGCTAGCGAACTACGAGGAGGATTCCACGCACGCTCATCAGTATCGGGGATCGAGGGCCGACCTGTCAAACGCGCGTGCACGACGCAGCACCAGGCTCGTGCGGCATCGAGGGCAAGAATGGCCCCATGACCAGGACGACGCCCGCCGACGTCATGCGGCGGCGCATGGTCTTGAGTCTGGCCCTGCTCGGCGCCGTCATGGTGGTCGGCATCGTGGGCTACCTGTTGCTGGGCCTTTCGCCGCTCAACGCCGTCTACCAGACGGTCACCACGATGACCACGGTGGGCTTCCGCGAGGTCGAGCCGTTCGGGACCGCGGAGAAGGTGTTCACGATCGCCTTCATCCTGATGGGCGTGGGCGTGGTCTTGTACGCGCTCACCTCGCTGCTGGCCTTCCTCGTGGAGGGCTACATCGGCAACGTCTGGGGGCGACGCAGAATGACGCACGACATCGATCGACTGTCCGACCACGCCATCGTCTGCGGCTGGGGACGCGTCGGGCCGGGCAGCGGCAGCACAGTTGCGCACCGCCGGCCAGGACGTCCTGGTCATCGACGCCGACGAGGAGCGATTGGAGGATTGCCCCTACGTCCACGTGGCTGGCGATGCCACTAGCGACGACGTGCTGCGCTCCTGCGGCATCGATCGGGCGCGAACCCTGGTCGCCACGCTCGACACCGACGCCGCCAGCCTGTACGTGACGCTCACTGCCCGGGCGCTGCAGCCGCGGCTCATCATCATCGCCCGGGCCCGCACCGCCGACGCCGAGCAGAAGTTCCTGCGGGCCGGCGCCGATCGGGTCGTCAACCCGCAGCGCATCGGCGGCAACCGCATCGCCGCGTTCGCTCTGCAACCGCACGTCGTGGACTTCCTGGAAGTGGCGATGCACGACCAGGACGTCGAGTTCCGACTGGAGGAGGTGACGGTCGCCGCGCACTCCACGCTCGCCGGGTCCTCGGTTCGGTCCACGCGGCTCCACGAGGGGGACGGCGCGCTGCTGCTGGCGCTGCGGCACGAGGGCGGCGATTTCGTGACCAACCCGCCCGGCGACACAGCGATCGGACCCGGAGATGTCGTCATCGCGATCGGCACCGGTCCGCAACTGGCTGCGCTGCGGCGCGCCGCCGGGGCCCTCTGATCCGGACCGGGCGGTCACCTGCAGCGCGCCGCCTCCTCTTGGCTGATCGTCGCAATCCAAGGTGTACTGCGTCTGGCGGCGGCTGGGGTGGGTGCCGCTCTGCGGAGATCCCGGGCCTCGCGGCTCCACCGGGAGGCCCGGGGCTGCCCTTGGGTGCGGGTGCCGGCGCCCCCTGGCCGGCGCCCCTAGCGCGGCTGTGCTGGCGCGGCTGTGCTGGCGCGGCTGTGCACCCGTTTTGGGGGTCTGCACCCGGGGCGGGGGCTGAGAGCGCCTCTGGGGCAGCAACGGTGCACCCGGTTTGGGGGTTAGCACCCGGAACGGGGGCTGTGGCGCTCAGATCCAGGCGATTCCGCCCCCGCGCCGGGTGCAGACCCCCGAACCGGGTGCAGACCTGGCCCGGTTCCAGGCGATTCCGCCCCCGCCCCGGGTGCAAACCCCCGAACCGGGTGCAGCCCTGGCCCGCAAACCGGCCGATTCCGCCCCCGCACCGCCTGCAAGCCCGAAGCGGATGCAGCCACGTGGGCATCTGCGCCGGCCGCATCGCGGCTCCAACGTCACAGACTGCGGCGCGCCCCACCCGCTACGGCGAGCGCGGCCATCGCGACGATCGCAGCGATCGCCAGTAGCGGCAGCGCTGCGCCCGGCTCGGTGGACGGCATCTGGTAGGCATAGGCCGCGTGCCCGACGGCACCTTCCGGTGCTCCGTAGGGCAGCCCGTCTGCGGCGCGGGCATCGACCGCGGCGAGGTAGGCCTCCGCCAGCGCCGCGTCGGCGGACCCATCGGTGATGGCGCTCAACAGGCGGGCGGTCCCCTCGTCGCGGAGCGACTGCGACCCCTCGGCCAGAGCGGCGGCGCCCGCACCGACCTCCGCCGATCCCCGACCCAACGCCTGGGCACCGGCGTCGGCTCGTGCCAGGCCGTCGGCCAGCGCGCCGACCGCCCCGGCCAGTTCGCCACTGCCGTCCGCGGCTGCGTCCGCCCCGACCACCAGCGCGGCCACGGCGCCACTGGCCCGCCCCAGACCGTCCGCCAACTGCTCCAGGCCTTCGACCAGGCCTGGCTCGCCCGCCGACCCGCTGCGAAGGCGGTCACCGGCTGCGGCAGCCAGTTCTGCGGTCCCGGCGATCAGCGCCGACAGCACCGGCAGTCCCACGGCTAGGCCACCCGCACGCAGGACCGCCTCGCCCAGCGGCTGCGCTGTCTCGGCGAGCGCATCCTCGGCAACGCGGGCCTGCTCCACCGCGGTCTCCGCATCCACAGCGATGGCATCGAGCCCTTCGCAGACATCGGGGGGCACGACCGGTTCGGCACCGCACAGTCGCGTCTGCAGGTCCGCGACACCAGTGGCGGCGCGATCGGCCGCCCCGCCCGCCTCCAGGGCAGCGGCGAGGGCCGTCGTGCCGCCGCGGCCGACCTCCTCAAGCAGGCCGGGGATGGCAGCGGCCACGACACCGGCGGCACCGGTTGCCTCAGCCAGGGCCCGCAGCGCCTGCACCAGCGTCGGGACGCAGTCGATATCGCCGATCGGTTGGTCCAACGCACCGTCGCGGTCCTGATCGAGGTCGCACACTCCGTCCCGAGGGTTGCCGTCCGGCTGGAAGGACAACCCCGCCAATAGCCCGGCGAGTTCCGCCACGGCGTCGGCCCACGAGGGCAGATCGGTGGCGGGGGGCGGGGGCGCGCCGCCGGGCCAGCGCACCTCAGGCCGCCAGGCGCCGTCTGCGGAACTGCCGATGATGTCGGCCAGCAGGGCAGCCGAATCCGCAGCGGTCGCCGCCGCAGCCGCGGCTGCGGGCAACCCGTCCTCGCCGGTCAGGATCGCCAGGCCCTCAGCCAGTTGCGCCACCCCGGAGGCGAGGGCATCGGCACCGGCGGCCGCGGTGGCCGCGCCCTCACCGCCCGCGGCCAAGGCCTCCTGCAGCGACTGCTGCCCCCGAGCCACCTCCGCAGCGCCGGCGGCCAGGGCAGCCGCCCCCGCTGCCAGTCGGCCGGTGCCATCGTCCAACTCCTCGGCGGCAGTGGCCAGTTCCACGGACCCATCGACCGACTCGGCCACAAGATCGGCGGCGAAACCCAGCGCCGGGCTCTGGCCGCTGACGACCGGTGCCAGGGTCAGCTCAGCCGCCGGTGTTGCCCCGCGATCCGCCTGCAGCGTGACGCGGAACTGCTGCTGGAAGTCGCCGACCGGGGGCGCCAGATGCACCTCGTAGCGCAGCAGGGTCCGCCCGTCGGCGTCCGTCGCGGTTGCGGCGCCGGGCGCGCCGAGCAGGCGCAGTCCATCGGGCACTGTGATGACCAGCTCCCCGGCCAGCGGGACGAACACCGGCAGCTCCGCCCCGCGGGGCACGCCGGCAGCGTCGACATAGCTGATGGGTTCGGCGACGGCTGTGGTGTTGGTGAGGGTATACGTGATGGCCAGACCGCCGGCGGCGCCCAGGACTTCGCGCGGATCCACGCTGCGGCCCGCGAGTTCGTACTGGGCATGCAGGGCCACGGGCAGCGGCTTGTCGAAGAACGCCTCGGTCAAGCGTGGTGCTCGGCCGGGTTCCACCCACCTCGACCAGGACGCCGTCCTGGGTCACCGGCGGCTGACCGCGCCGATCGCGGTAGCGCACGTTCGTCGTACTCGCCGGGTCCACGACGGTTCGCTGCGGTCCGCCGCGGCTGACCACGCGGCTGATGAGCACGGCATCCACCGGCAGCCCACTCGGATCCAGGGTGGCCAGCACCACCTCCTCGTTGGACACCTCGGCCGACTCCTGCGTCGGCACGATCGAACCGGATGCCGGGGTCGGCGCCGCCAGCAGCAGGGCCACCAGCAGTGCGGCCAGAGCGGATCGTGTGCGCATCACCGCGCCCGCCTCCACGGGCTCCACGGGCTCCACGGGCTCCACGGGCGCTACGCGGCTCCACAGGCTCCGCGGGCTCCAGGGCCGCCTGCCGACCGCTGCCGGCGGCCCCGGCTCGCAGCGCCTCGACGATGCGCTGGGCGAGCAGCGCCAGCACCGGCGCGGCCGTGATCGGCACCGCCACAGCCGCGGCGGCCGGGGTCAGCGAGAACCCCAGCGGCTGCCAGGAGACCGTGACGGCCAGCCCCAGCATGGCGGCGCCGAGGCAGATCGGCAGCAGGTAGCGCCGCAGCAGAGTCCACGAGGCCGCTGCTGCAACCGCCGCTACCGCCATCGCGGCCGTGAGGCCGGGTCGCAACTCGATCGAAGGGACCAGGGACAGGGCCACGGCGATCAGCAACAGGGCCGCCCCGACGCCCAGCAGCATGGCGACGACGCGCACCCACGGCGCGGACCCGGCACCGGGAATTCCGCGGGGCAGCCAGACCGCCACGGCACCGGCCAGCGCTGAGGCCACGGTCACGACGGCGCCGACAGACGATGCCGGAGCCAGCACGACGGCACCGAGGGCACCAAGGCAGACTGCCACGACGCCGGTCGCCGGTCGCCGGGGATCGAGCATCGGCTGCGGGGCTTCCTCACGGATGCTGTGCAGTGCCGCAGGATCGCCCTCGACCCGCAGCCGGGGCAATGCCCGCTCCAGCCACGGCGGCAGCCACCACGTCCAACGCGCGGCCAGCACCATCAGCGACGGCACCAGCAGGCAGCGCACGATCGAGGCATCGACCGCAACCGCCGTGGCCAGGCCGACGCCGAACATCTTGGCGATATCGGAATCGGTGAGGATGAACGAGCCGAAGATCACCACCATGATGAGCGCGGCCGAGGTCACCACCTGGCCGGTGTCTGCCAGCCCGCGGCGCACCGCCACCCGCATGTCGCCGCTGCGCTCCCAATGCTCGGAGAAGGCCGTCAGCAGGAAGACCTCGTAATCCATCGACAGCCCGAACAGCACGGCGAACATCATCATGGGCACGAAGGATTGGATCGGTACCGGGCCGTCCAAACCGATCCACTCGGCCCCCCAGCCCCACTGGAACACCGCGACCACGACACCGTAGGCGGCGGCGATGGAGAGCAGGTTCATCGCCGCCGCCTTGGCCGGGATGACCAGCGAGCGGTAGGCCAGCATCAGCAGCAGAAACGACAGCGCCACCACGCCGATGATGAAGGGCACCAACCGCTGCGCGACCCGCTCGTTGAGGTCCTGTACCGACGGGGTGATGCCGCCGAGCAGCACGGCCATGTCACGGCCCTCGGCCGCTGCCGGCAGATCCTCCGAGCGCAACCGCTGCACCAGCTCCTCGGTGGCTGGATCGGCGGGACCGGTGATCGGCGTGACGACCCACACGGCAACACCGCCGTCAGTGCTGATGACCGGGTCGGTGACGTCGGCCACGCCCGGCGTGCTGCGCAGGTCCTCGGTGACGCCGACGATACGGGGATCGAGCACCCGCGGATCACCGGACGCCGACTCGGGATCATCGCGGGATGGTCGCCACCGCGTACAACTGCCCGACGGTGACGAGCGGACCGTTGGCGCCCGGGCCGAATCCGTCGGCGATCAGGACCGTCGCGCGATGACCGGGGCTGTCCGGCGGCAGCGACGTCCCATCGGTCTGCCCGAACTGCAGGGCCAGCACGGGCACGGCCAGCACGACCAGCACCAGCGACGACGACGCGGCGTAGCGCCACGGTCGGCCGGTGACCGCGTCGGCGATGCGGGCCCATACGCCGTGATCGAGATGGTGATCGAGCATGGCCCGGTGCTGCCCCTGCCAGGACTTCGGCAGCACCCGGGGGCCCAGGATGCCGAGCAGTGCCGGAACCAGGGTCAGCGCAGCCAGCACGGCGGTGGCAACGATGATCGCCGCGGCGATGCCCAGCCAGGCCAGGAAGGAGATGCCGGTCAGCGCCAGCCCGCTCACCGCGGCGATCAAGGTACCGCCGGCGAAGACCATGCCGGCACCGGCGGTACCGGCGGTGCGGCCGGCCGCGTCCGGCACGTCGAAGCCGCGCAGCAGGAGCCGGCGGTGCCGGGTGACCAGGAACAGCGCGTAGTCGATGCCCACGCCAAGGCCCAGCATCGTGCCGAGGATCGTGGCCTCCGACGGCACGAAGGTGATCCGCTCCAGGAGCCCGACCGCTGCCAGCCCGATGCCGACCGCGAGCAGCGCGGTGGCGAACGGGACGATGACCGGCCATCCGCGGCGCAGCGTCACCAGCAGGATCACCACCGCCGCAGCGAGCCCGATCGCCTCGCTGCGCAGCGTGTCCACCTGCGAGATCGAGGCCCCCAGGTAGCCGCCCAGGGCCACCTCGGCACGGCCAGCGGCTGCCTGCTCGGCGGCCGCCTGGATCTGCTCCCCGATGCCCTCGCCCGAGGTCCGCTCGTCGACGACGATCTCCAGCCGCGCCGTGCTGCCATCGGCGGACAACAACCGGGGAGCCTCCACTGGAGTCGCTACAGCATTGACGTCGGGCACCTCGCGCACCGCAGCGGCGACCTCGGCGATGAGGGCCTGACCCGCGGGCTCGTCGAGGCCGGCCGAAGCGATCACCAGGGGCGCAGCCGGCGCGGCGGTCCCGGGGAAGGCCCGGTTCAACAACCGCTGCGCCTCGGCGCTGTTGGTGCCCTCCAGGACGAACGCCTCCGCCGGCGGGGGCGGGAGCCGGGCGTCGGCGACCACGATGGCGGCCAGCGCCAGCAGCCACAGCGCGACCACCCGCCAGCCGTGGTCGCTGCACCAGCGGCCCACGAAGTACAACCGGCGGGTCATAGCTTCATCGTGCCCCAGCGACCGAGGTTCGCAGCGGGGATCCCCGCAGGTCTACCCTGCCACCGGCCAACAGACCCTGGTCTGCCACTTCGCCGGATCGGGCTCGTCCTCAGGATCGGAGAGGTAGTACTCCCACATCACCTCGCTGGGCTGCACGCCATCTGCGCTCATGCGCTCCAAGACGAGGTTGTACGTCTGCTCCAGCGTGTCGTAGGGGCCGGTGTGCACCGCCTCGTAGCACCGCCCCGCTGGCAGCGAACCGGCATGCACACCGTTCACCGGGGCGACCTGCCCCGCTACCGGGAACCCCGCCTCGACGTCGACCCGGTCGGTCGGCATGCCGTAGTACTTGGCGATGGCCGGCCCCGCGATCTGCAGGCCCTGGTCGGCGAGCGCCGCGGCGACGACGTGGTAGCTGCGACCGAAGAAGTCGGTCAGCGCGCCCAGGGCAACGACCTCCCGCACTACCGCGGTGGGCTGCTCCTGGAGTTCGGAGACGACAACATCTGGCATGCGCTCATGCGTCGCACCGTGCCGGGCCGCGCGCCAGGGACCATCGTCCCGGCTGCGTTGCGGCGTCATGCGCCCGCGGCTGCCCATCCGCACGCGCCCACGCGCGCCCCCGACGACTCGTCGGTTGCGGCCCGGGCAACCTGGGAGACCGACGGACAGCTCGCAGCCGGCGCTGCCGGGACGCTACCGTCGGCGAAGAGCGCGCGGGTGATCGCCTCGATCGTCCGGACCGCGGGCACCTCTTGCGGTGCAGCGCTCACCCCCGTGCCGGTACCGGGCTCGCCCGCCACCGTGACCGCCACCGTGAACTCCCGACCCCCGTTGGTGAAGGTCCCCACCTGATTGACGACGCGGCTGATCCAGCCGCCCTTGACGTACCACTGCCAGCCCTCCGGCGTGGCACTCGGCATCCCCCACTGCTGCCACGGGATGACCTCTTGGAACAGCCCCAGCGCGTAATCGCGATGCCGCTGCGGCAACAGCGAGGGCAGCCGGTGGAACAGCTGCGCAAGGCTGGCCGCCGTCACCTCGGTCAGGCCCCAGGAGTCGTAGTCAGGCGTGAATCCGCCCTCCATACCGGCATCCTCGGCGAGCTCCGCCATCGCCGACCAGCCCGCCTGCTTCAGGAGCCCGGTGGCGTCGTCGTTGGACGACCAGGACACGATGTTGTGCAACCGGGTGCGCTCGCGGGAGGTCAAGTCCCGCTCGGCCACGTCGGGTTGCCGGAGGTAGGCGGCGATGATCATGATCTTCACCGTCGATGCAGCCGGGACCGGTGAATCGGCGCGGAATCCCGCGACCTGCTCCCCCGTCGCATCCACCACCGCGAAACTCACGGTGTCGGGACGGACGTTGGCGATCCAACTCGCCGCAGCGCCCCGCTCCGCCCACGTGGGCACGGTTGCCGCGGCACCGGCCGACTGCTGGGACGGCGGCAACGCCGGGGTACTGAGCAACAGCACCGCCACAGCCGCAACCGCGAGCACCACCTGGGTGCCGGGGAACGGAAGGTCCTGCATGGGGGCTCCGACTCGCCGGGGGCCGCAAGGTCAGACCCCAGAGTGTCAGGCAATCCGAGCCAAGCCCGGCAATCGGAGCGCGTGTCGCGCCGGCGAGTGGCCCTAGCCGGTCACCGCCCCCTGCGACGCCGACCCCACCAGTTTGGCGTACTTCGCCAACACCCCGCGCTGGTAGCGCGGCGGCAGCGGCTGCCATCCTGCCCGGCGGCCCGCCAGTTCCGACTCGTCCACGAGCAGTTCCAGCGTGCGGTTCGGGATGTCGATGCGGACGCGGTCGCCATCGCGCACGTAGGCGATGGGGCCGCCCGCCGATGCCTCCGGCGCCACATGGCCCACGCAGAGCCCGGTCGTACCGCCCGAGAACCGGCCATCGGTGATGAGCAGCACGTCCTTGCCCAGTCCAGCGCCCTTGATGGCGCCGGTGATCATGAGCATCTCGCGCATGCCGGGGCCGCCCTTCGGACCCTCGTAGCGGATGATCACCACGTCGCCGGCCTGGATCGTGCCGTCCTCCAGCGCATCCATGGCCGCCCGCTCCCGCTCGAACACCCGGGCCGGCCCCTCGAAGGTGTCCACCGGTATGCCGGCGTTCTTCACCACCGCACCCTCGGGCGCCAGCGACCCCGACAGCACGGTGATCCCGCCGGTGGGCATGAGCGCGGCGTCCGTGGCGTGCAGGATCTTGCCGTCGGGGTCCGGCGGGTCAATGACGGCAAGGTTCTCCGCCAGCGTCCTGCCGGTCACCGTCAGCGTGTCGCCGTGCAGCAGTCCGGCGTCGAGCAGGGCCCGCATCACGACCGGGATGCCGCCCACCCGGTCCACGTCGGTCATGACATAGCGGCCGAAGGGCTTCAAATCGCCCAGCAGGGGCACCCGTGCCCCGATCCGGTGGAAGTCCTCCAGCTCCAGCGGCACCTCGGCCTCACGGGCCATTGCCAGCAGGTGCAGGACGGCGTTGGTGGACCCGCCGAGGGCCATGAGGACCGTGATGGCGTTCTCGAAGGCCTCCCGGGTCATGATCTGCCGGGCGGTGATGCCCTTGGCCAAGAGGTTGACCACGGCTTCGCCGGACCTGCGCGCGTACCCGTCGCGGCGCCGATCGGTGGCCGGCGGGGCCGCCGATCCCGGCAGCGACATCCCGATGGCCTCCCCGATGGACGCCATCGTGTTGGCCGTGAACATGCCCCCGCAGGCCCCCTCGCCCGGGCAGATCGCCCGTTCGATCCGGTCCACGTCCTCACGGCTGAGCAGGCCCCGCGCACAGGCGCCGACCGCTTCGAAGGCGTCGATGATCGTGACGTCCTTCTCGGTGCCGTCGGTCAGGGTCACCCGGCCGGGCAGGATGGAGCCGGCATAGACGAAGACGCTGGCGACATCGAGGCGGGCGGCCGCCATCAGCATCCCGGGCAGGGACTTGTCGCAACCGGCGAAGGTGACCATGCCGTCGAGGCGCTCGGCCTCCATGACCGTTTCCACGCTGTCGGCGATGATCTCGCGGCTCACCAGCGAGAAATGCATGCCCTCGTGCCCCATCGAGATGCCGTCGGAGACCGAGATGGTGCCGAACTCCAACGGGTACCCGGCTGCGGCGTGCACGCCCTCCTTGGCCGCCTGCGCCAGGCGCTGCAGCGAGAGGTTGCACGGCGTGATCTCGTTCCAGCTGGAGGCGATACCGATCTGAGGCTTGGCGAAGTCCTCATCTGAGAGTCCGACGGCTCGCAGCATGCCGCGGGCCGGGGCGCGCTCCAACCCGTCGGTGACCTGGCGGCTGCGCGGCTTGATATCGGGGGTGGAGGTCATGACCCAAGCCTAGGGTGCGGCGCGGAGCGGCCGAACCGGCACGCTCCCATGCGCAGCGCGACGGTTCGGCCACTGCGCGGCGGGACGGTGCCGAGGCCCGGTGCACGGCCGTGCGGGGCGCATGCGACGCTTGGATGTCATGCACCAGGAGTTCGACCTGATCGCCGCCGACGGCACCCGATTGGTGGGCTGGCACAACGGCCGCACGCAGGGCCCGCGCGTGTTGATCTGCAACGGCATGGGCGTGCCCCCGCAGGCGTGGCCGCGGCTGCTGGACCCCGATTGCGAGTACGCCGTGGCCGGCTGGAACCAGCGCGGGGTGCTCGGCTCAGAGCGTCCGGCCGACCCCAGCCGGGTGCAGATCGAGGATCATGTCGCCGACGCCGTCTCGCTGCTGGACCACATGGGCTGGGACAGCGCGGTGGTGGTGGCGTGGTCGCTGGGGGTCAATGTGGCCTTCGAGTTGACGCGGGAGCACCCGCAGCGCGTGCTCGGCATCCTGTCGGTGGCAGGGGTCCCCGGCGGGACGTTCGACACCATCCTGGCACCGCAACTGGTTCCGCGCCCCATCCGTCGACCGCTCGGCCTGGGCATCGTGAAGACCGGCCAGAAGATCGGCCGGCAGTTGAACTGGCTCAGCAGCGTGGTCCCGAAGAATCGGGCGTTCGCCGAGGTCTTCCGGCACAGCGGCATCATGCTGCCCTACGCCGACGCCAAGGACGTCCAGCTCTGGGTGGAGGCCTTCTTCTCCCAGGACTGGGAGTGGTACTTCGGCCTGGCGATCGCGCTGGAGCAGCATGGCCGCATCGACCCGAGTTTCGTCCGGATACCCGTCACCATCGTGGCCGGAGCGGTCGATGCCCTCACCTCCCACAGCGATGTGATGGAGTACGCCAGCCAGATCCCGCACGCCGAGGTGCATTCGCTGCCGGGTTCGCACTGCCTCCCCCTGGAGTTCCCCGACCAGATCATGGACATGCTGCGCGACCTGTACATGCGGGCGGTGTGGGAGGACGGGGTGGGCGGGTGGGCGCCGAGCAGCGCACCGCAACGCCTCGGAGCGCCTCGTGACGGACTCGCCCTTCGTCATCGACGTCGCGAGGGTGCCGCGCCGCCGACTCGGTTCCACGTCGGTCACCGTCGGGGCGGTCGGTCTGGGCTGCATGGGCATGACGGGGGTCTACGACGTCGAGAACCGCGATGATCGGCGCGCCGAGCGGGCGGTCCACCAGGCGCTCGACGTCGGGATGGACTACCTCGACACCGCCGACTCCTTCGGCCCGTTCGGCAACGAGCGGCTCCTGGGCCAGGCACTGGCGGGGCGGCGCGGGGATGCCGTCCTCACCACGAAGGTCGGCATCACGGGGCGCTCCGATGGCACCTACCACCACAACGCGACCCCGGAGCACATCCACGCCGCCGTTGACGAGTCCCTGCGACGGCTGCGCACCGACGTGCTGGACGTCTACCTCCTGCAGGCGCCCGACCCGGCGGTGGACGTCACCGAGTCCTGGGGGGCGATGGCAGCACTGGTCCAGGCGGGCAAAGTCCGCATGCTGGGCATCCGCAGCACCGACACCGAGATCCTGGCCCGGCTGCAGCAGGTCTACCCGATCAGTGTGGTGACTGCGGAACTGTCGTACGCGCAGCAGGGCAACCTCCCGCTGGCCACCTGGGCGGGCAGCCGCGGCATCGCCTTCGTGGCCTCTTCGCCGCTCGGCCGCGGCCTGCTCTCCGGAGCCATCGCCACCTCGCGCACGTTCCGGTGGACCGATCTGCGCTCCAAACTGCCGCAGTTCAAGCCGGATGCGCTCGCACGCAGCCTCGCGGTGGTGGAGCCGCTGCGCGACATCGCCCGCAACCACGGCGTGAAGCCGTCACTGGTGGCCCTTGCGTGGCTGCTCGCTCAGGGGGACCACATCATCCCCATCCCAGGCAGCAGCGATCCGGGACACGTCCTGGCCAACGCCGCAGCCGGCCACTTGAGCCTCACCCGGGAGGAGTTGTCGCTCCTGGCGGGCGAGTTGGACGAGTTGCCAGAGTCGCTCTAGCACGGACTCACCGCCGGTCCAGGGCAGCGATGGCATCCCGGTGCGTGGCCACCCAGCAGTCGCTGGCGGCCAGCGCGGCCAGCATCGCGTCCAGGTGGTCCCAGGCGTCCTGCTCGTCGTACTCGTAGCTGTGGCCCCAAATGCACAGCAGCGAACCGGGTGCGGCCCGTGCCACCAGAGCGGGCACATCCTCCAGGCAGTGCGCGGCCGGCACCCAGTGGAGCGGATCGGCCGGCGGCGTGCCCGTCGGGTCGGATCCAGGGCCGCGGGAGTAGCGGATACCCACAGCGCGCAGCACCCCTGCAACGCGCGCATCCTGGGACCGAAACGGTGCGGCGAATCCGGTCACGGGGTAGCCGACGAGGGCCTGCAGAGCGCGCCGGTCCAGGCTCACCTGCTCGGCGATCTCAGCGTCGGGCAGGGCTATGAGGTCGGGGTGATCCACGGTGTGGCTGGCCACCTCGTGGCCGGCGTACAGGCTGGGCACCTCCCCGGCGTCGATGTAGTCCTTCCATCCGCTGCGCGCCGCTGACAGCCCGAGCTTGCCGGAGTTCACGAAGAAGGTGGCGGGCAACCCGTAGCGGTTGTGGGCCGCCACCAAGCGGCGGTCGGCTGTCGTCGCGTCGTCCCATCCCAGCGTGACGGCGACCTGCGACCCGTTCGGCCAGCGCATACCGGCACCGTAGAGCAGCCTAGCCCCGCTGTCGCTGTCGGCGGGCCGCTTGCGACCATCAATGGCATGCGCATCACAGCACTGGCCGGCGGGATCGGCGGTGCCCGCTTCCTGCGCGGGCTGCGAGACGTCCTCGCCGAACGGGTGCCGGAGACCGAGATCACCGTCATCGGCAACACCGCCGACGACATCGACCTGTTCGGCCTGCGGATCTGCCCGGACCTCGATTCGGTCATGTACACCCTGGGCGGCGGCATTGACGAGGATCGCGGCTGGGGCCGAGCCGACGAGGGCTGGCGGGCCAAGGAGGAACTGGCGGCCTACGGGTACGGACCGGACTGGTTCGGCCTCGGGGACCGTGATCTGGCGACCCACCTCATCCGGGCTCAGTTGCGCACAGCGGGGTATCCGCTGCACCGCATCACCGAGGCGCTGTGCCAGCGTTGGCAGCCGGGCGTTCGGCTCCTGCCGATGACCGATGATCGCGTGGAGACTCACGTGGTCATCGCCGACGAGGCGACCGGCAGCCGAGCCATCCACCTGCAGGAATGGTGGGTCCGCCATCGGGCGCAACTGCCGGCGCAGGCCTTCCAGCAGATCGGGGCGGAGTCTGCGCAACCGGCACCAGGAGTGCTGCAGGCCATCCGCGAGGCGGACCTCATCATCCTGCCGCCGAGCAACCCGGTGGTCTCGATCGGCGCCATTCTGAGCGTTCCCGGCATCCGGACCGCCCTGATGGCCTCGCCGGCGCCGGTGGTGGGCGTCAGCCCGATTATCGCCGGCGCACCGGTGCGCGGGATGGCCGATGCCTGCCTGCGCGCGATCGGCGTGGCCACCGATGCCACGGCGGTCGCCGAGCACTACGGGCCGGACCTGCTCGATGGATGGCTGGTTGCGACGCAGGACGAGTCCGCCGCGTCGGCGCTGGCACCCTCCGGGATCGTGGTCCGGTCCGGCAACCTGCTCATGTCGGACCCTGCGGCAGCACGGGAACTGGCGTGGACGGCCTTCTCGCTGGCCCAGGAGTTGCGACCGTGACCGGGGTGCAGGCGGTAGCGCTGAGCGGGCTGCCGGAGGTCGCGGCCGGGGACGACCTCGCGGCACTGATCGCGGCGCGCCCCCCGGTATGGCCCGACGGGAGCTCCGGCTGGGCCGACGGCGACATCGTGGTCGTCACCTCAAAGATCGTCGCGAAGTCGCTGGGCCTGCTCACCGATCGTCCGCGCGAGGAGGTCATCGCCGAGCACACCGCAGAGGTGGTCGCCACCCGCTGGGAGCCGGACGGTTCGGTCGGCACGCGCATCGTGCGTACCCGCAGCGGACTGGTGCTGGCCGCCGCCGGCGTCGATGCCAGCAACGTCCCGGCGGGGTCGGTCCTGCCGCTGCCCGAGGACCCCGACGGCGAGGCGCGCAAGCTGCGGCGCGACCTTTCCGGCCGATGCCGGGTACGGCTCGGCCTGCTGATCAGCGACACCCTGGGCCGCCCATGGCGGCTGGGACAGACCGACGCGGCGATCGGGGCGGCCGGGGTGACGCCGCTGGCATCGCTGCTCGGCCAGTACGACCGGCACGGCAACCCGCTGCGCGTCACCGAGCCCGCCGTCGCCGACGAGGTCGCCGGCCTCGCCGAACTCGTCGGCGGCAAACTGGCCGGGCAGCCCGTTGTGGCGGTGCGGGGCCTGGGTGGCTGGGTGAGCGAAGATGACGGGCCTGGTGCCGCCGCACTGATCCGTCCCCCCGACGCCGACCTGTTCCGCTACGGCACCGACGAAGCCGAGGCAGCCGGGCGACGGTCGGCACCCTACGTCCGCCGCACCATCCGCCACTTCAGCGACCGCGACGTCGATCCGTCCGCCATCGAGGAGGCGGTGACTGCTGCCATCACGGCCCCCGCACCCCATCACACGACGCCCTGGCGCTTCCTTCACCTGGTCGACCAGGCACTGCGCACCCGATTGCTCGATGCCATGCGCGAGCGCTGGGAACACGACCTGAGAACACTCGATCGCTACTCGGATGCCTCGATCGCCAAGCGGGTCGCCCGTGGGGACATCCTGCGCCGTGCGCCGGCCATCGTCCTGCCATTCCTGGCCCTGGCCGGGGCCGCCCATGACTACCCCGATCCCCGCAGGCGCGGCTTCGAGCGCGACCTGTTCCTCGTCGCGGGAGGGGCGGCCGTGCAGAACCTCCTGGTGGCCCTGGCGGCCGCAGGGCCTGGGCTCGGCCTGGATCTCCTCCACCGTCTTCTGCCCCGATGTGGTGCAGGACGTGCTGGAGCTGCCGCAGGACTGGCAGCCGCTCGGCGCGGTCGCGGTGGGCCATCCAGCGGCCCCGGCGCCTGACCGGCCGCCGCGCTCGGCCGAGGAGTACCTGATTCGGCGATGATGCGGCAGTGGCGGCAGTGGCGGCCGCAATGGCCCATTGACCTCGACCTGGTGCTCGGGCCGCTGAGCAGGGGCGCGCGCGACCCGGTGGCCCGACGCGTGGCCCGCCAGCACTGGGTGCTGACCGGCCGCTGGGAGAACGGTTCCGCGACGCTGTCCGTGGAGCGGGACAACGATCGCGTCACGGCGCAGGCGTGGGGACCGGGGGCTGCCGAGGTGCTCGATCGCATGCCCGACATGCTCGGGGACAGCGACGACCCGGAGGGATTCGACCCGCCGCCCGACACGGTCATCGCCGCCCAGTGGCGCGTCCGGCAGCGCCACTGGCGGGTCCCGGCGACCCGCCTCACCTTCCAGACCGCCGTGCAAGCGGTGCTGGAGCAGAAGGTGACCGGCATCGAGTCGCGTCGATCCTGGTTCCTGCTCTGCCGCGACTTCGGCGAGCCGGCGCCGGGCCCGGCGCCAGACGGGATGCGGGTGGCACCCGACCGGGCCCGCGTCGCCGTCGTCCCGTCGTGGTGGTGGCGGCGGGCCGGCGTGGATCACTCGCGGGCCGGCACGGTACTGCGGCTGGCCCGCGAGCGGCTGCCGAGCGACCCGGCACAAGCCGCGCAGCGCCTGCGCTCGTGTGCCGGGCATCGGTCCGTGGACGATCGCCGAGGTGGGCTTCCGTGCGCACGGCGATGCCGATGCCGTCAGCGTGGGCGACTACCACCTCGCCAACGTGGTCGGGTACGCGCTAACCGGCCGGTCGCGGAGCACTGATGAGCAGATGCTTGACCTGTTGGCGCCGTACGCGGGCCATCGGCACCGCGCGGTCCGCATGATCGAACTCGCCGGGATCGCCGCGCCTCGATTCGGCCCGAGGATCACGCTTCCTCGGCACCGGTGACCGGCCGATCGAACTCGCCGGGATCGCCGCGCCTCGATTCGGCCCGAGGATCACGCTTCCTCGGCACCGGTGACCGGCCGGACTACTGATCCGAGGAGAAGCGCACCGCTCCGGGTTCCAGTCGGTGCCCGGGAAACACCCGCACCCCCGCCAGCAACTCGTTGCCGTCGGCCACCGTTGCGCCATCCCCCACGACGACGCCGTCGAGGGTGACGTCAGCGCCAATCACGGCCCCGGCCCCGATCACGCTGCCGCGCACGACCGCGGACTGCCCGATGCGGGCGTTGGGGAGCACGACCGCGCCATCGACCAGGGCGCCGGCAGCGATCTGGCAGCCTTCGCCGATCGTCGTGCCGCCGATCACGCGGGCGTCCGGGGCGACCGATGCGCCCGGCAGGATGAGCGCCTCCCCGGTGGGGCCGGGCAGCGCCGGCGAGCTGATGAGTCCCCGGACCAGTTCGGTCGAGCCCTTGACGAAGGCCAGCGGGGTCCCCAGATCCAACCAGTAGGCCTCATCCACCACGCCGAGCACCGTGGCCCCGGCTGCCAGCAGTCCGGGAAACGTCTCGCGTTCCACCGACACCGGCCGACCGGTGGGGATGCTGTCGATGACGGATCGTCGGAACACGTAGCAGCCGGCGTTGATCTGATCGGTGACGATCTCCTCCGGCGTCTGCGGCTTCTCGAGGAAGGCCATCACCCGGCCGCGCTCGTCGGTGGGGACCAGCCCGAACGGGCGCGGATCAGCCACCCGCGTCAGATACAGCGTCACGTCGGCGTCGGCCGCCTGGTGCTGCTCGACGAGGGCGGCGATGTCCAGGCCGGAGAGAACATCCCCGTTGAAGACCAGCACCGGATCGTCGGGGCCGCAGGTGAGGGCGGCGGCAGCGTGTCGGATCGCCCCGCCAGTGCCCAGCGGCACGTCTTCGACCTCATAGCGCAGTTCCAGACCGAGAGCGGCGCCGTCACCGAAGTAGTCGGCGAACACCTCCGCCTTGTAGGAGGTCCCCAGGACCACTCGGGTGACCCCGGCGGCGCGGGCCCGGGCGATCTGATGAGCAGTGAACGGAACACCCGCGACCGGGAGCATGGGCTTGGGGGTGTGGACGGTGAGGGGCCGCAGCCGGGTTCCCTTGCCGCCGACGAGCAGGATGGCTTCCATGCGGCCCACCGTAGCGCCGGACTGCTACCGTCATGCGGTGCCGAGCACGCAAAGCCCCGGGGCATGCGCGGAGCAGTGGTTGCGGACCCGTTCCGCTGCCCCGCTCATCACCTACTACGGCGCCGACGGCAGCCGCGTGGAGTTGTCGGGCGCGACGGCATCCAACGCGATCCACAAGGCCGTGAACCTCTTCTGTGACGAACTGCTGCTCGACCCCGGCGACACCGTTTGGCTGGACCTGCCCTGTCACTGGCAGGCGCCGGTGCTGGCTCTGGCGGCGTGGGCGTCCGGGTTGGTCGTCGCGGTCGGGCCGCATCCGCCGCCGGATGCTGCCGCAACCCTGGCCACCGGGGAGCAGTCGGATCGTGCGCTGGGCATCGCGCTGGCGGTTCCCCGACATCCGTTCGGCATGCCCCTCGGCGAAGCCGTCCCGCACGGATGGGAGGACTACGCGGCGATGGCGCGGATCCAACCGGACGCCGCGATGCTGCGCTGGCCCAGCGGATCCGACCCGTGGCTCGAGGCCGACTCGCAGGCATTCACCGGCGATGCGCTCCTGGAACGGGCCGCGGTGCTCGCCGACGCCTGGCAACTGCCGGCCGGGGGCGTGCTGTTGAGTCGGCTGGGCCCGTCGACGGCAACCGGCCTGATGGCCTGCACATTGGTGCCGGCGCTGCGCCGCGGCAGCGCCCTGCTGGCCGATGTGACGGACCCAACGCAGATCGCGCGACAGGAGCGGAACCACGCCGAGGCCCACGACGTCTGAGCCTTCGACGCCGCTGCGCTCGGCTGCCATTTCGCGAACGCGCGGCATCCCAACAGTTACCCTATTTTGACACGCGGAAGGAACGGGTGGCCATGGAAACGGCGGACCGGGGCACTGCCTCTGACGCCTCAGCGACCTTGGTCGAGGAGCCGGCACCAACGACGAAGCGCCGCCGCTGGCCTCGGGTGCTCGCCGTGCTGCTCGTGGTCTTCGCGTTGATCGCTGCTGCCGCAGCCGCTGGGGCCTGGTATCTGGCCAAGAACCTCGAGGGCAACGTCACCACCATCGAGGGTTTCGAACTCTCTGAGCCGGTGGCCTCCTACGAGCCGGTCAACATCGTCATCATGGGCAGCGACAACCGGGCCGACGGCAACACAGTCGGCGGCGAGACCGACGAGATCAACGGCGAACGCTCCGACACGACACTCCTGGTGCACATCTCCGGGGATCGGGACCGGGCCCTGGTCGTGTCGATCCCACGGGACACGCTGGTGAAGATGCCAGCTTGCGCATCGCAGTCGGGCAACTGGGAAGTCACCGATCGCTTCAACGCCTCCTTCACCTTCGGGGGTCCGACCTGCACCGTCCAGACGGTGGAGCGCATCACCGGGGTGGACGTCCACCACGCCGTTGTCGTCGATTTCCTCGGGTTCAAGCAAGTCGTCGACGCCCTCGGCGGGGTTGAGGTCTGCCTGGAGGAATCGGTCTACGACCGTGACAGCGGCTTGGACCTGCCGGCCGGGTGGTCGACCGTCACCGGCGATCAGGCGCTGGCGTTCGTCCGTGCCCGCAAGAGCCTGGGGGACGGCTCCGACATCGACCGGATCGCCCGGCAGCAGCAGTTCCTCGCCTCGGCGATTCGGCAGGCCACCGACCGCGAGCTGCTGCTGCGGCCGGTCACGCTGTACCGGATGCTCGACGCCGCCACGGCCGCACTTTCCGTTGACGGCGGGATCGACCAGATCGGTGAAATGGCCTCGATGGCGCAGAGCCTGCGCAACCTGCGCCCGGAGAACATCAGTTTCGTCACGATGCCGTTCGTGTACTCCCCCGACGGCCTGGACGTGCTCATCAACAAACCTGTGGCGCGCGAGATCTGGACCGCGATCGACCGCGACGAGCCGTGGCCCCGGCCCGCCCCGGAAGGCGCCGCGGAGCTGTCGGTCCCACCGGGCCAAGTCCTGGTCGATGTGGCCAACGGCAACGGCCGGGACAATGCAGCCACCGAAGCTGCGGCGGACTTGCGGGCCAAGGGCTTCGTGATCAACAGCCTTGCGCTGGCCGATGCTCCCGACTACGCACGATCGATCGTGATCCATCACCCCGACGATGCAGCCGCGGCCGAGACCCTCTCCGCCGCGGTAGCGGGTAGCACCCTGCGTGCGGACGGCAACGCTCCGCGAGGGCGGGTGCAGTTGATCGTCGGCGCCGACTACCAAGGCGCCACCAGCGTGACCGTGCCCAGGACGCCGGAGGGCACCGGCGCCGACCCGTTGCCCACGACCGCAGCCACCAGCATCTGCGCCAGCTGACGCCCCTGCCGAGCAGTTGGCGGGACTGACTGCATCTGCGGCCGAGTGCTGACAGACTGTCTGCCTGTTCGGTTGCTGCAGGGTTGGCGTCGATCGGAGGATGGACGTGGCGGAGATTCCCAACGTCTCGCCCCTGCGCGCCATCAAGGAGCGGCTGAGGCAGGGGCTGACGGCCCCCGACCCGGAAGACACCAAGGCGATCATCGACCGCTACAAGTTGGGGCGGATCGACACCAAGACCCCCCTGCCCCGCTACTTTCGCGAAACCGCGCAGCGCCAGCAGTTCATCCGCAGCTACGCCAGGGCACAGGTGAGCGCTGCGAACAACCAGAACTCGCTGGGCATGTGGTGGGTGGTCCTCAACCCGACGCTGAACGCGATCGTCTATTGGCTCATCTTCGGCGTGGTGCTGAACCAGGGCGCCCTGGTGGCGAACTACATCGCGTTCGTCGTCATCGGCGTCTTCACCATGGAGTTCCTGGCACAGTCGCTGAGCTCCGGCACCAACGCCATCACCGGCAATGAGGGCCTGGTACGGGCCTTGCAGTTCCCTCGAGCCGTACTGCCGCTCACCATGGTCTATCGGGAGTTCTTGGAGCAGATCGTCGCCGTCGGGGTCATGATCGCCGTGGTCCTGCTCACGGCCGAGTGGCCCGACCCGCGCTGGCTCCTGCTTCCGCTGGTGATCGTCCTGCAAGTCCTCTTCGCGATCTCCATCGCCCTGTTCGCGGCGCGCATCGGCAATGCGATCGTCGACTTCAAGAACTTCGTCCCGTTCATCGCCCGGGTGTGGCTGATGCTGTCCGGCGCGGTCTTCGCGCTGCAGCCGACGTTCGCCAGCATGCCCCAGTGGGCGGGCACCATCATGACGGTCAACCCCGGCTACGTCTACATCGAGTTGACCCGGAGCCTGCTCATGGACAACTACGTGCTGGTGACACCAGCCGGGGGTGATGGCACGCTGGTGATCTGGGCGCTCGGGTTCATCTGGGCCCTGCTGCCGTTGCCGTTCGCCTTCTGGTTCTTCTGGGCTGGGGAGAACACCTATGGCAAGTCCTAGACCGCTGGGCGAGCCGCTCCTGGTGGTCGACAACGTCCACGTCGTCTACCGGGTGTGGGGCGCCACCGCCAAGCACGGCGACCGCAGCATGCTGCAACGGCTGCGCTTGAAGTCCAGCGAGTTGGAGATCAAGCAGGTCCATGCGGTGCGCGGCGTCTCCCTGGTCGCGCGTCGCGGCGAGGCGATCGGCCTCATCGGCTCCAACGGGTCGGGCAAGTCCACGCTGTTGAACTCAATCTCCGGCGCACTGCCAGCTACTCAGGGAGGCATCTACTGCAACAGTCGGCCCACCCTCCTGGGCGTGAACGCTGCCCTGCTGGACAACCTGACCGGGGAGCGCAACGTCGTCCTAGGATGCCTGGCGATGGGCATGAAGCCTTCCGAGATCGAGGAGAAGTTCGAAAGCATCGTGGAGTTCTCCGGGGTCGGCGACTTCATCAACCTGCCGATGAAGGCCTACTCGTCGGGAATGGCGGCCAGGTTGCGCTTCGCCATCGGGGCGGCATTCTCCCCAGAGGTCCTGCTGATCGACGAAGCGCTCTCCACCGGCGACGCCCAATTCGCGGTGAAGAGCCGCCAACGGATCCAGGAGTTGCAGGATGAAGCTGGCGTCGTGTTCCTCGTGCACCACTCCACTGCCGAGATCCGGGCCAACTGCACCCGGGCGATCTGGCTGCAGAATGGGGTGGCGGTGATGGATGGCGACGTCGACGAGGTCACTGCCGCCTACGAGGATTCCATCCGCCCTGGTTAGCTGGAGGCGTAGCGGCGCGCGGCGCTGGTGGTGTTGGTGCCGCGGCGGTGGCGGGGGCGGCGGGATCCCGGCGGGGGGATCAGCGTCAGCACCCGATACGGGGGTTTGCACCCGATACGGGGGCGCAGGGGGCTCATCCACGAGCGTGTTTGCACCCCGTTTGGGGCTTTGCACCCGATACGGGGGCCCAGACGGGGTATTTGGGGCCCGACAGCCCCCGCGCCGGGTGCAAACCCCCGAACGGGGTGCAGACTTGAGCGCTCGCCAGCCCCGGCAGCCCCCGTTTCGGGTGCAAACCCCCGCAACGGGTGCAGGCGACGAGTCCAGTTCAGTGCGACTCGTTGGGCTGGGCGTCGGCGGCGACGGTGCCCCGGTGTCGGCCCGGACCATGATCCAGACTCAGCGCCTCCCCGCGACGTGGCGGTCAGGGGGCCGCCCGCAGCCCGGGGCCGGCGCCATTTCCCAGCACGCCGGGGTGGCACGGCAACATGCCCACCGTCCCGGAGCGCCATGACGCTCATCCGCGCCGATCCCCACCGCACCAAGCGCCCCCGCCACGGGCCGCCGAATGCGCGCATGAGCTAGTGATGCTGCAAGCGCTTGTGCCGCAAGTTCTTGTACACGCCGCGCGCCCCATACAGGCCCATGTAGAACGCCGACCGCAGGACTCCGATCTGTTCCTGGCGGCGGTACACCTCCCAGATCCAGCCGATCGTCGTGCCCTTGCGAGCAGACAGCGACCCGGCGACTACACGGTGCCGTGCGAGGTCCTCGAACAGACCGTAGGCAGGGTGGCGCTTCAGCAGTTGCAGGTACAGGGCGAAGTCCTCCGCACCCATGTCGGGCATGCGGAAATCGCCCATCTGTGTTCGGTCGATCATGACGGTAAGCGTGCCGATCGTGCCGTTGAGGCGAAGATAGCCTCGGTAATCCACCCGCTTGGGCATCCACAGCGGCACCGTGCTGAGCAGCGCGCCGTTCTCGGTGATCGTCCGGTACTGGTGGTAGGACATTGCGTGGCCGCCGTCCCGCATGAAGGCCAGTTGGCGCTCCAGCTTCGTCGGCAGCCAGAGGTCATCGGCGTCCAGGAAAGCGATGAAGCGCCCCCTCGCGGCGGCCAGCGCGGCATTGCGCGCGGCGTGGGCCCCGGCGTTGTCCTGGCGCAGCACGCGCAGCCGCTCGTCGCTGGCTGCGGCGGCCGCCAGGATGTCCGGCGTGGCATCGCTCGACCCATCGTCAACCACGATGTGCTCGTAGTCGGGCCAAGTCTGGGCCTGCACCGCGGCCAGGTGCTCCGGCAGGAACCGTGCTGCGTTGTAGGCGGGAGTGATGATGGAGACGGTCGGTTCGCCCATCACCGGCCCCGGCGCGGACGAGCAGCAGTGGGCCCGCGGCTGAGCACACTGCGCAGCCGGAACGCTGCGCCGGGCCCGAGCATCGTGACCATGGCAGCCGCGAGGGCCGATGGGGTCCGCGCGGTGCGCAGGACCTCGCTCTGCAGCCGTCTGGCCAGCACCGCATCGCCGGCGATCAGCGCCCGATGGGTCGCCACGTTGAGGACGAACACCCGGTGGGCGCGCCGCTGGGCTTGCGTCAGGCGCTCGTAGCCGTCGGCATGCTTGGCCTCGATCGCTGCCGCAGCGGCCAGGTGGCGGTCCACATCGGTGGAGACCTGCGCACTGCCGGTGACGTAGGCGTAGTGGGTGAGCACCTCGGGGATCAGGTGGAAGCGATAGCCCTGCTGCGCCAATCGCAGCCACAAGTCGTAGTCCTGCATCGAGGGCAGATCCTCGTCGAATCCGTCTACCGCCATCAGCGCGCTGCGGCGCACCGTCACCATCGACGTGCCACCGACATAGTTGCCGACCAGCAACTCGGCGTAGGGGTCATCGCTGGTGCGGAGATCCTTGGGTGCCGTGCGGTAGCCGATCCCCTCGTTGACCATGCGGATCCACGCGTGGTGGTACAGGACATCTGCGCCGGGGTCGGTGCGAATCGCGGCTCGCAGCGCGGCCACCTTCCGTTCCAGGAACCGGTCGTCGTCGTCGAGGAACGCGATCCACTCGCACGTGCTGGAGCGCCATCCGCGGTTTCGGGCAGCGTTGCCGCCCTGTGCTGGCTCGTTGCGCAGGACGGTGATGTCGGGCAGCATCGCCCGCAGCACGGGAACCTCGACGGCTGGCTGCGACCCGTCGTCCACCACGATGACGGCGTCCGCCGGTGAGGTTTGCGCGACGACGCTGCCCACCGCTCCCACCAGCGCGTCGGGCCGGTTGTGGGTGGGGATGACCACCGCGATGCTGTCGTCCACGCCCCGATCATGGCCCATCGCGCGGACCGGTGCCGCGTCAGCCGCGGATCAGGTGGCGTGCCATGACGAGCCGCTGGATCTGGTTGGTGCCTTCATAGATCTGCGTGATCTTGACATCCCGCATGATCCGCTCCACGGGGTGATCCATGACGTAGCCGGCACCGCCCAGGATCTGCACCGCATCGGTGGCCACTCGCATTGCCATGTCGGAGGCGAAGCATTTCGCCGCCGCCCCGGCGAAGGCGATGTCGGCATCCATGCGCTCGCTCTTGGATGCCGCTTCGTAGACCAGCGCCCGGGCCGCGGCGATCTGCATCGCCATGTCAGCGAGCATGAACTGGATGCCCTGAAACTCCGTGATGGACTTCCCGAACTGCTTGCGCTCCCGTGCGTACTCCAGTGCGTAGTCCAAGGCGCCCTGGGCCATTCCGACGGCCTGCGCGCCGATCGCGATCCGGGTGATGTCCAGGGTCTTCATCGCGGTGGTGAAGCCGGTCCCCGGCTCGCCGATGATGCGGTCCGCCGGGATGCGGCAGTTCTCGAAGTAGATCTCCCGGGTCGGCGACCCGTGGATGCCCATCTTGCGTTCCTTGGCGCCGTAGGAGAAGCCCTCGTCATCGGCATGCACGACGAATGCCGAGATGCCGCGCGCCCCCGCCACCGGATCGGTCTTCGCCAGCACCGTGTAGTACTTCGAGATTCCCGCGTTGGTGATCCACGACTTCTGCCCGTTGAGGACCCAGCCGTCGCCGTCGGCCTCCGCCCGCGTCTTCATGCCGGCGGCGTCGCTGCCCGCTTCCCGCTCTGACAGGCCGTAGGAGAACATGGCGTCGCCGGCCGCGACCTCGGTCAGGTAGCGCGCGCACAACTCTTCCGAACCGCCCACGAGCAGCGGCGTCGTGCCCAGTTTGTTGACCGCCGGGATCAGCGACGACGAGCCGCAGACCCGCGCCACCTCCTCGATCACGATGGCCGATGCGATCGCGTCGCCGCCTTCGCCCCCGTATGCCTCCGGGATGTGAATGGCATGGAAGCCCGCCGACACCAGGGCGTCGTAGACGTCGCGTGGGAACTCCCCGCTGGCATCGATCTCGGCGGCCCGTGGGGCGATCTTGTCCTCCGCCAGTCCACGGACGGCCTCGCGCAGGGCCCGGTGCTCCTCCGGCAGCTGATACAGGTCGTAGTCCGGGTTCGGGGCGATGGGCATGGCTGACCTCCGGGCATCGGTTTGCTCGGCGCCGCGCGCCGATGCTTCCAGGGTAGGAGGTGGCCGGTCGCCGCCTCGAACGAGGCCGCCGCAAACCGGCCCGGACGCCCGGATACTCCGTACCATGGCAACCATGACTGCACCGCTGCGGATCAGCGTCATCGGTACCGGCTATCTGGGCGCCACGCATGCGGCCGCCATGGCAGAGATGGGCTACAGCGTCGTCGGCATCGACGTCGATGCAGCCAAGATCGCGGCGCTGGCGGAGGGGGCGGCCCCCTTCTACGAGCCCGGCCTGGACGACCTGCTCGCCACTCACGTCCGAGTGGGCAATCTGTCGTTCACCACCGATTTCGCCGCGGCGGCAGACTGCGACGTGCACTTCATCTGCGTGGGCACTCCGCAAGTGGGCGGGTCCAACGCGGCGGACCTGTCATACGTGCACGCGGCCGCCGACGCATTGGCCCCCCACCTGCAGCGGCCGACCCTGGTCGTCGGCAAGAGTACAGTCCCGGTCGGCTCCGCGGCGGCCCTGCACGAGCGACTCATCGCGGCCGCCCCGGCGGGCGCCGAGGTGCACCTGGCGTGGAACCCGGAGTTTCTGCGGGAGGGCTACGCGGTGGCCGACACGCTGCGACCCGACCGGATCGTCGTGGGGTTGAACAATCCCGCGGACGAGGAGACGATGCGCCGCGTCTACGCGCCGCAGATTGCCAACGACACACCGTTCCTGCTCACCGACTTCGCAACTGCCGAGTTGGTGAAGGTCTCCGCCAACGCGTTCCTCGCCACCAAGATCTCCTTCATCAACGCCATGGCGGAGGTCTGCGAGGCCACCGGTGCCGACGTGAAGCAGCTGGCGGATGCGATCGGTCATGACGACCGGATCGGGCGCAAGTTCCTGGGCGCCGGTATCGGCTTCGGGGGCGGATGCCTGCCCAAGGACATCCGCGCTTTCATGGCACGGGCAGGCGAGTTGGGCTTGGGGCCATCGCTGGCGTTCCTGCGGGAAGTGGACGAGATCAACATGCGGCGGCGCGCCCACGTGTCCGAGATTGCGCGGGATCTGCTGCACGGCTCTCCGCTGGGCGCCCGGGTCGCGGTACTCGGGGTCGCGTTCAAGCCGGACAGCGACGACATCCGTGACTCCCCGGCCCTCAACATCGCTGCCACGCTGCATCTGCAAGGTGCCCAGGTGCGCGTCTTCGACCCCAAGGCGATGGCCAATGCGGCAAAGGCGTTCCCGACGCTGAACTACGTCTCCGACGCCGCCAGCGCATTGGCCGACGCCGAGCTCGTGCTGCTGCTGACCGAGTGGCAGGAGTTCGTGACCCTAGACCCGGCCGTCGTCGGGGAGCAGGTCGCCCAGCGCCGCATCGTGGACGGTCGTAATGCGCTGGACCCGGCCGCATGGCGCGCCGCTGGCTGGGAGTACCGGGGTATCGGCAGGCCTTGAGCACTGCTTCGCCGGACCGGTTCGCCCGAGCCTTCGTCACGAGGCGTCCTGGCTGGTGCCGAGCGCTCGACGGGTGGCGGGTTGCCATCGGCCCTTCCGGACAGAGCCGGAACCTCACCCTCACGGGTGAGCCGGCGGCCGTTGGACCGGCCTAGCGTCAACGGCATGACCATCCTGCTGTGGATCATCGCCATCGGGCTCGTCGTAGTCGGCATCATGATCAAGCGCGAAGCGCCCATCTGGGCGTTGTCCCGATCGTCCTCGGGCTGCTCGTCGGCCCTGGCGGCGTGAGCCTTTTCGGGTAGGTTGGAGCCATGCGCAAACTGATGATCGCGGGTCTGGCTGCGGCTGCTGCCGCGGGCGTACTGCTGGCCGCGCGGAACAAGGACCGCATCCTCGCCTCGCAACCGGCGAAGGATGTGGCGGACCGAATCGCCGAGGGAGCTGGCGCGACAGCGGAGAAGGCCCACGTCTTGGCCGACAGCGTGGAGTCGGGGGCCCTTGGGCTTGCCGACAGCGCCCGATCTGCTGCTGAGGCGCTCGCCGACCGCGCCGAAGCGGCGGCGGAGGCAACCGCGGAGGGTGCGGAACGAGTCGACAGCGCGGTGGCCGAGGCGGCAGAGCGCGTCGCCGCCGCTGCCCAGGAGTCCACCGAGGCAGCCGAGGAAGCTGTGACGGCCGCCGAGGCTGATGGCGAGGCCACACCCCGACAGCCCTGACCTGTCGGCATCGGGGCGCAGCCGACGCAGCTTGACGTACGCGCTGTGGCGGGGTGTTCCCGCTAGTGCTCCACACCGCCCGGCGGTTGTAGCGGCACCGCGAAGCCGCCGTGCTGCCCGGTCAGCCGCTCCCCTTTGCTGCGCGCCTGCTCCTGGAGGTCGGCAGCGAAAGCCACCAACCGGCGCTGCAGTTCGGGATCGCCCGCTGCGAGTATCCGCACCGCCAGCAGGCCGGCATTGCGGGCGTTGCCGATCGCAACCGTCGCCACCGGGATACCGGCTGGCATCTGGACGATGGACAGCAGCGAGTCCATCCCATCGAGCTGGCGTAGCGGCACCGGCACCCCGATCACCGGCAGCGGCGTCAGGGACGCGACCATGCCCGGCAGATGGGCCGCCCCGCCGGCCCCGGCGATGATGACCTCAATCCCGCGCGGCGCAGCGGCCTGCGCGAACTCCATCATCGCCATGGGCATCCGATGCGCAGAGACGACTCCGGCTTCGTAGGCGATGTCGAACTCCGCCAGCGCGTGGGCGGCCTGCTCCATGACCGGCCAGTCGGAGTCCGATCCCATCACGATGGAAACCCGGGGGCGCGGCTCGGCAACGGCCTCACTCATCGATGACTCCCGTGATGTAGTCCGCCGCATGGTGAGCCTCGGTCAGCAGGTGCTCCAAGTCGGCCCCGGCGAGGGTGACATGCCCCTGCTTGCGGCCCCGCCGCACCTGCTTGCCGTACAGATGCACGCGCAGCCGCGGCTCGCGCGCCAGGACATGCCGGTAGGCGGCGTACAAGTCGGGGTGGTCGCCTCCCAGGACGTTCACCATCACGGTGTGCGGGGCTATCGGGTCGGGAGCGCCGAGCGGAAGGTCGAGCACCGCGCGCAGATGGTTCTCGAACTGGCTGGTCGTGGCGCCGTCGATCGACCAGTGGCCGGAGTTGTGGGGCCGCATGGCCAACTCGTTGACGAAGATCCCGTCCTTGGTGTGGAAGAGTTCCACGGCCAGCATCCCGACGACACCGAGTTCGGCGGATATGCGTAGGGCGAGCTCCTGCGCCTGCGCGGACTCCGCCGCGGTCAGGCCGGGCGCCGGGGCGATCGCCTCGGTGCAGATGCCGTTGGTCTGCACCGTGCGCACGACCGGGTAGGAGACGGCCTGCCCCTGCGGAGACCGCGCGACCTGCGCGGCCAATTCCTGATCGAAGGGCATGAATGCCTCAGCCAGCCACACTGCTCCGGGGGGCAGTTCCCGGCTCATCACGTCGAGCACCTCGACCGCGTCGTGGGCCACCCAGACGCCCTTGCCGTCGTAGCCGCCGCGAGAGGTCTTCAGCACGATCGGCCAACCGGCGCTCTCAGCGAAGCGCTTGGCGCCAGGCACCGAGTCCACGACCTCCCAGGCCGGTACCGGCGCGCCCATCTCCGTCAACGCCTGCCGCATCAGCGCCTTGTCCTGGGCGTGCACGAGGGCATCGGGACCGGGGCGCACCGCGACTCCGAGGTCCTGCACCTGCCGCAGCACCGCCGGCGGGACATGCTCGTGGTCGAAGGTGATGACGTCGCAGTCCCGCGCGAAGGCCAGCACCGCGGCCGCATCGTCGTGCGCCCCGATCACGGTATCGGCGACTACCTGGGCGGCGCTGTCGTCCGGGCGCGCCGCCAGGACGCGAAAGCCCACGCCGAGCGCGATCGCCGCCTGGTGCGTCATCCGGGCCAGCTGCCCGCCGCCGATCATCCCCACGACCGGCGCCCCGGCCGGAACGGCCACGCGCGCGGCGGTGCTCTGTGCGGTCACGCGGCAAGCCTAGTGGGCCAGCGGGACGGCGGCCGGACGGCCGCCCCGGCACCTACACAACGTGACACCGACCACACTCAACGTATGGGTGAACCTGGCGCTGCTGGGTATGCTGCGGGCATGGAACATGGCAATTTCGGCGGCACCCGAGTGCGTGTCATCGACACCATTCGGTGGCGCCTCGGCGGGCTGCTGGCTGAGGCGGCCAAGTTCGGAACGGTCGGGCTGATGGCGCTGGTCATCGACGTCGGCCTGTTCAACCTGCTGCGGTTCGCCGGACCGGGCGGCGAGGGCGTGCTGTTCGAGAAGCCGCTCACGGCCAAGCTCCTCTCGGTCATCGTGGCCATCACCTTCTCCTACTTCGTCAACCGGCATTGGACCTACGGTGACCGGGACCGCACCGGCTTCCGACGCGAATACGTCCTGTTCCTCGTCGTCAACGGCATCGCGACCTTCATCGCGCTGCTGTCGCTGTGGACCAGCCACTATGCACTCGGCCTGACCAGTCCCCTGGCCGACAACATCAGCGCCAACGTGGTGGGCCTGGCGCTCGGCACGATCTTCCGCTTCTGGGCCTACCGCACCTACGTGTTCCCGAAGGGCTCAGCCGCGGAATCTCCGGAGGATCTCGAGGGCGCCCCCCCGCTGGCCGCCTCGGCGGTCGACTGACCCATCGGGGGCGCGGCCTCATCCGGCCAGGAGTTCCCCTTGGTCACCGAGTACGGCCGCATCAGGCCCAGGCCCCGGATCGGGCGCGGCGCGAGCGCCCGCACCGAGAAGCGCCGGTCCTCCGCAGCCGACAGCGCCTCCGCCGTCTGCCCGTCGAGCATCACCGAACCGGGTCTCGCCGAAGCCGTCAGCCTGCTGGCGCGGTTGACCGTGGTGCCGAACACGTCCCCCATCAGCATCAGCACGCCACCGGTCGCCAGTCCGATCCGCATCGCCGGCAGGTCTTCGTCCCCGCGCGACAGGTCGTGCAGGCGCAGCCCGATCTCGGCGGCTGCCGCAGCGGCATCGGTCACGAACATGACCTCATCGCCGAGCGTCTTCACCAATCGACCGCCCAGCGCATGGACGATGTCTGCCGCCGCCGTCTCGAACGTGTGCACCAGCATGGCCAGGGCATCGGAGTCCAGCTCGCGGCTCAGACGGGTGAAACTCACCAGATCGGCGAACCCCACAGTTGCGGTGGACGGCACCACATCCGACTCGGCGAACTCGTCCAACATGCGGCCAAGCGTGGCCGTGAGCTGGCGGCGCCAGACGTAGGTGAGCAGCGATTCGGCCTCGGGCAGCAGTTCCAGCAGCCCCCGCCATTGCCCCTCCTCCCAGCGGCCGGCCTCCTCGGCGGCACGCAACTGGTAGCGGCTCAGCGTCTCCACCTGCCACTCGGTCAGCCGCGAGGAGGTCTGCCCCAGCGAGCGCACCACTTCGACCACTGCATCGAGATCCAGCAGTCCGCGCTCGAGCAAGCCGCTGATCCGCAGCACGGCAGCCAGATCGGCGTCGGTCAGGACCGGCGCTGAGCCCGCGGTGGGAAAGCCCATCGCCCGCCACAGCCGACTGACCTCCTCCTCCGTCATCCGTGCCGCAGCCGCGACCTCGGCAACGGTGTAGCGGGCCGGTCCGCCCATCGTCGCGCGCAGGATGTCGGCAGCGGTCACCAAGGGTGCCTCCGAGCTGGGTGGCACTTTCGGCCCACCCGCGGATGGCGCGCCTTCTGTCGTCACTGGTTCGTCAGGTCGCCGCGCCGACGAGCATCGTCCTCCTCGTGGAGCCGGTTCACCTCGCGCTGAATCATTTCCACGTTGGGGACGTCCTCGATGACCAACTCCTCGTCGCTGGCCGAGTCCACGGTGAGCCTGCCGTAGTTCAGCAGCCGGCCCCAGATGGACACGCTGAACGACACGTTGTTGACCTTGGACAGCGGCATATCTCGCCCCTCGCGAGCCACCAGGCCCCGCCGGATGATGATGCGCCGGTCGGTGAAGACGTATTGTGTGGAGAACCAGTAGGCCAGCGGCCGCACGGAGTACAGGGCGACCAGCAGCAGTCCCGCCCCGAGGACCACCCAGCGGCCCACCGTCCCGACTCCACCCTCGAACCACCTGCCCCACATGACCGACAGGACGCTCACCCCGACGAGCACCAGCACGGTCACCATCAGCGGCTTCAGCAGCGCCCGCCAGTGGGGCCGCATCTCGAACTCGATCGTCTCTCCCTCGGAGAGCAACTCAGCGGGGTAGGCCATGGATCAATGGTGGCACGGGGGACCGCCCGCGCAGGGCGTGTCGGCTAGCGCAAGTGGAGCACGTCGCCGGCGGCGACGCTGCGGGGCCCGCCCTCGGTGTCCACCTGCAGCCGGCCCAGCCCGTCCACCGCCAGCGCCGTGCCCTGCCAGCGCTCGCCGCCGGGGAGCCGGACCTCCACCACCCGGCCGAGCGTGGCGCAGCGGGCACTGTACTCGTCGGCCAGGCCGCTGCGGATCGGGTCGCCGCCGCTGGCCAGGAAGTGAGAGTAGCGGTGGTGCAGCTCTCGCACGCAGGCGGCTACCAGGACGTTCGGATCGGGGGCGATTGCCCCGGCCAGGAGCAGCGACGAAGCCTCCGGCACGGGCAGTTCCTCGGCCGTCATAGAGGTGTTGATCCCGAAGCCGACGCATGCAGCGCCATCGGCGCGCTCCAGCAGGATGCCGGCGACCTTGCCCGGGCGGGCACCATCGACGAGCACGTCGTTGGGCCACTTCACCAGCGCCGCCACCTCGCAGACCTCCGCGATGGCCGCGCTTACTGCCAGCCCGGTCAGCAGCGGCAGCCACCCCAGGCCGTCCGGCGCCAGGTCCGGCCGCAGCAGCACCGAGACCGAGACGGAGGCACCGGGCGGGGACGACCATGTCCGGCCCAGCCGGCCGCGTCCGGCCGTTTGCTCGTCGGCGGCGATGACCAGGCCCTCGGCAGCGCCATCACGGGCCCGCTGCAACACGTCAGCGTTGGTGGACCCGGTGGCGGCGACCACCTCCAGTTGCCGCCAGGGCAGATCAGCGGCGGCCCGCAAGAGGCCTTCGCGGGACAGGGTGGGACGGTCGGCGGGTGCAGTCACCCCTATAGCCTAGGAGGTAGACATCAGGAGGTGCGATGACCGCATTGGTCGATGACGCTGCCACGGGGGGTCCGGACCGCCGTACGACGGCCGGCAAGGCCGCCGACCTGCAGCAGCGCCGCGAGGAGGCGCAGGCCCGCCGCAAGTCCGCGGTGGACAAGCAGCACGCCAAGGGCAAGAAGACGGCCATGGAGCGCATCGAGGAGTTGCTGGACGAAGGCTCCTTCCAGCAGATCGACGGGCTGGCCCGACACCGCTCCCACAGTTTCGGGCTGCAGAAGAACCGCCCGTACGGCGACGGCGTGATCACCGGCTACGGCACCATCGATGGCCGGCCGGTCTGCGTCTTCGCCCAGGACTTCACCGTGTTCGGAGGCTCGCTCGGCGAGGTCTTCGGCGAGAAGATCGTCAAGATCATGGACCTGGCGCTGAAGACCGGCTGCCCGATCATCGGCATCAACGATTCCGGGGGCGCCCGCATCCAGGAGGGTGTGGTCAGCCTCGGCATGTACGGCGAGATCTTCATGCGCAACGTGCGGGCCTCCGGGGTGATCCCGCAGATCTCCCTCATCATGGGCCCCTGCGCCGGCGGCGCGGTCTACTCCCCGGCGATCACGGACTTCACGATCATGGTCGACAAGACCTCGCACATGTTCATCACCGGCCCCGACGTGATCAAGACCGTGACTGGCGAGGACGTCCCGTTCGAGGAACTCGGTGGAGCGGTGACCCACAACTCCAAGTCCGGGGTCTCGCACTACGCCGCGGAGGACGAGAGCGACGCCCTGGAGTACGTGCGGGTGCTGCTGTCACACCTGCCAAGCAACAACCTCGAGGAGCCGCCGGTCTACGACATGACCGCCGACCTGTCCATCTCCGAGGAGGACCGCGAGCTGGACACGCTGCTGCCGGATTCGGTCAACCAGCCCTACGACATGCACACGGTGATCGAGCACGTCCTCGATGACGGCGACTTCCTCGAAGTGCAGCCGTTGTTCGCGCCGAACCTGATCGTCGGGTTCGGCCGGGTGGAGGGTCGCGCGGTGGGGGTCGTGGCCAACCAGCCGATGCAGTTCGCCGGCACCCTCGACATCGACGCCTCGGAGAAGGCGGCGCGATTCGTGCGCACCTGCGACGCCTTCAATGTGCCGGTGCTGACCTTCGTCGATGTGCCGGGATTCCTGCCTGGCACCGATCAGGAGTGGAACGGCATCATCCGGCGCGGCGCGAAGTTGATCTACGCCTACTGCGAGGCCACGGTGCCCCTGGTCACGGTCATCACGCGCAAGGCCTACGGCGGCGCCTACGACGTCATGGGCTCCAAGCACCTCGGCGGCGACATCAACCTGGCGTGGCCCACCGCCGAGATCGCCGTAATGGGCGCCCAGGGAGCGGTCAACATCCTGTACCGCAAGGAGCTGGCCGCCGCTGAGAATCCCGAACAGCGCCGAGCCGAACTCATCGAGGAGTACACCGACACCCTTGCCAATCCGTACCAGGCAGCCGAGCGCGGGTACATCGATCGGGTCATCCTGCCCCACGAGACCCGCACCCAGGTCGTGCGCGCCCTGCGGGCCCTGCGCAACAAGCGCAAGGAGTCGCTGCCCAAGAAGCACGGGAACATCCCGCTGTGATCCGCGTCGGGCAGTTGGTGGCAGTAGCATGAGCGAGCCGACGAAGGGGCCGGTACTGCGCATCGTCGCGGGCAATCCGACCCCGGATGAGGTGGCCGTGGTGGTCTCGGTTCTACAGGCAGTGGCTGCTGGCGCGGCGCCGGCTCCCGAGCCGGTCCGGCTGAGCAGCTGGTCCGACCGGGCCCGCGGGCTGCGCCGCAGACCCGCACCAGGGCCTACGACGTGGCGGGAATCGGGCCTGCCCTTGTAGCGGTAGGAGAGCCATGGCAGCCGGACCCCTCGACCGGCCGATCTTCATCGGCGGGACCGGATCCGACGGGGCCGCGTCGCTGGCACTGCTGCTCTCCGAGCACCCCGACCTCCAGGCCTGCGAGCCGGTCCGCTTCAGCGTGATCTCCGATGCCAAGGGCGTGGTCGACGCCATGCTGCTCGGCCGCTCAATGCGCAAGGCATCCCGCACGCCGTGGCTGGATCGGCTCCTGGCGGAGAAGCAGCCGGCCTTCGCGCCCGAGCCGATGATGGGCGAGGAGCGCACGCCGCCGGAGGAACTCGTCGAGATGCTGCACCGCAGCTTCCTGCCCGACCCGCTGCTCAAGCCCGTGGGGCATCGTGCCGAGGTGTTGACGGCCAGCATCATCGAGCGTGCCAGCGAGCGCTACCTCGCGACGTTCTGGGACAACCCCGAGGGCGCCTCGGTGAACCTCGTGCACGACCTGCTGCGTCCCACGCACGGCCCCACCCAGGACCAGCCGCAGGCCCGGCGCTGGATCGACGCCACGCGACTCGGTGCGGTACGGGCGCCGCACCTGCTGGAGTTGTTCCCAGAAGCCGTCTTCCTCCACGTCGTCCGGGACGGTCGCGAGGTTGCACTGCGCTTCATGGAGATCAGCACCGGCTCCGCCTTCCCGGGCGCCCCGGTGTCCAGCGTCCCCATCGACCCCAACAAAGAGTGGAACCAGGCCGCGTTCGACCGGGCCCTGGGACTGTGGGAGCGGCGCTTGGTGTCGGCCGCCAGTGGTCTGCGCCGTGTCCCGCAGGACCGCGCGCTCACGGTCCGGGTCAGCGATCTCGTGGGCCCGGGCGGACCGGAGGCCGTGCGGACGATCCTGCGCCGATCCGACGTCGGCGACGGCGACTCGATCGTCGCCGCGCTCCCCCGCTACTTGAGCCGCAAATCACTGCGCGAGGGCCGCGTGGCCGAGGTGGCTCCGATACAGCACCAGAACGCCATCGACCGCAGCTACAACGCAGCGCTGGCCCGATTGGACGACCTCGGCGTCCCGCTGCCGTGAGAGGGCTTCCGTGACCGGGTCCCCCAGACTGATCCTCGCCAGTGCCTCCCCCGCCCGCCGGCGCCTGCTGCAATCGGCCGGTGTCACTGCCGAAGTCCTCATCAGCGACGTTGACGAGGCGGCCGCGGCAGCCGGCCTCACCAGCCCCACCGAGGTCGCGGGGCGATTGGCGGCCGCCAAGGCGCGCGATGTCGCCGCCCGACTCCACGACCTGGCAGGACCGGTCCTGGTGCTGGGCTGCGACTCGGTGCTGGAGATGCCCGATGTCCCCCAATTGGCTGGACAAGCACTCGGCAAGCCCGCCGATGCCGACCAGGCCGTGGCGCGGTGGCAGTTGATGCGCGGCGCGGAGGGGCTGTTGCACACCGGCCACTGCTTGCTGCAACTCATCGGTGATCGGCGGCGCGAGCACGCTGCGGTCGCCACGACACGGGTGCGCTTCGCCGAGCCGAGCCTCGCCGAGATCAGCGCCTACGTGGCGACCGGAGAGCCGCTGCGCGTGGCCGGTGGTTTCACCCTGGACGGGCTCGGCGCCGCATTCGTCCGAGGCGTCGATGGAGACCCCTCGAATGTGATCGGCCTCTCACTGCCACTGTTGCGTGATCTCGTGGCACGCGCAGGTGTGGCGTGGCCGATGCTGTGGTCGCGACCAATGGGCTGACCCGTAGTCGGGGTCGGGCGCCGCGCTGGCTACCCTTGAGACAGTTCCCGTCGCGCCGAAACGGCCTGCGACGGACCCCGCTGATCCGCGATCGAAGGAGCGTCCGGTGCGCAAGGTACTCATCGCCAATCGTGGCGAGATCGCCATCCGAGTGGCCCGGGCCTGCCGGGACGCCGGGATCGCTTCGGTTGCTGTCTACGCAGACCCGGACCGCGAGTCGCAGCACGTCCGCGCCGCCGATGAGGCGTACGCGCTGGGCGGGGCGACTGCGGCCGAGTCCTACCTGGTCATCGACAAGATCCTGCGCGCCGCGAAGGACTCCGGCGCCGACGCGATCCACCCGGGCTATGGCTTCCTCAGCGAGAACGCCGATTTCGCCCAAGCGGTCATCGATGCCGGTCTGACCTGGATCGGGCCGCCGCCGCAGGCCATCCGGGACCTGGGCGACAAGGTCTCGGCCCGCCATATCGCCGCCCGCGCCGGTGCCCCTCAGGTGCCGGGCACCCCCGACCCGGTCTCCGGCGCCGAGGATGTGGTGGCCTTCGCCGAGGAGCACGGCCTGCCCGTCGCGATCAAGGCCGCCTTCGGCGGAGGCGGCAGAGGCCTGAAGGTGGCCCGGACGCTGGACGAGATCCCCGAGTTGTACGACTCGGCGGTCCGCGAGGCGGTGGCAGCCTTCGGCCGCGGCGAGTGCTTCGTGGAGCGCTACCTGGATCGGCCGCGCCACGTGGAGACCCAGGTGCTGGCCGACCAGCACGGCAACGTCGTGGTGGTCTCCACCCGCGACTGCTCGCTGCAGCGGCGCCACCAGAAGCTCGTCGAGGAGGCACCGGCGCCGTTCCTGTCCGAGGCGCAGGTCGCCGAGCTCTACCGGGCGAGCAAGGCGATCGTGAAAGAGGCCGGCTACTACGGGGCCGGGACGTGCGAGTTCCTCGTGGGCCAGGACGGCACGATTTCGTTCCTGGAGGTCAACACGCGGCTGCAGGTGGAGCATCCGGTCAGCGAAGAGGTGGCGGGCCTCGACCTGGTCCGCGAGCAGTTCCGGATCGCCGACGGCGAGGAGCTCGGCTTCGACGACCCCGATGCTGCGCGGCCATTCCATCGAGTTCCGCATCAACGGCGAGGATCCGGGCCGGAACTTCCTGCCGGCACCGGGCGTGCTCACGGTCTGGGAGCCGCCGAGCGGGCCCGGCGTGCGCTGGGACGGCGGCTTCGTGACCGGTGACGTGATCGGGGGCAACTTCGACTCGTTGCTCGGCAAGCTCATCGTGACCGGCGCCACCCGGCAGCAGGCGCTGGAGCGCTCCCGCCGGGCGCTGGCGGAGTTCCGCGCCGAGGGCATCGCAACCGCGCTGACCTTCCACCGGGCGGTCGTGGCCGATGAGGCCTTCGCCCCGGCCGACCCGCAGACGCCCTTCGTCGTGCACACCCGTTGGATCGAAACCGAGTTCAACAACACCATCCCGGCCTACACCGGTGGCGCGGATGCGCTCGTCGAGCCGGCGCAGCGCACGAGCGTCACCGTGGAGGTCGGCGGCAAGCGGATCGAGGTGACGCTGCCCGAGACGCTGGCGGTGTCCACCACCGCCGCGGCCGGCAAGGCAGGGGGCAAGGCCAAGCGTGCGAAGAAGGGCGGCGGCGCTCATCAGGCCGGTGGGGACGCCGTCGTAGCACCGATGCAGGGCACCGTCGTCAAGATCGCCGTGGAGGAGGGCCAGGAAGTCGCCGAGGGCGACCTGGTGGTGGTCCTCGAGGCGATGAAGATGGAGCAGCCGCTCAACGCCCACAAGTCCGGCGTGGTGTCCGGGATCGTGGCGACGATCGGCACTACCGTCACCAACGGAGCACCCCTGCTGGAGATCAAGAGTCCCTGAGGACTCCTTCGGCCGGCACCGCCTGCCGATAGATCAGGGCCCACGCCGTCAGCAGCCACCACGCCACAACGCCCATGACCAGCCAGAAGATGGCCGCGGCGGGCGTTCCCTTGACGAAGAACGTGTTGACGGCCGACAACAGGTAGAGCACCAGGCCCGCCACGACGAGGATCGCGGTGGTGAGCAGCCACCGTCCGACCCTTCCGCCGATGGCACGGAAATTCCACGCCATGGCGTTGCCCCGGCCGTCGCTGGCCGCCAGCGGGAGGAACGGGGTGGCCGCCGCCACCACCAGGACCAGCGCCGGCTGGATCAGGGCGGCGAGCAGGATGAGGGCCCACTGCACGATGGTCCAGCCGGCGAAACCCGTGGCGTTGCGCCGCGCCCGGGCCAGCACACTGCCGACTGACGCATCGCCGTCCACCGCCGCCAGCGCCCCCGATGCGAGGACGCTGTAGAGCACCAGGGCCGAGATGGCAGAGGCCGCGAAGGCTGCGAGGAACGCCGCGCTGAAGCCCGACAGGGTGTCGAGGTACATCAAGCCCGCCTGCACGACGGCGTTGACCCCGATGAACGGCAGGGCGGCGCCGCTGGCACGCCACATGACCCGGAACCCGGACAGGGTCGCCGACAAGCGGTAGGTGGCCGGCTCGGGACCGACCGCCGCTGTTGTCATCACTGGCCCTCCTGCCCGTTGCGCAGCAACACGTCCTCGACCTTGCCGTCGTAGATCGTGTCCCCATCGACCGTCACGATGAGGGACACGTCCGCCGGCACATAGGCGCCCCATGCATCAGTCGTCTCCCCGTACGGCGCCAGAACCTCGGCGTCAGCGCGGATCTCGGCGCCGTCGGTCGTGGTGCCGATGCACTGGAAGAGCGGATCGACGAACTCGCAGACCGGGGCGACCTCGATCGGCACTGCGCGGTCCACAAGGACGTCGTTGGTGGCCGTCCGCACCGCACTGACCTGTGCCCCGGCCACCCCCTGTAGCTGGGCCACCTGCGAGCACCCGGTCGCCACCGCCACCATGAGCAGCCCTGCAACTGCCGCGCCCCCGCGCCTCATAGCGCCACCCCCTTGGTGTTGCTCAGGACCTGAGCCCGGCGGGTCATCGCCTCGCGATCCAGCGACTCGTCAGAGATCTGCTCCATGGGGAAAGGAGCTCTGACGAGCAGTTCGACGTTGCGGTCCAACTGCGAACCCATCAGCGCCAGCGGTGTTGCCACCCAGTCGTTGGCAGCGAACTCCCGGCTCAGCGACGCTAGGCCGGCTTGCGAGAAGTCCCCGGCTCGCCACTGCGCCGGTGAGGCGTGGTCCAGCGTTACCGCGAAGATCGACAGCGTCCCATCCCGGTTGTCGCAGAGCTCTACAACCTGCTGCTGCTGCGGGTAGTCCACGCACGATGCGGTCGTGACTTCCCAGAACCCGCCCGCGCCGTCCTGCGTCGGGTGGGCGCGGATCGTGTTGGCGTGGGTATGGCCGTTGAGCCAGAGCACCATGTTCGGGTAGCGCAGCAGCATCGCGATGATCTCATCGGCCTCGATGAGGGGCTGACCTGGCTGGAAGACCGACTCGGCATTGTTGCCCATGGTCAGCGTGTTGTGGTGGCTGGAGATCACGGCGATCTTGTTCTGCTCGACGCACTCCCGCAGCCCCGCCTCGAGCCAGTCGAACTGATCCTTGGGCAGCGCGCCGTCTGCGCCGGCGATGCGATTGCAGGTATCGAGGCCGAACAACCGCAGGTGCTCGCCGATGTCGGCGCTCCAGTAGGTGGTGTTGTCGTCGAGGTTCTGCTGGGTCCAGCCGTGGCCGATCGGCCCGGGCCCGGCACCGTTGTCCTCGAAGTGCGCCGCCATGAAGTCCTGCCCCTGCAGCAGTCGGCGTTCCGGGTCGGCGGTGATGGACTTGAAGCCCCCGAGGAGGCCGAACTGCTGCCGCGAGTAGTTCAGCATGCGCTGCAGCGGGCTAGTGTCCAAGGCCATCCCGGTGAAGTTGTCCAGGGCCCAGGATTGAAACGAGTAGTACTTCACGCCCCCGATGGCCAGTGTTCGCAGCGAGTCGTCCTGACCGGCGAAGCCGTTGTAGAGCACGTCGTGGTTGCCGTAGACGGAGTACCAGGGCGCCGGCATGCCGGGGCTGATCACCTCGGTCTCGACCACCGCCTGCATGAGGCCGGGGATCTGCGGGAAGCCGTACATGCCCCATGGATCACTGGCTGGGTCGTCGGGGTGGTAGGCGTAGGCGGCCTCGGGCCAGACCTCGACCCCCTCGTAGACCCCGGTCTCGCCGGAGTCGGCGAAGACGGGCACCCCGTCCATGATCTTGATGTACCAGCGGGTCTCGAGGTTGGAGATCTGGTCGGAGGAGTCACCGGTGTTGATGACGGCCGCCATCGGGGCCCCGGTGACTGGGCTGAAGGCAGCATCGCTGAACGCCTGCACCATCTGCGCCTGCACGTGCAGCGTCATCGACTGCTGCGGCCGGAAGGAGCCGGGAACCAGGGTGGTGCTGAAGGTGTTGACCGGCTCCAGCCGAGCCGGCGTCTGGGTGTCCTGGATGTGGATGTCCGAGGTGTGCCCCAAGTAGGCCAGCGAGCGGCGGGCCGTGGCGCGGGGTGCGCCCGGGGCAGCCCGCAGCAGATCCGTGCGCACGATGAACGACTCGCCGGGCGCGGAGACCAGCGTGCGGTAGCCGCGGTTGCCGGTCGAGGCCTGGCGGATGGTCTCCCGAAGGGTCGTCGGCACATCCGCCGGCGCCACGGGCTCAGCAAGGGCCCGGGTAAGGGCGTCGCGCGGCAGGCAGAACGCGGTCGCCAGGACGCCGCTGGCGGCCAAGAACGATCGGCGGCTCATCGCGGGCATGTGCAGGGCCTTCCGTCTGTTGCCTCGACAGTTAGGCCGAGCCTGGCAGACCGAGACGAGGCACCGGAGCAGTTCCGGTCAACAGGCGCCTGATCACACCCTCACCAGGTGGGCGTGGCGGCCTGACCCGTGGCGTGCAGCCGCCGCGCCGCCTCGGCGACCGATCCCGACAGCGACGGGTACACCGTGAAGGCGCTCGCGATCTGGTCCACGGTCAGCCGGTTCGCCACCGCCAGCGCGACGGGGTGGATGAGCTCGCTGGCGCGCGGGGCGACGACGACGCCCCCGACGACGATCCTCGTGCTGGGCCGGCAGAACATCTTGACGAATCCGTGCCGCAACTGCCCCATCTTCGCCCGGGCATTGGTGGCCAGCGGCTGCGTGACCGTCACCGCGGAGATCCGCCCGGCGTCGATGTCGGCCTGGGTCACCCCGACCGTGGCGATCTCCGGGTCGGTGAAGACGTTGGCACTGACGGTGCGCAGGTCGAGGGGGGCGACCGCATCGCCGAGCGCGTGCCACATCGCGATCCGGCCCTGCATCGCCGCCACCGAGGCGAGCATGAGCACGCCGGTGCAGTCCCCGGCGGCGTAGATGCCGCGACGCGAGGTGCGGGACACCCGGTCCACCGTGATGAACCCGCGGTCATCGACGTCCACCCCGGCGGTGCCCAGCCCGAGGCCAGCGGTGTTGGGGATTGACCCCACGGCCAGCAGGCAGTGGCTGCCCGTCAACTCCCGGCCGTCGGCCAGCCGCACCGTGACGGAATCCCCATTCCGCTCCGCCGACATGGCGCGCGCCCGCGGGACCACGCGGACCCCGCGATCGGCGAACACCTCCTCCAGAACGGCCGCGGCGTCGGCGTCCTCGCCGGGCAGCACGTGCTCCCGCGAGGACACCAGCGTCACCTCCACGCCCACCGCGTTGAAGGCGCTGGCGAACTCCGCACCCGTGACGCCGGAGCCCACCACGATGAGATGCTCCGGCAGTTCGCGCAGCGAGTAGACCTGTTCCCAGGTAAGGATGCGCTCTGCGTCCGGCCGGGCCGCCGGGAGGGTGCGCGGCGATGCGCCGGTGGCCAGCAGGACGAGGTCGGCGTCGAAGGAGCGCTCCGTGCCATCCGGCGACGTCGCGACGACCCGGCCCGGACCGTCGAGGCGGCCCCGGCCCGGGATGCGCCGGATGCCCTCGGCGTCGAGCCGGGTTGCGATGTCGTTGCTCTGCGCCGCCGCCAGGCCGGTAATCCGCTCGTTGACACCGGCGATATCGATGCCGAGCTGCAGGTCCGCGGGCGGCCGCCCCCCGGAACGAACACCGAGCGGTCCGCTCTCGCGAAACACGTCCAGAATCTCGCCGACGGAGATGAACGCCTTGCTCGGCACGCAATCGGTGAGCACGGCCGAGCCCCCGATGCCGTCGCTGTCCACCAGCGACACCTCGGCGCCGAGCTGTGCGGCCACCAACGCAGCTTCATACCCGCCCGGGCCGCCACCCACGATCACGACGCTCGTCACGGACCCCATTGTGTCGTCCGGACGGCCGACGCGCCCCGTAGACGGTGCCGATCGACAACACTATGGGTGTGGATCCGGCAGTTGACCCGCTCGCGGCGGCGGACCAGGCCGCCACCGACATCGCCGAGCGCACGGGGCACGGCCAGCATGACGTGGCGGTCGTGCTCGGTTCGGGGTGGTCCGGGGCCGCGGACAAGCTCGGGCCTGCGCACGCCGAGTTCCCAACCAGCGCCATCACCGGCTTCGCGCCGCCTGGTGCGCAGGGCCACGCCGGCCTGATCCGCAGTACCGACCGCAACGGCCGCCGCTGCCTGGTCTTCCAGGGCCGCACGCACCTGTACGAGGGGCACGGTGTCGCGGCGGTCGCCCACCCGATCCGCGTGGCAGCGGCCGCCGGTTGCCGCACCGTCGTGCTGACCAACAGCTGCGGATCGCTGCACCCCACGTGGGGCCCGGGGTCGGTGGCGCTCATCAGCGATCACATCAACCTCACCGGCACCAGTCCCCTGAGTGGCCCACACTTCGTCGACATGACGCACGTCTACAGCGCTGACCTTCGCCGACGCTGCGAGGAATTCGACCCCGCAGTGGTCGAAGGGATCTATGTCCAGTTCGCCGGACCGCAGTACGAGACCCCGGCCGAGATCCTGATGGCCCGCGCGATCGGCGGTGATCTGGTGGGCATGTCCACTGCGCTGGAGGCCATCGCCGCCCGGGCGGCGGGGATGGAGGTGCTCGGCATCTGCCTGGTCACCAACCTGGCGGCCGGTCTGGCGCACGCCCCGCTGGACCATGCAGAGGTCCTGGCCGAGGGCCGCGATGCCGCCGATCGGATTGGCGCCCTGCTGGCCAGTGTCATCGGATCGCTATGACCGCGGTCCCCGACGACCTGCGCCGCCGCGTCGAGCAGTGGCTCGCCGACGACCCGGACCCCGAGTCCCGGGCGAGGCTGTCCCAGCAGCTTGCAGACGGCGCAGTGGCCGAACTGCGCAGCGCATTCACCGCAGCGCTGCAGTTCGGCACTGCTGGCCTGCGCGGGCGGATAGGGCCCGGACCGAACCGGATGAACACCGTGATGGTGTGCCGTCTGGCGGCCGGGCTCGCGGCGGCGCTCGGCGGTGGATCGGTCGTGATCGGCTTCGACGCCCGCCACGGCTCGCGCACCTTCGCCCGCGAGGCCGCCGGCGTGCTCGCGGGTGCCGGCCTGCAAGCGCTCCTCCTGCCCCGCCCGCTGCCCACACCCGTGCTGGCCTTCGCAGTTCGGCGGCTCGGCTGCACCGCGGGCATCATGGTGACCGCCTCGCACAACCCGGCAGCCGACAACGGGCTGAAGGTCTACGGCGCCGATGGCATCCAGATCGTGCCCCCGCTGGACGAGCGCATCGCCGCAGCGATGGCTTCGGTGGAGCGGGTTGGCGACCTCCCGCTCGCCGAGCCGACGGCACATGCTCGGCGAGGAGCTCGTGTCCGCCTACCTCGCAGCGGCCAGCGAGGTCGCTCTCGCCGGGGCCCCGCGACTTGGCGCGTGGTCACCACGGCACTGCACGGCGTCGGCGGCGAGCTGTCTGCACCGGGCGCTGGCGGCTGCCGGGTTCCCGGCGCCGGCCACCGTGGCGGAGCAGTTCGACCCGGACCCGGACTTCCCCACCGTGCACTTCCCCAACCCCGAGGAGGCGGGAGCTCTGGACCGGGCCCTGGCACTGGCCGGCCGGCGCCGCGCGGACGCGGTGATCGCGGTCGATCCGGACGCCGACCGCTGCGCCGTGGCGGTGCCGGGCAGACGAGGGTCACCGGATGCTCACCGGCGACGAACTGGGGGTCCTGCTCGGCTGGTGGATCCTGGAGCGGGACCGGCGGGCCGGACGCCGCACGCCCGGGGTGTTCGCCTCCAGCATCGTGTCCTCCAGCCTCCTGGCCAAGGTGGCCGATGCGGCCGGCGTGCCCCTACGTCGAGACCCTCACCGGGTTCAAGTGGATCGCCCGCGTGCCCGGCCTGCGGTACGGCTACGAGGAGGCGCTCGGCTACTGCGTGGCGCCGTGGTCGGTGGGCGACAAGGACGGGATCACCGCCGCGCTGCTCGCCTGTCAGATGCTGGCGACGCTGAAGGCCGAGGGCCGCTCCGTGCAGGAGGCGCTGCGCGACCTGGCGGTCGCCCACGGACTGCACAGCACCCGGCAATGGTCGGTGCGTACCGGCGACGCCGAGGCGTTTCGCGCCGCGATGCAGCGGGTGCGCAGCCGACCGCCGACCGCCCTCGCAGGCTCCCCGGTCAGCGAGGTGACCGACTTCGCCGATGGTGTCGCGGGCCTGCCGGCCACGGACGCGGTGCGCTGGCTGCTGCGCCGATGGCACGCGGGTCGTCGTGCGGCCCAGCGGCACCGAGCCGAAGCTGAAGTGCTATTTCGAGGTGATCGGCGACCCGGGGACCGCTGAGGCAGCCAACCGACGCCTCGATGACCTCGAGGATGAGGTCCGGGCCATCCTGCGGCTTCCCCAGGATCGCTCCTCCAACTGATGTCCTGGCGGCACGATGCACGACCGTTCGCCAGCAACGGCCGGGGTGCCGGCATCCGCAGCCCTGCCATCGCTGATGGCACCGGTCGGACCTGCGCAGGGGCCAACGGCCACCGGCTCGGAACCGGCGGCGCACATTAACCGGCTGCCGCGTACCCGGGCTTGATGACCTCCTCGATGAGGGCCAGCCGCTCATCGAAGGGCAGGAACGCGCTCTTCATCGCGTTGACGGTCAACCACTGCAGGTCCGGCAACCCCCAGCCAAAGGCCTGGCATACGAGGGACATCTCGTGGGACATCGAGGTGCCCGACATCAGCCGGTTGTCGGTGTTCAGCGTCACCCGGAAGCGCAGGCGGCGCAGCAGCCCAATGGGGTGCTCGGCGATCGTTGCGCACACCCCGGTCTGCACATTCGAGCTCGGGCACATCTCCAGCGGCACCCGCTTGTCGCGGACATAGGCGGCCAGCCGACCGAGCCGGTAGCTGCCGTCGGGCAGCGCGTCGATATCGTCGACGATGCGCACCCCGTGGCCGAGCCGATCGGCGCCGCAGCGCTGCAGCGCCTCCCAGATGCTCGGCAGGCCGAACGCCTCGCCGGCGTGGATCGTGTAGTGCGCGTGCTCGCCGCGCAGGTACTCGAAGGCATTGAGGTGCTGCGAGGGTGGATACCCGGCTTCCCTGCCCGCGATGTCGAACCCGGCCACACCGCGGTCGCGGTAGGCCACGACCAGCCGGGCGACCTCCGGGGAGCGGCCGGCGGTGCGCATCGCGGTCAGCAGCGTGCGCACTCGAATCGCACGGCCGCCCGCCGCCGCCTCCCGGGCGCCGTCGGTGAAGCCGGCCAGGGCCGCCTCCACGACCTCCGGCAGCGCCAGCCCGCGCTCGGTGTGCAGTTCCGGCGCGAAGCGGACCTCCGCGTACACGACCCCGTCCGCCGCCAGGTCCAGCGCGCACTCGCGGGCGACGCGGTGCAAGGCATCGGCGGTCTGGGTCACCGCGACGGTGTGGGCGAACGTCTCCAGGTAGCGCTCCAGGGAACCGGAGCCGGCGGTTTCGGGGAACCAGCGCGCCAAGCGCTACCGGATCGGTGGTGGGCAGCCCGTCGTACCCGACGGATTCGGCCAGCTCGATGACCGTCGCCGGGCGCAGGCCGCCGTCGAGGTGATCGTGGAGCAGCACTTTGGGCACGGCCGCGATCACCTCCGGCGAGACGGTCACGGGTGCACCTCCTGGCGCCGCATGGCACCACTGTGCCGAACCGGCCGGTCCACCGCCAGCAGATCAGCGACTCGCCCAGGCCAGCAGGTCCGGCAAGGCGTCGATGGCGGCCTTGATCTCCTGCAGCAGGTGTTGACCGAGGTAGCGGGGCTGGGCGACGGCGGCCACGTCGGCGGTACCGCCTGCCGTCACCAGATCGGTCCCTGCCAGCGGGAGCCGGGTGAGCAGGTTGATGTGGTTCTGGATCCAGTACAGCGGTGTGGTCACGCAGAGCAGGCCGGCCCCGACATCGAGCAGATCGGTGCGCAGCAGCCAGTCGAAGGACTCGCCGGTGTTCGGCCGGGAGCCGTCCGGCCGCAGCGGGACCTGCGTGACCGCCAGCCGCAGGCCGTCCTCGCGCACCTGCTGCCACAGCCCGTCCTCGCCGCGCCAGCCGCCCGGATCCGCACCGAACGCGCTGGCCAGGCCGTAGGCCATGATGTCGGCCTCGGTGCTGCCGATGGCTCCGAGCGCCGCGGCCTGACGTCGTTCCGATCCGGTGAGCGGCCGCTGCGAGGCCAGACCGATCACCAGGGGGAACGACACCTCGCCGGCGGCCAGCATCGCCGCCGCGGACGCCGAGCGGTTGAGGGTCGAGGCGAGGGTGCCGCCGAGCACGACGGCAGCGCCGTAGGGGCCGGAGGCGGGCAGCGGGCCTACCATCCCCCAGTCGCGCGCCAGCCCGCGCACCAGGCCGAGCACCGGATCGGGCAGCAGTTCGATCGATGTCGGAATCCGGTCGCGCTCACGCCCGCACCGCATGTCCCACCGGTCCCGGGCGAAGCGGCGCAGCGCCTGAAGCTGCTCCTGGCGGTCGGCGTCGGCTCCCCCTGGCACGGGGGCCGTCATCGGCGCCTAGTCCCGCCCACCGGCTCAGAATTCGCTGCACCTGATCGCGCTCCGCGCTGCTCAACTCGTCTCGGGCAGCCACAAAGTCCCGGCGCATGGCGGCCAGACCGCCCGGCCCAGTCGCTGCCACCAGCTCCTGCAGCCACTGGTTGGCCAGCATCTGGTCGATGCACCGCCGCGCGCCGTCGCCGGTGGTGGGCTGGAGCAGCACCATCGGCTACCCGGTGGTGATGTTGACCATCCAACTGATGCCGAACCGGTCGACGCACTGCCCGTAGAGATCGCCCCACATCTGCCGCTCGAGATTCATTTGGACATCCGCGCCGTCCGACAGCAGGTCCCAATAGCGCCGCAGCTCCTGCTCGTTGTCGCCGAACAGGCTGAGCCCGACGTTGCCCGTGGGCGAGTAGGTCATGCCGGGCGGGGTATCGCTGCCCATGAGGACGAACCCGGTAGGGCTTCGCAGCGCCGAATGCATGATCAGTTCGGGGGATCCGTCCAAACCGAAGTCGCCGAAGGTCGTCACGTCCAACTCGCCGCCGAAGATGTCGCGGTACCACTGCATCGCCTCGCGGGCGCTGCCATCGAACTGCAGGTACGGGTTCAGCTGACTGTCCATGTGTCCTCCTCGCTGAGCACGACTGTAGGTGGGCAGTCCGGCCGGGCCGTTCCGCCACACGGGTGGTCGCCCGTACGATCGTCGATCATGGGACTGGACCGCATGGCGATGTGGCGACATTTTGCCCATCACCCCGGCGATCGCGAGGCGCTGTTCGCGACCGCCGCCCAACACACCGGAGCGCGGACCGCCCTGTACCCGGGGTCGTTCATCGACATCGCCGCCTCGACCGCCTTCGCCGATGTCACCTACCTGGACCTCGACCGCCGCGCGGCGCAGTTCTTCGCCGACGCCGACCAGGTCCGCGCAGTCCTGGCCGAACTGCACCCGACGCCCACCGATCCGGCCTTCAGATTCGTGGCGGCCGACTACCGGTATGCCCTGCCGCTGGCGCCGGTCGACCTGCTCATCTCCCTGTACGCCGGGCCGATCAGCTACTTCTGCACCGACCTGCTCCGGGTCGGGGGGTACCTTCTGGCCGGAAGCTCGCACGGCGATGTCACGCTGGCGATCCGGGACCCCCGCTACGCCCTGGAGGCAGTCCTGCTGCGCCGCGATCAGCACTACGTGATTCGCACCGACGACCTGGCGCCATTCACCGCGCTGAAGGGCGCCGCCCCGGCCGGCGCGGAGATCGTGCGCACGTGCCGGGGCGGGACCTACCGCAGACCGGCTGCGGCATACCTGTTCCGACGGGTCGCCGATGAACAGCTGGCGGTCGGCCGACCATCACGACAGTCCGACCGGCCGCGGAATCCGGCTGATCACCCCCGGGACCCTGTCGCGTAGTGCCGCCCGGTCGCGGGATCCCGACTCATCACGTGCCGGATGGTCAGCAGCACGAGGGCGAGCAGGCAGACGCCGGGGAGCCCCTGGTGATGGAGGGCCGAGTGTCGCTGCTCACTGCGACGCTGCTCACGCCAAGGCGTCGCGGAGGGCGTCCAGGATCGGGATCTGACCCTTCACGACCTTTGCGCGAGCCTCGTCGAGGCCGAACCAGGCAGCGCGATCGATCTCCGGGAACGCCGAGATCCTGCCCGATCCCCTGGGCCACTCCAGCTCGAAGGTGTTGCTCGCGACGTAGCGCAGCCCGGCGTCCGCCTGCACGGCGTACGCCCGGATCCGCTTGCGGCTGGGCTGGATGAAGACACCGAGATCGAGCAGGTCGCCCTCCGGCGCAGGCACCCCGATCTCTTCGGCGAACTCCCGTCGCGCCACGTCCTGCGGGGCCTCCACGGCCTGGTCGTACTCGCCCTTCGGGATGGACCAGCCGCCCTCATCCTTGTGCTGCCAGAACGGCCCGCCCATGTGCCCGAGGAAGACCACCGGGGCGCCGGCGTCGTAGCGGTAGGCCAGGAGCGCGGCACTGGTCGTCACGGCCATCGGTCCCTCCTGCGCGACCCTATCGCGGTGGGCAGGGCGGCCACTCGCCGGCGGGCCCCTGCCCGGCCTGGCCTGTCCCGTGGCGGGATGCGGGTCCCGCTAGGCCGATCCAGTCCCAGGGACGGCCTAGGGTGGCGCCATGGCGCCGCACCCCAATCCGTACCGGCCGGGATTCAATCACGCGCCCATCACCTTGGCGGGGCGTGATGCCGTCCTGCGTGGGGTGCGCGACGCGCTGGCAATCGCCGCCGAAGAGCAGCGCACGCCGCGGCCGATCCTGCTGGTAGGAGGCCGAGGCGTCGGCAAGACGGTCCTGTTGGGGGAGGCGGCCGCGATCGCCGCGAAGGACCATGCCTGGATCACGGTGCCCGTCGAGGTGCGCCCGCAGCGGCCCTTCGTGCCGGACCTCGTCGAACGGCTCGCCGCGGCGCGGGACCTGTACCGCCAGGTGAGTCCCGGGCAGCGGCTTGCGATCTCCGGGGCGAGCGTCCGAGCGACCGTCCTCGGCATCGGCGCGGAGCTGCAGTGGTCCCGGCCGCCCTCCGCGGATGCGGCGCTGTCGTTCGACGCCGCGCTCGCCGAGGCCTGCCACGCCGCGCGCGAACGGTCCGCGGGTCTGCTGCTGACGGTCGACGAGGTGCAATCGGCCAAGCGCGGCGAACTGGCCGACCTCGCGGCGACGCTGCAGCAGCAAGTGCCGGAGCACTGGCCGCTGGTGGTCATCCTCGCCGGGCTGCCCAGCATCCGCGACACCAACCGCCGGGTCACCTATCTGGAGCGGGGAGAGTGGCACCTGCTCGGCCTGCTGGATGAAGCGGCGACCGAGCGCGCACTGCGAGAGCCCGCGACCCACGCAGGGCGGCCCCTGACGGAGCCGGCGTGCCGGCTGCTGAGCCGGGCCTCAGGCGGCTATCCGTACGCGATCCAGCTCCTCGGCCACCACGCATGGCGGGCCGCTACCGGAGCCGAGCGCATCGAGGAGTCGCACGCGAACGCCGCGATCGAGGCGGCCGACGCCGAACTGCGCGCCGGGCTGTACGAGTCGCGCTGGTACGACGCCTCCCCCAAGGAGCGCGGCTACCTGGTGGCGCTGGCGGGGCTGCTGGCTCGCGGGGCGGCCAGCGATGGAGCCGCGGTGGCAGCAGCCTTGGGCCGAAGCACCCGCAATGTGTCGTATCTTCGCGACCGGCTGATCCGCAAGGGGACGATCTTCCCCGGCCCCGACGGCCTTCAGTTGGCGGTCCCCGGCATGGCGGCCTGGATCCTCGGGGCGCAGGGGCCGGATGTCCCTGACGATCCGCAATAGGATCGTCACAACAGCACCCCTGCGATTCGGAGGCAATCATGACGGAGCGACCGTTCGTCACTCTGCTCAACGCCCAGATCGGCAACGAGCTCGCGGCGCACAACCAGTACGTGGCCTGCGCCGCCTACTTCGAGGGCCTCACGATGCCGCAGATGGCAGCGTTCTTCTACGCGCAGGCGCTCGAGGAGCGGGACCACGCGATGATGATGCTGCAGTACCTGCTCGACATCGACGAAGCCGTCCGGATCCCATCGGTGCCGGCCCCGGCGGCCGAGTTCGCCGATGTCGCCGCTCCGGTGGAGCTTGCCTTGGCGCAGGAGCGCCGCGTCACGCAACAGATCAATGAGTTGCTGCGGACCGCGCGGGAGGAGTCCGACTACGCCTCGGAGCAGTTCCTGCAGTGGTTCGTCAAGGAGCAGGTGGAGGAAGTCGCAAGCATGAGCGCGCTGCTCGCCGTCGTCAGCCGCAACCGCGAGACGTTGGAGAACATCGAGGAGTATGTCGCCCGGGAGTCGGGTGGCCAGGGCGGCGACAGCGGCGCACCTGCAGTGGCCGGCGCCTGACAACCGCCGGGGCTGCACGTGCTGCTGGTGTGAGCTAGGCCCGTGGGGACGCCTGTCTGCACCCTTCACGGGGGGTTGCACCCGCGGCGGGGGCTGGGAGGCCCCCCGGGCAGGCAGACCTGCACCCTTCACGCGGGGGGTTGCACCCGCGGCGGGGGCTGGGAGGCCCCCGGGCAGGCAGACCTGCACCCTAATCGGGGGTTTGCACCCGCGTCGGGGGCTGGGTATCCGGTATACGGGGCAGGGCTGCACCCGGTTCGGGGGTTTGCACCTGCTGCGGGGGCGGAACCGGCCGGATCGGGGCCGACAGCCCCCATCCCGGGTGCAAACCCCCGAACCGGGTGCACAGTTGCCGCCCCGGAGGCCCTCTCAGCCCCCGTCCCGGGTGCAAACCCCCGCAACGGGTGCACAGCCGCACTACGGGGCCCCGAACCGGCCTACGCACACCAGCACACCAGCACACCAGCGCCCAAGCGCAGCTTCGTACTCGCCCAGCGGAGCGGCGAAGCCCCGCACCTGCGAGTACCGCGCCCACCCCGGGCCACTACACCCTAGATTGCGGTGAGCCGTTCTCCCCCCGCGGCGACACTCGAGCCGGCCCAGCCGCCCCCGAACAGCAGGACGAGGCCGGGAGAACGCCGCGGCGGAGCACGGTCAGGTAGCGGCGTGGGGGCCCACGTCGGTGACTCGAATCACGGCGACGCCCTCATCGTCGCTGGCGGCGAGGTCGACGACGGCGCTGATCCCCCAGTCGTGGTCGCCGTCGGGGTCGTCGAAGATCTGGCGCACCACCCATTGCCCGGGCTGCTCCTCGACCACCAGCAGCGCCGGTCCCCGGGCCGACGCGGCGATCCCGACTTCGCTGTACTCCTCGAAGTAGGCGGCCATGGCGGCCTCCCAGCGCCGGGCATCCCAGCCGGACTCGCCGTCCATCTCCCCCAGTTCCGCCCACCGACGCCGGGACGCCAGTTCCACCCGCCGGAACAGTGCGTTGCGGACCAGCACCCGGAACGCGCGGTGATTGGCGGTGATGGGCGGCGGGCCCGACACCATGCCTGGTCGCACCAGGGGCTCCCCCGCGTCGTCGGGATGCAGGAGCTGCTCCCATTCGTCCAGCAGGCTGGAATCCACCTGGCGTACCAGCGCACCGAGCCACTCGGTGAGATCGGCCAACTCCTCAGTGCGCGATTCCTCCGGTACGGTGCGGCGCAGCGCCTTGTACGCGTCGGCGAGGTACCGCAGCACGATCCCCTCGGCCGGCGCCACCCGGTGGTAACCGACGTACTCGGTGAACGTCATCGCCAACTCGTGCAGCTCGCGGGCCACGGATTTGGGACGCAACTCGTACTCGGTGACCCACGGGTGCCCCTGGGCGTAGATGTCATAGGCGGCCGAGAGGACCTCGGCCAGCGGCTGCGGCCAGGTCACCTCCTCCAGCAGGTCCATCCGCTCCTCGTACTCGATGCCCTCCGCCTTCATGGCGGCCACTGCTTCGCCGCGCGCCCGATGCTGCTGGGCGAAGAGCACCTGCCGCGGATTCTCCAGCGTGGCTTCCAGCACCGACAGCACGTCCAGCGCGTAGTCGTCGGATTCGCGATCCAGCAGTTCGATGGCGGCCAGCGCGAAGGTCGACAGCGGCTGGTTCAGCGCGAAGTCCACCCCGACCTCATCCAGGATCCGCATCCCCCTGCCGCCGCCCGGCAGGTCGTGCACCTCCAGCACCCCGGCGGCGACCAGCGAGTCCTGGATCTCGACCGCGCGTTGCTGCAGGCGCTCTTGCGCCGGCGGATCCTCGTCGTTGTCGGTGAGGAGATGCTGCAGCGCGGCGCCGGCTTGATCGCCGCGGTGCGCGACATTGAGCACCATCGAATGCGTGACGGCGAAGCGGGACTGCAACGGCTCCGGATCGGCGGCCACGAGGCGATCGAAGGTCCCCTCGCCGTAGGAGGGCACGCCTTCCGGCGGCTTCTTCCGCACGACCTTGCGCCGCTTCTTCGGATCGTCTCCCGCCTTCGCCAGCAGCTTGCCGTTCTCGATCTCGTACTCCGGCGCCTGCACCACGACCAGTCCCGCCGTGTCGTAGCCTGCCCGGCCGGCTCGACCCGCGATCTGGTGGAACTCGCGGGCCCGCATCACCCGCATCCGGCGTCCGTCGTACTTGACCAGCGATGTGATGAGCACCGTGCGGATCGGTACGTTGATCCCCACGCCGAGCGTGTCGGTGCCGCACACCACCTTCAGTAGCCCCGCCCGAGTCAACTGCTCCACGAGCCGCCGGTACTTCGGCAGCATCCCGGCATGGTGCACGCCGATACCGTGCCGGACCAGTCGGCTCAGCGTCTTGCCGAAGCCGGCCGTGAACCTGAAGCCCCCGAGCGCCTCAGCGATCGCATCCTTCTCCTGCCTGGTGCACAGGTTGACGCTGGTCAACGCCTGGGCCCGCTCCAAGGCGGCCGACTGCGTGCTGTGCACGATGTAGATGGGCGCCTGCTCGGCCTGCAGCAGTTCCTCGATCGTTTCGTGGATCGGCGTCATCGCATAGTCGAAGCTCAGCGGGACCGGGCGCTCACCGCCGGCCACATGTGCTGCAGGTCGTCCGGTCCGCCGCTGCAGGTCGCTGCTGATCCTGCTCACGTCGCCGAGCGTCGCCGACATGAGCAGGAACTGGGCGTCGACGCATTCGATCAGGGGCACCTGCCACGCCCAACCACGGTCGCGGTCGGCGTAGTAGTGGAACTCGTCCATGCAGATCATCCCGTAGTCGGCCGCGCGGCCTTCCCGCAGCGCACTGATGGCGAGGATCTCGGCAGTTGCGCAGATGATCGGGGCCTGCGGGTTCACCGCGGCATCGCCGGTCACCATGCCGACCCGGGCCGGACCGAACAGTTCGATGAGGTCGAAGAACTTCTCGCTGACCAGTGCCTTGATCGGCGCGGTGTAGATGGCCCGCCGGCCGCTGGCCAGTGCGAACAGGATGCCGCCGACTGCCACGAGGCTCTTGCCGGAACCGGTGGGCGTGGCCAAGGATGACGTGCGAGCCGGCGGCGAGCTCCAGCAGCGCGTCCTCCTGCGCCGGGTACAGCCGCATGCCCTGTTCCTCTGCCCAGACCGCGTAGGCCTCCAGCAGCACGTCCGGGTCACCCGCGTCGGCCCCGATGTCATCGAGGATGGCCTGCAGCTGACCCGGCGCAGCAGTGGGGGGCGACGACATGCTTCGACCATCCCACGTCCTGCCCCGTGCACGGCACCACCTGGTCCACACTGGTGGGCAATGGACACCCTGAGCATCTCCAAGGACACGCGGTTGTGCATCTCGCTGGCGGCCCGGCCGAGCAGCATCGGGACCCGGTTCCACAACTGGCTCTACGCCGAGCTCGGTCTGGACTTCGTCTACAAGGCGTGCACGACTGCCGACCTAGCAGCAGCGATGGCGGGGATCCGTGGGCTCCAGATCCGCGGGTGCGGAGTGTCCATGCCGTACAAGCAGGACGTGCTGGCGCTCGTGGACGAGGTCGATCCATCAGCCGCCGCCATCGGGGCCGCCAATACTGTGGTCAACGACGACGGGCACCTGCTGGCCTTCAACACCGACTACTTGGCGGTCTCCGCGCTGCTGGCGACCATGCCGAACGATGCCCCCGCGGCGGTCCTGGGCAGCGGCGGCATGGCCCGGGCTGTCGTCGCAGCGATGCGAGACGCCGGCTTCTCCGATGTCGTCGTCGTCGCCCGCAACGCTGAGACCGGTCACCAACTGGCTGATCAGCACGGCTACCGATGGCGCCGCGAGATCGGCGGCCACCGGCCCGCGGTGCTGGTTCACGCCACGCCCATCGGCATGGCTGGCAGCCCGGACTTCGGGGCATTGCCCGTTGCCGAGGAGGTGGTGACCAGTGCCCGCTACATCATCGATGTCATCGGTGATCCGGCCGAGACACCGCTGGTCCGGGCCGCCCGCGCCGCCCGGCGCCGCGTCGTGACCGGGGCGGAGATCCTGGCGCTGCAGGCGGCCGCCCAGTTCGTGCTCTACACCGGAGTGCGTCCCACCGCCGATCAGATCGATCGTGCCATCGCCTTCGCACGCGCCGGGTAGCGCATCGCGGAAGGGTGCCTAGGCTGGGGATATGGCGCACGCTGTCCTGTTCGTCCTGACCAGCCACGCAGACCTCGGTGGAGTGCGTCCGACCGGGTTCTTCGTCGGCGAGGCGGCCCATCCCTGGCAGGTGTTGCGCGACGCCGGGATTCGGGTGGATCTGGCGTCGATCCGCGGCGGTGTCCCACCGCAGGACGGGCGCGACACCAGCGACGAAGTGCAGAACGCCTTCCTCGCCGATCCCAGGATCAGCGCCCAACTTGCCGACACCCCGCGACTGCGCGACATCGACACCTCCGGCTACGACGCGGTGCTCTTCGTGGGCGGTCACGGCACCATGTGGGACTTCCCGGACGACCCGGATGCGGCCAGGGTGGGTCGGGAGGTCTACGAGCAAGGCGGCGTCGTGGCTGCGGTCTGTCACGGCCCGTCGGCCCTGGTGCGCATGACGCTGTCGGACGGCACGGCACTGGTCGCCGGCAAGGCGGTGGCCGGCTTCAGCAACGAGGAGGAGTCCGCGGTGGGATTGACCGAGGTCGTCCCCTTCCTGCTGGAGGATGCGCTGCGCGGATTGGGGGCCCGGTACACGTCCGGACCGACGTTCACCGAGCACGTTGCGGTGGCCGACCGGCTGGTCACCGGGCAGAACCCCCAGTCGGCCAGCGAGGTCGGCAGACGGATTCTGGAACTGCTGCCAGGCTGATCCGCCATGCCCCGCGGGTGCCGATGGCGGTCGCCGGGGAGCGGACTAGGATTAGGGCATGCGCCCGGTGCAGTTGCCGGGCCATTCGACGAACTGCGGAGGCTCAGTGGCAACGGCAACGGCTACCGCCGGGGGCACCCTGTACCGCGGCCGGGAGGGGATGTGGTCGTGGGTCGCCCACCGGATCACCGGTGTGGCGGTCTTCTTCTTCCTCCTGGTCCACGTGCTGGACACGGCCCTGGTGCGCGTCTCCCCCGAGGCGTACGACGTCGTCATCGCGACCTACAAGACCCCGATCGTCAACCTCATGGAGGTCGGACTCGTCGGAGCCGTCCTGTACCACGCGCTCAACGGGCTGCGCATCACCGCGATCGACTTCTGGGACAAGGGCCCCCGGTACCAGAAGCAGATGCTGTGGAGCATCATCGCCGTCTGGGTGCTGCTGATGGTGCCCGGCACGTACTTCATGATGCTGCACACCGTCGAGAGCCTCTTGGGGAGCACGCCGTGACCACACAGCCTGACGTCTCTTTGGACCGGCCCCGCAGCCCGCAGCGCCTGGGGTCCCGCAGCAATTTCGAGATGTACTCCTGGGTCTTCATGCGGGTCAGCGGGGTCGTCCTGGTGTTCCTTGTCCTGGGCCACCTGGTGATCATGAACATCCTCGACGGCGGCGTGCAGCGCATCAACTTCGCCTTCGTCGCAGGCCGCTGGAGCTCCCCCTTCTGGCAGGTCTGGGACCTGCTGCAGCTCTGGCTGGCGATGCTCCACGGCGCCAACGGGCTGCGAGTGATCATCAACGACTACGCCGGCAGGGATCGGACCCGGTTCGCCCTGAAGGCGCTGCTGGTCATCGCGACCGTGTTCACGGTCGTCCTCGGCACGCTGGTCATCTTCACCTTCGACCCGAATCTCACCTGATGGCACCGGAGGTGCGTTGATGCAGGAGCACAAGTACGACGTCGTCATCGTGGGCGCCGGCGGCGCTGGGATGCGCGCCGCGCTGGAGTCTGGGCAGCGGGTGCGCACCGCGGTCCTGACCAAGCTGTACCCGACCCGGTCCCACACCGGCGCAGCGCAGGGCGGCATGTGCGCCGCCCTGGCCAACGTCGAGGAGGACAACTGGGAGTGGCACACCTTCGACACGATCAAGGGCGGTGACTACCTGGTCGATCAGGATGCCGCCGAAATCATGGCCAAGGAAGCCATCGACGCGGTCCTGGACCTGGAGAAGATGGGGCTGCCGTTCAACCGCACCCCGGAAGGCAAGATCGACCAGCGGCGGTTCGGCGGCCACACCCGCAACCACGGCGAAGCAGCCGTCCGGCGGGCCTGCTATGCGGCGGACCGCACCGGCCACATGATCCTGCAGACGCTCTACCAGAACTGCATCAAGCACGGCGTGGAGTTCTACAACGAGTTCTACGTCCTGGACGTCCTGCTCAACGACGATGCCTGCGCCGGGGTCGTGGCCCTGGAACTGGCCACCGGACAGATCCACGTCTTCCAGGCCAAGTCCGTGGTCTTCGCCACCGGCGGCTTCGGGAAGGTCTTCAAGACCACGTCCAACGCCCACACCCTCACCGGCGACGGCATGGCGATCACCTACCGCCGCGGCCTGCCGCTGGAGGACATGGAGTTCTACCAGTTCCATCCGACCGGTCTGGCCGGTCTGGGCGTGCTGCTCACCGAGGGCGCCCGCGGCGAGGGCGGCATCCTGCGCAACGAGTCCGGCGAGCGCTTCATGGAGCGCTACGCCCCCACCATCAAGGACCTCGCCCCCCGCGACATGGTGGCCCGCGCCATGGTGCAGGAAGTGCGCGAGGGGCGCGGCGCCGGTCCGAACAAAGACTACGTCTACCTCGACCTGACGCACCTGCCGGCCGAGCAGATCGAGGCCAAGCTGCCCGACATCACCGAGTTCGCCCGCACCTACCTGGGCGTGGATCCGATCTCGGAGCTGGTCCCGGTCTTCCCCACGGCCCACTACGCCATGGGCGGCATCCCCACCAACATCAATACCGAGGTGCTCGGCAACAACACCGATGTGATCCCGGGCCTGTACGCGGCCGGCGAGTGTGCATGCGTGTCCGTGCACGGCGCCAACCGGCTCGGCACCAACTCGCTGCTGGACATCAACGTGTTCGGCCGCCGCGCCGGAATCGCTGCCGCCGAGTACGCCGCGGAGGCGGACTTCGTGCCGCTGCCGGAGGATCCGGCGAACCTGGTGGAGGACATGGTCGCCTACATCACGAACAACGACGGCGGCGAGCGCGTGGCGGCCCTGCGCAAGGAGCTGCAGGAGACCATGGACTACAACGCCCAGGTCTACCGCACCGAGGCGACGCTGAAGCAGGCGCTGTCCGACGTGCAGCAGTTGCGGCGCCGCTACCGCAACATCTCCATCCACGACAAGGGCAAGCGCTTCAACACCGACCTGCTCGAGGCCGTCGAACTGGGCTTCCTGCTGGATCTCGCCGAGGTGCTGGTGGTCGGCGCGCTGGCCCGCAAGGAGTCGCGCGGCGGCCATGCCCGCGAGGACTACCAGGCCCGCGACGATGTCAACTTCATGCGGCACACCATGGCCTACCGCGAGAAGGACAGCGAGGGCAGATCCTATGTCCGCCTGGACTACAAGCCCGTGACGATCACCCGTTACCAGCCGATGGAGCGCAAGTACTGATGACGAACACGATCGTTGCCGAGGAGGCCGAGGGCGCCGCGACCGGGCCGGCGCCGAAGGAGCAGCCCAAGCACGACACCCTCACCGTGCGGGTGAAGATCCTGCGCTTCGACCCGGAGGAGGACGAGAAGCCGTACTGGCAGGAGTTCACCGTCGAGGCCTACCCGACCGATCGGATCCTGGATGTCCTGCATCAGATCAAGTGGGATCAGGACGGGACGCTGACGTTCCGCCGCTCCTGCGGCCACGGCATCTGCGGCTCCGATGCCATGCGCATCAACGGTCGCAACCGGCTCGCCTGCAAGACGCTGGTGAAGGACCTTCCGCTCAAGAAGCCCATCACGGTGGAGGCCATCAAGGGGCTGCCGCTGGAGAAGGACCTCATCGTCGACATGGAGCCCTTCTTCGCCGCCTACCGCGAAGTCAAGCCGTTCCTCATCACGCACGGCAACGAGCCGACCAAGGAGCGGGTGCAGTCGGCTGCCGACCGGGCCCGGTTCGACGACACCACCAAGTGCATCCTCTGCGCCGCCTGCACGACGTCGTGCCCGGTGTTCTGGAACGACCGGCAGTACTTCGGCCCGGCGGCGATCGTGAACGCGCACCGGTTCATCTTCGACTCCCGCGACGAGGGCGCCGCGGAACGGTTAGAGATCCTCAACGACAAAGAGGGCGTGTGGCGCTGCCGGACGGCCTACAACTGCACCGAGGCGTGTCCGCGCGGGATCGAAGTCACCAAGGCGATCCAGGAAGTCAAGCGGGCACTCATCTTCGCGAAGTAGATGTACGTCGCGACCGGCGAGTTCGACCTGCTCTTCGGCGACGTGCCGTCCCTGAAGGCAAAGCGCGCGCTCGTGCGGCCGCTGGTGGCCGAGTTGCGGCGGCGCTTCGACGTGGCGTGCGGCGAGGTCGGGGAGGCGGACCTGCTGCGTCGGGCGGTCATCGGTGTGGCGGCGGTCAGCAATGACGCGGCCGTGGCGCGCGCTGTGGTCGAGCGGTGCGAGGCATTCGTCGCCGCGCGCCCGGAGTGCGAGGTGCTCTCGGCCCGAATACGGGTGTTCGTACCCGCTTCGGACTTCGACCGGTGACGGTGAGCCGGGAGCCGGTGGTCTCGTCGGCTGCAGCGGCAGCGCGTTCGAGGTAGGTGGCATCTTCGTGGCCCGCCACGACTGAAGAGGGGTCTATCGGCCCTCGCGGCCACGCCCGATTCCGCACGAGACTAGCGCCGGAAGGGCGCCGAAATGGCTCGGATCATCTGCATCGCAGCGGTCCTCCTGGCACTGATCGCGCCAGTCGCGCCGGCCGCCGCTGCGGAATACAACACATGGGCATCCCCGCCGAGCACATGGGCCTTCGCATCCCCGGCGGGCAACCTCACCGACGAACCCTCTGGCCTCGGAGCGAGTAGGCGCAACCCCGGACATGTGATCTGGGAGAACGAGGCGCCGCGCAACGGCCAGGGGATGCTGTACGCCGTCAGCTCGGGCGGACTGCGCAAGACCTTCCGGTTCTCCCCCGCGGGGACTGGCAGGCCGACGGCCAGCATGCTGGACTTCGAGGACATGGCTGTAGGGCCCTGCAACGGCCCGGGCTCAGGGACCTGTTGGTGGGTGGGCGACATCGGCCATCTCAGCAACGACTTCTCGGCCAGCGCCAAGCGGACCTTCTGGCTCTACCGCATTCCGGAGCCCGACATCACGACCACGGCGAACAACACCCAGCTCACCGTGACCGGCAGGTACCCGTTCACGGTGCCCGCCTCGATCGCCAACGAGGGAAGGATCGCCGGCAGCGCATCGACGTTCGACATGGAGACCCTGATGGTCCATCCGAAGTCCGGGGAGATCTTCGTCGTGACCAAGGGGCAGAACACCGGCGGGAAGGTGTACATCCTGAAGTACCCCTTCCCCCTGACGGCGGGAGCGAGCAGGGAGGCAAAGATCGTGCGGACCGTGCAGATGCCTCGCGCGGGCTCCTGGAATCCGACCACGCTCGCCGGCGAGGGCTACCACCTCGTGACGGGCGGCGACATCCACCCCGACGGCCGTCGATTCACCCTGCGCACCTATGGCTGGATCTGGGAGTTCCGGGGCTCGGACTGGGCGGCGGCTCTGGCCGCCACGGCACCGGTGAAACTGCCCAAGGCCGGCGGGGATCTCGACATGCAGGGCGAAGCATTCACCTATGCTCCCGACGGGGCCAAGTACTTCACGATCGGGGAGAAGACGCGGACGGTCACACGCTACGTCGTGGTGTTCTCCAAGAAGTAGGGGATGGTGTTTGCGGGCGAGCCCCCTGCTTCCAGCGCGGCGACTCCGGCATCGTCGGCATGCAGACCTCTCCCGAAGCCGCCCGGTCACACCCGGCCTCACGCGCGCGGAACGGCCCGTTCCTGGCAGGTCTGCACCAGGGGCAAGGGAAGCGGTGGCAGGCGGCGAGAAACTCCGGCACGCGCACGGGGTGCCAACCCCGCAACGGGTGCACAAGCGGCTATCCCTGAGGCGCCCTCAGTCGCCAGCGCCCCTCCGTGGACGCCCATCCGCCCAGCGGTTGCTCCCCGGCCCCGATCTCGCAGGCCAATCGGCGAATCGCAGAGCCGCCGAGCCGAACGGTGCCCACGCCCAGTCACGCCGCGAGGCGGCGCGCTCTGTCGTCGAAGACCGTCCTCGATGCGGGGCCAAGTCCACGGGGCGCCGCTGCGTGCCAGGCCCGGGATCGATGGGCCGGCACCGTCACTGGCTGCGCCGCGACACGGGACCGTGGGCGGGTACAGGGCGCGCCTCCCGCCCACGCGGTGGCAATCTGAGGGCATGCCGTCGGGGATCCGCTGCCCGTTCTGCGAGATCGACCCTGGTCGTGTCGTTGCGCACAACCACGCGGCTTTCGCCATCAGGGACGCCTTCCCCGTCAGCAAGGGCCATACGCTCGTGCTGCCCCGCAGGCATGTGGCGGACTGGTGGTCGGCGAAGCCGTGGGAGCGATCGGCGATCGATGCACTCGTGCAGGAGTGCAAGGATGCACTGGACGAGCAGTACGCCCCAACCGGCTACAACGTTGGCGTGAACAGCGGCGCGGCCGCCGGGCAGACCGTGTTCCACCTCCACGTGCACCTGATCCCCCGCTACGACGGCGACGTCGCCGACCCGCGCGGCGGGGTCCGGCACGTGATTCCGGAACGGGGCAACTACCTGGTGGCCGACTCCCCCGCCGAGGCCACAGCCACAAACGACCCCTCCCACCTGATCCAGCGGATCCTGGGCCTGCTCGACGAGGGCCGGCGCAGCGCCACGTACAAACCGGCGCTGCTCCTCGCGCTGACCGAGCTCGCCGTGGAACGCGCACAGGGGGAGGCACCGTTGAGGCTGCCGCTGCGCGACGTTGCCGAGCGGGTCATGGAGCTGTACTGGCCGCAGACCAGGCCCTACCCGGCCGACCGATCCGCCGTGCTCCGGCAGGGCCCGGGCAAGCACCTCCGCATCCCCGATGCCCTGGCCGACCTGCGGGCCGGGTGCGGTGCGACTGCCGCAACGCCGCTCGCACGCCTGCGCTGGTCGCACCCTCAAGCCTACGAGCGCGCCGTCCGCTCGGTGTCGCGCGCGCTGGCGAAGCAGCCGGTCCCCCGGTTGCAGCGGCCCGGCTCCAGCAGCGGACTGGACCGCTACCCGAGGTTCCTCTACGACGACAGCCGTTTCGTGGCCGAGCGCGGCGCATTGGACTCCGATCCGGTCCTGACGCTGAACCGTGGCGTTGCCGATGCCTTGGCGCGCAACGCTGCCGTGATCCGCATCGCCACCCACGACGTCTGGGCGGAGGGGGTCGCCGACTTCAACAACCTGGCGCTGGAGGAGGTGGAACTGCACGAGTTCCTCTTCGGCACCGACCGGACCAGTCTCCGACCGGTCGCCGAGGGTTTGCGGGACGTCGGCGCAACGCGCTGCTTCTGGTGCCGGCAGCCGCTGGGGGGTCGCGTCGAGGTTGACCACGTCATCCCATGGAGCCACTTCGCCTTGGACGACTTGAGCAATCTCGTCCTCGCCGATCCCGCGTGCAACAACGACAAGCGCGACCTGCTGGTCACCGCGGACCTCGTGCGGCGATGGCTGGACCGGGACCTGGACGTACTCGGGTCGGTGGCGCAGGAGTTGCGCTGGCCCTTCGACCCGAACCGCTCGCGGGCGGTGGCGCGCTCGTCCTATCGGCACCTCGCCGATGGCATGCCGGTGTGGGGCGGGCGCCGGGCCGCAGTGCTCTACGACCGGCACCAGCGCGCCGAGGTCCTGCGCTGGATCGAGCACGCATCGGGAGCCGCTTGAGGCCTCCGGCGGGGCGCATTGACACCTCATCGCAATCGGGAGTGCGGCGGGCTCCGGTGTCGGCGGGTGGAGGCAGCGGGGCGCCTGTTGCCCGGGTCCCGTCGCCGTGGTCCAGCGGGTCCAGTTCCGTGGGCGGCCTGAGCCCACTGCGCCGAGGGTCGTCTGCACCTGGTTCGCCGGGTTCGCAGGCGGCGCGCGGGGGTCGAGCGACTGGGGTAGGGGCGGAACGGCCGGTATGCGGGCCAGGTCTGCACCCGGCTCGGGGGCTTGCACCCGCCGTGGTGGCGGAACGGCCGGTAAGCGGGCCAGGTCTGCACCCGGCTCGGGGGCTTGCACCCGCCGTGGTGGCGGAACGGCCGGTAAGCGGGCCAGGTCTGCACCCGGATCGGGAGCTTGCACCCGCCGCGGGGGCGGAACGGCCGGTATGCGGGCCAGGTCTGCACCCGGATCGGGGGCTTGCACCCGCCGCGGGGGCGGAACCGGTCGGATCGGGGCCCAGAGCCACCGTCCCGGGTGCAAACCCCCAAACCGGGTGCACAGTTGCCGCCCCGGAGGCGCCCTCCGCCCCCGTCCCGGGTGCAAACCCCCGCAACGGGTGCACAGTCGCCCCACCGGCAGCGCCTTCAAGCCCCGTCAACGGGTGCGCATTCGCCCAACAGGGAATGAGCCAGCCAGCCGCGCCGGCTGCAGCCGCCCCGCCTACCGGCGACCGGGCGAGCCGCACCCCGGGCCTAGCGGCACTCGCACCGGCGCTCGGCGGGGAACCCCGCAAGGGCCTGCTCGACGTGGTTGCCGCAGCCGGTCCAGGTGACCTTGCGGCAACGGGGGCACAGGGCGGGGCTGCACATCGCGACGTTCCTCCTGGGAAATGGACTCGGGAACCCAAAGGATATACCCCTAGGGGTATAGATCCAACCGCAACGCTCCCCTCGGGGCGCAATACTGGCGCCATGCTGCACAAGGCCCTGATCTCCAACAACCGCGACGAGGCGCCGAGCCCCGACGACGACTTCCTGACCCGACTGCAGTTGAAACAGGTGGATCGCGACGTCTTCACCGGCTGGTGCCACGCCGGTGCGCCGTTGCGCGCCTTCGGGGGCCAGGTCGCCGCCCAGGCCCTGGTCGCGGCCAGCGCCACCGTCGAGGACGATGCCCGCGCCGTGCACTCGCTGCACGCGTACTTCCTGCGGCCCGGCCGCACCACCGATCACATCTTGTACATGGTCGACCGGCCGCGGGACGGCCGCAGCTTCTCCACGCGGCGCGTCCGCGCCATTCAGTACGGGGAGACGATCTTCACGATGTCGGCCTCCTTCGCCGGGGTGCAGCGTGGCCCCGAGCACCAGCGGCTGGGTCGGCCGCCGATGTGGTGGAAGGGTCTCCCCGAGCCGGACAGCCTCACGCCGGAGCGGCTCTTCGACCACGTGACGATCGCGGAAGACATTCCCGACGGCGAGCTGGCCACCGTCCTCATCGAGCACGGCTACCCCACCAAGCAGCGCTTCGACATGCGGGTCATCGAACCGGCGCGGGCACGGCAACTGTCGGGCGGGCTGTACGACCGCATGGTGTGGCTGCGATCGGCCGAGGAGCTCCCCAGCGACTCGGTGCTCAACGTGTGCATCCTGACGTACTTCTCCGATCTGAACATGGTGGGCACGGTCACCGACGCGCACGGCGGGCGCTCCGGCAGCCGCGGGCTGGAGATGGCCTCCCTGGACCACGCGATGTGGTTCCACAATCGCTTCTGGACCGACGAGTGGATGCTCTTCGCAACCGACAGCCCGGCAGCCGGCTTCGGACGCGGCTTCGCGCGCGGCGAGTTCTACCGCGCCGACGGCGTCCTGGCCGCCTCGACCGCTCAGGAGGTCCTGATCCGGCAGTCGCACCGGGCTCGCTGAGCAGACCTGGCACACTAAGCGGATGCAGAAGCCAGAGATCGACTTCCCGGGTGGCGAAGCCCCCGACACCCTGCAGATCCGCGACATCGTCGTCGGCGACGGCGACGAGGCCAAGGCCGGTGACGAGGTGACCGTGCACTACGTCGGCGTGGAGTACGACACCGGCGAAGAGTTCGACGCCTCCTGGAATCGCGGGACACCCATCGCGTTTCCCCTGCAAGGCCTGATCCAGGGCTGGCAGGACGGCATCCCCGGCATGCGGGTCGGCGGTCGCCGAGAACTCATCATCCCGCCCGCAGCGGCCTACGGCAGCAGCGGCGGCCACCGACTCTCCGGCAAGACGCTCATCTTCGTCATCGACTTGCTCGGCGTGCGCTGAGTGCCCCCGACACGGACCGCATGACCCGGGAATCCGAGGGCGGAACGGAATAATCGGGCCGTGCCGAAGACGAGTGGACTGATGCGGCGGGCGGCCGCACGAGTATCCGGGGTGGCCCTGGCTGCGGCCCTCGTCGCAGCCCCAGCGCTGGCGGAGGAAGGTCCGGAGGCTGATCCACGTGTCGGCGGGGACGCGCTGTACCGATCCGGCCTGGTCATCGACGGCACCGCGGCACCGCTGCCCCAATCGGAGGTGGCGTCCTTCCTGGTCGCCGATTTGAACTCCGGGGACGTGCTGGCGGCGCAGAATGCCCACGAGCAGTTGCCACCGGCCAGCACGCTGAAGATGCTCACCGCGCTGACCGTCCTGCCGCGAGTCGCGCTCGACGAGGTCTATACCGCTACGACGCAGGATGTCGCGGTGGAGGGATCGCGGGTGGGCATCGTGGAGGGCAGCACGTACACCGCGCGGCAGCTGCTGGAGGGGATGTTCCTCATCTCCGGCAACGACGCGGCCAATGCCGCTGCAAACCTCGGCGGGGGTATCCCCGGCACGGTAGCCCAGATGCAGGCCGAGGCGGGAAGGCTGCAAGCCTACGACACCGAGGTGCGCAACCCGAGCGGACTCGACGCCCAGGGTCAACTCAGCTCCGCCTACGACCTGGCGCTGATCGCACGCGCCGGGCTGCAGGAACCGACCTTCGCGGAGTTGGCGGCGCTGGACAGTTCCACCTTCCCGATGTCGGGCACCACCGACCCCGAGGATCGACCGACCTTCGAGATCTGGAACCAGAACACGCTGGTGGCCGGGGCCTACGAGGGCGCCATCGGCGTGAAGTCGGGCTTCACCACTCAGGCCGGTCGCACCTTCGCAGCAGCCGCCGAGCGCGACGGCGACCGGTACCTGGTCACGCTGATGGGGATAGCGGGCAACACCTACCGCACTGGCGCGGACTACCTCGACTGGGCCTTCGCCAACGCTGCGGATCTGGAACCGGTCGGCACCCTGGTGCCGCCCAAGTTTGACCGTCCCGCATCGGATGGCGCCGCGCTGATCCCTGCCGCCAACCGGGCCGCGCCCGGTCTGGATCTCGCTGCAAGCGGGGGCGGTCGGGCGCCCCTCATCGTCGCTGGCATCACCGCGACCGCCGCGCTGACGCTGTGGTGGCTGGTCCGCTCTCCATACCGGCGGGCACTGCGCCGCCGGCATCCGGTCTCCGACGCAGTCGCCCAACCTCGCGTCATCGACCTGCGCGACAACGTGCGCGTCTAGCCGCCCTCTGCCGAGAGATCGATCATCAGGTCATCCGACAGATCCTCCAGCCCGGCGACCACCTCGGACAACGACTGCTCCGCGGACAGGCCCAGGCTTATGGTGGCGCGGAAGATCACGCCGCCGCTCATCGATGCCGGCTCCACAACGGTCTGCAACTCGGCGACGTTGACGCCGGCTGCGGCCAGTGCTCGCGTCACTTCGGCCACGATGCCGGGACGATCGTTGGCCACCACGTGCAGCGTGTGGCGCTGGACCGCTGGCAGCGGGGCGGCTGCGGCAGCCACATGCACCACCAGGTCCGGCATCTGGTCAAGCGCGTCCGACAAGGCTGCGGCCGTCGCATCGGGCACGCCGATGGCGATGATCCCGGCGAACTTCCCCGCCAACTGCGCCATCCGGCTGTCCTGCCAGTTGCCGCCGTGCTCGGCCACGGCCGCGGCCACGCGCTCGATGACGCCGGGCCGATCATCGGCCAGCACGGTCACGATGAGTTCCATCCGTCACTCCGTCACGTAGGCGTCGGGGGCGGGGCAGGAGCAGACCAGGTTTCGGTCGCCCCACACGTCGTCGATCCGGTTGACGCTCGGCCAGAACTTGTGGGTCGCCACCCACGGCAGCGGGAACACGGCCGTCTCCCGGTCATAGGGCCGCTCCCACTTTCCGGCGACATCGGCCGCGGTGTGCGGTGCGTTGACCAGCGGATTGTCGTTGACTGGCCACTCGCCGGAAGCCACCCGCGAGATCTCGCCGCGGATGGTGACCATGGCCTCAAGGAACCGGTCCAATTCAGCCTTCGACTCGCTCTCGGTGGGCTCGATCATGAACGTTCCGGGCACGGGAAAGCTCATGGTCGGGGCATGGAAGCCGTAGTCCATCAGCCGTTTGGCGATGTCGACCTCCGTGATCCCCGTGGCCGCCTTCAGCGGACGCAGGTCGATGATGCATTCATGCGCGATCCGGCCGTTGCGCCCGGTGTACAGCACCGGGTAGTGCTCCCCGAGCCGCACGGCGATGTAGTTGGCGTTGAGCAGTGCCACCTCGGTGGCGCGTTGCAGCCCGCCGGCCCCCAGCATCCTGATGTACATCCACGAGATCGGCAGGATCGATGCACTGCCGTAGGGAGCCGCCGACACCGCCCCCTCCCCGCCGGTCATCACATGCCCTGGCAGGTGGGGGGCCAGGTGCTCCCGCACCCCGATCGGTCCCATCCCCGGCCCGCCGCCGCCGTGCGGGATGGCGAAGGTCTTGTGGAGGTTGAGGTGCGCAACATCGGCACCGATGTCCGCCGGCCGGGTCAGCCCCACCTGTGCATTCATGTTGGCGCCGTCCATGTAGACCTGGCCGCCGGCGTCATGGACGATCGCGCAGGCGCGCTGCACGCCCTCCTCGTACACCCCGTGCGTCGAGGGATAGGTGATCATCAGCGCGGCCAGCCGATCCCCCGCCGCCTCGGCCTTCGCCTGCAGATCGCCGAGGTCGATGTCGCCGTTGGCATCGGTCGCCACCACCACGACGCGCATGCCCATCATCTGCGCCGAGGCGGGGTTCGTGCCGTGGGCCGACTGCGGGATGAGGCAGACATCGCGGTCGGCCTGCCCCGATGCCTCCTGGTAGCGCCGGATCGCGAGCAGCCCCGCATACTCCCCCTGCGCGCCCGAGTTGGGCTGCAGGCTCACCTCGTCGAACCCGGTGATGGTGCACAGGGCGTGCCGCAGCTGCTCCAGCAGCGCCCGGTATCCAGCCGTCTGCTCCGTCGGGGCGAAGGGATGCACCTCGGCCAGCGCAGCCCAACTCACTGGTGCCATCGCGGCGGCCGGGTTCAACTTCATCGTGCACGACCCCAGCGGAATCATGCTGTGGTCCAGCGCGAGGTCTTTGTCCTGCAGTGCCTTCAAGTAGCGCATCATGCCGGTCTCGCTGCGATGGCTGTGGAAGACCGGGTGGGTCAGCACCGCACTGGTGCGCCGCAACGGTTCCGGTATGGCGCAGTCCGGCAGGGGCAGTTCCGGGCACGGCCGACCCGTCAGGACCTCGACCAGTTCTCGGACATCGGCAACCGTCGTGGTCTCGTTCAGGCTGACCCCGAGGCCGCCATCAGGGTCCACCCGAAGGTTCAGGTTGGCCGCGCGGGCCCGCTGCAGCGCGGCGTCGTCCGGCGGCAGCGTGATGGTGTCGAACACGCCGGGGTCGGCGCCGACCGCCCCGGCCAGCGCCACCGTCAGCAGGTGGACGCGCTCAGCGATTCGGCGCAACCCATGCGGCCCGTGGTAGACGGCGTACGCGGCAGCCATATTGGCGAGCAGCACCTGCGCGGTGCAGATGTTCGAGGTCGCCTTCTCGCGCCTGATGTGCTGCTCGCGGGTCTGCAGCGCCATCCGGTAGGCGCTGCGATCGGCAGCGTCCTTGGAGACGCCGATCAGCCGCCCCGGCAGCGCACGCCGGTAGTCCTCCCGGCACGCGATGAATGCGGCGTGCGGCCCGCCGAATCCCATCGGTACCCCGAAGCGCTGCGCCGATCCGATCGCGACGTCCGCCCCGAACTCGCCGGGCGCCCTCAGCAGCATCAGAGCCAGCGGATCGGTCGCCACCGCGACCAGGGCACCGCGGGCGTGCAGGCCGGCAACGATCGGCTCGAGATCGCGCAGGCGGCCATCGCGCGGCGGGTATTGCAGCAGGGCACCGAACACCTCGGCGTCGGCTGCCTGCTCATCCGGACCGACGAGGACGTCGATCCCCAGGTACCGCGCCCGCGTGCGCACCACGTCCAGCGTCTGCGGCAGGACCGACTCGCCGACGAAGAAGGCCGCCGCCTTCGACGAGCGGTTCACGCGCCGCAGCATCGCCATCGCCTCGGCGGCTGCAGTGGCCTCGTCCAGCAGGGAGGCATTGGCCAGCGGTAGTGCGGTCAGATCCATCACCATCTGCTGGAAATTCAACAGCATCTCCAGCCGGCCCTGCGCGATCTCCGGCTGGTAGGGCGTGTACGCGGTGTACCAGCCGGGGTTCTCGAACAAGGTCCGTGCGATGACGGACGGGACGAACGTCGGGTGATAGCCCATCCCGATATACGACTTCGCGGATACGTTCTGCGCGGCCAGATGGGCCAACTCGGCCAGTGCCGCTTCCTCGCTGACCGCCGCCGGCATCGGCAGCGGCTCATCGAGGCGGATCGCAGCGGGGACGATCTGGCCGACGAGATCCGCCAAGGAGGACGCCCCCACCACGTCCAGCATCGCCGCGATCTCGTCCCCGTCGGGGCCGATGTGGCGCGCCGGAAACGCATCGGAGCCGGAGAGTCCGGCCCAGGGGTCCCTCACCGCTGATCCGCCGGCAGCACGGCGGCGTATCCCGCAGCGTCCAGCAGATCGTTCAGCTGGGCCGCGTCCGAGAGCCGCACCCGCACGAACCACGCGGCATAGGGATCCTCATTGACCCGCTCCGGCCCGGTCTCCAGTTCGCCGTTGCTGGCTTCGACGGTTCCCGACACCGGGGAGTACAAGTCGGAGGCAGCCTTCACCGACTCCACCACGCCGAGTACTTCGCCTGCGGCCACATCGGTGGACGCCTCCGGCACCTCCACGAAGACGATGTCGCCGAGCTGGGCCTGGGCGAAGTCGGTGATCCCCACCGTGACCGTGCCATCGCCCTCGTCGCGGATCCATTCATGCGACTGCGTGTACCGCAAGCCCTCGGGGATGCTGCTCATGACCCTGCTCCTTCTGTGCTGACGCGCCGCTGCCCGTGGCGCACGAACGGTGGGCCGACGATGCTGGCCGGAACGGCACGGCCGCGGATCTCGACTTCGGCCGTGGTCGCGTCGCCGACCGGGATCCGAGCCAGCCCGATGGAAGCGCCGAGGGTGGGCGAATAGGTTCCGCTGGTCACCGAGCCCTCCCCCTCCGCCACGCGCACCACCTGCCCGTTGCGGATCACGCCGCGGCCGGTGAGCACGAGTCCGACGAAGCGGGTCTGCAGCGAGTCCCGCTGCCGCGTCAAGGCGGCACGCCCAACGAAATCGCGATCCTCAGGCTCCCACGCGATCGTCCATCCCAGCCCGGCTTCCAGCGGGGAGACGTCCTCGTCCATCTCATTGCCGTACAGGCACAGCCCCGCCTCCAGACGCAGCGTGTCCCGCGCGCCCAGACCGGCCGGCACGACGCCTGCAGCCAGCAGCGCCTCCCACGCTGCGGCTGCGTCGTCTGCCGGCATCATGATCTCCAGTCCGTCCTCCCCGGTATAGCCGGTCCGGGCGATGAACAGCGGGCCGTTGGTACGCGCCTCGAACGGCCGCAGCGAGGAGATCGCTTCAGCGGCCGCCTGCCCTAGCGCAGCGGCCGCCCTGGTCCGCGCCTGCGGTCCCTGCACGGCGATCATGGCCAGGTCGGCCCGCTCCGCGATCGTCACCTCGCGACCCTCGGCGTGCGACTGCATCCAGGCCAGGTCCTTCTCGGCCGTTGCCGCATTCACGACCACGCGAAACCCGTCGTCGGCTCGGTAGGCGATGACGTCATCGACAACCCCGCCGCGCTCGTTGCACATGCAGGAGTACAGCGCCCTGCCCTGGCTGAGCCGGGCCACATCGTTGGCGAGCAGGTATCGCAGCAGCGACTCGGCCATAGGCCCGGACACGTCGACGATGCGCATGTGCGACACATCGAACATGCCCGCCTGCGAGCGCACCGCGTGATGCTCGGCCACCTGCGAGCCGTAGTGGACCGGCATGTCCCAGCCAGCGAAATCGACCATCGTGCCGCCGGCCGCCAGATGCGCCTCGTACAACGGCGTGCGCTGCCCCATGCTGGGCATCCTAATGGGCTGCCAACGGCACGAATCCCACGTTTGCGTAGGCACGTTCCACGACCGGTGCCGCCTGAGCCCGCGCTCGGGCCGCTCCCTGCGCCATCAGTCGCTCCAGCTCGGCGTGATCGAGCAGCAACTCCTGCACGCGCGCCGCGAACGGCTCGGCGAAGGCGTTGATGGCGTCGGCCGTTGCCTGCTTCAACCGGCCGTAGCCGCCGGATCCGAACTCTGCCTCAAGGTTCGCGATCGGGGCCCCGGAGAATGCGGACAGGATGCCGAGCAGGTTGCTGACCCCGGGCTTGTGCTCCGGGTCGAACCGAACCTCGGTCTCGGAGTCGGTGACCGCCCGCTTCACCTTCTTCTCGATGGTCTTGGGCGGATCGAGCAGGAACACGCAGCCCGGGGGCATGCTCTTGCTCATCTTCGCCGTCGGGTCCTGCAGATCCAGCACCTTGGCGGTGTCCTTGACGATGTACGGCGCCGGCACCGTGAACGTCTCACCGAAGCGGGAGTTGAATCGCAGGGCGAGGTCGCGGGTGAGTTCCAGATGCTGGCGCTGGTCCTCGCCCACGGGGACGTGGTCGGCGGAGTAGGCCACGATGTCGGCGGCCTGCAGGATCGGGTAGGTGAACAATCCGACGGTCGAGCGGTCCGCTCCGGACTTGGCCGTCTTGTCCTTGAACTGCGTCATGCGGGACGCCTCACCAAAGCCGGTGATGCACTGCAGCAGCCAGGCCAGCTGCGTGTGCTCCGGAACATGGCTCTGCACGAACACGGTGGCCTTGGCCGGGTCGATGCCCAGCGCGAGCAGTTGGGCGTAGGCGACGCGGGTGCGGCGGCGCAGCTCGTCGGGGTCGTGAGGCACGGTGACGGCATGCAGATCCACCACGCAGTAGTAAGCCTCGTGGTCGTCCTGCAGATGCACCCAGTGGCGCAGGGCCCCCAGATAGTTGCCGACTTGGAATGAATCGGCGGTGGGCTGGATACCGGAGAGCACGCGGGGGCGGGCGGCGTCGGCAGACATGGGGCTATTGTGACCGACGCGGCCGCCGGGGCGGGCAGGATGGCCACCAGGATCACTCACCGTAGCCAGCGAGGCCCCGTCACCGGAAGGCACACGCAAACCTTCGTTCCGCGGCCGAATCCGGGGTCGGGAGCAGAGGTTTCCGTTCGCGGTCAGCCCTGCTCCTGCGAGGCCCCCGATGCATGGTCACTGCCAGTAGTGTGAGGGGAGACTCGGATCCGGTCGATACGGCGGCCGTCGAGCGCGACGACCTCGAAGCGGTGGCCCTCGAACTCCGCGGTCGCACCGACGCTCGGCAGCGAACCACGGCTGGCGATCAGCCATCCCGCGACAGTCTCGTAGGGCCCGTTGGGCAGTTCGATGCCGGTGGCCTCGGCGAAGTCGTCGAGGTTGATCAGGCCATCCACCTCCCGGGGCTGCAGCAGCACCGCGGCGGGCGCCTCGGCCGCTTCGCCAGCCTCGTCGAATTCGTCCCGGATATCGCCGATCACTTCCTCGACGAGGTCCTCCAGAGTGACGATGCCGTCAGTCCCGCCATACTCGTCCACCACGATGGCCAAGTGGGTGCCGCTCTGGCGCATCTCCGACATCGCGGGCAGCACCGCCTTCGACCCCGGCATGCGCGCGACATCGCGTGCGATGTCGCCCAGTCGGACCGTGCTGCGCGTCTGGGCCAGTGCGAGCAGGTCGCGCACGTGCACGAACCCGATGACTTCGTCCGGGGAGCGACCCATGACCGGATACCGCGAGAACGGCTGGTCCCGAACGTGTTCGACCGCCCGGAAGACCGGCATCGTCTCCGGCAGGAACTCCACCTCGGTGCGCGGGATCATGACCTCGCGCAACTCGCGGGTTCCGGCACTGAACACGTCGTCGATCAACGCGCGCTCCGTGGGCGTGAACTCCTCGTGGCTGGCTACCAGGCCGCGCAGTTCCTCGCCGCTCATCTGGTCCCGACCCACGGCGGGATCGCCGCCGAGCAGACGCACGACTGCGTTGGTCGATACCGACAGCAGCCAGATGAACGGCCGGAACAGCCGCGCGAGGACGTCAACGGGTCCGGCGACGACCAGTGCCATCGAATCGGCTCGCTGCAGCGCCAATCGCTTGGGAACCAGCTCTCCCAGCACCAGGGACAGGTAGGCGATCACGACCGTGACCAGGACGAAGGCGATGCCGGCTGCCAGGCCCTGCGACATCCCGAGCGCCTGCAGCGTGGGTTCCAGCGAAGGCGCGATCTGCGCCGCGCCGAAGCCGGCGGAGATGAAGCCCGCAAGGGTGACACCCACCTGCACCGCCGCGAGCAAGCGGTTCGGCTGGGCGACCAGGCGCGCAACACGTTCCGCCTTCTTCGGCTTGGTCTCGCGCAGTTGCGCGAGCCTGGATTCCCGCAACGAGATCAGCGCGATCTCCGCCGCGGCGAAGAACCCCCCGAGCAGCACGAAGAAGAGGACGACGCCGACGTTGATGAGCGCACCGACCGCCTCGTTCGAACTCGTCGCCGTTGCCAGGAGCATCCCACCAGTGTGCGGTGCCGGCACCAGTTCGCACGCACCCATGCCGGCAGCCGCTAGTCGGCCGCGGGAACGGGACGCACCATGGCGTCGTAGGAGGAGAAGCCGAACAGCCACCGGGATCCGGGTGCTAGCCGGTGGGTGCGGTACACCCGGAAGCCGGAGCGCTCGTACATCGCCTTGGCCCGCGGGTTCGTGGCGACGACAGCGAGCGTGACCCGGTCCAGGCCGCGGATCTTCGCCAGCTGCATCGCGAAGGTGAGCAGCACTCCGCCAACGCCGAGGCCGCGCGCTTCCGGCGCAACCGCCAGGAACTCGATATACAGCTCGCCCGGCTTTGGCTTGTGCTGCAGCGGAGCCAGCAACGCCAGCCGCCAGACTGCGGAGAGCCCCCCATAGGCGCTGCGGGCGGACTGCCACGGCTGCGCCATCGCCCGGTGCTGCACGTCGGTGGTCGACAGCAGGCCCAGCACCCGCCCGCTGTCGCCGTCCACGGCAACGGTGTTGCCCTCGTCGGTGAGGACGGATCTCCAGAACGCATGCGTGCGCTGATCATCGCCGAGCAGGCGCGGCATCTTGGCCCCGAAGGCCGCTGCGTGGATCCGCACCGCCTGGTCGCGGTACTCCTCCGGGATGCCGGGCACCAGTTGCAGGTCCATGCTCGCCACCCTACGGCGCCGAGGGCGAACGGCCCGGTGGGTTAGCGTTGCCGCAGCCAGGCAACGACAGGAGGGCGGCCATCATGCAGCACGAGGAGTACGTCGCGCAGGACGCCACAGGCCTGGCCGAACTCATCCGCGACGGCGAGGTGACCGTCGCCGAGGTGGAGTCGGCCGCCCGAGCCCGGATGCAGGCGGTCAATCCACTCATCAATGCGGTCGTGCTGCAGATCGAACCGGCTCCGCAGGCGAGCCCTGATGGCCCGTTCGCGGGTGTGCCGTTCTTGCTCAAGGACATGGATGGCTACCTGGCCGGCTATCCCTGCACCTACGGCAGTCGGTCGCTGGCCGATTGGATTCCGGAGCGGGACAGTGAGCACGTCACCCGGTTCCGCGATGCGGGACTGCGGATCCTGGGCAAGACCAACTGCCCGGAGTTCGGCATCCTCGGCTTCACGGAACCGGAGTTGCATGGACCGACCCGCAACCCGTGGAACCTGTCGCACACGCCCGGCGGATCCAGCGGCGGCTCGGCGGCTGCGGTCGCCGCCGGCATCGTCCCGGCCGCCTCAGCCGGCGACGGCGGCGGTTCGATCCGGATTCCTGCCTCTGCCTGCGGCCTCTTCGGGTTCAAGCCGAGCCGGGGGTTGACCCCGCTGGGGCCGGAGGGGGATCCGTGGCTGGGTCTGGTCTCGCGGCATGTGCTGACCCGCACGGTCCGGGACTCCGCCGGGCTCCTCGACGCCACGACCGGACCGGCGCTCGGCGCGCGCTTCGCCCAGCACTCGCGGCCGACCTCGTTCCTGCGCCGCCTTCAACGGGCCCCGCGTCGGCTTCGGATCGCAGTGTCGCGCCGGTCCTTCCTCGGAGAGCCGCTGCACCCGGATTGCCTGGCCGCCGTTGATGACGCGGCAGACCTGCTGGCGTCGCTCGGGCATCGCGTCGTCGAGCAGGATTTGCCCGTCGATGATGTGGCCGTGGCGCGCGCGTACCTCACCGTCGTGGCGGCAGCGGTGGCCGCCGACGTGCGCGCCACCAAGGCGAAGACGGGCCGCGACCCCCGGCCCAGCATGTTCGAACGTCCGACGTGGTTCTTGAAGCAGGTCGGCGATGCCCTGTCGGCGCGGGAACTCTACGAGGCCAATGAGGTGGCGGCGGGGGCGGCCAGGTCCCTTGGGGCGGTCTTCGGCAGCGCGTTCGACGTCCATCTGTCGGCGACGATGGCGGCACCGCCTGTTGCCGTCGGTGCGCTCGGTATCGGTACTGCGGAGAAGGCGGCGATGTCGGTGCTGCAGCGCATCCCTGCGCCGAGCACCGTGCTGCGCCAGGCACTCAACCAGCTCGCCCACGACTCGCTGGAGAAGACGCCGAATACCCAGGTCTTCAACCTGACCGGCCAGCCGGCCATGAACCTGCCGCTGTTCTGGAACAGGCAGAATCTGCCGATCGGGGTGCAGATCGCGGGCGCGTTCGGGGCCGATGAGTTGCTGCTGCGGCTGGCCGCGCAGGTCGAGCAGGCGCGCCCCTGGCAGCACTTGCTCCCCCGGGTCGGCTAGCGGCTCAGGAGAAATCCACCACGACCGGCGCGTGGTCGCTCCACCGCTGCGCGTAGGAGGGCGCCCGTCCGATGGTCACCGACGTCGCGCGAGCGGCCAGCCCCTGCGTCGCTAGTGCGTGGTCGATGCGCCAGCCGGCGTCGTTGTCGAAGGCCTGGCCACGCCAGGACCACCAGGTGTACGGACCCGGGCCCGGGCCCCCGAAGCGGCGTCCCAGGTCGACCCAGCCATGACCCGCCCAGCGGTCGAAGTAAGCACGCTCCTTCGGCAGGAAGCCCGCCTTCTTCAGGTTGCCCTTCCAGTTCTTGATATCGACCTCGCGGTGGGCGATGTTGAAGTCGCCGGTCACCACTGCCGGGTCGGGCAGCGCCGCCATCCGGGCCGTCATCGCCTCCAGGAACGCGTACTTCACATCCTGGCGCGGCGTTGCGGCCTCCCCGGTGTGCACATAGCACGACACCACGTCGATGCCGGCGGTGCTGACTTCCAACCACCGGCCGGCGTCGTCGACGCCCGCCGCCAGGTGTTCGCTGCGCTGCTCGATGGGATAGCGCGACAGCACCGCCACGCCGGCCCGGCCGGGCTGGTCGGACTCGGCATGGGCGACGTGGTAGTCGGCCATGCCGGCATCGGCGAGCACCTTCGCCAACTGGTCGGCACTGGCCCGCACCTCCTGCAGCGTGATGATGTCCGCCTCGGCGGCGGCCAGCCAGGCCAGGCCGCCGCGCCGAGCGGCAGCCCGTACGCCATTGAGGTTCACGACGATCAGCCGCATCGCACCCCCTCCTCATCCGACCGTACTGGTTGGCCGGGCCGGGGGGATTGGCCGGGCCGGGGGGATTGGCCGGGCCGGGGGGATGGCCGGGCCGGGGGGTTGGCCGGGCCGGGGGGATGGCCGGGCCGGGGGGGATGGCCGGGCCGGGGGGATGGCCGGGCCGGGGGGATTGGCCGGGCGGGGGGATGGCCGGGTCCCAGCACCGCCCGCCCCGCCGCACCGGGGCTGCCCGGGCAACACCGACCATGGCGGGCGGTCGGCTTCGGTGCGATTGCGCGGAAGGTTCGTCGGCATCGCTCGGGCGCGGCAAACTCCAACAGGGGCAAGCGGGCTCATCGCGATCCAGATTGCGCTGCTGAGAGCCGCGCGGCTGACCGTGGGAACCGTTCAGCTGCGCTGGGCGATGTCGGCGCTCCCTAGGGCGGGGCCGGAACTGCGCCCCCCCGCGGGGGTGTGCGCCCCCTGCGGGGGTTTGTACCCGCAGACGGGGGCTGGGAACGCCTCCGGCACGGCAGGTCTGCACCCGACATGGGGGTTTGCACCCGGGACGGGGGCTGGGAGCGCCTCCGAGACTGCAGGTCTGCACCCGATATGGGGGTTTGCACCCGGGACGGGGGCGCTGGGCCCCGATCCGGCCGATTCCGCCCCCGCGCCGGGTGCAAACCCCCGAACCGGGTGCAAACGTCCCCGGAAACCGGCCGAATTCGCCCCCGCGCCGGGTGCAAACCCCCGAACCGGGTGCAAACCCCCGAACCAGGTGCAGACGCCTCGGAAGCGGGGCGAGGCGCCATCCGGCGGAGGGCCCGGGCGGCCGGCGGCCGGCTCGCTCCACCCGCAGACACGGGAGCCAACCACACTCCCGATGACGAAGAGCCGGCAAACGTCGCCGCAGAGAGGCCGAAAGCAGCGGATGCCGCTGCGGACGTTCGAAGGTCGGCGATGCTGCCCTTGCCACCGAGGGAGCCAGCAGTAGTGCGAAGGCACGCCGTGCAGCCCCGCCGCCTGGCCGAGTTGCCGACGACGAGGGCTCGGCGGCTCAGGCCATCGCGCGCTGCAGGTTCTCGTCGATCGCGGCGAGGAACTCCTGCGTGGTCAGCCACTCCTGGTCGCCGCCGACCAGCAGCGCCAGGTCCTTGGTCATCTTCCCGCTCTCGACGGTCTCCACGCAGACCCGCTCCAGCGTCTCGGCGAAGGCGGTCACCTCGGGGGTGCCGTCCATCCGGCCGCGGTGCGCCAGGCCCCGGGTCCAGGCGAAGATCGAGGCGATCGGGTTGGTGGACGTGGGCTTGCCGGCCTCGTGCTGGCGGAAGTGGCGGGTCACGGTGCCGTGCGCGGCCTCTGCCTCGACGGTCTGACCGTCCGGGGTCATCAGCACCGAGGTCATCAGGCCGAGGGAGCCGAAGCCCTGCGCGACGGTGTCGGACTGCACGTCGCCGTCGTAGTTCTTGCAGGCCCAGACGTAGCCGCCCTCCCACTTCATGGCCGCGGCCACCATGTCGTCGATGAGGCGGTGCTCGTAGGTGAGGCCGGCAGCGGCGAACTCCTCGGCGAACTCCGCCTCGAAGACCTCGGCGAACAAGTCCTTGAAGCGACCGTCGTAGGCCTTCAGGATCGTGTTCTTCGTCGACATGTAGACGGGGAAGTTGCGGGCGAGGCCGTACCGGAAGGACGCCCGCGCGAAGTCGCGGATGGAGTCGTCGAGGTTGTACATGGCCATCGCCACGCCGCCGCCCGGGAAGTCGTAGACGTCGAACTCCATCGGCTCCGAGCCGTCGGCCGGCGTGAAGGTGACCGTCAGCGAACCGGGACCCGGCACCTTGAAGTCGGTGGCGCGGTACTGGTCGCCGAAGGCGTGACGGCCGACCACGATCGGCTTGGTCCAGCCGGGCACCAGCCGCGGGATGTTGCTGATGATGATCGGCTCGCGGAAGATCACGCCGCCGAGGATGTTGCGGATGGTGCCGTTGGGCGAGCGCCACATCTTCTTCAGGCCGAACTCCTCCACCCGCGCCTCGTCGGGCGTGATCGTGGCGCACTTCACGCCCACGCCGTACTGCTTGATGGCGTTGGCGGCATCGACCGTGACCTGGTCGTCGGTGGCGTCGCGGTGCTCGACGCCGAGGTCGTAGTACTTCAGGTCGACATCGAGGTAGGGCAGGATCAACTGCTCCTTGATGAACGCCCAGATGATGCGGGTCATCTCGTCGCCGTCCAGCTCGACGACGGGATTGACTACCTTGATCTTGCCCACGACGGGTCCTTTCTCTGCGCGTGATCGCGACGTCATCCGGCGATGATGCCGGGCTTCGTCGCGATCAACGCACCAACAGACTGCTTACAGATCCTTGACGTCGGCCTGCTTGGCCGCAACTGCCGCAGCAGCTTCGCGCAGGCCCTCCAGCTCGATCGCGGTCAGCTCGGTGGGCACGACCCGGCGCACGCCCTCGCGGCCGAGTTCGGCCTCCACGCCAAGGTAGACCCCGGAGATGCCGTCGTACTCGCCGTCCACCCAGGCACACACCGGCATCACTGCGCCGGAGTCCTCGATGACAGCCTTGGCCATCCGAGCCGCGGCGGCCGATGGCGCGTAGTAGGCCGACCCGGTCTTCAGCAGGGCCACGACCTCGGCCCCACCGTTGCGGGTACGCACCACGAGGTCCTCGATCTCTTCGGCCGACAGCAGTTCGGTCAGCGGCTTGCCGTCCACGGTGCAGCGGGACGGCACCGGCACCATGGTGTCGCCGTGGGAGCCGAGCGTCAGGGTCTGGACCGAGCCCACCGGGCACGCCGAGCTTGGTGGCGATGTTGTTGGTGAAGCGGGCGGTGTCGAGCATGCCGGCCTGGCCCAGGATCCGATGCTTCGGGAATCCGGTGACGATCTGGGCCAGCGCGGTCATCTCGTCGAGCGGATTGGCGACGTTGATGATGACGGCATCGGGGGCGTGCTCGGCGACGTTCTCGGCGACGGAGCGCATGATCTTGGCGTTGGTTTCGATGAGATCCATCCGGCTCATGCCGGGCTTGCGGGGCAGACCGGCGGTGATGACGACGACGTCGGAGCCGGCGATGGCCTCATAACCGGAACCATCGGTACCCGTGGTCTGCCCGACGACGGTGGTCTCGAAGCCCTCGATCGGCCGCGACTGGTTCAGGTCCAGCGCCAGGCCCTCGGGCTTGCCCTCGATCACGTCGGTCAGTACGACCTCGGCGAAGACGTCGTACTCCGCCAGTCGCTGCGCCGTCGTGGAGCCGTAGAACCCTGCTCCGATCACCGTGACCTTGCCGTCGCGTGCCATATCGCCAACTCCCGCCGTCAGGTGCGACCGTCGCGCAGCAACCGGTCGCACGACTGCTCAACCCGAGGGGAAATGTGCCTGCGCGTGCCCGGTTCAGGGTATCGGCCGCGCCATCACGGGACGGGACCGGGCTGGCACTGCGGGCACCAGTAGGTCACGCGATCGGCCGGGGGCACTGCGATCCGGCCCATCCTGATCGGCGTGCCACACCTTCGGCACGGCTGGCCGTTCCTGCCGTAGACACCCGGGCGGGGCCGGTCGACGCGACCGCGGGCATCCACGCTCGCCTGCATCTGGGTCCTCGTGCGGTCCAGCGCCTCCGACAGGGATGCTGCATCGCGGGCTGCGGTCCACGGGCTGACCCCCGCGTGGGAGGCGGTCTCAGCGACCCAGATCGTGCCGAGCCCGCTGATCACCCGCTGGTCGAGCAGCGCCGCGCCGAGCGGCCGCTCCCCCTGCGCCTGCACGTTGGCCGCTGCAGCGACGGGGTCGAATCCCACGGCCAGGACGTCCGGTCCCAGGTGCCCGATGATGCGGTCCTCGTTGGCGGTGAGCACGACTTCCACGATGCCCAGGCGCAGCCCCACCGCTTGGGTGTCGGCAGTCTGCAGCCAGGCTCGGATCTGCCAGTGCGGACCTGCTGCCGGCCGCTCACCCGCTGCCCCGGTCGCCCACCGTCCTTCCATCTTCAAATGGGAGTGAAGGGTCAGCGCTCGGGTGCCGTCGGTGAGACGGGTCAACAGATGCTTGCCCGCGACATCCGTCCCGGTGACCTGCATGCCTGCCAGTGCAACGGTGGCGAAGCGCGGCACGCGCAGCTCTGCCCGGTCGAGGCGACGACCGGCCAGCGATGCATCGAGCCTGGCGGCGGTGCGCCGAACCGCGTCTCCTTCTGGCATGGCGCCTCAGATGAGCGGAACCCACAGGCCGAGCACGAACAGCCCGATCGCGAGCAGGGCGAGCACCGAGACATCGATGTACTTGGCGCGCACGGCGAGCAGGCCTGCGTCGTCCTCACTGCGCAGGGCGCGGATGAGGAGCGCCGCGGTCACGGCTCCCGACAGCGTGAGCGCCCCCAGTCGGAAGTTGACCACGACCAGCACGACCCCGAGCAGCGCCAGAACTAGGACCAACGCCAACGGCCGCCACTGCCGGCGCGTGACCGTGGCCGCGAACGCCGCGTACGGCCGAAGTGGCGGTTCGCCCTGCTCGTCGTCGACCTGCGCCATGCTTCAGGCCCGCTCTGCTGCCTCGACGACATTGGCCAAGAGCATCGCGCGGGTCATCGGCCCCACACCTCCGGGCATCGGCGCGAGGAACCCCGCCACCTCGCGCACGTGCGGTGCGACATCTCCCACGAGCCCCGTCGGGCCGCGGGTGATGCCGACGTCGAGGACCGCCGCGCCGGGCTTGACCATGTCCGGCGTGATGAGGCCGGCCACCCCGGCGGCGGCCACCAGGATGTCGGCGCGGCGCGTGTGCGCGGGCAGGTTGCGGGTTCCGGTGTGGCACAGCGTGACTGTGGCGTTCTCGGTGCGCCGCGTGAGCAGCAGGCCGAGCGGACGTCCCACGGTGACCCCGCGGCCCACGATCGTGACCTCGGCCCCCGCGATCGGGACGTCGAAGCGCCGCAGCAGTTCCACGATGCCGCGCGGGGTGCAGGGCAGTGGCCCAGGAGCATTGAGCACCAACCGGCCGAGGCTGGTCGGATGCAGCCCGTCGGCGTCCTTGGCCGGATCGATGAGCGCCAGCATGGCGTTCTCGTCGATCCCTTTGGGCAGCGGCAGTTGCACGATGTACCCGGTGCAAGCGGGGTCGCGGTTCAGCCGCTCGATGGTGGCCGCGATGTCGGCGGCAGTCGCATCGGCCGGCAGGTCCTCCCGCAGCGAAGCAATCCCCACCTGCTCGCAATCGCGGTGCTTGCCCGCCACATAGGCCCTGCTGCCCGGGTCATCGCCGACCAGGATCGTGCCCAGCCCGGGGATCACGCCCCGCTGCCGCAGCGCCGCTACGCGCTCGGCCAGCTCGGCCTTGATCGTCGCCGCCGTCGCCTTGCCGTCCAGCACCACCGCCGTCATGGCCACCAGTGTTCCACGATCAGCGCCTGCGGTTGCCGATGATGACCGCCGCAAGCGTCAGCGCGATTCCCAGCAGCAGTTCCGGTCCCACCACGACACCGGGCTGGGGGGCGAGCAGATCCAGCAGCGCGGCGCCGGCGAGCTGGCCGCTGATCGCGGCCAGCCCGAACCGGAGCACCCCGACGGCCGGCACCGCCCAGGCGGCGATCGCGATGAAGCCGACTCCGATGGGGCCGCCGATGTAGAGCAGTGGATCACTCGGCAGCGCGCCCAACTGCCAGTCCCCGAACAGCATCCCCATTCCCACCACGAGCAGCAGTGCCGTCGTGCCGACGGTGAAGTTGACGCCCGCCGCAGCCTGCGCCGAACCGGCGACAACCGCAACCCTGGCGTTGATCGCCTGCTGGACCGCGATCCCGGCACCGGCCGACAGCACCAGCGCCGCCAGCAACACCGTGCGATTGCCGGCGGCCGGGTCGATGCGGGGCGCTGCGATGAGCGCGACCGCGGCGACGGCCAGAAGCGCGGCGATCGCGCGGCTACCAGTCACGGGCAGTCTGCCGGCCGGTGCCAGCCCGGCGGCGTCCACCCCAAGGGACGCCGCGGTTTGGCCGGCGACCACCCCCACGATGAACAGCGCCACGCCCAGGGTGGGCACGGTGAGTCCTTGGGTTGCGACCAACCAGGCCCCGCCCACGCCACCGAGCAGATGCCAGGGCCGCAACTGACGCGCTCTGACCGCGCGGGTGATGGCCCGCGCCCCGGCACGCAGCCCAGGCAGCAGGAGCAGTCCGAGCAGCAGGAGGAACAGCCCCGTGCCGAAACCGATGAGCGCGGCCTGGAAACCGGCAGCGGTCGGGCTGCTCCCGCCGTCGGCCAATCGACCGGCCAGGGCCGCGTTGACCCTGGACTGCACCGCTACGAGCAGCCCCACGCCGAGCGCGGCGAGCATCGCCCACCGGACGTTCCGCACCGTCATGGCAGGGACCGCATCATGGCCCGAGGGTACGGGTGCGCTCGGCGGCATGGTCGGGGGTCTGCGTAGGGTAGGCGCCATGCGCGCAATCCAGGTCACCGAGTTCGGCGGTCCCGAGGTCCTGCAACTGGTCGAGTTGCCCGATCCCGTGCCGGGGCCCGGCGAGGTGGTGCTGGAGGTCACCGGTGTCGGAGTGAACTACGCCGACACGCACCAGACCGAGAACTCCTACCTGTCCACCCAAGAACTGCCCTTCGTGCCAGGCGCGGAGGTCGTCGGGCTGACGCCCGAGGGCCGGCGGGTCTGCGGGTTCGTTGCTCGCGGCGGAGCCTACGCGGAGCGAGCCGTGGTGCAGCAGGCGGCCGTGTTCGACGTCCCGGAACAGGTCGGTGACGCGGCCGCTTTGTCGCTGCTGGTGCAGGGGCTGACGGCATACCACCTGTTGCGCACGTCTGCCCGGCTCAGCGCCGGCGAGTCGGTGGTCGTCCACGCGGCTGCGGGCGGCGTCGGCAGCCTGGCCGTGCAGTTGGCCAAGCAGTGGGGTGCCGGCCGGGTCATCGGGGTTGCCTCCACACCGCAGAAGCGGGAACTGGCGCAATCGCTTGGTGCCGATGCCACGGTCGACGCCGGCGCGGCGGACCTCAACGCCGCCTTGCGGGAGGCCAACGGCGGCCGGAAGGTGGACGTGGTGCTGGAGATGGTGGGCGGGCGCACTTTCGACGAGTCGCTGCGGGCGCTGGCACCGTTCGGCCGCCTGGTGACCTTCGGCATGGCCTCGCGCGAACCGGCCGCTCCGATCGCACCGGCATCTCTCATGGCGGGCTCCAAAGCGGTGATCGGCTTCTGGCTGGTGGATGCCATGCGGCCGGCCACCATCGCGACGATGGTGGCGAAGCCGCTGCGGGAGCTGGTGGGCATGGTGGCGCAGGGAACGCTGGTGCCGTTGCCGGGCCAGACCTACCCGTTGGACCAGGCCCGCCGCGCCCATGAGGACCTGGTGGCGCGGCGCACTACCGGCAAGGTCGTGCTCGCGCCCTAGTCCCCTCAGTGGAAGAAGTGCCGGGTGCCGGTCATCAGCATGGTGACCCCGGCCGCCTCGGCTGCCGCAATCACCTCTTCGTCGCGGACCGAACCGCCGGGTTGCACGACGGCCCGCACGCCGGCATCGATGAGCACCTGCAGCCCGTCCGGGAACGGGAAGAAGGCGTCCGAGGCTGCGACGGCCCCGTGCGCCCGGTCGGCCCCCGCCCTGGCGACCGCGAGCCGGGCCGAGTCCACCCGGTTGACCTGCCCCATGCCGACGCCGACCGCGGCGCCGTCGCGGGCCACCAGGATGGCGTTGCTCTTCACCCCTCGGCAGGCGCGCCAGGCGAAGGCCAGATCAGCCATCGTCGCCGCGTCGGCCGCAGGCCCGGCCACGAGCCGCCAGCTCGCCGGATCGTCCCCGGCAGCATCGATGGCGTCACGTACCTGCAGCAGCAGCCCGCCGGAGATGGGACGCATCTCCACCGGAGGCCGGACATCGGCAGCGACCCGCAGCAGCCGCAGGTTCTTCTTGGCGGACAGGACGCCAAGCGCATCGTCGGTGAAGGCGGGCGCGACGACGACCTCGGTGAAGACCTCGCTGATTGCCCGTGCGGTGGCGGCGTCCACTTCGCCGTTGCAGGCCACGACGCCGCCGAAGGCGCTGATCGGATCGGTCTGGAACGCCTTGGCGTAGGCAGTGGCGATGTCCGGCCCGATGGCCACGCCGCACGGATTGGTGTGCTTGATGATGGCCACGGCCGGCTCGGCGAAGTCGTGCGCGGTGCGCCAGGCCGCATCCGCATCGACGTAGTTGTTGTAGGACATCTCCTTGCCCTGCAACTGCGCTCCGGCGGCCAGTCCTCCGCCGGAGCGGTAAAGGGCAGCCTCCTGGTGGGGATTCTCGCCGTAGCGCAGATCGGCCGCCTTCTGCCAACTGGCGCCGGCCCAGTCCGGGAACCGCGGCGACTGCGGCGTCGCGGCGTGCACCGAGCGCATCCACGAGGCCACCGCGATGTCGTACTCAGCGGTGTGCGCGTAGGCATCGGCGGCGAGCTCACGGCGGGCCTGCTCGGTGAAGCCGTCCCCCGAGACCGCGGCCAGCACCTCCGGGTAGCGGGACGGATCCACGACCACCGCCAACGAGGCGTGATTCTTGGCCGCCGCACGGATCATGGCAGGGCCGCCGATATCGATCTGCTCGACGCACTCCTGCGGTCCCGCACCGCTGGCGACGGTGGCCACGAACGGATAGAGGTTCACCACCAGCAACTCAAAGGCCGCGATGCCCAGTTCGTCGAGTTGCCTGCGGTGGTCCTCGCGGCGCACGTCCGCCAGCAGCCCGGCGTGGACTGCGGGATGCAGGGTCTTGACCCGACCGTCCAGGCACTCCGGGAACCCGGTGACACTAGCGACCTCGATCACCGGGACGCCGGCATCGGCGATCATCCGCGCGGTCGATCCGGTCGAGACGATCTCGACCCCGGCGCGATGCAGGCCCTCGGCCAATGCGGCGACGCCGGTCTTGTCGTAGACGCTGATGAGGGCGCGCCGGATGGGGACGGTGTTCACGGGAGGGTGACCTTCCTGTCGCTGATGCGGTAGCCGTGCCGGACCAGGCGGTCGGCGACGTCGACGACGAGGCGCCGCTCGACGACCTTGATCCGTTCGTGCAGCGTCGCCTCGTCGTCCTCGGGCAGGACGGCGACGGCTTCCTGCGCGATGATCGGTCCGCTGTCCACACCGGCATCGACCAGGTGCACGGTGCAGCCGGTTACCTTGACGCCGTAGGCGAGCGCGTCCCGGACGGCATGAGCTCCCGGGAACGCTGGCAGCAGTGCGGGGTGGCTGTTGACGGTGCGGCCCCCGAAGGCGGCCAGGAAGGCGGGACCGAAGAGCCGCATGAAGCCGAGGCTGAACACCCAGTCGGGGCGGTGCTCCGAAATGGCCTGCGTCAGTGCCTGGTCCCACTGCGCTCGGGTCTGGTAGTCGGAGACCGGCACCACGAAGGTCGCGCTGCGCAGGCGCTCGCTGCAGTGCTGCCACGCCGGGCCGATCCGACCCCACCGCGACGACATCGGCGCCGATCTCAGCATCCAGCAACGCCTGCAGCAGCGTTCCACTGCCGGAGGCGAGGGCGAGGATCCGTTGGCGGCTCACTCCACAATGCTAGGCGGAGATCACCGCCTGCTTGCCCCCCGCCGCCGTCGCGCCCCGCTCGGCCGGGATCGGCGCACCCGCCAACGTGGCAGGCGCACCCGCCCCAGCCATCCGGCCGCATTGCCGGCGAACGGTCCGACGTCGGCGAGCAGGGTCGGGAAGAGCGCCCATGCGACCTGTCCGAGACCGATGACGACCAGCGCCCAGAGGAAGGTCAGCCATGGGCTGGGGCCCATGACGGCGAGCCTGCCCTCGCCCAGCCCGCCGGACGTCGCGGCCGCCATGACGCCCAGGGCAACCGCCGCCCCGGCCGCAACGGCTGCACCGAAGATGAGGCGGGTGCGCATCCGGCGCGCCAGTCCCGCCGACCGGATGCCGGCGCCGGCGACGACCGAGGCGACGGCGACCAATGCCAACGGCAGCCAGGGCCAGCGCAGGGCGCCCTCGGGCAGCAGAACTGCCAGCGGCAGCTCCGGCAATGTGCCCGCGGTGACGCTGAACGGCGAGATGATCGTGTCGACGCCGACGGCGAAGCCCGCTCCCACCAAGTAGGCCGCGGCCCACGCCACGACGTTCGGCAGGTAGGCCAGCTGCAGCGCACCGAGGGCCACGGCATCGAACCTCGACGACGGCTCCGCCCCGCTGGCCAGTACGGCATCGGACATGGCCTGGAACTGCGACCAGGACAGCAGCAGCCGGAGCAGGACCAGCACCACGGCGGTGCCGAGCACGATGGCCACCACCGTTGCCGCGGCCCGCAGCAACAGCCACAGCCGCGGTCGCGCTGGGCGCACCCCGAACCAGGCCCAGACCCACCCGACGCCGGCCAGCACAACGCCCAGCAGCGACCACCAGCCCTGCAGCAGGGGCATCGTGGGGGCCCCGGTCGTGGGGCTCGTGGCCACCAGTGTGGCGATAACGAGATAGCCCCCCGCGAGGGCCGCCAGGCCGACCCCCGGGGTCGGTCCCCGTACCGGTGGACCAGGCACCGCCGGCTGCAGCGAGCGCCACAGCCAGCCCGAAGCGTGTGCCACGAGGACGGCAACGGCTATCGCCGGCAGGATTGGCACCAGCGACACCGCGCCATCGGCGGTGTGCACCGGCATGCCGTGCGCGATCCGGAACACCCCTACCAGGGTCGGCGGATAGAGCAGCGCCTGGCTGGTAATCCCGGCGATGGCTGCGGTGACCAGTGTGGTCGCCAGCAGAACGATCCCGGTCAACCAGCCCAGCGCCAACCCGATGCTGGCCAACGGAGTCAGCGTCCCAGCACTGGCCCGCGTCAGGAACAGCAGCGCGAGCACCCGGTGCAGACGGTCCGACGACGGATGTTCCGACCCGGCTGCCGTATCCGCCGATTCCTCCAGCGACGCCCCGGCAGCATCGTCGGATGGCTGATCGGCGGGATCGTCGGACTCGCTGCGATCGTCCGCGGTGGTGAGTCCGGCATCGTCGGTGAGGTCGATGACCGGTTCCCGCTCCGGTCCCCCAGGCAGCAGACGCTTCAGCGACGGCACTCGCACTGTCCGATCCTGCCACCGAAGTCGGTCACAACCTGGCAGCGGCGCGGGCGCATTTGGCCCCGATCAGCCACCCATGATGTCGCGCATCAGCGCCGCGGCCTGGCTGGGGGTGCGGCCCACCTTCACGCCGACCGCCTCCAGCGCTTCCTGCTTGGCCGCGGCCGTGCCAGAGGACCCGGACACGATGGCACCGGCGTGCCCCATGGTCTTGCCCTCGGGCGCGGTGAACCCGGCCACGTAGCCGACGACGGGCTTGGTGACGTGCTCGGCGATGTAGGCCGCGGCGCGCTCCTCGGCGTCCCCGCCGATCTCGCCGATCATCACGATCGCTTCGGTGTCCGGGTCGTTCTGGAAGGCCTCGAGGCAGTCGATGTGCGTGGTGCCGATGATCGGATCGCCGCCGATGCCGACGCAGGTGGTGAAGCCGATGTCGCGCAACTCGTACATCATCTGGTAGGTCAGCGTGCCGGACTTGCTCACCAGACCGATGCGGCCCTGCTTGGTGATGTCGGCCGGGATGATGCCGGCGTTGGACTGCCCGGGGGAGATGATCCCGGGGCAGTTGGGCCCGATGACGCGGCTGGTACCGGCGTTGGCGGCGTACTGGTAGAACTGGGCGGTGTCGTGCACCGGGATGCCCTCGGTGATGACGACGACCAGCGGCACCCCGGCGTCGACGGCCTCGATGACCGCCGCCCGAGCGAAGCGCGGCGGCACGAACACCACCGAGACATTGGCGCCGGTGGCCTCGACCGCCTCCGCGACATAGTTGTAGACGGGGATCCCATCAAGTTCTTGCCCGCCCTTGCCGGGGGTCACCCCGGCGACGACGTTGGAGCCGCCGGCCAGCATGCGCCGGGTGTGCTTGGTCCCCTCCGAGCCGGTCATGCCCTGCACGAGGATCTTGGAGTTCGCGTCCAGGAAGATCGCCATGTTCGTTGCCCCCTACTTGGCCGCGGCCAGCTCGGCGACCCGGCGGGCCGCCTCGTCCATCGTCTCCACCAGTTCCACCAGCGGATGGTCCGCCTCGGTCAGGATCCGGCGGCCCTCCTCGGCGTTGTTGCCGTCGATGCGGCAGACCAGCGGCTTGGTGACCTCTTCGCCGCGCTCAGCCAGCATCGACAGTGCGCCCAGGATGCCGTTGGCCACCGCGTCGCAGGAGGTGATGCCGCCGAAGACGTTGACGAAGACCGCCTTGACCTCCGGGTCGTTGAGCACGATGTCCAGGCCGTTGGCCATGACCTCGGCGCTGGCGCCGCCGCCGATATCGAGGAAGTTCGCCGGCTTGACTCCGCCGCACTCCTCCCCGGCGTACGCCACGACATCGAGGGTGGACATCACCAGGCCAGCGCCGTTGCCGATGATGCCGACCTCGCCGGAGAGCTTCACGTAGTTGAGGTCGAGCTCGTGGGCCCGCAACTCCAGCGGGTCGGTGGCCGCCACATCCACCATGTCGGCGTGACTGGCGTGACGGTAATCGGCGTTGTCGTCCAACGTCACCTTGCCGTCCAGCGCAACGATGCGGCCGGCGGGCGTCTTGACCAGCGGATTGACCTCGACCAGCGTCGCATCCTCCTTGACCATCACGTCCCACAGCTTGGTGATGACCTCGGCGATTTGGTCGCGGACCCCTGCCGGGAAGTTGGCAGCCAGCGCGATCTCCGCAGCCAGCTCCGGCGACACCCCGTCGAGCGCATCGATGCGGATCTTCGCCAGCGCCTCCGGGTTGGTCGCGGCCACTTCTTCGATGTCCACGCCGCCCTCGACCGACGCCATCGCCAGGAAGGCGCGGTTGGCGCGGTCGAGCAGGAAGGAGAAGTAGTACTCCTCGGCGATATCGCTGGCCTCAGTCACCAGCACCTTGTGGACCGTGTGCCCCTTGATGTCCAACCCGAGGATGGCGGCCGCCTTCTCCCGGGCCTCCTGCGGCGTCTCGGCCAGTTTGACGCCGCCGGCCTTGCCCCGGCCGCCGGTCTTGACCTGCGCCTTGACGACGACGGCGGTACCGATCTTGCGGGCCGCCTCGTGCGCCGTCTCGGGGGTGGTGCACACCTCGCCGGGGAACACCGGCACGCCGTGCTCCCCGAACAGGTGCTTCGCCTGGTACTCGTACAGATCCACGTGCGCTCCCCAGTGGTGCCGATTGCCCGTCGATGAGCGGGCCGGGCGCTGCAGTGGGACACCGATGCCGCACCACCGCAGCCGATAGTGCAGCCTACCTGCCGTCAGTTCGGCGGTCCGCGCCCGGCCCCCGGCACGGACCTCCGAGCGGGATTGGGACGCACTTGTGACAGATCCGACCCGCTCGTCGCCTGCCCATGAGCGGCGTCGTGGTCTACCGTTCACGGGTGGCCCGAGGCGTCTCCACCGATCGCGAGCGCGGTCGCCTGCGCCGGTTCCGCGCCACGGGCAAGCGATCGCTGGCCACCGTGCTGTCGACCTCCGGCCTGCGCGGAACAGCTGTGGAGGTGGCGTGGCTGTCGACCCACGTGGCCACCTACCCGATGGGGCTTGCCGGCGAGAAGATCCGGCCGCATGTCCCCGGCCACGGCGTGGCCCATCTGCCGCCGCTGCAGCGCGGCCTGATGGTGCACGACATCGAGGCGGCAGGCACCCCGATCATCCTCATGCACGGTGTTATCGACAACCGCTCGGTGTTCACGCTGCTCAAACGGGCCCTGCGGCGGCGCGGCTTCGGCCGCATCATCACGGTCAACTACTCACCGCTGTCCGATGACATCCGCGGTGTGGCCAAGCGCCTGGACCGGGTCGTGGAGGATGTCGTGCATCGCACCGGGTACGAACGGGTGCATATCGTCGGCCACTCCATGGGCGGACTGATCGGCCGGTACTACGTGCAGCGAATGGGCGGCGACGCACGGACCCACACGCTGGTCACGCTCGGCTCGCCCCACGCCGGCACGCTGCCGGCCACCTGGGTGCCGCACCCGATCGCCCGCCAGATGCGCCCCGATAGCGACATCGTGGCCGAGTTCGCCCAACCGGCGCCGGACTGCCGCACCCGGATCCTGTCGGTGTGGTCGGACCTGGACATGATGATCGTCCCCAAGCGCAGCGCGCGCATCGATCACCCCGACCTCAACGTGCGCAACGTCTTCGTGCCCGGCGTCGGCCACATGTCGCTGCCGGTCGACGGTCGCGTCCTGCACGAGGTCTGCACCACGCTGGCCCACCTCGACACCGATGGCCATTCGCTGCCCCAACCGCTCCAGGAAGGAGCCTCGAAGCGCAGCCTCGCCGTACGCTGAGGGCAAGCGGCGAAGGTGGCGACGATGGCAGATGCATGGGGCGGGCGCGCCTCGCTGGCCGACCCCGGCTTGATGGGCGAGAGCGGCGACTTGTTCCGCGCGGTCGCCGTGAACTCGGCTGTCGGGATGTGCCTGGTGTCGCGCGAGGGGCGCTTCCAGTGGGTCAACCCGGCCATCTGCCAGTTCCTCGGCCGCGACGCCGACGAACTGCTGTCCCTGGGGTGGACCGATGTCACCCACCCGGCCGACGTCGGCGCCAACCAAGCCGATGCGCAGCGCCTCCGGGACGGCAGCGCCGAGCACTTCCGCACCCTCAAGCGCTACCTGCGGCCGGACGGCACGGTCGTCTGGGGCGACCTGACGGTGTCGGCCCTGCGGGATCGGGCCGGGGAGCTGCGCCTGTTCGTGTCGCAGATCCTCAACGTGACCGAGGCCGCGCAGGCGCGCGAGCAACTGCTGGCATCCGAGGAGCGCTACCGGCTGCTCGCCGAGAACGCCTCCGATGTGGTCACCCGCGCCGACAACCACGGCACGCTGCTGTGGGTGTCGCCCTCAGTCACCGAACTGCTCGGCTGGCGGCCCGAGGAGCTGATGGGGCGCCGCTCCTTCGATCTGGTGCATCCCGACGATGTCGACCGGTCCTACGCCCGCAACGAGGACATCAAGAAGGGCAACCGCGTCGGCAACCACCGCGTCCGGTTTCGGCGCGCCGATGGTTCCTACGTCTGGATCGGGGTGACGGCACGACCCGTCGTCGATGCCGACGGCACGGTCACCGGTCGCGTCGCCGGGTGGCGCGATGCCACGGCCGAAGTCGCCGCTGAGCAGGCGCTGGCCGCCTCCGAGGAGCACTTCCGCCTCCTCGCCGAGCACACCTCCGACGTCATCATCCGTACTGATACCGCCGGCCGGATCGAGTGGATCTCCCCCTCGGCCGAGCCCACGCTGGGCTGGGCGCCGGACAGCAGGACGGGGCGGGTGCTGCAGGACCTGCTGCACCCGGGGGACTCCGCCCCGAGCGAGTCCGGGCAGCGGCGCGAGGTGCGGTTGCGCGGCGAGGACGGCGCCTGGCACTGGATGAGCGATGCCTGGCGGGAGCTGCGCGACGACGGCGGGACGGTCATCGGGGCGGTGCATGCCATGCGTGACGTGGAGCGGGAGCACGAGGTGCGCGAGCAGTTGCGCTACCTCGCCTACCACGACCCCCTGACCCAGTTGGCGACCAGGACGGTGGCCGAGGAGCGGTTGGAGCGTCTGCTGGCGCATCGGCCTCGGCTGGGTGCGGCGATCGCCGTGCTCTTCATCGACATCGACGACCTGAAGGCCATCAACGACAGCTACGGCCACGCCGCAGGCGACATCGCAATAACGGTGATCGCCCAGCGGATCCGGATGAGCACTCGGGCCGACGATCTGGTGGCACGCTACGGCGGGGACGAGTTCGTCGTGATCCTGCCCGAGATCCGCAGCCCCGGCGACGCCGTGGCCGTAGCCGACAAGATTCGGCACGAGGCGGAGACCCCCATCGCCCTTGATGGGGGCGCGGTGCGCAGCGGCGTGAGCATCGGCGTCGCCATGGCGAAGTCCGGGTCGGACGCAGCCGAGGCGTTGCGGCGCGCCGACGCTGCCCTGTACCGGGCCAAACGGGCGGGCCGCAACTGCACCGTGCTGGACGAGCTCGAGGGCGACAGCTGGTCCATCTAGCCGACCGGCCTCACAACTTCTCCACCGGCGCGTAGCGCAGCAGCAGCCGCTTCACCCCGCCGCTGCCGAAGTCGATCGCGGCCTGCGCCCGATCGCCGGTCCCGGAGACGCTCACCACGGTTCCCATCCCGAACTTCTCGTGCAGCACCCGGTCGCCGGCCTCGACGTGCACCACGACCGCCCGGCCGGCGCCGCGGCCGAACCCGCCGGACCGCCCACCGCCGAGCGGCTGCGAGGACCACGAGGTGGCGGCGATGCGGGCATCGCTGGTGGAACGGCGCATGTCGAGCAACTGGGCCGGAATCTCTTCCAGGAAGCGCGACGGCGGATTCTGGGCGGGAGCGCCCCAGGCCGAGCGCACGGCCGCGGAGGTGAGGTAGAGGCGCTGCTGCGCCCGGGTGATGCCGACGTAGGCCAGACGACGCTCCTCGGCCAGCTCTGCCGGGTCGTCCAAGGACCGGGCGTGCGGGAACACCCCTTCCTCCATCCCGGTCAGGAACACCACCGGGAACTCCAGCCCCTTGGCGGTGTGGAGGGTCATGAGGGTGACGACACCGCCGTCTGCGGCGGGGATGTCATCGGCATCGGCGACCAGCGAGACCCGCTCCAGGAAGTCGGCCAGCGTGGCGTCCGGGTTGTCGCGGGCATATTCGGCCGCTACGGACTCCAGCTCCCCGAGGTTGTCCAGCCGCGTCTCGTCCTGCGGATCGTCGGAGGCCTGCAGCTCCGCTGCGTAGCCGGTCTGCTCCACCACGGCCGCCACCAACTCCGGCAGCGGAGTCTCCGCCTCGGCCAAGGTGCGCAATGCTTCGATGAGGGTGTTGAACCGGCCGACGGCGCTTGCCGTCCGAGCGGCCAGCCCCGGCACCTCGGCCGCTGCCCCTACCGCCTCGGTGAACCCGATGCGGTGCCGCTCGGCGTGATCGTCGAGCTGCGCGATGGCGCGGTCCCCGATCCCCCGCCGCGGCGTGTTGATGATGCGGCGGCACGACACTTCGTCGCCGGGATTGGCGACCAGCCGCAAGTACGCCAGCACGTCGCGCACCTCGCGCCGCTCGTAGAAGCGCACGCCGCCGACCACGCGGTAGGGCAGGCCGACTCGCAGCAGCCGGTCCTCCAGCACCCGCGATTGGGCGTTGGTGCGGTAGAAGACCGCGACGTCGGAGGGCACCACCCCGTGGGCATCGGAGAGCCGGTCGATCTCCTCGGCGACGAATGCGGCCTCGGCGTGCTCATCATCGGCGGCGTACAGCGTCACGGGCGGTCCATCACCGGCCGCGGTCCACAGCCGCTTCTCCCGACGGTTGGGGTTGCGGGCGATGACCGCGTTGGCGGCGCTGAGGATGTTCTGGGTGGACCGGTAGTTCTGCTCCAGCATGATGCTGGTCGCATTCGGGAAATCCCGCTCGAACTCCTCGATGTTGCGGATGGTGGCCCCGCGGAAGGCGTAGATCGACTGGTCGGCGTCGCCGACTACGCAGCAGCTCTGCCGGGGGCACCCGCCCCTCCGGCGGCCCAACGAGTTCCCGGATCAGGACGTACTGGGCGTGGTTGGTGTCCTGGTACTCGTCGACCAGGACGTGGCGGAAGCGGCGGCGGTAGTACTCCGCGACGTCGGGGAACAACTGCAGCACCGCGACGACGTGGCTGATGATGTCGTCGAAGTCCACGGCGTTGGCCAGTTGCAGCCGGCGCTGGTACTCCCGGTAGATCGCCGCGAGCCCCTGGTCGTAGGGGTTCTCCGCCGCCTGCGAGGCGAACGCATCCGGGTCGATGAGCTCGTTCTTGGCCGAGCTGATGCGGGAATTGACGCCGCGCGGCGTGAACCGCTTGGTGTCCAGGCCGACGTCCTTGATCACTGCGGACAGCAGCCGCTGCTGATCGGCGGTGTCGTAGATCGAGAACGAGGATTTCATCCCCAGCCGGTCGGCCTCTCGGCGCAGGATCCGCACGCACGCCGCGTGGAAGGTGGAGACCCACATGTACTCGGCGCGGGGCCCGACCAGCCCGATGACCCGCTCTCGCATCTCCGCGGCGGCCTTGTTCGTGAACGTGATGGCCAGGATCTGGCCCGGCCGGGCATCGCCGGCGGCGAGGAGATGGGCGATGCGACGGGTGAGCACCCCGGTCTTGCCCGAGCCCGCCCCCGCAACGATCAGCAGCGGGCCGCCGCGATGGACGACCGCCTCGCGCTGCCGCTGGTTGAGGCCGATCAGCAGTGCGTCGGGGTCCACCGCCGTCGACTTCGCCTGCTCACCAGGGGCTGCCTCGGGCGGCGGCGCGGCCTCGGCCGTCGGCTGCTGCGCCGCCGAACCGAACGGCAGGTCATCGAACAGGGTTGCCATACGGCCTGAGTCTATGCCGGGCCGGGCGTTCGCCCGACCGGCGGCAGCGGCGCCGTGGACCCCCTCCCCTGGCGTCCGGCGGAGCCGGGAACTACTGTTATCGAACCGTTACCGTTACCGATTCGTTATCGAGACCGGAGGTCGCGATGCGAGGGTTGCTGCAGTACTTGGCGGCGCTCGCCGCACTCAGCACAGCCGTGTCGATGCTGATGCTGGGTGCGGTTGCCGTTGCCGGACGGCCCTCCGTCGCGGCTGTGGAGGCCGAGGCGGCGGCGCTGGCGGCCGCGCCGTTCGAACGTCTGCCCGGCCGGGACGTCGTGGTCATCACCGGCAGTTCGACGGTGCGGTTCTGGCGCACCAGCGCGGGGGCCTTCCCCGATGCCCAGGTGGTGAACACCGGCTTCGGCGGTTCCACGATGGAGCAGTTGCGCCGGCACTACGGGGGGTTGATCGCCCGCTTCGCACCGGACCGCGTCTACATCGGCTCCGGGGACAACGACCTGGTCGCCGGGCGCGCCGTGGCCGAGGTCGTTGCCGATACCGAAGCGCTGCTTGCCGCACTGCTGCGGGACCGCCCGACCGCCGAGGTCGCCCTCATCGCCGCCAAGCCGAGCCTGCAGCGCTGGTTCCTCCGCGACCGGTACGAGGCTCTCAATGGCGCATTCGCCCGAATCGCGGAACGGGACGACCGGATCACCTTCGTGGATGTCTGGAACGAACTGCTGGACCCCCGAGGCTGGATCCGCCCCGAGCTGTACGCCAGCGACGGACTGCACCTGAATCGCAACGGCTATCGGATCTATGCCGATGCGATCGCTGCCGCCGGTTCCACCGCTTGAGCCACGTGGCCGCACAAGACTCCCCCAGGCGTCCACGACCCGCCCCGGCATCCGCTACAGTCGTGCGCATGTCCTCGCATGTGACCGCCGCCCCGGCCGCTCGGCCCGGTATGCGGCGCTGCATGTGCATGGCCATGTGTTGTCGCGCCTGACCGCCCGTCCCCCACTGAACCAGGACGCGCGGACCAGGGCGCCAAGCCCCGGAGCAGCCGCGCGCTGGTCCCGAGGCGCTCCGACATCCGCGTGTCCGGATCCTGACAAGGAGATCCGACCGCATGCCACCGAAGCAGACCCGCGATCAGGGCCAGTGGGCCCTGGGCAGTCGCGAGCCACTGAACCCGAACGAGGTCTTCAAGGCGGCCGATGACGGGCTGAACGTCCGCGAGCGCATCCTGACCACCTACAGCAAAGAAGGCTTCAGCAGCATCCCTGCCGACGATCTGCGCGGGCGGATGCGCTGGTGGGGCCTGTACACGCAGCGACGCCCCGGGATCCCCGGCGGCAAGACCGCAACCCTGCCCCCGGAGGAGCTCGACGACGAGTTCTTCATGCTGCGGGTCCGCAGCGACGGCGGCACCTTGACCAGCGAGCAGGCCCGGGTGATCGCAGGCATCAGCACCGAGTTCGCCCGCGATACCGCCGACATCTCCGACCGGCAGAACATCCAGTTGCACTGGATCCGCATCGAGGACATGCCCGAGATCTGGCAGCGCCTCGAAGCGGTCGGGCTCGGCAGCACCGAGGCCTGCGGCGATACCCCCCGGGTCGTGCTGGGTTCGCCGGTCGCCGGCGTGGCGGCAGACGAGATCATCGACGGCACCCCTGCAGTCGAAGAGATCCTGCGCCGCGCGCTCGGCAACCCCGCCTACTCGAACCTGCCGCGCAAGTTCAAGACCGCCATCTCCGGCTCGCCCCGGCAGGACGTCGCCCACGAGGTCAACGACGTGTCCTTCCTCGGCGTGGTGCATCCCGACCACGGCCCCGGCTTCGACGTGTGGGTCGGCGGCGGGCTGTCCACCAACCCGAAGCTGGCCGTCCGGCTCGGGGCGTTCGTGCCGCTGTCGGAGGTGCCCGACGTCTGGGAGGGCATCATCGGCATCTTCCGCGACTACGGCTACCGGCGGATGCGGACCAAGGCCCGGCTGAAGTACCTGGTCGCCGATTGGGGCCCCGAGCGCTTCCGGGAGGTGCTGGAGCAGGAGTACCTCGGTCGGCCGCTGCTCGACGGCCCGGCGCCGGCGCCTCCGACTGCGGGGGCCCGCGACCACGTGGGCGTCCACCGGCAGCGCGACGGCCGCTACTACGTCGGTGCCGCCCCGACGGTGGGCCGCATCTCCGGCACCATCCTGGCGCGCGTGGCCGACCTGGCGCAGACCCACGGCGGCGGGCGCATCCGCCTGACGCCGTACCAGAAACTCGTCATCCTGGACGTCCCCGGGTCCCACACCGATGCGCTGTCGGGAGCACTGGGGGAGCTCGGCCTGCAGGTCGCGCCGTCACCATTTCGACAGTCGGCGATGGCCTGCACCGGCATTGAGTTCTGCAAGCTGGCGATCTCGGAGACGAAGGGGCGCGCGGCGGGGCTGATTGCGGAGCTGGAGCGGCGGTTGCCGGACTTCGATGAGCCGATCGCGATCCACGTCAACGGCTGCCCGAACTCCTGCGCGCGCTTCCAGGTGGCCGACATCGGCCTGAAGGGCGTATTGGTGCCCGGCGGCGACGAACCGGCGGAGGGCTTCCAGGTGCACCTCGGCGGGTCCCTCGGGGAGCGCACCGCGTTCGGCTCCTCACTGCGGGGTCACCGGCTCGCCGGCGAGGACCTGGCCGACTACGTGGAGCGCGTGCTGCGGCGCTACCTCGAACAGCGCCAGCCCGGCGAGTCGTTCGCCACCTGGACCACCCGCGCCGACGAGGAGGCACTGCGATGACCGTGGAGGTGAGCCTGGCGCGACCGCGCCGAACGGAGGCCGACCTGCGCGACGTGCTGGCCGATGCCGAGGCCCGCTTCGGCAGCGACGCCGATCCCGTCGCGCTGCTGCAGTGGTTCGGCGGCCAGTTGGGGGTGGATCGGATCGCCGTGGCTGTTTCCTTCTCCGACGGGGTGATGGCATGCCTGGGCGCCAAGGCGCTGCCGGGTGTGGACCTGCTCTTCGCCGAGACCGGCTACCACTTCGCCGAGACCCTCGGGTTCCGCGACTACGTGGCGGCCGAGTACCCGGTCAACGTTCGATCCCTGAAACCGGAGCTGAGCGTGGCCGAGCAGGACCATCGGTACGGGGAGAACCTGTGGCAGCGCGACCCGGACCAGTGCTGCGCGATGCGCAAGACGGCCCCGATGGACGCCGCACTGCGCGGCTACGACGCTTGGGCTACGGGCTTGCGCCGCAGCGACCATGCCGGCCGAGCCGAGACTGCGCTGTTCGCCTGGGATGACCGCCACGCACTGATCAAGATCAATCCGATCGCCGCCTTCTCCGACGCCGACATCGACGCCTGCATCGCCGAGTACCAGATCATGGAGAACCCGTTGCGGCAGATTGGCTACCGCTCCATCGGCTGCTCCCCCTGCACGCGGCCCGTGATCGATGGCGAGGACGACCGGGCCGGCCGTTGGAGCGGCCGCACCAAAGTGGAATGCGGGTTGCACCTATGAACGAGTACGCAGTGTTCCTGGACCTGACGGCCCGCCGCGTGCTCGTCGTCGGGGCGGGATCGGTTGCCACCCGGCGCATCGCGCGACTGCTCGACGCCGGCGCGGTCGTCGATGTCGTCGCCCCCGCGGCTGACCCGCAGATCGTGGAGTGGGCGGTCGAGGGCGTGCTGCGGTGGCACGCCCGCGAGTTCACCCGGGGCGATGTCCCCGGCGCCTGGCTCGTGCACGCCGCGACGGGCGTGCCGGAGGTGGACGCCGCCGTGGTAGCAGCCGCCGATGGTGCCGGCATCTGGTCGGTGCGGGCATCTGACGCCACGGCCTCACCGGCATGGTCGGCCGCGACGACCTCACAGGACGGCGTGACGGTAGCCGTCAACGGTGGCCGCGATCCGCGCCGGGCCATGGCAGTGCGGCAAGGCGTCGCGGCCGCCCTGGCCATCGGCGACATCCCGCTGCGGCGCCGGCGCAAACCGGCCCCGGGCGGCGGCCGCGTCACGCTGGTGGGGGGAGGCCCCGGCGATCCGGACCTGCTGACGGTCCGGGGCCGGCGACTGCTTCGGCAGGCCGATGTCGTGGTCACCGACCATCTCGTGCCGGCCGCCGTCCTGGCCGATCTCGACGCCGATGTCGAGATCCGCTACGCAGGCAAGCGCCCCGGGCATCACAGCCTGACCCAGGAGCAGATCAACGCCTTCATCGTGCAGCGGGCCCAAGAGGGGCATCGGGTCGTGCGCCTCAAGGGCGGTGATCCGTTCCTCCTCGGCCGCGGCGGGGAAGAGGCACTTGCCTGCCTCGACGCTGGGATCCCGGTGGAGGTCGTCCCGGGAGTGACGTCGGCGCTCTCGGTGCCGGCCGCCGCCGGGATACCGGTCACCCATCGCGGCATCACCACCTCGGTGGTCGTGCTGTCGGGGCACGACGGTCCGGGAGGGATTGCGCGGCAAGCAGCCGAGGCCCCCGGCGACGCGACCCTGGTACTGCTGATGGGCACTCGGACGCTGCGCGCCGTCGCCGAAGCACTGGTGGCGCACGGCCGGCCAGCGCACACTCCTGCGGCCATCATCGAACGGGGTTGGACGCCGCGGCAGCGCACCGTGACGGGAACGTTGGCCGACATCGCCGATATGGCCGGGTTGGCCGGCGTCGGGTCACCGGCCATCGTGGTGATCGGCGACGTTGTGCGGCTGCGACCGGTCCTCGGCGACCTGGCGCGCCCCAGCCCGGACTCCGGGCATGCACTGCCGGAGCATACGCGCGGCACCGCCGTGCCCGACGCCGTCACCGTGCCGTGACCGTCTACCTGCTGGCCCACGGCAGCGTCGACCCTCGCCACGCCGACGACGTCGCGGGCATCGCAGCGCGGCTCGCGTCGCGGTTGGGGGCGGACGTCCGCCCGTGCTACCTCGACCATTGCCGCCCGGCTCTCGCAGATGTCGCCGACGCGCCCGGGATAGTGGTCCCGCTGTTGTTCAGCCCCGGGTATCACGTCCAGGTCGATGTGGGGGCCGCGGTAGCACATGCGCCGGTTCCGTTGGCGACCGCACGGCCACCGCTGCTGACCAGCGGCGCCGCCTGGGGATCGGCGCTGCTGGCCGAGGTGGCCGCCGCCTGGCCCGGCCGCGACGCCGTCATGGTCACGGCGGGCACGCGCGACGAGGGCGTGTTGGCGCAGTGGGACCGGACAGCCCAGACCCTGGGCGTACCGGTCCGGCATGCCAGCGGGCCGGGATCCCGGCTGGCGTCGCGAGCAGTGGCGCCTGACGGCGTTGTGGTGCCGCTCCTGGTCGCCCGGGGCCATTTCAGCGACCTGATCGACCGACAGGCCCGAGGGGTCGGCCTCCCGGTGGCGGCGTGCGCCGGCGCCACCGACGCGCTGATCGCCGAACTGGTGCAGATCGTGGAAGGGGCGCGAGCGCGAGCGCATTCGGGGCGCATCGGGATGCGAAGCTGAGTCAGCTGGTCCTGGGCGAACTAGCCTCAGGCGGGCGCGCGGACGCCGGTCGCACCACGCCCGCCGCGGCGCCGGAGGCAGCGCCCGCCGCCTGGCCCGCCCGGCCCGCTGCCAGGCCGCCTGCTGGCCCGCTGCCCGGCCTGAGGCAGCGCCCGCCCGGCCCGCGCCCGGCCCAGGCAGCCGCCCGGCAGGACGGTCGACCATGTCTGCACCCGTAGCGGGCGTCTGCACCCGAAACGGGGGCTGATCAGGGGGCTTGCCGGGCAGAGTCTGCACCCGTGGCGGGGGTCTGCACCCGTGGCGGGGGTTCAACAGCGGGATTTCGGGCCCGGCAGCCCCCGGGCCGGGTGCAAACCCCCGCCACGGGTGCAGACTCGCCCACTCACACCACCTCGGTAGCCCCCGGGCCGGGTGCAAACCCCCGCCACGGGTGCAGACTCGCCCCCTCACACCACCTCGGTAGCCCCCGGGCCGGGTGCACGCGCCCGTTGCGGGTGCACACGTCTTGGCCAGACGGCCAACGCATGGATCTGAGCCGGAACTCCCGATGCCGAGATGCCGCCGGAGCCTCAGTCAGCGGACGATGGGCAGATCACGGCGGGAAGCATGGCCTGCCGGCCGCTCCGCCTCCGCAACTCGAAGGCCTCACCGTGCCTGGTGCTCCCCGTCGGCGACGACTTGGACGACACGGTGTTGCCAATAGCCAAATGGCTATGTACATTAGCCTTATGGCTATTGACCGTACCTACTCGCAGAACACCCGGCATCTCTCCCTCCCGGAGGGTCGCATCGCGTACGACGTCATCGGCGACGGCCCGCTGGTACTGCTGGTGCCCGGCATGGGCGACCTGCGGAGCAGCTACCGATTCCTGGTTCCTGCACTGGTGGCGGCCGGGTACCGGGTGGCCACCACGGACCTGCGCGGCCATGGCGACAGCGACGCGGGGTTCGCCTCCTACGGCGATGAGGAGACTGCGGGCGATATCGCGGCGCTGATCGAGGAACTCGGCGGCCCCGCCATCGTGGTCGGCAACTCCATGGGCGCCGGTGCCGCTGTCTGCGTCGCAGCCGATCGGGCCGACCTCATCAGCGCTGTGGTGCTCGTCGGCCCCTTCGTCCGCGATCCGGAGGTCGGCGCAGTCGCACGGATCGCACTGCGGGTCGCGATGGCTCGACCCTGGGTGGCCCTGGCGTGGCGGGCCTACGCCCCCACTCTGTATGCGGGCCGCAAACCCGACGACCTGCACCAGTACCTCTCCGGTGTCATCGCCAGCATCCGGCGCCCCGCATACGCGAAGGCATTCTCCCGCACGACGCGCACCTCGCACGCCCCCGCTGCGGCACGGCTCAACCGCATCACAGTGCCGACACTGGTCGTGATGGGGGCGCAGGACCCCGATTTCCCGGACCCTGCGGCCGAGGCCGCATGGGTGGCCGATGCGGTGGCGGGCACGGTGGCGATGGTGCCCGATGCCGGCCACTATCCGCAGTCCCAGCAGCCGGATGCGGTCGCCTCGGCCCTGCTGGGGTTCCTCGATGAGACTGGTCTGCATGCCTAGGGCAGGCCTGTCGCAAGAGCGTGTCATCGCGGCAGCCGAGGAACTCGCCGACGAGGTGGGGCTGCCCCAACTGACGCTGGCAGCCCTGGCGGCCACGCTCGGGGTGCGGCAACCTTCGCTGTACAAGCACGTCGATGGCATGGCCGGTCTGCAGCGCGGCATCTCGCTGCGCGCCAAGCGCGAAGTCGCCGACGTCCTGGCTCGGGCCGCAGTCGGCAAGTCCGGCGACGATGCCATCCGGGCGATCGCCATCGCCTACCGCCGCTGGGCGCACCAACATCCAGGCCGGTACGCCGCTTCCGTGCGGGCCCCGACGCCCGGCGACCTCGATGATGAAGCAGCCAGCGCGGCGTCTGTCGGCATCGTGTTGGACATCCTGGCCGGGTACGGCTTGCACGGACCCGATGCCATCGATGCCGCCCGCGCGCTGCGTGCCTCGCTGCACGGCTTCATCACCCTGGAGTCCGCAGGGGGATTCGGCCTGCCGGTCGACATCGACCGCAGTTTCCAGCGGCTCGTCGAGGGCCTCGTCGTCACCCTGGATTCCTTCGCCGAGACCATCCGGTAGTGGCTGCGCCAGACGCTGGCGCCGGTTGCGTGCTGGTCTACGGCTCCAGCGAACTGGCATCCTCCGGCACGTCGACGGCCAGTTCGCGCAGCGCCGCCAGCGGCACTACTTGCAGGACCTCGGCATTCGTAGCGGCCAGCACGACGGGCGCGGCCACACCGTCGCGGTAGGCCAGCATCCAGTTCCTCGCGGTCACGCACCAGCGATCGCCCGGCACCAACCCGGGGAATCCGAACTGCGGCCGCGGCGTGGACAGGTCGTTGCCGATCCGGCGCTGCTGTTCAAGGAACTCGCCGGTGGCCACGGCGCAGATCGTGTGACTGCCCAGATCCTCCGGCCCGGTGGTGCAGGAGCCGTCGCGGAAGAACCCTGTCAGGGGGTCGGAGCCGCACGGTTGCAGGGCTCCCCCGAGAACGTTCGTCTCAACCACCCGCCCAGCATCCCCGCTCGGTCCGCGCCGCGCCACCGGAGCGAGCTGCCGAGCCGCCGCGGATGTGCAGCAGTCACCGGGCCGCGGCCGGAGCCCGAACCTGCCTGACCGTCCGGCGCGATCGAGTCCGGCGCCCCTTGCACGACCGCCGCCTGCTGACGACGGGTCAGCCGCGTCGAACGTCGACTGCTGGGACCTTCGCCCCTGCCCGCCCGCGCACATCACCGGTCACGCTGGATGCGAACCGTTCCAGCGGAGGCGTTGCCATGAGTGCGATCGACGTCGTGGATCTCCACTTCTCCTACGGCACCACCAAGGCGGTCGACGGCGTGAGTCTGTCGGTCCAGCCGGGCGAGATCCTCGGCGTCCTGGGCCCGAACGGCGCGGGCAAGTCGACCACGATCAAGATGATCATCGGCCAGTTGCGGCCGGATTCCGGCGAGATCCGGATCCTGGGCCTGCCCATGCCCGGCAAGCGGGACGAGATCCAGTCCAGGCTCGGGGTGTGCTTCGAGGAGAAGAACCTCTACAGTGCGATGACCGCCGAGGAGAACCTCCGGTTCTTCGCCAAGCTGTTCGGCATCCGCGACCTCGACCCCGGCCCCCTGCTGGAACGGGTCGATCTGGCGCCGCGGGCCAAGGATCGCGTCTCCGGCTTCAGCAAGGGCATGCGGCAACGACTCATGATGGCCAGGGCACTGGTGAACCGCCCCGATGTCCTGATCCTCGACGAGCCCACCGACGGCCTGGATCCGCTTTCGGCGATCAAGGTCCGCGATCTGGTGCAGGGGGAGGCACGACGCGGCGCAGCCGTCCTGCTCACCACCCACGACATGCACGAGGCTGATGAGTTGTCCGACCGCGTGGCGTTCATCAACGCGGGCAAGGTCTTGGTGGCGGACACCCCGGAGGCGCTGAAGCTGAAGCACGGCACGCGATCACTGACCATCCGCACGCGAGGCGGCGACGGCGTTCGGACCGATGTGATCGCGATGGACGAAGCCGGGGTGTCCGAGCGGGTCGCGGCGGCTCTTGCCGATCCGAACCTGCTCACGCTCCACAGCGCCGAGGCAACCCTGGAGGACGTCTTCGTCGAGTACGCCGGACGGGGCCTGGCATGACGCTCCAGGCAGCCCCCGAGACGGAGCAGGCGGCATCGCGGCCATCCGGTCGGGCCATCGTCGCCACGATCATGGCCAAGGATGCCGTGGCGTTCAGCCGCAACCGCTTCATCATGTTCATCACGGTCCTGGTGCTGGTGGTCTGGGCAGTGGTGTACCAGTTCCTGCCCACCACCGTCGATGAGACGTTCCCCATCGGCGTCGTGGTGGAGGAAGGCTCATTGGACCCCGCTGTGGTGCAGGAGCTGCGACTGGGCGGTCCGCAGCAGCAATCCGATGGCGCGACCACCGGTGTCGCCGTCACCGTCTACCCCACTCGGACCGAACTGGAACAGGCCGTGGACGCCGGCGACGACATCACCGCCGGGCTGGTCATCCCCGGCGGATTCGCCGAGGACCTGCAGATCGGTTCGGCTGAGGTCATCCTGGTCGTCCCAGCGGGCCTGCCACCGCAGTACGCGTCCCTGCTGGAGTCCGCTGCGCAGGAGATCGGCTACGCGCTGACCGGCCAGGCGCCGCCGGTCGATCTGGCCACGCAGACCCAGATCGTCGGCACCGATCGGGTCGGGCGATCAGATCTCGTTGGCCGAGCAGATGCGGCCGCTGCTGCTGATCGTCGTGCTGCTGATGGAGGTCTTCGCCCTGTCCACGCTGGTGGCCGGGGAGATCGCCGAGCGCACGGCCACCGCCCTGTTGGCCACCCCCGCCAACGCCGGTCACCTGATCACCGCCAAGGGCCTGTTCGGAACAGCCCTGGCCTTCAGCGAAGTCGTCCTGCTGGGTCTGCTGATCGGCGCCTTCACCACCTCGGCGCCCTTGGTGCTCACCGCCCTGCTCCTGGGGGCCTTCATGGTGACCGGCCTCGGCCTGCTCGCCGGCGCGTTCGGCCGCGACTTCATGGACACCCTGATCATGGGGATGCTCATCATGATCCCGCTGATCGTCCCAGCGATGGCGGCGCTGTTCCCCGGCGAGATGCCCCCGTGGGTGAAGGTGCTGCCGACCTACGGGCTGGTCGAAACCGTGATCGAGGCCAGCGCAGGCGGCCTGACCTGGCGCGACGCCGCAGGGGCGCTGGCAGCGATGGCGGCCTGGGGCGTCGGACTGCTGGCCCTGGGCGCCTGGACCCTGAACCGAAGGGTGGCACGGCTATGACCACGACCCAGACCCGACCGCCGCAACCGCAGACGCTGCGGCCTTCCAGCACGCCATCGGGACGGGTGCGGACCATGCTCGGCCGCGAGTTGCGGCTCGGGCCCCGCTCCCCGGTCGTGCTGCTCGCGGTCGCGATGCCACTGCTCATGACGGTGGTCGTAGCGGCGGTGTTCGGCAATCTGCTGGTCTCCGAGCCGCGGCTGGGGATCTACGACGCCGGCACCTCCGAGGTGCCCGCCGCCGCGACTGCCGTGGCGGGCATCCAAGTCAGCGAGTACACCAGCGAGGCGGAAGCCCGGGCCGCAGTGGCCGATCACAATGTGGACGCGGCACTGCTGCTGCCGGCCGACTTCGACGCCGCGCTGCAGTCCGGTGCGCCCGCCGAGGTGACGTACCTGGTGTCCGGGCAGTCGCTGGCCTCCGACCGAGCCGTGCTGGAGGCGTCGCTGACCGCGGTGTTCCGGCAGGTCGCCGGCGATGAGGCGGCGGTGCAGGTCACGGTGAGCCTGGTTGGCGACGAGGACTACATCCCGATCGGCGACCGGGTGCTGCCCCTGCTGGTGGTCTATGCCCTGGTGGTCGCAGCGCTGTTCGTCCCAGCCGCCTCGATCCTCGACGAGCGGGAGAAGGGCACGCTCAACGCCGTGCTCGCGACCCCGGTCTCCATGGGCCAGTTCCTTGCCTCCAAGGCGATCTTCGCCGGCGTCCTGGCATTGGCCATGGGCATCGTGACGCTGCTGATCAACCGGGCCTTCGGCGACCAGCCCGCCGTGATCGTGCTCAGCCTGGCCATCGGCACCGTGATGCTGGTCGAACTCGGACTCATCCTCGGCCTGTGGGCCAAGGACATGAACACGCTGTACACGTGGATCAAGGCAGGCGGCATCCTGATCGTGCTGCCCGGTCTGCTGGCGCTGTTCCCGAACCTGCCGACATGGATCGCACAACTGGCGCCCACCTACTACTTCCTGCAACCCATCTACGAGGCCTCGCTCAACGGCGCAGGGCTGTCGCAGGTGTGGCCGGAGCTTGTGATGGCGGCGGTCATCTGTGCCGCGCTGCTACCGCTGGTGCTGTGGTCGGCGCGGCGGACCGAGGAGTACCGGCTCACGGGGTGAGGGGCCGCTCAGCCGCAGGGATCTGGCCGAACCCCGAGCGCACCAACTGCAGCGCGGAGGTTCGGCCACTGAGCCACAGCCGGTCGGGCTATTCGACCTCGATAGGCCCTTCCTGGGGCCCCTCCTCCTGAGCCGGCTGGACCGCCAGCGACGGGAAGCTGCGCAGCGGGCCCTCGGCGTGGGAGTCCCAACGCGGGAAGACCAGGTCCGACTGCAGCCAGACGGTCAGCAACCGGGCTAGGCCGTTGAGGCTGTCCATGTGGGTGCGCTCGTGCCCATGGCTGGCATCGACCCCGAAGCCGAGCAGCGCCACCCGCAGATGGGCGCCGGCCTCGAGCGCGGCCGCGGCGTCGGAACGATAGTGGGCGAAGGTGTCGCGCACCACGTCGATGTCGTGCTGCCTGGCCAGCGTGTGCAGGCGCCGGGTGAGGTGGTAGTCGAATGGACCAACGCTGTCGGCCATGGCCACCGTGACCGCCGTTTCCCTGGACTGCTGTCCCGGCGCCACGATGGCGGCATCGACGGAGACCATCTCCGCGACTTCCGGATCCAACCCGTGGCTTGCACCCTGCCCGATCTCCTCGGTGCAGGTCACGAGCAGCTGGGCGCGCACGGGCAACTCCACATCGGCCTTCTTCAGCGCCTTGAGCGCGGCGAGCGTCGCCGCGACCCCCGCCTTGTCGTCCAAGTGCCGCGAGCGCACGAAGCCCTTGTCCGTGATCAACGGATGCGCCAGCGGCGCGACGAAGTCCCCGACATCGAGGCCGAGGCGCCGCAGGTCCTCGGCGTTGCATACCCGCTCGTCAAGACGGACCTCGACGTGGTCCCAGGAGACGCCCTGGGAATCGACTTCCTCATTCCAGCGATGGCCGGAAGCCTTCAGCGGCAGGACCTGCCCGGTGTAGACGGTCTCGAGGTCGTCTGGGAACACCCAGACTGCGGCGCCTTCGGAGAACCGCGCCGAATGCGTGCCTATCGGTTTCAGTTCGAGGCGGCCGTTGTGCTTCAACCGGCGGACCATGGCGCCGATGGTGTCGGTGTGGACGACGACCGCCCGGCTGGCCTCGGAGTCGGCCGGGCCACCCAGATCGGCCACGATCGCCCCGCGCCGGGTCACGACGAACGGCACGCAGAGACGGTCCAGGCGCTCGCCGACGTACTGCTGCACATGGTCGGTTCGGCCGGTCGGGCTGGGGATATCCAGCAGTTCCAGCAGCACCCGGCGCAGGAACCCCTGGTCGATGTCCAAGGCGCTCACGCCCGCCACCGTAGCGTCCATGGAGGCCGCAGGTGCGCGGTGCGCCCAGACCGGGCCGTCATCGGGCACGGTCGGCCGCCCGCCCTCTCCTGGCGCGGCGCCTGGCTCGCGCGGAGCGGGAAGAGGATGCCGTGTTCGGGAACAGCAGATCGACGAACCGCTCCGCCGTGGGTTGGGGCTCGTGATTGGCCAACCCGGGCCGCTCGTTGGCCTCGATGATGACGTAGTCGGGTTCATCGGGCGAGGGCACGAGCAGGTCGATCCCCGTGACGGGGATCGCCAGCGCACTGCTCGCCGCAACGCACGCCTCCGCCAGCAGTGGGTGCAACTGGGCCGTCACGTCATGGATCGTCCCGCCGGTGTGCAGGTTGGCGGTCCGGCGCACCGTGAGTTCCTCGCCCGCGGGCAGGACATCATCCATCGACCAGCCGGCCGCGGCCACGGTCTCGGTCGTGCCGCCGTCCATCGGGATTCGCGACTCGCCGCCGGTTGCCGCCGCGCGGCGCCGGGACTGTCGCTGGATGAGTTGCGCGATGGTGTGCGTGCCGTCGCCGAGCACGCTGGCCGGTCGTCGCACGGCCGCCGCGACGACCTGGTGGTCGATGACGATGACCCGCAGGTCCTGGCCGATGACCATCTCCTCGATCAGCACCTCCGGGCAGTGCTCCCGCGCCTCGGCGACCGCGCGGCGCAGTGCATCCGCCTGTCGAACCCCGACCGTGATGCCCTGGCCCTGTTCCCCGCGCGCGGGCTTGACGACGACCGCGCCCACCTGATGAAGGAAGTCGATGTCGCCGTCATCGTCGCCCGCCGTGATGCCGCGCGGAACCCGCAGGCCGGCATCGGACAGGACGCGTCGGGTGACCCGCTTGTCGTCGCATCGCGCCATCGCCAATGCGCTGGTCAGTTCCGACAGTGATTCGCGGGTATGCACCACTCGGGCGCCGTGCGTGAGCTTCAGTTCGCCCCACTGGGCATCGGTCACCTCCACACGGATCCCGCGGCGCATCGCCTCGTCCGCAACGATCTTCGCGTACGGGTTGAGCTCGTCGTAGTGGGCCGGGGGCGCCGCCTGGAACAGCCGCTCGTTGATCGGGTTCTTGCGCTTCACGACCAGTTCCGGCACCCGCCGGAATCCCAGCCGCTCATACAGCCGGATGGCGCCGGTGTTGTCCGCCAGCACCGACAGGTCGACGAACGCCCGCCCTCGGGCAGCCATCTCGGCGGCCAGCCGGCCGAGCAGCGCCTGGCCGAGCCCCGGCGGGGCAACGGCGGGGTCCACGGTCAGGCACCACAGCGAGGACCCGTTGGCCGGGTCGTCGAAGAGCGCCGCGTGGTCCACGACGGTGACGGTGCCGATCACCCTGCCCGTCGACTGCGCCGCCACCAGGTGGATCACCTCGGGTCGGGCCGCGACCTGCAGCAGCACATCCGACGGAGCTGTGACCATCTGATTGCGGGCGTAGATCGCGTTGACCGTGTCCGCCTCCTGGAGTGTCTGCAGCTCGGTGATCGTCACCCCCGGCGGCGGTTGGGGGCTGATCCGCTCAGCGGGCAGGTCGAGTCGGTAGGTCAACGAGGGGTCCACGAAGAACTCGTCGGGGTGCTTGGCGACGAACACATGGGCGTCGCGCAGGTAGATGCAGATGTCCCGAGTGCCTTCGGCCTCCGCGCGCAGCACCTCGGCGGCCTGGCTGCGGTGCGCGAAGGTCTGGCCGAACACGATCTGGCCCCAGCCGCAGTCCAGCGCTACACCCTGCATGTCGTGCGCGTGCTCCACCTCGGCCTGCGCGATCACCGGATCGCCGCCGGGTCCGATGCCTTGGCGCGCTGCGGGCTGCGCCGTGCCGCCCACCGACCGAGCCGTGTCGTCGTCCATCTCCGCCTCAGATCCCATGGGTCTGCAGCCACATCTCCAGCAGCCCCAACTGCCACAGCTTGTTGCCCCGCAGCGGGGTCAGTTCGCTGTTCGGGTCGGCCAGCAGCGCATCGACGTACTCGGGGCGGAACAGTCCGCGATCGCGCGCGGCGGGAGCGTGCAGGGCGTCTCGAACCCGTGCGAGCACCTTTCCCTGCAGGTGCGTGATGCCCGGCACTGGGAAGTACCCCTTCGGCCGGTCGATCACCTCCCACGGCAGCATCTGGCGGCCGATGGACTTCAGCACGCCCTTGCCGCCCTGCGCCAGTTTCAGCTCCGGCGGGCAGGTCGCGGCGAGTTCGACGAACTCATGGTCCAGGAACGGCACCCGGGCCTCCAGGCCGTGCGCCATGGTCATGTTGTCCACCCGCTTGACCGGGTCGTCGACGAGCATGACCTCGGTATCGATGCGCAGCGCGGCATCGACCGCGGTCTGCGCCCCCGGGGCGGACATGTGCGCCGCCACGAACTCGCGCGCTGGGTCGCCGCCGGTCAGGTAGTCCGGCTGCAGCGCCCGCGCCAGCCCGGCCGCGTCGCGGTCGAAGAAGGCCGCCGCATACGTGTCCACGGCGCGCTCGCGGGCCACTGCGGCCAGTGGCGGGTACCAGTGGTAGCCGCCGAGGATCTCGTCCGCGCCCTGGCCGGACTGCACGACCTTCAGGTGCTTGGCGACGGCTTCGGACAGCAGATAGAAAGCAACGGCATCGTGGCTGACCATCGGTTCGGCCATGGCGCCGACCGCGGCCTCCAGCGGTGGGAGCAGGTCGGTGTGCGGGATCAGGATGCGGTGGTGATCGGTGGCGTACTTCCGCGCGATCACATCGGAATACTGGAACTCGTCGCCCTCCCGGCCGCCGACCGACTCGAACCCGATGGAGAACGTCGACAGCCCGGTCTGCCCCTGCTCGGCCAGCAGCGCCACGACCAGCGAGGAGTCCAGGCCTCCGGAGAGCAGCACGCCCACCGGCACGTCGGCGACCATGCGGCGGCGGACGGCTGTGGCCAGCGACTCCGCAAGAGCGTCCTGCCAGTCCCGCTCGGTCCAATCCGCCCGATCGGCGTTCCGAGCGAACTGCGCGTCCCAGTAGCGGTGCTCCCGGCTCGTGCCGTCCGGCTCGTAGACGCGCACCGTGGCGGGCGGCAGTTTGCGCACCCCGGCCAGGATGGTGCGCGGCGGCGGCACGACCGCGTGGAAGGTCATGTAGTGCGCCAGGGCCACCGTGTCGATGGCGGTATCGATGCCGCCGCCGGCCAGCAGCGCAGGCAAGGTCGAGGCGAACCGCACGACGCCGGCGGACTCCGCCACGTACAGCGGCTTGATCCCGAGCCGGTCGCGCGCCAGGATGACGCGGCCGGTGTCGCGCTCCACGATGGCGACCGCGAACATGCCGATGAGGTGCTCGACGAAGGACTCGCCCCATTCCGCGTACGCCTTCAGCACCACCTCGGAATCGCCGTGGGAGAAGAAGCGGTGGCCCTTGCCGATCAGCTCTTCGCGCAGTTCGACGTAGTTGTAGATGCAGCCGTTGAACACGCCGGTGATGCCCGACGCGGAATCGACGATCGGCTGACCGCTGGCGGCGGACAGGTCGATGATCTTCAGGCGCCGATGTGCAAGGGCCGCGCGACCGGAAGCCCAGGTGCCGGAGTCATCGGGCCCACGGTCGGCCATCGTGGCCGCCATCCGGTCCACGACAGCCACATCCGCCCGTCTGCCGTCCAGCCGAATCTCTCCCGCGAGTCCACACATGCACTCCATTGTCCCAGGCCCCTGCGCGGCGGCGAACGCGGCGCTGTCGTCGGCGCCACTCCGGCCCTTGCGGCCATCTGGTCAGGCCACGGCGGCAGTGGCCGAACCCCAGCGCTTCGCTGGGCGAACGGCAAGGTTCGGCCACTGACACTCACGCTTGGCACCGCGCTCAGAATGGGCTTCGTGCTGCGGTGTCGGGACCGCGTCCAGCGCCGTGCTCGGTGGCCCCTGCGAACACCTGCGCCAACCGTGTTGCGACGACGTCCGGCGGTGCGGTGGGCAAGAGTGCGTGGCTCACCGTGAGCCGAACCAGGGAATCGGTGACATCGAGCACGCGGTCGCGGGGCGTGCGCGGGCACTGCGATAGCGCCCATTGGGCCACTGCCGCGCAGGCCCGCTCGATCAGCGGCCGGCTGCGGCTGGTCAGCAGCGGCAGCAACGGGTCGGCGGGGTCGTCCAGAATCGCCTGCAGCAGAGGGTTGTTCGCGAGGGACCGCAGCGCCTGGGACACAGCGGCAGCAACGGCAGCGACGGGATCCTCAGGTTCGGTGGACAGAGCCGCCAGGACGGTACCGAGCACCAGTTCGGTCTCCCGCATCACGACGGCCCGACCCAGCGCTTCCTTGGTCCCGAATGTCGCGTGCAGCGTCTGGCGGCTGATGCCCACCCGGTCGGCCAACACCCCCATGCGCACCGGGGACCAGCCGCTGGCCGCGGCTTCAGCAGCGGCCTCGGCCAGGATCTCCTCCCGCAGTCGGCGCCGGGCCTCGCCGCGGGCGTCCACGCGGATCTGCTCAGCAGTGGTCACGCGACGATCCTGGCACCATTTCCTGACATTTGCTCCAGGTCGTCGCCTGCACTGGACATTTTCGCTAGTTTGTCTGGCATGACGGCACCCACGCTGCGGCGCTACGACTCGGCGGATCTCTCCTCGCACGGCTTCTGGTCGCTGACGGCCGCGCAGCGCGAACGGACCTTCGCCGAGCTGCGCCGCGATCGCCCCATCTCCTGGCACCCGCCGGCCGAGGGGGCGCTGTTCGAGGATCCCGACGACGAGGGATTCTGGGCGGTGGTCCGGCACGCCGATCTGGTCGAAGTCACGCGCCGCCACGACGACTTCCTCTCCGGCGAGGGCATCGTCTTCGACTCGCTCCCCAAGGAATTCCTCGACGCAGGGCAGGGCTTCATCGCGCTGGATCCTCCCCGGCACACCAAGATCCGGCGACTGCTGGTCTCGGCATTCACCCCCCGTCAGATGGCCAGGTTCGAGGGACACATCGCGGCGAATGCCAGCCGGGTAGTCGATGCCATCGCCGACCGCGGGGAGGCCGAGTTCGTCTCGCAGGTGGCGGCCCAGGTGCCGCTGCACAACATCTGCGACCTCGTCGGGGTGCCGCAGGAAGTGCGGATGGAGGTGCTGCACAACACGGAACTGGTCGGCGGCTGGCGCGACCACGACGTGATGCAGGGGATGGACCCGCTGCCGGTGATGCTGCAGGCCGTGGCCCGGGAGTTCGAGATCATGTCCGGTCTGATCGATGACCGGCGCGCGCATCCCGAGGACGACCTCATCACCGCCCTGGCGCAGGCCGAGGTCGATGGCGAGCGGCTGACCGACCAGGAGATCGCCTCCTTCCTCAACCTGCTCATGATCGCCGGCACCGATACCACGCGGCAGTCCACGAGCCACGGTTTGCTGGCACTGTCTGCATTCCCCGAACAGCGGGAGTGGCTCATGGCGGACCTCGACGGCCGGATGGCCTCGGCGGTGGAGGAGATCGTGCGCTGGGCAACGCCGATCATGACGTTCCGGCGCACCGCGGCCCGGGACTGCGACCTGCGCGGCCAACAGATCCGGGCCGGCGAGAAGGTGATCCTGTTCTACGCCTCCGCGAACTGGGACACCGGCGTCTTCGACCACCCCGAGCAGTTAAACCTGGCGCGCGACCCGAACCCCCACGTCTCCTTCGGCGGCGGCGGGATCCACCACTGCCTGGGCAACCAATTGGCCCGACGCCAGCTCGCCGCCACCTTCCGGGAACTGCTGAAGCGGTTGCCCGATATCGAGGTCGTCGGTCAGCCCACACTGAGCACCAGCAACTTCTTCCACGGCGTCAACGCGATGCACGTGCGGTTCACGCCCGAGGCCGACCGGTGAGGATCCACCACGACCCGGACCGGTGCGCCTCGACCGGGATGTGCGAGGCCGTCGCGCCGGAGGTGTTTCGGATCGAGGCCGACGGGGCGCTGCAGGTCCTCGATCCGGCGCCGCCGGACGGGTCCCGCGACCTGATCGCCGACGCAGTGGCCGCCTGCCCGACGGCAGCCCTTCGCATCGAGGGCTGAGGGGCCGGTCAGGTCGGCGCGGCCAACGCGGCCCGAGCCGCGGCGACCGGTTCCCGTGTGCAGCAGTCGAGTTCGTGATCATTCACCAGGCCGACCGACTGGGCGAACGCATATGCGCTGGTCGGGCCCAGGAAGCGCCATCCGCGCCGTTTCAGATCCGCGCTGAGCGCGTCCGATTCCGGCGCCGTCGCCCGCTCCGGCTGCGGCGGCTGCGCCGGATCGACCGCGTACCGCCAGACGAAGGCCGCAAGGCAGCCGCACTCCTGCCGCAGGTCCGCGGCGATCGCGGCATTGCCGATCGCGGCGGTGATCTTGCCCCGGTGGCGCACGATCCTGGCATCCTCCAGCATGGCTGCGACATCCTGCGGTCCCAGTGCGGCCACGGCGTCGATGTCGAAGCCCGCGAACCGCTCCCGGAACGCCTCGCGCTTGCCGAGGATCGTCCGCCAGCTCAGCCCCGCCTGGAAGCCCTCAAGGCAGAGCTTCTCGAACAGAGAGGTGTCATCGACGACCGGGAAGCCCCATTCGGTGTCGTGGTACTGCAGATAGAGCGCGTCGTCGGTCGGGACCCAGCGGCAGCGTTGCTGATCAGCCATGGCAGCAGTCTGCCGCGCGGTGCGTCTGCCACAGTGGAGGAGTGTCTGAGGGCGTCATCACCTTCGATCGTCTCACCAAGCACTTCGGCCGGGGCGCGGGCTCGGTCGCCGCGGTGGCCGACCTGAGCGTGCAGGTGCAGCCGGGTCGGGTGACCGGCTTCCTCGGCCCCAACGGCGCGGGCAAGACCACGACGCTGCGCTGTCTGCTGGGCCTGGTGCAGCCGAGTGCGGGCACCGCGCGCTTCGGCGGCCTCAGCTACGAACAACTGCCGACTCCCACACAAACGGTCGGGGCAGCGCTGGAGGCCACCGGGTTCTACCCCGGACGCCGGGCCCGAGACCACGTCGGCGTCGTGGCCGCAGCCGCCGGCATCACCGAGCATCGGGTCGAGGAGGTGCTGGCCCTGGTGGGCCTGGCGGAGAACGCCCAGCGCCGTGTGGGCGAGTACTCGCTCGGGATGCGCCAGCGACTCACGCTCGCGGTGGCCCTGCTCGGAGATCCACAGTTCCTGATACTGGACGAGCCCGCGAACGGGCTCGACCCCCAAGGCATCTCCTGGTTGCGTGGGTTCCTGCGCTACCTCGCCGGGCAGGGCCGCACCGTGCTGGTCTCCAGCCACGTGCTGGCCGAGGTCCAGCAGACGGCCGATGACGTCATCATCATCCACCGAGGGCGATTGCTCGCCGCCGGGCCGCTGTCCTCATTGGAAGAGGGGCTGAGCACGGTGGTGGAGGTGATCGCACCGCAGCCGGAGGCCTTGGTCGCCGCGCTGTCGCAGCAGCTGCCTGCGGTGACCGTGGAGCGCGTCGGCCCGGCGCTGCGCGTGTCCGGCACCACGGCGGCCGAGATCGGCGGCATCGCGTTCCGCGCGGGCGTGGAGCTGCACGGGCTGACGCAGCGCGGCGTCGACCTGGAGCAGGTGTTCCTGAATCTGACCGGCGGCACAACGACGGAGCAGCGATGAACCTGTTGCGCAGCGAGTGGCGCAAGGTCGTCACCATCCGCATGTGGATCGGCCTTGCTATCGCCGCCGTCGGCCTGACCGTCGTGAACGCCGGTGTGCTGATCGCGCTGAGCGGCGTCGAGCTGGAGGGCGCCCCGGTGCCGGAACTCAATGACCCGCAGGCACTACGGATCGTCTACGGCTCGGCTGCCTCGTCGGCGGCGTTCGTCCTGATCCTGGGAATCGTCAGCATGACCAGCGAGTACCGCCATCAGACCATCACTGCGACTCTGCTGGCGACGCCGCGGCGCGGCGCTGTGGTCTCGGCGAAGATGGTTGCCGCGGCCGCCTTCTCGGCGATCATCGGCCTGGCCTGCGTCCTGGCGACGGCGGCGGCGGTCGCCGTGGGCGTGGCGACCAAGGGGATCGGTCCCATCGAGGCCGGTGACTTCGCGGCGATTGCCGGGGGCGTCGTGCTGGGGTTCGCCGTCTACGGCGTGCTCGGCGTGGGGTTCGGATCGCTGGTCCGCAATCAGATCGCGGCCATCACCGCCGCCCTTCTATGGGTACTGCTGGCGGAGTCGCTGATCGTGGCGTTTTGGCCGAGCGTGGGCAAATGGCTGCCCGGCGGAGCGCTCAACGGGGTGCTGCAACTGCAGGCCCCCAGCGGGGCCGACTACCTGCCGGTCGCGGCAGCGGCGGCGCTGCTGGTCGCATACGCCGCCGCATTCGCCGGGGTCGCGGTGCGCACCACGCTGCGCCGCGACATCACCTGAGGCGTCAGTCCTTCTCGGGCTCGTCCTGATCGGCCGGCGTGCTCGGCGCTGCCGGGGTCTGCTTCACGCCGTCCTTCACCCCGGCCTGGTAGCCCTCGGAGTAGCCGGACCGGAACGCCTCTGAGGCGCTGCTGGCAGCCTCGGACTCGGCCTCTTCGTAGCCGGTGGTGTAGCCCTCGTCGTAGCCTTCCTGTGAGGCCTCCTGGCGCGCCTGCTCCACCTCGGCATCGGTGTAGGTGCTGCCTGCAATGGAGTAGGCGCCCAAGACTGCGCCGATGGCTACCAGCAGGGTCCCGATGACGGTGATGAGGATTCCGCGGGCCCACGCGCGCCCGCTGCTGCGAGGCGCAGCCGCCACCGGGGCGGTCGGTGCCTGGTACTGAGGGTGCACCATGACAGTGGTCCGGTCGCCGGGGGGCTGAATCGGCTGGGTCAGATCGTCGTGCACGGCGTCCTCCTTCTCTCACCGTCGTCCTGCCCACCTCCAGCAGCCCTAAACACCCGCTACTCGCCGGGCTCGATCCCGATCGCCGGCGCCAACCGGGCAGCGCTGGCCCAGATCGCCTCCCGCAGCGCGGCGTCCCCGGCCATGGACGCGCCCCGAGGGCCGGCCGACTTCGACAGCTTGCGGCCCTGTGGATCGGTCATCAGAGGATGGTGGCGAAAGTCTGCGGCGACGAAATCGTCGGCTCCCAGCAGAGGTGCCAGCACCAGTTGCGCACCGGTGGAGGCGAGCAGGTCCCGGCCCCGAACCACGGCGTTGACCCCGAGGTCGCGATCCTCCACCACCGAGGCCAGTTGGTAGGCGGGCACATCGTCGCGCCGCCAGAGCGCGAAGTCACCGAGGACTCCGGCCACATCGATGGCCTCCCCCGCGACATCGACGAGTGTGGGGTGTGCCACGGCGATCCGCAGGGCAGTCTCCCCGGGTCGCTCCGGCAGCGCCGCTGTGCGACACGTCCCGGGGTAGTAGCCGGCAGCATGGCCCGCCAGATCCCGGCGGGAGCAGCGGCAGGCGTACACGTGCGCACCGCTGGAGCGCAGTTGCGCAACCGCCCTGCGGTAGGCCCCGGTGCGGTGGCCGAGCGAGTAGTCGCGGCGGAACTCGGCCACGCCGCTCGGACCGCCGTCGATGGCGATGTCCAGCCATTGCAGGACGCGGAAGATGTCGGCCAGGTACTCCTCGCGGACGCGGGCCGCATCGAGGTCGTCGATGCGCAGGAGGAGTCGGCCGCGGTGCTGGCGGGCCAGCCACTGCGTCAGCAGGAAGTTCACCGCATTGCCCGGATGCAGGAAGCCGCTGGGCGTGGGCGCGATCCGCGTCACGAGCACTCTGGCAGCCTATCGGCGGACGTGTCACAGTCGGACCCGGCTGTGACCGGACCCGTGTACGCATACCCTGTACGGTGACACCCCCCACGGATGAGAGAGCCGCCGTGTCAGACACGCATACGACCTTCGGCCCCAACGAATGGCTCGTCGACGAGTTGTACGAGCAGTACCTGCGGGACCGGAACACCGTCGATCCGGCCTGGTGGGACTTCTTCGCCGACTACCAGCCCACGGACTACTCCTCGCTGCGCTCTGCTGCGCTGGAGGAGCCTGCCGTCGTCACCGACGCCATATCGGGCGAGGTGCGCACCGCACCGGCGCCGACCGACCAGCGGCCGGCCGCGACGCCTGCAGAGGAGGGCGTCTCCGGCGAGGTCGGGACCGCCCGCATCCCTGGACCGCCGCCCCCCACCGAGACGGCCCCCAGCCCCACCGATCTGCAGCCGCCGAAGCCGGCCGCGCCGCCGTCGGCAGCCGCCCCTGAGCGCAGGACGGCCCCGGCCGGATCGACGGAGGAAGTGGCCGCGGAGTCCGAGCGCGCGAAGCCACTGCGCGGCGCCGCCGCCCGGGTGGTGGCGAACATGGACGCCTCGCTGTCGATCCCGGTGGCAACCAGCGTGCGCGCGATCCCGGCCAAGGTGCTCATCGACAACCGGACCGTGCTGAACAACCACCTGTCCCGGGCGCGGGGCGGGAAGGTGTCCTTCACCCACCTCATCGGCTATGCACTGGTCCAGGCGCTGGCGGGGATGCCGGAGATGAACGTCTCCTACGCCGAGATCGACGGCAAGCCGCATGTTGTGCAGCCGGCCCACGTGAACCTGGGCATCGCCATCGATCTCGCCAAGCCCGACGGCAGTCGGCAGCTGCTCGTCCCCAGCATCAAGGCCGCCGAGGGCATGTCCTTCGCGCAGTTCTGGGCCACCTACGAGGATCTGGTGCGCAAGGCGCGGGGCGGCCGGCTGGCCATCGAGGATTTCGCCGGCACTACCGCGACCCTGACCAATCCGGGCGGGATCGGGACCGTCCACTCCATCCCGCGCCTGATGCAGCAGCAGGGCCTCATCGTCGGCGTCGGCGCGCTGGACTACCCGGCCGAGTGGCAGGGGGCCTCTCCGGAGAGCATCTCGCGCAACGCCGTGTCCAAGATCGTGACGCTGACCTCGACCTACGATCACCGCGTCATCCAGGGGGCCCAGTCCGGGGAGTTCCTGCGGCGCGTGCACCAGTTGCTGGCCGGTGATCACGACTTCTACGACCGGGTGTTCGCCGACGTGCGGATCCCCTACGTGCCGATCCGCTGGTCTCGCGACATCTCAGCGGCCCACGACACCGATCTCAGCAAGACCGCACGGGTGCAGGAGGTGATCCACGCCTTCCGGGTGCGCGGGCACCTCATGGCCGATATCGACCCGCTGGAGTACCACCAGCGCACGCACGAGGACCTCGAGGTGCTCAGCCACGGCCTGACGCTGTGGGACCTGGACCGGGAGTTCGCCACGGGCGGCTTCGGCGGCAAACCGCTGATGTATCTGCGCGACATCCTGGGCGTCCTGCGCGACTCCTACTGCCGCACCATCGGTACCGAGTTCATGCACATCCAGGACCCGGAGGAGCGCCGCTGGCTGCAGGACCGGCTGGAGGTGCCGCACTCGAAGATGCCGCGCGAGGAGCAGTTGCGCATCCTGCGCAAACTCAACGAGGCCGAGGCCTTCGAGACGTTCCTGCACACCAAGTATGTGGGGCAGAAGCGTTTCAGCCTCGAGGGTGGCGAGTCCGTCATCCCGCTGCTCGATGCGATGCTCACCGAGGCCGCTGAGCAGCACATGCAGGAGGTCTGCATCGGCATGCCGCATCGCGGCAGGCTGAACGTCCTGGCCAACATCGCTGGGAAGTCCTTCGGGCAGATCTTCGCCGAGTTCGAGGGCAACTACGGCCTGGGCTCGGTGCAGGGCTCCGGCGACGTGAAGTACCACCTCGGCACCAGTGGCGCATTCACGGGCGACTCCGGCCAGCAGGTGGCGGTGTACCTGGCGGCGAACCCGTCCCATCTGGAAGCGGTCAACCCGGTGCTGGAAGGCATCGTGCGGGCCAAGCAGGACCAGTTGCCGGCGGCCGAGCGATTCGGCGTCCTGCCGATACTCCTGCACGGCGATGCCGCATTCGCCGGTCAGGGGATCGTCGCCGAGACGCTGAACTTGTCGCAGCTGCAGGGCTACCGCACCGGCGGAACGGTCCACATCATCGTGAACAACCAGGTCGGTTTCACCACGTCCCCCCGCTACAGCCGGTCCAGCCACTACTCCACCGATGTCGCGCGCATGGTGCAGGCGCCGATCTTCCACGTCAACGGCGACGATCCCGAAGCCGTCGTGCGGGTGGCGCGCCTGGCCTTCGCCTATCGGCAGGAGTTCGGCAAGGATGTCGTGATCGACATGGTGTGTTACCGGCGGCGCGGTCACAACGAGGCCGACGACCCGTCGCTGACCCAACCGCTGATGTACAGCATCATCGACACCAAGCGCTCCGTGCGGAAGAACTACACCGAGGCCCTCATCGGTCGCGGGGACATCACGGTGGAGGAGGCCGAGGCGGCCCTGCGCCACTTCCAGACCAAGCTGGAGGAGGTCTTCCAGCAGACCAGGGAGGCGCTGAGCGATCAGGAGTCCTTCACGCCCACCTCCGCGGAGGTGGAACAGACCGGCGTGCTGCACCTGAAGCCGCAGAGCCCCGCCGCCGGGGTGCCCACGGCGATCTCCCCGGAGATGGTGGCGCGGGTGGTGGAATCGCAGCTCACGATGCCGGACGGCTTCACGCTGCACCCCCGGCTGGCCGTCCAGTTGCAGCGCCGGGCCCGGATGGTGGAGGAGGACGTCATCGACTGGGGGATGGGCGAGGCACTGGCCATGGGTTCCCTGGTCAACGAGGGCCGGTGGGTGAGGCTGGCCGGGCAGGACTCGCGGCGCGGCACGTTCGGCCATCGGCACGCGGTCATCGTCGACCGGCAGACCGGCTGGCAGTACAAGCCGCTCAAGCGCTGCTACGACGACAACGGCAAGCTGTTCGTCTACGACTCGCTGCTCAGCGAGTTCGCGGCGGTGGGCTTCGAGTACGGCTACTCCGTTGCCCGACCGGACGCACTGGTCATGTGGGAGGCCCAGTTCGGCGACTTCGTCAACGGGGCGCAGACCATCCTGGACGAGTTCATCTCCTCCGGGGAGGCCAAGTGGGGGCAGCGATCCGCGGTGACACTGCTGCTGCCGCACGGCTACGAGGGTCAGGGGCCCGACCACTCCTCGGCCCGCATCGAGCGGTTCCTCCAGTTGTGCGCCGAGGACAACATGACGGTCGCGATGCCCACGACGCCGGCCTCCTACTTCCACCTGCTCCGGTGGCAGGTCTACTCCAAACTCATCCGGCCGCTGATCGTCTTCACACCGAAGTCGCTGCTGCGCTCCAAGGCTGCTACCTCGCCGACCTCCGACTTCACCTCCGGGTACTTCAAGGCCGTCATCGGCGACGAGACGGTGGATCCGGCGAAGGTGCGGCGGGCGCTGGTGTGCTCCGGCAAGGTCTATTACGACCTCGTCGCGGAGCGGAACAAGCGCGGCGCCGACGACATCGCCATCGTGCGGATGGAGCGGCTGTACCCGATCCCCTTCCGGACCCTGCCCGCGGAGTTGAACCGCTACCCCAACGCCGAGGTGGTCTGGGTGCAGGAGGAACCGGCGAACCAGGGTGCATGGTCGTTCATGGCGATGAACCTGCCCCGATTCATCCAACGGCCCTTGCGCGCCGTGACCAGGTCCGCAGCGGCATCCCCCGCCGTCGGCTCCCACACCCGGCACCAGGAGGAGCAGCAGGCTCTCATCGACGAGGCGTTGGCGCTCTGATGTACGCCTCCGACCATGGGCTGGAGGAGTTGGCCCGCCGCCGCGGGGAGGAGGACGTCACACTGGCGTGGCTCGCCGAGCAGCTGCGCGTCTACGTCGACCTCCACCCCGGGGACGAGGATGCCGTCAACCGCATGACCTCCTGGTTGGCCAGGGCTGAGGACGACGACTAGCGGCTCTTGCCTGCTCGCTACTGGGCCGTGGGCCGACGACTCGCGGGGAACGGCACACCACGGGCGGGGGAGGTACCCGCGACGGTCTGGATCCTGAGGTCTCCAGGCGCTTCGGATTCTGCACCTGATGTGGGGTACGCACCGATGCGGGGGGTCTATACCCGATGCGGGGGGCTGGCCGGCCGAAGACCGGGGTCCCAGCCCCTGGCTCGGGTGCGACCCCGGCTCATCGCAAAGCAGGTGGCTGGCGATGCGCGCCGTTCCGCGGGGATGCGCAGCTGCACGGCTCCTCTGGGCGGGACGCAGCAGCGCTTGGGCAGCGGGTGTCGGCGCCCCCTGCGAGCCCCGCGGCGCGGCCCCGCGGCGCGGCTGTGCACCCGTTGCGGGGGTTTGCACCCGCGACGGGGGCTCACAGCGCCTCCCGGGCGGCAACAGTGCACCCGGTTGGGTGGTTTGCACCCGCGGCGGTGGCTCTAGGCCCCCATCCGGCCGGTTCCGCCCCCGCGGCGGGTGCAAACCCCCGAATCGGGTGCAGACTTGCCTAACCACCGGGCGGTTCCGCCCCCGCGGCGGGTGCAAACCCCCGAATCGGGTGCAGGCACCGTCGCGCGCGCGGTCGGCGAACGCGATGAACTCCCGCTACCCGAACGACCGCCAAACCCTCAGCGGATCAGGACGATCTTGCCGAATACCTGCCCCGCGGCCACCTCGGCCAGGGCATCGTGCGCCTGCTCCATGGGCGCCTCCTGCTCGATCAGCGGCCGCAGCCCGGTGTTGACGCACAAGGCGATCAGTCGGCGCAACTCGTCGATGGTGCCCATCGTCGAGCCGATCACGGACAACTGCTTGAAGAACACGCGCTGCAAGTCGGCGGGCGGATTCGCGCCGGACGTCGCGCCGGTGACGATGATCTCCCCGCCCGGACGCAGTGCCCGCAGCGAGTGCGCCCACGTGGCCGCACCGACGCTCTCGATCACGGCATCCACCCGGTCCGGCAGTCTTGCGCCGGAACTGAAGCCGTCGTGCGCGCCGATCCGGATCGCGCGTTGCAGGCGGTCATCGTCGCGGCTCGTCACCCAGACCCGCAGCCCCATGGCGCGTCCCAGCATGATCGCCGCCGTGGCCACTCCCCCGCCGGCGCCCTGGATCAGGACGGTGTCGCCTGGCTTCAAGGAGGAGCGGGTGGCCAGCATGCGGTACGCCGTCAGCCAAGCAGTGGGAAGACATGCAGCCTCGGCCATGGTGAGTTCCGGCGGCTTGGGCAACAGGTTGCGCGCGGGCACGGCGACGACGTCGGCGAACGTCCCCTGATGACGCTCCGAGAGCAGGGTCCGACGCGGGTCCAGGGTTTCATCGCCAACGCCGGAACTGATGACCGAATGGACGATCACCTCGCGTCCGTCGGGGTCCACGCCGGCGGCGTCGCATCCCAGGATCATCGGCAGCCGGTCGGCAGGCAGCCCCACGCCTTTCAGGGACCAGACGTCGTGGTGGTTGATGCTGGCCGCGCGCACCTGCACCGGCACCCAGCCCTCGGCCGGCTCCGGTGCCGGGCGCTCCCCGACGACGAGTCCGTCGAGCGGGTCGTCCGGGTTCAGTGCTGCGGCATAGACGGCGAACATTGCTGCCTCACATTCTGGCCACACCGTCGGCGCGGGCCGCCGCCGCCACCCGGGCAGCAACCTCCACCGCCACGCGCCGGTTGAAGGGGCTCGGCACGATGCTGTCAGGCCCGAGCCCGTCGTGCTTGGCCACCGCGGCGATCGCTTGGGCCGCGGCGCCACGCATGCTCGGAGTAATCTGCGTGGCCCGGACGTCGAGCGCGCCGCGGAAGATGCCGGGAAAGGCCAGCACGTTGTTGATCTGATTGGGGAAGTCGCTGCGTCCGGTGGCAACCACTGCCGCGTACCGGCGGGCGATCTCCGGATGCACCTCGGGATGAGGATTGGCCAGCGCGAAGACGATCGCATCCTCAGCCATCGCCGCCACCCCGGACTCCGCCACCTGGCCCGCACTGACGCCGATGAAGACGTCGGCTCCAACCAGGGCGTCCTCGATGGATCCACGCACCCCGATCCGGTTGGTCCGCTCCGCGAGGTCGCGCTTGACATCGGTGAGGTCGGTGCGCGAGGAATGCACCACGCCCCGCGAATCGGCGACAACGACGTCGCCGACGCCGGACTCCAGCAGCATGTTGGACACTGCGATGCCCGCAGCGCCTGCACCGGAGATCACCACGCGGATGTTGGACAACTCCCGGCCGGTCACCTCGGCCGCGTTCAGCAGGGCCGCAGTGACGACGATGGCGGTGCCGTGCTGGTCGTCGTGGAACACCGGGATGTCCAGCGCCTCCTGCAGACGCCGCTCCACCTCGAAGCAGCGAGGCGATGCGATGTCCTCCAGGTTGATGCCCCCGTAGGCCGGGGCGATGCGCACGACGGTTTCGACGATCTCGTCGACATCGGTGCAGTCCAGGCAGATGGGAACGGCATCCACTGCCGCGAATTCCTTGAAGAGCAGCGCCTTGCCCTCCATCACCGGCAGTGCGCCCAGCGGCCCGATATTGCCCAGTCCCAGGACGGCCGTGCCATCGGTGACCACCAGGACGGTGTTGCCCTTCCAGGTGTAGTCGTAGGCCAACGACGGCCGCTTGGCCACCGCGGACGACACACGGGCCACACCCGGCGTGTAGGCCAGCGCCAATCCGCCCTTGTCGCGAACCCGCACGGTGGGGCGGACCTCGATCTTGCCACCGTGGTGCAGGGGGAAGGCGGGGTCGAGGTCGTGCTCGGTCGCCAGTGGGCCGGGGGCCTCGTCGTCGTCGGAGCTCAACGGGATGTCGGGCAGCCCCTTGGTCCGATCCAGCACCATCGTCGTCGACTCCCGGGTTGGGGTGGGCAGCATGCGGAAACCCCCGCGACCGCTGCTCCGTCCACCGCCGCCGCCAGGGGTACCTGTGCGATTCTCGCATATGTGCCCGACGCCACCACGCGGAACATGCGCCGCACGCTCGCGGGGACACTGCTGGGCGCGGTGATGATTGCGGGCTGCGCCCCACCGATCGCTCCACCCGGACCGCCGACCGTGCCGCTAGCCTTCCCCGTGGCCGTGGACGAGGAACTGGCTGCGGCGGTGCCGGCGGCGATCGCAGCCGACGGGATCCTGGATATCGGCACCGACCCGTCCTACCGGCCAATGGAGTACACCGACTCGGAGGGACGGCTGACCGGCGTCGACGTGCAACTCGCCCAGGCGGTCGCTGCCACCCTCGACCTGCGGCCGGCCTTCGGGTTCGAAGCGTTCAGCGCGTTGGCGTCGGGCATCCGGGCCGGCCGGTTCGATCTCGGGGTGGCGGCCGTATCAGTGCGCCCGGGCGACTCCCTGGACGTGGACGGGGTGCTCTACCTGGCTTCCGGCACGCTGCTGGCGCGCTCGGTGGGGTCTGATGCAGAACTGTCGGAATTGTGCGGCCGCGCGATCGCCGCGTTGGAGGGCTCCACTCAGCTGTCCCGATTGGCGGACCTGTCCCTGCAGTGTCGCGCCTCGGGCCAACCCGAGATCACACTGATCGCCGGCGAGACGCAGGATGCCGTCACTCGATCGGTCCTGGTGGGCCAGGCCGAGGCGCTCGTCGGCGACTCCCCCGTGGTGCAGTCCAGCGTCCGTCTCAACGCCGCCGAACTCCAGTTGGCCGCAGGATTCGACGATCCTGCCCCGTTGGCGATGTTGACCCCGCCCGGCGACGGCTTCGCCGCGGTGGTCTCGCAGGCGCTGGACAACTTGATCGCTGACGGCACCTACGCCGCCATCCTCGCCACTGGCGGCATCGTCGAGGGCGCCGTGGCGCAGACCGTCGTGCTGCCGTTCGGTACCCCGCTGCCGCAGCAGCCCTTCGCCAGCGGCCGCCGCGCGGAGAAATCAACGGTCGCCGCGCCTGTGCCGCCGATGGATGGGTACGGTCGGGGGCAGCGCCGTGTCCGCGCGCCTGCGGCGGTGAGGAGGAGAGTTGTCCGACCGGCCCATCGTGCTGGAGCTCCCCCCTTCCAGCGCATACCTCACCCTCGCGCGGTCCGCGACATCTGCGGTGTGCGCCCGGCTGGGCTACCCGATCGATCGACTCGACGACATCGCTCTCGCGGTTTCCGAGGCCAGTGCGCTCCTGCTGCAAGACGCCGCGCCCGCCGCTCGGCTGCGGATCAGTCTGGCGCCGTGGCAACAGCGCTCCATGATCGGCGTTGATGTCGATATCAGCATCGCCACGACCGCGCAGCGCCCGCCGAAACCGACGACGTTCGGCTGGACGGTGCTGGCCTCGCTGGTGAACAACGTGTCGGCCGAGTTGGAGGACGGCGTCGTCACACTGCGGCTGCGGTCCAGGGAGGAAGCCGTGGCGACATGAGCGGCTCCAACGTGCGGGCGGGCGACCCGACAGCAGCACCGGTCGAATCCGACCAGGTGCCGGCACCGCGGCGCTCCGGCTGGTCGCAGCGCGACCGTGAGGTGGAGCACGCGTTGCTGGCCCGCCTGGCGGCGCTGGATCCGCAGGACCCCGCTCGTCGCGACATCCGCGATGCCCTGGTCACGATGCACCTGCCGCTCGTGGAGCACCTGGCGCGCCGGTTCCGCGACCGGGGCGAGAGCCACGAAGATCTGGTCCAAGTCGGCACCATCGGACTCATCAAGGCGGTGGACCGCTTCGACGTCGACCGTGGAGTGGAGTTCTCGACCTATGCCACGCCGACGATCGTGGGTGAGATCAAGCGCCATTTCCGCGACCGGGGCTGGGCCATCCGGGTGCCGCGCCGACTGCAGGAGCTTCGCCTGCTCATGAATCGGGGAACGGCCGATCTGACGCAGCAGCTGGGGCGCGCCCCGACCGTCGCCGAGCTCGCCAAGCACCTCGGCATCACCGAGGACGAGGTGCTCGAAGGCCTGGAGTCGGCGCAGGCCTACGCCACCACTTCGCTGGACGGCGGCAAAGACGACAGCGATGGCAGCTTCTCAGTCGCCTCATCCCTCGCCGTGGTGGACGCCGGGCTAGAGGGGGTGGAGAACCGGGAGGCACTGCGGCCACTGCTGCAGGCGCTGCCGGAGCGGGAGAAGCGGATTCTGCAGTTGCGCTTCTTCGAGCACAAGACCCAGTCCGAGATCGCGCGTGAGGTGGGGCTGTCCCAGATGCACGTGTCGCGTCTGCTGGCCCGCACCCTCGCCGGGCTGCGCGAGCAACTGCTGGACGAGTACTGACCGGCGGCCCTCGCCCGCTCGAAGCCGCAGCCGTTGTGGCCGATCAGGCGATCCGGGCGCGCAGGAGCCCCACCCAGGCCACCAGTCCCGCACCGCAGATACCGGTCAGCAGCCAGCCGACCACGCTGGCCGCGCCCGAGCCGGTGGCCAAGGGGATCGCAACCGTGAGTCCGAGCACCTGCGCGAGTGCAAAGGGGGTGAGCGCAGCGCTGCTGCCACGCGACAAGCCCCGTGCGATCCACAGCAAGGCGGCTCCGAACACCAGGTAGAGCAGGACCTCCAACGTGATGCCGATCGGACTGGCCACCGCAGCAGGACCGGTGATCCCGTCGCGGGCCACCACCCAGATCACCGCCGCTGCGTTGATGAGCAGTGCACCGCCCTCGATGACCGCAACCGTCGCTGCGATCGGGCGCATCCTGGTCCGCGCCAGCACCGAGTCACCCACCTCAGCAGGGTAACCCGACACGGCACGGCCGGCCGCCGCAGCCGCGGCGCAGCGACCGAATGCGGCGCTCGTGTTGGCATACCCTGTCGCAATGCGCGGACTGCTGATCGCCAATCCCAATGCCACGACCACGGACGCCCGCATCCGTGATGTCCTGGTCTCCGCCATCGGCAGCGTCGTCGACCTGACGACCATCACCACCTCGCACCGGGGTCATGCCGGTGAACTGGCGGCCCGGGCAGCCACCGACGGAACCGACGTGGTGCTGACCCTCGGCGGCGACGGCACCGTGCACGAGGTGGTCAACGGCCTCATGGCCGGCGGTACCGCAACATTGCCGGCGCTTGCGACGATCCCGGGCGGATCGGCCAACGTCTTCGCGCGCGCATGCGGATTGCCCAACGACGCGGTGACGGCGACCGGCGAGATCATCGCGGCCCTGCGCCAGCACCGGTTTCGCCGCATCGGCCTCGGCCGCGCGAACGGCATGCTGTTCACCTGCAATGCCGGGCTCGGCCTCGACGCCGAGGTGATCGCCGCGATGGAGCACCACCGCGCCTCCGGTCGCGCGGCGACGCCGCAACGGTACGTGGCCACCGCGGTGCGGGAGTACTTCGCCCGGACCGATCGCAAGCACCCGGCGCTGACCGTCCTCCCGGAGGGGGCAGCACCCGTCGATCACGGTTTCCTGGCGATCGTCCAGAACTGCTCGCCCTGGACCTACATGGGGAACCTGCCGGTGAATGCCTGTCCGCAGGCTTCGTTCGAGACCGGCCTGGATGTGTTGGCGATCCGAGACATGCGCGTCCTGCCATCGCTGCGAGTGACCGGTCGACTGCTGCGCAGCAGCACCGCCCAGGTGCGGACGAAGTCGCTGTTCCTCGGCCATGATCTCAACCGCTTCACGATCGTGGCCAACCGCGAAGTCGCCCTGCAGGTGGATGGCGAGGGGATCGGTCACACCCGCCATGTGACGTTCGAGAACCTGCCCGACGCGCTGCGCATCGTGGATTGCAGCTGAGCGGAATCCCCGGCACGACCCGCGAATGTGACGCAGATGACATGTCCTGTGGCGCGAACCACAGCGAGAACCCTTGAGAACAGGTGAACAACCTGAAACCCTTATACCAACGGTTGGGGGACGCTCCGGCCACGCAGCGTCAGTACCAGCACGGTCGATAGCCCCAACATGTGTGCGAGCTGCTCACATCGGGTATGTCTCCCGCAGGAACTGGCACCCATCCGTTCGATCCACAGTCTAGACCCAGCCCCGCGCAGCCCCGCGGTGGGGGTGCGGTCGCGATTGTGACTCGATGCACAAACTGCTCGGGTGTCACCGGCACCCCGCAACAGGAGGTAGGCAATGGATTGGCGACATCGTGCGGCGTGCCGCGACGAGGATCCCGAACTGTTCTTTCCCATCGGGACCACCGGTCCGGCGCTGATGCAGGTGGAGGACGCGAAAGCGGTCTGCCGCCGATGCGAGGTCAGCGAGGCCTGCCTGAACTGGGCGTTGGAGAACGGTCAGGACGCCGGCGTCTGGGGCGGCCTGGGTGAGGATGAGCGGCGGGCCCTGAAGCGGCGCCGCGCCCGGGCCCGCGCCCGCACGGCCTGAGCCTGCGCTCGGCCCGCACACGCTACGACGGCACCCGCGCCGCGATCCTGGCGCGGGTGCCGCGCCGTGTCTCCTCCCATTCCAGGGTGCCGCCGATCTGCTCGGTCACCAGGGTGCGCACGATCTGCAGGCCGAGACCGGTGGTGGCATCGGCATCGAACCCGATCCCATCGTCGCTGACCCAGACCTGCAACTGGTCCTCCGTGCGCTCCACGCAGACCTCGATCGAGGTGGCCCGAGCATGCTCGGCGGCATTGAGCAGCAACTCCGACAACGCCATGGCCAGCGGCGTGGCGATCGCCGCCGGCAGCGCGTCGAAATGACCGTCCTGCCGCACCGAGGCCGGGCGATGCGCCACGCTGGTGGCGGTATCTGCGGCCAGGTCGATCAACTTGGCGGTGACGGCATCGAAGTCCACCTCGTCGCCGGATTCCTGCGACAACGTCTCATGGACGAATGCGATCGTGGTCACCCGGGCGACCGCGTCCAGCAGGGCATGCCGGCTCTCATCGGTAGGCATCCGCCGGGCCTGCAGCCGCAACAGTGAGGCAACCGTCTGCAGGTTGTTCTTCACCCGGTGGTGGACCTCGCGAATCGTGGCTTCCTTCGACAGCAGCGCCCGCTCGGTCTTGCGCAGCTCGGAGACATCGCGCAGCAGGACCACGGCTCCCCGCTGGCCGTCCAGCGGGATCGAGCGCAGGGACAGCGTGCCGCCCTTGGTCTCGATCTCCAGCACTCCGGCGGCCGCGCCGGTGGCAACGCTGACCAGAGCCTGATCCGCAGCGGAGGCCCCGCTGAGAATCCGGGCCACGATTCGGGCCATGGCCACGCCGACCAGGGGTGTGGTCAGACCCATGGCGCGCATGGCCGATTGCGCGTTCGGGCTGGCGAACTGCACGATGCCACTGCGATCGATCCGGAGCAGCCCGTCGCCCACGCGATGGTGGCTGCCACGACCCTGCTGATGGGGGAACGATCCGTGCGCGATCATCTCCGCCAGCGCGTCCGCCGCCGCGAGGTAGGCCTCTTCCAACCGCCCCAGGGGACGGTCCCGCACTGCGGTGTAGCGGGCCAGCACCGCCACCGGCCGACCCTTCGGATGCCGCGCGAGGCGCACCGGGATCGCTTCCCTGCCGACCGGCACGACCCCGGAGTCCCGGGCGCGCTCTCGGATCACCTCCCCGGAGGCCAGCGCGCGGTCCACCTGCGGCAGTCGGCCGCGCGGGATGAACGTCCCAACGACGTCCAACGGGATTCGCGTCGGGGCCGTGTCGGGCCGGACCTGCGCGGCGGCGACGAATCCGCCCGCATTCCAGGTGGGCAGGTACAGCACCAGGTCGGAGAAGCCGAGGTCGGCCATGATGCCCCAGTCGCTGACCAGTGCGGTCAGATGCGCGACGGCCTCGTCGCTGAGGTCGGCACGGCTGAGCGCCATCGACTGCAGGGCGGGCACAGCGACCAGGGTACGCAGCGGCTGCCGCTACCGACCACCGCAGCCGAAGGCCCCCGCGGCGCCCGGTGGCACGGCTTGTACGGTGCGAGCATGAGTTCCAGCGAATCCGCGGCACAGGGACACGGCGGTGAGCACATCGTCGCGGCGGCCCGCGCCCACGGGGTGGGCACCTTGTGGACCCTGTCGGGTGCACACGTCTTCCCCATCTACGACGCCGCCGTCGGGGGCCGCGATGCGGTCGCCCAGCACGCCGATACGATCAGCGCAGCCGCCAACGGGCCACTGCGGATGGTCGATACCCGGCACGAGGCCACTGCCGTCTTCGCCGCCGAGGCCAGCGCGAAGCTCACCCGGCGCCCCGGCTTCGCCGTCGTCACGGCGGGTCCCGGCGTCACCAATGCTGTCAGCGGTATCGCCAGCGCGTCGTTCAACGGCACGCCGCTGGTCGTCGTCGGCGGTCGGGCACCGAGCAACCGCTGGGGCCACGGCGCCTTGCAGGAGCTCGACCACCCGCCCCTGCTGGCACCGATCACCAAACGCGCGTTCACCGTGACTGATCCCGTGCAGACGGCCAGCGAGATCGATGACGCGTTCGCCCTGGCGGCCGCCCCGCACCGCGGACCGGTCTTCGCCGACATCCCCATGGACGTGCTCTTCTCGCACAGCCCGCGCGCAGCGCTGCGGGGACCGTCGCAATCGGCGCGGATCGAACCCGACCCCGATGCCGTCGCCGCCAGCGCCGCGTTGATCGCCGCAGCCGACCGACCGGTCGTGGTGATCGGCAGCGACGTGTGGTCCGATGGCGCCGAAGAAGCCGCCCTGGCCTTCGCCGAGGAGACCGGGCTGCCCGTCATCGCCAACGGCATGGGACGCGGCATCCTGCCGCGCGGGCACCGGTGCCTCGTCACGCGGGCGCGGTCGGCGGCCTTCCGCGACGCCGACCTCGTCGTGGTCGTCGGGGCGCCGCTGGACTTCCGGCTGGGGTACGGGATCTTCGGCGACCCGGCATCGCCCGCCCACGTGATCCACGTCGCCGACGCCCCGCAATCGGTGGCCCGGCATGTCGATCTGGCCGGATCTGTCGTGGGTGATCTGACCACGGCCCTCACGTCGCTGACCGCCGAGATCGATCGCCACCCTGCCCGACACGACGTGTCTCAGTGGCGCGAGAAGCTCCGGGCTGCAGCGCTCGCCGCAGCGCAGCAGGACCGCGAATTGCTGACCAGTGACGCCGACCCGATCCATCCGGCCCGCATCTACGGCGAGCTCCTGCCCCGATTGGCTGACGATGCGGTGGTCGTCGGCGACGGCGGCGACTTCGTCTCCTTCGCCGGCAAGTTCGTCGAACCCGCTCGCCCCGGGGGCTGGCTGGACCCGGGGCCCTATGGCTGCCTGGGAACGGGGCTCGGATATGCCATGGCGGCCAGGGTCGCCCGTCCTGACAGCCAGGTCGTGGCGCTGCTCGGTGACGGCGCCGCAGGTATGAGCCTGATGGATGTCGACACACTCGTGCGGCACCGACTGCCGGTGGTCATGGTGGTGGGCAACAACGCCACATGGGCCCTGGAGAAGCACCCCATGCGGTTCCTGTACGGCTATGACGTGGCCGCCGACCTGCTGCCGAGCCGCTACGACGAAGTGGTGGCTGCCCTCGGCGGAGCCGGGGAGACGGTGGAGCGCCCCGCGGACATCGGACCGGCGCTGGACCGCGCGTTCGCCTCGGGCGTGCCGTACCTGGTCAACGTGCGTACCGACACCGACGTGGCCTACCCCCGGGGGACCACCGGGGTGTAGCGCTCAGCGGGCCCACCGGGGGCAGCGCTCAGCGGCCCCGCTGCAGGCGCGCGAGGAAGCGCTCGCGGTCCACGACGGCGCGCGTGATGCTGCCGTGCGCGATGATCGTGACGGTGCCGTCGGCGTGCTCCTGCGCCGCCTCGCAGTCGAAGCGGACCAGTTTGCCCTCGCGTCCGTGCACCGTTGCCGACACCGACACCGCGGCCCCTTCCGGGCTGGCAGCGACGTGATCCACCTCGATGGAGGTTCCTACTGTGGTGGTGCCCGCGACCAGCACATCAGCCGCGGCATCCACCGTGGCGGCTTCCAGCCAAGCGACCAAGCGCGGTGTCGCCAGCACGGCAACATCACCGCTGCCCAGCGCCGGAGCCAGGTCGCTGGCGGTGACTCGGTAGCGGCGGCGCGCGCTGCGTCCGATCAGTTCGTCCTCGTCCACGATCGCCTCAGCCACGAATCTGGGAGATGCGCAGCAGAATCGACTGCCGCAAGTGATCCGGGGCGGGCGAACAGGGGCAGGAGCGGCTCACCAGATCGCGAACAGCTTCCTCCAGCCCGTACTCGTGCAGGCAGTGGCCGCACTCCTCCAGGTGGCGGTGGATCGAGGCGGTCCTGCTTTCGTCCAGCTCATGGTGCAAGTACTCATAGACCTCGTCGAGGACCTCGGTGCAGTCGATCTCGCCGGGGTTGCCGCAGCTCATGACGACGCTCCCCGCACCAGGCCGCGCTCTGCGGCGTAGTCGGCCAGATTGGCTCGCAGCTGCTTGCGCCCCCGATGCAGGCGCGACATGACCGTGCCGACCGGAGTGCCCATGATCTCAGCGATCTCCTTGTAGGCGAAGCCCTCCACGTCGGCGTAGTACACCACCAGTCGGAAGTCCTCCGGCAACGCTGCCAGCGCATCCTTCACAGCGGAATCGGGCAACGCTTCGAGCGCCTCGACATCGGCCGGCCGCAGCCCCTGCGACGGGTTCTCCGACAGCCGGGCCATCTGATGGTCCTCGAACTCGTCGGTGCTGGTGTGCAGCGGCTGGCGCTGCTTCTTGCGGTAGGCGTTGATGTAGGTGTTGGTGAGGATGCGGAAGAGCCAGGCCTTGAGGTTGGTGCCCTCGGTGAACTGGTGGAAGGCCGCGAACGCCTTGCCGTAGGTCTCCTGGACCAGATCCTCGGCATCGGCGGGGTTGCGGGTCATCCGCAGAGCCGCCGAGTACAGCTGATCGAGCATCGGCAGAGCGTCACGCTCGAACCGCTCGCGCCGCTGCTGGTCGGTCTCCGCGGCCTGGCCCGGGGCGCTGTCGGCCCGGTGGGGCCGCCCGCGCTGGGTGCTCTGGTCGGTCACGGCCACGCTCCAAGTTCGCCAGGTCAATGGGGATGCCGGTACTGGCAGCATCCCACGAACCGGCGCATCGCAAACATCCAAGACCACGCCCGACTCCTGTTCAATCGCTACAGCCGCGTCAACGCGCCAGCAGCGGACCAGTATTCCCATCGCGCAGAACGGTGTGCCGGGCGGACTCCAGCAGCACCAGCCGGGCCTCGGAATCGGTGATGGTCGCCCGGGCGGGCAAGGCGAAGTTGTGGTCCAGGAACGGAATGCCGACGGTCAGCACCCGCTGGCCGTGCTCGGAGACGGCAACTGCGATATCGGCCGGCCCACCGAGCTTGTCCTCCGTGCCCTGGACCACGGTCACGGGCACGACCTCGGCCGCCGCCGCCAGCTCCGCCGCACGATCCTCATCGGCGTGACGTCCGAACAGCGGGAACGCCAGTACCAGAATGGAAGAGGGACTGACCTGCCGCGCGGTCCGGCAGGCCACCCGGGCCCCGACCCCACGGCCCCCCACGGCCAACCGCCGCAGTCCGACGCCGCCGCGCCGCAGATCGGCCACCATCTCCAGCCATGCCTGATCCAGCTGCGTGATCGGCGGCGCGGCGCCCTCGCCCGCCAGGCTCCAGGGCTGCTCCACCAGGACGACCTCGATGCCGAACGGCGGAAGGCCGGCGGCCAGCGTGATGAGGTCGGGCGAGGCGATGCCGGTGGAGGAATGGCCCAGCAGCAGCGACGCCCGCGGAACACCGCTCGGCACCGCGAAGATGTGGCAACGGCCACGACCGACGGTGGTATCGACGTCGTCCACCCGGGTGGGCGTCGGCGACTTCCTGGCGATCGCGGGCACCCCGCCATCCTGTCGCCGAAGTCCCGCTGAGACAACGCGACGAACCGGGCGCTACTGCTCCGCGGGCATCGGATCCAGCAGATGGGCGCCGTTGTTGCGCACGTTGTTGACGGCCGTGGTGACCGGGTAGGCCGTCAAGTCCTCGGCGGTGTGCGCCGTCAGCGCCGCGGTGACGGCTTCACGGTCGGCGGATGGGTCGAGCCAGTCCTGCCAGACCGCCTCAGGCAACGGCAGCGGCATGCGGTCGTGGATCCGTCCGACCGCATCGCTGGCCGTCGTGGTCAGGATGGTGACGGTCATCAGCCAGGGAGCCTCCTGGCCAGCCGACGAATCCCGCCAGAACTCGTACAACCCAGCCAGGGCGAGTGACCGGCCATCAGCGGAGTGGATGAAGAAGGGCTGCTTCAACGGCTTCCCCGAGCGACCCACCGGGGTGGGCGGATCGTGCGACTCGTACCACTCGTAGAACCCCTCGGCTGGCACCAGACAGCGCCGCTTGGCGAAGGCGCGCCGGAAAGCGGGCTTGTCGGCGGCGGTCTCGACGCGGGCGTTGATGAGCCGCGAACCGATGCCGGGATCCTTGGCCCAGGATGGCACCAAGCCCCATTTGGCGATCGCCAGACTACGGCGCGGTTGCGGATGGTCGCCATCCGCGGCGCGCTCGGCCACGATATAGACCCGCTTGGTCGGAGCCACGTTGTAGTCGGCCGGCAAGTCCTCCTGCGGCACATCCTCGATCGCGAACTCCTCCACCAGGCTGGCCTTGTCCTTGGCCCTGGCGTATCGACCGCACATGCTCCCAGGTTGTCACGCGGGGACCCGCCCCGCACGGACCAGTCAGTGGTAGGCGATGAACTTCAGTTCTGCCTGCTGCTGGCCGTCAAGCGGTGCCGACGTGGCGCACGCCTTGGGCAGCAACCAGCGCAGCAGACGCGGTCGGCGGTCGATGACGGCCTCTTCGGCAGTCGTGGCCTCGGAGCTGGTCCGGGGCTGGGGCAGGTGCAAGCTGCTCGGTTCTGGCTGGATCATTCCTCGACCCTCCTTCCTGCTGTTCGACATCCGGTCCTCCGTTCGACTACGTCAAGCGGGCCTGGATGCCCTCACGACAAGATTACGTTAACAAAAGGTGAACAGCAAACGAATCTGCGTTGTATGAAATGTCGCGGCGCGTTCACGGCTACGCTTCGGCGCCGTCACGACTTGGTCGCATCTCGACCCTTCCACCACGTGGCCGAGGGGTGCGCACTCCGTCTTGCATCGGGCCCACACACGCTGGCGTGGACACGTCGCCGGGGACGCGCGCCGGGCAGGGCACTGGAGTTACTCGACGGTAGGCCGGCTCATCGCGATCCAGCACCCCACGGCAGTAGGCCCTCCGCGGGAATGGGGGATTCGCGGCTCGTCTGGGCGGGGACGGAACTGCGCTTCCTGCAGGTGTCCCATGCCCCGTAGGGGCGGCTGAGAGGCCACTCCACCGGGAGGGCGACTGTGCACCGGTCGTACGGGTGCGAACCCTCGGGCGGTGCCCTGAGAGCACCCCCGGGAGGCAGTGGTGCACCCGTTGCCGGGGTTTGCACCCGGGACGGGGGCTGATAGCGCCTCCAGGGCGGCAAAGGTGCACCCGGCGTGGGGGTTTGCACCCGGGACGGGGGCTCTGGGCTCCGATCGGAGCGATTCCGCCCCCGCGCCGGGTGCAAACCCCCGAACCAGGTGCAGCCCAGCCCCGGAATCCGACCCTTTCCGCCCCCATACCGGGTGCAGACCCCCGAACCGGGTGCAGACCTGGCCCGCACACCGGACACTCCAGCCCTGCACCGCAACTTCGGCTCATCGGCCGACTGATCAGCGCGCCCAGCGCTCGAGCGCCGCCGACGCGAGAGCAGACGCTCGCTCGCCGCGCTGCAGCGTCGGGCCTGGTCCAGACCCCGGCCGACTCGCGACCCTAGGCCGACGGCGGCTCGAAGGTCTTGGTGCGCGCCATACCGGCGGCGCGGCCCTTGCCCGCGATCACCAGCGCCATCTTCCTCGAAGCCTCATCGATCATCTCGTCGCCGAGCATCACCGCGCCCTTGGCGCCACCCTCGGCCGAGGTGAAGTAGGCGTAGGCGTCGAGGATGAGCTCGGCGTGGTCGTAGTCCTCCTGCTTGGGCGAGTAGACGTCATTGGCGGCGTCCACCTGCCCCGGGTGCAGCACCCACTTGCCGTCGAAGCCCAGGGCGGCGCTGCGCTCGGCCACCCGGCGGTACCCCTCGACGTCGCGGATCTGCAGGTACGGCCCGTCGATGGCCTGCTTGTCGTGGGCGCGGGCCGCCATGAGGATGCGCATGAGGATGTAGTGGTAGGCGTCGCCCTCGGAGTACCCCGGGGGCTGCTCGCCGACGACCAGCGACTTCATGTTGATGGACGCCATGAAGTCGGCCGGCCCGAAGATGATCGTTTCGACGCGGGGGGACGCTGCTGCGATGCCGTCCACATTCACCAGGCCCAGCGCATTCTCGATCTGCGCCTCGATCCCGATCCGACCGACCTCGAAGCCCATCGTCTTCTCGATCTGGGTCAGCGTCATGTCCAGCCAGTGGACCTGTTCAGGGGTCTGCACCTTCGGCAGCATGATGCAGTCCAGGTTGGGGCCGGCCCCCTCCACGACCTCGGCGACGTCGCGGTAGGTCCACTGCGTGGTGAGGTCGTTCACGCGCACCGTGCGGACCTTGCCCTCATAGCCGCCCTCGTTCAGCGCCGCCACGACGTTCTTTCGGGCGTCCTCTTTGGCGATCGGGGCGACGGAGTCCTCGAGATCCATGAAGATCTGGTCGGCGGGCAAGCCGCGCGCCTTGTCCAGCATCTTCGGGCTCGAACCCGGCACCGCGAGGTTCGAGCGGCGGGAGCGCAGTTCCCGGGTTGGGCTGGTGGCGACCTCTGTCATTGCTGGACCTTCCGCAGTTTCGACGACCGGGCAGAATCGCCCGCGAGTTTGTCTCCACGGTAGGCACCGCCCCCGGCGGCATCGACGACCGGGGTCGGCCTCATCCCGGTGGATCGGCAACGGGAACGGGCAGATCGGCGGCGCGGATCACCACGATGAGGCCCAACAGGATCAACCCGAGCGCCGGCAGCACGGCCAAGGGAGGGACCAGTCCGAGCCACGCCGCCGCGATGATGACCGCACCGGGCAGTTCGAACAGGATGGCCAGGCTGGTCACGGTTGCCGAGACCGACCCCAGGACCCGATTGATCAAGGTGTGGCCGAGGAGCTGGGCCACCACGGTGAGCGCGATGATGAGCCACCAATCGCGCGCGGCGTAGCCCGACAGCGACGCACCGGCCACCAGAGCGATCGGCAGCAGCACGACCGCGGCGGTGCCGTATCCGATCGCCGTGTAGACCGCGGTCGGCAGGTGCCGGCGAGCCGCCTCACCCACCGAGACGTAGCCGGCGGCGAGCATGGCGCCCAGCAGCGCGAGTCCGTCGCCGAGCAGGGAGGCCGGATCCAGCGCGAAGTCGATCCCGGTGAGCAGCAGCACCCCGCTCAGCGAGATCGCGATCCCGACCCAGACCCATCGCGACACGGAGGCGCCGCGCGCCCGCGCCAGCATGGCGGCCCACACCGGCTGAGTGGCGACCAGCGCGGTGGACGATGCCACTGAGGTGTAGCGCAGGGACGGGATCCAGGCCGCGAAGTGCAGCGCGAGCAGGACCCCCCCGCCGAGCGCTGCGACGAGCGCCGGGCGCGGTACGACCGGGCGGGTGCGCCGTATCGCCAGCCATGCCGCCGTCGCCGCCGTCCCGAGGAAGCACCGCCAGAACGCGATGGCCAGGGCCGGCGCCGCGCAGGCCGCGATGATGGGCGCCGAGGTCGACACGGCCAGCACCGCCACGCCGAGCAGCAGCGCGTCGGGGGCCGACGGGACCGTCACCGCCGGGCGAGTCTGCGACACGCGATCATGGTGACAGCACGCCGACGCGCTTCACTTCTCGGCGCTCGCCCAACCCGCACGCGTTGCTCGGTAGGCTCGCCCCGTGACGACCGGCGCCCCCTCCCGGGTCTACCTCGCCCGCCTGGCGGGCGCGCTGGCGTTCGACCCCAACGGCGATCAGGTGGGCAAGATCCGAGACGTTGTCCTCACCGCTCGCATCGCGAAACCGCCGCGCGTGGTCGGCCTGGTGATCGAGGTCAGCAACAAGCGCAGCATCTTCCTGCCGATCGGCAGGGTGACCTCCTTCGACGCCGGGGCGATCGTGGTGACCGGCGTGGTGAACATGCGTCGCTTCCAGCGTCGGCAGACCGAGCACTTGGTCATGGCGGAACTGCTCGACCGTCACGTGCGGGTGACCGGTGACGACCGCATCCCGGAGGGTGAGACCACCACGGTCATCGACATCGGCGTCGCCCAGAACCGTTCCCGGGACTGGGAGATCGACCGGGTGTACGTGCGCCGGCCCGGCAAGACGCTGCGGCGGCGCGGAGAGTCCTATGTGGTCCGCTGGGGCCAGGTCCGGGGCCTGCTGGAAGCCGCTCCCGACCAGGGGGCCGATGCGCTGCTGGCCAGTTGGGAGCGATTGAAGCCCGCCGACATCGCCAACTCGCTGCAGGGGTTGTCGCAGGACCGCCGGCTGCAGGCCGCCCGGGCGCTGCCCGATGAGCGCCTCGCCGACGTCATGGAGGAGTTGCCCGACGAGGTGCGGGTGGACATCCTGGGCCAACTCGAGGTGGAGCGCGCCGCCGACATCCTGGAGGACATGCAGCCAGACGACGCCGCCGACCTCGTCGGCGACCTCGACCACGACACCGCCTCGCACCTGCTGGAGCGGATGGAGCCGGAAGAGGCCGAGGAGCTGCGCAGGCTGATGGCCTATGCCGAGGACACCGCCGGTGGCATGATGACGACCGGCCCCGTCATCGTCGGGCACGACAGCACGGTGGCCGAGGCGCTGGCCCGCATCTCCAATCGTGACCTGTCGCCGCCCCTGGCAACCCAGGTCTATGTGGTGCGGCCGCCGCTGGAGACCCCCACCGGCAAGCTCCTGGGCACGGCCCATTTCCAGCGGTTGCTCCGGGAACCGCCCGCCACCCTGGTCTCGGCGGTCGTCGACACCGAACTCGCACCCATCACCGAGGAGACGCCGCTGGCGGATGTGGCCCGCTACTTCGCGACGTACAACCTGGCAGCAGCACCGGTGGTCGATGTCGGCGGGCACCTGGTGGGCGCAGTCACCGTTGACGACGTGATCGATCACATGCTGCCCGAGGATTGGCGCGAACTGGTGGCCGACCGGGCCGCTCACCGATCTGCGGGGGGCATGCGATGAGTGCTCATCGGCCTCGTCCGGGCCGCCGACGCAGCGGGTTGGACCAGCCGTTGGACCGCAGCCGGGGACCCCGTCTGGTCATCGACCCGGACACCTTCGGCCGCATCTCTGAGCGCATCGCCCGCTACATCGGCTCCTGGTCGTTCATCGCCTGGATGACGGTGGCGATCGTCGCCTGGATCACGTGGAACTCCGTGGCTCCGGAGTCGCTGCAGCCGGACCCGTTTCCCTTCATCTTCCTGACGCTGCTGCTCTCGCTGCAGGCGTCCTACGCCGCGCCGCTGATCCTGCTGGCCCAGAACCGGCAGTCCGATCGCGACCGGGTGCAGTACGCCGAGGACCGCAACCGCACCGATCGGCTCATCGCCGACACCGAGTACCTGGCCCGCGAGCTGGCGGCGCTGCGGGTCGCCATCGGGGATGTCGCGACGCGCGACTTCCTCCGCTCAGAGTTGCGCGACCTGTTGGAAGACCTCGAGCGCGAGCCCCGCTCCAGGCCCGAGGAGGACTGAACCCGGCGGCGCGATTGGGCGGGGCGGCACCGGCGACTTAGCATCGGGGTATGACTCCCACCCCTGAGAAGGACGCGATCACGGCCGCCCTCGCGACGGTCGAGGACCCCGAGATCCGCCGCCCGATCACCGACCTGGGCATGGTGAAGGACATCGCGATCGCGCCAGACGGCACGGTCACGGTGGGCGTGTTCCTGACCGTCGCCGGCTGCCCGATGCGCACCGAGATCACCGAACGGGTCACCCGCGCGGTATCGGAGGTGGCCGGGGTGGCCGGGGTTGCCGTCGAGTTGGATGTCATGTCCGATGCCCAGCGCGAAGCCCTGCGCACCAAGCTGCGGGGCCCGGCGCCCGAGATTCCCTTCGCGAAGCCCGGCTCGCTGACCCGGGTCATCGCGGTGGCCTCCGGCAAGGGCGGCGTGGGCAAGTCATCGGTCACGGTGAACCTCGCCGCCGCCATCGCGGCGCGGGGCCAGAAGGTGGGCCTGGTGGACGCCGACATCTACGGCCACTCCATCCCCCGCATGCTGGGCCTGCAGCACCCGCCGACCATGGTCGAGGGCATGATCATGCCGCCCCAGGCCCACGGCGTCGCGGCGATCTCCATGCTGCCGTTCAAGCCGGGCGGTGTGGCCGAGCCGGTGGCGTTCCGGGGCCCCATGCTGCACCGCGCTTTGGAACAGTTCCTCGCCGACGTGTGGTGGGGCGATCTGGATGTCCTGCTGCTGGATCTGCCGCCCGGCACCGGCGATGTCGCCATGTCCACCGCGCAGTTGCTGCCCAGCGCCGAACTGCTGGTCGTGACGACGCCGCAGGCCGCCGCCGCCGAGGTCGCCGTGCGCGCCGGCATGCTCGGCAAGCACACCCACCAGCGGGTGATCGGCGTGGTGGAGAACATGTCGAGCTTCCCCTGCCCGCACTGCGGGGAGCCCATCGACCTGTTCGGCGTCGGGGGCGGCGCACTGGTGTCGGAGCGCCTCACCGCCGAGCTGGAGACCAAGGTGCCGCTGCTGGGCCGGATCCCGTTCGACGTGCGCCTGCGCGAGGGCGGGGACGCCGGTCGGCCGCTGGTGCTCCACGACCCGGACTCGCCTGCTGCCGCCGCGCTGCTGGGGTTGGCCGATCGGCTGGTGCAGCGGCCCCGCGGACTGGTCGGGATGAGCCTGGGTGTGACGCCGGCCGGCCGCGGCTAGCGAGCCCCGCTCAGCCCGCGGCCTGCTGGACCGATCCGTTCCCGGAATCGCCGGCGTCGTCGTCGAGGATGATCTCGACCCGCTCAGCCAGATCCCACAGAGCAGGCGTGGGCACGGCATTGCGCAGTGCCGGGCCGAACGCGTCCCACGTGGTGGTGATCGGTTCATACTCCACGAACCACTGCTCCGGCTCCTGGGCTGCTGCCGCGAGGAAGTCCTGCCATGCCTGGTTGTGCTCGAGATAGCGGTCCCGCGCCAACAGGACGTCGTCGTGCCACGGCTGAATGACGACCGCATCGATACCCGTTGCGGCCCGCGCGACGGCAGCCTCACCCTCAGAGGCGAAGGACTGCAGCGCCTCGGCGGTGTCCTGCGACAGCTCCTCGGCCGCCGAATCGTCGTCCAACGCCGCCCGGACCCCGTCCATTGCCGCGATCATCGCGGCTTCCGACTCCTCGATACCTGCCACCAGGCGGTCCATCTCCGCGCTGCGGGCCAGCCAGTCCCCCACGAGGACCGCACCGCCCAGCAGCGCGACGACCACCAGCACCGCGCCGATGACTCGACCGGCACGACCGCGGCGGACCGGGGCAGGCGCCGGTGCGGGGTGCCCGGAAGCCGGGGGCGGGCCTGGGTAGGCGGGGCCGGTTGGCGGCGGCGCCGGGGCGGGGCTCCCCGTGGCTTGGGCGGGGGCGCTGTCGGCACCCGGCCACGGCGGTGGACTTGCAGTCATGCCTACCAGGGTGCCGCACCCGTGGCGTTGCACCGCTGTCGGCGGGGCTCAGGCCGCCAGCAGGGTGGCCAGCACCGCCAGATCGGGGTCCGACATCGGGTCGACGCCGCTGGCCCGGACCATGCGGGAGACGTGGCCCGACGCATCTGCCTGGACCCAGGCGGCCCGATGTTCCAGGCCGAGTTCCGGGATACCGGGCAGGAACAGGCATCCGGACGCGGCGCCCTCATCCTCAGCAAGGTCCGGCACGGTCTGCGACGGCGGGTGCAGCACGAGCAGCGCGGGCGGGGACGCCGCGGCGAACACGCCCGGACTGGGGGCGTCATCGCCGATCGCGGGGCCCTCGCACGCGACAACCCCGACCGGTTCGCCCACCGCCTCCAACGGAACGTCGTCGCGGGCCCGGAACACCTCAGTCGTGGGGACGGTCCCGGGAACGGCTGCGATGCGGACCGCGAGCGCCAGCACCTGCGACCACTCGCCCACCGAATCGGGCCATCTCCCGTGCAGCAGCAGTCCCGCCAGAGACAAGTCCGCCCGATGGAACGGGGAGACCTCGATCTGCAACGCCATAGCGTCACCTCCTGCGGCCGCGCCCTGCGACGCCGGTGCGTGCCAGGAGGCTAGCCACTGCCGACGGCGGATGCAACGGCGCGACGAGTCGGCGGTGCGGGCGCAGTCAGGATTGCTCGGGCAGCGCCTCGTCGGCGACCGCGGCATGGACCGGCGCGGAGCGGACCAGCCGACCGGCGTTGAAGTCCTCGATCGCCTCGAGGATCTCCGCCTTGGTGTTCATGACGAATGGGCCGTACCGGGCCCCCCGCCGGCCGGCTACCTCGACCTGCTCGAGGAGTTGGCCGCGCTGCCGGTCGAGGATGTCCTGCAGTGGCGGCCCGGCCAGGACTACCCCCGCCCGGTCGCCGCGGCCCTGCTGCTGTCGGTGCAGGCCGCCGAGGCGGGTTGTTCATGACCACGCCTGGCGGGTCAAAAGCGGGCGGCCGCGGTGCGGCTGATCGTTCGTACTCTTCGTTGACTTGTGTCCAGGCGTCGCGGGCCTTCCGTAGCCAGCTCATGCGCCCCCCTTCTCATGTTCCTCGGGTCTGACGGCTGCCCCAGCGCCGCACAGGCCCAACTTCTTGCGCGATCCGGTCGTGCCAACGGGATGGAGCCTCCCGGACCGCTATTCGATGTTCAGCTCGGTGAAGTCGGGGCGTTGGGAAGAACGGCCCGACTCGCATCTGTCGCAAATTCGCCTGGCAGGCGTCGGCCTGCCTGTTGCGCAGTAGCGATCCGGCGCCGGCCCGCTCCGATTCATTGGGCAAATCGCGAACAGGATTCCCAGCTCCAGTGGAACGCTTGCACGCATGCCACTGAGGTTCGGCGTCCTGCGCGCGCTCCGCTCCGGCTGCCGGAGCAGCTGTCGGCAGATGCGCCGCGAACTGCTTCTCGCCTCCCGCCGGTGCCGGCCGATCCGTTGACGGTCGACATCATCGAGGTACGAGGCCTGCTCCAGCTCAACGCTGGACAACTCACCGGTGAACCTCCCGTTCGCAGCGACCTGCTCATCGCTGCGGAACTCCCCCGGCACGCGTCAGACGCTAGCCGCCGCAACTACCGATTCCGACGCTGGCCAAGACCGCTCTTAGCGCTAGCCACTGTTCTGTTCCGCTGTCCCTCAACCCCGGAACCAGATTCGCTCCGCTGCCACGGGAGCCCCAACCACGCCCACAGCCAACCGACGGCCCCACCAAGATCAACTCGCTGGCCTCACGACCACACGGGAAACGGGCTCTTCACGACCGAGAGTGCATTTGGTGTGTGCAGCCGCCGGCTTCGGGAAGACACCGTGCGACGAAGTGTGCCAGGTTCCGGAAGCCCTGTTCTGCTCCGCGTAGTCGCTCCCGCCGACGGAGCTGCCCGCCCACAGATACAACCCCTCCGGCGCGTGACATCGACTTCTCCCCACGATCGCATGCCGCGACCTCCGGGTTGGGATCCGAATGCCATTCCGGCGGGTGAGGGATTGGCGACTCGAGACATCTATTCGCCGGCGAAGTACTTCGCTGCCGTCCGCAGGTAGCCCGGCGAATGATCGACTCCGGAGATCTCGTCCGGATTCGGTGCGAGGCCGAAATACACACCGCAGAAGTCTCGGGCGGGATCGACATAGATGCCCTGTCCCATGTTGCCGTGCTTGAACATCGCGCCGTCGCTGAAGGAGTGGTCCCATTGCGCGGTGTTCGTGAGCGGGGTCTCGCCGAACCAGCCGAGGCCATAGCCCTCCTCGGTGGAGCCGCGGTAGGCCGCCGGTTCGCCCATCGACTGGATGATCTCGAGAAGCCGTTCAGACACGATCGGTTCCCTGGACACGACATGCCAACTTGGCGTGTACGACAGGGCGAACCGCAGCAGGTCCTCCGGTGTGGAGACGACGATCCCGGCGGCAGCAGGCGAACCGTCGTTCACGAGGCCGGCGAGGAAAGGGTTCTTCGCGCCGATCTTCGACCAGACCCGTTCGTTGAAGTAGTCCTGCCAGCGCATCCCGGTCACGTGCTGAGTCGCCAGTACCAGCGTCTGTGTGTTCGCGCCGGAATAGCGAAAATGCGTGCCGGCGGGCTCGCCTTCGAGCGGTTGGGCATCTCTGGACAGCTCGCGCCAATCGCCTGTGTCCTCGAACACAGCGGTGAACCAGTGGGCAATCCAGGAGTCCGGGTTGAGCAGGTTCTCGATGCTCTCTTCGATGTCGAGCCCCGACGCCATGTTCATCACGTTCTTGACGGTGGCCTGTTCCCAGTGCGTGCCGCGCAGTTCTGGCACGTAGGTCGGCACCGGCTTGTCCGGATCGATCTTGCCTTCATCGATCAGCATCGCGACGAGCAGGCCGACTGTCGTCTTCGCGGTCGACATCCAGATGTGTGAATCCGTCGGGTTCATGCCGGGGAAGACCTCGAACACGACTCTGCCCTGATGGGCCATCATCATCGCCTGCACCTGCCGCTTGCCGACCAGGTATTCCCTGAGAGGTGGCGTTGTGTTTCCGTCTGCGGCGGTGAACGTCAGATCGAGCACCGCGGGATCGATCGACCGTTCGAGCCGCGAGAAGTCGTCAGACGGGGGCACGTACGAGCAATTGAAGAACTCGGGGATGTTCAGGTTGTAGTAGATCGACTGCTCGCTGCCCGACTGCCAGTTCGGGAAGCTGAAGTCCCTCCTCGCCTGCTCGATGAACTCGATCGATTGCGGCTGCTTCCATTTCGCCATGGGGCTGTTCACTGCGAGCGGCTCGAAGCCTGATGCACCGACCCGCTCCGGGCTGGGCCCCGGCTTGATCTCATTGCTGGACATGATCTGGGTTCTCCTGACCTGTGTATCGAAAGAGTGGCTGCTGACTAGTGACGGTAATGGCCCAGTACTCCCGAAGGTGCGCCGGGCCGCAAGGCAGGCATGCCGGACACATCCGGCCAGGGGCTATCGCCGAGATCGAGCGTGGCGTCGTCGCCAAGGAACGTACCGATCCCGCCCAGGGAGCCGTCCTTCGCCGTTGGCTCGAGGAGCGCGTCTTGCTGGCCTTCGCCGGCCGGGTACTACCCTTCGACCCGCCCGCGGCGCGGATCCTGGCCACCTATCCCGTTCCGGACCAGGCGCCACTGGACGACGCGCTCATTGCCGCGATCGGCCAGAGCAACGGAATGACCATCGCCACCCGAATCACCCAGCACTTCCAACCCCTCGGCGTCAGCTACGTCAACCCGTGGAGCCAACCCGAGTGACGGTCTTCCGGGCCGGCTGTCACAACGGCGCGAGTCGCGGCTTCCACCAGCCGCGAGGTGACTTGTCACTCGGGTGCATCTGCAGTCGGCCGCCTGTCGAGGCCGGCCAGTAGTGCGTCCTTTGGGGGATCAACGACGGTCAGTGGCTGTCCGGCGTGCCGGCGCAGAAGCTGTTGCAGCTTGGCCAGTCCACGTTCGATGACGTCGTCAGATGCAGGGGCCAATCGTGTCGGCTGCCTTCTCGTCCTGGGCCGACCAGGCCAGCGGCCCGGAGAGGTGCTGCTTCAAATCGGCGCCCGCCGGAAGCCCTTGATCAGGTCATCGCCCCCGCTGGCCGGGTACCGGCACGCCGGGACCGGGTTGACGCTCCTTCCGCGATCCGCTTCGGGCCCCCGCGTCACTCCGCCGCGTACCGTCCCGGTCAGCGGCCCTTCGGCATAGCCGCGTATCAGCCGGCCCATCAGGGTCGTTGCGGCGCCCGTCCCGGTCGACGCCGGCTTCACACCCATCGACCCGCAACGGCTCACCGGACGATTCAGGCCGCGGTCGTGCAGTCGGCTGGGGCGCCGAAAGCAGTGCCTCGCGCGTTCCGCTGTTTGGCGGGCAAGGATCGGGGCGCGCTGCCAATCTGTGACCGTTGCAGGAACCCAGGAGGCGCCATGGCTGACGTCACCCCGACCTACTCAGAGGTGGACGAGCCGTTCCACGCAGTCCACAACTACGCCGACATCCCCCAACGGCATCATGTCTATCCGACGTCGGAGCGGGCGGAGCGCATCGTCCGGGAATCGATCACGATGGACTCGCTGTTCTCCGCGGTCTGGCCGGTCCAGTGGTCCAACCCGGAGGCCCCGGAGTTCCACGACGTGATGGCCCGGTGCAAGAACGCCGGGTTGAAGGCGTTGGCCCGCTGCCCCTCGGCGGACTCCCTGGCCTCGAGCACCCAGGCGATCGCCAAGGCGCTGGAGTTCTACCTGAAGAAGATGCGCGAGCACCCAGAGCGCTACAAGCTCGTGCGGACCACCGCCGACATCGATGAAGCCATCGCCGAGGACAAGCTCGGGATCTTCTTCACTCACCAGGGCACCGCCCTGCTCGGCGGTGACCTGGGCCGAGTCGGCCTGTGGCGGGAACTCGGCTACGGCTACTGCCTGCTGGCCTACAACTCGCGCAACCGGGTCGGCGACGGCGGCTTCGAGCCGGACAACGGTCGGCTGACGGGGTACGGGAAACTGCTGATCAAGGCCTACAACCACTACGGGATGGTGGTGGACGTCAGCCACACCGGGCGGCGGACCTCGCTGGACGCCATCGAGGTCAGCGAGCACCCGGTCATCTCGTCGCACTCCGGCGCCCGGGCGATCTCGGACTACCCGCGCAACCTCGACGACGACGTGATCAAGGCGCTCGGCGAGAGCGGCGGCGTCGCCGCCATCAACACGGTCGGCGCCTTCATGGACAAGCCCAACCCCGACATCGTCACCACTGAGATGATCTTCCGCCACATCGACTACCTGGTGGACCTGATCGGGATCGACCACGTCGGCTACGGGTCCGACTGGATCCCCGACATCACGTTCACCGCCGACGGCCTCCAGACCCCCATGGGCCAGTTGATCTTCCCCCGACGGCGGCTATGCGACCCTGATGGGCGCCAAGGGCGTTCCGACACCAGCGCCCTTCCAGTTCGTGCGCGCGCTCGTGGACACCATGCTGTCGCACGGCTACACCGAGGAGGACTGCGGCAAGTTCCTCGGCGGCAACCTCTACCGCGTCTTCGACCAGGTCTGGTGAATCGTCCCGGGGCCCGCGTCGCGTTGAACCGATACTGGCCACGGGACTGCCGTCCCCCCGCAGCGCCGGTCGCCCTGAGCATGGAGGGTCCCCTCCGGTGCCTGCGGGGCGGGGCGGCGGGGCCGACCGACGCTGGGGAGTCCCTCGGATGATGAGTGGTGGTGTGGAAACGTGAGTCCATCCGGGCGTGCCGCGCCGGCGACGGTGAGTGACGCACTGCAGTTCCTCGGGGAGTTCGGGTGCGCGGCGAACGCCTATGGGGCCACCGGGCAGCGGATCGAGGGCTCGCTGGCGAAGATCAGTCGATCCCTGGGGTTCACTGGGCTGTTCCAGGCGGGACCCGGCGATCTGACCCTCGCCCTGCAGGAGGCAAAGGACGGCCCGCAGACGATTGCCGTGGTGGCGGTCCCGCCTGCCGGGGTGGATCTGGACAAGCTTGCCGACATCTACGCCCTGGCCGATCAACTGCTGGCGGGCGAGGCCGACATCGCAGCGGGACGGGCGCGCCTGGCCGAGATCACCGCCGAGTCGGAGCAGTGGACGGGCTGGGCCGCGGCAGTGGCCTGGCCGGCGGCGGGCATCGGGGTTGCCGCACTGCTCTCGGGTGGCTGGTGGGACACCGTCTTGGCCGTGCCGCTCAGTCTGATCGCCTACGGCATCGCCGTGCTGTCCGCCCGGCACGGGGGCAGGGTCTTGGATTGGCTGCCGGTGACCAGTGCGTTCGTCGTCGCGGTGCTGGGGACAGCGGTGAAGGTCGCGGTGCCCGAGGTGAACATCGTGATCCTGACGCTGTCCGCGGTGGCGATCCTGCTCCCCGGCTACGGGATCTCCCTCGGTGTCGGCGAACTGGTCGGCGGCAGGGTGGTCTCCGGCCTGACCAACCTCGCCAACGGTCTGGTGTACATGGTCAAACAGGTGGCCGGCGGCGCGGCGGGTGTGGCACTCGTCGCCGCTGTGTTCGACGTCACCAACGAACAGCCCGCGACCATGGACCAGTGGTGGCTCGCGGTCTTCGTGCCCCTGCTCACCCTGGGGCTGCTCGTCGCCTTCCAGACGGCGCCGCGAGACATCCCGCCCGCCCTCCTGGCCGTCCTGGTTGCCTTCATGCTGTACCGCGTGGGTTCCGACAACTGGAACGTGCAAGTGGGCGCGTTCTTGGGCGCAGCCGTCACCATGGTGCTCGCCCACCTCTGGGAGGCGCGCACCCGGCGCCCGGCCGCCATCATCAGCCTGCCGGCGATTGTCTTCCTGGTCAGCGGGTCGATCGGTTTCCGGGGCCTTGCCTCCCTGTCCAGCGGTGATACGGCTCTCGGGAGTGCCCAATTCCTGCAGATGTTCACCGTGGCGGCCGCCATGACCGCGGGAGTCATCATCGCCACGGGGCTGTTCAGCGGGAAGACCGAACTGTGATCGCGCTGTGCGTCTCGCGATCGGCAGTGACGCACGCTCGCCCGAGGGGCCGCGTGGTGCACAGTCAGGGCGTCATGACTATCGCCCAGCCGACCAAGGCCGCCCGGGGGCTCCAGTCGCACCCGGAGGGCGACCGCTTCCGGGGGGTCTGGCGCTGACCACCCGGTTGGAAGCCCTTGCCCGTATCGGCATCCACCAGGGCCACGAGGTTCCCGCCGCGTCTGATGCCTTGAGTTGCCCATGGCGCCGGTGTCCGCGGAGGCGCAACACCGCTCCCCCACCGGGGTCGCAACTGTCTGCCCTCGCTCAGCGGCGCCCGCCAGGCGGAGGGTCCACGCCGTCACGGCCAGCTTGGTTGGCTCACCCCTGTAATGTTCGAACGCAACCGCATCATCTCCGTCGCATGAGAATCCAGGGAATCGCGACTACGCGGACGCCGGGACACACCAGAGCCTCCGGTCATCCCGGGCGGTTCACACCAAAGGAGAAACCGAACATGAACACGGAAGCAAAGTCCGTTGGAGCCGCGATCGAGCGGATCGCGTCGGGGCTTGCCGGGCGCATAGGCTTCGCGGCGCAGGAGATCGGCGGCAACGAAGTCATCGCGTTCAATGGTGATGAGACCTTCGTCATGGCCAGCACCTACAAGGTTGCGATCGCCGCTGCCGTGCTGGATCGCGTGGACAAGGAGGAGCTCAGTCTCGACCAACTGGTCGACGTCACGCCCGACACGATGGTCGTGGGCGTAACTGCGCTTGCCGAGACTTTCGTGCACGCCGGACTCCGGCTGTCGATCGCCAACCTGATCGAGGTGATGATCACGGAGAGCGACAACACGGCGACCGACATCTTGATGGGACTGGCAGGCGGTTCCGCGGCAGTGACCGACTATCTGCGCAGGCTCGGGATCAGCGATTTCAGGGTCGATCGGCTGACCGGCGAGATCCTCGGAGACTTCTATGGCCTGCCGGGACGGGCCACGCCAACAGTCGTTGCGGAGGCCTTCAGAACCCGGCCGGAGCTCGTGACGGCCCAGGATGATCGCAATCTGGACTTCGAGGCGGATCCCCGCGACCACGCGACGCCCCTTGCGATGCTGCAACTCCTGCTTGCCATCGACATCGGCAAGGCAACGAGCGCCAAGAGCCGCGACTTCCTGCTGGGAGTCATGTCGCGCACGCGCACCGGCGCTGACCGACTCAAGGGGCTGCTGCCGGGGGGAACGCCCGTAGCGAACAAGACCGGAACCATAGGGGGAGTGGCCAATGACGTCGGCTATGTCACGCTCCCCGACGGGCGTCGGTTTGCCGTCGCCGTGTTCACCAACAGCAGTGCGACGCCTGTGGCGGACAGGGATCGGGCAATTGCCGAGATCGCGCGCTCGCTGTACGACTATTTCCTCATTGCGCAGAAGGCGATGCAGTAGACGGGAAACACTGTGCGGAGCGCACGAACCGCCCCGCCTCTAGGCCTCAATCCACCGGGGTGGCGGGTGACTTGATCGGGTCGTGAAGCGGAAATGCCCTGCTGGTGGGCAGTGGGGATTGCGAAGTCTCCAAACCAGCGACCCAGGAGGGCATCTCCGCGATGCAACTACGCCATGCGCCGGCCGCGCTGTCTGCGGTGTGGCGTTCTTGGCCCGGTTCACCGGCGCGGAGATGGTGTCGGTGGTCGCGCGCACCGACCCGGCGGCCTGCTGCGGTGCTTCCCACGCCGCTGCAGGCGCGCAAGGACCCGGTGGTCAGCGCGTTCGTGGCCCACTATCCGCAGACGAACTTCGGGGTCGCCTACAACGAGGTGGGCTGTTCGCGGGAGCCGGGTACCGCGGCGAGCAGGGGTTGCACCGCCTAGCAATGCCGGTCGACGACGACACGGCGATGATCGCGGGCAGGCAGGGGGTGGGCTTCCCGACGAAGATGGCCGAGATCAGCCTTGGACCGTGACGGGGAGCGGTTGGTCGGCAGCCCCCGAAACCAGCCAGTTCGCCGGCGATGATCCGGATCAGGGTGCCTCCGTCGGGCGTGGCGACCAGCGTCAGGTCGCCCGGCTCGATCCCTTGGTACTTCGGCGGGGTCCACTGCATCGCCGACGGCGCAGGCCACGCCACCGGGTGTCCTGCGCGGGACAGGTGCGGCAGTCGTGGCAGCAATGCAGCCCAGATGGCGCTTGAGCGCACGTCGAGCGGCGGCAAGACTGTGAGCGAGGTTCAAGAGTCGGAGGTTGCCATGGCGGCAGTGCCCATGTCGGTGCAGGACGAGCTCTGGCTCACCATGGACCGGCCGAACAACCTCATGGTGGTGGATGGCGTGATGCTGCTGCGCGGAGCACCCGCCCTCGCCGACGTGCTGGAGGTCTACCGCACGATGGTCGAGCAGTTCCCCGTCTTCGCGCGCCGGGCGGTGCGGCGCGGACGCAACTGGCGGTGGGAGGACGACCCGGCCTTCACGCTGGAGCGCCACGTCGAGGTCGTGCAGTTGCCGGCCCCCGTCTCCGTGGCGGCCGTGCAATCGTTCATGTCGGAGCAGCGCTCGGTGCCCCTGCCGCAGGACCGTGCGCGATGGGTGGCCTACCTCATCAACGACGTGGTGCTGCCCGACGGCTGTGCTGGCACGGCGGTGGTGATGCGGTTCCACCACGCGATCGCCGACGGGGTCCGCCTCACGCAGGTGATGCTCGGGCTGTGCGACAGCGCCGGTGGCGGGCTGGAGGCCGTGGTGTCGCGGTCCGGGCCGGCGAGCGCGGTGCCCGATCCGATCGCCACCGCGCGCCACGCCGCCAGCGGGGCCGGCCACGGCGCCGCCGAGGCCGCTACCGCTGCACTGCGGGCCCTGCGCCACCCGGTGGAGGCGGTCGGGCGCGGACCATCGGCGCTGCAGCGGTCGGTCGCTGCGGCCGAGGGCCTGGCCGGACGCGTCTTCAGCGCCACCCGGTTGGGTCGGCACGGCATGGCCGACGGTATCGAGTTGATGCGTCACCCCGACCGGCTGCTCGATGCGCTGGAAGTGCTCGGAGTCGCCGACCACCGCACGCTGAACGACATGTCGTCGGTCACCAAACTCACCTTCGCCGGCTCGCCGCGCACGGTGTGGAGCGGCAGCCCCGGCACGGACAAGGCGATCATGTGGACCGACCCGATCCCGCTAGCCCGGGTCAAGCGGATCGGCAAGGAACGGGGGGCGACGGTCAACGACGTCCTCCTGACCGCCATCGCCGGCTCCCTGCGCCGATACCTGCTGGAGCACGGCGGGATGGTGGAGGAGGTCTACTGGATGGTTCCGGTGAACCTGAAGCCCTTCGCCGACAACCTGCCCGAGGAGCTCGGCAACTACTTCGCGCTCGTGGTGGTCCCCATGCCGCTGCACCACGAATCGGTGGCCGACCGCCTGGCGCACATGCACGCGATCATGCAGCGCATCAAGCACTCCGACGAGGCTGTGATCACCTTCGGCCTGCAGCGCGCGATCTCGGTGTCGCCGAGCGCGCTGGCGTTCTTCCTCACGAACTTCTTCGCGAACAAGGCCGTCGGCGTGCTCACGAACGTCCCGGGACCCTCCGGCGAACTCACCTTCGGCGGTGTCCCGGTCACTCAGATCATCGGGTTCGCGCCATGTTCGGGGAACCAACCGATGACGACCACCATCTTCAGCTACCACGGCGAGGTCACCGTGGGGTTCGCCGCCGACGCCGGGCTCATCCCCGATCCGCAGGCGCTCGCCGATGGTGTTGTGGCGGAGTTGGCGGCGATGGGTTGAGCGCGGTTCAGTCGGCAGCGCCGGCCGCTAGGGCGGCCTGCAAGGCGTTGGCTGGGCCGAGCAGTTCATACCCGCCGTCGGCCACGAAGGTCTGACCCGTGATGTACGCGCCCAGCGGCGACAGCAGGAAGCCGACCAGCGCCGCGACCTCTTCGGGGTGCTGCAGCCTCCCGGCGGGGATCACCGATCCCACAACGGCAGGGTCGAGTCCGTAGTTCGCCTTCCACCCGGGGGTATGCACGATGCCGGGCGCGACCGCGGCCAGTCGGATGCCATGGCCGGCCCACTCCTGCGCCAGCGTCGATGTCAGCGACTCCACTGCGGCGCGGGCGGCGCTGGAATGTGCCATGCCGGGCATGCCGCGGCGCGGCGTCATGGTGATCGAGACGATGGCACCGCGACCGGCCGGGATCATGGCACGCGCAGCCACCCGCGTGGTCAGGTACCAGACAGCGTCGAAGTTGAGCCTCGTGACGGCACGGAAGCCCTTCATGCTGACCGTCTCCGCCGGGGCGATGAACTGGCCCCCCGCATTGTTCACCAGGGCGTCGATGCGCCCGAATTGCGCCAGCACCTCATCGATCAGGCCATCCACCTGCGCGGGCTCGCGGACATCGCACGGCAGGCAGACCACCTCCGGTCCGCCGTCCTCGGCGATCCCGGCGGCGGTGCCGTCCAAGTGTTCCGCAGTCCGTCCGACGACCGCGACCCGGCAGCCGAGCCAGGCCAGCAGGCGTGCGGTGGAGCGGCCGATACCGGACCCCCCACCGGTCACCAGCGCCGTTGAGCCGCTGAGGCTGTCCGCGGCGTAGGTACGCCAGATCGCTTCGGACTCCTGCAGTTGCATGCCCTCACGGTAGCCGCGGGCGGGGAACCCGTGCGCCGCACCCGGCAGGGGCGGACCACCCAACCGTCACGACAGCGACAGGAACATCCGCTCCAGCTTGGTCACCTCGATGGGCGGCTGCTCGCCACGCTCCGACGCCGCGGCGCACTGCTGCATCCCGTCGACCACGATCCGCAGCCCGGCCCGGTCGAGCGCCTTGGAGGCAGCAGCGACCTGCGTCACGATGTCCGCGCAGTCGCGACCCTCCTCGACCATGGCGAGAATCCCCGCGATCTGGCCCTGGACCCGGCGCAACCGGTTCGTCACGTCGTGGCGGCACCCGTCATCGATCTGCATCGCGCACCTCTTCTCTCGCGCGGATACCCCCCAGGGTACCCGAAACCCACGGCGTTGCGATGCACAGCGGCACTGGGTTGCGCCCGCGCGGCTGCGACCGGCAACAATGGTGCGCACCATCGGGAGGTCCGTGTGAGCGATCTGATCGACACCACCGAGATGTATCTGCGCACGGTGTACGAGCTGCAGGAAGAGGGGATCGTGCCGTTGCGCGCCCGGATCGCCGAGCGGCTGCAGCAGAGCGGGCCGACGGTGTCCCAGACCGTGGCTCGGATGGAGCGCGACGGACTGCTGGTGATCGAGCAGGACCGCCATATCGAACTCACGCAGCAGGGCGAGGCGCAGGCGATCCGGGTGATGCGCAAGCACCGGCTCGCAGAGCGCCTGCTCGTCGACGTCATCGGCCTGGACTGGGAGACCGTCCACGATGAGGCGTGCCGGTGGGAGCACGTGATGAGCGACGAGGTGGAGCGGCGACTGGTGACCCTGCTCGGCAATCCGACCGAATCACCGTTCGGCAACCCGATCCCGGGCCTGGCCGACCTCGACCCTGGGCTGGCGCCGGGCCAACCTGAGCCCGGGACGCCGCTGAGCGCGCGGTTGGCAGCGAGCCGAGCCGCTGCGGGTGCTCCGCATCGCCGAATGGCTGCAGGAGCAACCCTCCCTGATGGGGGATCTCGCTGCTGCCGGGATCATCCCGGGCGCCGCGATCACGGCTCGCCGGGAGGGCGACGGCACGGTCGCGGTCACCGCTGGCGGCGCGACCGTCGTGCTGACCGAGGAGCAGGCCGAGCGGATCCTGGTCGCGGCCTGACCCGGCCGTGCACGGTGCCTCGGCGGCGATTAGCGTGCTGACGTGGCCAGCATCCTGTGGTTCCGGCGCGACCTGCGCCTGACCGACCACCCGGCGCTCACCCTGGCACTGCGGGACGGTGAGACGCTGCCGGTGTTCGTCATCGACCCGGTGCTGTGGCAGCGGTCCGGGCAGCGGCGCCGCGGGTACCTCGCCGCCAGCCTGCGCCGACTGCACGCCGAGATCGTCGACCTCGGCGGGCCCGGCCTGACCGTCATGGCGGGCGACCCGGCCACGATCGTGCCGGACGCGGCGCAGCGCGCCTCCGCGCGGGTCCTGGCGACAGCCGACGGCGGACCCTACGCGGCGCGGCGCGACGCGGCGGTGGCGCGGCGCTGCGAGGTTCGCTACGTGTCCAGCCCCTTCCTGCACGACCCCGGGGACGTGACCAAGCCCGACGGCTCCCAGTACCGGGTCTTCACCCCCTTCTTCACGGCATGGCGGGCGCTGCCGGTCCGGCCGCCATTGCAGCGGCCCCGGGCCTGGCCGGACGCCGCGCGCGCAACTGACCCGGGCGACGGCTGGGCTCTCCTCGACGACACCACCGAGCCGCCCTTCCCGGTGGGCGAGCAGGCCGCCTGGCGGCGATGGGAGGCCTTCGCCGACGATCGCATCGGCGACTACGGCGATGCCCGCGACTTCCCCGCCCGATGCGGCACCAGTGGACTGTCGGCCGCGCTGAAGTTCGGCGAGATCCATCCGCGCACCCTGGTGGCGGCGGCCAGGGGCCTTCCGGGCGGACCGGGCTTCATCCGGCAGCTGTGCTGGCGCGACTTCTACGGTCATCTGCTGGCGGCGCACCCGCAGACCGCCCGGCAGAACGTGCAGCCGGCCTTCGACGCATTCGCCTGGGAGCACGGTCCGGCCGCTGACGCCGCATTCGCCGCCTGGTGCGAGGGCCGGACCGGGTACCCGTTCGTCGATGCGGGCATGCGGGAACTCCGCCAGGCCGGGACGATGCCGAACCGGCTTCGGATGGTCGTCGCCTCGTTCCTGGTCAAGGACCTGCACCAGGACTGGCGGCGCGGGGCCCGGCTGTTCATGCAGCAGCTCTACGACGGCGACCTCGCGAACAACCAGCACGGCTGGCAGTGGACGGCGGGGACCGGGACCGACGCAGCGCCCTACTTCCGCATCTTCAATCCGGTGACCCAGGGGCTGCGGTTCGACCCGGCTGGCGACTATGTGCGCCGGTGGGTGCCCGAACTGCGCGGCTTGGGGGGGAAGGCGGCACACGAACCGTGGCGGCATCCGCGCGCCGAATGGCCCGAGTACCCCGAACGCATCGTCGACCATGCCGAGGAGCGCGAAGAGGCCATGCGGCGCTATCAGGCGGCGCGCGGCGACGCCAAGGGGTAAGTCGGGCGGCCGCCATGTTGCGCCTCATGTGGGAGACTTCCCGCCATGCCCGTCGTCGCAGTGCTGTCGCAGAAGGGCGGTGTCGGGAAAACCACCGTCTGCCTCGGCCTGGCCGAGGCTGCGCGGCGCCGCGGCTGGCGCTCGCTCGTCATCGATCTCGACCCGCAGGCCAACGCTACCGAGTCCCTCCTGGCCAAGTCCCCAGAGTTGACGGTCAACGATGTGCTCGCCGACGGGCGGCCCGGCATCGCCGCGCAGGCCATCGTTGCCAGCGATTGGGGTGAGGGCCTCGATGTCCTCGCCAGCGAGCAGAGCCTCGAGCATCGCAATCGCGAGGGATCGGCGACGTCCTCGGCACGCCTGCGCACTGCCCTGGGATCCCTGCGCACCGACTACGACGTCGTCCTCATCGATTGCCCGCCGTCCATCGGGGAACTCACCGTGAACGCCCTATCGGCCTCGGATCGAGCGGTGATCGTGACGGAACCGGGCTTCTTCGCCCTGCGCGGCGCTGAGCAGGCCCTGCAGGCGATCACGGTGGTGCGGGACTCGGCCAACCTGAACCTGCGATCCGCAGGGATCATCGTCAATCGCTTCCGGCGCAACGTCCGCGAGCAGCATCGACGCGTCGAGGAGTTGCGGCAGGCCTACCCCACACTCGTCCTGCGACCCGTCCTGCCGGAGCGCTCCGTAGTGGCGGTGGCCCATGGCGCCGGTGTCCCCATCCAGCAGTTGAAGGACCGGCAGGCCCGAGACATGAGCGCGGCCTTCGACGAGCTCATCCGAGCAGTCGCAGGGCTGCACGGGCAGCCGAACCCCAGCAGTTGAGAGGTGTGCCATGACGGAGAAGACGCCGCCGAGCCGACCTGCCCTGCGCCGCTCGGTCGACGCCACCGTGCACCCGGCGCTGGCCGGACGCAGCGCTCCGGTGCCGGCCCGGAGCGATACCACCGATGCCGCGGCACCCGCTGCGCCGAGCCGACAGCAGCAGCAGCTGCGCAAGAACCGGCGGCCCGCAACCTCCGACGTGCTGCGTCCCACGAAGAAGGACCCGCCCGTCAAGGTCACCGCAGTGATGCCCAAATCGGTCCGCAAGCGGCTGCGCAAAGCGGCGGAGCAGCGCGGGCAATCGGCCGAGGACCTCGCCGCACAGCTCATCGCGGAGGGCCTCGACGCCGGCTGAGACCGGGGTCAGGGGGCGAGCCGAGTGCGATCCCACGCCGTGGGATCGTCGAGGATCGCCGGCTCCTCGCTGCGGCTGGTGTAGACGATGCGATCGTGCATCCGGGACGGCTGCCCCTGCCAGAGCTCCACCCGCACCGGGCGGACCTCGAATCCGCCCCAGTGCGGTGGGCGCGGCACGTCACCGGCGGCGAACTGCTCCTGCCGCTGGTGCCAGGCTCGCTGCAACTCCTGGCGACCGCTGATGCGCTGCGACTGCGGGCTGGCCCACGCCGCCACCTGCGATGCGCGCGGCCGACTGGCGAAGTACGCGTCGGACTCTTCCTCGGTCAAGCGGACCACGGGCCCGGTCACGGCCACCTGGCGCGACAGCGGCAGCCAGACGAACAGCGCGGTCGCCTGCGGGTGCGCCGCCAACTGCCGGCCCTTGCGGGACTGGTAGTTGGTGAAGAACGTGAAGCCCAGGGCCGTGACCCCTTTCAACAGGACGGTCCGGGCGCTGGGGACGCCGTCCTCCCCCACCGTGGCCAGCACCATCGCATTGGGCTCCAGCACCGACCCGGATTCGGCATCGCTGTACCAGGCAGCGAACGCAGGGCCCGGGGCCTCCGGCAGGTCCGCCATCCGCAGCGGCGGCACGAGGTAATCGCGGCGCGCCGCGGCGAGTTTCGCCGACCGCTCCTGGGGCGATGGCGGTCCCGGCCACAGGCTCATGCCCCGATCCCACCACAACGGGGCGGGGGTCGACGCCTCGCCGCGCCAGGGGGCTAGGGTGGGTTCCGGCGGTGGGGGCATTCACCGACCATCGAGGGGCAGCAGCAACGAGCGGAGTGGCGAACATGGCAGATTTCGTCCCCGGGCTTGAGGGCGTCGTCGCGTTCGAGACCGAGATCGCGGAACCGGACAAGGAAGGCAGCAGCCTGCGCTACCGAGGGGTCGATATCGAGGACCTGGTGGGGCGGGTCTCCTTCGGCAACATCTGGGGACTGCTGGTGGATGGCGAGTTCAACACCGGCCTACCCCCGGCGCAGCCGTTCCCCATCCCGATCCACTCCGGGGACGTGCGGGTGGACGTGCAGTCGGCCATCGCCATGCTGGCCCCGGCATGGGGGCTGCAGCCCCTGCTGGATGCCACTGACGAGGAAGCCCGGGACCAATTGGCCAGGGTGTCGGTGATGGCGATGTCGTTCGTGGCCCAGTCGGCGCGCGGGCTCGGCGTGCCGATGGTGCCCGAGAACGAGATCGACCAGGCCAGCACGATCGTGGAGCGGTTCATGCGCCGCTGGCGCGGCGAGCCGGACCCCAAGCACGTGCAGGCCGTGGACGCCTACTTCGTCTCCGCCGCCGAGCACGGGATGAACGCCTCCACGTTCACCGCCCGGGTGATCGCCTCCACCGGTGCCGACGTTGCCGCTGCAATCTCCGGCGCTATCGGGGCCATGAGCGGTCCGCTGCACGGCGGCGCCCCGTCGCGGGTGCTGAGCATGGTGGAGGAGATCGAGCGCAGCGGCGATGCCGCCGGCTATGTGCGCGGCGTGCTCGACCGAGGCGATCGCTTGATGGGATTCGGCCACCGCGTCTACCGAGCCGAAGATCCTCGGGCCCGGGTCCTGCGGCGCACCGCCCGGGAGTTGGGCGCACCGCGCTACGAAGTGGCCGAGGCGCTCGAGCAGGCCGCACTGGAGGAACTGCGGGCACGTCGTCCCGACCGGGTGCTGGAGACCAACGTCGAGTTCTGGGCTGCGATCGTCCTGGACTTCGCCGAGGTGCCCGCGCACCTGTTCACGTCCATGTTCACCTGCGCCCGGCTCGCCGGGTGGAGCGCGCACGTCTTGGAGCAGAAGCGCACCGGTCGCCTGGTGCGGCCCAGCGCGCGCTACATCGGCCCCGGTCCCCGCAAGCCGGAGCAGGTGCCCGGCTGGGATCCGGAGATGGTCGCACCCTCCGGGCACCCGCCGCGGACCTGAGCGACCCCAGTCGGCCGCGCCGGTGGCCAACCACCCAGTAGCCTGGAAGCACCCGAATCACTGGAGCACGCCGATGAGCCCCGATCCCAGCAGCATCACCATCCCCGCCGAACTGCGGCCGGTCGATGGACGGTTCGGATCCGGGCCATCGAAGGTTCGCCCGGAGCAAGTGTCGGCGCTGGCCGCCGTCGCGGGGACGTATCTGGGCACCTCTCACCGGCAGGCCACCGTCAAGGACCAGGTGGGCCGTCTGCGGACCGGCCTGCGGGACCTCTTCAGCCTCCCCGACGGGTACGAGGTCGTGCTCGGCAACGGCGGCAGCACCGCCTTCTGGGAAGTTGCGTGCTTCGGCCTCATCGAATCCAGCGCACAGTTCCTCACCTTCGGCGAGTTCGGCAGCAAGTTCGCCGCCTCGGCCAAGAAAGCGCCGTTCCTGCCGCAGGTGGATGTCCGCAGCGCTCAGCCGCCGGGGGCGCCGTCCTTCGCACCTGAGGCCGGGATCGACAGCTACGCCACCCCCCACAACGAGACCTCGACGGGGGTCGCGCTGCCGCCGCTGCGCCCCGCGGGCGCAGACGACGACGCCCTGGTGCTCATCGACGCCACGTCCGGGGCCGGTGGCTTGCCGGTCGATACCGCCGAGGTCGATGCCTACTACTTCGCTCCGCAGAAGTCCTTCGGCTCCGACGGCGGGCTCTGGGTGGCCCTGCTGTCCCCGCGTGCCCTGGAGCGTGCGGCTCGGATCGCGGCATCGGATCGGTACATCCCTCCGTTCCTCGACCTCGCAACGGCGATCGACAACTCCGCGAAGAACCAGACCTACAACACCCCGGCTCTGGCCACGATCTACCTCATGGCCGAGCAGGTCGAATGGTTCAACAGCCAGGGCGGCCTCGACTGGTGCGTGGCGCGGACCTCGGAGTCCAGTTCGGCGTTGTACAGCTGGGCCGAGGCCAGCGCCTACGCCACACCCTTCGTCACCGACCCCGCGCTGCGCTCGGCGGTCGTCGGGACCATCGACCTAGCGGACACCATCGACGCGACGGCGGTCAGCAAGGCGCTGCGCGCCAACGGCATCGTCGATACCGAGCCCTACCGCAAGCTGGGCCGCAATCAGTTGCGGATCGCCATGTTCCCCGCCGTGGATCCTGCCGATGTCCGTGCGCTGACGACGTGCATCGACTACGTGGTGGATCGAATCGCCTGAGACTCGGACGCGGTGCGCGTGGCAGGTGCCGCCTCGTCATACGCTTGAGGGCGTGAATGCCACGCGCCGACCGGTGTATGTCGATCGACGGCCCCCTGCGTCCCAGAACAACAGCGCCAAGTTGCTGGGCCTGACTGCTGTCACCGCTGTGGTCGTACTCATGATGGGCACGATGTTCTGGGTACTGGCGGCCAACGACAACCGCGGCAGCCTCGAGCAGTTGGCGCAGGAGGACGAAGGTCAGGCCGCAGCTATCCCGGCGGAGCCGGCCCCGGCTCCGGCTCCAGCCCCGGCCCCAGCGCCGCAGCCGAAGCCGGTGGTCGTTCCCGCGGCCCCCGAACAGTCGGAGCTATCGTCGAACGACTGGCTGCTGTCCCGCTTCGCCCTGATCAAGGAGGGCGGGAACCTGACGGTCAGCGGCACGGTGCAGAACCTTGCCAGCAGCGAGCGGTCGGCGACCCTGCGAGTCTTCGTGTACGCCAACGGCGCTCACATCGCCACCGGCAGCGGTGAGGTACGCAGAGTGCCCGGGGGTGCCTCCACCGAGATCAGCCTGCCCAGTGGCACCCCATGGACAGCGGGGGACGTGATCCTCTTCCAGGCGGAAGACTTCTAGCGCTCGGCGCTCACAGCACGGCGGACAGGACGACGGCCAAGAGGAGTCCGAGGAGCACGACGAGCGTGATGATCCGCCGAGTGCGAGGGCCCATTCCCCCACGGTAGGCCACGGCGCGCCGGGTCCAGGGGCGCGGCGCTGCCTCGGTCGGCGCGTCCCCGGGGAGCGGTGGCTGACTTGGTGGCCTGACTGCTGCTCCCGGCCGGCGCCATGTGGAGTTCCTCTGGAGGTCGTGAACCGGTGACGGGGGAATGCACCCGGTTCGGGGGTCTGCACCCCATGCGGGGGCGGATCGGCCTCCTCCCGGGGCAGCGATGCACCCGGTTCGGGGGTCTGCACCCGAAACGGGGGCGGATCGGCCTCCTCCCGGGGCAGCGATGCACCCGGTTCGGGGGTCTGCACCCGAAACGGGGGCGGATCGGCCTGAAAACCCCGGCCTAGCCCCCGTCCCAGGTGCAAACCCCCATACCGGGTGCAGAGATCGGCGCCTCCAGGCCTCTTGAGCCCCCGTTTCGGGTGCAAACCCCCATCACGGGTGCAACCTTCGCCCGCGGGGCATGTGCGAGCCCGTCCGCCCGTCCGCCCGTCCGCCCCAACCCCCAACCCCCAACCCCAGCCCAAGAGGCCTTAGGGGGTGACGGGTTCGGCGTGAAGTGATCACTCCATACCGTCTAGGCCGGCGTCCCCGCTCGGGTTGCCCCCGCCAATGGGAACTCGCGCAGGATCTCGTAGCGCGGTTGCGGGCCCTGGTGCGAGGACACCAGTTGCAGCGACGGCACCGACCAGGTCGGACTCCGCACGCCGCGCAGGCCCTCCCGCAGGTCCGGCGGCAGCGGAGCCGACCGCCTGCCGCGCGCCACCGTGATGTGCGCGCGAAACCGATAGCCGGCCATCGTCCCGGGAGCCTGGCAGGCCTTGCCAGCCCGGTAGCTGGCACGGGCCAGCGCCTCCATCCGCGCATCGTCGGCCGGTTGGCTCCCAGCAACGTGCAAGTAGCCGACGCCGCCGGAGAACACCCCGCCGCCGACCACGCGCACCGTCAGCGGCCCCTCTCCCAGGCGCTCCAGCCGGCGCAGCAGCCGTCCCTCCACGCACGCGATCCCGGCTTGCTCGAGTTCGCCGTAGAAGGCCAGCGTGAGGTGCCAGCGGCCTGGCGGGATGGCCCGCACACCTTCCGGCAGCACCGGCAGGCCGGGGTGCAGCGCAGAGGCGAGATCGGCCGGGACGGGAAGGGACGCGAAGACTCGCATCCGCCCATTGTGCGGTCGGCGCCGCGACGTCCGGGGCAGCGCGCCGGTACGGTGTCGGTGTGGCCACTAGCAGCGAGCGCGAACCGCTTCAGCAGCCCACCGAGCCGCTTGATGTGGACGGGGTCTCGGCGATGGCGGTCGGCACCGTCCTGTGGGCGGTGGCACTGGTCGTCCTGCTGCTCACCGGGACCAGGTTCAGCGACGATGACGGCTGGTGGTTGTGGGTGTGCCTCGTGGGCTGTGGAATCGGGGCGGTCATGGTCCTCTACACCAGGAGGCGCCGAGCCGTCTACGGGGCGGCGCGCGCTGCTGCAGGCGCCGACTGATCGCAGTGAACGCTCAGGAGTGCCCGAAATCCAGCGAATCGGCCCCGTAGTCGTCGATGAGCGGATCCACCCGGGGAACGGCGGAACCATCGGGTTGGACCTCGCTATGCGCCCCGCAGCCGTGGTCGAGGGAGACCACTCGCCCGTCGGCCGGCGACAGCAAATGCGAGCACACACCGAAGAGCTGCCCCAGCGGGCCCCCTATGAGGAGCAACCAGCCGCACGTGGCGCACTTGCCAGGCGCCGCCTTCGCCATGGCCGCATGCGGACCGTGCTCACCCCCGTACCAGCGAGACGCGGCATCGCGGCGCCCATCCGCAGAGGGCACGCGTGTGCGGGTCAGCCACGGCTCCCAGTTGGCCGGGTGCAGCGGCGGGTCGCCCAGGGCCCCGGCGAGGTCGGCTTCGCCCGACCAGCCGGGTGCCAGTCTGGGGTCATCGGGGTCGGTGGTCGCGATGACTCCTGCCGCCAGATCGCCGGCGCGCACGCGATCAGACCAGGGCACCCACTTCGGGGCCAGCACCGCATCCCCGCCGGGCAGCAACACCACCTCGCAGACCGTCGCCTGCCGGGACCGGCTGGCACGGGCGAGGGTCACCGACCAGACCCACCCGCGGTAGCCGGCTGCGGTACAGGTGAACGTATGCGTGACGAGGCGCTCCCCTTCCGCGACTACGCCGACATGGTCGCCGACCCGGTCGGGCCCGCCCTCGCTGATCGCGGCCTCATGTGCGAGCGCGATCGCAGCCGCACAGATATGGTCTGGGACCGTTGAAGCTCTCATCCGGGGCGCCACCCTCCGATTGTGCCCGATGGTGCCGCACGGCCACCGACCAGCCGGGCGATACGCTGGACCCCGGCGCCGAATTCGAGGGTAGGGGTACGCATGCGACCGCGTTTGCTGATGGCTGCAGTCATGGCGCTTGCCGGGGTCGGGCTGGCCTCCTGCGAGCAACCCGCTCCGGGCATCACGGCCTTCTCCGGCACGAACAGCGTGCGCACCGAGGCGCTGTGCTGGGCCTTCGACGCAGACTCCCTGGCACCGGAGGCGTGCGCCCGCGACATCATCGTCGGCAGCGAGCTCGGAGGAGCACCGGAGCTGCCGGTGGCACCCGGCACCGTGGTCGGTATCAGCGTCGATACCGCAGTCGCTGAAGACGGCTGGGTGCCGAGCCTGGGCGGACAGCGGTTGGTGAACACGCCCCTGACCGGGACGTACTACCGCTTCACCTTCCCCCAGGCCGAACTGCCCGAGGAGGGCTTGGGCCTGCAGGTCCTGTCGGGTCCGCAGACCCAGTTGCGCGGGGTGTGGGCGGTTCGGCTGGTGAATCCCTGAGGCCCGCGGACGGCGGCGGCAAGAACCGCGCGGCCGCGCGGCGGCAGACTGCGGACGAGCCGGGAAGCGCGCCCTCGCACGCCAGACAGTCGGGCGCGGGGCGGATCGGTCAGACGTCGATGTCGTCGGCGACTGCGCGCAGCAGCGTGGCGATCCGGCGCGAATGCGCATCGTCGGGATAGCGGCCCCGGCGGAAGGTGTTGGACTCGCGGTCCAGCACCTTGATGAGGTCCTCCAGATTGCCGGCGATCTCCTCGGCGGGCTTGCGCTTGGCCTTCACCACAGACTGCGGGGCATCCAGGACCGTCAACGACAGCGCCTGCTTGCCTTTGCGGCCATCGGCGACGCCGAACTCCACTCGTGTGCCCGGCTTGAGGTCGGAGACCCCCAGCGGCAGCGTCGAGGCATGCACGAACACCTCATCGCCGTCATCGCTGGCGAGGAAGCCGAAGCCCTTCTCTGCGTTGAACCACTTCACTTTGCCCGTGGGCATGGCTGTCCTCCCCTCCCTGACGCAACGCCCCAAGGTACCGCACCGCGCGGCCCCGTGTCCGATGCAGCCTCAGGCGCCATCGGTGGCCCGCCGGACCGCGTCGCTGCGGACCCGAGCGTTGCGGAGCAGGCCCAACAGGATGAGCAGGAACCCCAGGCCGGTCAGCATGGCCAGGAACCACAGCACACCCGGCAGTTCGGCCCCCGTGACCAGCGGCGACATCGCCACAAGCGTGCACAGCACGCCAACGGCAAAGGCTGCGGCCCCGAATCGGATCACACCATCATGGTACGCCCGCCCCAGGTTGGCCGTGCCCGCCCCAGCGCTAGGCCTTGCCCTGCGCGGCGACCGCTGCCGCCGCCTCCTTGGCCGCCTCCGGATCCAGGTACTCCCCGCCTGCCACAACAGGCTTCAGGTCCGCATCGAGCCGGTACACCAGCGGGATCCCGGTCGGAATGTTCAACCCGGCGATGTCGGCGTCGGAGATGCCGTCCAGATGCTTCACCAGTGCCCGCAACGAGTTGCCGTGGGCACCGATGAGCACGGTCTGGCCGGACAGCAGATCGGGGACGATCACGTCGTAGTAGTACGGCAGCATCCGGGAGACCACGTCCTTCAGGCACTCGGTGTCGGGCCGAATCTCCGGCGCGACCGATGCGTACCGCGGGTCGTGGGTCTGGGCCCACGGGTCCTCCGGGTCGATGGGCGGCGGGGGCACGTCGTAGGAGCGCCGCCACAGCGTGAACTGCTCCTCGCCGTACTGCTCGAGGGTTTCCTTCTTGTTCTTGCCCTGCAGCGCGCCATAGTGACGCTCGTTGAGCCGCCAGTGTCGCCGCACCGGGATCCAGTGCCGATCGCAGGCGTGCAGCGCGACCTCGGAGGTGTGGATGGCGCGGCGCAGGACAGAGGTGTGGACGACGTCCGGAAGGATGCCGGCATCCTTCAGCATCGCCCCGCCCCGTTTGGCCTCCTCGGCGCCCAGTTCGGTGATGTCCACGTCCACCCAGCCGGTGAACAGGTTGAGCGCGTTCCACTCGCTCTGGCCGTGTCGTAGGAGTACGAGAGTCATGGCATCAGCGGTCATGGCTGCATCTTGCCGCACCGATCACTCCGGCGCGAGGTGACGGAACGCTTGGAGGTTCGCAGTCGGTTCACCCCGATCCAGCCGCCACCGCCACTCCGCACGGATCGCCGATTCGAAGCCCATTTCCAGCAGGGTGTCGAAGTCCCCATCGGCAGTTGCCGCGACGGATCCAAGCAGTGCGTCCACCGACTGCGGGGTGATGGCGTCGAGGGGAAGCCGACCGACGAGGTAGATGTCCCCGAGGTGGTCCACGGCGTATGCAACCGCGAACAACCGCTGGTTGCGACGCAGCAGCCACCGGTGGATCTGCGGCACGTGCTCCTGCGGCGCGCGCACGACGAAGGCGTTCACGGCCACGCTGTGGCTGCCCACGGCGAAGGCCACCGGGATCTTCAGCTTGTGCGTGCCCGGGAGTTCGGCCACTACGGTGTCGCCGCCACGATGCTCGTACGGGACGCCCAAATCCTCGAAGGTGCCGGTCAACACCGCCATCGGGTCGCGCATGAGCACTATGGTGCCAACTCCCCGGGGCGCCGCCATCCGGGCGTCGCCAGCTCAGCCTGCCGCAACCTCCAGCGGGGCCGGGGCGAGGACCCCGGCATAGCCGGCGAGCAGCTCGTCGGCGGTGCGCTGCCAGGAGAACGTGCGCGCATGCCGACGGGCAGCCGCCGCCATCCGGTCGCGTCGCCGCGGATTGCGCGCCAGGTCGGCAAGGGCGCGGCCCCACACGCCGGGGTCATGACCGGCGATGAGGGTGCCGCTGCTGCCGTCGGCCACTGCCGTGCGCAGACCCCCGACCGCGGCCGCCGCGACCGGGGTTCCTACAGCCTGCGATTCCACGGCCACCAATCCGAAGGACTCGCTGTGGGACGGCACTACGGTCACGTCGGCCGCCCGGTACCAGTCGGCGAGAGCATCGCGCGCGACCGGTGGCACGAACCGCACCTGCCGCCCCACTCCCAGCCCGTCAGCGAGCGCGGCCAACTGCCCGGGCAGCAGCGGCCGCGCTCCGGAGGGCCCGCCGCACACCACCAGGAGCACCTCCTCTGCCAGACGGGGGTCGTGCGCCACCATCGCGGCCAGCGCCCGGATCGCCACGTCGGGTGCTTTCAACGGCTGCAACCGGCCGACGAAGAGCAGCACCGTGCGGTCCACCGGGAGGCCGAGACGCTGCCGAGCCGCTCGTTGGTCGCCGGGCGCGAAGGCCGTCAGGTCGACCCCTGGGTGCACGACCCGCACCTGCTCGCCGTATGCCCGGTACAGCCGCTGCAGATCGTGCGCCTCGGATGTGGTGTTGGCGACGAGCAGGTCCGCCACGGCGACGATCCGGTCCTCGCCGGCGATGCGGGCGAGGGGCTCAGGCTGCTCGCCGATCGCGCGGGCGGCGTTCTTCACCCGGGCCAGGGTGTGCATGGAGTGGACCAGTGGAGCGTCCCAGGCGGCCGCGGCAGCCTGCCCCACCTGGCCCGAGAGCCAGTAGTGGCTGTGCACCACATCGAATCCGCCCTGCTGACGCGCCGCAGGGTGGCGCACCAGCTCAGCAGAGAAGGTCCGCAACCGAGCCGGCAAATCGTCCTTGGCCAACCCGGTCGGCGCCTCCGCTAGCAGGTGGTGCACCCGGTAGCGGGAGGCCGCGGTCACCGTCGCTGGATCCTCTGGCGAGGTGGCCCTGGTAAAGACGTCGACCTCGACACCGCGTTGCACCAACTCCCCGGCAACGGCATCGACATAGACATTCATGCCACCGGCGTCGCCGGAACCCGCGGCCGCCAGACGGAGACGTGTGCAGACTGATCATGGCGATTCTGCGCGGCGGAGCTCCAACAACCCGTCCCTCGGGCATGCAGCAACTCCTTCCACGCGTACCGACAGTCCGCCCCGACGACAGCGGCAACGCTGGGCACCGGCGCATCATTCCCCGCCTACGGCGCTGTCACGTCAGGCCGATACCGGGTTCCAGCGAGATGGCGCCGTACGGCTCGCCGCTGACGATGTGCACCACTCGGCGGGCGATCGTCACAGCGTGGTCGGCGAATCGCTCGTAGAAGCGCGACAGCAGGGCGATGTCGACCGCCGTCTCCACCCCGTGCTCCCAACTCGGTCTCAGGATGGTCTGGTACAGGTCCCGGTTGAGGCGGTTCATCTCGCGGTCGTGCCGCTTGATGTCCGGGGCGAGGTGGACGTCGCGGGTCACGATCACCGAAGCCGTCTTCGTGACGATCACTTCGGCGAGCGTGCCCATCTCCACGAAAATGGGCTGGACCTCGCGGGGCAGTACCGGCTTGGGGTAGCGCAGCCGGGTCTGTTTGGCGATGTGCTTGGCCAGATCGCCCATGCGCTCCAGCGATGCCGACATCCGCAGCCCGCTCATGACGATGCGCAGGTCGCGGGCCACCGGCTGCTGCTGGGCCGCCAGCGTGTAGCACCGGTCGTCGATCTGATGGGCCAGCTCGTCGACTTGCCGATCTCCGGCGATCACCACCTCGGCGACTTCGAGGTCGGCGTCCATCAGCGAGCGGGTGGCCAGGCTCATCGCCCGTCCGACGGTGGTGCACATCAGCGCCAACTCCTCGCTGATGAGATCCAACTCCGACTGATAAACCTCGCGCATCACTTCCCCGGTCGCCGTGCCTGGTGGTCACAGTATCCCGCATTGACCACGGCTGCCGGTCGCCGCAGCGACAGCAGTGAACACTCGGTGACGGGTGGACAACGACCCCGCCAACACTGCGGCAAGGCCCTCCGACGACCGCCTGAGGCAGGCGCGGTGCGGGCGCCGCCCCCGCAGCATGGACCTATTCTCATGGTGTGGACACGCTGGTGCTGATCGGGGTGATTGCCGTCACCGCTGCCGCAATCACCGCCGCACTCGTGTCCAGAGCGGCGACGGGCTCCCCGAGGGCTCGACCCGTCGTCGAGCAGCCCCAGGCCAACTCCGTGGAACTGCAGACCGTGATCGAGGCGCTGCCCGGCCCAGTACTGCTGCTCGGCCCCCAGCAAAACGTGCGCTACGCGTCTGCGCCGGCCGAACAGATCGGCTTGGCCAAGTCAGACCGGGTCTCCTTCCCCGAGATCGCTGCGGTGGCGACCGCCGCGGCAGACCGGGCAAGTGTGGTCGTGGAGGTCCTGGAGCTGCGGCGACCGCCCTTCCTGACTGCAGTGCTGGACCTGCGGGTGCGAGCCATCCCGTTGGACAACAGTGTCCTGCTGCTCATCGATGATTTGACCGAGGAGCAGCGCGTGGCCACCGTGCGGCGGGACTTCATCGCCAATGTGAGCCATGAGCTGAAGACGCCTGTTGGGGCAATCCTCCTGCTCGCCGAGGCCATGGTGTCCAGCGACGCCGATGTCGATATCATCCAGCACTTCGCTGCACGGATGCATGCCGAGGCATCCCGACTGTCCAACCTGGTCAACGACGTCATCGACTTGTCCCGGCTGCAAGGCGAGGACCCCCTCGCCACGGCCGAGATGGTCGCGGTGGATGACCTCGTGCGCGAGGCCACGGACTACGTGCAGGCCATGGCCGAGACCAAACAGATCCATATCGAGTTCGGCGGGACCACCGGGCTGAAGGTCATGGGCATGCGGGACCAGCTCGTCACCGCCATCCGCAACCTGCTCGCCAATGCGATCTCCTACTCGCCGGAGAACACGCAGGTGGCCGTCGTCGTGCAGCAGCGCGACTCGATGGTGCAGATCGCGGTGAAGGACCAGGGCATCGGGATCGCGCCGGAGGATCAGGACCGGATCTTCGAGCGGTTCTACCGGGTCGATGAGGCCCGCTCTCGCGTGACCGGCGGCACCGGGTTGGGGCTGGCGATCGCGCGCAATGTCTGTCGCAACCACGGCGGTGACGTTGTGGTCTGGTCCATCCCGGACGAGGGATCGACGTTCACCATCCAACTGCCGCTGCACGCCGCTGCTGCAGACACACCCCTGAGGAGGGCGCCATGACCAGGGTGCTGGTCGTAGAGGACGAGGAGTCCTTCCGGGACGCACTGGCCTTCATGCTTCGCAAGGAGGGCTTCGAGGTGCTCACCGTGGACAGCGGTACCGCCGCATTGGAGAGTTTCCGCAGGCAGGAGCCCAGCCTGATCCTGCTCGACCTCATGCTGCCGGGGCTCAATGGCACGGAGGTCTGCCGCACGATCCGGCAGACATCATCGGTGCCGATCATCATGCTCACCGCCAAGGATTCTGAGATCGACAAGGTCGTCGGGCTGGAGCTCGGTGCCGACGACTACGTGACCAAGCCGTTCTCCAGCAGGGAACTTGTGGCCAGAATCCGCGCGGTCCTGCGCCGAGGCGCTGAAGGCGGTGAGGCCGCCTCCGACAACGTCCTGGCGGCGGGACCGGTGCGGATGGACGTTGAGCGGCACTCGGTGATGATCCGCGGGGATGCAGTCTCCCTGCCGCTGAAGGAGTTCGACCTGCTGGAGTACCTGCTGCGCAACGCCGGGCGGGTGCTGACCAGGGACCAACTCATCGACCGGGTCTGGGGGTCCGACTACGTCGGCGACACCAAGACCCTGGATGTTCACGTCAAGCGCCTGCGCAGCAAGATCGAGCCGGACCCGTCGAATCCGCGCCACTTGCTGACCGTGCGCGGCCTGGGCTACAAGTTCGAGGACTGATCGGGGCGGGCCGCGGCAGCCGGGTCGGCAACCTCCACGGTCGCGGGGCTACTCCGCTGGCTCTTCTTCGCCCTCGGCGGCCTCGGCGTCGGCAGCGGCCCCTTCGGCAGACTCAGCCTCGGCCTCAGCGTCCTCCTCGGCTCCGTCCACCGCCGGCTCGCCAGTCGCCCCACCCGGCGCGTACTGCTCGTAGTAGCCCACCGGCGGCACGACCAAGATCCGCTCAGCGCCGATGCCGCTGGCTGAGAAGACGAACTGCGCATCGACGAACTCCCCTGCCGGGGCGTCGAGGTCGAACTCGGCCTGAACCTCGCCCACGGACGAGATCTGCACCGACATCCCCGGCTCGATGACGACGGGGCCGGGGGTCAGTTCCGCGGTGGCACCGTCGACCACGATGGCCTCCAGCGTCTCTTCCTCGCCGGAGCCGTTCACGACGACCGCCGAGATCGCGCCGCGGTCTTCCCCATCATCGCCGGCCACAACCGTGGCCGAGGCGACGGTCATGCCGCCGACCTCGATCACGATGCCGTTGCCGGTCTCGTCCTGGATGGTCGTGTTGGCGTTCATTCCTTGGGCACAGCCAGCCAGCGCACCGCTGAGCAGCACCGCCACGGGCAGCAGATGGATCCTCTTCACTCCGGGCTCCTCGTCAACCGAGCGAACGGGTCGCTTCAGCGTATCGGTCCGATGCGCGCATGCCTCGTGCAGCCATGCGGCGGCAAGGGCGATGTTCTCATACGAGCGGCATCGACCACCGCAGCATCCCGCCCGAGGCGCTCAACGGCGGCACGGGGATCATGGCCAGTGGGTCTGGCGATCGGATCGGACAATCCTGGGACAGCATTCGGGGACGTGAGTAAGATCACGCCCCCGTGCTAGCCTGGCAAAGGGAAAGGGGATCTGCGATGGCATTCAAGGTTGGCGACACCGTCGTCTACCCGCACCACGGGGCAGCTCAGATCGATGCGATCGAGACCCGAACCATCAAGGGCAGGATCATGGAGTACTTGGTGCTCCGGGTCGCCCAGGGCGACTTGGTGGTGCGAGTCCCGGCAGAGAACGTCGACCTCGTCGGCGTCCGCGATGTCGTCGGCAAGGACGGCCTGGAGCACGTGTTCGAAGTGCTGCGCCAGCCGCACACCGAAGAGCCGACCAACTGGTCCCGGCGCTACAAGGCGAACTCCGAGAAGCTCGCCTCCGGTGAAGTCATCCGCGTGGCGGAAGTGGTCCGGGATCTGTCACGCCGCGACGCCGAGCGCGGCCTGTCCGCAGGCGAGAAGCGCATGCTCGCCAATGCCCGCCATATCCTCATCAGCGAGCTCGCCCTCGCCGAGCAGACCAACGAAGACAAGGCCGAGGCACTCCTCGACGAGGTGCTCGCCTCCTAGTCCCCCGCACAACCCCGCATCCCATGCCCCCGGATTCGCGATCGTCCGACGCTCGCCGCGTCGTCGTCCTCATTCCGGCCGCCGGATCTGGCATGCGGCTCGGCGGCGGGATGCCCAAGGCGCTGCGGCTGCTGAACGGCCGCTCCCTGCTGGAGCACTCGCTCACGGCGATGGCCGCCCATCCCGCCGTCGCCCACATCGTGATTGCCGCGCCCGTCGACCAGGTGGCCTCGATCGGCCAGGCACTGCCGGCGTGCCCTGCCGAAGTCCAGGTCGTCGCCGGTGGCGCAACCCGCCAAGCCAGTGTTGCCGCGGCGCTGCGGGCGGCACCGAACGACTGCGACATCGTGCTGGTGCACGACGCCGCGCGACCGCTGGTGCCGCTGGACCTGATCGCCCGTGTCATCGACGCGGTCGCAGCCGGCGCACCAGCGGTCGTGCCCGGACTCCCCGTGCCCGACACCATCAAGCGGGTGGATGCACAGGGTGTGGTCCTGGAGACCCTGCCGCGCGCGCAACTGCGAGCGGTTCAGACGCCGCAGGGCTTCCGACGCGACGTGCTGCAAGCCGCGCACACCGGCGCTGTCGATGGTGAGGCGACCGACGATGCCGCGCTGGTGGAGGGCATGGGCCACCCGGTGCTGGTCGTACCAGGCGACCCGCGCGCGGCCAAGATCACCGTCCCTGCAGACCTGGAACGGGCGTCAGCCATGCTGGCGGAGCGGGCGGGCGCATGAATCCGCGCATCGGGATCGGGGTGGACGTGCACCGCTTCGGCGGTGATCGGGTGCTGTACCTCGCGGGGCTGGCGTGGCCCGGCGAGCCCGGACTGGAGGGCCATAGCGACGCCGACGTCGCCTGCCACGCCGCCGCCGACGCGCTGTTCAGCGCTGCCGGCCTGGGAGACCTGGGCAGCCAGTTCGGTACCGCCGATCCGCAGTGGCGCGACGCCCCTGGTCTGGTCCTGCTGGGAGAGGCTGCGAGCCGACTCGAGCAGGCGGGGTGCCGGATCGGCAATGTGGCCGTGCAGGTGATCGGCAACCGGCCGCGGATGGCCGGGCGTCGGGAGGAGGCCCAGCAGGCCATGGCGGAGGCGGTGGGTGCGGCGGTCAACCTGAGCGCCACCACCACCGACGGCCTTGGGCTGACTGGGCGCGGCGAGGGGATCGCGGCGCTCGCAACCGCCCTGGTGTGGCGCGTCAGCGTGATCGGACGGGCCGTCGTCGCCGCGGTGCTAGCGCTGCTGCTGACCTCCTGCTCCGCGGCCCCGACCGCAACGATGGTCCACGTCGGTCCGCAACTGCAGTTCGAGGTGGAACTGGCCGAGACACCGATGCAGCGCGAGCGGGGCCTCTCCGGCCGTGCCGACCTGCCCAGCGGCACCGGGATGCTCTTCGTCTATCCCGAGCCCGCGGTGCGCAGCTTCTGGATGCCCGACATGTCCTTCCCGATCGATCTCGCCTGGATCACCGATGGCAGGGTGGTGGCTGTGGAGACCCTGCAGCCGTGCCCGAGCCGCGACCAGTGCCCCGCGCACGAGTCGCCGGCGCCGGTGGATGTGGTCCTCGAGGTCCCGGCAGGAGCGCTGGACGGCGTCCAGCACGGCTCCCCCGTCAGCATCAGGTAGCCCCGCCGGATGCACGGTTGCGCCGGTCCAGGAAGGTCAGGGCATCGGCGAGCATCGCGGTGCGGTCCATCGCAGTGCCCGACCGGGCGGCCCGCGACAGCGGCGCCCGGTACATGGCCTCGATCTCCAGCGGCCTGCCGTGGGCGAAGTCGAGGTGCATGCTCGGCGCGTAGGAACGCATGGTCCGCGTGAGGTCCAGCATCTGCTCGATGAGGTCCCCCGACAGTGGCCGTCCATCGGCCGCGGCCGCCGCCAGCACCTCCGCCATCAGGGACCGGACCAGTGCCACGGCGTCGGGATCGGCCATCAGCGCGTCGGTGCGCGCCCGCAGCAGCACCGATAGTCCGTTGAACGGGATGTTCCAGACCAGCTTCTGCCAGCGCGCCGCCAGCAGGTCTTCCGCAGGGACGAACGGCACCCGGGATCGTGCCAGGTCGTCGGCGATGGTGCGCATGGCGGCAGAGACGCCCGCCGGCGCGTAGCCCGGAGCGTACCGGCCCACGGTCAGCGCGCCGTAGTCCACGTGGACGAACCGGGTCGCGGCGGCGCGGTGCGACGCCAGGAAGGCCAGCCCGCCGAGGACCTCCACGCTGTCGGGCAGCGCCGCGGCGTACTGGGGCTCGGCGTCGATGCCGTTCTGGACCAGCAGCACCGCGCCACCCGGGCCGACGATCCGGGCGACCCGCGGCGCAACATCGGCATTCGCCGTGGCCTTGACCGCAACCAGCACCACATCCACCCGGGGCAGCGAGCGCCAGTCGCGGTGCAGGGTGCAGTCCACGCCATCGCGCACCTCGATGGTGCCGTCCGGCGCATCCAACCGCAGTACATGCTCCTCCGGCCCGGCCGACCGCACCAGGAAGTGCACGTCGGCACCGGAGTGCGCCAGATGGACCCCGTAGAAGCCGCCGACGCCGCCCGCACCGATGATCGCGTAGGACGTCATGGCGACAGTGTGCCGCGGCGGGCCGTCACTGGGTCCCGGGGGCGTGCCAGGTCGGTAGCCTGGAGCAGTGGGCTTGCGACTGTTCGACACCGGCACCCGGTCACTGCGCGACTTCGCGCCGGTGATTCCCGGCCAAGTCTCCATCTATGTCTGCGGCGCCACCGTGCAGTCCGAACCGCACATCGGCCATGTGCGCAGCAGTGTCGACTTCGACATCTTGCGCCGGTGGCTGCAGCACCGGGGCATGCGCGTGATCTACGTCCGCAACGTCACGGACATCGACGACAAGATCCTCGCCAAATCAGCCGAGGCCGGCGAGCCGTGGTGGGCCTGGGCGATGACACATGAGCGGGCGTTCGCGGCGGCCTACGAGGCGCTGCACTGCCTGCCCCCGACATACGAGCCGCGGGCAACCGGCCACGTGCCGGAGATGATCGCCCTCATGCAGCGCCTCATCCAGGGAGGACACGCCTACGACGCCGAGGGTGGCGTCTACTTCGACGTCGGCAGTTTTCCGGGCTACGGCGAACTGAGCCGACAGCGCCTCGACGACATGCAGCAGGCCCGCGATTCCTCCTCGGCCGGCAAGCGGGACCCGCGCGACTTCGCCTTGTGGAAGTCGGCCAAGCCCGGCGAACCGACCTGGGCGACGCCGTGGGGCGAGGGTAGGCCCGGCTGGCACCTGGAGTGCTCGGCGATGGCGGCCAAGTACTGCGGCCCCACTTTCGACATCCACGGCGGCGGGCTGGACCTCGTCTTCCCGCACCATGAGAACGAACGCGCACAGTCCCTCGCCGCCGGCGACGGGTTCGCCCGGTACTGGCTGCACAACGCCTGGGTGACGGTGGGCGGGGAGAAGATGGGCAAGTCGTTGGGCAATGCGCTGCTCATCGAGGTCCTGCTGCAGCAGGTGCGGCCGGTGGAGCTGCGGTACTACCTGTCCGCCGCGCACTACCGCAGCATGATCGAGTACTCCCCCGAGGCGCTGCAAGAGGCCGCCGCCGGATATCGCCGGATCGAGTCCTTCGTCGTCAGGGCCGCGGCGGTCGTCGGCCCGGGGGAACCGGCGCGCGAGTTGCCCGCAGAGTTCGTCGACGCGATGGATGACGACCTGTCCGTCCCGGCCGCCCTGGCGGTCGTGCACAACACGGTGGGTCGCGGGAACACGGCGCTGGTCGAGGGCGCGCCGGAAGCGGAGGTGCGCGGCCTGCTGGCCGCCGTGCGCGGGATGGCGGCCGTTCTCGGCGTGGACCCGCTGGATGCGCATTGGAGCGGCACCCGAGACGACTACGCTCCGCTGGCCGAGGCGCTGGTCGACGATCTGCTGGAGCAGCGCCAGCAGGCGCGTGCGGCACGCGATTTCACCGCGGCCGATACCATTCGCGCGCGACTGGTTGGGCTGGGAGTGGAGATCGAAGACACCCCGTCCGGCACTCGCTGGTCCCTGCGTAGGGAGGCCTGATGGCCGGCAACTCACAGCGCCGCGGCGCAATCCGCAACACCGGCAGCAAGAAGGGCGCCACGGTCGGGTCGGGGGGCCAGCGCCGCAAGGGCCTCCAGCCGAAGGGGCCCACCCCGAAGGCCGAGGAGCGCACCGGCCACCCCGCCGCCCGCCGCAAGGCGCGCGCCGAGCGCTCCCAGGGCGGATCCGGCCGACAGCGGGCCGGCGGGTCGCCCGAGGCCATCGCCGGACGCAACGCCGTCACCGAGGCGCTGGCCGCCGAAGTGCCCGCCACCGCATTGCACGTCATGGACATGATCGAACCGGATGACCGGGTGCGGGCGGCGCTACGCGCGGCGGACCGTGCCGGCCTGCCGATCCTCACCGCGAGCCGCGCCGAACTCGACCGCATCGCGGGCAGCAGTCATCATCAGGGCCTGGTCCTGGTGGCGCAGGCGTTCGGCTACGCAGATCTCGCCAGCCTCGTGCCCGGCGATTCCGGCCTGATCGTGGCGCTGGACCACATCACCGACCCGCAGAACCTGGGCGCCATCGCCCGCAGCGCCGCGGCGTTCGCCGCCGATGGCATCATCGTCCCGCAGCGGCGCTCTGCTCCGGTGACGCCGGCCGCCTGGAAGGCGTCTGCGGGAGCGCTGGCACGCACGCCGGTCGCCCGGGTCACCAACCTGGTCCAAGCACTGACGGATCTGCAGCGGCAGGGCTACTTCGTCCTCGGCTTGGACGGCGCGGCGCAGACCGAGGTGGGCGGGCTCAGTGAGCCGCTGGCCACCGGGCCGCTGGTCCTCGTGATCGGTGCCGAGGGCAGCGGGCTGGCCCGTCTCACGGCAGCAACGTGCGACCTGCTGGTCCGGATTCCGATGATCGGGCCCACCGAATCGCTCAACGCCAGCGTCGCGGCGGGAATCGCCCTCTACGAGGTGGCGCGGCGGCGCGCGGGCTAGGAAGCGGGCAGCGAATCGGTCGCGTACAGCACGACGCCGACCACGCCGGCCAGCAGCACAATCGTCACGACGGCCTTGATCGCCAGGCCGAACAGTCGTAGCACCAGCGCGAGCACGACCAGTGCAGCGGCCCCGACGAGTACGGCCGTGACGGGGTCCTCCAGGTTGAGTTCCATCCCCCCACCGTACTGTCGCGCGGCCACGGGCTGCCGCTGCGGCCACCGCTGCTAGCCACGTTGCCCGTCCTGATCGGTGAGGTCGTGATCTGCCCGGCTCTCCAACTGGCTGCGGTAGATCGTGGTGTTGCCGACCACCAGGGAGGCGGTGGCCATCGCGACCATCGCCAGCGGCACCAGGGTCAGGTTCCCGGTCATCTCGGCGACCATCAACAGCATGGCGATCGGGGCGTGGGACACCGAACCGAAGACGACGGCCATCCCGACAATGACGAAGACCGCCGGCGAGGGTCCGACCGTGCCGTCGATGCCGAGCGGTTCGCCCACTTCGACCAGTACCCGCCAAAGAGCGGCCCCGAGCGTGGCCCCGACGACCATCCCGGGGCCGAAGATGCCCCCCGAGCCCCCGGAACCGATGGACAGCGACGTCGCCACAATCTTGGCCAGCGGCGTCAGCAACAGCAGCAGCAGCGGAGCCGCCAGCACCACGTCCGCGCTCAAGTACTCCTGGACCGTGCCGTACCCGGTCCCGAGCACGGCGGGAACGGCCAGTCCCATCACGCCGACCAGGAACCCCGCCAGGGCCGGCAGCAGCCACCTCGGGATGGTCAGGCCCCGGCAGAAGTCCATCACGCCGTAGAAACTGCCGGCGTAGAGCCGAGCCGCAGCACCTGCGAGCAGGCCCAGCAGCGCCATCCAGGCGAACTGCCAGGTCGAGGTGAAGTCGAGGCCGGACTGATCGCCGAAGACCGGCGTGAAGCCGAGGAAGAGACCGAAGACGACGTAGGCCGTGACCGATGCGAACAGGCAGGGCATCAGGGCCTCGGCCTTCAGGTCCTTGCGGTAGAGCAACTCGACTCCCAGCACCGTTCCGCCGAGCGGAGCCCGGAAGATCGCGGCGATGCCGGCCGCCATTCCGGCGATCACCAGCAACTGCGCCTTCTCCCGGGACAGTCCCAGCGCCCGGGCCAGGGTGGAGGCCGCACCGGCGCTGATCTGCGCTGTCGGGCCCTCTCGGCCGCCCGATCCTCCCGAACCGATCGTGATTGCGGAGGCCACGAGCTTCACGACCACCACCCGGGGACGGATGCCGGTCGGGTTGTGGTGGATGGCATGGATGGCGGCGTCGGTGCCGTGCCCCTCGGCCTCCGGGGCGAACAGGTACACCAGGGTGCCGGCGATGAGGCCGCCGAGCGCCACGGTCAAGGGGATCGCCCAGGGCCGGCTGAACTCCGAGGCCGGGGTGCCGCCGCCCTCGCCGATCGGCGTTGCCGGGGTGTAGCCGCCGATGGTTTCCAGCAGCAGATGGGTCGCAGTCTCCAGGCTCCAGGCGAACAGCACCGCGCCGAGTCCGGCGATGATCCCGACCAGCACGCTGAGCAGCAGGATGTGCGAATCGGAGCCGTAGCGATGCGCCTGCCGGGCCGCGCGGGCCAACCGGCCGCCCCGAGGAGTCTCGCTCATCGGTGGCTGCCCCCTTCTTCCACCGGCCGTGTCCCCCTGCTGCACCGTAGCAGTGACCGGTGGGACGGGGCTGCCCGCGACCGCAGCGAGAGTGGATCAGGCCGTCGCGGCGAGCAGCGCGTCACGCACGTAGGCGGCGGCCTCGGCTCCGCCGTAGTGCGCCGCGAATCGCTCGTCGTCGACGTACATCTGCGCCAGCCCTCGGATCTGTTCGGCGACGGGCTCGCGGCCGCCCCATGCCGTTGCGATCCACGCGATGTGGCGAGTCGCCAGTTCCTGCACCTGCGGGTCGGTCACGGGCCGTCCCGCAGCAGCTGCGTCGCGCCAGGCATCGGCTAGCTCCCGGGACTCGGCCAGGAAGGACGCCTGCCCGGCATCGCCGAGGCCCCGCCACCAGCGGTCGCTGCTGCGGTAGGCCGATGCGCCCCACCGCTGTTCCACCTCGGCCCGGTGGGCCGTGTGGTCGAATCCGTCCAGCATGTCTGCGGCCATGAGCGGCTCCCCTTCCGAGGCGGCCGCGATCGTGCGTTCCACGGCCGCCAGCTGTTGTTCGATGCGCTGCGCCTCACGGCGCAAACCCTCCGCATGGTCGCGCAGCGCGGCAACGTCGCTGACCCCTTCCTCGAGGATCTGTGCGATCTGCGGCAGGCCGACCCCGAGCCGCCGCAGCAGGAGGATCCGCTGCAGCCGCATCAACGCCGCCTGGTCGTACTGCCGCCGACCAGCGCTGTCGACCCGCGACGGGGCGAGCAGTCCGATGGCGTCGTAGTGGCGCAGGGTCCTGCTCGTCACGCCCGTCAATCGAGCCACCTCGTTGATGCTGGTCAGCACGCCTCCAGCGTAGAAGTTGACGCAGCGTCAACGGCAAGTCCTTCTTCAGCGCACCCCCAGCCGCGCCAGGGTCACCGGACCGGGCACCCCATCCGCACCGGACCCCGACCAGCCCTGCGACCGCTGGAACGCCGCCACCGCCGCCCGCGTTTCCGAGCCGAACAACCCCGTCGCCCCCGACGGGATCCGCACCCCACGCTTCATCAGCGCCAGCTGCAACTGCTTCACGTGCTCGCCCCGCGCCCCCGGCACGTACGACCCCGACGCCGCCGCCGACGGCTTCGCCGCAGCAGGCTTCGCCGCAACCGCGCGCTGCACGGTCGGCTTGGCCGCAGCCCCCGACACCCCCAGCCGCGCCAGGGTCACCGCGCCCGGCACCCCATCCGCACCGGACCCCGACCAGCCCTGCGACCGCTGGAACGCCGCCACCGCCGCCCGCGTTTCCGCGCCGAAGAACCCCGTCGCCCCCGACGGGATCCGCACCCCACGCTTCATCAGCGCCAGCTGCAACTGCTTCACGTGCTCGCCCCGCGCCCCCGGCACGTACGACCCCGACGGCCGCCGCCGACGGCTTCGCCGCAGCAGGCTTCGCCGCAACCGCGCGCTGCACGGTCGGCTTGGCCGCAGCCCCCGACACCCCCAGCCGCGCCAGGGTCACCGCGCCCGGCACCCCATCCGCACCCGACCCCGACCAGCCCTGCGACCGCTGGAACGCCGCCACCGCCGCCCGCGTTTCCGCGCCGAAGAACCCCGTCGCCCCCGACGGGATCCGCACCCCACGCTTCATCAGCGCCAGCTGCAACTGCTTCACGTGCTCGCCCCGCGCCCCCGGCACGTACGACCCCGACGGCTTCGCCGCAGCAGGCTTCGCTGTCGTTGACCGGTGGACGGCCAATGTGGCGGTCGGTCCGGCACTCCCGCTGACCCCCAGCCGCGCCAGGGTCACCGCGCCCGGCACCCCATCAGCACCCGACCCCGACCAGCCCTGCGACCGCTGGAACGCCGCCACCGCCGCCCGCGTCTGCGAGCCGAAGACTCCCGTGGCGCCGGCCGGGATCCGGAAGCCGCGTGCGATGAGCGCCTGCTGCAGCGCCGTGACCTGCGACCGTGTCATCGCACTGCTCGTCCCGCCCATCTTGCCGAGCCATGTCCTGGTGTCGCGCTCGGCGTTCCGGGCCGCACGCTGATCCTCCGACCGCAGACTGACGTGGATGTGCGTGGTGTGGGGCGCTCCGAAGTAGGGCCGCGGCTTCCAGCCGGAGGTCCGGCTCCAGATGGTCCGGTTGTAGATGACGTACCAGACGCGGGAGTCACCAAGGATCGCTCCGACGACTCCGAGCGGGTCGATGCCGGCGGATGTGATGTCCAGAGCGTGGACCGTTCCCGGGGTGCCGTTGTCGGGACCGTTGCGGTGCCCAACCGGGTTGTGCTGCGACGTGCTGCGCTGATGATGGGCGTCCCCCAGCCACCCGTCGCTGGCGCGGCCGCGGTTCGGCCAGCGAGAGTTCACCTCCTGGCGCAACTGAGCCAGCGACGGCGCGAGGACCGGATTGCTCCAGTTCACGGTGGTCGGGGCGCCGATGGACGCCACCGGGGATGCTGCTGCAGCCGGGGCTAAGCCCGCCCCAGCAGGCAGGGCGGACGCGGTCACAGCGCCGGCCAGGCACGTCACCAATACACGACGGACTCGCATGTGCGGCTTCTCCCTCTCGTTGCCCAGGTGCAAATCACATGCTTGCGATTCCGGTACGGCCGGGAGGTCGAAAGGCAGACATTGCAGGGAATCCGGTCGCCAATCGGACAACTGATGGATCACTGTCCTAACTATCGGACAAAGCCCGAGATTTCGGACATCTGTACGGCGTGGCGGCTTGCATTGCACTTCCACACTCCACTCGGGTCTGGCACAGATCTAGCGGACACCCCAGGCCTGCCCCACCCCTCCGAGCCCACACTTTGCCAGAGGCCGCGATCCGTTGCGGGGCAGCTGGCAATCCCCAACCGGTACCGCCGCCCGCCGACCGCCCGCACACTGTGTGCATGACCTTCTCCGGAATCCCCGCCGAGGCCTTCGACTTCTACGAGGCGTTGATCGCCGACAACAGCAAGGCATTCTGGACCGACCACAAGTCGCAGTACGAGACCTTCGTCAAGGAACCGATGCTTGCCCTCGCCGCGGCCCTTGAGCCGGACTTCGGGCCCGGCCACCTGTACCGGCCGTACCGCGACGTCCGCTTCAGCAAGGACAAGACCCCGTACAAGGATCACCAAGGGCTCTTCGTGGAGAGCCGCAACGGGCTCGGCTGGTACGTCCAAGTCAATGGCTCGGGGCTGCTTGCAGCGGGCGGGTGGTACACCAGCACCAGCGAGCAGGTTGCGGCCTACCGGCAGGCCGTGGCCGACGACGATGACGGGCGGCTCCAGGAACTCCTCGACGCTGCGCAGGCAGCAGGGCTCGCGCTGGACGGCCACCGGCTGAAGACCAGGCCACGTGGAGTGGACCCGGAGCACCCCAGACTGGAACTGCTGCGCCACCGGTCGCTGTACCTGTCGCGGTCCTGGGAGCCGGCGGCATGGATGGGCACCGCGGAGGTGGTGCAGATGATCGCCGCGACCTGGGAGAGGATGCGGCCGACCATGGATTGGCTGGCCGCCGCAGTGGGCCCGGGCGAGGCGCCAGTCGGCTCAGCGCGCGCTCGCCGATCGCGCTGACGGCCAGCAACAGCGCTCCTGGCGCGCCCGGCATCGTTGTCACCGCTGCGCTGTGACGGACTCCTCGCTACCCGAGTTGGTGCCAAGCGGGCCGTCAGTGTTCAGTAGAGGGATACTTCGACGTTTGAGGAGTCGCCATGGGGCCGCTGTCCCGCTGGGCCGTGCGCCGGCCGAAGACCGCCCTGCTCGGCTGGGTGGTCTTCTTCGTGTTCGTGCTGGTGCTCGGGGTCCGGTTCGGCGGCGAGTACAACGATTCCTTCGAACTGCCGGACACCGAGTCGACCACGGCCCAGGAGCTGCTCAGCCAGACCGCGGCAGCAGATGCTGCCGGCGGCAGCACCGCCCGCATCGTCTGGTCGCCGCAGACCGGGTCCGCCCTCGACGAGGCGACCATCGCTGCCGTGACGCCTGTTCTGGAGGACGTCGCCGCCATTGCCTCCATCGGCTGTGTGGCCGCGCCGTGGGGCGAGCTCCTCGGGGACAGTTGCGAGCAGCCCCAGGTCCCGCAGACCGGAGAACTGCCACCAGAGCAAGCGGCGGCGGTCGAGGGGGCGCTCGCGGCAGCCGCCGAGGCGACCTCCCCCATCAGCCCCGACGGCACGGTCGCGTACGCGACGGCCAACTTCTCCGGCGATCTGACACAGGTGCCGGCCGAGGATGCCATCGCGGTATTGGACATCGTGGAGGAGGCCAACGGCACTGACGGCATCGCCATAGGGGCCAGCGGCAACGCGCTCGGATTCGCCGAGGGCGAGCCGCCGGCCTCAGAGGGGATCGGCGTCCTGGTCGCGATCATCATCCTGCTCATCGCGTTCGGCTCGGTGATCGCAGCCGGCCTGCCGATCATTGTTGCCCTCATCGGCCTGGCGGGTGGGCTGTCGCTGGTGACCTTCGCGGCGAACTTCCTCGACGTGGCCACGTTCGGACCCACGCTTGCGGCGATGATCGGGCTGGGCGTGGGCATCGACTACGCGCTGTTCGTCATCAACCGGTTCCGTCAGTCGCGCATGTCCGGCCACGAGCCGTACGAGGCCGCGATCGAGTCGGTGAACACGGCCGGGCGCGCAGTACTGTTCGCGGGGTCCACCGTCATCATCGCCCTGATGGGCCTGTTCGTGCTGGGCATCAACTTCTTCAACGGTCTCGCGGTGGGGGCCGCCGTTACGGTCTTCATGGTCATGCTCAGCGCGCTGTGGCTACTGCCCGCGCTGCTCAGCCTGCTCGGGACCCGCGCACTCGGCTGGCGGCTGCCATGGGCCCGAACAGACAAGACCTGGCATCCCGAGGGCGGCCGCTGGGCCCACTACGGCCACCTGCTGCAGCGTCGACCAGTGATCCCGGCGGCGCTGGCGCTGGCGCTGGTCGTGATCCTGGCGCTGCCGACGCTCACTGCGCGACTCGGCTTCGCCGATGACGGCGGCCGGCCCGACGACAGCCCGCTGCGCATCGGCTACGACCTGCTGGCCGAGGGCTTCGGCCCGGGCGTGAACGGGCCGTTCTTCGTGGCCATCGAACTGCCCGAGGCAGGTGACACCGAGACCACGGCCGCCGCGATCGCGGCGTTCAACGACACCCCCGGCGTCGCCTCCACGCTACCGACCCTGGAGATGCTGCCGCTTACTCTGCAGCCGACCGACGAGGTCACCGCGGTGCAAGTCGTCGGCGAGTACTCACCGCAATCGGAAGAGACGACCGACCTGCTCAACCGACTGCGCGACGACACCATCCCCGCACTCGAGGCCCAGACCGGCGCCCAGGCCTACGTCGGCGGGTTCCAGGCCGTCACGGCGGACTTCACCGACGTCATCATCAAGGCTCTGCCGGTCTTCCTCTCGGTCGTGATCGGCCTGGGGTTCCTGGCCCTGGTGCTGCTGTTCCGATCCCTGCTGGTTCCGCTGACCGGCGCGGTCACCAGCGTCCTCAGCCTGGGCGCCGCGCTCGGCATCACCGTAGCGGTGTTCCAGTGGGGGTGGTTCGCCGACATCATCGGCGTGGAGAGCACCGGCCCGATCTTCCCGTTCCTGCCGGTGATGGTGTTCGCGATCCTGTTCGGCCTGTCCATGGACTACCAGGTGTTCCTGGTGTCACGCATGCAGGAGGAGTGGGTGCGCACCGGCGACAACGCAGTGTCGGTGCGCCGGGGCCTGGCCGGGTCGGGTCGGGTCGTGGCGATCGCCGCCGCGATCATGTCCAGCGTCTTCCTGGCGTTCGTGCCCAGCCCGACACAAGAGATCAAGTTGTTCGGCGTGGCATTGGCGTCCGCCGTCCTCATCGACGCCTTCGTGGTCCGCTTGGTGCTGGTGCCCTCGGTCATGTCCATCCTCGGACGAGCCAACTGGTGGCTGCCGGGTCCGCTGCAGCGCGTCCTGCCCCAGATCCACATCGAGGGCGGCGCGGATGAGATCACCGACGATGTCGAGCCGGGTCCGGGTCAGGGGGGGGCTGGGCCGGGTGAGCGCCCGGGGGCTGGGCCGGGGGCTGGGCCGGGGGCTGGGCCGGGTGAGCCAGCCGGCGCGGGTGCCCGCTGATCCGTCCCCGGGCGCAGGTTCTGGCTGGTCGTGGATCGGCTACTCGTCGGCGAGCGGCGCATTCTCCACGATGAACGTCGGTCGAGTTGGGCGGCGCTGGTGACGGTTCGGCCGGAGGGCGCCGGGGCGGCCGGGAGCGTCGGGGCGGCCGCGGGGGCGGGGCGTCGGGGCGTGGCCGGGGCGCGGGGTGGCCGGGGCGCGGGGCGTGGCCGGAGGCGCCGGGGCGTGGCCGGAGGCGCCGGGGCGGCCGCACGGCCGGCGGGCGGCAACTCAGCCGGAAGGGTGCGGCGCGGCCGGAGAGCTGCCGCGCAGGCGGAGGGCTGCACCGGGCGGCAGATCGGCGCTCGGCCGGCCCCCTCTGGGCGCCACGATGCGCTTGCGGCCCCTTGGCCCGCGGACAGGCACGACTTGCACCCGGCGCGAGGGCTGGCCGTGCCAGGGAAGGGCGCCTGTGCGCGAGGCGCGGGGGTCTGCAGCGCCCGGGACAGGCGTGATTGCACCCGGATCGGGGGTTTGCACCCGACCCGGGGGCTGGAAGCGCCCCTGGACGGGCAACCTTGCACCCGGCATGGGGGTTTGCACCCGATTCGGGGGCTAGCGGGCCCGAATTCAGCCGTTCAGCCCCCGCGCCGGGTGCAATCCCCCGATCCGGGTGCAAACGCGACCTGGAATCCCGCCGATCTACCCCCGTTTCGGGTGCAGACCCCCGCTGCGGGTGCAGGTACCGTCCGGCGGACCGGAGGGTGAAGAACCCCGTGCGCGTCAGAACGCGAGTCAGCGCACCAGCGCTTCCCTGACCCAGCGACGATGCGCCGACCGGGGCCGGCCGACCTAGGGCGCTGGCAGGGAACACGACCGAGAGACTGATCGACCCCACGAGCCCCAGGGCTTCGGACCAATCCGCGGCCCCGGACGAAGAAACGGCGCCCACCGCCGAGCCCACGAACCTCCCCGATCACCATCGCGCCACCGCCATGGGCGGAGGATCATGACCGGGGCCGATCGTGGGTGCGGGCTGTGGGCGCCGCGATCCCGGCCGGGTCAGATGAACAACAACTGCGCCCCGTCGGTCATCTCGATGAAGTCGGCGGCGTTGATGATGTCGGTGACACCGTCATAGAGGTCGTCCATGTCGACCTTGTTCATGTCCGCCGACATCCGGCAGCCCCACAACTGTCCGCCGGCTGCGACGATCTGATCGAGGAAGTCCCGCACCGGCGGGATGTCCATCTCCTCGAGCTGATCCTTCAGCCGCTTCGTCGCCATCGACGTCATGCCCGGCAGCGGCATCACGGCCTGCGGCACCCGCACCGTGCGGTCCTTGACCGGGAAGTGCAGTGCGGTGTTGCCGGCGGGCGAGAACTTCAAGTCATCCATCCGGCTATCGATGATGATGTCGAAGCCCCAGAAGGTGAAGAACAGGTGCAGCTCCACGCCCTCACCGACGGCGGCGTTGCCCAGTACCAGCGCTGGGTAGACCATGTCCAGGTTGCCCTTGGAGCAGATGATCGCGAGTTTGCGGTCGGAGGATTCGTCGCCGAAATCCGGCACGATCGTCATGTCAGGTGTCTCCTCTACGGTTTCTTCGGCTCACACGCAGCCGTGCGGCTTGGGCAGTCCTGCGATGTAGGCCATCTTCTTGGCGGGCTTCTTGGGGAACAACTGGAACTGCTGCTTGGTCGGGAAGCCGCCGGCCGTCTGCACGCGGCGCGTGGTGGCGGTCTCGCCCTTCTCCTTGAAGTCCTCGCGCAGCCACTTGATGAGGGCCCAATGGTCATCGGTCATCTCGACGCCGATGTTGGAGGCCAACTCCGTGGCGATGTCCTCGTTCCATTCGTCGTACTCGGTGAGGAAGCCCTCGTCGTTGATCTGGACCTCGTGGCCCGCGATGGTTGCGGTGGGCATCGTTTGCTCCTTTGTTGTGACGTTGTTTGACGGTGAATCGTGATTGCTCAACTGCGCGGCGAGGCGACCTCCGGCTGCCCCTCGCCGACCGAGTGCAGCATCGCCAGCACCCGGCCGATGCCCCGCCGCGTCTGCGGATCCCGCATCTGCTTGAGCAACTGCAGCATCCCGGGCGGCGCGGTCGGATGGTCCTCGGCGTCCTGCATGGTGATCGCGGTGCGCTGCACCAGCGCCATCACCTCCGGCTGGGTCATCTCCTTGACCGCGTGCAGGATGGTGACCACGTTGTCGCCCAGCGCCGCCACGTCCTCCTCGGTGAACTCGGTGACGACGTTGTCCGCCAGGGCCGCCATCTGGCGGCTGTAGGCGAAGTACCCCTTCTCCTCAGCGGCCTGCAGGATCTCGGTCAACCGGGCCAGCATCGGGCCGCTGAGACCCGACACCGTCTCGGCCAACTCGGTGAGGCTGTCCAGTTGCTGCAGGATCGCTTCCAGCTTGGGCAGCGAGACCAACGCCGTGCGGGCGAACCGGACGAGGTCCTCTGAGGTGACGTCTTGTCCGATCACCTCCATCTCGGCGGTCGCGCGATCCATGACATCCCTGGTGATGGGGGCGCTGATCTCGACCAGCTCCGCCCACTTCTGCCGCTCGAGCTGCTGCTGGCGCATCTGCTCGGCCATCCAGTCGACCTGCGCGGTCAGACGATCCAGCTGCGCCTCGAGATCGGTCGGTGTCGCAGTCGTCATCACACGCCCGCCTTTTCCTTGCCGGCCATCGACATCAGCGCGGGCAGCGGCAGTTCCTTGCCGGGCAGCAGGATGTTCCAGTACATCCAGCGGAACATCAGCTTGCCCCAGTGGTTCATCTCGGTCTCCTGCAGCAGCGAGAACGGCCCGACCCCGGGCAGCGGGTACTTGCCGGGCAGCGGCTCAGTGTCGTAGTTGAAGTCGATGAGCAGGCCCTTGCCGTGGCCGGATTCGATGAAGCAGTTGGCGTGCCCGTCGAACGGCTCGGTCATCGGCAGACCCTCGATGTGCCGCAGGAAGTTGTGCGGGAACAGATCCATGGCGAAGTGCGCGACCGAGCCGGCCTTCGATGCCGGGATGTCGCTGGCGTCGCCGATGGCGAAGATGTTGTCGTGCTTGGTCGACAGCAGCGTGTGCTTGTCGACCGGCACGTAGTTCAGGTCGTCGCCGAGACCGGAACGCCCGACGAAGTCGGCGCCCATGTTGAGCGGCACGGTCACCAGCAGGTCGAAGTCGACCTCCCGCTCGTCGAAGGAGACGATCTTGCGCTCGTCGCCGTCGACGCTCTCCACCATGAAGTCGGGCTCCAGCGCAATGCCGCGTTCGGCCAGCATGTGGCCGAGGTGCTTGCTGGCCACCGGCTTGGTGAACGCGCCCTCCAGCGGCGTGGCATAGACGATCTCGACCTTGTCCCGAATGCCCTTCTCCTCGAAGAATGCATTGGCCAGGAAGGTGAACTCCAGCGGTGCCACCGGGCACTTGATCGGCATCTCGGTCACATGGACGACCAGGCGGCCGCCCTCCCAGCGCTTGAGCTTCTCGCCCAGCGCCGTGGCGCCCTCGAAGGTGTAGAACTCGTGGATCGTGTCGCGGAAGCCGATACCGTCCATCCCCGGTGTCTGGTCCGGTCGGGGCGTGGTGCCGCTGGCGATCACCAGGTAGTCGTAGGGCAGCACGGTGCCGTCGGCCAGGTTGACGGTGTTGGCCTCCGGCTCGACCCGGTCGACCTCGCCCAGGACGAAGTCCACGCCCGGCGGGATGAAGCGTCGCTTGGGCTTCACCACATCGGCGGGGGTGTAGCTGCCGAACGGGATGAACAAGTACCCGGGCTGGTAGTAGTGCGTCTCGTCCGCGTCGACGACGGTGATCTTCCACTCGTCGGCTGCGAGTTTCGGCCGCAGTTTGTTCACGGCCATGGTGCCGGCCGTGCCGGCGCCGAGTACGACGAGATGCTTCATAGTGATTCCTCCAATGGAAGCGTTCCTTGACCGCCGGACGGATTGCGCGGCGACTGGGAAACTCGGGGCGCGATCGCTGCCGCCACCCGGGGCAGGGCGCGCAGCACGCTCCTGCCGCTGCGCCGGGTCGAGATGGTGGAACTCCTCGGCGCCCTCCGCCTCGCGGGCCGAGATGCCTCCGGCAAGGACCATGCCGATGAGCGTGCTTCCCGAGCGTATGAATGCCCGAGCACACTCGAAGCCGGGCTCTGCGACGACGAAACGCGGCGTCAGGTCCGGGTCGTCGGCCATGGCCCGCCACTCGCGCAAGCATGCGCCGAGCGTCTCGTGATGGGCATTCGCCACGAACCACGGACTCGGGTTGGCGATCGCCGTGATCGGATGACCGCCCATGTCGGTGACGACCATCGTGACACCCAGCAGGTCCGCGGCCACCTCGACGACAGCCTCCGCCACGGCCTCGTCGACCTGCTCGATGCCCGCTTCGACCTCGATCATGCCCGTGAGCTGATCGGCGGGGAACCGCAGCTGGCGGCCGACACGGATCGCGGGGAGCCGACCGTCGCTGGCCATCCGGTACACCGTCGAGCGGTCGATGTGCAGCAGTTGCTGCACTTGTCGCGCTGTGAGGAGTCCGCGCGACCCGAGTGACAACTGCTGCACATGACACACGCTATGCCTACGCATGCGACAGCGCTGGGTGTCGAAAGTCCCACGGGAAGGGACTTTGGTCCCACGTCGGCGCGCGTACCATCCGGTGGCTGCGTCCTGCAGGAGCGGCCCGCTATGACGCGGATCACAGGCCGGGGAGGTATCCACCTGAGGCACTCGTTCGTCCTAGGGGGCACATCGAGAGGAGTGCATCATGACCACCAATGAATCCACCATCGACCGCGGCATCCGCGCCCTTATTGCAGTGGCCGCCATCATCGGGGCCTTCGCCGTCGGCCTGGGCAGCGTGCTCGGGATCGTCCTGGCCGTCGTCGCCGTCGTCATGGCCGTGACGGCTATCGTCGGGTTCTGCCCGCTGTACCGGGTGCTGGGGATCTCGACGTGCAAGGTGCCGCAGCACCACTGAGTAGTCTCGAACGGATGGAACGCCAAGCCCTCGCCGAGTTGCTGCCGCAGCACCGTGAAGCGCTGCTGCGGTACACGATGACGATCACTCGGGATCCGGCGACCGCCGAGGACATGGTGCAGGAGACCCTGGCCAGGGCGCTGGAGCGCAGCGACACGCTCGCCGCCTCCGGCGCCCTGCGCAGTTGGCTGTTCCGGATCGCCCACAACATGGCCATCGATCACTACCGGACGCTGCACGAGCATCCGTCCGACGACTTGGCCGACGCGGTGGAGCGCCGCTGGCACGACGACTCCTACACGGTGGATCGCCCGATCGTGGCCGCCCGCAGCGAGACGGCCGAGGAGTTGCGCGATGCGCTCGTGCGCGATTCCCGCGTCCTACCGCACGGCCGTCGTGCTGCACGACGCGGAGGGCTGGACGACGCGCGAGATCGCCGAAGCGCTGCAGATCGGCGTGCCCGCGGCCAAGCAGCGACTACGCAGGGGGCGCATGATGCTGGTCTCGGCGCTGGCCAAGGGCCACGAACGCAGAGTCGCCACCGTTGGGATACCGCTGCGGTGCTGGGATGCCCGGCGCCATGTCAGCGCCTATCTCGACCACGAGCTGGAACCGCCCACGTGCGCGCGCTGTCGAGCAGCACCTGGCGACCTGCCCCACCTGTCCACCGTTGTACGCCTCGTTGGTCTCGACCACGGGCGCCCTGGCTCGGCTGGGTCCGCTGCAGGATTCCGACTCGGTGGTCCCCGCCGATGTCGCCGAGCGCATCCAGCGGCGCTGACCGGCGGCGCCGCACAGCGCCTCAGTCGAAATCCGGCGCAACGCCGTCGAACACCCAGCGGTAGGCCTGCTCGAACCGCGCCGCCCAACTGCGCTCGGTGTGCTCGCCGCCCGCGATGACGTGGGCGGCGACATCGCGGTGCCCCATCGCCGCGAGCACCTCGGCCACTTCCCACAGGTTGGCGATGAGTTCGTCCGGCGATTGGATGTAGGCCAGTTCCTCGGCATCGCCCATGTCGACCCAGATCCGCTGGTGCTGCGGGGCCCCGGCCCTGCGCAGATACTCCAGCAGCCCCGAGCCGCGCATCGGCTCGACCGCCACCACGGGCGACATCGCGATGACCTTGCCGATCAGTTCCGGATAGCGAGCCGCGCAGTAGAGCGCCATGTAGCCGCCCATCGAGGAGCCGCCGACGGCTCTGCCCTCGCGGTCGGTGCGGACCCGGTAGCGCGCCTCAGTCGCGGCCCTGACCTCCTCCAGGAGGAACGCCGCCGTGGCCTCGCCATCCCCAGCGATATGGCGCACCACCCGGCGGTCTGGACGCAGTCGGTAGTCCCAGGCGCCGATGGTGTACATGGCGTAGCGCCGGAACTTGTCGAAGGGCGCATCGATGCCCACCACGACGGCCGGCTCCATCCCGCCGTTGGCCAGCCGCTCCATGGTCTCGTCGATCTGCCACTCCTGGTTGTAGGTGGAGGTGCGCACATCGAACAGGTTGTGGCCGTCGAACATGTACATGACGCGGTAGTCGCGGTCAGTCCACTCGTAGTCGGGCGGAAGATACGTCCGCACCCCGACCCGCTGATCGTGCAGCAGCATCGACGTGACGTCCACCCGTCCGCTGATGCTGTGGAAGTGCCAGCGCTGTGGGCTCATGGGCCGACTCTAGGCGGCGAGGCTGCGCTAGCGTTGCGGGATGCGGCGCAAGAAGTGGTCCGAACTCACCGGCAGCCAGCAACGCGGCATCGTGGCGCTGGCAGTCGTGGAAGTGGTGGTGACCACCATTGCCGCCGTCGATCTCGTGCGGCGGCCCGCTGCCGAGATCCGCGGCAGCAAACTCGCCTGGGCTGCCGGACTCCTGGTGCAGCCGGTCGGTCCCGTGGCCTACCTGGCAGCTTGGGCGCCGGGCCGCTCCCGCTGCAGTGACTCAGCGCTTGATCCGGGCCACCCAGGCGTCGGGGTCCGACACCATGAACCCCAATCCCGAGGGCAGTCGCGGATCGCGCACCTGCAGCACGAGCGCCTTCCTGCGCAGGGTCTGCATGCCCGACCCGGTCGGCACGTCCTCGGAGGCGAACGCCGTGGCAATCGTGGTGCGCGGCAGGGACAGCACCTCGCCGAGTTGACCGCTGGCGAACAGCACTTCGCCGGGGGTGACGCGCAACAGGCCGTACGCCTTGTAGGGGGCAGTCAGTCCAACTGCGGACTCCTCGTAGTCCCCCGGCCCGGCCGGCGGCAACAGGGAGCGCGCCCGTCTGGCGTGGTTGCCCATCACGACCCGGCTGAGCACCAATCCCAACAGGATCAACCCAGCGATCACGCTCACCGCTACCAGCAGCACATCCACCCCTCGAGGCTACGACCCTTGATCTGGTCGGCTCCGAGGGGCCACGCTGCAGGGGTGGCAGTCATCATGGGGCGCGGGTGAATGGGGGCACTGCGCCAGATCCCGCCCCTCGGGCGATGGACGCTCGGTCTGCACTTCGCCTGGGGCGCATTCGTGCTGTGGGGCTACTCGTGGCTCGGCGAGGCCGTCGCGGTGGCCCGCCCCGTCATCGTCACGGCCTGGTTCGGCACGACCATCATGTTCTTGATCTTCGGCCTGCTCGTGGCCTCCGGCGGGTGGCGGCCCCGAGAGACCCGGTACCTCGCCGTGCTGCTCATCTTCGACCTGGCACCCGCCGCGATCCTCGTGGAACTGCTGCGGACGGCCTGATTCATTCCTCCATGCGGCTGCGGAAGTCCCAGGACGTCAGGTGGTCCGGCCGGATCGAGATGGCAACCTCGTGGTCGGCCCGCGACAGCAGCCACGCCGCCAACCCGGAGTGCGTACCGCCGAGGTAGCGATGCAGCAGTTGATGCAGGACGTCCTTGCCGTCGGACTTGACGATCTCGGCCACCCCCTGACCGCGCACCCCGCGGTAGGGGGGCATGTCGCCAGCGACCTCGAAGGCGCAGTGCGGATCGGCCTGCAGCCGATGCACGACGACGGCGCTGTCCTGGGTGGCGCACCACAACCGGCAGTCCCGCCACAGGAACCACATCGATTGCACCAACGGGCCGTTGCGGCCCGCAGTGGCCAGCCGCACCGGGATCACCGTCGACTGCAGGTACTGCTCGATGGTTGCGATGTCCCACGGCCCGGCGAGCAGCGGGGCCGAGGGGGCTTCGTGGGTGGTGGCCACGCCCTCAGTGTGGCGCGATCAGGCCCCGCTTGCAGGCGGGAGCCCGGATCTTGCCAGCGGTAGCGGCAGCAGGCCCCCGACATCGCTGCTGCGGTCGACGACCATGACCGTGGTGCGGCCACGCACGTGCAGTTCCGGCAGGTCCCGAAACGGCGCCAGCCGTGCCGCGAGATCGTCGCGGGTCACCGCGCGTCGATAGGTCCCCACGGTGACGTGCGGCACCCACGGCGACGGCGCATCCGTCTCGGTGCCCGCCGCGGCCAGCACAGCCTCGCGCATCGCGTGCAGGGCATCCCCGTCGACCCGCAGGAACGGCGCCGCCGTAAACGAGTCGGCCCCGCCGACGGTGACTTCGCACTGCTGGCCCAGCACACGTCGCGCGCGCTGCGCGGCGCGGTCGTCGGCCCCGATCGCAACCAGCGTGACGTGTGCCTGGCCTGGTGCCGCCGGATGGCACCAGGGGGACAGGCCGGCGAACACGTCAGCCAAGCGGCGCTGCACATGCTGCGATCTCGCCAGCAGCACCACTGCAACGAAGAACGGCCGGCGCTCCTGCTGCCAGGCCCGCCGCACGGCCTGGTCCTCCACGATCGTCGTCGTCTCAGCGAAGCGGGGCCAGCGCCCGTGAGCGGTCACCCAGGTAGTGTCCCCGGTCGCAGCGCCTATCCTGGCCGGTGAACGATCACGTGTACACCGATCGCCGGGAGGCGGCCATGGACGAGGCCGAACACGTCGCGCTGATCCGGGGCCGGGTTCGCGCCATCCCCGACTTCCCCAAACCCGGCATCGTGTTCCGGGACATCACCACGGTGCTCGCCGACGCCGAGGCCTGGCGCGTCACCGTCGACCGCCTCGGCGAACTGGTGCGGCAGTGGAGCCCCGACGTCGTGGTGGGCATCGAGTCGCGCGGGTTCATCCTCGGCGCGGCCCTCGCCTACCACCTCGGGATCGGCTTTGTCCCGGTCCGCAAGCCCGGCAAGCTGCCGTACACCGTGCACTCCAGGACGTACGACCTGGAGTACGGCAGCGACACCCTGGAGATCCACACCGACGCCATCGGGCCCGGTCACCGCGCGGCGGTCATCGACGACCTGCTGGCGACGGGCGGGACGGCGCGCGCGGCCGTCGATCTGGTCCGAGCCTGCGGCGGCGCGGTTGCCGGCGTTGCCGTGCTCATCGAACTGCTCGACCTGCGGGGCCGGGACCGGTTGCCGACGGGCGTCCCGATCGGCGCGCTGCTGGCCTACTGACGCCACGCCCCCCAGCGCGACGGTGCACCCGTTGCGGGGGTTTGCACCCGGGACGGGGCTGAGAGCGCCTCCGGGACGGCGACGGTGCACCCGTTGCGGGGGTTTGCACCCCGGACGGGGGCTGAGAGCGCCTCCGGGGCGGCGACTGTGCACCCGTTGCGGGGGTTTGCACCCGGGACGGGGGCTGAGAGCGCCTCCGGGGCGGCGACTATGCACCCGGCATGGGGGTTTGCACCCCGGACGGGGGCTGAGAGCGCCTCTGGGGCGGCGACTGTGCACCCGTTGCGGGGGTTTGCACCCGGGACGGGGGCTGTCGGCCCAGATTCAGCCGGTTCCGCCCCCACACCAGGTGCAAACCCCCGAACCGGGTGCACCCCTGGCCCGAATACCGGACGTTCCGCCCCCGCGGCGGGTGCAAACCCCCGAACTGGGTGCAGACCGGCCCCGCGAGGGGATCCGACGCCGCTCACGCAACGTGACCCGCTGGGCACCAGGGACGCGAACCGGCCCCCAGCGCAGAGCCTGACCGGGATCCCACCACACTCCCAACTGCTATGAGCCACGTTTGCCGCGCCACAGCACGGGGCACGATGCAGGTATGCCCTCGTACCCTGTCTTCCGCCGTCCCGGCGTAGCACCGATGATGCTCGCCGGCATGATCGGCCGACTGCCCATGGGCATGCTCGGGCTCGGCCTGACCTTGCTGGTGGTCGGCCAGGCCGGCTCTTACGCGGTGGCCGGGGCGGTCACGGCGACGATGACGATCTCGATGGCGCTCATCGGCCCCTACAACGCGCGGCTCGTGGACCGGTTCGGGCAGCAGCGGGCCATTCCGCTCCTGCTCGCGGTCCACGTGAGCGCGTTCCTGCTGCTCACCGCCGCAGTAGCGTTCCAGGTGCCCACGCCGACCTGGTTCCTGCTGGCCTCGCTGGCCGGCATGAGCGCACCAAACCTGGGTGCGATGACGCGTGCCCGGTGGGTGGGCATCGCCCGCTCCGGCTCCGAGCGCTCCTCGGCGTTCGCCGTGGAGTCGGTCGCCGACGAGTTGGCCTTCGTGGTGGGCCCAGTGATCGCAACCACCCTCGCACTCGCCGTGGCCCCGGCCGCGCCGATCCTGGTCGGCATGCTCGCCCTGACCATCGGTGGGCTGTGGCTGGCCGCCCAGCGCCGAACCGCGCCCGCTCCGGGACGCACGACCGACGCGCCCCGGCCCACGGGGCACGTGGTGCGCACACCGGGGCTGGCTCCCCTGTTCCTGGTGATGCTGGCGATGGGGGCGATGTTCGGCGCGCTGCACGTCTCCGTGGTGGCCTACTCCCAGGCGACAGCGCCCGCCTTGACCGGCGTGCTGCTGGCCGCCATGTCCTTCGGCAGCCTGATCAGCGGGGTCGCGCTCGGGGCAACAACTCGGCGGTGGACCCTGACCAGCCAGGTCCGACTGGGCTCGCTCACCCTGACCGCCGCCATCCTCCCGCTGGCCCTCATCAGCCAACCGACGGTGTTCGCGGCGATGACCTTCCTGTTGGGCCTGAACTTCTCCGTGGTCATGATCGGTGCATTCGGGCTGGCCGAGCGGATGACGGATCGCGGCAGGATCACCGAAGGCCTGGCACTGATGGGCAGCGGACTGGCGCTGGGTCTGGCCGCCGGCAACGCCCTGGCGGGACTCACCATCGACGCTGTCGGCCCGAGCCCGGCAATCGGCCTGGCGGCCGCCTTCGCCACTAGCGCGATGGCGGTGTTCTGGTCGACCTCCCGCGGCACATCCCGGCGCGAGCTCGCCGCGGATCGGGCGGAGCGGGCCGACGCCGCACCCGCCGCCGAGCCGGCCGGCGAGCCCGAGCCGCTGACGCTGACCAGGATCTGAGTCGCGGCCCGATCCGGGATTGCAGCGCCACGGCATGCGGCATCGCTACCGTGGAAGGCGCGGACAGACGCAGCACTGGGGAAGGGCTGGCACAGGCGTGGTCACGTACGGCGGCATCGAGACCGGCGGCACCAAGACCGTCGTCGCCGTGGGCTGGCCGGACCGCATCACCGCCCTGGAGGAGTTCCCCACCGGCGATGACCCCGGTGTGACGCTGCGGCGGGCTGCCGCGTTCCTGCTGTCCCACGGGCCGCTCGACGCCGTCGGCGTTGCGAGTTTCGGCCCCTGCGACCCCGATCCGTCATCAGCCCACTACGGCCGCGTCACCACCACTCCGAAGCCCGGGTGGGGCGGCGCAGATGTGCTGGGCGGACTGCGCGAGGCCGGCATCGCGGGGCCACTGGCCTTCGATACCGACGTCAACGCTGCAGCACTCGCTGAATGGCGCGCCGACGGAGGGCACACCAGTTGTCTGCTCTACGTCACGGTGGGCACCGGCATCGGCGGGGGCGCCATTGTGGCGGGACGGCCGCTGCACGGCGCGCTGCACCCCGAGATGGGGCACCAGCGCATCCCCGGCGCGCCCGGCCCCGGCGTGTGCCCCTATCACGGCTCCTGCTGGGAGGGGGTGGCGGCCGGGCCCGCTATCCGCGCGCGGGAGGGCGTACCGGCTCGGGACGTGCCGATCGGCCGCGCCGCCTGGCGGCTGGAGGCACAACTGCTGGCGGTCGGCCTGGCGAACATCGCGATGGTGCTGTCGTGCGAGCGGATCGTGCTCGGCGGCGGGATCGGCGCACAGCCGCACATCCACGAACTCGTCCGGCCGCTGCTGGCCGAGTCCATCGCCGGATACATCCCGGTGCCCGAACTCGTTCCGCCCGCCCTGGGCCGCCAGTCGGGAGTGCGCGGCGCGCTCGCGATGGCCGCAGACGCCGCCGCTGCTGAGGAGGGGCCGTGACCATTGCAGTGCCGATCGTGGCCGGGACCGCCATCCGCGGCGTTGCCGCCACCTTGATGATGCGCCAGGTCCTGCGCCGCCACCCCAACGCCTTCCTCATCACGCTGGCGGCGTTCGGTGTCACGATTCCCCTGCACCGGTCCCAGGAGCACCTCGCGCGCGACATCCGGGCCGGGCTGGAGGCGATGGGCCGCGACCCCGGCAATCCCGTGGTCCTGGTCGGCCACTCGCAGGGCGCCCTGGCCGTGTTGCGCTACGCCATCGATCACCAGCAGCAGGTCCGGCACGTGATCAGTGTCGGGACGCCCTGGGCGGGCGCCGCCAGCGCCACGCGCGTGACCAACGTGCTCGGCCAGCGCGGCCGAGTCATGGCTCCGGCCTTGTCGGACATGGCGGAGGGATCGACGTTCCTGGCGGGGCTGCACCGGGACCTGCCGATGATCGGCGAGCGGGTCACCAACATCTACAGCACGCACGAACTGTTCATCAGGCCGTACGTGGATGCCCATATCGACGTCCCGGGGGTGCACAACATCCTCATCGCCACCGAGGAGGAGCATGTCCGCCACCTCCACATCTATCCGGAGCTCCCGGTGGACGACCTGATCCTGGGCCGCGTGAACCACATGAACGAGATGAACTCGCCGATGGTGCGCTCGCGGATCTGGGCCAAGGTCGATGAGGTGGCGGCGCAGCACGGCCTGTCGTGACGCTCCGCCCTCAGCGGTCCCGCAGCGTTTTGGGCAGGACCAGCCGCACGGTCTGACTATCGCTGGGCCGACCCGACCGCGAGCCCAGCACCGCCTGTTCATCGGGCTTCCCGCTGAGCACCTCGTTGATGTAGGACGTGATCGCCCAGTCGGTGCCGACGTCGTAGCCGACCTTCTCCGACAGGAACCAGCGATGCTCCATCACCTCGTGAAACACCTCCGCCGGCTCGAGCTTGCCGACGAGGTCCTCGGGCACCGCTGAGACCACCGGCTCGAACACCTCGGTGAGCCAACGGTGGGCGCACACCTGCTCGTCCCGCGCCACCATGTTGCCCGAGGCGTTCTGGGCAGCGCGGAAGGCGTCCATATCGTTCAGCAGGCGACGGGCCTGGTTCTCCCCGACATCGAGTCCCGTGAGGCGCATCAGGCGACGGCTGTGATGATCGGGGTCGACCACTTTCGCGCGCACCTTGACCCGGCCGCTGCTGCCGGAGCCCTCCACCTGCAGTTCGGCGATGTCGAAGCCGAGGTCGTTCAACTGCCTGATGTGGCTGTCCAGAACGTGGCGGTCGTCCTTGCTGATGGTGATGTCCCGGTTGAGCAGTTTCCACAGACTCTCGTACCGCGACGGCAGCTCCAGGGCCAACTCGACCGGGTCGAGGTGTTCCGGCAGCTTGCCGGCCGCCTGCAGGTCCATCAACTCCCCGGCGATGTTGGTCGTGGCGGTGTCGATGTCGTACCAGCGCACGCCGTCGCTGAGCGTGGCCTGCAGCTCTCCGGTCTCCGCATCGACCAGGTACGCGGCGAAGTCGCCGGCGTCGCGCCGGAAGAGCGTGTTGGACAGCGAACAGTCCTTCCACGCGAACCCGACCAGGTGCAGCCGCACGATGAGCAGTACTTGCGCATCGACGAGTCGGGTCAGCGTGTCGTCGCGCAACTGTCCGGAGAACAGGGCGCGGTAGGGCAGCGAGAACGGCAGGTGCCGCGTGATGAGCACGGAGTCGAGCGGATTGCCGGCCTCATCCTCGCGGTTGCGGACAATCCCGACCGCTTTGACGCTGGGCACGCCGAGCTTGCGCAACTCGCGCAGCATGTCGTACTCGTGCAGCGCCAGCGCGGCGCTGATCTCCTTCAGGGCGTAGACCTTGTCCCCGATCCGGGTGAAGCGCACCACGTGACGGGAGATGCCGCGCGGCAGGGCGACGACATACTCCTCCGGCCACTCCTCCAACGGCGTCGACCAGGGCAGGAACAACAGGTCGTTGTCATCGAGCGAGCCCGTGATTTTCAGCGCCATGCCACCTCCTTGGTGCCGGCGCCGGCGTGTTCCCTAACGGATGGACTCGCCGGAGTCCGGGTCGAACCAGTGCAGCCGCTCCATGTCCACGGCGACCTCGACGTTGTCGCCCATGCGCACCCGCGAGCGCGGGGCGAAGGACGCGACCCACTTCACGGTGCCCGCTGCCGCGCTGAGTCCTTCCTCGCCGGTCTCCTTGGCGATGAGCTTGGTGTCCTCGGTCTCGACCTTGTCACCGGCGAGGTCGAAGTGCACGACGATCTCCGACCCCAGCGCCTCCACCAGGGTCACGGTGCCGTTCAACCGGCTTTCAGGGCGGGCGTCCGGCCGCAGCGATGCGTCCTCCATGTCCTCGCTGCGGGCGCCCACCGCGACCGTCCTGCCCGAATAGTCCGCCAGCCCGGGCCGGTGGGCGAAGACCGCTGGCGGGACCGCCAGCGTCGCCCCACCGATGGTGAGCGTGGCGCCATCGCCCTCCCGCTGGATCTTGCCCTGCACCAGGTTCATCGGCGGCGATCCGACGAACTGGGCGACGAAGATGTTGTTCGGGTTGTCGTAGACCTCCTGCGGGGAGCCTGCCTGCTGCAGGAAGCCGGCCTTCATGACCGCCATCCGGTCCCCCATGGTCATCGCCTCGACCTGGTCGTGCGTCACGTAGACCGTCGTCGTGCCGAGCGAGCGCACCACCGAGGAGATCTCCGCGCGCATCTGCACGCGCAGTTTGGCGTCGAGGTTGGACAGCGGCTCGTCCATGAGGAACACCTGCGGCTGGCGCACGATCGCACGGCCCATGGCGACGCGCTGGCGCTGGCCGCCGGACAGCTGGGCAGGCTTGCGGTCGAGGTTGGCGGTGAGTTCGAGCATGTCCGCGGCGCGCTTGATCCGCTCCTCGATCTCCTGCTTGGGCATCTTGCGCAACTTCAGGCCGTAGGCGATGTTGTCGGCCACCGACATGTGGGGGTAGAGCGCGTAGGACTGGAAGACCATGGCGATGTCGCGGTCCTGGGGCGGCAGCTCGTTGACGCGCTTCTCGCCGATGACCAGGTCACCGCCCGAGACGTCCTCCAAGCCGGCGATCATTCGCAGCGCGGTGGACTTCCCGCAGCCGGAAGGTCCGACGAGCACGAGGAACTCCCCGTCGGCGATCTCCAAGTTGAGGTCATGCACGGCATGGAAGCCGTTCTCATAGACCTTCTCCACGTGCCTGAATGCAACCTGCGCCATGTCGATCCTTCCTCACTCCTGGTGAGCCCGCCGCGCTTGTGACCATCGCCAGATCCAGACGCCCGGACCATCGCCCGGCAGGTGCCGGGGGTCGCTCGCAGGGTATGCACTCACTGGGTACAGCCTGTCGAACTCTTGACCATCTTGCAGCCCCAACGCCTCGGTTGGCACCCGAATCGCCGGACCGGGTGCTCTGGCGAGCAGAACCAGGGCGGTCTCGTCTGCCGTTTCCCGCACGAAGACCAGTCGGTCGTCGTCGGTGTACAGCCACCGCAAGCCACCGCGCTGCAGCGCCGCACACCCGGCCCGCACCTTGGCCAGCGACCGATAAGCGTGCAGCGTGCCGGTGTCCCAAAGGTCCGGCCGGTGCCACGGGAAGGGTCGCCGGCCGTCCTCGCCCGACAGACCCTCCAGACCGATCTCGTCACCGGCCCAGATCATGGGCACGCCGGGCATGGTGAACATCGCGCCTGCCGCGACCTCGACCAGCGCCGGGTCACCGGTGATCGTGCGGATCCGGGGCGAATCGTGGCTGGAGATGATGTTCATGCTCGCGATGCGGTGCTGCCATCCGACGGCCGAGAAACTCTGCATCGAGGCCACGGCCGAGGAGCCCGGCACGCCGAGGCCAGCCGTCCCAGGGAATCCCCATCCAGTTGTCCAGCGGCAGTCGCCCGGTGTTCAGCCACGACCAGATCGGCTTGGTGAAGCCGGAGTAGTTCATGACGCCCTGCCATCCGGCACCGTCGAGGTCGTCCAGGAAGTCGTGGAAGTGCTCGCCGACCAGATAGGCATCCGGTCGCTCCTCCAGCACCGCATTGCGGACCGCCTCCGCCACATCGCGGTTGCGATCGGTGGCTCCGTATCGACCGGTCATGTTGGCTACATCGATGCGCCAGCCGTCCAGGCCGAAGTCGGGCCGCAGGTACCGGCGCACCGGGGCGTCGTCGGCGGTGACCAGTGCGCCGCAGCACCTCCGGGTTGCTGTAGTTCAACTTCGGCAGTGCCCGGTGCCCCATCCAGCCCACCCAGGCCCGCGGGTACTCGGTGAAGTAGTAGAACTGGGCGGTTGGCGCCGATCGGGTCGGACGTAGCGGCCCGGAACCACTCGTGATCGGACCCGGTGTGGTTGGTGGTGAGGTCCCCGATGATGCGCATCCCCCGGCGGTGCACCTCCTCGATCAGCGCCTGGTACGCCACATCGCCGCCGAGGAGCGGATCGATGTGCTCGAAGGTGGATGCGTTGTAGCGATGGTTGGAGGGCGCGGGGAACAACGGGGTCAGGTAGAGCAGGTTGGCTCCGAGGGAGGCAATGTGGTCGAGGTGGGCCGTCACACCGTGGCAGGTCGCCGCCGTAGAAGACGCGGGCACTGCCGTGGCCCTCCGGGATGGGGACATCGGCCCAGGGACGCGGGATGGCCCACTGTGGCGGCGGCACTTCCACGGTCCCGGATCGCGCGAAACGGTCGGGAAAGATCTGGTAGGCGACCGCGCCCGGACAGCCAGTCCGGGCCGCCGGGATGGATGCTGCTGACGAAGTCGCCGGCGTCGCCGGGGTCGTAGTGCCGTGGGCCCGCCGCGGTGATCCACTGGTAGCCCGATGGCCCGCCGTCGGTCAGGAACCGGTAGCGCGTGACCGGGTTGACCTGCCGCAGGGCTGCCCGGTACCAGCGGTTGCCGAACGCATCGGTCCGGTCCAGCCACGCCGCGACACTGACGGGCTCGCCGTCGTGGACGTGCCGCACCGCCACCCTCGTGACCGGGCTGCCGACAGGTACCCGCAGCAGCACGTCGAAGGTGTCGCCGAGGTGCTGCGGGGGCTCCGGCAGGTAGGTCGGACGAGCCGTCGTGGTGCGGCACCTCATACCACTGCGCCGAGCCCACGGCATCGCTCCCCGCGCCGAACGCCGTCAGCCCTTGACCGCCCCAGCCGTCAGGCCCGTGGTCAGGTAGCGCTGGCTGACCGCGAACACGATGAGCATCGGAATGGCCGCCATCAGCGCGCCAGCGGCGAACAGTCCCCACTCCTGGAGGTTGCCGGAGACGTAGGAGTTCAGACCGACGGCCAGGGTGGTGTTGCGGATGTCCGGCAGCAGCGTGCGGGCGATCGCGAGCTCGTTGAACATGCCGGTGAAGGTGACGAAGAAGACCACCACGAGCACCGGCGCGGCCAAGCGCAGGATCAGCGTGAAGAAGATCCGCACATGGCTGGCGCCGTCGATCTTGGCGGACTCGTCGATCTCGACCGGGATGGTGTCGAAGAAGCCCTTCATCAGGTACGTGTTCACGCCGAGGGATCCGCCGAGGTACACCACGATCAGTCCCGCGACTGTGCCCAAGCCCAGCGCCGGGAAGACCTCGGTCATCCGCACCAGGATGATGAAGATCGCGGTCAGGGCCAGCAGCTGCGGGAACATCTGCAGCAGTACCAGCGCCAGCAGGCCGGGCCGGCGGCCCTTGAAGCGCAGGCGCGAGAACGCGAATGCGCCCATCGCCGACATCATGGTCGAGGCCGACGCGACGGTCAGCGCGATCACCACGCTGTTGCGGAACCACACCGTGTATGGCCGCAGATCGCTGGTCAGCACGTCGGTGAAGTTCTGCGTGCTGAACTCCGAGGGCAGCAGGCAGCTGAACGCGGCGATGCCGGTCCTGTCCGGCGGGCAGGCCGCGGACAGCGAGCCCACCGGGTTCAGGGCGACGTTGATGATGTAGAGGATCGGGAAGAAGGCGAAGGTAACGGCCAGCAGGGCAATCAGGTGTCGCCACCCGACGACAGCGAACCAGCGCGCTGGGGTCATCCTCGGAGCGGCGCGCAGCTTCTCCGTCGAGGCGGTCGTGGTTGCGGTCGACTCGCTCATGCCTTGATCTCCTCGAGCCTCTTGGTGAGCCGGAATCCGTACGCCGAGATGCCGCCCACGATGATGAAGATCAGCATCGACAGCGCCGAGGCGAACGCGAGGAACTGCTCCGAGGTCCCGAACGCTAATCGATAGGTGTAGGTGATCAACAAGTCGGTTTGGCCGCCGTCGATCGGCGAACCCGGGAAGGGTCCGCCGCCGGTCAGCAGGTCGACCAAGGTGTAGTTGTTGAAGTTGAAGGAGAAGGACGCGATGAGCAGCGGTGACACCGCGACCATCAACAGCGGCAGCACCACGGTGCGGAACGCCTTGAATCCGCTGGCGCCATCCACAAAGGCGGCCTCCTTCAGATCGCCCGGAATCGCGGTGAGCGCTCCGGTGACGACGATGAAGAAGTAGGAGTAGCCGATCCAGAGGTTGACCACCAGCAGCGACAGCCTGGCCAGCCACGGTTCGCCGAGCCACCAGATGTCCGAGCCGATGATCTGGTTGATGATGCCGAAGTCGCGGTTCAGCATGCCCTTCCACACCAGGGCCGTCATGAAGATCGGCAGGGCGTAGGGGACGATGAGGATCGCGCGGTAGATCTGCTGGCCGCGCATGCGGCGCTCCTGGAAGATCATCGCCATCAACAGCCCCAGCGCGAACTGCATCAGCACCGTGCCGATGGCAAACGCGAAGGACCACAGCAAGATCGGGATGAAGTTCTGCCGAACACCCTCATCGGTGAAGATGCGCGTGTAGTTGTCGAAGCCGACGTTGACCGGCCACCCAGGCGTCAGGAACTCGCCCTGGTTGCCCGAGGCCTTCTCCGATGAGGGCGGGGAGCCGCTGCGATCGTCGGGATCGAACTGGTCGGTGGTGAACAGGCCCACATCGCCGTTCGCGAAGAAGACTTCGCTCGGTGACGACGTTGGTGAACGCATTCGCCTCCGGATCGTAGGCCAACTCGGACTCCACGATGGATCCCCGGGTCGGGCTGGATGCCTTGATGTAGAAGCCCTGCTCGGGGTCGAACGGCACCGCCAGCGCCTGCCATTGCTGGTCGAGCTCGGGATCCCCCGCCAGCTGGCCCAGGTTGAGCGTCTCGTAGCCGTCTACGCCGGTGGCGACATCGCCCTCGAAGGTCGCACTCTCAGCGCGGCTCCAACTCGGTCGCCGAGCCGATGAAGGCCTCGCCGGTCTCCGGATCGGTGATCAGCATGAACACCTCGCCGCCCTGCTCGAGGGGCCGCACGTTCACCGAAGGCGAATCTGCGACCGGGCGCGTGTTCTGACTGATGATCGCCGCGACTGCCTGGTCCTGCTGAATGAGGTGGCCGGTGCCGTAGTTGGTGAAGGAGATGAAGAACGTGTAGCCGGCCGGGTACAGCTGGAACGCGACCAGGAAGGTCAGACCCGGCAGCAGATACTTCCAGGGCAGCGCGCCCTTCTGGAAGTACACGATGTTCATGGCGAGCACGATGATGCCGATGAAGATGGCCGCTGGCCACCAGTTGGCGTCGTACGCCTTGACGATCGCCCATATAGCCAGGACGTCGATCAAGCCCAGGACGAGCAGCTTGAGCACCCATACCGACAACGAACCAGAGGGGAAGCCGCCGAACGGCGACTTCCCCTCTGCAAAGGATGCACCGGACACGCCTAGTTCCTATCAGAAACGAAGGCCCGATGTCCGGCCGTCTGGGCTATGAACCCGAACCGATTCGCTCTTCGATGGTGGCCTGCGCCTCCTCAGTGGTGGCCACCGGATCCTCACCGTCGAGGATCTTCTTCTGGGCCAGGCCCGCCTCTTCGTAGACGATGCCCATCTCGGTGTACGGCAGGTTCGGGAAGCCCGCCGTCGCCGAACTCCAGGATGGCCGCGATGATCGGGTCAGCGCTGGCTGCCTCGGCGGAAGCCGACCATGCCGGGGGTCGCGGATCGGCTGCGTAGATGCTGTCCATGAACTCGGTGTTCATCGTGGCATCCAGGAAGGCCTGCGCCGTCGTCTGGTTCGTGGAGTTCTGGTTCAGGAAGAAGCCCTGGGCGCCCACGATCGGGACCGACGTCTCGTTCACGCCATCCCAGCCGGGCACCGGCTCGGCCTCGAACGGCACGCCGGACTCCTCGACCTTGCCCTTGTTCCACGGACCGGTGATCCAGTACGGCAGCTGGCCGGCCGCCCACGCGGTCTGCCAGGTCGCCACCGGTGAAGGTCGACTTGATGACGCCGTCGGCCCCGAACTGGGCCCAGGCCTCGGCGAAGACCAAACCGCCCTCGCTGGCGATACCCACGTCGTTGACGTCGTAGTTGCCGTCGCCGTCCGGACCGCCGAAGAAGTAGCCACCGGCAGCCGAGAGGAACGGGTAGGCGTGGTAGGCGTCGCCCTTGTCGCCGACCTGCAGGCCGATCGGGAACTGGGTCTTGCCCTCTGCCTGCAGCGCCAGACCGGTCTCAGCCATCTCGTTGATGCTGGCCGGGGATTCCGGCGCCAGGTCGGTGTTGCGGAACATCACGATGTTCTCGGTCGCGATCGGCACGCCATAGGTCTGCCCATCGACCGTGAACGCGTCCACAGCCGCGGGGTTGAAGTTGCCGCGGTTGTCACCGAGGTCGATCGGCGCGATCAGACCACTGGCCGCGAACTCACCGGACCAGTCGTTGGCCCCGATGAAGATGTCCGGGCCCTGCCCGGCGGGCGCCTGCTGCGCGTACTGGTCCTTCAGGTCGTCGAAGTTGATCTGCACGACCTCGACGGCCACACCGTTCTCGTCGCCCCATGCCTGGGCCAGTTCGCCGACGGGCCCGGCTCGGTTCTCGTCGGCCCAGATCAGCAGCGAACCGCTGACGTCGCCGCCGCCGCCGTCTCCATCATCGTCGCTGCCACACGCGGTCAGACCGAGGGCGAGTACCGCCCCCAGGGCCAACCCCTGCTTCAGTCGGCGCATTGTTGCTCCGTTCACTTGCCTAGCGCGCTGCATGCGGCAGCGCGCAAACCGCACCTCGCGGTCCTGAAGCAGACGCTAGTGCGTTCCCAGCGCATCCGCCCGTTGCGACAGGCAACAATCCGGTCACGAAGGGTTGCTGCGTGGGGAGGTTCTGAGGCGTGATTGGAGTGAATCGACGCGCTCGGCTCGCCGGGATGATCGACCACACGCTGCTCCGGCCCGAAGCAACCGCGGCTGATGTCGCCGCCCTGTGCCGGGAGGCTCGAGCGCTCGACGTTGCGGCGGTTTGCGTGTCGCCGACCTTGGTGGGTGTGGCCGTGGGCGAGTTGGCCGGGTCGCTGGCCGTGGCGTCGGTGTGCGGCTTCCCATCAGGCGCGCATCTTCCCGAGGTCAAGGCACGCGAGGCGGCCTCGGCCGTCGCCTCAGGCGCCACTGAGATCGACATGGTCGTGGACCTGGGTGCGGTGAAGGCCGGGCGGTTCGATCGCCTGGAACGGGAAATCCGAGTGGTGGTCGGTGCTGCGGAGGGGGCACTGGTCAAGGCCATCATCGAGTCGGCGATCCTCACCGACGATGAAATCGCCGACGCCTGCCGGGCGGCCATGCAGGCCGGCGCCGGCTTCGTGAAGACCTCGACGGGGTTCCACCCGGCCGGTGGCGCGACTGTGGCCGCGGTGTCGCTGATGCGCGCAACCGTCGGCCTGGCGGCAGGCGTGAAGGCCAGCGGCGGCATCCGGACCGCCGAGCAAGCTCTGGCAATGGTCGCAGCGGGCGCGGACCGGCTCGGGTGCAGCGCCACTGCGGCGATCCTGGCGGCAGTCGGCGACTGAGCCGAGCCCCGGCGTCGCGTGGCATGACACTCGAAGGTCGGCGGTGACGGTCGCGCGGGCATTCGACGCTGCGCTCGGCGCCACCGGGGCTCTTGACCGCGAGCGGCGGCCACCAACGGATTCCAGCTAGCGCCGCGCCCGTCCCCATCGCGGCGGACGCTCCCGGTACCCGCCGTCGGAGAGACCGGCCCAGCGCTCGAAGACATTCCGCGAGTGGAAGTCCCCCGTCGCGGTCCACGACCAGATGCTGGCCACTGCGTAGAGCAGCGGAAATCCGATCACACCCAGGCAGGCCGCCCACTGGGTCGCGTGGCGCTCCTCGTGCACCAGCAAGCGGTCGCGGCGCACGAGCCGCTCGTCGCGCAGGATGATGACGTTGCCCACCGTGAACGCTGCCCCCCGAGGCAAGGCTGCCCGGTACCCCGTCGCCAGGGTCAAGCCCCTCGGACCTGGCATCCTGCGGCACCTTGAGGCCGCGGCGATCAGCAGTCCGAGCGGGGTCCCCAGCGTCACCCAATTCGCAGCGGCTCGCAGACCGCCTCTGTCCACCACCCCTGGAGTCTGGCCGCGCTCGGGCTGCGATGGCTACGGCACGTCGGCATTACACTGACTCGAGAACGCCGGCGTGGCGCAATTGGCAGCGCACCTGTCTTGTAAACAGGTGGTTCCCGGTTCGAGTCCGGGCGTCGGCTCTGTATCGTCGCAGGTCAGGGGGCGGTTAGCCCTGCAGGGATGGCGCTGCCCAGGCCCGGATTGCCTACGGATTTGCCTACGATCGGGTCTTCGAGCGTTGTTCAGGCTACTCCCGAGCCGTCCGGCCGCACGAGCGAGCACGTCATGGACGCCGTGGGACCCAATGAACAGACTGCTCCTGTTCCGCGATCAGATGCGTCTGTGGCGCCCCGAGGGGTGGAGGCTCGTGGGGGTCGACGTGGTGGAGACGTCGCACACCGGGCCCTACTGGATTGAGTCACTCGCGGCGGTAGGGGTCAGGTCGCTGGAGTCTGCGGCACGGCTTGCGCACTCGGAGAGTCCAACTCTGCGCGCCTTGCTGAGGCGACGACTCGAGCCGACTGGCTTCCGTTCGGTCGGTCGGTCACGGCCGCGGTTGAGGCCTCCGCCTCCCCTCGAGGTGGTCCCGGGCCGGAGCTCCGGGGGTTGTCGAGCCGTCAGCTGCCATCTGAGTCGTCGGCTGGCCAAGCACGGTAGACCAAGCCCTTGTCTCCCATGGACGTCACCGTGAGCACGTTGCCGTCGACCTGCGCGGTGAACCCGTCACCGAGCACGGACACCACATGGTTGTCCTGGCCGGCCAGATCGGCCGGGCAGTTACCGTCGGCGGCCAGTTCCGGCAGGAGCACCTCGGCCCCCGACTGCACCCACCTGCCCGACAGCGTGCGGCACCCGGTGCCGGCGGTCAGAGTCCCGTCGGACAGCAGCACCAGCGTGGCCGGCTGTCCATGTACCGACTGGACGGTGTCGCCGCTCACCAGTGACTCGAGCGTCCACGTGTTGTCGACGAGCGCCTCGGTCGGCACCGCCGGCCGTGGGTCGAACACCAATGGCGTGGGCCCGTCGAGTTGCAGCTGTCCACTCGCGATTGACCAGGACCGCACTTGGACGAGCGCATCGACGTAGGCCGCCTCCACGTCCATGACTGCCGGATCGCACCCCATGTCGGTGGACGACACCTGGTCGAAGCGAACTGCTGAGCCATCGAGCACAACCCTCGCGCCGTAGCTGTTGCAGGCCGATCGTCCGCCAGCGGTCGTCCCGTCGATCGACAACGTCACGGGGTAGCCGTCGACGACGTCGATGCCCTCGGCCAGAACCCAGTCGCCGGCCAGCGTCGCCGACGCGGGCGAGGGCGCCGCCGTGTCCCCGGGCTCAGCACACGCGGCCAAGGCAGCCACCACCGCCGCCATCAGCATGATCGAGCTCGCACGCATGCTGACCTCCTCCGGTGATCTCGTTGAGACTCGGGACGTACGTCGCGGCAGGTTGGTTCAGCAGCACTCCCTCTCCTGGACCGGTCGATCCAGATAGCAGAAGACCCGCCGCGCACCGTCGTGACTCCATCATGGTCCTGCGACTCAGCCCAGGTCTGGGGGGCCCTGCGCCCCCTGGTCATAGGCGCGTCCGCAGGCGGCGGTGCAGGCAGCGCCGCTGACCGGGACGGTACGCGGCGATGTGGGGCACTGGGCGCGTCGATCGGCGAGCCGTCAACCGAACTCAGCAGCGGCCAAGATCGCAGAGGCGATGGCCGGGTCATTGGCAGTCCCCTCGCGTGGATCGATCCAGTGCAGCCCGCGACGCCCCCCAACGAATCGAGAGGATTCGCCTGTGTCTACGACATGTCTGACGATCGGGTGAGCGGGACCGAGACGTTCTCGGCGCTGCCCGGCTCGAACGACAATCCGGGTGGGTTCGGCGAGGAACCGGCCGAGTACCCGAAGGAGTTCCGTCTCGGGACCGATGGCGGGACGTGGATCGGTGCCCCGGCAAGTCCCGAGATGACGCTCTTCTGGTGCCCGATATGCGGCGGCCTCCATGGGGAGTGGAGCGTGGAGTACACCGGCACCGGCGCATATGAGGGGCTCGTGTACCGAGAGAGCGCCGAGCACTCGGTACCGCGGAACGGTGTTTGTCAGGGGCTCGATCGAACCGGTGAACGGCAACTAGGTGTGCCGCACTGCCGCGACCGGGACGGTACGCGGCTACTTGTTGACTTCTCCTGCTGGCTCCGGTCTGGCCAGGCTGGTGTCGAGGTGCTCGGCGGGACGCTGTCTATTCGCGGCTGCCCGCCAGCGCGATCGGTGTGGCTCTCTTTCGGGCTCCTCGCCGACCTGGTATCGCTCGGACGCGAGTAGGGGTAGTGGGACGCATGATCGTCGGGGTTGACCCTCACACCCGGGTTCGACAGGCGTAGCGAAGCGGGCTGGCCCCCGCCAGGCCAATCGCCTGTTCGTGAAGCGGCGACATGAGCTTGACGGCGAACCCGGCCGCGGACAGCGGCGCGACTGGTTTGCCGTCGGCATGGACCATCGTGCCGCCGAACATCCGCCGGGTCGACACCGCGAACGGCAACGCCGACTCGACCTTCCGCAGCCGCTCGACGAGATGTGCTTCTGGAGTCGCCGCCGGTTGGGCCACGCTCCCGTCTACCACGTGCGTGTTCATCTCGGGCTCGAGTTGCTACCGGACGCGCTCAACGCCGCGCCCGACCACAACCGAAGGCCACGGTTCCGTGCCGCCGCCCGGCCCGTCGAGTCGATGAAGATCTGGTCATCCGAGGTACGCGTCAATGTCCATCTCAACCAGCAGGCCGGGTCTTCAGGAAGCGGCGGATCAGCTGCCGGGCCCAGTCGTAGTGGCTGGTGGTCGCTGAAACCGCGTAGCTGCCGACGGACGTGGTGCCGGTCCAGGCGAACCGGCGCTTGCTGAACAGGTCGTCCTCGGAGTAGCTGGCAACGATGTTTCGGACAGCACTGTGCGATGCGTGCAGCCGATCCAGCACCTCGTTCCATGGGTCGCTGCGGGTCCGCTGCCAGATCTGATCGTTCAGCACCGGGGTCTGGGCCCAGCTGATGCCAGGCGCTGGCATGGCGATGGAATCACCGGCTCGCCCGGCGCGTTCCCAGCCGAGGAAGAGCCCATGCCATGCGTCGAGATGGGCCAGCAGATCCTTGACCGACCAGGTCTCGCAGGCACGCGGTGAGTCGCGCAGGTCGGGGTCGACCCGGTCAACCTCGAGCAGCAGCGCCTCAAAGTCGCTATCGATCCTTGCCAGAGGTTCCGAGCGGGAGGCGGGGCGGCTCATGGGATGATCCTCGGCGGTGCCGATTCCGCCCACCGAAGCACCCGCATGGCCCGCAGGGTGTTCCACCGGCTGGGTCTGCCGGGGTGTTCCATGTCGACCCAGGTGTCCCCGGTGTGCTTGCCCTGCAGGGTCCAGGTGCCGCGGCGCCGCTTGCAGTGGACGAGGTCGAGCGCGTCGTCCAATCGCGGGTCGTAGTCGAAGGCCCGCCAGTAGTCCAGCGCCCGAAGCACGTCGTAGTACCAGTAGTGGGGGAAGGAGAACAGCGTGAACGACGGCCGCACGACGTCCCCGGTGCGGTGCGAGCGGAACAACCGGTGCGCCAACAGGAACTCCCGGCCCGCGCCGGCGGCGCGTGCCACGTCCGCCGAGGTCGATTCGAGGGGCGCCAACGCCTCCAGCGTGCTGATTGTGGTGTGGAAGGAGGAGTGGGTCGCCTGCGACTGGCAGTTCCAGCCCCCGTCCGGCAACTGCTGGTCCAGCAATCGATCCGCGGCGCCCCGCATCGGCACCCCGGCAGCGTTTGCCATCGACAGCATCATGGCCCGCACGCATGTGTCTTCCCGACCCGAGGACCACAGGGCGAAGGTGCCGTCGGGCCGCAGGCCCGCGCCGAGCAGCGCGTGCACCGACCCCGGGGCTGGGACTCCGAGTTGCTGCAGGACCTGCAACGAGTAGAACGTCGAGGTCCACTTGGGGGAGTACGACCCGGTGGGCCAGGTCCCATCGGGACTGCGGTGCCTCAGTAGCACCGCACCCCAACCCTGCTGCGCCACCCAGCTCGCGAGTCCCCAGCCAATCGCCTCCCGTCAGGTCCCGCTGCACCTGCCAGCGGACCGCAGGATCACCGGTCAGCAACCAGGCCTGAACGTCATCCACGCCCGATCCTCCCTCCGCTGCCCTCGCACCCGTCATGCGCCGAGGGTGCGGGCGAACTCCATGATGTCGGCGGCGACGCGGTCGGGCCACTCCCGCAGCATCGAGCGCCCGTCTCCTCGCAGCCGACCGGCCGAGAACCGCGCATCGCAGCGGCCAGGGCGTCGCCATGCTGGCGGCCCATCATCTGGTCGCGCATGGACGGCAGTAGCCAGCGACCTGGCCGACGGATGGTGACAGGTCGTCGCTCGCGGGGGTAGCTCGGTCGTCGGCAAGGGGGTGGGTACACGTAGGTCGTAGTGTGTGGGCGTGACCGGTTCCGACGAGGCGTGGGTGGGTCTGCTCCCGTTCGACCCGAGGCCGTGGCTTCGCGAGAGCGACGAGCCCTACGCCCGGTGGGTGACCCGGGTGCGCCTCGACGACCGCCAGCCGGACGACCCGATCGTCCGGGCGGATCACCAGGCGACCATGGACGACCCCCTCGTCCAAGGCCTGATCCAGCGGCTGCCGGCGTGGACCGACCCGATCCGCTCGCACGGCGCCCCCGCCTACGCGCCCAATCTGCTCAACCTGCTTGCCGATCTCGGAGTGAGCGGGGAGGACGACCTGCCGGGAGTCCAGCGCCTGCTCGGCCAGATGCTCGAGCACCGCACTGCCGAAGGCCGCTTCCTTGCCTTCGCCACCTTCATTCGCCAACCCGACCCGGCGTGGTCGACGGTGGCGTGCGACCACTACGCCATCACCGAGGTGCTTGTCCGCTTCGGACGTGTCGACGACCCCCGCGTCCGCACCGCCTTGGACCTGATGGCCGACGACATCACCAATGCTTCGTTGGGGCAGGGGTGTCGCTGCCTGCCGCACAGCGGTACGGGCGGCCGCGGCCCCGGACGTGTCGGCGACCCGTGCCCTCAGGTGACCGCGGAGGCGCTGCGCACGTTCGGTCGCCTGGAAGCGGCCGCCAGGCCGTCCGCGCTCGCCGAGGCTGCCCGGACCTTGCTGCAGGTGTGGCGCAAGCGCGCAGAGGTGAAGCCCTACATGTTCGGGCACGGCATGCACTTCAAGGCGGTGAAGTGGCCCAACATCTGGTATTCCGACCTGACGGTGCTGGAGGCCCTCGCCCCGTACCCCGAGGTGTGGTTGGGCGCGGGCGCCGAGCGTGACGACGAGGCCGCCGCAGCCGAGCTGATGGCTTGCCTCGCCGCCTGCAACACCGATCACGGCGGCCGCGTCGTGCCCCGCTCGATCTACCGGGGTTTCGATCAGTACTCGTTCGGTCAGAAGAAGAGGCCCTCACCGATCGCGACGGCGTGGGTGTGCGCGACCTTGCGCTCCTTCAACGCGCTGAGTGAACGGGCTACGTCGGTCGACGTCACCCGATTGGGGAGCGCGAAGGGCGGCGCAGGCGTCGCCGTCCCGACCGCGGTGATCCCCGACAACATGCTCATCAGGTCCCGACGTGGTGATCCACGGAGTCACCAGGCCCCGCACGTGCGGCTGCTCCGACAGAGACCGTGCGCGTGTACCAGGCGTGGGCGGACAGCCCCGACTCGTCTCGCAGCCGGCTCCTGGCACACCGTTGTGTTCGGCACACACGCGAGGACGACCCCATCGGCGTGCGTCTTTGTGGGCGAAGTGGGGGCGCCCTCGCGGGCGGACTCCCGGTCGCTGACATCCCCATGCCATGACAAGCTTCCCAGTCGGTTGGGGAGGCCGGAAGCCGCGCGACCACGGGTCGCGGGCGGCGTTCCTGCGGGCCCGATCGCCCGCTACAGCATGCCTTTCCCGCTACACCTCGCTGGCGGCTATCCGGCCCGTTCTGAGCACAATCCTGGGTTGGGCGGGCCGTCGTGTAGCGGTGTAGCGGCAATTCGCGGAGTACGGGGCGGCGGCGGCTAGGGAGCCGCTGACGGCGGTCCTGGACTAGCACCTGTCGTCGGGGTAGGCATTTGCCTACGATTCGCCTACGTCCATGTACGGGACGCGATCGGATGGACGGTTTCGAACGCTTCTTGAGCACGATGTTCGAACGCCAAATGACGCCGTAGACGGTGTGAGACTGCCCTGCAAACCCGCAGAACCGGGACGGTGACCGGCATGGTGGCTGGCTTGTTGCCCTTGCCGACCAGGTGCAGCACCCGGTATCCGGCGCATCGTGTCGGCGTAGTCCTCGATCCGCACGCCCGCGGCCTCGTAGGCGCGCAGCGCGTTGATGCCGAGCAGGAAGGCCAGCGCGCCGTGGTGCACGGTGATCGTTTGGGCGACCTGCAGGAACCGGATCAACTCCAGGCGGTCCAGGCCCTGGGCGCGGGACTTATCTTGCTGCACCTTCGGCAGCCGCGCGTAGACGGCCGGGTCGGCGCTGATGAGGCCGTCGATGTGGGCGAACAGGAAGTACCCGCGCACGCCGTGCATCATGGTCACGATCGAGGAGTCCATCAGCCCGCAGTCGCCGAGGTGGCGGATGTACAGCTCGACGTGGGCGCGCTTCATCCCGACCAGCGGGTCCAGGCCGTTGCCCTCACACCAGGCGAACCAGCGCGCCAACTGGGAGGTGTACAATCTCGTGGGTCCGCCCGGAGTAGCGGGCCAGGAACGACACCGCCAGCCAACTGGGCGGTCGACATCGACGTCGGCTGGAACGGCAACAGAATCATCGAAGCAGTGGATATGGGAATCACCTCACGCGGCGACTCGACAAATGGCCCAGACCCCGCACCACCAACACTGCCAGGCACCCGGACCCCACCGACGCTAACCCCACCCGCACGGCGCGAGCGCGCCCACAGCGGCCAGGGCTGACGGCTCCACTGCGGGATCTTGGCCTCGGCTCTTACGCCGCGTGAAGGTCCCTGACCCCGCACGCAAGCACAGCATCAACCCGGTGGGCAGCGACCTCTCTTTCACTCGGCCCGGGGGTACCGGTCGAGGAAGTCCCGGGCCGCGAGGATGCGGGGGCGGTCCAGGGTCACGGATAGGAAGGCTTTGTCGCCGGTCACGATGACGTCGACGGCGCCGGCCACGGCGGCGTCCAGGATCGGCTGGTCAGCAGGGTCGGAGATCGGCACACTCTGATCACCGGGGCTGGCGAGTTCGTAGTCGATGCCGGCCAGAAAGGTGTCCAGCGCCGCCAACAGATCGGGACGCTTGCGCCCGACTACCTCGTGCAGTTCGTCGATGATCCAGTCGGTCACGACCAGCCGGTGCTCGTCGAGGACCAGGGCCAGGGCGCGCGCTGGTGTCGAGTTCGGGAACAGCAGCGCCGAGATGACGACGTTGGTGTCCACCAGGACACGGATCACGACACCCGACCACGCACGTCGTCGACCAGCGATTGGACCTCGGTGTCGTCGCTGACGCCGAAGTCGGCCGCGGCGTCGGAGAACGCGGCCTGCGCTTGGGCCAGTGCTGCGAGCCCGGCCTTGGCAACGACGACCTCACCGTTCGCCTTCTCCACGAACAGCACCTTGTCGCCGGGCACCAGATGAAGCCGACGGCGCACCTCAACTGGA
>CAVPOB010000018.1:0-49427 GCA_963706835.1 uncultured Actinomycetota bacterium
GGACCTCGGCGACTCGGACCCCGTGGGATTTCGCGGATCAGCGCGTCACCGGCAGCCAGGGTGATGTCGATCGGCAATTGGCCGAAGTACTCCTCGCCGCGACGGACTCCGAGCACTTTGTCGACCCCCGCCCCGCAAATGCGTGTTCGAGTCCCCGCAGCCCCTGGACCGCCTCGTCAGGGTCAGCGGTCGGCGCCAGGACGTCGACTCTTTTGGTAGCGCATTCAGAGCATTGCCCGGCGAGACTGACCCTCGCCAGGCGCGAGTGGAGTCGGTGCAGCTTGAGCAGGCTGCCGGCGTTGCGGCGGTAGTCGGGCTCTTCGGTGCTCCAGACCGCGCCGAAGGCATGCACGATGCGCTGCAGTCGCCGGTTGAAGGCGTCTCGGCTGGGAGGGGCGGGCTCTGTTCAGATCCCAACCGGAAATGGGCACATCGGACATCGAGCGCCGATGTGCCCGCTTCCGGTTGGGAAATCCGTCAACGCGGGTCGGGGCGCGCCGCCGTCACCACGGTCGCGACCGCGGCACGCGCGGGCAGGAAGCCGCAAGCGCAGGACCGCGCCCGAGCGCCGTCGCGGCTGCGGCGACCAGTGACCCGGCGGCGAAGCCGCTTCATGAACGCGTCCTGCACCGCGCCGAGGACGGCGGCACCGTCGGGCACCTCGCCGGCGACGACGACCGCCGCCGCGACTGAGGACTCCCGCGGCTTCGACCACCGCGGCGGGGGAGCCGCGCAGCGCATCGACGATCTGCGGGGCGTACAGACTGGCAAACACACTCCCCACCAGCGCCACGCCAAGCGTCCCTCCGAGTTCCCGGGTGGTGTCGTTCACTGCCGAGCCGACCCCAGCCTTCGCGGCCGGAAGGGCTCCCATGATCGCCTCGGTGGCCGGGCTGGTGGTGAGGCCGAGACCGGCGGCGATCACGACCATGGAGACCAAGACCGGCCCGACGTAGGCGCTGTCGGCTTGCAACTGCGAGGCGATCACAAAGCCGATGCTCATCAGTGCCAGTCCCGCAGCTACCACCGCTTTGGTCCCCAGCCGATGCATGAGCGCGATGGACACCGGTGAGAAAGCGCCGGTGACCACTGCGAACGGAACCGTCCGCACGCCCGCTTCCAACGGTGAGTAGCCCAACACCAACTGCAGGTATTGCGTGATCAGGAAGATGAAGCCGAAAAGGCCGAAGAAGGCTGCGGCGATGGCGATGCTTGCGGCGCTGAACCGTGGGTTGGTGAACAACCGCACGTCCAACAGTGGGCTGGCCCGCCGCGCTTCGTAGCGGACGAACGCCGCCACTAGGACGACCGACAGCGCGCCCGCGGTGAGCACCTCGGCGAGGTCCAGCCGCGGTGCGGGCCCTCGATGATCGCCCAGATGCCCAGGCCCACGGCGACCACGGAGGCACCGAGCCCGATCCGGTCGAATCGGCCGGGGTGCGGGTCGCGGGAGTCGGGGACCAGCCGCGTGCCCGCCACCAGCGCCACCACCGCGATCGGCAGGTTGACCAGGAAGATCGAGCCCCACCAGAAGTGCTCCAGCAGCCAGCCTCCGGTGACCGGGCCGGCTGCCACGGCCAGGCCGGTGACACCGGACCAGATGCCAATGGCCGGCGCGCGCTCCTTGATGTCGGTGAAGACGTTGATGATGATCGCCAGCGTCGCGGGAAAGATCAGCGCCGCGCCGATGCCCATCAGCGCGCGGGCGCCGATGAGCTGGCCGGTCGTGGTCGCCAGCGCGGCCAGCGCCGAGGTGACGCCGAAGACCACCAGCCCCAGCTGCAGCGCCAGCTTGCGGCCGAAGCGATCGCCGAAGTAGCCGAAGGCCAGCAGCAGGGCGGAGAACACCAGGGTGTAGGCGTCCACGATCCACTGCAGGCCGGTCGTGCTGGCGCCCAGACTCGGTGCTCAGTGTGGGCAGCGCCACGTTCACGATCGTGTTGTCGACCACGACCATGAACAGGCTCAGGCACAGCACGGCCAGGATCCACCATCGGGCGCCGCTGGCGCGCGTCGTCTCGGGGGGCTTGGTGAGGGTGAGGGCCATCGGTTCGCTCCTTGTAGATCGTTGTTCTAAATATCTAGAACTAGGTTCTACACCCATAGAACGCTATGCTGCAACCCATGGGACGAACACCGAGTACCGCGGTCGAGGACGGGCTGCTCAAGGCAGCGGAGGAGATCCTGGTCAACGAGGGCCCCGGCGCGCTGACCGTGCGCAAGGTCGCCTCCTGCGCGGGCGTGGCGCCGATGGGCGTCTACAACCGATTCCAGGGCAAGGCCGGATTGCTCGAGGCGCTGTTCGTGCGCGGCTTCCACGACCTGACCGCCTCGGTCGGGGCGGCCACCGGGGCGGATGCCCGGGCCCGGCTGCGGGACGCGGGGATGCGCTACCGGCAGTTCGCGCTGGAGCACCCGGAGCACTACCGGCTGATGTTCGAGCGCAAGCACGAGGTGGAGCCCGGCCCAGCGGCGCAGCAACGGGCCCACGCTTCCTTCGACCAGCTCGTGCAGATGGTCGCCGCCGCTCGGACCCTGCAGCCGCTCGGCCTGGGCAGCGACGTGGAGGTCGCCCAGCAACTGTGGGGCGCACTGCACGGCGCGGTGAGCCTGGAGCTGCTCGGCCTGGGGTTCGACGAGCATCCGGAGCAGTCCTTCGAGCGGATGCTGGACGCGCTGCTGCTCGGGATGGAGCAGCAGGCCGGGTAGGTCCCGCGGACTGCTCCATCGGAGCGCCCGCGGTGACGGTCGCCCCGACGAGGGTAAGCCCGATGCAGTGATGCGCTGACCGATTGGAAGCGCTGGGCCGGGCGCGGCACCGCGCAACGGGATTCGCCGCCGTAGTCGCGGGCGATGTGGATGGCGGGGCCGCGGTGGGGGAAGCGTGGTGGCCAACGTCACCGTCACCGGGCCGGCCTCCGGCGGCTACATCACCGCGTGGCGGTGCAGTGAGCCCAGGTCGCCAACGCGGTCATCGTCCCGATCGCAGACCATGGCTCGATCTGCCTCGACACCACGCCGACCAGGAGCCTCCTGGTGGACGTCGGAGGGTCCCTCGCTGACAATTTCGTGTTCGAAGTTCGGTACTTGCCGGTGGGGCCGGATCGGGAGTTCGACAACCGCGCGGACGGCGACCGCAGCGAGCTCTCGGCCGGGGAAGAGATCGTCCAGGGCCGACTTGGTCGTCACTTCGGTCGATGGCGACGGCGAGTTCTGCCTGTTCACGAGCAGCAGTACACACATCCTGGCCGACATGCAGGGCCTTTTCCCCTCGCTGGTGCAGCGCTGGAACTCCCAGCCGCGGACTGCGGGAGGCGGCGCGGCTGGACAGTCCGCCTCACCCGCGGGAGGTGCTCGATAGGCAAGGGGCGGCGAGGCAAACAGCCCGGGCATCGACAGCCCGGCTGGCCCTGGGTACAGCGACCGCCTCAGGCAGATGCCCAGGCCAGCAGAGAGGACCCGGGATCCGTCGTCGAGTACCCGGCGTTGGCGGCCCGGTGAACGCCTGGAGCCGATGCGTTCGCGCCCTCGATACCGCTAGCTGGCCAGATGGCCGCGCCGAGGCCAAGACCGGTGCCGATTGGCACGCAGCGTGTCGATCTACGGGGGTCCTGCCGCAGTCACGCGGCGATCCGGTCAGCACCCTCGCAGATCGACACGAATTCACCGGTGAACCGGCATCCACAGTCACGCTGAGTGCGACCCGCCAGCCGCCATCGCCGGGCAGAGGATGCGACGGTGAACCCCGACATCGATCGCCTGATCCAGGAGCGTGGCGGCGTGGTGCGCCGAGCTGAACTCATCGCGCTCGGCATCCGACCGCAGACTCTTCGCAACGAAGTCGCCGAGGGCATCTGGCGCGACGCAGGCGCCGGCATCCTGGTGCACCGTTCCGCCCGCCCCGGGTTGATGACTGAGGGGATCGTGGTCGGTCTTCGGATGCCGGCCTCCATCCTGACGGGCCCCGTCGCCGCGCTGCTGCAGCCGCATCCGGCCTGGCGCGACCAGGCGTTCCCCCGGCAGGCACCGATGGTGATCGCGCCTCGACCAGGTCGGGTGCGATGCCGGGCCGTGCGCCACCCGGGGGCGGTGGCGCACGACGACCGTGGCCTGCGGCTGGCCGACCCTCACACCGCGCTGGTGGACATCCTGCGCTTCCAGCCGTGGGAGCTTGCGGCGGCGATCGGCGCCGCTGCTATCCAGTTGGGCCTCAGCAGCGTTGCTCAGTTGGAGGCATCCGTGTCCGCCCTCTCCTCCGCCGCGGGCGTCGCGCAGCTGCGACGCATCGTGTCCGCTTTGGCCAACGGCGCCGAATCGGGGCCGGAGCTGAGCCTGCAGCATGTGCTGCGCCGCGCCCAGATCAAGGGCTGGCGAGGCAACGCCACGGTGGTCATCGATGGCCGGCGCTACCGGGTCGACGTCTGCTTCCCGCGGGAAAAGGTGGCCGTCGAGTACGACGGTGTCGCCGAGCACTCCGGCGAGCGGGCTTTCCACGCCGACCGGGTGCGGCAGAACGCCTTCATCTTCGACGGCTGGGCGGTCGTGCGGGTCACGAAGGAGATGCTCCGCGACCGCCACCAGCGGGAGGAACTGGTGGCCTCGACTGCGGACCTCGTGCGCCGGCGCCGGGCCATGTAGTCACGACCCCACGCCTGGCCACTTCCGCCGCGCACTGTGTCGTTCTCGTAGTTGATCACCCATCTGGCGCTGTCCATCCACTGCCGACGCGACGGCCCGACAAAGGACCGTGATGCGACGATGCGCACCACCTTCGATCGATGAGGATGCGTCGCAGCAGATCGGCTAGATCAGGCGCGAGCACGGCACCGGATTCAAGGAGACCGTCGACGAGTTCCCCACCGCGCTGCCCACGACATAGGGCCTGACGCCCGTGGAGGACCTCGCCGAACCCGATGGCCCGACGTGCACCTGGATCGATGAGGCGTGTCTTCTCCCTTCCCGCCGCGCCAGGACAGCGATCGGCCCCGTCAGCCGACCCGCTCGGCCCGTCGCTTGGCATGCCCGCAAGGATGGCGATCGCGCATGGGTCACCGGGTGGGCTGAGGAGCCGCGCGCGACCGGTCGTAGCGCCCCCGCCTTCCTGGCCCGCTGCACCACCGGACCTTCCAGCCCATCCAGCCCCGAACGCCCGTCCCAGACCGGAATCCACTGCAGCCATCAAGACCGTCCGCGGTACCCGATGGGCGCCATGATCACCTGGCGTCGGTGACCTGCCTAGTGCCCACACCCCTGCCCAGTGCGCGGGGAAGGCGAGGAGTCTGCACCCTTCATCAGACCACCTCCCTATGCCGCACCCGGCCAAGCCGGGACAGGGCAGCGGAGAGGGTCACCGATGACCTGGGGCCGCCCGGCCCAGCAGGCCCAGCACCCCTCGGCGTGCCTGCCCCGCCGGTGCCGGCCGTCAGTCGCGCCGGGGGTACATCCCCTCGGTGCAGATCACATAGTGGATCGGCGTCGCGCCAGGACCGGTGGTCGGCAGGGGGTCCAGCTTCGGCAGGGCGAAGTTGGTCGTCCCATCGCCGCCGAACTGCGTGCCGATGACGGAGAACAGCGCCGTGTTCGGCGGTATCGGCAGCAGCGACCCGTCGCAGAACGCCCATGTCACCGGTGCGAAGGTGCCCGCAAACAGTCGGATCTCCCCGATCGTGCCCTCGTTCATGCTTCTCCTCGCATCGGTGTGCGGCGAGCGTAGCGCCGCGGGGGCCAGCCTCGCCGGTTCAGGACGGACCAACCGCCGGCGCAAGCGCCTGGTGCTCGCCCCCGCGAACCCAGCCGCCGACGGGAACTCGTTGACCGTACCGGCCGAGAGCCCCTGATCTTCGGCCCCACGGTCTCTCGGCCCCACGCGTTCGCCGTCACCCACACCGGCGCCCGGCCGGTCTTCGTGGCTGGCCAGGGCCCGGGCGGGAGTGTTCCATCAGCGGCAACAAGGACCATGACGACCAGCGGCGGCGGGATGCTCGTCTCCAACGACGACGCGGCGCTGGCCGACCGCGTGCGACGTGTCGCCGCGCGCACCGGCCGGTGCCCTGGTACGAGCACACCGACATCGGCCCGTGCCCTGCCCCGCCACGCCACCGGCCCCTCCAGCGCATCGACCCCGAAGGCCCGTCGCAGCCCGGCATCCACGGCGGCCATTTCGCTCGTAGCGCAGGTGCCCGACGACCGGGCCGAGGCGCGACGGATCGAGCCCGCGGCGGTCCTGCAGACCCTGGGTCAGGTCGAGCCGGCATCCGGCGCCGGTCGGCTGCAGGCGCACCGACTCGGCCATCCGCGCCAGCAGCGGCAGCCAGGCGCCGGTCATCGCCCAGGCGAACTGCCTCGGCTCGTCCCAGACCGTGAACACCTCATCGAACGGCAACCGCTGGATGACGACCCGGCGGGTCCCACTCACGCCGGCTGGCGCCCCGGCGACCTCCACCCGGTCCAGCAGCGGGAGCCACTGCGGCCACGACTCGTGATCGGCCAGCGCCGCCCAACACCGCTTCCGGCGGCGCAGCGATCTCCACCGACGCAGCGGTGCCGGTGCGGATCGGCGCGGACGCGATCCACGCCGCGGGGCGGACCTCGTGCGTCAGCATGCGCGCCTCCTCCTACAGCCGACGGGCACATCGCGGGGCTACGGCCGCCGCCACGAGCAGCGCGAGCATCGCCGACCGGGCCCAGCGCGGTACGTGACCGGCGAATGCGCGGCACACCCCCGTGCCGAGGCATGGCACCGTCTCCGGAGCGTTCGGGGCCGGCGCCACTCACGCGAACCGCGCGGCCTCAGTCCCGCTGGGGGTAGATCCCCTGGGTGCAGATCATGTAGTGGACCGGCGTCGCCCCGGGGCCGCTGGTCGGCAGCGGGTCCAGCTTCGGCAGCGCGTACGTGGTCTGGCCGTCGCCGCCGAATTGCGTGCCGAGGAGGCTGAACAGCGCCATGTTGTCGCGGATCTGCAGCACCGACCCGTCGCAGAACGCCCACCCTACGGGGGCGAACGTCCCCGCGAAGAGCCGGATCTCCCCGTATGTGCCCTCGTTCATGCCCGCTCCTGCCATCGGTGTGCCGCGAGCGTAGCGCTGCGGGGACCGGGCTGGCCCGGTTTCGGTCACGCCCGCACCGGTTCCGCAACGCCGCGGTGCTCGTCCGCGTTCCCGCCGCCGGCCTACGGGAACTCGTTGCGGTGCCGACCGCCAGCCCCGGCGACCGCCCAGGCTGTGCCCCTGCAGCGGGCCCCCGATGTGCCCGGAGCCTTCGACCGGCGCGCGCGGGGATCCGGCACGGATGTGAGGGCATGCCGCAGCCCCGCACGTGCGCAGGCGGTGCGGTGGCGCAAGCGGGTCGGCGGGACTGGCTGGGCGCCGTGGCGGTTCAGGCGGTTGGGGGGAGGATCCACCACAGTGGGTGCTCGAGGGCGCCGGTCGGGTTTGGGCTGGCTGGGCTGTCGTCGGATGAACCGGTACTTGCCGAGTTCGGTGAGCCGGTGGTGCGCCCAGCACAGCGACACCAGGTCGTCCAGGTCGGTGGCACCGCCCAGGCTCCACGGGGTCACGTGGTGCGGCTCGGTGTGCGCGGCGGCGATGGTGCAGCCGGGGATCGCGCAGCCGCCGCTCCTCGTAGTCGTCCCGCTCGCGCCGGTCGGCGTCGGGCGGGTCGGCGGTGTCCACCGCGCCCTCCACGACCGCGCGGGTCTCCTCGCCGGTCAGGCCGGCCAGCGCAGGCGCCAGCGCCACGATCAGCGCCGCCGCCGTCCCGGCCGTCAGCCGGCGGGTGCCGCGGGCGACGATCCCGACCTGGCTCGCCGAGACCCCGCCGCCCCGCTAGGCCCGGTGCAGCGCGGGGTGGGCCTGGCAGAACCGGGCGGCGCGGCGCCACTGCCTGTCGGTGCGCTCCTCGATGCTGGCTTCGGTGCAGGCGCCGACCGGATCCGCCGCCGCGTCGGCCTGCTGCCAGGCCGCCATTCGCCGGGCCAGCTCGACCCTGCAGCCCCTGCACACAGCGGGCCAGCGCCGCGACATCCTCGCCCAGCCCATGCTCCAACGGCTGGGCGCAGCGCCGACAGCACCTCCGAACAGGCGGCCACCGGCGGGGACTGGGCAGGCATGGGCGGACTCCGGATCTCCCGACAGCCACCACAGAAGCCTCACGTCACCATGAACACACATCGAATGGGTGGTTCTCCGCCACCCCGGGCCGTCACCACCGATAGTACATATATTCGATTGCCTGCGCAGGGCCCCACCGGGTCCCACGCCGCGAATCATGCGGGTCCCACAGCGCGGCCACCGGGTGGAGCATCGCTGCGCTGAACTCCGAGCCCAAGGGAGGGTCATGCGCACGCCGGCTCTTGCAGCCGTGGACGCTCAGCGGACTCTTGTGTTCGGCTCGCCTGGACGTTCAGCACCTTGTCAGCGACGGCCGAGGCCCATGGAGTGACAACAAGCTACCGAGGGGACCGAGCCGGCGCCCGGCCCATCCAGCCCAGCCCAGCCCACCATCCGGGGGAATCCCAACGCCCAAAGCTGGAGCAAGTCAGCGCGGCGCACACGGCAGTTTCGTTCTCCTGCGGTGGTCACGGGCGGCACCTCGGCAGTCACCGGAGGGACGCCACGCGCGTACAGCACCAACGCTCGACACAAGCCGAAAAGCTGCGGTCGGTGCGCCCACGACCGAGCCGGGCGACGGCCCTATCGTGGGAGGCGCCAGGACGACAGCCGTCGATAGGGGGAGCGATGTCATCGACATGCGGGGAATGCGATCAGCCGCTATCGGACAATGCAGGGCACGACCCAATGTGTCCAGCATTGACCGATGATCTCGGGATGACCATCGTCCGACCACGGAGCAGGCCACACGATGCGGCGTTCATTCGACTGACCGACGGACGCGAGGTGCAACTGGCCAGCCCGATCGTGCTGGGCCGCAACCCGATGCAGGAGGACGGTACGCAGACTGTCGCCGTTGCCGACCCAGAGTTCAGCGTCTCCAAGACGCACCTTCGCCTCGATCGCGACGACGAGGCGGTCTGGGTGACGGACCTGCAATCCACCAACGGGGCCCGGGTCATCCTGCCGGATGGATCGGAGAGCTGGTTGCGCCCCAGCGAGCGGACGCGCCTGTGGCCGGGCGCACGGGTCTGCTTCGGCACGCAGTCATTCACCCTGGTTCTGCCGTCGGCCCCAACCGCACCCGCCACCCCCACGGCCGCTCCGGCACCCTTGCCGGCCGAGCCGGCGAGCACGCCTCTGATCGCGGCGGTACCGACGGCCTCGGACCCTCTGCCGAGCCCTGACGGGTCCCACATCACCGGCGACGCCGTGAAGACTGCAACGGATGCCGGCCCAGCACAGTGCCCAGAGTGCGGAGCCGCGACCCTGGCAACTCAGTCGTTCTGTTCCGCCTGCGGCCACTCGAACCGGGAACCGGCGGCGTCCGCCTCGGACGCCGCGGAAGCTGCACCGCAACTGGCTCACGCCATCGGCGACATCACCGTCACTGACGACGCAGTCATCCACACCCCGCTGGGCGACGCGCCGCTGCATGGATCGGTCTGGTCGCTGAGCGAGCAGGTCACCGACCGCCAATACATCGCGCAGTCGACCATCATCTGGGCGATCGTGCTCAGCCTGTTCTGCGGGCTCGGACTGCTGCTCCTGCTGAAGAAGGAGCACGAAGTGACGGGGACTGCCGAAGTGACCGTCGTGTCGGGGCAGCTGCAGTACCGGACGACGATCAACATCAGCGACCGCTCGGGGCTTGACCGGGTCCGGGCCGACGTCGCGGAACTGCAAAATCAGGCGAGCCTTTCCTAAGTGCGTCGACAATCTGAAAGCACACCACCCCGACTTCGCCGGAAATGCCCACCGGATAGGCTCAGGCTGATTGTTGTGGGGGAAACAGCCGGGGGGCTGCTATGAGACTCGCTATTCGAACCGCCGTTTCCGGATTGTGCGCTCTGGCGCTGGTGCTGGGTCTGTTCGGCGCCACAGCGCAGGCGGGGGCACCTGCCCCAGCGGCTGAGACGGCCGCCACAGCCGCACAGGCCCCTGCCGGCCAGGCTTTCGTCGGGGTGACGCCGGCACGACTCCTCGACACGAGGGACGGCACCGGAGGCCACCGGGGCGCTGTCGGCCCCGGGTCATGGATCGATCTGCAGGTCACCGGCAGGGGCGGCGTGCCCGCATCGGGCGTATCGGCGGTGGTCCTCAACACGACGGTGACCGGCCCGACCGCGGCCGGGTACATCACCGCCTGGCCCACGGGCTCGAAGCGGCCGCTGGCCTCGAACTTGAACTTCACGCCCGGTCAGACGGTCCCGAACCTCGTCGTCGTAAAGGTTGGCGCGGGTGGCAAGGTCTCGCTGTTCAACTCCAGCGGCCGGACCCATCTGGTGGCGGACGTGAGCGGCTACTACACCACCGCCACCCAACTGCGTCCCGTGACCCCGGTTCGCCTGCTCGACACACGGGATGGCACCGGAGGGATCACCGGCCCGACCGCCGGAACGCAGGATGTCCAGATCGCCGGCCGGGTCGGCGTGCCGGCGACCGAGGCCACGGCGGTCGTGCTGAACGTGACCGTCACTGCGCCGCGCGGGTCCGGCTACCTCACGGTGTGGCCGACCGGGGCTCGCCGGCCGAACGCCTCCAACCTCAACTTCACCGCGGGCAAGACAGTGCCCAACCTGGTCATCGCGAAGATCGGCCAGGGGGGAAAGATCTCGTACTACAGTTCCACGACGACGCACGTGATCATCGATGTGCTCGGCTACGTGCAGACGCCGGTGATGCTGACCGAGGCGCTGGACCGGGTGGACCGTTCTGGTACGTGGTCGGAGCGGGCGGTCCCAGTACCAGGGCAGCACCAGATTCAACTCGGTCGCGCACCTGGGTGGAATCTCCACCAGCCCCCGTTGGGTGGAGTACAACCTCGGCAGGCAATGGGGAACCTTGGCGACCACGCTCTCCTACGACGACGACCTGTCGGCGAGCGACTCCCTGCTGCGCTTCCGGATCCTCGGCGACGGAGAGCAGTTGCTGGAGCGGCAGTTGTCGTTTGGGCAGTCCGACGACGTTACGGTCGATGTATCGGGCGTGCTGAGGCTGCGCTTTGAGGTGACCGGGGTGGAGCGGGGCAGTTACCCGGTCTTCGCCGACCCGCGACTGATGTCGGCGGTCGGTGCGCCGTTCCCGTCCGATCAGGACTACAACGCACTGGTCCCCTCGCGAATCCTCGACACGCGCGACGGAACCGGGGCCGCCAGGGCGGCGGTCCGGCCGGGGGAGTCGGTAGCGCTGAAGGTACTCGGCGAAGGCGGCGTACCGGCCTCAGGTGTGGGGTCCGTCGTTCTGAACACCACGGTGACTGGGCCAACATCATCGGGCTACATCACGGTGTGGCCGTCGGGCTCGGAGCGTCCCCTGGCGTCGAACCTCAACTTCGTCCGCGGCTTGACGGTGCCCAACCTGGTGATCGTGCCGGTCGGCCCGGACGGCTTCGTGAACCTCTACAACGGCTCTCCCGGTTCCACGCACCTGATCGCCGACGTGCTCGGCTACTTCCCCGGCCCGGTGAGCGCCGACCCGGCCTCGGTGATGCTCACCGAGGCGCTGGACCGGGTGGACCGTTCTGGTACGTGGTCCGAGCGGGCGGTCCCAGTCCAGGGCAGCACCAGATTCAACTCGGTCGCGCACCTGGGAAGAGTCTCCACCAGCCCCCGGTGGGTGGAGTACAACCTCAGCCGCCGATGGGGAACGTTGACGACCACGCTTTCCTTTGACGACAGCGAGGGAGACGCCGACTCGGTGATCCGGTTCCGGATCCTCGGGGACGGAGTCGCTGCTCGACCGGACCCTGCGGTTCGGGGACGCCCCTGAGATCCGCACCAGCGTGTCGGGTGTGCTCAGGCTGCGTTTCGAGGTCACAGGTGTGCCCCGCGGCTCCTACCCGGTGTTCGCCGATCCCGAGCTGACCCGCTAGCGTTCCCGACTCTGAGCCCGATCGAAGGGCCCCAGCGAATGGAGCGCGGCTGCCCGGTGTCCTGCGTCGGGGATGGGCCGGCCTACTGGGCGTCGGACGTGGAGCCGCGTCGGCTGACGGCCTCAGCGGCCCGGGCACTGCGGGTTCGCGGCGCTTGGTGCGCCGAATCGCAACACAGTGGCGCGCTACGCGCACAGGCGCGCCCGGTCAACGAGATCGTGGATGGCGAGGCGACCCGCACGCTGTGCCTGGAGTAGTCCTCCCCAGCCAGGGTGCGGGTCGCGCGAGACCTGCGACCAGTGCGCTCTGATCCATGAGGTACTTCAGGATGGGGACAACGGGACCGAGACCGGCGACCGGTAGCCGCTTGAGGATCCGGGCAGGCATGCGGGGCCAGCAGCAGGGTTCGTGATGCGGCGTTCGACGGCTCGACGGCGTGAGCCGGTCTGCCCTGGTGGGGCTAGCAGTGGAACCGGCGCGAACCGGCCGATCTCAGCGCCGAAGGAGATGCTCTGCACGGCCCCTGCCTCGACGTAGAACTGGTATCCCCAACTCCCGTTGTTGACGAGGGCGAAGTAGACGCCCGGCCTGAGATCCTCGAACGCTACCGACGGGTAGGCCCGCACGAGTTCCGTCTTGGTGCTGCCCAGCCGGATCCCCTCGGGCGTCAACCAGGGATGCCCGTCTTTGATCAGGAGGCTGTCGATCCTGCCTGAGGTGGAGTCCAGGCAGGTGAACACACCGGGGTCGTAGGCGATCAGATCCGCCCCGAACCCGTCCTGCGGAGGCACGTAATACGCCTCGCCGGTCGCCTCGGCCTCCGCGATCGTCATCCCGACCCGAAGCTGTCCGACGGTCGGCGGTGCCGTAGTGCCGGGCCCCGGGCCGCCGGGTCCGGCCGCCGGGAACCAGCCGTTGACATCGACGACCAGGTGCGTCGACGCGGAGGCGTACACGCACACCGCCCGCCGCGCCGAGCTTGCCCAGCACCCCGTTCGGCACCGTCTGCCCCGCCGCGAAGTTCAGGTTCGACGCCAGCGGCCGCGGCTGCCCGCACGGGAACACCGTCACGTACCCCGCACCGCGGCCGCGTCACCGTCACGTTCAACGCCGCCGCCGATGCGTCCGCGGGGACCCCGAACCGCCCGCCACCGGCACCCGCAGCACCCCGCCCGCCGGGAACCACCCGGCAGCACCCCGGCCCCGACCGCGTATCGGCCGCCCGCACCGGCACCACCGCCGCGAAATCCGCCGCCGCCGGGAACTAGCCGTTGACATCGACGACCAGGTGCGTCGACGCGGAGGCGTACACGCACACCGCGCCGCCGCTCCGAGCTGCCCAGCACCGCGTTCGGCACCGTCTGCCCCGCCGCGAAGTTCAGGTTCGACGCCAGCGGCAGCGGCTGCCCGCACGGGAACACCGTCACGTACCCCGCACCGCGGCCGCGTCACCGTCACGTTCAACGCCACCGCCGATGCCCCCGACGGGACCCCGAACCTCCCGCCCCACCACCCTCAGCACCCCGCCCGCGGCCACCGGGCCCCCGGACCGCGTGTCGGCCGACCGCACCGGCGTCATCGCCGTGAAGTCCGCAGGGAGCGCTGAGGCGGCCACTGCCTGCTCGAGCCCGACCTGCTGCCCCCGGCGGCAGCCTCAGCGTCGGATGGCCGACCAGACCCAGTACCAGCACCACAACAGCGACCGCCGCGCGGAACGCGGACAATGAACCCTGTCTGCCTGAAGCCACGTTTCCCCCGAATACTCGACCCAGACTCACGATAATCGCTCCCCGAGACCCGATCCTGCATTGCCGACCCGACACCCGTCTGCTCGAGCGCCACCGGTTGGTCAGCGCAGATGGCAACCGACTCCAGGGCGAGCCGTCAACCTCACCGGCGGGACAGCCAAGCACGACAACTGTCGAGGAGCTGCTCAGGCGTATCGCTGGCCAAGCTCGGCCAGCGCCGGACCATCTCAGACCGTCTCCGGGCCCGTAGGTACGGTACCAGCGGCCCGTAGTGACTTCGCTCGCCAACGACCGACAGGCTCCCGGCATTCTCGTGGATCGTCATCGAAGCGGGGCCTCGCTCGAGGTCGCCGTACTCGCCCTGATAGGTGCTTGGTCCACCGGACCCGAAGAAGCAAGGTCGATGGAACTGATCGAGCCACGCCATGGTCAACGTGTTGCCGTCGCGCCGCACCAGCACACCGTCATAGGTTCCGATCTGGCCGTCGGTGGTTGGCGGGTCGAGGGGCCCGGCGACGGGAAGTACCCGTTGACGTCGACCACCAGGTGCGTGGCCGCCGAGGCGAACACGCACACCCGCCCCGACTCCCCCACCCGCGACACCACCGCGTTCGGCACCGTCTGCCCCGCCACGAAGTTCAGGTTCGACGCCACCGGCCGCGGCTGCCCGCACTGGAACACCGTCGCGAACCCCGGCCCCGCCGGCGGCGTCACCGTCACGTTCAGCACCACCGTCGCGGCATCGCCGGGCACCCCCAACCGGCCCGCCACCGGCACTGCCAGCACCCGACCAGCGCCCAGCGCCCCCGGCCGCACCCCCGACCCCGAGCGGGTATCCGCCGCCCGCACCGGCTTGGTGTCATAGCGTCCAAGCAACACCCCGGCTGGCGGGGGGCCGGATAGGGGTGGGGCGTGGCGGTGCGCAGGATGTTGACGGTGGCTGATCGTGCGGAGATCTCCACGGGGTTGAAGGCGGGCTGGTCGGTACGGGCGATCGCCCGGCAGATCGGGCGGGCGCCGTCGGTGGTGTCCCGGGAGATCGCCCGCAACACCACCAAGACCCGCGGCTACCGGCTGGTGCACGCCGACTGCGCCGCGCAGCGGCGCAGGTCCCGGCCGCAGCAGCGCAAGGTCGCCGCCGACCCGGTGCTGCTGCAGCGGGTGCTGGCCGACCTGGGCAGGTCCCGCACGCCGCGGCAGATCGCGGGACGGTTGCGGCTGGAGGCCGCCGACGCGACCGTGGGGCTCATGGACGGATCCGTGCCCGCCGGCGGGGCCACCGCCTCCCACGAGGCGGTCTACCAGTTCATCTACGCCCTGCCCAAGGGCGAGCTGGCCCGGCACGGGATCCTGCTGCGGCAGCAGGCGGACCCGCCGCAAGCCCCGCGGCACCGGGCGGGCGAAGCGGGCCCCGATCGTGGGCATGGTGAGCATCGACGCCCGCGACCCCGACGCGGCCGGCAGGCGCGTCCCCGGGCACTGGGAGGGCGACCTGATCATCGGCCGGGCCGGCGCCACCGCCGCCGCGACCCTGGTCGAGCGGACCAGCCGGTACACGATCATCCTCGCGCTGCCCGACGGCAAGCAGTCCGAGGGCGTCTGCGACGCGCTGATCGAGTCCGCGGACGCACTGCCGGACATGATGCGCCGCACCCTGACCTGGGACCAGGGCACCGAGATGGCCAGGCACGCCGCGCTGACCGTGGCCACCGGGATCAAGGTGTACTTCGCAGACCCGCACTCCCCGTGGCAGCGCGGCACCAACGAGAACACCAACGGCCTGATCCGCGAGTACCTGCCCAAGGGCACCCCGATCACCGACCACCAGCCCTACCTCGACCGCCATCGCCGAAGAGCTCAACGAGAGACCCCGAGCCGTCCTCGGCTACCTCACCCCACGCGAATCCTTCGAACGGCTCCTCCTCGGACTACCCCCCGTTGCTTCCACGCCTTGACACCAAGCACACGTGATCATCGATGTGCTCGGCTACGTGCAGACGCCGGCGATGCTGGCTGAGGCCCTGGACTGGCGCCCACACATGCCTTCTACTGAAACCGCGTGGCAGGTCGTACCAAGCACGTCGCGGACCCGGCAGGCGAAGCATCACTGCCCGAGCAGCCACCGCAGCGCTTGGTCCGGCGATGCCGTTCCAGCGGGCTGTGGGTCGGTTCCATCGACGAGTAGCGCCAAGGCGATCTCGCCCTTAGATGCCGCTGCCTGTCGAACCTCGGAGTCGCGCTGGCTGACCATTGTGAACACCGCGTCGGGCCGATCTGGAACACCCGTTCCTCGCTCGTGTACCACTGCAAATGCGGTGCCCGCGTCTCGGACGACATCGTCCGAGACGACGAAGGAAAGTGTGTGCACCCCGCCACCGGATATCGAGTCACAGATCCACTCGGAGTCCTGCGCTCCGCCGAAGAAGTACTGCGAAGGCGTGCCCGGCACCAGTTCTCCATCCGGGGAACAGGCATAGGCAGCGAGCACCACGCGACGGTCGCCGACAGCCTGCAGCAACTCCAGCAAATCGGCGTGCAGCAGATCGCTGTCAGCATCGAGGAGCCCGCGCACGAAGAGCGACCGAGACCCGCGGACGACCGCGGCAGCGACACTCGCCGCATCCTCGACCACAATCGTGGGGATGACCGTGCGCCAGGGCGCATCCAACCGGGCAGCGACTGCGACGATCTCATCGTCAGTCAACAGCGTTTCCTTCAACATCAGAACCACCCCTTAGCGAATCCGATCAACTGTGACCCCACGTCACGAGCCGCTGGCGCGTAGACCTGCGTGAAGCTCTCCTTGGAGAAGGGGCTCGGGATGCCGCGCAGGGTGAAGTCACCGCTTTGCACTGCATCGACACCCGTCTCCACTACATCCGACCAGATGCTGACATTCACTCCGGCGAGGTAGGCCACAGGGTTCTTCGTAGCCTTCAGACCCGACGCCGAGACATCTGCCGCTGCGCGCGTGATGTCGCCGCCATCCACTGTTTGGCGCCCGGTGGCGAGATCCACCAGCGTGCCCGCAGCATCGATCCCACGAGACACCTGATTCACGCGGCCAGCGAAAGCGTTGACGCCCTTGAATACTGGGTTGTTGAGCGTCTGGCTCACCCAGCCGCCGCGTGATCCAGCGGCACCACCCCATGACTTGATGGACTGCAGGATGGGGCTCTGCTTGTAGCGCATCCAATCGCCGGCTCCAAGCAAGGGGCGGTACGCATTGGTGTAGCGGCCGACGGTGGCCGCTGCGGTGGTCAGCGTACCCAGTCCGAGGATGGGGGCAGCGATGGATCCCCACCGCTCTGCAGCGCCGCTCAACGTTCCCCAAGCGATTCCCAACGAGTCGAGCACCCGGGTTCCGATTCCACCAGTCGCCCCTCCTTGGCCGCTGGCCTCCTGCTGCTGTGCCGCGTTGGTCCGCAGCTCCCGCGCCGAGTCCGCAGGAACCCGGCCGCCGCGATCACCTGCCGCCGGTCGTGCAGACTCCCAGCGCTGCCGGTAGCGGTCCGCGCCCGGCCCCTGCCACGGCGCCGACCGCAGCCGGCCCGTCAACGCCCGCTGCGCCCGGTCGATCTCATCGGCCTGCCTATCCAACCGGGCCGCCAGCGCCAGCAGCTGGCCGGCATCCGCACCCCACATCGCGTCCTCCTTCAGGTCGCCCGGGAGGCGCGCTCTTGCGCCTCCGCCGACCGGGCCGCCTCACGGGCCGCTTCCTGCAGACCCTCCGCCGCACGCAGCAGCCCCGCGGCATGCTGGCCGGTCCACGTGCTCACGAACCACTCCCGGTCCGGACCCCGCCACTCGGCACCCGTGATCTCCGCAGAAGCCGCCTGCGCCACCCGGGCCAGATCACCCGCGGTACGCGTCATCGCCTGCGCCAACTGCCTGATCTCCCAGGCATTCATCCCCATCATGTCCGCCATCGCCCACTCCGCTCCTCAACATCGGCGACTCCCGGGGCGCCCGTCCAACCCGGACGCCCCAGGCCCCGCATCAGGACGAGGCCTGCTCCTGCTGATCGGCGTTCATGTTGGCCCGGGTCGCCGCCTGCTCCAGGCTCTGCGCCACGTTCCGCAGCGCCACCACGTGCTGGCCCTGCCAATCCGACAGGAACTGCTCACGGTCCGGGCCCACCCACGGGGTCCCCTGCAGCGCCGACGTCAGCCGCTGCATCAACTGCTGGATCTCTCCCGCCGAACTGTTCATCTGCTGCGCCAGCGTGCGGACCGCCTGGATATCCATTCCGGTGAACGATGCCATTGCCAATTCCCTTCTCTCATCCGAGGACCACCCCCGATTCCCTTTCACGAAGAACGCTACGACCCCAGCCCCAACTGGGGAATGGGCAGCACTCCCCATGCCCTAGTCCGGCAGCGCAACCTGCACCCGCTCGACCCGACCACTCGCGACGAGAAACCCCCTGCCGGCGGGAATTCGGCGCGAGCGACGCGTGGGAACGCGGGTCCGGAATACCGAATCCCCGTCGACCTGATCCGGCTGCAGGATCAAGCCTTGCCGCGCCGCCTTGATCGACGACACCAGCCCCAACTGCCACCGACGCCCGAGATCTCAGCCTCGGCGATGAGCAGGTGTCCATAATCGCGACAGACCTTCACCAGATCCTGGAGCGCGGACTCGGCCATGCCACCGGAGAAATCCGCGACGCCCTCCACGACGATCACGCTGGGCTTTGCCGTCTCGCTCTGCAGCGACTGCAGCAGCCCGCCAGCGACCTCGCCGACCTCGTGTCACTCTGACCAAGTTGGGTCCAGCCCCCGACCGATACCAGCGCCGACCGTTTGCCGGCGAGCAGCACGGTCGTCCGCTCTGGGTGGAGCCTCCGGTAGGAGCCGACCAGCGACGCCACCGCGCTACGGGTGGCTAGCAGCCCCGCGATCGGGATCGGGATGACACCCGGTGCGCACCACGACCGATGTCCGCGTCTGGGTTGGGTCTTCCACGCTCGGCACGGCCATCAGCAGGATGAGTGCACCCGAACCGTCAGAGAATTCGACCGCGTGCGATCCCCGGCTGTCATCCAGCACAGCATGCTCATGGAATCCAGCCTGATCCGCGACTCCCCTGGCCGCGGGCCAGGTCGTATCTCCAGAAGGCATCTTCCTTCGGGTCGGAGCCGATAGCCGACAGCCGAGCCGTCCATGCCTGCCAGGTCGCCAGGGTCGAATCGACGGATCTCGTGACTCGACGAAGTCCGGATCGAGTTCGAAGTTGCCGACCGGCCCCGCCAACTCAATAGCATTCGCCACCGAAACAGCCAGAGTTTGATGGTGCTCGATAGCTGGCGAAATCTGCATATCATTGCCTCCCAACTGGTTATCACTCGCGCACCCGCCGAGTCCCAACAGCGCCAGTAACGCTGCCAGGGCGATCGCAGCAGTTTCGCTCACCACAGCCTAGGTTTCTGCGTGGCATCCCCGATGACATCACCGGCGTCGACATTCCGGGTTGGGTCAAGGATCACACCGTCAGTTCCTGTGACTACCCCCGCCGAGTTGTAGAGGCTCGTGCTGTCCTCCTTGAAGTACGCCGAGTGCCATGTCGACCCCTTGTGCTCGCCAACGGCATCCGTTTCCAGGACTCTGACACCCTCCATCAGGTTCGGATCCTCCGAGAATCTGGCGGCGTCTGCAATCACGTCCCAGTCCGCTTCCGCTACGTAGACCTGTCCCTCTGGGACGCCAAGGTCGTGGACGTCGCCGACGCCGATTCCCGGCGACCCTGGAAGATCACGGCATCCACCGAGTGGTTCCACCCTCCATGGACAAGCCAGTCACGAGGCTGCCGTACGAGTGCCCGATCACAACCAGGCGCACACCATCCTGCCGGTCCGCGTCGATGCCAGTTAGGAAGCTGTTCAACTGGGGCGCCGCTCGCTCGGCGGTTCCCGACAGCGCTACGGAGCCCGAACCGAGGGTGTCCTTTGATTGCGGAGCCTCGTAGCCCATCCAACAACGACGGCTGTGTCCGAGGCGGGGTCCAGCCCTTCTGCCATCTGCTGGAGGCGGGCTGCGTTTGTCACATAGCCGGCCATTTCGCCCTCGACGCTCGAGTTGAACCCGTGCACTGTCACTGCGATGTTGTCCGCCTGGTCGATGTTGCCGACCGCGACCGCCGCCTTGACGCGCTCACCGGACGCATCTGCGAGCAGGATCTGGCGGTCGCTCCCATAGGCATGCAGGAGTCCGAGAGCATCGATCTTCCCCCGGATGATCTGGGCCTTGCGGTCTTCGTTGGTGAGCGCTCCCTCCAGGACGTTCTTCAATTTGCTGTCGGGAATCCAACCAGGCAATTTGCCATCCAGGCTTCGCTCCACATCTTCCAGCTCGCGCTTCAGCCGTTCGAGTTCGTCCTTGATGACTGCCCTGTTCGCTTCGTCCCGCGCCCAGCCTGGCAATCCGTCCGTCTTGCCGATCGTCTCCGGATACGCCCGTATGAGCGCCTCCTGCTCGGCCCGGGACAGCGTCGACCATGCTTGCCTGACCGACGCTGGGTCACGTCCGCCGCTGAAGAGTTTGCTGAGGGCGGAGGTGGCCAGTGGGTCACGTCCGCGGCCGAAGAACTTGCTGAAGGCGGAGAGGGCCAGATCAACGGCGTTCGAAGCGTCGCTCCGCTGCGATGCCTCCTGCTGCTGCGCGGCGTTGACCCGTAGCTCCCGCGCCGAGTCCCGCAGGAACCCGGCCGCCGCGATCACCTGCCGCCGGTCGGCCGACTCCCAGCGCTGCCGGTAGCGGTCCGCGCCCGGCCCCTGCCACGGCGCCGACCGCAGCCGGCCCGTCAGCGCCTGCTGCGCCCGGTCGATCTCATCGGCCTGCCCGTCCAACCGCGGCCGCCAGCGCCAGCAGCTGGCCGGCATCCGCACCCCACATCACGCCCTCCTTCAGGTCGCCCGGGAGGCGCGCTCTTGCGCCTCCGCCGACCGGGACGCCTCACGGGCCGCTTCCTGCAGCCCCTCCGCCGCACGAAGCAGCCCCGCGGCATGCTGGCCGGTCCACGTGCTCACGAATCGCTCCCGGTCCGGACCCCGCCACTCGGCGCCCGTGATCTCCGCAGAAGCCGCCTGCGCCACCCGGGCCAGATCACCCGCGGTACGCGTCATCGCCTGCGCCAACTGCCTGATCTCCCAGGCATTCATCCCGATCATGTCCGCCATCGCCCACTCCACTCCTCAACATCGGCGACTCCCGGGGCGCCCGTCCAACCCGGACGCCCGCAGGCCCCGCATCAGGCCGAGGCCTGCTCCTGCTCGTTGGCGTTCATGTTGGCCCGGGTCGCCGCCTGCTCCAGGCTCTGCGCCACGTTCCGCAGCGCCACCACGTGCTGGCTCTGCCAATCCGACAGGAACTGCTCACGGTCCGGGCCCACCCACGGGGTGCCCTGCAGCGCCGACGTCAGCCGCTGCATCAACTGCTGGATCTCTCCCGCCGAACTGTTCATCTGCTGCGCCAGCGTGCGGACCGCCTGGATATCCATTCCGGTGAACGTTGCCATTGCCATTTCCCTTCTCTCATCCGAGGACCGCCCCCGGATTCCCTTTCACGAAGAACGCTACGACCCCAGCCCCAACTGGGGAATGGGCAGCACTCCCCATGCCCTAGTCCGGCAGCGCAACCTGCACCCGCTCGACCCGACCACTCGCGACGAGGAACCCCCGGCCGGGCGGGAATTCGGCGCGAGCGACGCGTGGGAACGGGGTTCGGAATACCGAATCCCCGTCGACCTGATCCGGCTGCAGGATCAAGCCTTGCCGCGCCGCCTTGATCGACGACACCAGCCCCCAACTGCCACCGACGCCCGAGATCTCAGCCTCGGCGATGAGCAGGTGTCCATAATCGCGACAGACCTTCACCAGATCCTGGAGCGCGGACTCGGCCATGCCACCGGAGAAATCCGCGACGCCCTCCACGACGATCACGCTGGGCTTTGCCGTCTCGCTCTGCAGCGACTGCAGCAGCCCGCCAGCGACCTCGCCGACCTCGTCGTCACTCTGACCAAGTTGGGTCCAGCCCCCGACCGATACCAGCGCCGACCGCTTGCCGGCGAGCAGCACGGTCGTCCGCTCTGGGTGGAGCCTCCGGTAGGAGCCGACCAGCGAGGCCACCGCGGTGGTGCGACCGCTCCCCGGCGGCCCAGTCACCAGCAGGACGCCGGTGCTCGGGAAACCGATGGGCCCCAGCGTCTCGTCGGACAACCCCAGCACCGGCTGGCCACCTACCTGCTCGGGCAGCGCCGACAGCGAGACGCGCTCGGGCAGCGACTCGATCGGCGGGGCGTCCCTGATCTCGCCCCGGCGCAGAGTCTCGGCCAGGGACTCGGTGTGCTTAGCCTGCTCCGCGACGTTCGGATCGCCGCCGAGGACTGCGACCTGCACCTCCTGCCCGTCGAGGAAGCCTCGACCTGGCGGGCTCTTGGCCGTGAACGCGTCCTCTCGGATGCCAACCAGCGCCAAATCAGTCTCCGATGCCAATCGCAGGACCAGTCGGCGCTGGATGACCGACGACAACGACGTCGGCACGGATCCGGGTCGGTCGGCCGAGAGCACCAGGTGCACACCTACCTGCCGGCCGTCAGCTGCGATCGACTGCAGGACGTCGAACCACTTGCTGTTCGGCCCCACCTCGTACTGCTGCCGGAAGGCCGCGATGCCGTCGAGCAGCAGCAACAGTCGCGGTTCGTCGGCCTTCCCTGACTGCGCCCGATACTCGGCGATCGTGCCGGCGTTGGCGCGCGCATAGCGCAGTGCGCGCTCGTCAATGAGCTCCCGCAAGCGTCGCAGGAGCCTGGCCACGCGCTCGTGGTCATCGCCAGGAATGACGCTGCCGACATGTGGCAGCGCCTCCAGCATCGTCAACCCGCGGGCGCCGAAGTCCAGTGCATAGACCTCGCAGGGACCACCGCGCACCGTCATGCCGGCAGCAGCGGCGATCGTGCGCAGAACGGCGCTCTTACCGCTGCCGCCGGTGCCGAAGACGGCCATGTTGCCGTCGGTGTCGGGGAAGAAGGCCGCCGTGGTCTGCCGCTGGTGCTCCGGTTCGTCGCGCGCCCCGATCACCAGTTCGGCGTCGGTCCGGCGGTTCGGCAGATCGAGCAGCCGGTAGGTGGCAGCCAGTTCCGGCAGCCAGGGGCGGCGTGGCTTCGGGTAGCCCGCCTCCGACGCTGCCCCCTGCGTCGCGGCGACGAGGCGCTGGATGTCGTTCGGTCCCGATGGCTGCGCCTCATTGGTGTCATCGGCCTCCGCCAGCAGCGACCGCCGCGCACCGAAGCGCACCTCCTCCACCGCGACCTTCGGCGTGTCGTCCCGCGTCGTCCAACCGCCCACGTAGGCGGTCTGGAACGGGGTGAGCCGGCCGGGACCCATCCGCGCCACCGCTCGGCCCGGGATGGCCTGCGGGAAGGTGCTGGCCTGGTCGGTCCCCACGACGTCGTTGCTGTCGTCGGCATCGGCCAGCCGCAGCGCCACTCGCAGATTGGTGTTGGCACGCAGGTTGTCCCGGATGACGCCAGCCGGCCGCTGCGTGGCCAGGATCAGATGCAGTCCCAGCGACCGGCCCCGCTGGGCGATGTTCACCATGCCGTCCACGAAGTCGGGGACCTCGCTGGCCAGTGCGGCGAACTCGTCCACGACGATGACCAGGCTCGAGAGACTGGCGTTGCCAGCCTTGCGCTCCAGATCCACGAGGTCTTTGGCTTTGGCCCGGTGCAGCACCTCTTCGCGGTAGCGCAGCTCCGCGTGCAGGGACGTGAGCGCGCGATCCACCAGGTGCGGAGTCAGGTCGGTGACCAGGCCGACCGTGTGCGGCAGGGCCACGCACTCAGCGAATGCGGATCCCCCCTTGTAGTCGACCAGCAGGAAGTTCACGCGATCCGGGCCGTGCATGGTGGCCATACCCATGATCCAGGTCTGCAGCAGTTCCGACTTGCCGGCCCCGGTCGTCCCACCGACCAGGGCATGCGGTCCCTGCGATCGCAGATCCAGGGTGTACATCTCGCTGCCCGTGCGGCCCACCAGGGCTCGTAGGGTGCCGGGCCGACGCCTGCCGCCGCCGCTCAGCGCGGCCCCGGTCTCCCGCCAGCGCTCCAGCACACCGCCTGCAGTCGCGAGCTGGTCGCCGGAGAGATCCAGGAACGATACCGCCGAGGGCAGGGCAGCCTCGCTGCCGCCGGAAACTCCGGCATCGACCCAGGCAGCCATCGTGCGCGCCGCCGACGCCACCTGCTCAGCCGACAGCGGCTCGGACGACACCGGCGCCACCTCCTCGGCTGCGAGGACATCGCCGGTCAGGGCCGCTCCATCGGCGGTGACCGCGAGGAAGGAGCGACACACGGCCGGCAGATCGGCAACGGCGGGCGCGAGCCACACCGCATGGACCCCCACGCCGGAGCCGCGCTCGCTCAACTCCACCAGGCGGGCACGCCCGACGGCCACATCACCGTCCACCAGGACCACCACCGCGGGCAGTGGGGCAGGGTCAGTCGCGCTCTGCCGATGGGCTACCCGGGCCTCGACCAAGCCCTCCAGCGCCGTCAGCAGCTTCTCGCCGTTGCCGGGCGTCGCAGCTGTTGCGCTGCAGCCGAGGAGGTCTTCCGCGGCGCTGACGTGGGGCAGCCAGGTGAGCCAATCCCATGCCGCGCTGCGCTGTGTCGGCGCCAGACCGACCAGGACCAGATCAGCTGGCGAATGCAGCGCGAGGAGCTGCAACACGAGGCCGCGGGCAACCGCTTGCCGACCCGCGACGGGGCCCGCCACACCGATCGCACCGCATGCGGCCAAATCGGCCACGATCGGCACGCCGTCGACCAGCCGGAACTCCGCTTCGAGGTCCGTGACCCGACGCCACAGATCGGGCACCGTCCGGTTGGCACTGGGCAAGGCAACGCTGCTGCGCGAACGCTGAGCACCGCAGCCGAGCCGCACCTGCAGGAAGCCGGGGCGATCGCTGCGCCGCGACCAGATCAACGGCGAACGGTGCTGCACGGCGCGCTGCACGTCCTCAGCCCCTGGATGCTCTGCCAGGCGGGCGCCTCGCTCTGCTTCGGCCCGCTCGGCCATCTGCTCCCGGAACGCCTCGACGGACTCCTCGAACTGCTCGCGGGCCTGGCGGAACTCGCGCTTGGCCGACCACTTGGATTCCACGGCGGAACCGAGCATCATCAGCGGGCTCAAGGCAATGAACGCGATCGATGCCACATTGCGGGTGATGAAGTAGAGCACCGCCCCGAAGATCAAGGGTGTCAGCAGCGCCAGCCATGGCATCCGTTGCGGCTTCGTCGGCTGCGGCGGCTCCGGCGCCGGGAACTCGGCCGCGGGGAACACCGGCTCCACCCGCGGCGATCGGATGATCGGCACAGCCGACCGGCCAGCCCCCTTGGCCGTGGCGTCAAACCGCATGATCTGCAGCACGGTGTCGCCGAGCGCGAACGCACTGCCCACCTTCAGCCCTGAACGCGCCGACACAACGCCATCGATCTGGACGCCGTTGGCTGAGTTGAGGTCGACCACTTCCAAGGAGTCGGTGACGTTCAGCCGTGCATGGCGTTTGGAGACGGTCGGGTCTTCCAGCCGGATGGTGCATCCGGGGTCTCGGCCGAGCGTCGCCGACCCGGTCGGCAGGTGGTACTCGCGATGGGTAGAGGGCCCTTCCACAACCCGCAGGACCACTGCGGGCGCCCCGGCATCGGCCGCGGGCTGTCCGGCATCGACGGGAAGCAGCGAGGTCCGCATCCCGGACTGCAGGCCCGACTCGGCCACCGGCGTCGTGGGACTGATCGCGGCGATCCCGTCGGGCCCATGGATGCCCACCGTCATGGGGGCCTTCGCTGCGCCATCGCCGACGGCGTCCTGCAGCGCCCGGGCAAGCACCGCCACCGTAGCGGCGTCGTCCACATCCACCGCCAACGGAACAGCGGTGTCGCCGGGTCGGTGCAGGTCGAGAAGGAGCTGCATCAGGACCGCCAGGAATCGAGGGACACGACTGCGCGCAGCCGCTGATGCCATGGATGTCGCCGCCGGATGTCGCGGTGGAAGGCGTCCACATCAGCCCAGAAGTCGGCCGCTTCAGTATCTGTGGGGTCCTCCGGTCCGAACACGGCGGCGTCGGCGCGGTGCGCGAGCACCGTGGCCCCCGGGACGTCGAGCGCCGCAGCGGTCTCGCGCCGGGTCCCGCTCGGCGCCTCGGCCCCGAAGTCACGGGCGACCCCGGTCACCTCGGTCCAGCCGCCGGCGATCCGCGATGCCGGTCGGCCGCGGCTGCGCCGCCGGTGACGGCGCCATGCCTTCGCTGCCGCCATGCCACCGATGATGAGCCCGACCACGAGCAGGGGGATGCCGACGAATCGCAGACCGACCAGCAGCGCTGCCGGGAGGGTCCCCTCGTCAGTGACCTCCTCCTCGGCCTCCGGAGCCTCCACCTCCGAGGCGACTACCGCTTCTGAGGTATCCGGCGGCGGGGGTGGCAGCGGCTGCTGCGGCGCCAACTGCGGCCGCTGGGTGGCCTGCTGGGTCTCGGGCAGCGGCTTGTCCTTGTCGGGCAGGGTCAGGAACGGCACCCAGGTGTCGCCGAGGCCGGCTTCGACCCAGGTGGTGATCTGCGAGCCGGTGACCTCCCATCCGGTCTCACTGCCTTCGGGGGCGTACGCGCCCATCACGATCCGTACCGGGACACCGAGTGAGCCGACCATGAGTGCGGCGGTGGCTGCGTACTGCTCCTCGTCGCCGATCAGCGGCTCGCCGGAGGCGAAGTTGGCCAGCCTCCCTGCGCCGTGCCCGGACAGGGACGGCGGGCGGCCGGCAGCCGCGTCGCCATTGCTGTAGAAACCGCGTTCCCGAAGATTGGCGGTCAGCGCGTCGATCTGCGCCGCAAAGCCCTGCGGCCCCTCGGCTGCGGTGTCTGCCAGCAGGGCGCCCTGCAACTGCTGGACCGCCTCGATCGCGGGGGCCGACGGCGCCGAACCGCCTCCCGGGGGGAGATCGGTGGCGTCCTGGGCGGACAGCACCTCGGGGAGCGTGACCTGCATCGAATAGGCATCGCCGCTGGCAAGTCGCTGGGTGGACAACCCGGTGCCCGTCGCCCGGTTGTATCGGAATCCGGCGGCGAGCGCTTCGGCTGACTCCCCGGCGAACGTGACGCTCAGGACATCCCCGGCATCGGGGAGCCAGTACCCCTGGTAGGTATCGATGGCGACATCTACGGTGAGTACCTCGCCGGACGGGGGGTCCGCGACCTGCGACCCGATCCGCTCGAACGTGCCCGAGGAACCCTGCTTCCCGGTCGCCGAACCGGCAACGCCCCAGATCACGCCGTCGTAGGTGTCCATGGCGGCCAGGCGCAGCGCCGTCCCGGCGGGCAGCCCGGTCACCGTGAACAGCGTCTCCTCGCGCAGCGTCGTCGAGTACTTGCGCATGCTGCCCAGTGGCGACGCATAGGCAGCGGGGTCGATCGGTGGCTGTGCCTGCTCCCGCAACGTGAAGCGGGGCCGGGAATCGCCCAGCGGCAGCGCCGGCGCCAGCGGCACTGCCACCACCCCGGCCACTGCGAGCATCGCCACTGCCGCCCCGGTGCGGCGAGCCACCGGCCCGCGGCTCGATTGCAGCGGGACCTGGGCGCCTTGCCGGGAACGCCAGGAGATCCAGGCGATCGCGATAACACCGAAGACCGCACCCTGCAGCACCACCGAGACCGGGAAGCGGGTGCCGACCAAGATGCCGGCCGCCAGGACGCCCACCGGCGCAACCACTGGGACCGCGGCGCGGCGCGCACCGAGCGCGAGTCGGGCACCGAGCACCCCGCCCACCAGGCCGGTCACGAAGACGACGACCAGCAACGGGGGAGCACTGCCCACTGGGGGCACCGTCGTGATGAGTTGCTTCCACCCGGCGACCGCGCCTTCGATGAGACCGCGCAGCGTCTCCAGCGTCGGGAGGACGCCGGCCACCGTCGTGGTGGGCAGCGCCAGCGGACCGCCCAGCAGCAGGAACGCCAGCAGCGCCGCGGCTGCGGTGACCAGCGGCGACCAGCCCCGCCGCCAGGCGAACCAGCCCACGACGACCCCGGCGGCAGCGCCGCCCAAGCCCGGCACCAGGAACCACCAGCCGCCATAGGAGCTGGTGAAGCCGATCAGCCCCAGAACAAGCAGCGCGGACAGCGCCAGAAGGTTGACGATGATGGCGGCGCGGGTCGGCTTCACGACGCCGCCCGGAGGAGACGCCGTAGGTCGGCGAGGTCGCCCAGCGACAGCGTGGGGACCCCCGCCACCTCTGCATAGCTGGATTCCTGCCCGAGACATGCCCGAATACACAGTGACGGTTGACCGCCGCCCAGGCGCTTCGCCGCCGCCCGCGCCTGGCCGGGGTCGCGCGTCGATCCGCCGACCAGCACCAGCAGACTGCCGCCGCCTACATTGCGGAGGACGCGGCTGTCGTCGGGCAGCGCGGCCCGGCTGGCGCTGACGCAGGAGACCCCGGCCAGGGCGTCGAGGAGGCGCTGCCCGGTACGGGTCGGCAGCAACTCACCGGCCGTCACCACGCTGAGCTGCTGTTCGTCGCGCAGGGCCCGCAGCCCGATCGAACCGACGACGGATACCGCGAGCTCATACTCATCGTCGCTGGCGTAGTCACGTGCATCGGCGCTGAGCACGAGGGTCAGGTGGGAGCGCCGGGTGTCCGCAAACTGCCGCACCATCAGTTGGTTCGTCCTCGCGGAGGATCTCCAGTGGATGTGGCGGCGGTCGTCGCCGGGCGCGTACTCCCGCAGCGCATGGAAGGCCAGGTCGCTGTTGGACAGCACTTCGGTCTCGACGCCATCGAGGTCGCGCAGGAAGCCCCTGCCGAGGCGCTCGATGCGCGCTGTCTTGGGATGCACGTAGATTTCCTGCCGCTGGCCGGCGGGGCGCGCCCGGCGCAACAGCCCCAGCGGGTCTCCGCGGACCGCGCTCGCCGGCCCGACCGGGATAACCCCCCGGCGCTCCGTCGGGATGATGAGGAGTTCCTCGTGCACGCCGCCCGAACTCAGCGATGGCACGGCGAATCGGGCGGCGCCTTCCCCCACCGGCAGTTCGAGGTCGAACGGCAACTGCCGCCGCTGCGCCTGATTCTCCACCCGTAACTCACCTGCGACGCGTTCGCCGACCACAACCCGCAGGCTGGTCAGCGCCAGCCTCGTGCTCACGCTCGTCCGCCCGAAGGTGAACGGCACCGCCACCAGGACCAGCAGCACGCCGATCGCCGCCATGGTCACCAGTTCCAGCCAACCCAGCACCACCCCGGTGATCCAGCACAGCGCCGAGCCAGCCAGTACCGACCAACCGAAGCGCGTCAACGGAACCCGCGACAACCGCGCCCGACCCTGTCCCAGCCAGGATCGCCCGACCGCCCGCGCTCCCGCAATCGCCGGCAGCCCGCGACGCTGTGCAGCGGGCGTGGCAGGCGGGTCGGGTGCCGCCGGCTCTGGGGCCAGCTGCTCCTTCGTGGGTGGTGACGGCCATCGTCAGGCGGCCCGATCCGCGGGCGGCTGCACTTCGGCGAGGATGCGGCCCAGCAAGGTCTCGACGGTCATGCCCGCGAACTCGGCCTCGGGGTCGAGCAGCGACCCGGTGCCCGAGGACCGGCAGCGCGAGCTCCTTGATGTCGTCGGGGATCACGTAGTTGCGGCCGTGGACGGCGGCCCAGGTCTTGCCGGTCCGCACCAGGGACAGCGCGCCGCGCATGCTGGCGCCGAGCCGCACTTCGGGTGCGTTGCGGGTCTCGGTGACGAGTTGGCTCACGTAGGCCAGCACGGCGGGATCGGCGTGGACCGTCTGACCCAGCGCCGCCATATCCCTCACCGCTGAGGCTGTGATCAGCGGCTGCACGCCGGACGAGCGGTCACGCACCGACGCCTCGGCCAGGAGGGCCACGGTGGTCTCGTGGTCCGGGTAACCGAGGCTGGTCCGCAGCAGGAAGCGGTCGAGTTGAGCCTCGGGCAGCCGGTAGGTGCCCGCCTGCTCGATGGGATTCTGTGTCGCGATCACCATGAACGGCGCCTCGACCTGGTGGGTGACGCCATCGACCGTGATCCGCGCCTCCTCCATCACCTCCAGCAGGGCCGACTGCGTCTTCGGGGAGGCACGGTTGATCTCATCGGCCAGCAGCACGGTGGCGAAGACCGGGCCAGGGTGGAACTCGAAGGCCCCGGTGCGCTGGTCGTAGACCGTCACGCCGGTGACGTCGGAGGGCAGCAGGTCGGGGGTGAACTGAATCCGGGCATGCGTGCCCTGCACTGTGTTCGCTATCGCCTTGGCCAAGGACGTCTTCCCCGTCCCGGGGACGTCCTCCAGCAGCAGGTGACCGCCCGAGAGCAGACAGGCCAGCGCCATGCGAACGGTGTGCGGCTTGCCGACGACCGCCTGCTCGACGTTCTTGGCGAGCTTGTCGAACGTGTCGGCGAACCAGGCCGCCTGCTCCGGCTTCATCGTGCTCATCTGTTCTCCCTCTCGTTCGACGCGGACCAACTGCTCGAGCTCTGCTGTGGCTCTGCCTACTGCAGCTTCGGCGACTCGCACTTGTGCCGACCGGCCCGTTGTAGATCCACAGTGGTCCCGCCAGGGACCCGAGATGACTGCGCGTTGATCCCCAGTAGTCCGTTGCTGATCCAGGCCGTGATGTTGGCGCTGCCATTTCGACCGTACGGGGCTGATCCCGTTGCGTCGTCAGCTCGGCGCTGCACCCGTCGCACCCCGCAGCGGCGGGACCGTTTCGGATCTCGATCGATGTCAGGCTCTGCGCTGATCCGGCCCGTTCAGCACCGGCACGGTCATCGTGGGGCAGTCGGAAGTCCGGACTGACGACCGGCGGCAGTCGGCCGATCTGTCCGGAGCCGACAGACGGGCCGCCATCGATGGGCGATGACACCGGAAGTTGTAGCGAGTGCCACAGTCGCAGACTGATCCACCGGACACTGGAGTGCGGTGTTGCGGCAGGACGGACGCCCAGACCGCTGCGGTTGAGTGACGGGATCTCCTGTGCTGACCGATCCAGTCGATTCGACGTCACGTGCGTGCCGTTGAGCTGGGCAGCCGACCAGTTCAACCGGAAGCTGGTTTGGGATATCCCGCTGACCGAAACTGCCGGCGCCTGCACATTCCCGTACGGCTGCACAGCATTGGACCCGCCCCACGGCCCTGGCTTCCCGTTGGTCGCCTGCACCTCAAAGCCGTACGTTCACCCCGGCGGTCCCCAGGGTGGAGATCCCCAGCGCCGCATTGCCGATGGTCTGCCCGGGTGCCACCGCCACAGCCGAGCCGCCACCTGCCCGTCGCACGAGATACCCGGTGACCGCCTTGCCACCATTGTCGGCTGGCGGCGTGATGGCGAAGGTCACGCCGTTCCGGACCGCGGTCGCGGTGACCGCCGGAGCGGACGGGGCGACGTAGGCCTGCGTGGCTGCGGATTGCGTGCTGGTGGCGGAGCCGGCCTTGTTCGTTACGGTCACCGTGAACGACCATTGACCGCCGTCGTTGGAGACCGGGAACTCGTCCGACGTCGCGCTCGCGGACGGGACCGCCCGTGGCGCCTGCGCCGCCCCGTTCTTATACGGGGTGACGACGACGCCGGTAGAGCGCGGCGCCGCCGTCCGCACCGGGCGTCCACGCGACCCGCAGCGTGCTGCCGGACTGGCCCTCCACCAGGGTGGGCTGGGCCACCTGCGGAGCTGCCGGCGCGGCAGCGGGGGTCTCGCGCGTGGCTGGGCTGGGCTGCGACTCGCCGGCCGCGTTGACGGCTGTGACGGACACGTCGTAGGCCGTCCCGTTGCTCAGGTTCCCCAAGGTGGCCGTGAGCGCGTTCCCGACGCTCTTGCTCTGGCCGTTCCAGCGCACCAGGTAGTCGGTGATCGCCGTCCCGCCGTTGGAGGGTGCCTTCCAGGAGACGGTCAGCTGCCGATCGCCGAACTGCACCGCCGGCGCGGCGGGGGCGTCGGGCACCTGGTCCGGGGTGGCCGGCTGCGACCAGTCGCTGAAGGGTCCATCGCCGCGGGCGTTGGTTGCGAGCACGCGGAAGCGGTACTCGGTCCCATTGGTCAGGCCGTCGACGACACAGGTGGTCGCCGGGCAGGACTTGGCCACTCCGGAGTCGGATTCCACGCGGTAGCCGGTGATCGCGGCGCCGTTGTTCGTGGCAGGCGCGGCCCAGGACAGGGTGATCTGGCGGCTCTCGGTGCGATCGAGTCGAGGTGTTCCGGGCGCCGCCGGAGGGCCGCTGACCGAAACCACTTCCTCACCCACGCTGGTCCGGTCGGCTGCATCACGGATCTGATACGTGATGCGAGCGGCACCGAAGAAGTCCGCCGCCGAGGTGAAGGTGACCGTACGGCCATCGTGGCTGACCTGACCGGACGATGCCGCGACCTGCGCACCCACGATCTGCAGCGGCTCGCCTCGGTCTGCGAACGGGTTGAAGTCGCTGCGCAGGACCTCCAGCGTGGTTGCCCGCCCCTGGTCGGCGGCGAGCCCGCTCTCCGGGATCGCCCGCGGCTCAGGACGGTTCGTCTGGACGACGGTCACCAGAACGGTGCCGCCGACCTCATCAGTGCCATCGCTGACGCGGTACGAGACGTTGACTGGTCCGAGTTCGGCGCCGACGCCGGCCTCGACCACGAGCTCGGCTCCGTTGATCGTGACCGCGTCGAGGCCCGTGCCTTCAGCCTGAGCGTTGCTGAACGTCAACTCATCGCCCGCATCCGGGTCGGATGCGTAGCGCTGCAGCGGAAGCCGTGCCTCTTCGCCCGCCGGCACGGTGAGCCCAGCGTCGGTGGTGACCGGCGGGCGGTTGGCCGGACTCGCAATCCGCACCGGGATGTCGACCAGACTGCTGCGCCCATCCTCGGTGCGGACGGTGACCGCCACCTTGGCCTCGGCGGATGCCTCAGGGCTGGGCGTGAACGTGAAGGACTGTCCGTCGCGGACGGCCGCCTGGCCAGCACCGGGCGTGACGACGAGATCCTCGCCCAACGACAGTTCCTGCCCGAGCGGATCCTCCACGACCTCCGGCAGCGATACTGTCGTCGTCTCGCCGATCGTGGCCTCGATCAGCGCTCCCGGCCGCAGCACCGGGAACCGCGCCACGGTGCTGCCGGGCACCGACACCACGGCGTAGGCGACATTGCCATCGGGATCCTGCACCTGGTAGGGCACCAGGCGCGGATCGTCCTGCAGCGCGATCGTCACTTCGCCGCCGCTCACTGAGCCGTCGGCGCGGTTGGGCAGTGATACCGACAACTCATCGCGGGTGCCGTCGGGATCGGAATCGTTCGCCAGGACGTCGACGGTGACCTCCGTCGCCTCCGCCGCGACCTCGCCGGCGGCATCATCCACGGCAACCGGCGGCTGGGTCGGTGCCGTGGCGGAGGCGGTAATCGACAGCAGACCCGGGGTGGTCCCGCCCCGGCCGTCATCGGCGATGTAGGGGACGTTGAGCGACGCGCCATCCTCGTCGGGGACCTCCACGGTGATCGTCTCCAGCCCGAAGGAGACGCCTTCGGCATTGCTGGTTCCGGCGAGGGTCAGGGCGTCACCGTCGGGATCGGCATCGTTGGCCAGGACCGGGACATTGACCGTGCGCCCAGGCTGGACGATCGCCACATCGTCGATCGTGATCGGTGCCTGATTCGCCTGCCGGGGCAGGATCACCACGCTCACCACGCCGACCGCCTCGGCCCCGAACCGGTCCGACACCCGATAGCGGAACTCATCAACGCCGCCGTCGGTCTGATCCGTTGGGGTTCGGTATTCGAACGCTGTTGCCCCCGGAACCAGCGGCTCAAGCGCACCGATCGCGGGCGAACTCGCCACCGCCGCCAGGAAGGCGCTGTCGCCGTCGGGGTCGATGCCGGCCAGTGGAACGGCAATGACCACTGCGGAACCGGCGACCACGCGCGCGGTGATCGGTTGCGGCTGCGGCGGGCGGTTGGCCTCGGCGTCTGCCGGCAGCACCGTCAGGTCCACGCGCGCAGTCGCTGCGTTGTCCGCACGATCGCTGATTTGGTAGACGGCTGTGTGGTTGCCGGGCTCATCGGGCGCCACGAAGCGCAGCATGTCGCCGGAGGCGAACAGCAGCCCTTCCGCGGGCGGCTCGACCAAGTCGGTCGAGAGGGTGAGCGGACCCTGCTCGGGATCGTTGTCATTGGCCAGCACGGGGATGTTCACCACATCGCCCGCCCGGACCGACGCCCGGTCGGGCCGAGCGATCGGCGGTTGATCGGCGTCGTCGCGAGACGCGGGCGCCGAGACGAGCACCGTGCCCGTTGCCTGCGACAGCCCATCGGTAATCCGGTAGCTCACGGCGACCGGGGTGTCATGCACCTGGCGCGCCACGATGCGCAGGCGGGCGAAGTCCACCACCGACACCGTGATCCCGGAGCCTTCCGGAGCCTGGGCGCTGAGCACGGCCAGCGGATCGCCGTCGGCATCCACATCGTTGGCCAGCACGTCGACCAGGGCCGGCGCGCCGCCGGGAACCACCTGCGCCTTGTCCAGCACGGCAACTGGCGGACTGCCCTCGCCCACGGCCCGCACATCGATCCGGATCGTTCCCGCGACCGGCTCGCCGCCGTCGCTGACGCCGTAGCTGAGCACGAACGTGCCGGGGCGCTCCGGGGTCAGCACGACGGTGCCGGTGCTGGAGTCGAACGAGACCACGGCACCAGCTGCCTCGGAGACGCTGACCAACCGCAGGACATCGCCGTTGGCGTCGGTGTCGTTGAGCAACGGCCGAACGGTGATCGGCCGGCCCACCACCCCAACGGCGTAGTCACCGAGGGCCACCGGCGGGATCGGCGCCCCGACCGGTTGCACATCGACCCGCAGCGTTCCCTGCGCGGTGTCGGTCCCGTCCGTGACGACGAAGGAGATCAGCACCCGGCCCGGCGTCTGGCCCGGGTCCACCACGGTGATGGCGCCGTCCGAGGACCAGCGGAGGACCGCTTGGGCCGACGATGCGGCCGTGAGCAGCAAGGCGTCGCCGTCGGGGTCGGACCAGTCCGCGAGCACGTTGTAGGAGACCTGCTCGCCGGCCTCCACCGTCGTAGTGCTGGGCCGCAGTTCCACCGGCGCTCGGTTGCCGCCGGCAACGACGGTGATCGTGACCGTGGCGGTGTCGGAGCCGCCGCGGCCGTCGGTGAGGGTGTACGTCGCGGTGACGCTTCCCCGGAAATCGGGATTCGGCGTGAACTGCAGGCTGCTGCCCGCTGCGACGATGTCGAGCCGGCCCTGCTCATCGGTCAGCTCGCTGACGGTCGTCACGGCCACGACATCACAGGTGTCGGGGTCCTTGTCGTTCGCCGTCACCGGCAGCACCGCGGGCAGCCCCTGCCGCACGCCGAACTCGTCGTCTTCGGCTATCGGGTTGAGGTTCGGCACGCTGCATTGCGGCTCCTGCTTCGGCTCCGCGAGCTGCTCCGCTACCTCCTCCGATTCCTCGTTGCCCTCGGGTTCAGGCTGGAACGGCTCCCAGTCATCGGTGCGCTCCACCTCCCCGGTCTCGTCCATGACCCACGCGAATCCGGCACCGGTGTCATTCAGCGCCACGACGGTGCGGTTGACCCGGAAGCGCAGCACGCCCTGATCCGTCGCATCCGGCAGCGGCGCGGTCACCGGGTCGGCATCCCCGCAGCTGCGTGCGTAGGTGGCCTGATCGCCGGACCAGGCGGCGTGGGCGCAGCCGGCCACGAGGACGGGGGCGATCGGGGTTCCTGCGACACCCTCGACGGCTGGTGTCGCCGCCCCATCGGACAGCGCCACGGCCGTGAGGCCCTCGCTGCCCGCGACCAGCACGGTGCTGGCGTCGGGGCCGGGCTGCTGCAGCAGCAACGCGCCGCCGAGGTCTGGCGCGGTGTGCTCATCCACACCGCCGTCCACCACGAGGAGCCGGTCGCCGGTCAGGACGACCGCGCTGCTCCCCACCGCTGTCAGTTGGGCATCCTCTGCCACCTCAGCGCCCAACTCGGCGCGTTGCGTTGCCCCGTCCGGGGCGACCGAGAGCAGCGCATCGTCGGAGAGGGAGAGGAAGTGGGCAGCGCCATCGTCGCCGACCACCACGCTGCCGCCAGGTCCGAGGTTCACCGTCGGCGGGGTCTCCTCGAAGTCGAGAGCGCCCAACTCAGCAGCCGGCAGGACCCAGCCATCGCCGCCGGAGGGGTCCAACACCGCCAACTGCTCACCGCCGAGCGCGTACTCGGCGCCCTCCGGCCCCTTGACCGGTGTTCCCAGCGATGCGGTAGCCGTGTTCACCAAGGCTGCACTGCCGGTCTCATCGGTGACCAGCACCGCGTTGCCGCTCTGCAGCACATCGACGCCAGCGCCCGGGTCCCAGTAGACCGCGGCGTCGAGCTCGTCGATCTGTCGATTCAGCCGGCCGATCTTGCCCTCATCGGTCTTGGTGACCCAGACCGAACCGTCGTGCATCGTGACGGAGTTGATGGGGAATCCGGGCGCCGTGAGGATGGCAGCGACGAGCGCGAAACCCGCCACCGCCACGCCGCCGGTGGAAACCGCGGAGCGGTGCTCTCGCAGTAGCCTCGTAGAGAACACGGAGATCCCCCTCCCCCCAAACGCGCGAACGCTGCAATTCCTTCGGCACTCGCGCGCTGGAAACGGTATCAGTCTGGCTAGTCCCGTCGATCAGGCCGGGGCGCCGGGTCCCCGGCCTGATCTCCAGTCGCAACGCTATTCAGCGGGCGTGATTCACGGAATGGGCAGCACTCCCCATACGAATTGGCACCGCAAAGGCAAACCCAGTGGCGGGAATGCGGACGGCTCGGGCCACAATGGGCGGCAGAGGCTGGGGGACCCAGACTTGGACCACGCACGGGGAGGTCTGTGTGCAATCCGCGCGAACGGAGATGCTGGGGGTGCGCCTGTCGTGGGCGGGCGTCAGCGACCCGGGGCTGGTGCGCGGCACGAACGAGGACGCGATCCTGGCGGAGCCCGGATGGTACGTGGTGGCCGACGGCATGGGAGGCCACGCCGCCGGCGAAGTGGCCAGCGGGATCACCATCGACACGCTGCGCGATCGCGCCCAGCTGGGCGCGGAGACCCAGGAATCTGGCATACCGCACGCCCTGGAGCGTGCCCACCAGGCCGTGCGCGACGTAGCTGGGACGGACCGGGTGATTGGATCCACGGTCACCGGGCTGGCCCTCTCGGCATTCGCGGACCAACCGACCTGGCTGGTGTGGAATATCGGCGACTCACGCTGCTATCGGATCATCGGTGATGAGCTTGAGCAGATCACCCGGGACCACACCGTGGTGGCCGAACTGATGGCATCGGGCGCGTTGACCGCCGAGCAGGCGTCGCAGCACCCTGAACGTCATGTGATCACCCGCGCGGTCGGCGCAGACGACACCCTGCAGGCCGACTACTGGATGCTCGCCCCGGTCGCGGGTGAACGCTTCCTGCTGTGCTCCGACGGCCTCACCAATGAGGTCTCCGATCATGAGATCCGCAGTACTCTCGTCGGCGCAGGCTCGCCCAGCGCCGCGGCGATCAGTCTGTTGGCGATGGCGCTGGAGCGCGGTGGCCATGACAACGTTAGCGCCGTCGTGGTGTTCAACCAGCCAACCGGGACTGCCCCGGACGGCCCGCTTGTCGGCTCCGAGGTGGACGACACCGCGCCGCGCCCGACCAGGGCCGCCCGGCCGAGTGACCGGAGCACTGCCAGTGCTGACCCCCCTCGCCCATCCGACGACCACGCACCGTCCATGAACCACGGAAGCACGCTGATCAGCGAGGTACCCGGATGAACGCCTCCGCCGAGCGGACCTATGGACACGGAACCGACCTGCTCCTTGCCGGTCCGCGGCTGAGCGTACTGCTGCCGAAGTCGTCGAGCGAGTACCTGGTCCCGTTGTGGAACCTTGTCGATGGCCCAGCCGACATGGATGATCTGGTCGAGTGGCTGGTCGATCAGGGGTTCCGCTCCTTCCCCACCCTGCTGGCGATCGAGCACGCGAACTCCTCCGGCGCCAGGCTCCTGCTCCGCGGTTCGGCGGCTATCACCGTCGAACTGCCGGACGGGGCCACTGAGACCCACACCGGGGCGGAACGGCGGACCTGGCTCGACGTCGCGATCCCGGACGCCGTCCGCCTGTGGACCGGCGATGCCGCACCGCAGGCGGCCGACCTACCCCTGCGCCACGGAGTGGTACCGGCCGCGGGCTTCGCGATGCTCATCGACTCAGCGGCCGCACCTGCGCCCGCCGCGCAGTCGCCCCGCGCCACCTCCGGAACGGCGAGCACCCCGCCCCCGACACCTGGGCCACAGCCAGCACCGACCTCCACGCCGTCCCCCGCGGTGGCGGCTGCAGCCGCCGCTGCCGCCAGCAGTAGACCGCCCGAACCATTGCCGGTACCCGCGGCGGACACGGATACCGCGGTGGATCCCGGCCTTGACCCGGCGCCCACCCCGCCGTCGGAGCCGACGAGCCCCGAGCCGGAGGCCGAAACCCCGGAGGCCGAAACCCCGGAGGCCGAAACCCCGGCCGCCGAAACCCCGGGCGCCGGGACTCCTGCGACCGCGCCTTTCCCCGACGAGACCGTGGATCCCGCCGCGGGCATCACGCTCGTGCCCCCCGTGCTGGATGCAGTCCCAGCCGATGGGGATGCCGACTCCGCGGATGTGGCCGATGCCGCCGTGGTGATTGACTCGGTGGACCTGCCAGGCCTGGACCTGGACGGCCCCGACCAGTTCGAGCAGGTCTTCGGCGCGACCAGGAAGTCCACCGTGGAGCACGCGGCCGTCAGAATCGAGGACGAACTCGAGGATGCAGCGCCCGAATCCGACACAGCAGAGTCCGAGCGTGCACCCGGCGGTGAGCCTGCCGACGCCTCCGCGGCGGGGCCGGCGTCCGCAGACCAGGGCGATCACGACGGCCGGACCATCAGCGCCGCTGAACTCGCCCGTTTGCGGGGCAAGGCCCGCGCCTCGGCCGCCCCGACCCCGGCGCCGGGAGCACCTACCGCCCCAGGCAAGGTGCGGGCGACGCTCTGCGGGCGCCACCATCCGAACCCGCCCAACCAGGTGACCTGCCGCGTGTGCGGCGTTGCGCTGGACGACACTGCGCTGCATACCGTGGACCGGCCCGAATTGGGGGTGCTGGACTTCGCTGACGGGCCACGCCCCGTGCTGGAAGGCACCATCATCGTCGGCCGCTCGCCGAAGATGCCCACGACGATGCAGTCGGACATCCCCGCCCTGGTCTCGGTGGACAGCCCCGAGGGCGGGGTCTCCCGATCCCATCTGGAAGTGCGCGTCGAAGGCTGGTCGGTCAGCGTCGTCGATCTGGGCTCCACCAACGGGACCCAGGTGACACTGCCCGGCGAACCCCCTCGGCGGTTGCGCCGCGGGGAGCCCTGCCTGATCACCCCGGGCACTGAAGTCGTGCTCGGCGAGGAGGTCTTCGCGACCTATCGGGTGGAGCCATGAGTCCTGCTGCTGCACCCGCACCGATCCTGGAGAGCTTCACGCTGGAGCGGCTCGTCGGGTCGGGCGGATTCGCCGACGTGTATCTGTACCGGCAGCATCTGCCCGAGCGCGAGGTCGCGGTGAAAGTACTGCGCGACGGGGTCAGCGATCGGACCGCTGCTTCCTTCACGGCCGAGGCCAACGTCATGGCGCGGCTCTCCGCGCACCCCTCGATCGTGACCGTCTACCAGGCGGCGATCTCGCCAGATGACCGGCCCTACCTGGTGATGGAGTACTACCCTCGGCCGAATCTCAACATCCGCAGCCGGGCGAAGCCGTTGCCGGTCGAAGACGCCCTGGACATCATGATCCGGATCGCGGGCGCGGTGGAGACGGCCCACCGCGCCGGCATCATCCACCGCGACATCAAGCCGGCCAACATCCTCACCAGCGCCTACGGCAAGCCAGGTCTCACCGATTTCGGGATCTCCGCGGCCAAGACGGACCTCGCCGATCAGGACGCCGGGCTGTCCATCCCCTGGTGCGCACCGGAAGTCATCGAGGGCCGCAGCGCCGGGGACGAGCGCAGCGACGTCTACTCGCTGGCAGCCACGCTCTACTCGTTGCTAGCGGGACGCTCCCCGTACGAGCGGCAGGGCCAGCGGAATTCGCAGATGGACCTGTTGGCCCGCGTCGGTGGTGGCAGGCCGGAGCCGCTGGACCGATCCGACGTCCCGGTCGGTCTGCAGCGCGTGATCGCCATGGGCCTGGATCCGGAACCCGATCACCGGCCGCAGAGCGCCGCGGCATTCGCGCGGCTGCTCCAGGAGGTCGAGGTGCAGCTGCACTACGCCGTGACGCCGCTCGACGTGCTCGGGGATGCCGAGTACCACGACGACGCGCCCGCCGATGACAGCGAGCAGGCCACTCGGGTGCGCGGGGCCACCGTGGTCCGACCGCATGCGACGTCGTCGCTCATCGACGGCGTGCCGGAGAACCCGGCCGCCCCAGTGGCGGTCCCAGACGTTCCCGCGGCAGCGGTTCCCAGCGCGGCGCCTTTGGACGACACGGTGCTCCGCGGCAGGGCGCAGCAGCCGGCCGAAGCGTCGGCGGCAGCAACCGAGGCAGCGCCGCCGCAGCGCGGTTGGCTGCGCTGGGCAGCAGTGGCGGCTGCCGCGGTGGTGGTCGCCGGCATCGCCGTCACCACCCTGAATGGCGGCGCCACGCCCGAGCCGGCCGCCCAACCGGCGCAAGACCAGGACGCGCTGGTCACGACGGTCCCGGCGCCCAGCGACCTCACGATCACCCGCCCAGCCCCGACAACGGCCACCGCCACCTGGACGGTGGCCGAAGCCGCGACGGGCGACCGCTACCAGTGGGAGCGGTTCGGGCCGGGCTCGGCCGGCGAACGGGGAACTGTAGCGGAGGCGACCCTCTCGTTCACCGACGTGGCCGAGGACGATCTGCTGTGTCTGCGGGTGTGGCTGGTCCGCTCCAACGGCCAGCGGTCCGCGTCGCCGGCCGAGAACTGTGAGGGCTGACATGACACTCACGGTCGACTTCTGCGGCGAACTGTTCGATGTGCCGGCCGACCGGCCTTGGACGATCGGCCGCAACGCGGATCTGAGCCTCGACGAGGACAACCAGTTCCTGCACCGCCACTTCCTGCAGATCACCTGGGACCACGGGTACTGGTGGCTGGGCAATGTGGGTGCCCGGATGTCGGCCAATGTCGCCGATACCGCGTCCCGCGCCCACACCTGGCTGGCTCCCGGCGCAGCGATTCCGCTTGCCTTCGGGGAGATGCTGGTGCTGTTCACCGCCGGCGCCACCACCTACGAGATCGTGCTGCGGATCAGCGAGCCCGCCTTCTCCGGACGGGCTCCCGCAACCGACCCCTCGGGGGTCACCACCATCGGTACTCCGGTCCTCACCCCGAGCCAGCACCTGATGATCCTGGCGCTGGCCGAGCCCGCTCTGCGGCGCCATGGCCAGGGCGCGATCCAACTGCCGTCATCCGCCGCAGCCGCGAACCGGCTCGGCTGGACGCAAACCCGCTTCAACCGGAAGTTGGACAACGTCTGCGAACGGTTGACCAAGCACGGCGTGCGCGGATTGCACGGCAATCAGGCACGACTGGCATCGGACCGGCGCGCCCGTCTGGTGGAGTACGCGCTCTCGGTGGGACTGGTGACGGCAGAGCACATCCCGCTCCTGGACTCGCCACAGGACGGCTAGCAGCAGCAAACCAAGGAGGTCATGCATGAACGTCTACTACTGGGCGCAGGCACTCGTGACCGCCGTCGTGATCTACGACATGTACCGCAGACCGGAGTCGGCGTGGGCTGCTGCAGACCGGCAGCGCATCTTCTGGGCACTGCTGCTCGGCGCCCTTGGGGCATTCGGGCTCGGACCAGCCGGGTGGCTGGCGTACGGACTGGTGGTCTACCCGAAACTCGGAGCCGGGAGCGACCCGTTCCCGGTCTCTGAGGAGTTTCGCAAGCGGTAGCGACGAAGCGGCAGACCTGGGGCAGGGGGAAGCATGGAACTGGCGTTCATCGGGGTACGAACGGCGGCCGAGACCGACGGCCGGTTGGCGCCGGCACCGGGGGCCGTCCCCGGCAGCATCGCCCTCGAACCTAGTGACGGCCCCAAGGTGCGGCACGCGATCGCGACCTCGCTGCACGTGGAGATGTCGGCGAACGGCAAGCAGCAGGAGGTGCTGCGCGTCAGCGATATCCGCGCCACGATCTTCGTGACCGACTCACGCATCGCCTTCGCCGTGGGCAACTTCGACAAGGGCGGCGGCTGGGTGGGCAACTCGGCGCTAGTCCTGGCGTTCAACGCGGTCAGCAAGGCTCGCGCGAGCGTCCGGTCGAGGGGGCTCACACTGACCGGCCAGGTGCGCTACGCCTGGCTCTCCGCGATCGGCGGCAGCCAGCAGTACGGAGCGTTGGACCACGAGAGCCTCCGCGTGGTGACCCGAGCGAAGGTGGACGGTGCAGTCGTGCCGGTGTACCTGGACTTCACCCTGCCCAAGGACATCTCCAGCACCGCCATTGCCGCCGAGACCGCTCGCCGAGCGGCGCGCTTCCGGTTGGCGGCAGGCGAGGCCGCCGTCGACCCCGACGCGCAACCAACGCTGACGGCGCTGGCCGATGCCGACACCTTGATCTCGCAGAAGGGGAAGTACGCGCTGCACCAATTCCCAGGCTGCTGGACGGCGTCGATATCCTCAGTGGATCTGGCCGGGCTGATCGCGCAGCGGGCGGCCAATGCAGCATCCTCCGCATCGCCGACGTCCGTGCCGACCGTGGCCGCTTCGGTCGAACCGGAGCTGACCGCCTCGAAGCGGGAGCCGACGGAGCCCGAGCCTCCGGAGGAGTCTGAACTGCAGCCGACCCCGTCCGGCCAGCCGACCCCGTCCGGCCAGCCGGCCCAGCCTGGGTCGGCCGTGTCCCCGGAGCAGTCGGGCACATCGTGGACTGCTCGCTTCGACGACGGGCAGGAAGTGGCGCTGACCGCGTTGACGCTGCTCGGTCGCGACCCGGCGGCGACCCCAGAGGAAGTCGTCAAGCACGGCACCGGTGGCGTGACGCTGCTCCCGCTGACCGATGACACGATGACCCTGTCCAAGACGCATGTCGGCCTCACCGTTGACGGCGATCGGGCGCTGGTCACCGACCGGCATTCCACCAATGGCGCCAGCGTCACGACGCCCACGGGCGAGGCGCCCCTGGTGCCGGGTGTGGCCAGACGTCTGCACGACGGGGACTCCGTCACGCTCGGCGGCCGCTCCTTCGTGGTGTCGGTCCGGGCGGAGCCCGAGCCCGACCCGGGTACCGACGAGAACGGTGCCGGCGACGCCGATGACGTCGACCTGACCGTGCAACGCAGTCAGCTCCCGCCCCAGGAACCCTGGGTGGCGCGCCTCGACGACGGCGAGCAGTTCGAGCTGCGGGCACTGAACGGCTTCGGCCGCGAGCCCACCGCGGAGCCGGAGGAGTACAAGCGCTACGGGTACCCGCACGTCAAACTCGTGCAGATCTCCGGTGATCTCTCGATGGCCGCCAACCACGCCTTCATCACCTGCGACCGCAGCGGGCCGGTGCTGGAGAACCGATCGCGACAGTCGATCTTGATTCGCAACCAGGACGCAGAGCGATGGATCGGCTCCGGCAAGTCATCGGAGCTCGAGGTTGGCGATACCGTCCGGTTCGGCGGCAGGTCGGTCACGATCGCCCGCGCCGAGCCGTTCGGCAGCCGAGCGCGCACAGCATCCGCCCGCCGCGGCAACAGGTTCGGCCGAGCCGAGAGGCGCCTCCGCAGGGCCACCGCAGCCGACCGCGGGCCCGTCGTCGGGGAGCGGCAGCTGGAAGCGCCCCGCGTTGATCGGGGCCGTCGTGGTGGCCGGGCTGCTGCTGGTCGGCAACTTCTTCATGAACAACCGACCGACGACCCTGGAGCAGGTCTGTTCGGACTACACCGACGTGTGGATCGCATCCAACGACCCGACGAGCAGCGTCTACGGCAACCCGGTCTTCTCCGCCGTGGGAGATCTCTCGCACAGCGCCGGGCACTACGGGGGCAACGACTACGACTTCAGTGCTGACGCCACCGCGTTGCAGGCGATCGCCGACTCATCAACAACCAGCGAGTACGAGATCGCTGCGGCCTCGCAGTCGATCGCCCGGGCCTGCGGCGGCTAGGACGAAACGGAGGGATGACGATGCGAAAGACCCCGATGCGGACGACCCTGATGGTGTCCATGGTGGTGATGGCTGCACTGGTAGCCCTGCCAGGTTGCGACGCGCTCGGCAGCGCACTCAGCGCAGAGAGCACCTGTGAGGACTTCAATGAAGCTTCGCCGCAGGACCAGAGCATCATCGTGGGCGCGCTCGTCCAGGCGGCAGAGGGCGGGGCGCGCAATCCGCTGCGCGAGGCGAACGCCGTCATGCAGATCAGCTACGTGTGCGGTCAGCCCGGCAAGGGCTCCACTGCACTCGGCGAGATTGCGATCTGAGATGCCGCCAAACGCTCCGGCATGCCCGTACTGCCGCGAGCCGCTTGCCGGCCGCACCAATGACTGCCCGGGGTGCGGCGCTCCGCCCTCGGCTACCGCAGCTGCCTGGCTGGCGCCCCAATCGACGCCACAGGCGACGCCCCAGGCGGTCATCCCCGCGGTGCCGATCAGCGGGCCACCGGTACCGTCGCCGCCCCAGGCTCCGCCCTCGCCGGCACCGACCAAACGCGGCCTCGGCACCGCAGGCATCATCGCTGTGGCGGCCATCGTCGCCGTCGCTTCGGGGGCCGGGGTCTGGGCGGTGATGTCGGCGTCCGGCGGCAGTGATGCTCCCCCCGATGAGATCGCGCAACCGGTGCCGGCCAGCCCTTCGGAACAGTCCACCCGTGCGGCAACGGCGCCCACGCCCGCTAGCGCCTCAGAAGGTGAACTGACGGCGCGGCAGGCCGCATCGCTGGCGGAGGGCGAGGCCGAGGCGACCCTGACCGAGACCAGAACCCGCGACGCTGCGATCCTGGCTGACCTGCCCTCGGGGGTGTGGTTCCCGCAGGTCAGCAGCAAGTGCGCACCGTTGACGGCCGCCGATCTGGGGGACAGCACGGGCGTGGAGCCATTCACCGTGTCCCGCAACGGCGTTGCCCAGCAGTACCCTTCGGGCTTCGGCTACCCGGACGGTGCCGCTGAACAGTACCCGGGCGGGATCGGCTCCCCCATCGTCCTTGCCTACCACCAGGCGATGCGGGAGCGCTTCGGGACCTCGACCGTGCTGGCGCTGCCCACGGATGTCGGCAGCCGTACCGTGCCGGACGTGTGCCAGGGCGAGCCAATCTGGATCTCGATCTGGACCGGGGAGGCGTTTTCCACGGCCGACGCGGCCCTGGCCTGGTGCGACGAGCAACTCCTGGTCGTGGATGAATGCGCCGCGCGGCTCTTCGCCCCGAACGGGGAGAGCGACTTCGAGCTGCGAGGCAGCTGAGCAGGAGCACGTGGTCGCGCCAGGCCGTGCGGTAGTGCTGCCCGGCGCCACCCGACAGGGCGAACACCGCGCCGCACTGACTGCCGCAATTGCGGGTTGTTCCGTTGTTCCACACGCCGTACGGCCCGACGTAGAAGGCCTGCCCGCCCACGTTGGAGCGACCAGCATCCGCGACACGCAGCGGCGCTGGCTGTGGGCCGCCCTCCAGAGCGGTGTCGATGCGCACGGGCTCCGGATCGTTGAATGGGACTTCGCCGGGTCCTATCGCCATGGGCAATCCATCCATTGATCCTGGTGCGATGGCGAGCGGAGAGAGAGGCCAGCGTCCCATCGTCAGCGCCGTGCTCGACGACTGGCCACGTCCACGGCGGCGTCGATACGCTCGAAGCGCATGAGACCGCTCCAGGAGGAATCGTGACCGAACCCGCCTCGTCATATGAGAAGTTCCCGGCCGAGATCAAGATCGTGAGAGTGATGGACTCGCCCATCGGGCCGGAGGTCGCTCTCTACTTCGTCACCGGGGTCATGAGCGGCGAACAGCGCGACACCCTCAAGGAGAGCCTGCCCATGCAGGCGGAATTCCCCATTGAGGGCGGTCGATTCGTCGTCTCGGGCTTGGTCAGCCATACCCAATTGGTCCACGCCCGCGATGTGTTCACTCCGCGTGCGAAGTCCTGGCGAGGTGCCTACTACGTGATCACCAACAGGTTCGTCCAGGCGTGCGAGGAGGCCATGGACCAACCGGACCGTTGACTGAGGCTCGGGGTGCAGGGCTGATCCCAACGACTGGGCAGAGGCCCGATCGGACGCTCATCGCCCGCGATCCAGCAATCCATCCCACGCCGCAGGTGTGGGCTGGGGCCTATCGCAACCCCAGCGTCTGCGGCTCCTGCCACTGACCCACGACTGAACGACAGCCGACCGAAGGCCGGGCCACCGTGGCACGGCGCACGGAGATTGACTGTCCAGCCTTGACCCTCTGTCACTCAGCGGCTGCATCCCCGAGAGTCCGATGGCCACATCCGGGAAGACGGCTGGTGCCGCCGTCCAACCGGTAGTCGTGCGCTGGAACGACCGCTCGGCGAGGAGCATATGGCCATGGGCCTTGCCTCGATGGTCGGCAGTGATCAGTGCTGGCTGGCGGCAACCCACTCACCACGAATGCCCGTGCCCGACCAACTCCGCCAGGACCCATGCCGCGCCCGTGGCTGGCTGAAGGGATGGCCGTCCTCTGGCAGCCTTCGGGCAGGGTGCTCGGGAGCAGCAGGGGCGGCTGCTGCGCCCCACAGGCCGACGACTACGTCGTGGCCGCGTCGAGGGCAGCCAGGAGCGCGGTATCCCCGCCAGGTTCGGCCAGGAGCAGGCTGACAGGGATCTCGGGGTTCTTGTCGAGCCAGGCAGTTTCGTCCTGTCCGGCTGCATTCACGAACCAATCATGAGACTTGACGTGCTGGACCATGGTCTCCGCCGTGTCCGGCGCCTTCTTGCTGACCCACCCAAGGTTCAACCTGATGGCGGGGCCTGACTCTCTGACGTAGAGCGACCACAGCGACAACCGACCTTCGGGGAGTTGGTAGTAGACGCCGGCGGAGGGCGCCGAGCCGACTCCGCCCTTGATGATCGCCTTCCGCTGTCCTGCGTGCTTGAGCATCTGCTCCAAGAACACTCGCTGAGGTTCTTCGCAACCGTGTACGGCGTTGCGGACCTCCTCCTCGCTCCACCTTGCGGACTGCTTGGCGGCTTTCGCCTCGCTCGCCTCGGCGCCGTAGGTGCTCGGTACCAGCAGTTCGACGTCCCCCTGCTTGAGGTATCCAAGCTCAAGAGCCATGATGCTCACTTCGGGAGACAGGTGGTCGTTCAAGTAGACGATGATCGTCCGCAGTTCGTCCGTGATCGCATCGACTGCGACGACCATGCGGAAGTTGCCCTCCGACAGCGCCCGCTCCAGCTTCGATCGCAGTGCCTCCTCGTCAACATCAGGTGCACCTTGTGCGGCGACGGCGTCCAGGATGCCGGCACCCTCCAAGGAGCGGAAGATCCTGTCGAACTCCTCGAAGGTCGTCCCGGCGAGCCCGCTGGCATAGGCCAAGATCTGACCGACGACCGAGCGCCGGATCTCTGAGTTCTTGTGCAGCTTGCACTCGATGAGGGTGATCGTCCCCGCGTCATCGACGGCCACGAGGTCCACGCGACCGACACCGGCGACGGGGAACTCCCTGACGACCGCTGCTCCGGCGCATCCCGGCACCAGTTGTGGATCGTCCGCCAGCAGTTGCTGGAAGTGCGGTTCGTTCTCGAACATCTGCAGGTCCGCTTCGACCCACTTGCCGGATTTCTTGAGCAGCACCACGGTGACCACCTTCGGTTCCTGGGTGGCTGCAACATACTGGCCGCGCTGGCCCGATGCCGTGCCGAGGCTCGAGGCACAACCGGCCCTCGATCGGTGCGGGTTCGTCCCCATGGGATGCGCCGGACGGCACTCACACGGAGGCGACCTGTCAGCCAGCAGCCAGCGCCAGATGCGTATCGGATGTGAGGTCCAATGGTTGTGAGTTGGCGGGCAGCCGACCGGCGATAGTCCGGCCTTACCCGCTCATGATTCCCCTGCAACGCCGTGTCGGACATCACAAGAGGAGTCCGGGAACCACCCACCCCGAAGCGCGCTGAACAAGGGAAGCGCCTCTACCTGCCCGCTTGCAGCCGCCTGCTGCCGATCGTGTCCGACAACACACGGACCGAGGCCCAGAGCCCTCACGCAGGGCGGAGTCGAGAACGGGACGCTGTAGTGGTGGGGGTGATTGCCATGCGGGTTGCGGTCGCGCTCCTGGCGGTCTCCGTAGCTCTGGCCGGCTGCGCAGGGGAGGCTACGAACGAGCCGCCGGCGGAGACCGTGCAGGCCGCACCCGATGGGACCGTGGTGAGCGCCGCCGATGAGGTGGTGGCCGCAGTGCGGGCGACCTGGGAGGCGGAGGACGACGACTCCCGCGGCACATGGTGCTACTACCACCTCTTGACGGGAGACGGCCCTGAAGCCAACTCGCTCACCGAGGTCGAAGGGGCCGCGGCGGTCCTGGGGCTGGAACTGACGCAAGGGGAAGAAGAGGCCGCCGTTACCGCGGTGCAGACGTTCTTCGACGAGGCGTGCCAGGCGTACCCGCCCGATGGCTCCGGCCGCTAGGGGCGAACATGGGACCTTCGTCGGCCCGCCCATGGCCTGCGTTGGAGGGGTCGGCCGCGACCCTGACAGGTGCGGGGCTCAGACGATCCCGGACTCTCGCAGCCGTCCGAGCGCCTTGTAGTCGCGCAGCCACTGCCGCATGGCGTGCTGCGCGCGGACCCGGTCCCGGCACGACTGCTTGCCCCGCTCGGCCTTCAGCTGACGCAGCTCGGCGAGGCCCCGGCCAGCTTGATCACTAGACCCGCTGGTCGGCGATGTCTGTCTGCACGTCCTCAACACGCCCACTGGGGAGGGCGCTCCTGCAATCCGGCGATCCCGCTGCCTGCCTTGTCCGCGCTCACGGGGTGGCGCTACTCGTTCGTCCGTGGGACGCGCGGTCGCCACTCAACTGCTCCAGGCGGTTGCCGGGCGGTACGCGCGGGCTGTTCAGTGCTGAGGCAGCGTTGCTGAGACGAAGCGTCTTCGAGTGGGGTCGCGCACCGACGCGGCCGACGTCCGGCCTACCGCAGGGGCTGTCGGGCGCACCTTGGAGCACAGCGAGGGTGTCCTGGTGGATCTTCAGACCACGTGAGGGGCCGAACGACGGAGGCCTTCGGTGGAATCCTGCGATCCCCGCCACGGAGCGAAGCGCCGGGACCGGGGAGGACGTCACGTGGCAGACCACGAAAGGGCGGCGACCAAGCCCGGACCGAAGCGCTAGCCTGCCTCGCGGTCCAGCCGCTCAGCGATCCACACCTTGATCAGTGCCTGCCGGGAGATGCCCAACCGGTCGGCTTCCTGGTCCATGGAGGTGACCATCCATGCCGGGAAGTCGACGTTGACCCGTCGCGGTTCTGATTGATCCGTCGCACGGAGTCCCAGTCGACGGCCTCGCTGATGTCCTCGCCGTCGTCGAAACGCTGTCGAACTAGATGTCTTCATACCTGGCCACCTCCTCCTGCCGGGCCCTCCTGATCGAGATGATGCGAATGGTGTCACTGCGGTAGGTGATGATCGCTGACCATGTCAGCCCTGCGATCTGACCGACCACGACGAACCGCGGCTCGCCCTCCGTACGGGCGGG
>CAVPOB010000019.1:0-12965 GCA_963706835.1 uncultured Actinomycetota bacterium
CCGTGCAGTCCCTTGCCGCAGCCGTGGCCGTGGATCTGACGGGTGCCAACTTCACCATCGTCGTCGTCGTCGCGCTTATCGCGGTGGCCGCGCTCGGCGTGGCGGGGTTGCTGGTCCGTGAGGTCCTCGCCGCCAGCGAGGGCACCCCGAAGATGCGAGAAATCGCAGGAGCCGTGCAGGAGGGTGCCGCCGCCTATCTGAACCGTCAGTTCAAGACCCTGGCGATCTTCGCCCGTGGTGTTCTTCGTGCTGTTCCTGCTCCCGGCGGACACGAACGGGGAGCGTATCGGCCGCAGCCTGTTCTTCGTCGTCGGCGCCGTGTTCTCCGCCATCACCGGCTACATGGGCATGTGGCTGGCCGTGCGCGGCAACGTCCGGGTGGCGGCCGCCGCCAACCAGGCCGAGAACGGCGAGCAGGATGCGATGCGCATCGCGTTCCGCACCGGCGGCGTCGCCGGCATGTTCACCGTCGGCCTGGGCCTGCTGGGCGCGGCGATCGTCGTGCTGGTCTACCAGGGCGAGGCGCCCGAAGGTGCTGGAGGGCTTCGGTTCGGCGCCGCGCTGCTCGCCATGTTCATGCGTGTCGGCGGCGGCATCTTCACCAAGGCCGCCGATGTCGGCGCCGACCTGGTCGGCAAGGTCGAGCAGGGCATCCCCGAGGATGACCCCCGCAACGCGGCGACCATCGCCGACAACGTGGGTGACAACGTCGGCGACTGCGCCGGCATGGCCGCCGACCTGTTCGAGTCCTACGCCGTGACCCTGGTGGCCGCGCTGATCCTCGGCAAGGCCGCCCTGGGCAGCTCGGCCTGGTGCTGCCGCTGGTCGTCCCGGCCATCGGTGTCATCACCGCCGTGATCGGCATCTTCGCCGTCGCGCCGCGCCCCGGCGATCGCTCCGGGATGAGCGCCATCAACCGAGGCTTCTTCATCTCCGCCGTCGCCTCCGCCGTGCTCGTCGCCGTCGCCGTGTTCGTCTGGCTGCCCGGACAAGCTGGTCCGCATCGAGAGATCAGCGCAGAAGCCTCGGGATGGAACTGATCGCTTCGAGACCTTCAACCCGCGCTGGCTGGTGCTGGGCGCCGTCATCATCGGCATCGTGCTCGCTGCTGCCATCCAGCTGCTCACCGGCTACTTCACCGAGACCGACCGGCGCCCGGTCGACGATGTGGCCAAGTCGTCGCTGACCGGCCCGGCCACGGTCATCCTGTCCGGCATCTCGCTGGGCCTGGAGTCGGCGGTCTACTCGGCGCTGCTCATCGGCGCCGCGGTGTTCGGCGCCTACCGCCTCGGCGGTGGCTCGGTCCTGCTCGGCCTGTTCGCTGTGGCCATGGCGGGCACCGGCCTGCTCGACCACGGTCGGCGTCATCGTCTCCATGGACACCTTCGGCCCGGTCTCCGACAACGCCCAGGGCATCGCGGAGATGTCCGGCGATGTGGACGGCGAGGCCGCCCAGGTGCTGACCAAGCTCGACGCGGTGGGCAACTCCACCAAGGCCATCACCAAGGGCATCGCGATCGCGACGGCCGTGCTGGCGGCGACCGCGCTGTTCGGCGCCTATCGCGACACCATCGTGCACGCGGCCGAGGGCGCTGGCCGCGGATCTGCTGGAGTACATCGGCGTCCTGGACGTGGCCAACCCGAAGAACCTCACCGGCCTGATCATCGGCGCGGCGGTGGTGTTCCTGTTCTCGGGCCTGGCGATCAACGCGGTCTCCCGTGCGGCCGGTGCGGTGATCTTCGAGGTGCGCCGGCAGTTCCGGGAGCACCCCGGGATCATGGAGGGCACCGAGAAGCCCGAGTACGGCAAGGTCGTCGACATCGTCACGCGCGACTCGCTGCGCGAGCTCATCACGCCGGGTGTGCTGGCCGTGCTGGCACCCATCGCCGTCGGCTTCGGCCTCGGCGTGGGCGCGCTCGGCGCGTTCCTGGCCGGCACCATCGCCACGGGCGTGCTGATGGCGGTCTTCCTGTCGAACTCCGGCGGGGCCTGGGACAACGCCAAGAAGTACGTCGAGGACGGCCACTTCGGCGGCAAGGGCTCCGAGGCCCACGAGGCCACCGTCATCGGCGACACGGTCGGCGACCCGTTCAAGGACACCGCCGGCCCGGCCATCAACCCGCTGATCAAGGTCATGAACCTGGTCGCGCTGCTGATCGCGCCCGCCGTGGTCACCTTGGCGCTGGATGGCCAGGATGCGCTCCGTTGGGCGATCGCACTGGCAGCCACGGCGATCATCGTGATCGCCATCGTGGTCAGCAAGCGTCGGCCGATCGCCGTTGGCGAAGAGACGCAGGAGAGCGATCAGGCGCTGCCGCAGAGCACGCACTGATCCGATCCGCACCCGTCGAGGCCCCTTCCGGTTCGGGAGGGGCCTCGACCCATGCCGGACGGTCCTTACCCGCCCGCCCGGCAGCCATTACGGTGGGGGCGAGGCAGCGGGAGGAGGCACTGTGGCACCGGATGCCGGGGCGCTACGAGCAGCACTGCTGGAACTGGGGTTCACCGCCGATGGCGTCTTGGCGGAGCTTGGTCCGGACGCCTTCGCGGCGCTCGGCCGCGGGGAGGCGGCGCCGGCCCGCCACGCCCTTGCGGATCGGGCCGACGACGGGTTGACCGATCTGATCCGGCTCTTCCTGCTCGGTGAAGTGGTGCCGACCAGTCGGCTGGAGGCGACCGTGCCGCTCGATGACGCCGAACTGCTGGGCCTCATCGCCGAGGTGGCCGAGGGCACCACCGAGCAGGTCCGGGCCCGGGTGCATGTGCAGCCCTACCCGACGCCGTCGGGCGACGGATTCGTGGTGTCCGATCTGCCGGCGTGGATGGGCCGAACCGGCGGGCGCGGCCTGCGGCCCGATCACGTGGTGGGGATCGGGGGCGCGACCATCACGCTGGCGACCATCACGCCGCGGGATCCGGTCGATCAGACGTTGGATCTGGGGACCGGCTGCGGACTGCAGGCGCTCCTCGCCGCCGGACACAGCGCGCGCGTCGTGGCCACCGACCTCAGCCAGCGGGCCCTGGCCATGGCACAACTGACCGCCGCACTGTCCGGCACGCCCTTCGACTGCCGCGCCGGATCGCTGTTCGACCCGGTCGCAGCGGATACGTTCGACCTGATCGTGGCCAACCCGCCGTTCGTCATCTCCCCGCACACCCGCTACACCTACCGCGAGGCGCCGCTGCGCGCCGACGACCTCAGCCGCAACATCGTGCAGCAGGCCGCGGAGCACCTGCGACCGGGCGGCATCGCGGTGCTGTTGGCCAACTGGCTGCACACCGCCGATGAGCCGTGGCACGACCGCCTCGCCTCGTGGGCGCCGCCGGATACGCAGATGTGGGTTGCCCAGCGGGAGCGGCTGACCCCGTCGGAGTACGTGGATGTCTGGCTGCGCGACGCTGCCGAGCACGGCGGACCGGACCATGCCCGCCGGTACGCCGAGTGGCTGACGTACTTCGACGACCTGGCGGCCTCCGCCATCGGGTTCGGCTGGATCGTGCTGCGGCGCAGCGCATCGCCCTGGTTCGTCGCAGAGGACGTCGCCGACGCCGAGCGGCTCCCCAACGGGGCCGAGGTGCAGGCCCAGTTGGCGGACTTCAGCACGCTGCACGATGCCACCGCGGTGCGGCTGCTCGCCTCGGCGCCGACCTGGCGGCCCGACACCGAGCTGCACCGCAGTTGGTACCCGACCGGCCAGGCCGGGGCAGACTTCGTGGCCACCCGGGCCTGGCGCCCGACCGAGACCATCGATCCGATCGTGGCCGACCTGCTCGCCGACACCGGATCGCTGGCCGATCGGATCGAACGGCAGGCCGATGGCGACGCCGATCGGGCCGACGAGTTGGCGGCACGCGCCCTGGTGGGGGTGCGGCGGCTGGTCGGCGCCGGCATGGTCAGCCTGGATGGGCCAACGGGGTAGCGCCGCGCAGCGCGGGCGCCGCTCGACGGACGGGCGACCCGGCGCTGCCCGCAGTCCGACGCCTCGCGCTGATCGGCTGCAAACGGCTCGCCGAGCCACCGCGGTTTCGACACAATGACCCGATGAGCCTGGCCGCCGACGAGCCGCGTCGAGCCGGGGACGCGCGCACCGAGCAGCGGCTGCTGCGCCTATCGACGATTTCCGCGGGCTTGTTCGCTGCCATGGCGATCAGCTGGGGCTGGTTGGCGGCCTCCCAGGTCATCGTCCTGGACGGCGTGTACGCCCTGATCGGGGTGCTGCTCGGGGGGTTGTCGTTGCGAGCGGCGGTGCTGGTGGAGCGCGGGCCCACGGTGCGCTATCCGTTCGGCCGCGAGGCGCTGGCCCCCCTGGTGGTGGGGGTGCAGGGGCTGGTGCTGCTGGGCTCGCTCGGCTACGCGGTGCTCGATGCCGTCGAAGTCCTCCTCACCGGCGGCAGCGCGACAGCGTTCGGCTCGGCGCTGGCGTACTCGGTCGCCAGCGCGACGATCGGGTTCGTGCTCTGGCGGGTGCTGCGGCGCCACCGGTCCTCCGAACTGGTGGCTGCCGAAGCCGCCGCCTGGCTGGCAGGTGTGCTGCTGTCGGTGGGGATGTTTGTCGGCTTCCTGGCAGCGCTCATCCTGGACGGCACGTCCGCCGCCGGCATCGTGCCCTTCATCGATCCCGGTATGGTGATCGTCGCGGCGGTGGCGATCGCGCCGACCCCGCTGCGCATGCTCCGGCAGACCGCTCGAGAGATGCTGGAGGGCGCCCCACCGGCCGAGGTGGCCGACCCGATCAGGTCGGTGGTGCACGACCTCAGCCGGCAGCGCGGCCTGCCGGAACCCACCGCCCGGATCGGCAAGCTGGGCCGCAAGATCTACCTGGAGGTCCACTACCTGGTGGCCGAGGACGCCGGCTACTCGCTAGCGGAGGCCGACATTGTCCGGCGAGTGCTGCTGCAGCGGCTGCAGCAGCCGGGCCGCAGCCTCTGGATCACGGTGGAGCTGCATACCGACCCGGCTTGGGACCGCGCCGAGCCGGGGGCGTAGCCCGGGCGCTCCCGGCTGCCCATGGCGCGGCCCGAGCCCGGACCAGCCGATGCCGCCGGCGAAGGCGAAGACGATCGCGAAGTACCTCGGCAAGGGATAGGAGGTACTGGCCTCGGTCGGCCATATCCGCGATCTGCCGGAGGGTGCCTCGGAGATTCCCGACGCCTACCGCGGCCAGCCGTGGGCGCGGTTGGCGGTGAACGTCGATGACGGCTTCGCGCCGATCTCTGTGGTTTCGCCGCGCAAGAAGGAGACGGTCACCGAGTTGAAACGGGCGTTGCAGGACGCCGACGAGTTGCTGCCGGCGCAGTGTTGGACCCAGCGGGTGGCTGAGCTCATGGCCGATCGCGGCCCGGGAGCAGGGGGCAGGGGTCACCAGCGCCAGATCAGCGGGACCACGAACACCGCGGCCAGGAAGAACAGCGCCATCAGTGGCAGGCCCAGTTTCCAGTAGTCGCCGAAGCGATAGCCCCCCGGGCCCATCACCATCAGGTTCGCCGGAGTGGCAACAGGGGTCATGAAGGCGGCCGCGCAGGCCACGCAGATGGACATGAGCACTGTGCGGCCGGACACGGCGAGTTGCTCGGCCGCCGACAGGCCGATCGGGATCATGACCAATGCGGTAGCCGTGTTGCTGATGAGTTGGCCGAACACCAGGGACAGCGCTGCCAGTGCCGCCAGCAGTGCGGTCGGGCCAGCACCGCCGACGGCATCGACGAGCCATTCGGCGATCATCGCGCCGGCGCCGGACTCCTGGATGGCGATCGCCATGGGGAACATCCCGGCGACCAGCAGGACGGTGCTCCAGGACACCGTGCGATAGGCGTCCGGTGCCGACACCACGCGCGCCAGGATCATCGCCCCGGCGGCGAGTAGGGCAGCGATGGCGGCCGGCACCAGCCCGGTTGCGAGCAGCAGGACCATGCACGCCAGAATCACCAGCGCCCGCGATGAGCCGCGCCCGCGCGGGACGGCTTGGCGGCGGACCAGGTCGGGTGCGTTGACCAGCAGCAGGCTGTGGTCCTGGACCAACTCATCCAGGATGGACCAGGGGCCTTCCAGCAGCAGCACGTCACCGGTGCGCAGCGTCGAATCCGACAACCCTCGGTCCACCCCGCCGCGTTGCACCGCTAGGACCGTGACCGCGCCATCCAGGACGCTACCGGAATGGACTTCGCGGCCCAGGTACCGCGATCGCGGCGGGACGACCGCTTCGATCACGCCCACTTCTCGGTTGAGGAGCTCCGCGGAGACCTCCGTGGCGTCACGGATCCGCTCCACCGCCGTGCCGGTCTCGGCGGCGAACGAACCGACCAGCCCGTGGTCGCCCAGGACGGTCAGCCGATCCCCCGGGTGCAGTTGGCCATCGGCCGAGGGCAACCCGGCCGCGCCATCGAGCACCGTGATGATGCGCAGCCCCTCGCGGGGGCTGGCCAGCACCTCCTGCCTGGTGCGTCCGGCCAGCGGTGAGTCTGCCGTGACCCGCAGGTGGAAGACCTGCTCCAGCGAGTAATGCTCCACCAGGGTCCGCGCGTGCGCCGACAGATCCGGGGGCAGCGCGGCGCTGGTGCGATCGGGCAGGAGCCGAGGGCCGATCAGCAGAATCACGGCCAGTGCCGCGATCACGATCGGAATGCCGATGAGCGAGAACTCCAGCAGTCCGAAGGCGCCGAGCCCGGCGTCGTCGGCCGCCTGCGAGATCACCACGTTCACCGGCGATCCGGTGAGCAGCAGCAATCCGCCTGCGCTGCCGGCGAAGGCCAGCGGCATCAGCATCCGCGAGGTCGGTAGGCCCACCCTCCTGGCCAGCACCACTGCCATCGGCAGCAGCGCGGCCACGGCGCCGTTCAGCCCGATCGTGGCGGTCAGCATCGCGACCAGCAGCATGGTCAGCAACAGCGCACGGGTCGCGCTCCCGCCGGCGCTGCGGGACAGCGCCTGACCGGCCCAAGCCGTCACGCCGCTGGCCTCGAGCCCCTCGCTCACCACGAACAGGGCGGCGATCATGATGACGGCCGCGTCGCCGAAGCCGCTGAGGAACTGGTCGAAGGTGATGACCCCGGTGGCGTACAGCGCCAGCGCCGAGCCGATCGCGACCACTTCCACCGGGAACCGGTTCCACACGAACAGGGCGACCGTGATGGCCAGAATCAGCAGGCTGATGGCGGCATCGCTCACGGGCTCATCCCAGCTCGGCCGCGATTGCCACGATCGTTGCCGAGACCACGAACAGGCCCAGGATGAGTGGCCAGACGAAGCGCAGGTAGCGGTCGTAGCCGACCTTGGCAATCGCGAGGCCACCCACCACGACCACGCTGGTCGGCGAGAACATCAGGGTCAGGCCGTGGCCGGTGATCCACGCGGTGATCGTGGTGGCTCGGCTCACCTCGGCGAAGTCCGCCAGCGGCGCCAGCAGGGGCATGGCGAGGGCGGCATGGCCGGAACTGGAAGGGATGAGGAAGGCCAGCGGCATGTTGACGATCACGGTGACGACGGCGAAGGCCGCGGCCGAGGCGCCCGAGATCAGGTTCTCCATGGCGTGCAGGATCGTGTCGAGGGTCTCGGTGTTCGTCATGATCACGGACACGCCACCGGCCAGGAGCACCACCATGGCGGGGCCGAGCATGTCTGCCGCGCCTGCCGCAATGAGTCGCACGATTTCCTTCTCGTGCAGTTTCGCCACGATGCCGACCAGCACCGAGGCGATGAGGAACAGCATGGACAGTTGGGGGAACCACCAGCCAAGGTCGAACCACAGCGGCTCCCCGGCGATCGGGGCCTCGTGATCGAGGTAGTAGTTCGCCTCGCCGGTCGCCGACTCCAGCAGGCTCGTCCACGGGATGACCGAGAAGATCATCAAGCCGAACGCCAGGGCGGTGATCACCAGCACGATCTTCTGCGTGCGGCTCAGTGCGGCGTCCGGGCTGTCGCTGGTGGCCGCTTCGCTTGGCTCGTCCCAACCAACCAGTGAGGCCTGCGGATCGGAGCGCACCTTCGCGGCGTAGCGCAGCACCCACGCCACGGCCATTCCGGTGACGACCACCCACAGCAGCAGTCGCAGCGCGATCCCGTCACCGATGCCGACGCCGGCCTCCCCGGCGGCCACTCCGATCGAGAACGGATTGACGGTGGCGGCCATCACCCCGGCCATCGCCCCCAGGATGATCATGGCTGCCGTGGTGAGCCGGTCGTAGCCCAGCGCAGCCATCAGCGGGATGAACAGCGCGTAGAACCCCAGGGTCTCCACGGAGAACCCCATGGTGGAGCCCAACAGCGAGAACAGCACCATCACGGCAGTAATGAGCAGCCAGCCCCTGGTGCGCAGCCGCTGGGCCAGTGCGGCCACCGCCACCTCCAACGCCCTGGTGTGGAAGCTCACCGAGATGAACGCGCCGATCGACATGATGAAGACGATGACCCCGATCTGGCCGAACATCGTGCCCAGTGTCTCGGTGTCCACGAACTGGGAATCCGGATTCAGCAGCCCGTAGATGCCGTTGACCGGGGCCAGCACCAGTTGCTGGACCTTCTCGCCGAAGGACAGCGGAGCGTCGATTTGCTCGTAGGTCCCCGGGATGGGCGAACCGTCCTGATCCACCTGATAGTCCCCGGCGGGGATAAACAGCGCCGCCACCCACACCAGCAGGGTGACGATCGCCAGCGTCGTGACGGCGCTGGGGAAGGCGAACGAACGGCGCTGCTTGGCCGGTTGGCCGACCTTCTCATCCGTGCTCGGCATCGCGACCTCCTGCGTGACGATGCGATAAGTGTGCAGCCCCAGACCCGCCCACGGCCGGAAATCGCCGAGCATTCACCTCGGACAGCCCCGGGCGGCACCTGCGACGCCGGGTGTCGTGCTACCGGGCCGGCACCGCGACGAAATCGGGATGGATCCGGCCGGGGGTCCGTGCACCGCCCGGGTCGCGGCCGGAGCCTGGGCCAGCCCCCGACGCGGACCGGCCGACACCGCCGAACCGGTCATCGTTCACACTCGTTCTTGACGCAACCGCCGCGCCGTGGCGTATCGTCGCCGTTTGCACGGTCCCCGTGTCGTGGGGCAGTCGGTCGGAAGGGATGTGGTGGGGTGCCCAGTACGGCAGCCTCTCAGCAGCATTTGGTGATCGTGGAGTCGCCGGCGAAGGCGAAGACGATCGCGAAGTACCTCGGCAAGGGCTATGAAGTGCTGGCCTCGGTCGGTCACATCCGCGATCTGCCCGAGAACGCTGCCGAAGTCCCGGAGGCCTTCCGCGGGCAGCCCTGGTCGCGGCTGGCGGTCAATATCGATGACGGCTTCGCGCCGATCTATGTCATCTCGCCCAAGAAGAAGAAGACGGTGAGCGATCTGAAGCGTGCGCTGAAGGACGCCGACGAGCTGCTGCTGGCCACGGATGAGGACCGCGAGGGCGAGGCCATCGCGTGGCACCTGTTGGAGGTGCTGCAGCCGAAGGTGCCGGTGCGCCGGATGGTGTTCCATGAGATCACCAAGGAGGCGATCCAGGAGTCCCTGGCGCATACCCGCGACCTGGACCTCGATCTGGTGGACGCACAGGAGACCCGGCGCATCGTGGATCGCCTCGTGGGCTACGAGGTCTCGCCGGTGCTGTGGCGCAAGGTGAAGTTCGGCCTGTCCGCCGGCCGGGTGCAATCGGTGGCGGTGCGGCTGATCGTGCAGCGGGAGCGGGAGCGGATCGCCTTCACCTCGGCGCAGTACAGCGATGTCCGGGGCCGCTTCGCCCCCGATGGCTTCAAGGGCCAGTTGGTGGGCCTGGACGACCGTCGGGTCGCCACGGGCAAGGACTTCGACGACCAGGGGCGCCTCACCGGCGATGCCATCGCGCTGACCCTGCCGCAGGCGGAGGAGTTGGCATCCGACCTGCTGCCCGCCCGGTTCACCGTCGATGAGGTCAAGCAGAAGCCCGGCACCCGCAAGCCGGGAGCGCCCTTCACCACCTCCACCCTGCAGCAGGAGGCGGGGCGCCGACTGCGGTGGGGCTCGGAGCGCACCATGAGGGTGGCGCAGGGGCTGTACGAGGGCGGTTACATCACCTACATGCGCACCGACTCCGTGCAGTTGAGCCAGCAGGCCATCACGGCTGCGCGGGCCCAGGCCGAGCAGCTCTACGGCGCCGACTATGTGCATCCGTCGGTGCGCACCTACAAGGGCAAGAGCGCCAATGCCCAGGAGGCCCACGAGGCCATCCGGCCTGCGGGGGAGGTGTTCCGCACGCCGGGGCAGCTCACCGGCCAGCTCGTCGGGGACGCCTGGGTGCTGTACGAGATGATCTGGAAGCGGACGATCGCCTCGCAGATGGCCGATGCCAGGATCAGCACCACCACGCTGCTGTTCTCCGCCCCCGACGGCCAGCAGCGCACGGCCAGGTTCAGCGCATCCGGCACCGTCACGCTCTTCAAGGGATTCCGCGCCGCCTACGAGGAGACGGTCGTCGAGGACCGCAACGCGCAGGACTCCGTCACGAACGTGGCGCTGCCCAACCTCGCCCAGGGTGACGTCATCACCGCCGAGGAGCTGCAGGCGGTCGAGCATGAGACGAAGCCGCCGGCGCGGTACACCGAGGCGTCGCTGGTGCAGGCGCTGGAGGAGCGCGGCATCGGCCGGCCCTCCACGTACGCCTCCATCATCAAGACCATCATCAGCCGCAACTACGTGTGGAAGAAGGGTTCGGCGCTGGTGCCGTCCTTCCTGGCGTTCGCCGTGATCCGGCTGCTGGAGGAGCACTTCGCCTCGCTGGTCGACTACGACTTCACGCGGGAGATGGAGGAGGTGCTCGATGCCATCTCCCGCGGCGACACGGCGCGGCTGGAGGCGCTGCAGCGGTTCTATCGCGGCGATGCCGACCTGGACTTCGAGGGCCTGCAGCCGCTGCTGGACAAGCTCGGCGATATCGACGCCCGCGCAATCTGCACCATGCCGATCAACGGCACCGAGGTCGTGCTGCGGGTGGGCAAGTACGGCGACTACCTGGAGCGGCCCTCGGACGGCAAGCGGGCCAACCTGCGCGGGGACCTGCCGCCGGATGAGCTGACGGCCGACTTTGCCGCCGAGGCGATCGAGCGCGGCAACTTCCAGATGCAGTTGGGGGAGCACCCCGACACCGGGCTGCCGATCGTCGCCAGGGAGGGCCGGTACGGGCCTTATGTGATGGAGGTGCCGCCCGAACCGGAGGAACCGGAGCAGCCGGCGAGCGCCGAGGGCGGTGAGGCCAAGCGCAAGCCCGCGAAGAAGGCGGCCGGGCCGAAGCCGCGCACCGCCTCGCTGCTGCGGACGATGGCGCTGGAGACGGTCACCCTCGACGACGCCGTCCGACTGCTGAGCCTGCCCCGCGTCGTGGGCGCCGACCCGGACTCCGGCGAGGAGATCACCGCTCAGAACGGCCGCTATGGGCCGTACCTGAAGCGCGGCACCGACTCCCGCTCGCTGGCCGAGGAAGAGCAGCTGTTCACGGTGACCCTGGAGCAGGCACTGGAGATCTTCTCCCAGCCCAAGCGGGGGCGCGGAGCGGCAGCAGCCTCGTCGGGCCGGTCGCTCGGCGAGGACCCGGCCACGGGCAAGCCAGTTGTGGTCAAGAGCGGCCGCTACGGGCCCTACGTGACCGACGGTGAGACCAACGCCACCTTGCGCTCCGGCGACGACGCCGACTCGGTCACGCTGGAACGCGCCGCCGAACTGCTGGCCGAGAAGCGCGCCAAGGGCCCGGCCCCCAAGCGCACCGCGAAGAAGACGGCGGCGAAGAAGACCGCGGCGAAGAAGACCGCGGCGAAGAAGGCCACGGCGAAGAAGGCGACGGCGAAGAAGGCGCACGGCGAAGAAGCCACGGCGAAGAAGGCCACGGCGAAGACACGGCGAGCCGCGGCGAAGACGGCGGCGACTGCCGAGACGGCCCCGCCCGCAGCGACAACGGCGGCCACGCCGGAGCCGGTCTCTGCGCCCTGGAACTGATCGGCGCCGAGGGAGAGCCGCCGGGCGCCTGCCCGCAGCCGGCACGCGCCGCAGGTGCCGCGTAGGCTCGTCCGGTGACCACGCGTGGCTTCTTCCTGGCGCTCGAGGGCGGTGAGGGCTCCGGCAAGTCCAGCGTTGCGCGGGTGCTGGCAGCAGTCCTCACCGACGCCGGCCGCGAGACGGTTCTCACCCGCGGAGCCAGGCGGTACCCCGGTGGCTGAGTGCAATTCGTGAGCTCTTGCTGTCGGACCGCCTGTCCGACGGCGATCCGTGGTGCGAGGCGCTGTTGTTCGCAGCGGCGCGCGCAGAGCATGTAGCCGGGGTCGTCAAGCCCGCCCTGGAGCGGGGTGCGGTGGTGATCTGCGATCGGTTCGTGGATTCCTCGGTCGCCTACCAGGGGGTCGGTCGGGGCCTCGGTGAGCAGGCCGTGCGGGCGGCAAACGCGCCTGCGGTGGCTGGCGCCCAGCCCGACCTGACCGTCGTGCTCGACATCGATCCCGTCGCAGGTCTGGCTCGAACTTGTCGGCCGCAACCGCATGGAGGCCCGCAGTGTGGAGTTCCACCGGACGGTGCGCGCGGCGTTTCTCGGATTCGCGGCGGCCGCGCCCGACCGGTATGTCGTGCTCGATGCCGCGCAGCCGGCGGCGAGGGTCGCGGCCGCGGCGGAAGCTGCAGTCATGGAACGCATCGCCGGGGTGACGGAATGAGTGTCTGGGATCGCGTGGTGGGGCAGCAGGACCTGGTGGCCTCCTTGCAGCACACGGTGGCGGCCGCCCACGCAGAAGACCGCGATGGTCGCGGCGATGCCCGCCGGGCGATGACCCACGCCTGGCTCATCACGGGTCCTCCCGGCTCCGGTCGCTCCGTGCTCGCCGAGGCCTTCGCCGCCGCGCTGCAATGCCCCGACGGCGGGTGCGGCTCCTGTCCCGACTGCCGGCAGTCCCGTGCCGACTCCCATCCCGCCACCAGGGTCGTGCGCGCCGACAAGCTGTCCTACGGCGTGGACGACGCGAAATCCC
>CAVPOB010000020.1:0-23379 GCA_963706835.1 uncultured Actinomycetota bacterium
CTGTTCGGCCTGGACGGGTACCGGCCGCAGCCCCCTGCAGGTCCTGCTGGCGGACAAGAACTCCTTCGGCGCCGCCTTCGAGACCGATCTCGACGCCGCCGGCATCGAAGTGCTGCGCCCGGCGCGCAAGGGCGAACCGGAGCGTCCCGGAATCCAGGTTCCTCAAACCCTGCGGCAGATCGTGGAATCGGTCAACGACACCCTCAAGGACCAGTTGGACCTCGAGCGGCACGGCGGCCGCACCCCCGCCGGCGTCTGCGCCCGGATAGTGCAGCGCGTCCTCGCCCTCACCGCCGCCATCTGGCACAACGACGCCCTCGGCCTCAACCGTCGCTCACTGCTCGCCTACGACCGCTGACCCCTAGGGATTGATCATCTAGCCCGACGCGGGCTCGCAGCCGTGCCGCTAGCGAGCCCGCGTCCGAGGTTTAGAGGCGCCGAAGGCGTCGCACAGCGAGCAGGACGAGCCCTAGCCCACTCAGGATCAGCGCTAGCGACGGCCCAGCCAGCCAAGCTGACGAGGACCCGGATTCCGGCAGGTCGGGCGGCCCGATCAGTGGATTGTCGATAACGACTTCCACCGTGCCGGTGTCAGCTACGAGTACCGTGCTCGACGGCGTGTACGACGGATCCCCGTAGCTGAAACCATCGACCGGCTCGGGCAGCGCGGTCTCGACGACCGTGCACACCGATCCGGTGGGAATCCCCTCGAGAATCGCCGGCGAGCTCGGGCTGACGACGACAACCCCACCCGTTCCGCTGTCGCAGGTGACGGTGACATCGAAGGTGGAGCCCCCGACGTAGCCTTCGGTCGCGCCGCTGAGCGCCTTCACGACGGAGACTGCGCCCACCAGACGAGTGTTGGTGAACGTGCACGTCACCGTCTCCCCGGGATCCAGCCCGATCGCAGTCGGATCGGACCCGTCATCGCAGGTCGCCGAGGTCAGGTCCCAGCCCGCCGGCACCGTCTCGCCCACCGAGTACTCGCCCGGCACCAAGAGATCTGAGGTGTTCGACTGCCCGTCGGCCAGGCTGAACGCCGGCCCCCATGACGGCGAGAACTCGAAGGTCTGCGCCGAACCGTCCGGCAGCGTCTCCTTCGCCACAGTGATACTGCCCCGCTGCGTGTTCGTGAACGTGCACGTCACCGTCTGCCCTGGGCCGATGTCGATGACCGCGGTGGCCGAATCCACATCGATGGACACCACCGCGGACTCGGGATCGCAAGTGAGGTCGGTGAGATCGAAGCCAGTGGTCGGCTGCTGTTCGGCCAACTGGTAGCGGCCCGGCACCAGGTTCGGAAAGTCTGCCTGTCCACCCCCGGCAACCGGATCACTCACGACGGCGTCTCCGGCCGGCAGTGGCGTCAGGACGAAGGTGAAGTCGCCCGGTGCGCCGTCGGGAGCTACCAGCTTCAGCGCCGTCGCCGCGCCCCGCTGCGTATTGCTGAACGTGCACGTCACCGTCTCCCCCGGATCCAGCCCGATCTGCGCCGGATCGGACCCGTCATCACAGGTCGCCGAGGCCAGGTCCCAGCCCTCCGGCACCGTCTCGCCCACCGAGTACTCGCCCGGCTCCAACAGCCCCGAATCGTTGGACTGCCCATCGGCCAGCGTGAACGCATCGCCCCACGACGGCGAGAACTCGAAGCCCTGCGCCGACCCGTCCGGCAGCGTCTCCTTCGCCACGATGATGCTGCCCCGCTGGGTGTTGGTGAACGTGCACGTCACCGTCTCCCCCGGATCCAGCCCGATCGCCGCCGGATCCGACCCGTCATCACAGGTCGCCGAGGCTCAGGTCCCAGCCCTCCGGCACCGTCTCGCCCACCGAATACGACCCGGGCTCCAGCAGCCCCGAATCGTTGGACTGCCCATCGGCCAGCGTGAACGCATCGCCCCACGACGGCGAGAACTCGAAGCCCTGCGCCGAACCGTCCGGCAGCGTCTCCTTCGCCACGATGATGCTGCCCCGCTGCACGTTGGAGAACACGCACGTCACCGTCTCCCCGGCCGCCACCACGAACGTCGCCGTGCGGCTGCCCACATCCCCGGGCTGTCATCGTCATCACAGACGATCGACGTCAGATCGAACCCCGGCGCCGGATCCTCCTCCGTGGAGGTGTACGACCCCGGCACCAGATCCGGCACCACGATCTGCCCGCCATCGGCGATCGTGCCGGCCGCGTCCCCGGTGAACGTGAAATCGCCCGCCGCACCATCCGGATCGGTCTGCTTCTCCACCACGATCGCCCCGCGCTGGGTGTTGGTGAACGTGCACGTCACCGTCTCCCCGGCCGACAGCGTGACCGACACCGGATTCCTGCCCCCGGTACAGGTCGCCTCCGTCAGGTCCCAACCCGGCGTGTCCAACTCGACCACCGAGTACGTGCGACCCGGCAGCAGCAGCCCCGAGTCCGCCGGGTCGGCCCCACCGGTCAGCGTGAAGTTGTCATCCGACCACGACGGGTTGAACTCGAACTCCTGCGCCGACCCCGGCGGATCGGTCACCTTGTCCACCAGAATGCGGCCCCGCTGCGCATTGATGAACGAGCACACCACGTTCTCCCCCGGATCCAGCACGATCGCGGTCGGATCCGACCCGTCATCGCACGTCGCCGAGGCCAGGTCCCAGCCCTCCGGCACCGTCTCGCCCACCGAGTACTGGCCCGGGCTCCAGCAGCCCCGAATCGTTGGACTGCCCGTCGGCCAGCGTGAACGCATCGCCCCACGACGGCGAGAACTCGAAGGTCTGCGCCGACCCGTCCGGCAGCGTCTGCTTCCCCACCAAGATGCTGCCCCGCTGGGTGTTGGTGAACGTGCACGTCACCGTCTCCCCGGCCGACAGCGTGACCGACACCGGATTCCTGCCCCCGGTACAGGTCGCCTCCGTCAGGTCCCAACCCGGCGTGTCCAACTCGACCACCGAGTACGTGCGACCCGGCAGCAGCAGCCCCGAGTCCGCCGGGTCGGCCCCACCGGTCAGCGTGAAGTTGTCATCCGACCACGACGGGTTGAACTCGAACTCCTGCGCCGACCCCGGCGGATCGGTCACCTTGTCCACCAGAATGCGGCCCCGCTGCGCATTGATGAACGAGCACACCACGTTCTCCCCCGGATCCAGCACGATCGCGGTCGGATCCGACCCGTCATCGCACGTCGCCGAGGCCAGGTCCCAGCCCTCCGGCACCGTCTCGCCCACCGAGTACTGGCCGGGCTCCAGCAGCCCCGAATCGTTGGACTGCCCATCGGCCAGCGTGAACGCATCGCCCCACGACGGCGAGAACTCGAAGGTCTGCGCCGACCCGTCCGGCAGCGTCTGCTTCCCCACCAAGATGCTGCCCCGCTGGGTGTTGGTGAACGTGCACGTCACCGTCTCGCCCGGATCCAGCCCGATCTGCGCCGGATCGGACCCGTCATCGCAGGTCGCCGAGGTCAGGTCCCAGCCCTCCGGCACCGTCTCGCCCACCGAGTACTCGCCCGGCACCAAGAGATCTGAGGTGTTCGACTGCCCGTCGGCCAGGCTGAACGCCGGCCCCCACGACGGCGAGAACTCGAAGGTCTGCGCCGAACCGTCCGGCAGCGTCTCCTTCGCCACAGTGATACTGCCCCGCTGCGTGTTCGTGAACGTGCACGTCACCGTCTGCCCTGGGCCGATGTCGATGACCGCGGTGGCCGAATCCACATCGATGGACACCACCGCGGACTCGGGATCGCAAGTGAGGTCGGTGAGATCGAAGCCAGTGGTCGGCTGCTGTTCGGCCAACTGGTAGCGGCCCGGCACCAGGTTCGGAAAGTCTGCCTGTCCACCCCCGGCAACCGGATCACTCACGACGGCGTCTCCGGCCGGCAGTGGCGTCAGGACGAAGGTGAAGTCGCCAGGCGCGCCGTCGGGAGCTACCAGCTTCAGCGCCGTCGCCGCGCCCCGCTGCGTATTGGTGAACGTGCACGTCACCGTCTCCCCGGCCGACAGCGTGACCGACACCGGATTCCTGACCCGCGGTACAGGTCGCCTCCGTCAGGTCCCAACCCGGCGTGTCCAACTCGACCACCGAGTACGTGCACCCGGCAGCAGCAGCCCCGAGTCCGCCGGGTCGGCCCCACCGGTCAGCGTGAAGTTGTCATCCGACCACGACGGGTTGAACTCGAAGCTCCTGCGCCGACCCCGGCGGATCGGTCACCTTGTCCACCAGAATGCGGCCCCGCTGCGCATTGATGAACGAGCACACCACGTTCTCCCCCGGATCCAGCACGATCGCGGTCGGATCCGACCCGTCATCACACGTCGCCGAGGCCAGGTCCCAGCCCTCCGGCACCGTCTCGCCCACCGAGTACGACCCGGGCTCCAGCAGCCCCGAATCGTTGGACTGCCCATCGGCCAGCGTGAACGCATCGCCCCACGACGGCGAGAACTCGAAGCCCTGCGCCGAACCGTCCGGCAGCGTCTCCTTCGCCACGATGATCGTGCCGGGATCGGCCTGATTCGTGATCACGCAGGTCGTCGTGGCGCTTGGGAAGACGCGGAACGTGCCCCCGTCCGTGATGTCGACGACATCGACGCCGTCGTCGCACACGATGGAGGCCAGGTCGAACGGCTCGCTGTCCGGGAGTTGCTCGGTGAGCTTGTACTCCCGGCCCGCCTGCACCGTGAAGGTTGCCGAATCCCCATCAGCTGTCAGCGGCGTGTCGTTGTAGCCGTGGATGATGAATTCCTGGGTCGGTGCCGAACGGCACATCGAACTGGTAGGGGAATGTCCCCGACAAGCCGCTCGGCACCGTTGCCTTCTGCACCACTACCTGGCCGCACGTGCTCACGTCCGTGGAGAAGACCGCGCCGATGTCTACCAGGTTCGCGCTGAAGCTGTTGCCCTGCTTGTCGTACAGGATCCCGTTGCTGAAGTTCAGGCACTCGGTGGGACTCTGCGGCTCGGGTGCCAGGTCTGCAGCGCTCAAGTTGATCGCGACTTCGCCGAAGATCGCTGCATCCACGCCCGGAGCGGACAGGTTCACCGCGCCTTCGAACACGTCGGCGGGCACTGTCTCCGCAACCCAGTCGGACCCGTTCCATACGTAGGCGTTAATGTCCTCGAATCCGGATCCGTCGTAGTTGAACTCGAGCAGCAGATCGTTGGGGGTACGGAAGACCCGGTCCGGGAGGTACGGCGCCTGGTTGTACTCCAGCAGAACGCTGTTGTCGCCGTTGCCCTCCCGCCGGGTGAAGCCGAGATACAGGACAAGGTCCCCGTTCGATGCGATCTCGGCGCCCGTGTAGGTCTGGCAGAGGTCGTTCTTGGCGTTGGCGTTGCCGAGCGTACCCACCAATGGCTGGTCATCGACCTTCTGCCCGGCCTGCCAGATGGTGTCGTTGTTGACGTCAGCGCAGCCCAGCTGGATCAGGGCGAGATCGTCCACCGGAGCGCCCACCGGGGGGCCGACCCAGTTCACGTCGTCGTAGACCGCGAGTCTCGGCACGTCCGCCGACGTCCAGTCCGTCCCGCCCTGGTTCGGCACAGTGTCGCCGTCGATCTCGAAGTCGGTGATGCCGTTCAGGGCGGCCCTGGCCTCCGGAGTGCCGATGGCGCCGGTGGAGAAGGTGAGCATCGCAGCGATCAGGGCGGCCACCAGCGCGAAATGGAGGAGCCGGTGAGTCGAGTCCCCGAAGGTTCGGATTACGCTCGTGCGAGGCCTGCTCCGCATAGCACCATTCCCGTCCGTGGCGACCGTCATAGGGCACCCCGTTTACGCTTTGTGCGAGGCTACTAGAGCACCTGGCTACAGAAGGCCGAAAAGGCAGATTCAGCCGGTTGTGCGGGCGAGATCGTACGGTTTTGGCTGGTATGGCGGATTCGGACCATCGATCGCTTCGCTGTGAATGATCGATGCCATCGTCCGACGACCCGGGCGGCGCCGCTGGTGTTGCGGAGTGGAGTCCGCTACGTCAGGTCCCGCAGCCTGCGGATGTCCGCGGTGGGCACGAAGCTGGGCCTCAGCATCATCGCCCGCCCCGAGACCCCGAAGATGTCGGAGGCCGTCCCAGACCGACTCCTGGCCTGGGCCGACCGGATCGGGGGCGGGCCTTCCGAACCTCATCCCTGCTCCGTGGGGATCGCCGGATCTCCATCGTCCAGTCGGAGTGCCGCAGGCGGCAACTCGGCAAGGCTCGCTCGCAGCCGCTGCCCGGCCGCTGCCGGGCCGCCGCCAGGTCGTCGTCGGCGATCGGCGTGCCATCGCGCACCAGCAACGGGCGGTGGGTTGCGGGGTCGGGCCGCTCGTCCGGACCGGGATTGGCCACGACGACCTCGGCCTCTGCCGCGCCGTCCGTGGAGAAGACCGCCGGTAGGCCACCTTCCGGCCACCCACCGACCCTTCGACTCGCTGCGCGAACCCCAACGCTCGCTAGCGCCACTGACCGTTCCGTTGCTGCTCAACCCCCGACTCAGGCGTAGTGCAGGCGCTGGCCGGTCTCGGGGTCGAACAGGTGGATGTGGTTCAGCCCGATGGAGACTTCCACCATGTCACCGGCGCGCGGCGGGGTCCGGCCGTCCGTCCTGACGACCACCTGCAACTTCTCGCCGTTGAGCAGGAGCACATCGCCGTAGACGTAGGCGTCCGCTCCCAGGCTCTCCACCAGGGACACCGCGATCGGCCAGGAATGCTCCCCTCCCAGCCGCAGATCCTCCGGGCGGAACCCGAGGATGACGCTGGTGCGACCGTGCTGCAACAGATCCGCCGAGGCTTCGGCCGGCAGCGGCACGTGCTTGCCCCCCAGCGTGACCGCCCCGTCGCGCACAGGGACCTCGACGACGTTCATCGCCGGGGAACCGATGAATCCCGCGACGAAGGTGTTGGCGGGCGCGTCGTACAGATCCTGCGGCGTGCCGACCTGCATCAGCAGGCCGTCCTTGAGCACCGCGATGCGGTCGCCCATGGTCATGGCCTCGGTCTGATCGTGGGTGACGTACACCGTCGTCACCCCGAGCTCGCGCTGCAGCTTGGCGATCTGGGTGCGGGTCTGCACGCGCAGCTTGGCGTCGAGGTTCGACAACGGCTCGTCCATCAGGAACACCTGCGGCTTGCGCACGATCGCGCGACCCATCGCCACCCGCTGGCGCTGGCCGCCGGACATCGCCTTTGGCTTGCGATCCAGGTAGGGCTCGAGGTCGAGGATCCTGGCCGCCTCCGACACGCGCTGGTCGATCTCGGCTTTGGGGACCTTGGCGATCTCCAGGGCGAAGCCCATGTTCTGCCGCACCGTCATGTGCGGGTAGAGGGCGTAGGACTGGAACACCATCGCGATGTCGCGGTCCTTCGGAGCGAGGTTGGTCACGTCCTTGTCGCCGATGAAGATCTTGCCCTGATTGACCTCCTCGAGTCCTGCCAGCATGCGCAGCGAGGTGGACTTGCCGCACCCGGAGGGCCCGACGAGCACGAGGAACTCGCCGTCTCGCACCTCGAGGTCGAGTTTGTCGACCGAGGGATTGGTGGCACCCGGGTAGATGCGGGTGGCTGCTTGAAAGGTCACGCTGGCCATGATCGTTGTCCCTCCACCGGCGCCTGCCGGGCGTCTGCAAACACTCCAGAATCCTGTGCCTCGTGCATCGATCAGCCCTTGACCCCGCCTTCCAGCGCACCGCGCTGGATCCTGCCCTGGACGATGACGAAGAAAATGATCACCGGGACCGCGTAGAGGACCGACCCCGCCATCAGCCCGCCCCAGTCGATCGCCTTCTGGCCGGAATTGAACTGGGTCAGCCACACCGGCAGGGTCTGCCTGTTCTGATCCAGCAGGATCACGTTGGCCAAGATGAACTCGTTCCAGGCCATGATGAATGCGAAGACCGATGTGGAGACCAGGCCCGGCGCGATCAGCGGGAAGAGAATCTTGCGGAATGCCTGCCCCTGGGTGCAGCCGTCGATCATCGCAGCCTCTTCGAGGTCCTTGGGGATGTTGGCGATGAATCCCCGCAGGGTCCAGATCGTGAAGGGCAGCACGAGGGCCAGGTAGGCGATCATCACGCCGGTCAGCTTGTTGACCTGGCCGATCGAGTTCAGCATCACGAACATCGAGATCAGCAGTGCTTCGAACGGCACCATCTGCACCGCGAGCAGCATGATGATGTACGACTTGCGGCCCTTGAAGTTGAAGCGCGCGACGGCGGTGGCGGCTAGGAACGCCACCAGCATCGACGTGACGACCACCACCACGGTCACGATGGCGGAGTTCCGCGCGAAGGAGAAGAAGTTGTCGTCGGCGATCACCCGCGTGTAGTTGTCCAGCGTCGCCGGGATCGGGAGGAACTTGGGGGTGTCCAGGAAGAAGTCCTCACGGGGCTTCAACGAGGAGATGATCATCCAGTACACCGGGAAGGACATCACCAGGAACAGGAGAACTGCAAGCGTGTTGGCGAGGACGCCACCCTTCTTGTGCATGCTCAGGCCTCATCCAGTTGTTTGATCATCCGCTTGATGTAGAAGACGGACACGACGAGGAGCATCAGCACCATGATCACGCCGATCGCGGAGCCGGCGCCGAAGTCGTTCGCCGAGAACGACACCCGGTAGGCGAACAGTCCCAGCAGGTCGGTGTCCCTGGCGATGCCCCCGGCCTTCTGCAGGATGAAGACCTGGGTGAACACGCGGAAGTCCCAGATCGTGGACAGCGCCGTGAGGATGAGGAAGATCGGCGCGAGCAGCGGCAGCGTGAGCCGCCGGAACTGTTTCCATGCCGAGGCGCCGTCCAGCGAGGCCGCCTCGTACATCTCGTTGGGGATCTGGCTCAGCCCGGCGAACAGGGTCAATGCGACGAAGGGGATGGCGCCCCACACCACGATCACAGCCGCCAGGGCCAACAGCGACAGCGGCTGGGCCAGCCACGAGTACCCCTGGAACTGCTCGAACCCCAGGCTCACCAATCCCCAGTTCACGATCCCGAACTGGGTGTCGAACAGCAACTGCCAGGTCTGGGTCGCGGTCACGACCGGAGTCGCCCAGGCCAGGAGCAGCCCGATGAGCACGAAGAGCCGCATCTTGTTGCCGAGCTTGTTGAGCAGCAGCGAGACGAGGGTCCCGATCACCATGGTGGCAACGACGCAGATCAGCGTGAAGGCCAGCGTCCGGACGACGACTTCCCAGAAATACGAGTCGGTCAGGATCTCGGTGTAGTTGGCGAAGCTGTTCCACGACTCGGTGCCCTGGGTGATGTTGCGGAGCTTGGCCTCCTGCAGCGACAGGATCACCATCCGCACGATCGGATAGCCCAGGACCAGCAGCAGGATCACGGTGGCGGGCGCCAGGAGCCCCAGGGCCAGTCGGTTGCGCCTCGGCTCGTTCTCTTGCGGCGCCTCCGCGTCGTGCTCCGTGACCGCAGGTGTTGTCGCACTCACGATCGAACACCTCCTCAGGGTTGCTCGCCTTTCCAACGGCAACATAGCGGCAACCGTCAGCGGATGACCCGGAAATCGAGAAAGTCTGAAGGACGGAGGTCACTGCGCCGCGCCAGTGTGACGTCGGGCGCCCGCACCGGGCGTTGGCGGTCCGCGCTGATGCGGGTTCGCGGGCGTGCGGGAGGCCTGCAGGGCAGGTGCTGCGGGGGTTTGCACTTCGCTGTGGGTGTTCGCACGCCTCCGGTGCTGCACCGTGCGCACCGGCGTGCGGGAGCTTGCACGTGGTGCGGGGGCTGACAGGGCCTCCAGCGGGGCGGGGTGAGCACCGCGTGCGGGGTTGACACCTCAGGCGGGGGTAGGAGGCGCCGATCTGGCCGGTTCCGCCCCCGCACCAGGTGCACGCCTGCGCCGGAATCCGAACGATCCACCCCCGCACCAGGTGCAAACGCCCACACCGGGTGCACATGGACGGAAGTGGGACGCGACCGGTTCCGGAATGCACCCCGGTCGCACCACCGGCCGAGCCGCTAGCCCAGCCCTCGCCCCGGAGCGCGAGGAGTCCGACAAGAGCGGGGCCCGGGCGACGAATCGCCCGGGCCCCGCTCCGAATGCCCTACCAGGGCCGTCGGGAACTACTGGTTCAGGGTGTCGCTGATCTCCTGCGACGCCTCCGCCGTGGCGTCGGCGATGCTGGCCTGGCCGGTGAAGATCTTCACCAGCATGTCCTGCAGCACCGCAGAGCTCTCCACATTCGCCCAGTTCGGACTCACCGGAGTGAACCGCGAGTTGGTGCTGGCTTCGTCGGCGACCTGCAGGAACGGATCATCGCCGTGGCCGGAGAACGCCGCCTCCTGGTTGGGGATCACGCCGCCCTCGCTGGCGAGCTGGGTCTGGATCTCCGCATCGGTCATGATCTTCAACCACTCGGTGGCCAGTTCCTGGTTCTTGCTCTTGAAGGAGACAGCCAGGTCGGATCCGCCGAAGAAGACCGGCGAGGTCGTGCCGGCCTCGGAGCCGGGCAGGGCGAACACGCCGATGTCGCCGGCGTACGGAGAGCCCTCGGCATCCAGTGCGCCCGGCGCCCACCACGAATCGATCATCATCCCGACGTTGCCGGTGTTGAACGCATCGACGTTCTTGGTCTCATCGCCGTCCTTGGGCGCCTGGGAGTAGTTGTCGACCAGGTTCTTCAGGGTGGTCAGGCCCGCCTGGGACTCCTGCGAGTCCAGCGTGCCGGTCCACTCGCCACCGGACTCCTCGGCGATCTCGCCGCCGGCGTCCCACACGAAGGGCACGGCGCCGTACCAGTACTTGCCCGGGAAGTAGAAGGCCGAGTACTTGGCGTTGCCGGCGTTGGCGGTCTGCAGGGCATTGGCGGCCTCGTCCAGTTCCGCCAGCGAGGTGGGCACCTCGACGTTGGCGTTGGCGAAGTCGCTCTTCTTGTAGACCACGATCCGGACCCCGCCGTAGTACGGGATGCCGTAGCGGGTGCCGTCGAGCTCCCCGGAGGGCTGCAGGCCGGGCAGCATGCCGTCCACGCCGAACTCGCCCGGGTCCAGCTCGGCCAGCAGGCCGGCGTCGGCGTACTTCGCGGTGAGGCTGTTGCCGATCTCAACCACATCGGGGGTGGAATCGGTGTTCAGCGACGTCGTCAGCTTGTCCTGGATACCGCCCCACTGCTGGATCTCCACCTGGACATCCACGTTGGGGTAGGCCTCGTTGAACTTGGCGTTGACGGCATCCACGACCGAGTCCGGCTGGCTGCCGTCCATCAGCCATACCTTGAGCGTGCCCTCGGTGTCCGCGGACACCTCGCCGCCGCCGTCATCGCCGCCACCACAGGCGGTCAGGCCGAGTGCGACGGTGAAGGCCACCGCCAGACCCTTGCGCAGTTTCATGCGTTCCCCTTCGTAGTCGTCGACCGGCACTGTTGCGCGACCGGCCGGAACATCGTGCGGTGGCCCCGCACGAATCCGCCTAACAGTCTCGCAGGCGGTCGGCCACGTTGCCGCGGTGTCGCGCATTCGTTACCGACATGTTGCCGTACGAGGGGCGGCGGACGGCCGCCGACTATCCCGCCATCGTCACCGTGACCCGGCACTGCGTTCCCGGATCGGCGATCGGGATGGGGACGGCCGGGTCGTGGGGCTGCCCGTCGATCGAGATCGCCGCCACCCCCTTGCTGCCGCCGTCCGGGTTGCGCACCTCGATGTGGTAGATCGCGCCCCGCCATTCCCGCCGCATCGTGAAGCCGTCCCAGTCGGGAGGGATGCACGGGTCGATCACCAGGCCGGAGAGGCCGGGCCGCACGCCGAGGATCCACTTGGTCGCCGCGGTGTACATCCACCCCGCGGTGCCGGTGAGCCAGGGATTCTGCGCCTTGCCGAACCAGGGGTGGTCGCGGCCGTAGATGAACTGCACGTAGGCGTACGGTTCGGCGCCGCGCACCTCCATGTTGTCATTCTGGTGGTAGGGCAGGATCGCGTCGTAGAACGCCATCGCCTCATCCCCGCGGCCGAGCACTGCCTCTGCGATGATCGGCCAGGCGTTCGGGTGGCTGAAGATCGCCGCGTTCTCCTTGATCCCGGGGTAGACCCTGGTGACGAAGCCGATGGTGTCATCGACCTTGGTGTATGCCGGCCAGTTCAGGTGCGCCCCGTACTGCGAGCCGAGCAGGCGGCGCACCGAGTCCATCGCGGTGCGGCCCCGCTCGTCGTCGCAGATGCCGGCGATGACCGGCCACGGCTGATGCTCCAGGAAGATCTTGCCCTCCTCGTTCCCGGCCGATCCGATGGCCTCGCCGGAGCGGGTGTAGCCGCGCACCCACCACTCGCCGTCCCACAGCTGCTCGTTGGAGACCCTGGTAATCCGCTCCAGCTCCGCGCTGTACCGGGCCACGTCGTCGCTGCGGCCGAGGTGCTCGGCCACCTCCAGGAAGGCGCGGATGGCCCACGCGTTCAGGAAGGTCACCAGGGAGGTCTCACCGCCCCCGAGATTGAGGCAGTCGTTCCAGTCGGCCCGCAGGCCCTGGGCGACGCCGTTGGCTCCGCAGTGGGAGGCGGTGAAGTCCAGCGCAGCCTTCAGGTGGTCGTACACGGTCGCCGGGACCCCCTCCGCGTAGGGGACCTCGAGCTCCAGGAACGCCAGATCGCCCGTCTCCTTGACGAACTCCACGATCGTCGGGACCAGCCACAGGTGGGAGTCCGAGGAGGTGTCCTCCAAGCCGTGGATGAGAGAGGCGCCGCTGGGGGTGGGCACGACGGTCGGCGAGGGCACGTCGGGCAGCGGCTCCCGCTCCGGGTCGAATGCGGCCGGATCGAACAGGTGCAGCCCGTACCCGGCCCGGGTCTGCGCCCGCAGCAGTTCCATGATCCGCGAGCGGGACTTGGTTGGGTTGGAATGGATGACGCTCATGACGTCCTGCGCGGTGTCCCGGTAGCCCAGGCCCGTCCGGCCCCCCACCTCGACGAAGGATGCGAATCTCGACCATTGCACGCAGGTCTCGGCCTGCAGCAGCGTCCAGGCGTTGATCATGGTGTTCATGCCCTCGTGCGGTGTGGTGATCCGCAACTTCTCCTGCTTGCCGCGCCAATGCGCCCGCAGCGCGGCGAACTCGGCATCCGTCGTGGCCGGATCTGCATATTTGGCGCGCATCTGCCGGCCCACCGCCTCCCGCGAGCCGTAGCCGAGCAGGAACACCAGGCGCTGCGTCTCCCCCGGCGCCAGAGTGATCGTCCGGAACAGGGAACCGCAGTGGTTCTGGGTCGTGGCCGAGGTGTTCGATCCCGCTCCGAGCTCCACCGCCAGCGGGTTGGTCTCGGTCCGGTAGGGGCCGATGAAGTTGTCGCGCAGCGAGTCGTAGGAATCCACCGGCTGGCAGGCGGCGAAGTAGTGGAAGGTCCACGGCTCGTAGTGCAGGTCGTACTCGATGATGCCGTCGGCGAAGGAGGAGCCCGCCGAGTACAGCGACATCTGCAGGTTCTGATTGTCGATGGTGATGGTGTGGAAGCTGAACTCCAGGTACGTCGCCACCGTCAGGGTCCGTGGCGCATCACCGGTGTTGGTCAGGCGCACGTCCCAGACCTCGAGCGGATCCGTCAGCGGGACGAAGACGGTCTGGGACGCGTCGATGCCCTTGTAGGACGCCTCGAAGCGGGAGTAGCCCAGGCCGTGCGCGGCGCGGTAGGCGGCCCCGTCCTGCGCGCCGCCAGCGGCGAGCGGTTTGCCCACCGGCTGCCACGACACCGACCAGTAGTCGCCGTCGGCCTCGTCACGCAGGTAGACGTAGCGCCCGGGCCGGTCCAGCGGCACCCCGTTCTGCCGGAACCGGGTGATCCGGCCCGACTGCGGGGACTTGTAGTAGGAGTAGCCGCCGCCGTTGTGGGAGAGCACGAGGCAGTAGTCCTTGCTGCCGAGGTAGTTGGTGAAGGAGACCGGGACGTCTGGCCGGTCCACCACGTACTCATCCCGGGCGGTGTCGAAGTATCCGTAGCGCATGGTCAGTCCTTGGTCGGTGGGAGGACAGCTGTCTCAGGCGGTGACGAAGCCGCGCAGCCAGTCGAGGAGCTCGGTGGCCTTCTCGGGGGTGTCGGCCTCCACGAAGAGCCGCAGCGCCGGCTCGGTGCCGGAGAAGCGCAGCAGCGCCCAGTTGTCGTTCTCCAGCAGGATCTTGGTGCCGTCGAGGTGGGAGACCCCGACCACGGGGTAGGGCCCGATGTGGGTCAGCGGTTCTGCCTGCAGGCGCCGCGGCACCGCGATCCGCATCTCGGGGGTGGCGGCCACGCTCTGGTCGAGGGAGTAGAGCCTGCCGGTGATGTCGTAGATCATCTGCCGCAGCTCGCTGATCTTCTTCCCGGTGCGCGCCAGCATCTCCACCACCAGTGCGCAGGCGTAGATGCCGTCCTTGCCCTTGATCCAGCCCCGGACCGTCAATCCGCCCGACGACTCGCCGCCGAGCACCGCGCCGATCTCATCCATGCCGGCGGTCACGTACTTGAAGCCGACCTTGCACTCCATGGACCGCTCTGCGAAGTGGGCGGCGAGGCGGTCGAGCAGGTGCGTCGTGGCCAGGTTCCGCACCACTCCCCCGCTCTCGCCCCGCACCTCGTGCAAGTACCAATACAGCAGCAGCAGCAGGTCGTTGGTGGAGATGTACTCCCCCATCTCGTCGACGATGCCGATCCGGTCGGAGTCCCCGTCGGTGGCCAGCCCGAGGTCGTAGCGGCCGTTGCCGTTCTTGATCATCCCGATCACGTCGTGCAGCCGCTCGAGGTCCGGCGCGGGGGCGATGCCGCCGAACAACGGGTTGTGGACGGCGTGGATGAACTCCGTGCGCACCCGCATGTCGTTGAGGATCAGGCCCAGGGTCAGCTGGCTGGTGCCGTACATCGGATCGACGATGACGTGCAGCTCGGCGTGCCGGGCCGCCGCGACATCGACGATCTGCTCGATGGCGTCCACGTAGGGGTTGGTCAGCGACTTGTCCACGACCATGCCCGCCCTGCGGGCCAGCGCGATGTCGAGGGTGATGACATCCTCGATCCGCATCGCGTTGGCCTCGTCCTGGTAGCGGTCGGTCTCCTCGTCCAATGGCAGCGAACCGTCGGAGCGGAACACCTTCATGCCGTTCCACTCCGGGGGGTTGTGGCTGGAGGTGACGATGATGCCGTAGGCGGCGCCGAGGTGGGGCGCGGCGAAGGTGACCAGCGGTGTGGGCACGTCGTCCGGCAGCAGCGTGACCCCGATGTTGTTGCCCGCGAACACCTCCGCCGCCGCGATCGCCGAATCCCTGGACAGGAACCGCCGGTCTCCGCCGATGACCACGCCCTGGGAGTCCCGGTCGGTGCGGATGACCTCGTTGGCGATCGCCTGGCACAACCGGCGGACGTTGGCCATGGTGTAGCCCTCGCCGATCACGGCGCGCCAGCCGCCGGTCCCGAAGACGATCGAGGTGTCGGTGTTCTTGCGCGGCACGAACAGCCGCTTGAGCACGATGTCCTCGGCCGCCCGCAGTCCCTGGTCGCTGTTGATCCCCTGCACCTCGTCGGGATCGCGGATCTCGTAGCTGCGCACCCGACCGCCGTCGGCGATGACCCGCCGGGCCAGATCGGTCAGCCGGTACTCGCCCGCCTCGATCATGCGCTGCAGCAGCGCGAACAACTGCTCCGGCGCCATCACGTAGCCGCCCACGTTGATCTCTTGGATCGACTGGTGGCTCTCGGCCAGGTCCTGGCCCTCGAGGATCGCCGCGATCGCCCCGTCCCGCCGGATGATGCGCCCGTACTCCGGGTGGGGGGAATCCACGCCTGCGGTGAGGATCGACAGGTCGGCGCCCTTCAGCTCGTGGCGCGTGAACAGGCCCAGCAGGGACTCCGGGCGCAGCAGTGGCGTGTCGGCGTAGCCGACGAGGACGTTGCGCGCGTCCGCGGCGACGACTCCCCGGGCGAGGAGCGCGGCCTGGCCGGTCCCCAGCCGCTCGGACTGCTCGACGTAGCGGTACTCCTCGCCCAGCAGATCCCGCACCGCGGCGTCCCCCGCGGCGATCACCACCACCGTCCGCGCCGGATCGACCACCCGGGCGAGGTTGCCCAGGGACTGCTGGACGACGGTCGAGTCGCCCAGCGGCCGGGTCAGCAGGTCCAGCGATGCCTGGTCGTGCCCGGCAGCGAGGATGATCGCCGCTCGCTCGTCGTGGGGGGTCTGCCTGCGGAGCATCGTTGTCCTCCTGTTGTTCCGAGCCGAACCGGTGCGGCTCACGGCTGGCTCGCGGCCGGGATCTCCCGGCCCCCGACCCAGATCCGGCGGGGGTAGAAGTCCTCGTCCCACCACACCAGGTCGGCCAGGGCGCCGGGCGCGATACGGCCGATGTCGTCGCGGCGCACGGATGCCGCGGCCACCTCCGTACACGATGCCAGCACCTCGGCCGCATCCATCCCGGCTGCGATCATGCGCCGAACACCCTCGTCCAGGACGATCCCGGCACCCGCGATCGTGCCGTCCGACCGCCTGCCGAGCCCGGTGTCGTCGTTGGCCACTGGCTGGCCGCCGAACATCAGCGGGGTGTGGTTGGGCAGGCCCGCGGTGACGATGGCATCGGTCACCCCGACTGCTCGGCCCGGCGCCGCGGCGTAGACGATCCTCACCACCGCGGGATCCACGTGCTGCCCGTCGATGATGGTGCCGATGAAGAACCGCGGATCGGCCATCACCGCGCCGGGGACCCCGGGCTCGCGGTGGCCGAAGGGCCGCTGGGCGTTGAAGATGTGGGTGGTCATCGTGGCACCGGCGTCCGCTGCCGCCCAGACCTGCTCCGCGGTGGCGTCGGAGTGGCCGATCGAGACCACCACACCCGCTGCCGCGAACGTTCGGATGGCGGCCAGGGCGTGGTCGCGCTCGGGTGCCAGGGTGACCGTCAGCAGCATCTCCCGGGTGGCCGGGTTGTCGAGCAGGACCGCGATCGCGTCGTCGGTGGGATCCAGCATGTACTCGGGGCGGTGGGCACCCTTGCGCTTCTCGGAGATGAACGGCCCCTCCATGTGGACGCCCAGGATCCGGCAGGTCGGCACCCCCCGCGCGGCGGCCCGGGCATCCCGGGCCCGCCCGAAGGCGGCGTTGAGCTCGGCGAGCGGAGCGGTGATGATGGTCGGCTCGACGCCGGTGACCCCGCGCGCGGCGAGCCCGGCGAGGGTCTGCTGCCACTGGTGCGGGGTCGCGTCGGCGAAGTCGGCCCCGAAGGATCCGTTGTTCTGCAGATCGAGCAGGCCGGGCGTCAGCACGCCGGAGGCGAGTTCGATGTCGGGACGGTCGCTCAGGGGTCCCGCATCCGCGACCTTCTCGATCATCCCACCGGCGATGGTGATCTCCCGGCCCGGGACGAAGCGGCCGTCCCGCAGGATCTGCGCAGCTCGGATGACGGTCAAGTCAGATCCCCTGCCAGGCGGGCTTGCCCGCGTAGGTGTCCATGTAGTAGGAGGTCAGCCGCAGCTGGCTGGCGGCGTCCTCGTCGATCACGACGGTGGCATGGGGGTGCATCTGCAGGATCGACGCCGGCCATCGGGCCGAGATGCCGCCCTCGATGCACTCGGCCACTGCCTGGGCCTTCCCCTTGCCGAAGCCGAGCATGATGGCGTGCCGCGATTCCATGATCGTGCCGAGGCCCTGCGTGAGGCTGTGCAGCGGGACCTGGTCGATGTCGCCGTCGAAGAACCTCGCGTTGTCCTCGCGGGTCTTGCGGGTCAGCGTCTTCAGCCGGGTGCGCGATGCCAGTGACGAGCCCGGCATGTTGAAGGCGAGGTGCCCGTCGGCGCCGATCCCGAGGATCTGGATGTCGATCCCGCCGGCGTCCTGGATCGCTCGGTCGTACGCCCGCGCCGCTGCCTCGAGGTCGTCGGCGAGCCCGTCGGGTCCGTGCACGGCGCCGGGCGCGAAGTCCACCTGTCCGGTGAACTCCCGCTCGATGAAGGTCAGGTAGCGCTCCGGATGCCCCGCCGGCAGGCCGACGTACTCATCGAGGTTGAACGAGGTCGCCCGGGCGAAGCTGAGCCCCTCCTCCCGGTGCCGCCGGATGAGTTCGCGGTACACGCCGAGCGGGGTTGAACCGGTCGCAAGCCCCAGCACGGCATCCGGCTTGCGCGCCAACAGTGTCGAATAGGCATCGGCCACGATGCCGTCGGCATCCTCCGGGCGGGCGACGACGATGACTTCCACAGCACCTCCAGGCGAGCTCCTCCACCGCGAGACGATTCTGCCCGTATCGCGGGGCTGATGGAGGTCAAGCGGGAAATGTGCCGCGGACGCTGCGGCGAGGCTCGGTGGGCTCGCCCCCTTACCCCCCTCACCCCGGACCATCCCGCCCCCTGCACCGCTAGCAGCACGGTGCTCACGGTGCAGCAGACGCTCGTGCGCGAACACGTCTCAGGAGTGCGCAGGACTGCACCGGGGAGCACGTGATCTGCGAGGACTCGGCTGCCCGTGGCACCCCTTCTGCGCACGCTTGCCGCGGCGGCCCGTGCCTCGAGCCCGAAGGTCCCGACGACGCACGCCTGCGGGCGGTTGCGGAGTTCGCGGTGCTGCCCAGGCCCGGAGGGGCGTGAGGAGCACCGCTCGTTCCGGGGGCCTCTTGGCCTGGAGACGTTGCGCTGCAGGAGCCACATTGGGGCATATTTCCGCGTTCGCGAGGGGGGCGTGCCATGCATGGCAGAGCGTCGGACAGGCGTCGGCACGATCCGGTTGCTGCTGCTCGTCTCGGTGCTCACGGCCTGCGGCACGGGACCGGGCGCACGCCAGAGCACCTCGCCGCAGCCAACACCGTCTGCCCCGAGCAGGGTGTCACCGCTCAAGATGTCGAAGCGCACCTTCGCAGCGCGCGTGTGCGCGGTCGCAACTGGGACGCTGCGGCCGAGCTCCGAAATGTGAGGAATGGATGGCTCGGGTACATTGTTGAACGCACAAATACTAGCCAGGAGGATCCCATGCCAGCGGTCACCGCCGACACTCTGACGCTCCCTCGGATCTCCGCAGTCGCGCCCTCGGCACGGCCCCGGACCGTCAAGTCAGTCACCACCGCTCCGCGCGGCTACGAGGGCGAGGGATTCCCGGTCCGCCGAGCCTTCGCCGGCGTCGATATGCGCGACCTCGACCCATTCGTGCACATGGATCAGATGGGCGAGGTCGAGTACGGGGTCGGCGAGCCGAAGGGCACCCCGTGGCACCCGCATCGCGGATTCGAGACCTTCACCTACCTGATGGACGGCGCCTTCATCCACCAGGACTCCCATGGCGGGGGCGGGGTCATCGAGCACGGCGGTACCCAGTACATGACAGCAGGCAGCGGCATCCTGCATATCGAGACGCCGCCGGAGTCGCTGGTGATGTCCGGCGGGCTATTCCACGGCATCCAACTGTGGATCAACCTGCCGAAGGCGAAGAAGTGGCTGGCTCCTGCCTACCAGCCGATCGAGGGCACCGACGTGACCCTGGTGGCCTCCGCCGACGGCGGGGCGCTGGTGCGCATTCTGGCCGGCGATGTGGCCGGGTTCGCCGGCCCGGGCCACAGCCAGACCCCCATCACGGTGGTGCACGCCACCCTGGCACCCGGGGCGAGGCTGGACGTGCCGTGGCCGGCGGCGTTCAACGGCCTGGCCTACGCGCTGCTCGGCAGCGGTCGCGTCGGACCGGCAGGCCATCCGATCCGGGAGGGCCAGCTGGCGGTGCTCACCGGCGGCGATCACCTGACGATGACGGCCGACCAGACGCTGGACGTGCTGCTGCTCGGCGGCGTCCCCCTGCGGGAGCCGGTGTTCGCCTACGGGCCCTTCGTCATGAACACGCGCGCTGAGGTCATCCAGGCGGTCGAGGACTACCAGGCCGGTCGTCTCGGCGTGATCCCCGACGGGGCGATCATGCCGCACCGCGGCTGAGGATCTGCTCGACATCGCGGGCCGCGAAGCGAGCCCTGGCTCGGCGTTTGCAGGCATGACGATCCAGGCGGGGAGTCCAAACGCCGTTGAGCGCGATCCAGGGTGTGGAGTGCAGCCGTGGCTGGCCATCGGAGTTGTTCCGCAGCGATGGGGGCATTCGGCGCTCCTTGGGGCGGGCCGGAGGAGCGCCCTCCTAAGGGTTTGCACCCGGGGCGAGGAGACTGCTGAACAATGGCGCGCCTCCCGGGGTTTGGTTCTGGGACTGGAATTCTGTTGGCATGCAGGGTGAGTCGGATCGGCAGCGCGAGCTGCTGGATGTGGAGTCGTTGGCCGGGCACCTGCTGGAGCCGGGCAGCGTGTTCGCGCTGCTGGCCGAGCACCGCGACCGGTTGTTCCCCGCCGAGCTGTTCGCCGACCTGTTCCCCTCGGGGCGCGGGCGGCCCTCGATCCCGGGCGAGGTGGTGGCCTCGGTGATCGTGCTGCAGGCGCTGTACGGGCATTCGGACCGGGAGGCGGTCGACGCGCTGACGTTCGATCTGCGGTGGAAGGCGGCGTGCGGGTACGCGATCGACGCGAAGGGCTTCGACCCCTCGACGCTGACGTACTGGCGGCGCCGGCTGGCGGCCAGCGACCGGCCGCAGCGGATCTTCGAGGTGGTGCGCGAGGTCATCGAGCAGACCGGCGCGGTCCGGGGCAGGACCCGCCGGGCGCTGGACTCCACCATCCTCGACGACGCGGTCGCCCGGCAGGACACCGTCACCCAGCTGATCGCCCAGATCCGCCGCGTCGGCCGCGAGGTGCCCGGCGCGGGCGGGGCGGTCGCCGCGCACTGCACCCGGCTGGCCGCGCTGACCGGGCAGGACTACACCGCCACCGCCAAGCCGCCGATCGCGTGGGACGACCCGGCCGCCCGCGACGCGCTGGTCTCGGCGCTGGTCGGCGACGCGCTGGCCCTGCTCGCCGCGCTCGACCTCGAGCAGATCGGCGCCGATGGCGGCCGGGCCGCGGACGCGGTCGCGCTGCTGGCGCTGGTGGCCGGGCAGGACGTGGAACCCGCGGAGGGCTCCGACGGCACCGACGGGCGGTGGCGGATCGCGCGCCGCACGGCGCCGGACCGGGTGATCTCCACGGTGGACCCCGACGCCCGGCACGCCCATAAGACCCGCGAGCGCCGCCAGGACGGGTTCAAGGCCCACGTGGTGGTCGAGCCGGACACCGGCCTGACCACCGTGTGCGGGCTGACCAGGGCCAGCGGGGCGCAGAACTCCGACGCGGCCGTCGGCGCCGGACTCGTCGCGGCCGACCCCACCATCGACACCGGCGGCGCCGGGGCGCCGGTGGAGGTCCTCGGCGACTCCGCCTACGCCACCGGCGGCATGCTGCACGCGCTCACCGGCAGGCGGTGGACGCCGCTGGTCAAGCCCTGGCCGCTCAGGCCGGCCGTCGAGGGCGGGTTCACCATCGACGACTTCGTCCCCGACACCGCAGCGGGCACCCTGACCTGCCCGGCCGGCGTCACCCGCAGCATCACCGCGAAACGGACGGCCACCTTCGGTGCCGCCTGCCGCGGCTGCCCGCTCGCGCCGCGGTGCACGACCTCCAAGCGGGGCCGCACGATCACGCTCCACGAGCACGACCAGTTGATGCGCGAGCACCGGCAGCGGGCCGCCCACGAAGGGTTCCAGGCCACCTACCGGCAGCACCGGCCCATGGTCGAGAGGTCCATCGCCTGGCTCACCCGCGGCGCCCGCCGGGTGCCCTACCGCGGCGTGGAGAAGAACAACACCTGGCTCCACCACCGCGTCGCCGCACTCAACCTGCGCCGGCTCCTCGCCCTGGGACTGCGGCTGGAGGACGGAGCCTGGGCCCTGGGCCCTGACCCGGGGCGGGGGTTTGCACCCGGGGCGGGGGTCTGCACCCGGGGCGGGGGTCTGCACCCGGGGCGGGGGCTGATGTGGCCTCCGGGACGGCAACTGCGCACCCGTATCGGGGGTTTGCACCCGGGACGGGTGCGCTCGGCCCCGATCCGGTCGATTCCGCCCCCACTCCGGGTGCAAACCCCCGAACCGGGTGCACGCCCGCCCCGAAATCTGGCCGATTCGCCCCCACTCCGGGTGCAAACCCCCGCAACGGGTGCAGACCCCCCCACTGCGGGTGCTCAGAGGGCCCGGCCCGCGCCCCTGGGCGCCGGGGACTCCATCCGTCCACCCGGGCGCCCGGCGGGCAGCCCGCTCGCTCCAAGCGCCGACACGGGAGCCAACCGCGCTCCAAACTGCGACAAGCCCGCAGACGCCCGCCCCGGACGAACCGGAGCGGGCGTCGGCGTCGAAGACCGATGGCCTACCGGGCCACGCCCTCGACCGCCCGGGCCGAGTCCGGCAGCTCGATCACGTGGTCGGCGTCGGACGCCTCTTCTGGGACGCGGGTGAACCGCCAGGCGATCACGGCGATGACCGCGCCGACCAGCGGGGCCAGCAGGAACAGCCATACCTGCGACAGCGCGGTGCCGCCCTCGAACAGCGCCGGGCCGAAGGAACGCGCCGGATTCACCGAGGTACCGGTCAGCGGGATGCCGACCAGGTGGACCATGGTCAGCGCCAGCCCGATGGCCAGGCCCGCGAACCCGGGCGCGGCGACCCGCTCGGTAACCAGCAGGATGACCAGGACGAAGGCCATGGTCAGGGTGGCCTCCAGCACGAAAGCCCCGACCATGTCGATGCTGCCGTTGTCGAAAGAGTTCGTGCCCAGTCCCCCGGTGCGGTCGGTGACACCGAAGGAGGACACGAACAGCCGCAGCAGCGCGCCGGCCGCGACGCCGCCGGCAACCTGGGCGGCCACGTAGGCGGCACCCTCAGCCGGAGCCTGCCGCTTGGACAGCACCATGGCCAGGGTGACGGCCGGGTTGACGTGGGCCCCGGAGACCGGGCCGAAGGCGTAGGCGAGCACCAGCAGGACCAGGCCGAAGGCCAGGGCGACGCCGACCACGCCGGACGCCGGACCGGCGGCATCGGCACCGACTCCCCCGGCGATACCGAACACGGCGGCACCGACACCGATGAACACCAGGAGGAAGGTGCCGACGAACTCGGCGCCGAGCTTGCGGGACATCGGGTGGACCTTCCGAAGATGGCGCTCGGGCACGTCGATGGCCCGGACGCGAGAATCGATGAACCTGTCCAGTTTATGGCGGTTTGGCACATTGTCTGGCCCCGCGCAGTCGCGCATCACCGATTGGCGTCGGCCCAGGAGGCTAGGATCGAACGCATGTACGCACACGATCTGCTGGCCGGGCTCAACGAGGAGCAGTTGGCGGTGGCCCGATTCGATGGCGGGCCGCTGCGCGTGCTGGCCGGCGCCGGGACGGGCAAGACCACCGCGCTGTCCGGTCGCGTGGCGCGCTTGGTGGCCGATGGGACGCCCGCCGAGCGCGTGCTGCTGCTGACCTTCACCCCGCCGGGCCGCACGGCAACTCGTGGACCGCAGCCACGCCCGGCTCCACCGCGCCGGGCACCGATCCGGCCGGATCTCCGGGGGCACGTTTCATTCGGTGGCCCATCGCACCCTGCGGCAGCACGCCGCCCG
>CAVPOB010000021.1:0-94366 GCA_963706835.1 uncultured Actinomycetota bacterium
GTCGATGCGCGACGAACCGGCGCGACCTTCGCCTTGGCCTTCCGGGGCTACGGCGAGTCGCCGTGGACATCGAGAAGAACATGACCGACCGCGGGCGCCGCGATCAGCTGGTGGCTCTCGAGGCGGTGCTCGTCGGTTGACGGGGACCGAGCCGGTGGCGGAGGTCGATCGAGGATCGCCGAGCTGCGCGAACTGCTCGACGTCGAGGCGTTCCACTACGACCGCCGCTTCATCTTCCGCTGCCTGGCGATGGGCCACTCGCAGTTCGCCGAGCTGATCGGCGCGCGCGGGCCGAACACCCAGATCAACGCGGCGTGCGCGAGCACCACCCAGGCCATCTCGCTGGCCGAGGACTGGATCGCGGCCGGCCGCTGCCCGCGCCTGATCGTGGTTCCGCCGACGACGTCAGCAGCGACACGCTGCTGGCCTGGGTCGGCGCAGGCTTCCTGCGTCCGGCGCGGCCGCGACCGACGACGACGTGTCCGAGGTGGCCACGCCGTTCTCGATCCCCGCCGCCGGCACGGGATGGTGGTCGGCATGGGCGCCGCGGCGTTCGTGGTCGAGCCGCCGAGCGGCGCGCGAGCGGGATCCAGCCGATCTGCGAGGTGCTGCCGCCGTCACGGCCAACAGCGCGTTCCACGGCACCCGGCTGGACGTCGAGCACGTCGGGCAGGTCATGGAGGACCTGGTCGCCGCGCCGAGGCCCGTGGGATCGGCCGCCACCAGATCGCACCGAGCACCGTGTTCGTCTCTCACGAGACCTACACCCCGGCCCGCGGCGGTACCGCTGCGGCGGAGATCAACGCCCTGCGGCGAGTCTTCGGTACCGCTGCGGACCGATCGTGATCACCAACACCAAGGGGTTCACCGGCCACGCCATGGGCGCCGGCGTCGAGGACATCGTCGCGATCAAGGCGCTCGAGACCGGCCTGGTCCCGCCCGTGCCGAACTACAAGGAGCCGACCCCGAGCTGGGCAGCCTGAACCTGTCCACCGGCGGCGCCTACCCGGTCGAGTACGCGCTGCGGCTGGCGGCCGGCTTCGGCTCGCAGATCGCGATGACCCTGTTCCGGTGGACGCCATGCCCGACGGCCGTCGGCGTGCGCCCAGCGAGCTCGGGTTCGCCTACCGGATCGTCGACCAGGACGCGTGGAACCGCTGGGTCGCCGACCGGCCGGCCGGCCCGATGCGACGCTCGAGGTCGACCACCGCCGCCTGCGCATCGTGGACGCCGGCGCCCCCAGTTCCGCGCCCGCGGCCCCCGCGGAGCGGGCGCGTTGCCGCCGGCGCCGGTCGGCGCCCTCGGTCCCGATGCAGCCCGCTGTCCCGGCGTCGGCTGCTGCGCCGCCCGCCCCCACCGGTGCGCCGGCCGCTGCACCCATGTCCGCACCCCCTGCGGCACCGGCCACGGCGCCCGTGCAGCACCGGCCGCCACCCAAGCACCGGCACCCGCCGCACCGGCCGCACCGGCGGCCCACGGCTGCCGACGAGGTCACCGACGCCGTGGTGTCCATCGTGGCCGAGATGACCGGCTACCCCGCCGAGCTGCTCGACCTGGACCTCGACCTCGAGGCCGACCTCGGCGTCGACACCGTCAAGCAGGCCGAGGTGTTCGCCGCCGTCCGCGAACGGTTCAACGTCGAACGCGACGACACCCTCCAACTGCGCGACTTCCCCACCCTCACCCACGTCATCGGCTGGGTCCGCGACAAGACCGGCATCCAACCGACGACCACCACCCCCGCCGCGGCACCGGCACCCGCACCGGCAGCACCGGCCGCACGGCTGCACCGGCACCCGCCGCCCCGGCGGCCCCGGCTGCCGACGAGGTCACCGACGCCGTGGTGTCCATCGTGGCCGAGATGACCGGCTACCCGCCGAGCTGCTCGACCTGGACCTCGGACCTCGAGGCCGACCTCGGCGTCGACACCGTCAAGCAGGCCGAGGTGTTCGCCGCCGTCCGCGAACGGTTCAACGTCGAACGCGACGACACCCTCCAACTGCGCGACTTCCCCACCCTCACCCACGTCATCGGCTGGGTCCGCGACAAGACCGGCATCCAACCCACCCCCGCCCCCGCCGCGGCACCGGCACCCGCACCGGCAGCACCGGCCGACCGGCTGCACCGGCACCCGCCGCCCCGGCCGCCCCGGCTGCCGACGAGGTCACCGACGCCGTGGTGTCCATCGTGGCCGAGATGACCGGCTACCCCGCCGAGCTGCTCGACCTGGACCTGGACCTCGAGGCCGACCTCGGCGTCGACACCGTCAAGCAGGCCGAGGTGTTCGCCGCCGTCGCGAACGGTTCAACGTCGAACGCGACGACACCCTCCAACTGCGCGACTTCCCCACCCTCACCCACGTCATCGGCTGGGTCCGCGACAAGACCGGCATCCAACCGACCCCCACCCCCGCCGCGGCACCGGCACCCGCACCGGCAGCACCGGCCGCACCGGCTGCACCGGCACCCGCCGCACCCGCGGCCGCCCGGCTGCCGACGAGGTCACCGACGCCGTGGTGTCCATCGTGGCCGAGATGACCGGCTACCCCGCCGAGCTGCTCGACCTGGACCTGGACCTCGAGGCCGACCTCGGCGTCGACACCGTCAAGCAGGCTGAGGTGTTCGCCGCCGTCCGCGAACGGTTCAACGTCGAACGCGACGACACCCTCCAACTGCGCGACTTCGCCACCCTCACCCACGTCATCGGCTGGGTCGCGACAAGACCGGCATCCAACCCACCCCCGCCCCCACCGCGGCACCGGCACCCGCACCGGCAGCACCGGCCGCACCGGCTGCACCGGCACCCGACGCCGCGGCCGCCCCGGCTGCCGACGAGGTCACCGACGCCGTGGTGTCCATCGTGGCCGAGATGACCGGCTACCCCGCCGAGCTGCTCGACCTGGACCTCGACCTCGAGGCCGACCTCGGCGTCGACACCGTCAAGCAGGCTGAGGTGTTCGCCGCCGTCCGCGAACGGTTCAACGTCGAACGCGACGACACCCTGCAACTGCGCGACTTCCCCACCCTCACCCACGTCATCGGCTGGGTCCGCGACAAGACCGGCATCCAACCCACCCCGCGCGGCACCGCCGCACCCGCGGCACCGGCAGCCGCACCGGCGGCGGCCCCCGTCACGGCCACCACCGCGCCTGCCTTCGTGGGCGACTTCGCCGCGGTCGACGCCCTGCCCCGGCGCGTCCCCACGCCCGCGCTGCGCCCGGCCCTGGCCGAGTGCGTGGGCCACCGGCGTGGAGCTCGGCGAGGGGTCGCGCATCCTGGTCGTGCTCGACGAGGGGGGCGTGGGTGCCGCCCTGGTCAAGAAGCTGACCAAGCGGGGCGCCGACGTGCTCGCTCTCGAGGCCGCCACGCCAACCGACGACCTGCTCGCACAGGTGGCGGCGTGGACCACCGAGGCCCCGCTGACCGGCGTCTACTGGCTGGCCGCCCTCGACGACGAGGGCCCGCTGCTCGAGTTCGACCTCGAGGGCTGGCGTGAGGCGCTGCGCCGCCGCGTGGTGGCCCTGCACGCGCTGTACCACGCCGTCATCGGGGCCCAGCCGTTCCTGGTCACCGGCAGCCGCCTCGGCGGGTTCCACGGCTACGACGACGCCGGCGCCACAGCCCCCCTGGGCGGTGCCGTCGCCGGCTTCGCCAAGTCCTACAAGAAGGAACGGCCCGACGTCCTGGTCAAGGCCGTCGACTTCCCCGCGAGCCGCAAGACCAGCGCCCTGGCCGACACCGCTGATCGACGAGACGCTGGCCGATCCCGGCTGCGTCGAGATCGGCCATGTCGATGGTGTGCGCTGGGGGGTGGGCCTCATCGAGGTGCCCTTCCCGCCGGTCGAGGCGCCCGAGCCCGGCGCGATGGAGCTCGGCTCCGACGCGGTGTTCGTCATCACCGGAGCCGCGGGCAGCATCGTCTCAGCGATCACCGCCGACCTTGCCACGCACTCGGGCGGCACGTTCCACCTGCTCGACCTCGCCGCGGCGCCGGATCCGGCCGACCCGGACCTGCAGCGCTACCTGACAGACCCGGCTGGGTTGAAGGTCCAGGTCGCCGAGCAGATCACGGCGCGGGGCGAGAAGGCCACACCGGTCGTGATCGAGCGGGAGATCGCGCGGTTCGAGCGCCTGGCCTCGGCCCTGTCGGCGATCGACGCGGTGACCGCCGCGGGCGGCACGGCGCACTACCACAGCGTCGACCTGCGCGACGGTGAGGCGGTCGCGGCCATCGTCGAGCAGATCCGCGAGGCGCACGGCAGGGTGGACGTCCTGCTGCACGCCGCCGGCCTGGAGATCAGCAAGGGCCTGGCCAAGAAGGACCGGCCCGAGTTCGAGCTCGTGTTCGGCGTCAAGGCCGACGGCTGGTTCAACCTGATGAAGGCGGCCGGTGACATGCCGATCGGCGCGACCGTGGCGTTCAGCTCGGTGGCCGGACGGTTCGGCAACGCTGGGCAGACCGACTACGCGGCGGCCAACAACATGCTGTGCAGCATCGCCAGCGGCATGCGGCGCACCCGCCCGGAGACCCGGGGCATCGCCCTGGACTGGACCGCGTGGGGCGGCATCGGCATGGCCACCCGCGGCTCGATCCCGAAGATCATGGAGGCCGCCGGAGTCCAGATGCTGCCGCCGGAGGCGGGCATCGCGTGGATCCGCCGCGAGCTGACCAGCGGCCCCGGCCGGGGCGAGGTCGTGGTGGCCGGCACCCTGGGCATGATGGCCGCCGAGTTCGACGAGGCGGGCGGGGTCGACCCGGCTGCGTTCGCCGAGGCGTGCGCGAAGGCTGGCCCGATGGTGGGTGAGGTCGTGCGGACCAGCGTCCACAACGGACTCGTGGTGCGCACGACGCTGGACCCGAAGGAGCAGCCGTTCCTCGACGACCACCGGGGCGATCGCGTCACGGCGCTGCTCCCCGGCGTGATGGGCATCGAGGGGATGGTCGAGACCGCCCGCCTGCTCGCCGCCGACTGGGCACTCGCCGCGGTGGAGGACGTGGACTTCCACGCCCCCTTGAAGTTCTACCGCGACGAGCCCCGAACCCTGGAGGTCGTGGCGCTCGTGCACCCGGACGGCGCCGACCTGGTGGCCGAGTGCCGCATCGAGGCCGAGCGGCAGCTGCCCGGGTCCGACACGCCCACCCGGACGACGCACTTCACCGGCCGGGTGCGACTGTCCCGGACCGGCCCGGAGCCGGCCCGCGTCGACCCGCCGGCGCGTGCGGGGGACGAAGCCGGCGCGGAGGACGTCTACCGGATGTACTTCCACGGCCCGGCCTACCAGGTGGTGTCCACCAGCTGGCGCGTCGGTGACGCGGCGGCAGCCGAGCTGGCCGGCGACCTGCCGGCCAACCACGCCCCCGCCGACCAGCCCACGCAGGCGGCACCACGCCTCGTCGAGCTCTGCTTCCAGGCCGCCGGTCTCTGGGAGGCCGGGCGCGAGGGCCGCCTGGCCCTGCCGACCCACGTGGGCCGGGCCGTGATCCACGACGGGGCGGCCGACACCTCCACCGGACCCGTGTACGCCGTCGCACGCCCGAGCACGGACGGATTCGACTGCGTCGTGACCGATGCCGAGGGCGCGGTGCTGGTGTCGCTGGAGGGCTACCGGACGGTGGCACTGCCCCAGGACCTCCCGGAGGACCAGCAGGCCCCCCTGCGCGCGGTGATGGCGGACTGACCATGGACACGACAACGCTGGACCCGGAGGACCACGCATCGGCGACCCCGGCAACGGGGCTGATCGAGATCCCCGTCCTCGTGGACCCGGAGGGCCGGGCATGGGCCCTGCCGACCTGCCGCGTCGTTCCGGGGGCAGCGGGCGCCGATCTCGTCGAGACGACCCAACTGCCCCCCGCCCTGCGCGATGCCGTCGTCGAGTCGGCAATCGACGAGGCCCGCCGCCTCGCCGCCGGCGCCCACTCGCTGACGTTCTCCATCGCCGCGGGCTCGGCCCCCCGCCGGGAGGGAACCCCGCTGGACGGCTGGGCCCTGGCCGAGGAGCTGCTCGGGACGAGCCTGGACGCCGACTCGATCGCGGCCGCGCTCGCCGCCCCTCCCACCGGCCACGCCGTGGAGGCCCGGCTCCGCGCGCCGGACGCCCCCGAGGGTGCACGCCTGGAGCACCTGCGCCTGCCGGTGGGACCGGGGATCCGGGTCATCGACAGCGCCGTCGTCGGGGATGCGGTCGGATCCGCCCCCGTGCTGCGCGTCGTGGCCACCGGCCGGTCCCGCGGGACCGCCCTGCGCCGCATGCACGACGCCCTGCGGGGCTGTGCGGTGGTCGTCGAGGGGGCCGCGACCAACCGGCCCACCCTGCTGGCCGCCGTCGGCGCCCAGCTCGGGGGCCCACGCGCCGCGCCGCCCGCCGCCGACCCGCTGGCCGTCCTCGTGGCGGCAGTGCGGGCCAGCGACACCCAGCGTGCCATCGACCGGGCATCGTTCCACGCACGGGCTGCGCGGGGGCGCCCCGAGGCCGTCGCCGGGCGGGGCGTGACCACGACGCTGGTGCACCACGGGCGGTCCTACGAGGTCGTGGTCCACGAGACCGGGCCGGGGACCTACCGCATCGACACCGGCGAGCACACCGCCGAGCTCGCCGTCACCCGGGCGAACGACCACGAGTGGGAGGTGACCTGCGCCGGGCAGCGGCACCATGTCGTGCTGAGCTCGCGCGGCACGGGCTGCGTGCTCGAGATCGACGGGATCGCCCACTCCGTCGGCCGGGACGAGGGCATCCCCGTCCGGGCCGACTGGCCGGCCCTGATCGTCTCCGTCGGCGTGGAGCCGGGCGCCGACGTGCAGCTCGGCGACCCCCTGCTCGTCGTCGAGGCCATGAAGATGGAGTCGACGATCCGGGCGCCGTTCGCCGGGACCGTCACGGCCGTGGACGTCCTGCCCAACGCCCAGGTGGACGCCGGCGCCGCGATGGTCCGGATCCGCCCCCACGCGACGGCGGCGGAGTGGTCGGATGAGCGGCCCTCCCCGACCGAGGCGCGTGACGACGAGCAGCGCCTGACGTTCGCCGGGCTCGCGCTGGCCGACACCTCCGGGCGCCCCCCGTTCGACCGGGTGTACGCCGCCCTGAGCAGCTACGTGCTGGGCTACGAGCTCGACCCCGCCGCCCTGCGCAGCCTGCTGGCCGAGCAGCGGTCCTTCGGCAACCGCACCAGCGCCGGAGACCCGGACCTGCTCGCCGCCGAGGACGCCTTCCTCGATCTCTACTCCGAGCTGGGCCTGCTCTGGCAGACCGACCGTGACCCGGCCGGCGCCACGACCACCGGCGCCCTCGCCGGCGGCGTGACCAGCGCCCGCGAGTACCTCATGGGCTACGTGCAGTGGCTCGACCCCGACCGCGTCGGGCTCCCCGACGGCATCCGCCGGCGGCTGGCCCGGGTGCTCTCCCGCTACGGCGTCGCCGACCTGCACCGCAACCCCACGCTCGAGGACGCCGTGGTCCGCCTGTTCGAGTCGCAGGCCCGGATGCCCCAGCTCACCGGGGTGGTCGCCGGCATCCTCGAGCGCCGCATGCGGTTCCGCGACCGGGTCCAGCCGCTGCAGGGGGCCGATGCGGGCCGCCGCTACGACCGGCTGACCGCCGCCGCCCAGGGCCAGATCGAGGCGATCGCCGACCTCGCGCGCGACGCGCGCTTCCGCCTCATCGACGAGCCGGTGATCGAGGCCGGGCGCGCCGAGCTGCAGGCCGAGATGGAGGCCCACCTGGAGGCCCTCTCGGAGGATCCCCGCCGCGCGGATCGGGCCGCGCGGATCACGGCCCTCGTCGAGTGCCCGCAGCCGATGCGCGAGCTCCTCCTGCGCCGGCGGCTGGCGGCCGGCGCGGACCCGGACATGCAGGCGGCCCTGCTCGAGGTGCGCGCCCGTCGCTGGTACCGGATCCGCGAGCTGCGCGACCTGCGCGTCGTCGACGTCGACGGGGTGCAGCTGTGCTGCGCCGACTACGACTTCGACCGGCGCTCGATCCACGTCGTGCTGGCCCTCACCCCGGTGGAGGACCTCGAGCGCCTCGGCCGGGCGATCGCCGCGCACCTGGCCGACGTCGACCCCGACCGCGCCCCCGTCATCGACGTGATGAGCTGGCGCACGGCGGCCCAGCCCAACGGCGACGACCTGTCCGCCGAGCTGGGCCGGACCCTCTCCGGCTGGGACCTCGGCCGCGCCGTGTGGCGCATCGACGCCACCGTCTCCAGCCTCGCTGCCGACGCCGACCCGGAGAACCGCACCCAGTACTTCACCTACCGCCCCGATGCCCAGGGCGGCCTGGCCGAGGACACGTTCTACCGGAACCTGCACCCGATGCTGGCCAAGCGCCTCGAGCTGTGGCGACTGGGCAACTTCGAGCTCACCCGCCTGCCATCCCTGGAGGACGTCTACCTGTTCCACGGCGTCGCCCGGGACAACCCCAAGGACCACCGGCTGTTCGCCCTGGCCGAGGTGCGGGACATGACCCCCCTGCCCCAGGGACGCGGCGGCGTCACGAGTTTCCCCATGCTCGAGCGGATGGGCCTGCAGTCGATCATCGCCATGCGCCGCGCGCGCGCCGGGTTCCCCGAGCGGGGCAAGCCGCAGGCCAACCGCATCACGCTGTTCGTCCGCCCGCCGTGGACCGTCCCGCCGGAGCACTGGTCGGACCTCGCCGAGATGATGGTCCCCCTGGCCGGCGGCGCGGGCCTGGAGCTCGTGGTCATCCGCACGTCGATCCCGGAGCCGGACGGCTCGCTGCGGCCGACCGTGCTGAACGTGGACGGCATCATCCAGCGCTCCGTGACGGTCACCGAGGAGCCGCCGCGCGACGACGTCGTCCGGCCGCTGACCCGGTACCGCCAGAAGGTGCTCACCGCCCAGCGGTTCGGCGTGCCGTACCCGTTCGAGATCCTTCGGATGTTCGCTCCGCCGCCGGGGACGGTCGGCAAGTTCAAGCCGGCGCACTTCGAGGAGCTCGACCTCGACGAGTCCGGCGAGGTGCTGGTCCCGGTCCTGCGCGAACCCGGGCTGAACGAGTCGAACATCGTCGTCGGGCTGCTCACCAGCTACACCGACGCCTACCCGGAGGGCATGACCCGCGTGGCCATGCTGTCGGACCCGACCCGCGGCCTGGGCAACCTGGCCGAGCCGGAGTGCCGCCGGGTCAACGCCGCGCTGGCGCTGGCCCTCGAGCGGGGCATCCCCGTCGAGTGGTTCGCCGTCTCGTCGGGCGCCCTGATCTCGATGGAGTCGGGCACCGAGAACATGGACTGGATCGCGCTGACGCTGCGGCGGATCATCGAGTTCACGCAGGCGGGCGGCGAGATCAATGTCATCGTCACCGGGATCAACGTCGGCGGCCAGCCCTACTGGAACGCCGAGGCCACGATGCTCATGCACACCCGGGGCATCCTCGTGATGACCCCGACGAGCGCCATGGTCCTGACCGGCAAGCAGGCGCTGGACTTCTCCGGTGGCGTGTCCGCCGACGACAACTTCGGCATCGGCGGCTACGACCGCGTGATGGGGCCCAACGGCCAGGCCCAGTACTGGGCACCGTCGCTGGCGGATGCCTGCGAGCTGCTTCTGCACCACTACGGCTACACGTACGTCGCCCCCGGGGAGCGGTTCCCCCGCCGCATCACCACCAGTGACCCGTTCGACCGCGACGTCCGGCCGTTCCCGCACGCGCCGATCCCAGACTCGGACTTCACCGTCGTCGGCGACATCTTCTCCGCGGAGCGCAACCCGGAGCGCAAGCGGCCGTTCGACGTGCGCTCGGTGATGCGCGCCGTCACCGACCAGGACGACGAGCCGCTGGAGCGCTGGCAGCGCTGGCGCGGCGGCGAGACCTCCGTGGTCTGGGACGCGCGGATCGGCGGGATCGCGGTCTGCCTGCTCGGCCTGGAGTCCCATCCGGTGCCGCGGCGCGGGTTCGTGCCCGCGGACGGCCCGCCGGCGTGGACCTCCGGGACGCTGTTCCCGCAGGCCTCCCGCAAGACCGCCCGTGCGGTGACCGCGGCCAGCGGGAACCGGCCCCTGGTCGTGCTGGCCAACCTGTCGGGCTTCGACGGCTCACCGGAGTCGATGCGCCACTGGCAGCTGGAGTACGGCGCGGAGATCGGCCGGGCGGTCACAAACTTCCGCGGGCCCATCGTGTTCGTCGTCATCTCGCGCTACCACGGCGGCGCGTTCGTGGTGTTCTCCAAGGCCCTGAACCCGGCCATGGAGGTGGCCGCGGTCGAGGGATCGTTCGCCTCCGTGATCGGCGGTGCGCCGGCGGCGGCCACGGTGTTCGCGCGCGAGGTCCGCACCCGGGTCGAGAAGGACCCCAGGGTGCTGGCCGCCAAGCAGCTGCTCGCCGGGACGTCCGGGCCGCAGGCCGCGGAACGCCGCGCTCGGCTGGCCGAGATCACCGAGCAGGTGCGCTCGGAGAAGCTCGGCGAGGCAGCGGGTGAGTTCGACTCGGTGCACACCATCGAGCGGGCGCTGCGCACGGGATCGGTCGACGAGATCATCGCCGCCGCGGACCTGCGACCGTGGGTCATCGCGGCACTCGAGCGCGGCATGGCCCGGACGCTGGCCGAGGAGGGGTGACCACGGCCCGCCGGGCTGCCCGGAAGCCGGTGGATCTACGCGTCCCAAACGTACCGAATCCGCGATGGTCGCTGGATCGGGAGCCGTCCTCGCGTCTCAAGTGAACCGAATGACCGCGACGATTGGGCGGTTTAGGTTCATCTGGGGCGCGAGGTCAGGCCAGCGTCCGGGATCGCCCGGGGATTCGGTACACATGGGGCGCGGGCTGGGCTCAGTCGGTCGCCAGCGGGGCCGCGATCCAGGTGTGCATCGGACAGCGCCTGGGTCAGCGGCGCGGACCCAGCGAGCTCCTCAGGCGGGCGCTCGAGCGCGTCGGGGCTGCCGACGACCATGGTGAGCAGGAACACGCCGTCGCGGCGCCACCAGCCGGGCAGGCTGCCCATGGAGGTGCGCACGGTCAGCCCGTGCCACCCCGCACCCGCGGCGCCCGCACCCGCGGCGCCCGGACCCGCGGCGCCCGCACCCGCGGCGCCCGCACCCGCGGCGGCGCCCGGGCCGCCGCGGCGCCCGGACCCGCGGCGGCCTGCGGCACCTCGTCGAGCACGACCTCCACCGTGCGGGTGTCGGCGCGCAGGCCAGTGCGCAGCACCTTCAGCGCGCTCTCCTTGGCCGACCAGATCAGGTTGGCCGTGGCGTCCCACCCGTCGGCTCCGTGCGCGACGCGAGCAGCCGCCACCCGCTGCTGCTCGGCGGGGGTCAGGAAGTCGCGGACGAAGCCCTCGCTGCGGGGCTCCACGATCTCGAGGTCGCAGCCGACCTCACCGAGGTCGGCACCCACCAGGCACACGGCCCACCCCGCCCGGTCGGTCAGGGAGACGTCCATCCCGATGCGCACCCCGTCGACCTCGACGAACGGGGCTCCGGTCCGGGCGTTGAGCACGGCGATCGTGGCGAGTGTCGCCGGATCCTCCGGCATCCCGAGGACGGCGGCGACCGCGCACTTGCCCGCGTAGCGGCGCAGCCGGTACTCGGTGCGGCGCTTCGTGAACCGCATGGACGCCGCCCGGCTGGCCTCGGGTGGCGCCAGCCACGCCGATCCCGACGGGATCGCCTCCTCGCCCCGCACCAGCCAGCGCATGGGTCGCAGGGTAGCCCTCCCCCGCGCGACGCGGCGCGGACCGATGCCACGATCGCACCATGCCCCGCTGCCCGGTAGCGCCCGACCGCGGGGTCCCGGCGCATGGGTAGCGACGTGCCCGAGGTGATGGTCCAGCTGTTCCACTGGTACCTGCCGGGCGGCGGGACCTTGTGGTCGGAGGTGGCCGCGCGCGCCGACGCCCTGGCCGCCGCAGGGTTCACGTCGGCGTGGCTGCCACCGGCCGGCAAGGGCCACGTCGGGGGCTACGACGTCGGGTACGGCGTCTACGACCCCTACGACCTCGGCGAGTTCGACCAGCGCGGCACGGTCCCGACGAAGTACGGCACCCGCGCGGAGTACCTCGCAGCGATCCGCGCCCTGCAGGATGCCGGGCTCGCGGTGTTCGCCGACGTTGTGTGGAACCACCGGCTCGGCGGGGACGGCTCGGAGGTGGTCCGCGCCACGCCGTACTCGGCCGCCAACCGCCACCACGCCACCGGGCCCACGCGCGAGGTGGAGGTCTGGACCCGCTTCGAGTTCCCCGGCCGAGCGGGCCGCCACGACACCCGCACCCTCGACGCCCGGCACTTCGTGGCCGTCGACTTCGACGGTCGGGCCCCGAACGAGCACGACCGGATCTACCTGTTCGAGGGCAAGGGGTTCGACCGCTCGGTGGACGAGGAGTTCGGCAACTACCACTACCTCATGGGCTGCGACCTGGACCACGCCAATCCCGACGTCCAGCAGATGACGATCGACTGGGGCCGCTGGTACCTCGACACCACCGGGGTGGACGGCCTGCGTCTGGATGCCGTGAAGCACATCCCCACGTGGGCCCTGCCGCTGTACCTGGATGCGTTGCGCGACCACGTGGGCCGGGCGCTGCCGGTCGTGGCGGAGTACTGGAGCATGCACCTGGCCGCGCTCGAGCACTTCCTGTCCGCGACCGGGGAGCGGATGATGCTCTTCGACGTGCCGCTGCACTACACGTTCCACCTGGCGAGCCGGGTCGGCAGCGGCTTCGACCTGCGCACGATCTTCGACGGCAGCCTCGTGGCGGCCCGCCCGGAACAGGCGGTGACCTTCGTCGACAACCACGACTCGCAGCCGATGCAGGCCCTCGAGTCGTCGGTGGAGGACTGGTTCAAGCCCCTGGCCTACGCGCTGGTCCTGCTGCGCCGTGCCGGGCTGCCGTGCGTGTTCGGCGCGGACTACGACGGGGCGCGCTACACCGAGGCGCGCTGGGGCGAGGAGCCCACCGAGATCGCGATGACCTCGTTCCGGCCGCTGATCGACACCATGCTCGCCCTGCGCCGCGAGCTGGGCGACGCCGAGCAGCACGACTCCCTCGACCACCCCAACGTGATCGGCTGGCTGCGTCGCAGCGGCGAGCTGGCCGTCGTCGTGCTCATGAGCAACGGCGACCCGGGGAGGGCGCGGATCGAGGTCGGCCCGGCTGGGTTGGCCCTGCGGGACATGACAGGCTCGACACCCGGAGTGATCCGCACGGACAGCCTGGGCGCGGCCGAGTTCACCTGCCCGGCCCGGGGGCTGTCCCTGTGGGTCGGGCGCACGACGCGAACGATGGCGGACCCAGGAGGTTCCTGATGACAGCACTGATCGGATCGGTCGAGGCCGGCGGGACCAAGATGGTCTGCGCGGTGGGCACCGGGCCCGACGACATCCGCGACGAGGTCCGGTTCCCGACGACGACACCGGACGAGACCCTGCCCAAGGTGATCGACTACTTCCGCGCGTGGCAGGCACGTCACGGGAAGTCCATCGAGGCCATCGGCTACGGCACGTTCGGCCCGTGCGACCCCGACCCGGGCTCCCCCACCTACGGCTGGGTCACCAAGACCCCGAAGCCCGGCTGGTCGGACACCGACGTCGTCGGCCCGCTGCGCGCGGCGTTCGGCGTGCCCGTCGGGTTCGACACCGACGTCAACGGCGCCGCCCTGGGCGAGCACCTGTGGGGCGCCGCCCAGGACGTCGACACCCTCGTCTACCTCACCATCGGCACCGGCATCGGCGGCGGCATCATCGTCAACGGGCAGGTCCTGCACGGCCTGATCCACCCCGAGGTCGGCCACATCGCGATGCCCCGCGACCCCGCGGCCGACCCGTTCGCCGGCTCCTGCCCGTTCCACGGCGACTGCCTCGAGGGCCTCGCCTCGGGGCCGGCCATCGGCGCCCGCTGGCAGGTGCCCGCCACCGAGCTCACCCCCGAGCACCCGGCCTGGGACCTCGAGGCCCACTACCTGGCCCTGGCCTGCCGGACCTTGATCTGCACCCTGTCGCCGGAGCGCATCATCCTCGGCGGCGGGGTCATGGAGCAGCTGCACCTGTTCCCCCGGGTGCACCGGATGACCCAGGAGCTGCTGAACGGATACGTCCAGGCCCCCGAGATCCTCGAGCGAATCGACGCCTACATCGTGCCGCCCGGCCTGGGCAACCGTGCGGGCGCCGCCGGCTGCATCGCCCTCGGGCAGCAGGCGCTGGCCGCCAGCTGACGCCCCGACGACGCGGGGCACCCACCAGCCGGGGCCGACCCGCCCGCCCTGCTGCACGTCGACGAGCACGTCGCCCGGATGACCCACGCGCCGGATCCCGCGCTCAGCCGCCGGTGGCCACCGGCGCGATCTCACCGAGCACGTCGAAGCGGATGTGGTTGCGGCTCAGCCGTCGTGCCCCGATCCGTCGGCGGCGATCGCCGTCGTCGAACGTGACCTTCTCGAACGAGATGTCCTTGCCGACCTCGACGTGCCGCCACGGCAGGCCCATGAAGAACCGGTCGGGGTAGGGCCCGCCGTCCACGACGTCGTCCGGGTTGCTCTCCACCGGCACCCAGCCGTGGCCCGGCAGGTACAGGTCGACCCACACGTGGTTGAAGTCCGGGTAGAGCGGGCCCCGCGTCCACGGCTGGTACGGGCACTTGTAGCGCCCGGCCACCCGGCAGGCCAGGCCGGCCCGGCGCATCAGCGCCATGATCGTGCTCACGTACTCCCCGCAGGAGCCGGTGCCCCGCGCCATGACGCCGATCGGCGAGTCCGCGTTGCCCATCTCGTACTCCAGCAGGTCGTACACGTGCGTGCGGATCCGACGGGCCTGCAGCAGCGGGTTGGCCTCCTCGCCGATGGCGTCCGCCGTGGCCGCCGCGACCTCCGGTGAGTCGAGGTCCAGGTCCTCGTCGTCGACCAGGTAGCGACGGGCCCGCTCGTCGTCCAGCGGCGGCGCGTCAGCCAGGTCGGCAGCCCGGACCTGGTGCTTGATGCCCACGACCTCGAGGGTCGCGCGCCACCCGAGGACCAGCCGGGTCCCGGCTACCACCTGCGGGATCCGGAAGACCGCCACCGGCTGGGGATGGCCGTCGAGGTCCGGCTCGTGCTCGACCGTGAACGGCATCCCGATGGGCTCGACGGACACAAGTCGCTGGCGCGGCGAGTCGATCGGCAGGCTCATCCGCCACTGCACGTCTGCGAGGGACCCGCCGTCGACCAGGGCCCCGATGTCGTCGTCGGGCTCGACCTCGACGACATAGCTCATCGAGATCCGGTGGCCCGACGACCAGGCCACCCGGGCCGCCGGGTCGTGCAGGACCCGCAGCGGGTGGATGAGGGCCCGGTCGCGGTAGCGGACCACCCACGACGGCTGCGACCACGGATCGTCCTTCAGGTACGGCTCGTCCTCGTGGTAGGCGACCTGCAGCTCGTCGGCCGCAGCGCCCGCGCGCCGGTGGGCAGCGATGGCGGTCGGGCCCTCCAGCGGCGTCACGACGGTGAACAGCGTCGCCAGGGTGCGGCGGTCCAGGCAGTAGACGGTCTGCTCGACGTCGTCGGTGAGCCACAGGTGGTCCTCGGTCGCGGCAATGCCGGTGCGGCCCACGCCGTGCAGCGCCACCGTTCGCACCGGCTGCGCCTCGTCCGGGCTGTCGGCCAGCACCAGCAGCGACCGACCCTCGACGAGGTAGATCGAGTCGCCCCAGGCCGCCACGCCGCCCGGGGTCTGGGCCCCTGCGGGGCGGACCAGCTCAGGGGCACCCAGCCCAGGGCCACCCAGCCCGGGTCGCGGAGCCCCGGGGACCCAGCCCGCCCGGTGCAGGCCGGCCTCCGTCGTGAACCAGGCTCCGTGCTCGTCCGCCGCCAGCCCGCGCGCCCCGACCGCCCGGTCGCACCACCCATCGTTCACGACACGGGTGTCGTCGGTGGCCGGGTCGACCAGGGCGATCCGGCCGGTGGGCGCGTCGAGCACGAGCAGGTGCTCGCCGACCCGGGCAATGCCACGGATCTCGCGCGCCGCATGGGGCCGGACGTAGCGGGCGGGCACGTCGACGACGGTGGGCGCCGACACGGTGGTCGGGTTCGGGGACGGGGTGGACAGCACGCGCCTGGCTCCTTGCTCGAACGGGTTCGGTCCGGGGCCCCCGCACCGGACGGATCATGGAATCACGTGCAGCCGCCCAGCGCCGAATCGGCCCGCTCGCCCCGCCGGCCGGCACCTCAGGACGTGGCCCTGCCGCCCGCCGGCGCCCTGCCGGTCCGGCTGCGCTCGTCGGGGAGGTAGTCGTGGTGCGTGCTGGTGCCGTACCCGATGGCCGGCGCGGCCCCGTCGAGGGTGGAGGTCGCCGCCGAGGGCACCTGCGCGGCGTGGACCGATCCGGCGGACGCCTCGACGGCCGTCCGCTCGGGACGCTTCGGGGGCTTGCGGCGCCGGCCGCGACCCTTGGGGCGGGCAGCCTCCTGCGCCGCAGGGCCCGGGTACTCCTCGACCGCCTCGACCGCCTCGTCGGCCCCAGTGGTGCCACCGGCGCCGAGGTCCGGCTTGCGGTAGTCGGCGAAGTAGTGCGGGATGATGCGCGGCTCGTGCTCCTCGGCGGACTCGTAGCCGCCGCCGACGTCGGCGACGCCCTCCTTGAGCCCGTAGTGCAGGCGGGCCTGGCGCACCCCCTGGCTGATCGAGTGCCACATGTGGTCCTCACCGATCTTCGCCACGAAACCGGCGTGGCGCAGGATGATCCGCACCGGGTACATGACGCGCACGATGTACAGGTCGACGGACCGCTCACGCAGCGACCCGAGCAGGGAGTCGAGCATGTCGACGGTCGTGGTGTCGAGCTGGTTGGTCCCCTCGATGTCGAGCACCAGGGCCACGATGTCCTCGTCGACGAACTGCTTGGACCCGTCGACTCGGGCCAGGACCGCATCCTTGATCGAGGTGGCGTTCACCCAGAACAGGGGGACGTCGACCCGCAGAACGAGGATGCCGTCCGCCGGCTTGCGCTCCGGGTGGTTGCGCATCCCACCCCAGGCGGCCTTCTCCCCCGGGATCCTGCCCATCACCTCGACGTCGACCCGGCTGGACCGGTAGACCAGCCCGAGCACGGACATGGCGATGGCGATCCCCAGGCCCGGCAGCGGGCCGAACGCCAGCACGCCGACGGTCGCCGCCACGGCTGCGGTGATGTCGTTGCGGCGAAGGCGGGCGTAGCGCCGCATCGCCGCGAAGTCCATGAGGCCCCAGACGGCGTGGATGACGATGGCCGACAGCACCGCCTTCGGCAGGTCGGACAGCACGGGTGCGATGAACATGATGACCACCAGCGCCAGGACTGCCGTGGTGATGCCCGTCATCTGGGTCCGCCCGCCGCTGCGGGCCGCGGCCGCCGTCTTCGACAGGCTTCCGGCGACGCCGAACCCGCCGAGCACCCCGGAGCTGACGTTGCCGACCCCGAACGCGAGCAGGTCCTGGTTGGCGTCGATGCGGTCTCCGCTCTGGGTGGCGAACAGCCGCGCGGCGCTCAGTCCCTCGGCCAGCCCGACGAAGGCCACGGCGGCACCGGCCCCGAGCACTGCGCCGAACTGCGATGCGTCGAGCGCGGGCAGCGCCGGCGTGGGCAGGCCCTGCGGGACGGTGCCGACCACCGCGACGCCGGAGTCCGCCAGGCCCAGGGCTGCCGACACGCCCAGCCCGCCGACCAGGACCACGAGCGCCCAGGGCACCCGCGGGGCGAACCGTGCGCCGGCGAACAGGATCGCCAGGGAGGCCAGGCCCACGGCCGCCGTCTGGGCCTGAACCTCGCCCAGCCCGCTGGCCAGGTCCCCGATCCGGGACAGGACGCCCCCCGGGGCCACCGGGATGCCCAGGATGTTCGGCAGCTCACCGACGATCACGAGGATGGTCAGGCCGAGGACGAAGCCGGTGACGATCGGCTTGGACAGGAACTCCGCCACCCAGCCGATGTGCAGGACGCTGGCGAGCATCAGGATCACCCCGGCGCCGATGGCCATGCCGGCAGCCAGCGCCATGGCCTCGCCCTCGTTCGCGGGGGCGAACCCCGCGATCAGCGAGCCGGTCAGGACCGCCACGGTCGACACGGGACCGACGATGAGCTGTCGCGAGGTGCCCAGCAGGGCGTAGGCCAGCAGGACGGTCGGCATGGAGTACAGGCCGACCTGGACCGGGAGCCCCGCGATCGTGGCGTAGCCCAGCGACTGGGGCACCGCCAGCGCCGCGACCACCGCGCCGGCGATCAGGTCGCCCTTGAGCCAGCGCCGCTGGTAGCGCGGCAGCCATCGGCGGACGGGCAGCCATTCCCGCGGCCGCTCGCCCAGGGGCAGGGTCCTCTGCTTCCTCGCCACGGCGACTCCTCAAGTGCGAGGCTAGCCCGGCGACGGCGCCGAACGTCGGACGATCAGCGCCCTCAGGTCACCCGGTGTTCACCGGGAGTTCATCGGGTGCCGGAGCCGGCGGCAGCGGTCGCCCGTTCCTGCTCAGCCGCGCCCGTCGTAGATGCGCTCGACGTCTGCCTCGGGGTCCTGCGCGTGGGCCCAGAACGCGTCGGCGATCCGATCCGGGTCGAAGCGGCCGCCCAGGGCGGATGAACCCGGTCACCGTCAGCATCCGCAGGGTGACGCCGCGGGGGGCGAGCTCCTGGGCCAGGGCGAGGCCGGCGGCGCGCATGGCGGCCTTCCCCAGCGCGAGCACCCCGTACTCGGCCCTGGGGTTCAGCGCGATGCCCCCGCCGGTCCAGGTGACCAGCCCACCGGTCGCCTCGAGGTCGGGCAGCGCCGCCTGGACGGCGACCACGGGGGCCAGGGCGTTGACCCCGACGCTGTCGCGCAGGGTCGCCGGATCCGCGGCCAGCAGTCCACCGGCCTCCATCGACGCGTTGTGGTGCAGCAGCGCGATGGGCCGGAACGCACTGGCGCGACGGACCCCGGCCGCGACGGCGTCGAGGTCACGGATGTCGAGCAGGATCTCGTTGGCGACCCGGCCCATGCCGCGGACCTCGGCGGCCACGGGCGCCGTGCTGCCCGACCGTCGCGCCACGAGGGTCAGGTCGTAGCCGGCCGCGGCGAACCGGCGGGCGAGGCTGGCACCCATCCCCGGACCCACCCCGACGACCAGGGCGTGCGGCGCGGGAGGCGTGCTGGTGGTGTCGTCTGCCATGCACGCGATCGTAGGCGCGCCGGGCCCACCGCGCAGGGCGCGCGACGCGAGCAGCGGAGCGCTTGGATGGCGGCATGGATGCCATCGGCGGCGGCGGGCTCGACGGGGTCCTGGTCGGCCACGACACCGACCCGCGGCGACCGACCGGCGCCACGGTGGTCCTGCTCCCGGACGCCACGACCGTGGGCGTGGACGTGCGCGGCGCGGCGCCCGGCACCCGGGAGACGGACCTGCTCGACCCGGTCAACACCATCGACGTCGCGCACGCGATCGTGCTGGCCGGCGGCAGCGCCTACGGGCTGGCCGCCGCGGCCGGCGTGATGCAGTGGCTCGAGGAGCGGGGCAGGGGCGTCGAGGTCGGCCCGGTGCGGGTGCCGATCGTGCCCGCGGCGGTGGTCTTCGACCTCCTGGTCGGCGACCCGGCCATCCGCCCGGATGCGGCCTCGGGGTACCGCGCGTGCGACGCCGCCGAGCCGCTGGCCAACGCGGGCCGGGGCTCGATCGGCGCCGGGGCCGGCGCGACCGTCGGCAAGCTGCTGGGCCCGGATCGGGCGATGCGCGGCGGGGTGGGCATCGCGAGCCTGTCCGCCGGCGGGCTGGCCATGGCCGCCGTCGTGGTCGTCAACGCGGTCGGCGACGTGGTCGACCCGGCCGATGGCGGCGTGCTCGCCGGCGCCCGCCGGTCGGCGGATTCACTGGACCCGATCGGCACCGTCGGGGCGATCCTCGCGATGGCCGGGGCACCGATGGGCGCGGGTGGGGGCGCGGGCGCGGGTGGGGCGACGACCATCGGCGCGATCGTGACCGACGCCCGGCTCACGAAGGCGCAGGCAACCCGACTCGCCCAGGTCGCCCACGACGGGCTGGCCCGCACGATCCGACCCGTGCACACACCCATGGACGGCGACACGCTCTTCGTGGCGGGTACCGGGGCCGCGGACGGGGCCGCGACGGAGATGACGCTGCTGTCGATCATGGCAGCGGAGGTCACGGCCGCGGCGGTTCTCGACGCCGTCCGCAAGGCCGAGGGCCTCAGGCTCGAGGGGCTCCACCTGCCCGCATGGGCCGATCGGCGCCAGTCGGGCTGACGCCCGCCACTGACGACCGCCGGGGGCTCCGACCGGCGCCCCGGATGCGCGCTCACTGCCCGTCGTCGAACCACCGCGGCGGGCCGCTGACCAGCGCCACGACCGCCCCGCCGAGGGCTGCCCCGACCGCCGTCGACAGGGTGCTCACCCAGGGCAGGAACGTCAGCACCGTGCCCACCACGCCCCCGGTGACGAACCCGCCCACGGCGCCGGCCCCGGTCCAGGCCACGCGGGCACCTCGTCCGCCCGCCTGCGGTTCGGCCGGCGCACCGGCGCTGCCGGACGGGCTGACCTCGTGCGCCGCCGGCTTGTCCACTGCCCTTCCGGGCGCGGGCTGGTTCATCGCCTCGATCTCGCGCAGCAGCTTGTCGATGTCGTCGGGCTGGGCCATGGCTCCATGCTGTCACGCGGGACCGGCGCTGGCCACGGCCGAGATGCGGGGCCCGACCTGCTGGCCCACGCTTGGTCCATGGCCTCCCGCACCCTCCTGTCGCCGCTGGCGGCGTCCGTGCGCGAGGTCCTGTCCGGTCGGTCCGACGGGCAGTCGGACATCGCCCGGGCGATCGCCCGACCCCCGGCGCGCCGGGGTGGTTCACTCCCGGGGACGCGATCTGGACGGTGCACGGCTCGGTGGCGACCTTCGTCGGGGGGATCCGCAGCCTGTACCTGCAGGCCCTGCACCCCCGAGCCCTGGCGGGCGTCGACCAGCACTCCACCTACCGGCAGGACCCGTTCGGCCGGCTGCAGCGCACCGGCGCCTTCATCGCCGCCACCACGTTCGGCTCGGCCGAGCTCGCCCAGGGCACGGTCGACGCCGTCCGCACGATGCACACCCGGGTGGTCGGCTCGACCGACGACGGGCAGGCGTACTCCGCGCAGGATCCGGACCTGCTCGAGTGGGTGCACATCGCCCTGGTCGACTCCATGCTCAGCTCCTACCTGCACCTGGGCCGGGACGGGGCCATCGACCCGGACGCCTACGTCGCGGACATGGCCAGGGTCGGCGAGTCGATGGGGGTCGTCGACCCGCCGCGCTCCCGGGCGGAGCTCGACGCGCGGTTCGCGCAGTTCCGCCCCAGCCTCCGGGTCGACGAGCTCGTGCGCGCGACCCACGGGTTCGTGACCGACGCCCCGCTGCCGCTGGGCCTGCGGCCCGGCTACCGGGTCCTGGCCAGGGCGGCGTGGGCCCTGCAGCCGCCCTGGGCGCTGGAGATGCTCGGCTCGAACCCGCGGGCGGCGACCCTCGACATCGCGGCAGCCGACGCCGCGCTGCGCATCCTGCGGGTCGCGCTGGTCGCCTCCCCCGCGCGGGTCGCCGGCGAGCGCCGGCTGGCCGCCGCCGGCTGAGTGCCCGGCTCACAGCCCAGCGCACGCCCGGTCGACCAGCTCGCCGAACTCGCGGCAGATCCCGCGCGCCAGGCCGAGCCCGTCGGGAAGGACCCCCATCCCGAGGAAGCCGTGCACCTGGTCGTCGAGGCACCGGTAGCGCACCGGGACGCCCGCAGCGGCAAGCCGGTCGGCGTAGGCCCGGCCCTCGTCGCGCAGCGGGTCGAAGCCCCCGGTCCACACGTGCGCGGGCGGCAGGCCGGACAGGTCCGCGGCGAGCAGGGGCGACACCTGCGGCGAGGAGCGCAGGGCCTGGTCCGGCAGGTACTGCGCGAGGAACCACTCGATGTCCGCGCTGGAGAGGAAGTACCCGTCGGCGAACAGCCGCATGGACCTGGTGCCCCCGCGCAGGTCCGTCGCCGGATAGATGAGGCCCTGGGCGATCGGCGCCGGGCCGCCGTCGTCACGGGCAGCCACGCAGGTCACCGCGGCGAGGTTGCCACCGGCGCTGTCGCCGGCGAGGGCCACCGCACCGGGCCGGGTCGCCAGCTCCCGCGGGTTTGCGTGCACCCACCGGAACGCCGCCAGCGCGTCCCGCGGCGCGGCGGGGAACGGATGCTCCGGCGCCAGCCGGTAGGCCACGGACACGACGACCGCGCCGGTCTCGTGCGCCAGCAGGCGGCACGTGCCGTCATGCGAGTCGAGGTCGCCGGTCACGAACCCGCCGCCGTGGAGGAAGACGACGGCCGGCGGCTCGGCCCGCGCGGCGAGGCTGCGGTAGACGCGTACGTCGAGCGGCCCGTCCGACCCGGGGATGGTCCGGTCGACGGCGTGGACACCACGCAGCCGCGGCATGGCCCAGCCCGCCGACCGGCGGAGCACCTCGCGACGGCGGGCCACGTCACGGCGGTCCCCCGCCAGGGGCAGCGCGCGGGCCTCGAGGTGCAGCAGCAGCTGCACGGCCGGGTCGAGGGTTCGGCCATCGACCTGCACCGGGGGGCCGACCAGGCGCCGGATCGCTGGCGGCGGCAGCGCAAGGACGGCACGCAGGGCGGTGAACGGGACGTTGGCCCGGTACCCGCGCGGCATGGTTCCAGCCTAGGCAGTCGGGCGGGTGCGCAGGGGCGTGGCGGCGGCCACACTGGGGCGATGCGCACCGAGACCGCAGCCCCGACCGCGCGCCACGCCGGCATCCCCGCTGCGGCCGACGTCTGGACCGAGCAGGAGCGGATCAGCCGGCAACTGGCCGGGTGGGCCGTCGCGAGCATGGTGGCGGGCTCGACCGCCGCCGTCCTCGGCCACGTCCGGGGAATCCCCGCGCTTCGCGCGTTCGGGGGTCAGAACGCTGCGTGGGGCGCGGTGGACCTGGCCATCGCGGCGTTCGGCCAGCTGCGCCGCCGGGGCCGGCTGGCCACGATCGAGGACCCCTACGCCCAGCACGTCCAGGCCGACGAGTGGCGGTCGTTGCGCCGGGTCCTGCTGGTCAACGCCGGCCTGGACATCGGCTATGTCGCGGCGGGAGCGGCCGGCGTGGCGTGGAGCATGCGCCGGAAGGGACCGCTGCCTGCTGCGGCGGGCCACAGCGCGGCGGTGATCCTCCAGGGCGGGTTCCTGCTGGTGTTCGACACCGTGCACGCGCGCCGCGCACCCGTGCCCGGCGCATCCACCACCTGAGCGCCACCACCTGAGCGCCGCCACCTGCGCGCCGCCACCTGCGCGTTGCCGCGCGATCGGCCGCGCGATCGGCCGCGCGATCGGCCGCGGCCGGCCGGCCCGGGCCGGCGTTGCGCCATCCGGGCACGGCTGACACCGTTGCCCCATGCGCAGGCCGCACGTGCGGGTGATCCTCGGCGACCCGATGGACACCGATGCCGAGGTCGTCATCGTCGCGGGGCCCAGGGCTCGCGACGAGGGCCGGGTCGTGACGGTGGCCGCCCCCCGCTGGCAGCGCCCCGACGGCCCGGATCGCAAGCTGGCCGATGCCTACCGCGACGCCGTGGCGGCCGCCAACGCGCACGGCGCCCAGAGCATGGCCCTGCCGGGCGTCCTCGCCCGCGGGGTGTGGCCCCTGGAGCAGGTGACCCGGATCGCGCTGACGGTGCTCATGTCGACCCCGACCTCCGTGCGGGAGGTGGTCATCGCGGCGAAGACCCCGGCGATGGTCGAGCTGTGGGCCGAGGCGCTGATCCGCGAACCGACCTGAGTCGACCGGCGCCCGTGCTCCTGACGCCTCGCCCGGGGCCGGTGGGGCGTGGCACGATGGAACGACCATGGCCCCGCGCACAGGCACGACCGCCGCCCGCCGGGTCGGGTACGCCGTCTCCGCGATCGTCAACGTCGCGATCGCATGGGCGGTCAACGTCTGGCCCGGGTGGCAGGCCGTCCCCTTCCTCACGGAGGAGGCGTCCGAGGTGATCCCGCTGGTGAACCTCTCCCTGCTGTTCGGCGTGCTCACGAACATCGTCTACGTGGTCCTCGATCCCCCGTGGCTCAAGGCGCTGGGTGCGCTGGCCTCGACCGCGATCACCCTCGCGGTCGCCACGCGGACGTTCACGGTGTTCCCGTTCGACTTCGGAGGGGACGCCTCCCTGTGGGAGCCCCTGACGGAGGGCTTCCTGATCTTCCTGATCGTGGTACTGGTCCTCGCCCTCGTCGTGCAGGTGGTCTCGTTCCTCAAGCTGCTGGTCGTGGGCCCGCCGCGACCGGACGACGAGCAGGCCGACGCCCCATGACGGACCCCGGGGCCGACCAGTCCCGGTGACCTGCGCTCAGTCGGCCGCGGCCACGTTGGCCGAGGCGCCCATGGTGTCGAGCTCGGCCAGCATCAGGTCGCGCAGCCGACCCGGCTCGGGCATGAGGCCCGCATCGGTGGAGAACCCGACGACGACCTCGCCGGCGTACGAGAAGATCGACACGCCGAATCCCATGTCGCCCCCGCGCGGAACCCAGCCGATGAAGCCGTCCACCTTGGCCCCGGCGAGGTACACGGGCTCGCGCGGGCCGGGCACGTTGGTGACCACGCCGGCGGCCTTGCTGCCGAAGAACGCGACCCCGAGGTCCTCGACGACCTTCGGCGCGGCTCCGAGGCCGGCCAGGACCCCGAACGCGACGAGGGCCTCCGGCGATCCCTTGATCTCCTCGACGTGGGTGTGCGTGGCAGCCAGCCGCTGGCGGGGCTCCATCGGTCCGGTCGGCAGGTCCACGAAGTAGAAGCCGAACTCGTTGCCGAGCTCCGCGGGCAGCGGCCCGTCCAGGGGCCGCAGGTTCACGGGGACCAGGACCCGGACCGAGGGCAGCGGCGTGCCCCGCTCGACCAGGTAGCTGCCCAGCGCCGCGGACAGGCTGGCCAGCAGCACGTCGTTGATGGTGACCCCGGACGCGCGACTGATCTCCTTGACCCGCGTCAGCGGGATCGGCGGGGTCCACGTCACGCGCTTGGTGGGCCCGACGGCTCCGCTGAGCACGGACCTCGGCTTCGTCGGCAGGGTGGCCAGGTGGACCAGCCTGGCTGCGTCGTGGGCCGCGGTGCCGACCAGCCCACCGATCCGCGACGGGTGCCGGACCAGGCCGAACCCGAAGCCGAGAACGGACTCCGCGGCATGGACGACCACCCGCGTGGTCCCCGGGTCGTGGACGGCCTGGAACAGGTCGCCCGGACCGTCGTCGGTCAGCGAGAGCACGACGCGCATCAGGGAGATCCCGTCCGCGACGGCGTGGTGGATCCGGAACAGCGCCGCGCTTCCCCGCTCGAATCCCGAGATGAAGTGGACCTCCCAGAGCGGACGGTCCAGGGGCAGCGGGATGCCGGACTGGCTGCTGACGTAGGCCTCCAGGGCAGCCTGGTCCCCGGGCTCCGGGAGGGTCACGTAGCGGTAGTGGCGCTCCGGGTCGAAGTCCTCGTCGTCGGCCCACTCGGCTCGCGCCAACGGGATCCGCGACTCCTTCGGATGCTGCCGGAACCGCGGGAACCGGTCGATCATCCGCTCCTCGATGACGGCGCGGAGCTGGTCGAAGTCGGCGACCTGCGACGACCACATCACCGAGTTGATCACCAGGAGGTTCCCGGGCTGGTCCATGCGCAGCCACGCGCTGTCCACTGCCGACATGTGGTGGGTGCCCATGGGTCCTCCTCGACGTCCGTCCGCAGGTCGACGCTAGGTCGCCCGGAGCCCCGCACGCCAGTGCCGTTCGTCCCCCACCTGCGGGATCGCCGGGACGGGGCTAGCGTGCGTGGATGGACTCCAACGACGTCGTCGGGCTGGTCGGCGTCTACCACGCCGACGGGGGCCTGGCCGGCGAGGCGCGGTACGTGATCGGCAAGCTGCTCGGCACCGCCCACTGCGGGCTGTGCGACATCACGCACTCGCCGGTCCGGCGCAAGCCGCAGTGGGACGCGATGGTCGCCCGGCTGGGGCTGCCCATGACGCTGCTGCACCTCAACGAGCTGCCCGATGACGTGGCCGGCGCCGTTGACGGTCCACGGCTCCCCCGTGGTCCTGGCCCGCCGCGCCGACGGGTCGGTGGACCTGCTGATGGCCGCCGAGCAGCTGGACCGGCTCGGCGGCTCGGTCGTGGCCTTCGAGGCGGCCGCCCGCAGCACCCTGGCCGGTGTGGGCCAGGTGCCCCCGATCCCCCGCGCGACCGGGCCCGCCCGCTGCTGACTACCCGTCGGCGACAGCCGAGAGCCCGGCAAGCAGGGCGTCGACCATGGCGGCATACGTGCCCGCCGGGTCCTCGTCGAAGCGGACGCCCAGCAGCTCCAGGCTGACCGATCCGTGCAGCGCGCTCCACCACTGCTGGGCGACCTCGACGTCGCTGCCGATGCCGAACGGCCCCAGGGCGCGCACGTCGTCGACGAGGACCACGAGGAGGTCGAACGCCTCGAGCGCGGTGAGCTTGCCTGCTCCCCGGGCTCGACCTCCTGCATCCGGTCGAACATCAGGGAGTAGTGCTGCGGGTTGGCGATCGCGTACTCGCGGTAGCGGATCGCCGCGTCACGCAGGCGGGCCCGGGCGTCGGGGCCCGTCGCTGCACTGACCGTCTCGCTGCAGCCCCTCGAAGCCCTTGACGAACAGCGCCTCGAGCAGGCCCTGCTTGCCGGAGAACCGGCTGTAGACCCCCATCGGCGCGATACCGGCACAGGTCGCGACCTTGCGGACTGTGAGGGCCGAGGGCCCCTCGGTGGCCAGGATCTCCTCGGCGGCCTCGAGCAGGGCGGACTCGACTTCTCGACTTGGCGTGCGGCTCATGTATGTAGTATAACGTTCCACACCTGTAGAACATTGTTCTATATACGCCGATCGAGGAGGATTCATGGCCGTCCTGACCGCACCGGCTCCCGACGCGGACCCACACCCGGCGCTGGTGGATCCTCGCCGTGCTGTGCCTGAGCCTGTTCATGGTCGTCGTGGACAACACGATCGTGAACGTGGCGCTGCCCTCGCTCAGCCTCGAGCTGGGCGCCTCGACCACCCAGCTGCAGTGGATCGTCGACGCCTACACGCTGGTGTTCTCCGCGCTGCTGCTGGCCGCCGGGCACCTCGGCGACCGGTTCGGCCGGCGGCTGGCCCTGCAGGCCGGCCTCGTGGTCTTCGCGGTGACGTCCGTGCTGGCCGCGCTGACGACCTCGACGGCCCAGCTCATCGGCGCCCGCGCACTCATGGGTGTCGGGGCCGCACTGGTCTTCCCGGCCACGCTGGCGATCATCGTGGCGGTGTTCACCGACGTCCGCGAGCGCGCGGCGGCGATCGGGATCTGGTCGGGGGTCACCGGGTTGGCCGTGGCCGCCGGGCCAGTCACCGGCGGGCTGCTCCTCGAGCACTTCTGGTGGGGCTCGATCTTCCTGGTCAACGTCCCCATCGCCATGCTGGCCCTGGCCGCCGGGTGGTTCCTCCTGCCCGACTCCCGGGACCCGAACCCGGGCCGGCTCGACCGCGTCGGCCTGGGCACGTCGGTGGTGGCGGTCGGCCTGGCGATCTGGGCGATCATCGAGGGCGGGCACCGCGGCTGGACCTCCGCCGGAGGTGGTCGCCGCCGGCGCGACCTCGCTGCTGCTGCTGGCCTGGTTCATCCGGTTCGAGTCCCGCCAGGTGCACCCGCTGCTCGATGTGCGCCTGTTCGCCAACCCCCGGTTCAGCGCGGCCAGCCTCGCGATCGCCTCGGCGTTCTTCGGCCTGTTCGGGTTCATCTTCCTCATCACGCAGTACCTGCAGCTGGTCCAGGGCTACAGCCCCCTGGAGGCCGGCCTGCGGACGGTGCCGTTCGCCATCACCACCGGCGCGCTTCTCGCCGCTGTCGATCGCACTCATGCACCGCGTCGGCACGACCAGGTCGTGGTGACCACCGGCCTGGGCCTGATGAGCGTCGGGTTCCTGATGGCCTCGACCCTCGACGCGGACAGCGCCTACGTCGGCCCGGTGCTGGCCTCGATGGTGGTCGATGGCCGCCGGCCTCGGCCTGACCACGAGCCCGGCGACCGAGGCGATCATGGGCGCGCTGCCCGAGGCCAAGGCCGGCGTCGGCTCCGCGGTCAACGACACCACCCGGGAGCTGGGCGGCACACTGGGCGTCGCCGTGGTCGGCTCGGTGTTCGCCAGCATCTACGCCCCGGAGGTGGTCGAGTCGCTCGGCGGGCTGCCCGGCCGAGCTGGTCGCCGCGGCCCAGGAGTCGATGGGCGCCGCGGTGGAGATCTCGAGCGCAGGCACCCGGGGGTGAGGTGGTCCTGGCCGCCGCGCAGGACGCCTTCATGTCGGGGTTCGCGGCCGGGTCGCTGGTGGCGGGCGCGGCCACGGCTGTCGGCGCGGTCCTCGCCCTGCGTCTGGTTGCCCGCCCGGGCGCGGTGACGGCCGGCACCTGGGCTCGGCGGCGAGGTCACCGGGCGCCCCCGCGCCGGGCGCGGGGCATCGCGCGGGGGCATGATCGGATGTGCCGGGTCAGGGGACCCGGGGCCGGCACCACGCGCCGGGTCCGGCAGGCAGCCGCGACCCGGCAGTCCAGGAGGAGCACCATGCAGGGCAGGCCGACGCTGACCGGAGTCGAGTACCAGCGGATGATCGCTGGGGAGCTGTACGCCCCCGGCGACCCCGAGCTCGTGGCAGCCCGGGCGCGCGCCCGATCCCTGGAGTTCCGGTTCAACCACACCCCGCCGGAGCGGGCCGACGAGCGGGACCGCATCCTGCGCGAGCTGCTCGGCACGGTCGGGGAGTCGGTCGAGATCGAGCCGACGCTGCACTGCGACTACGGGGTCAACATCCACCTGGGCGACCACTTCTACGCCAACGCCAACTGCGTGCTGCTCGACGTCGCGGAGATCCGGATCGGGAACCAGGTGATGCTCGCGCCGGGCGTGCAGCTGCTGACCGCGACCCACCCGGTCGACCCGGTCGAGCGCACGTCGGGCCGGGAGCTCGGGTTCCCCATCACGATCGGCAACCGGGTCTGGCTGGGCGGTGGCGTGATCGTCGGGCCGGGAGTGACGATCGGCGACGACGTCGTGGTCGGCTCGGGGGCCGTCGTGGTCAAGGACCTGCCAGCCGGCGTGGTCGCGGTGGGCAACCCGGCGCGGGTCGTCCGCGAGCTGTGACGCCGACGACGCGGCTCACGAAGCGCCCCAGCGCTAGCGTTCGGCCATGAGGGCGCTGGTCCAGGACGCGTACGGGGGACCCGAGGTCCTCCACGTCGCGGAGATCCCCACGCCGACGCCCGGCCCGCAGGACGTGCTCGTCGAGGTCCGGGCCGCCTCGATCAACGAGTGGGACGACGGGCTGATGCGAGGTGCGCCGATCATCAACCGGTCGGGCGGGCTGCGCAGGCCACGGCGCCGCACGCTCGGCTCCGACGTCGCGGGCGTGGTGGCCGCGGTCGGGTCCGCGGTGACGCGCTTCCGGCCCGGCGACGAGGTGTTCGGCGACCTGTCGGGCTGCGGGTTCGGCGCGTTCGCCGAGTTCGCACGGGCACCGGAGTCGGCGCTGGCGCACAAGCCGAGCGTGCTGACCTGGGAGCAGGCGGCGGCGGTCCCGCAGGCCGGCGGGCTCGCGGTGGCCGGCCTGCGGTGCGCAGGGCCGCTGCGCGTGGGCCAACGGGTGCTGCTCAACGGCGCGGGCGGCGGGGCGGGCACGTTCGCCGTGCAGATCGCCAGGGCGGCCGGGGCCGAGGTCACTGCGGTGGACGGGCCCGGCAAGCTCGACCTGCTTCGCCGGCTGGGCGCCGATCACGTGCTGGACTACACGACCACGGACTTCACGCGCACCGGGGAGCAGTACGACCTGATCCTGGACGTCGTGTGCCGCCGGTCGGTGGCCGACTACCGGCGGGCGCTGCGCCCGGGCGGCACGTGCGGCGTGGTGGGCGGGTCCACGGGCAGGCTGATCGGGGCGTTCGCGCTCGGGCCGATGCTGCGGCTGTCGGGCGGCCGGCGGGTGCGCCTCGTGGTCTACCGGGCCAACCTCCCGGACGATGTCGCGCTGCTCGTGCGGCTGCACCGGGAGGGCTCGGTGGTCCCCGTGATCGACCGGACGTTCCCGCTGGCCGACGCGGCCGGGGCCATGCGCCACTACGGGACTGGCGGGTTCCGCGGGAAGATCGTGCTGACCATGTGAGCCGGCCTCGCGGCAGCACCTGAACCCCGGCTGCGCAGCGCCCCTGCGACGGCCGGCCCCGGGTGGGCGGCGCGTGGGGGGACAATGGGGGCCAGGCAACCGCGGGACCACCGAGCCCGGACCCTCCAGGAAGCGGGTAGGCACCGAATGGCCGACGACAGGGAAGACCGAAGGACCGGATCTGACAGCCCCCAGCTGCGGCTGGCCGTGCTGATCGACGCGGACAACGCCCAGGCGGCGGTGATCGAGGAGCTCCTCGCGGAGGTCGCCCGGTTCGGCGAGGCGACCGTGCGGCGGATCTACGGCGACTTCACGGCGCCGACGAGTGCGGCGTGGAAGAAGGTCCTGCAGCGCAACGCGATCAAGCCGGTACAGCAGTTCGCCTACTCCACGGGGAAGAACGCGACCGACAGCACGCTGATCATCGACGCGATGGACCTGCTCTACACGCGCCGGTTCGACGGCTTCTGCCTGGTCACCTCCGACAGCGACTTCACCGGCCTGGCGATGCGGCTGCGCGAGGAGGGCCTGACCGTGTTCGGCTTCGGCGAGCGCAAGACCCCGGAGGCGTTCCGCAACGCCTGCCACCGGTTCGTGTTCGTCGAGGTGCTGCGGGAGGGGGCCCGCCGGGAGTCCGACGAGGGTGCCGAGCGCACGCCCGGCGCGGCCGCGGAGGCGACCACGGCGGCCGCCGACGCCGCGGGCACGGCGGCCAGCCGGCCCAAGTTCCCCAAGCGGTTCATGCTGACCGCGCTCGACCAGTCGGTCGACGACGAGGGCTGGGCGCAGGTCGGCACGTTCGGCAGCTACCTGAACAAGCTGCAGCCGGACTTCGACCCGCGCCTGTACGGCTACCGGAAGCTGTCGGACCTGGTCCGCGCGCGCACGGACCTGTTCCGCACCGAGGAGCGGCGCTCATCGGGCTCGAACCAGAAGATGCTGTACCTGCGGGCGAAGTGATCGCGGGGCGGGCTCCGGACCCGGGCGGCGCGCAGCCGGACCGGGAGGCGCCGGGGCGGGCGGCGGGGCAGGAGCCGGACCGCCCGGCACGCCGGATCGGGCTGGTGCTCGGCGGCGGCGGGCTGACGGGCACGGCCTTCCACGCCGGGGTCATCGCCGGGCTGGCCGAGGCCGCCGGCTGGGACGCCCGCACCGCCGAGGTGATCGTCGGGACATCCGCGGGCTCCACCACCGCCGCCCTGCTGCGCGCGGGGCTGCCGCCCTCGGACTTCGTGGACCGCATGATCGGTCGACCGCTGTCCGAGCGGGGCCAGGAGGTGCTCGGCGGGATGGGTCCGCTGCGCCAGCCGCACCGCGCCAGACGACCCGCTCCGCGCCCGGCGGCTCCAGGGCTGCTGCCGCGCCTGCTGGGCAGCCCGCGGCGCCTGCGCCCCGGCCTGGTCGCGGCTGCCCTGCTCCCGGAGGGCACGCTCGCGGTCGACCAGGCGGTCTCCGGGATCGCCGACCTGTTCGACCAGTGGCCCGCGGAACCGACCTGGATCTGCGCGGTGCAGATCGAGGACGGGGTCCGGGTCGTCTTCGGCCGGGACGCCGAGGCGTCCATGCGCGAGGCCGTGTCAGCCTCGTGCGCCATCCCCGGCTACTTCGCGCCCATCGTCATCGACGGCAGGCGCCACGTCGACGGCGGCATGTGGTCGACGCACAACCTCGACCTCGTCGCCGGGTTGGGCCTCGACCTCGTCGTCGTCTCCGCACCGATGTCGACGGCCGATCGGGTGCTGGCTGAGCGGGGCGCGGTGATGCGCATGCCGGTGCGCCATCGGCTCGACCGGGAGGTGGCCGAGGTCCGTCGCTCGGGGACGCCGGTGATCGTCATCCAGCCGGATGCCCGGCTGCGCGAGGTGATGGGCACCAGCACGATGCGGCTGTCCCGGCGCGCGCCCGTGGCGGAGGCGACGCTGGCCCATGTCCGGGGGCTGGCCCGCGCGGGCCTGCTGCCAGGGCTGTAGGGAGTCCCACGGGCTCGGGCGCGCAGCAGCACATCGGACGCACCGGCGCATCGGCGCGGGTGTCGCGAGGGGCGCGGGTCGCTCCTGCCCGGACCCGCCGGGGCGGACGCCGTCAGAGGTGGCCGGTGGGCCGCGACGACGGGGTCAGGGCCCGGACGGTCTCGCGGCGGGCCACGGCGATCAACCTCGGCAGCGGGTTGCGTGCGAACCACTCGGGATCCCTGACGATGCTGCGGTGCACCTCGCCGAGAACGGAGGCGGCCAGCTCCGGATCGTGGATGCGCTTGCGGACGTACCGCTCGATCACCTCGTGGTACCGCGAGTGCAGCTCGACGGCGAGGAACGCATCGGGCGCCGACTGGGGGCGCTCGTGGGTGGTCAGCGTCATCATTCCCTCCTTGCGCCTGCGAGGTGAGCTGTCGGGTTCGGGTGGAGCACCCGGCCGTGGATCACGGCTTCACCCCGAGGCCTCACGCGAGGGCGTGCGACCGGTTGTGGGTCCCCCGCTCCCGTCCGTCGGTCCTTCGTCCAGGGTGCGCACGCGGACGGGATTCGGCACTGTGCACGACTGGGCCCCATCTCTCGTACGGGACATCACAAGCATTCCCCCTGGCTGGCCCGGGGAAACCTGCCTGCGGCCGCATCTCCGGGATCGCCACGCAGGATCAGACAGCTCGGGTGCCCGGCCAGCGGCGCGGCGGCGCGGGTCGGCGGCGGGTCGGCGGCGGCGTCGGCGGCGGGTCGCGGGCGGCGTGGCGGCGGCGGGTCAGGCCGGCGCGTCGGCCTTCCGGCGGGCGCGCCAGGCGGCCCAGGCGCCCGTGGACCACAGGGCCCACACGACGAGGACCGGCTGGAAGAAAAGGCGGATCAGGCGGGAGGTGTCGCTGTCCAGGCCGAACGCATCGGTACCGGTCACGTACTGCGAGATGTTGCCGGGGAACACCGCGACGAAGAAGGCGGCGACGATCCAGCCGAGGACCGCGCGGTGGCGGCGCACCAGGATCAGCGCTGCCCCGAGGGCGATCTCGACGACGCCGGAGGCGACGACCACGAGGTCGGGGTCCAACGGGATCCACTCCGGGACCTGGGCCTGGAACTCCTGGCGCTGGCTGGTCAGGTGGGCGATCCCCGCGAAGAGCAGGAAGGCCCCGAGCGCGATGCGGCCGACGGTCCGGGCAGGCGAGGTCCCGCCGGTGGAGTTGTTCATGGATGCCTTCCGGGTCGGCTGGGTGGTGCGGGCGGCGTGGCGGGTGGGGCGGCGTGGCGCGGGTGGCGGGGGCGGCGTGCGCGGGTGGGGGGCGGGCGCGGGTGGCGGGGCGTGCGTCGAGGCTATCGGTCGCACCGCTCGCGGGCATCCCCGCTCGCGATCCCCGGGCTACGCTGGCGGTGGCGCACGTCCCGCCGAAGGCACGCGCCGCACCAACGCGGCGCTCGGTGCCCCGGGCCCACCGGTGGATGTGGGCCCCGCGCCAACCCGAGCACCAACCCCAGGAGGTCCCATGGACATCAGCCAGCTGGTCTCGACGGCACAGGACGCGATCACCGTCCGCCGCGTGTACGGCGAGCCGTACGAGAAGGACGGTGTCACGGTGATCCCCGCGGCGCGGGTGGCCGGCGGGGTGGGCGGCGGCAGCGGGGAGGAGAGGCCCGGGCCCGAGGGCGCGGCGAAGGGCCAGGAGGGCGAGGGCGCCGGCTTCGGCGTGCGCGCCTCGCCCGCGGGAGCGTTCGTGGTCAAGGACGGCAACGTCCGATGGGTGCCGGCGCTGGATCCGCAGCGGGCCCTGGTGACGATCGGCGTGGTCACGGTCGCCGTGGTCGTCGCCCGGAGCTGGGTCCGTACCCGGGCCATCAAGGCGGGCGTGCTCGGCGCGGGCTGACCGGCGCGGGCGCGCCCACATGCGCCGGCGCGGGCGCGCCCACATGGCCGGCGCGGGCGCGCCCACATGCCCGGCGCACCCTCCACAATCCAGCCGACACCTCTCGCCCGGCGGAGCCGACTCTGGTACGATTCGAACATCAGTTCGAACGGGGGGTCGGATGAGCGCTACCACCACGATGCCGGCCGCGGCGCCGCCACCGTCGTGCGTCGACGTGGGCAGCCACCCGGAAGCGGTTGACCCCGCCCGGGAGGAGCGGCTGGCCCGGCTGCTGCGCGCCTGGTGGATGGATGAGCGACCCGCCTGGACCGCGCAGGACTGGTGGGATGCGCCCGTGCGTCCGGAGGTTCGCGGCCTCCTGTGGCTACCGGCGGGGCCACTGCTGGCGGCGGCCGTGGTGGCGGTCCCACGGGGCGTGTCATGCCCGGACCCCCATGTGGCCGACTCTCCCCCGGGTGCGCGCTCGCCGGGCCACACTCCCGGGTGGCCGTGCGCGTGCCAGGTGGTGCTCGCCGCGGCATGGGAGGCCTGCGCGGCGTGGTGCGCCGCTGGGGCCACCGTTTCCCTGGTCGATGCCGTGGGCCCGGAGCCCGTCACCTTCGACGCCCCGTTGTCCGGGCAGGTGATCGACCCGGCCCGCGAGGAGCTCGCCCTGGCCCTGCGGGTGACCCCGGGCTCCATGGACAACCGCATTGGCGCGGCACGGGCACTGGTCGCCCACCCAGCCCTTCTCCACCTGGTCGAAGCGGGAGCGATCTCGTCGTGGGCCGCTCGCCTCGTCGTGCTCGAGCTGGGCGACCTCACCCCGGAGCAGTCGACGGAGGTGGTCGCGGACGTCTGCGAGCGCATCTCGCGCCGGCTCACGTCGGGGCGGCGGGCCTGGAACTCGGCCGAGGTGGCCCGAGCCGCCCGGATGGCGCGGCGCCGGATCTGCCCTGACGGCGACCAGGGGGCACGCGAGCGGGCGTTCTCGCGGCGGCGGGTCCAGGTGTTCCCCGACCGCAACGGGATGGCCAGCCTCGTGGCGGACCTCGACGAGGTCTCGGCGCACCGGATCCACCGGCGCCTGTCAGCGATCGCGAACGGCCTGGCCGATCCCACAGATGCCCGCACCAAGGACCAGATGCGTGCCGATGTCCTGGTGGACCTCCTGCTCGGGGCGAGCGGTGGCACGGCCGGGGCCGAGCACTCCAGCGACGAGCCCCAGCCGAGCTGCGCGCCGAGCAGTGGCGCTGACGTCGAACGTGGCGCCGGTCGATGTCCTGGGGCTGAGCGAGAAGCCCGCGGCGAGTCCCTCCGCGGTGCTGAGCCCGGCGACCCCAGCCCCGCAGACGAGGATCGCAACCCCGTCGCGGACCTCGGGGCCGCGCGAGGGACGCCGCGCCCGGAGGTCCAGGTCATCGTGTCGCTGGAGACCCTGCTGGGCCTGACGGACGATCCGGCCGCGATCCCCGGGGTGGGCCCGGTCCCGGCCGACGTGGCGCGCACCCTGGCCGCCGACGGCCGTTGGAATGCCTGGGTCACGGACGCGTCGGGAGCGGTTGTCGCCACGGGCTCGCGCGGCTACGTCCCCGGCGCCGCACTCGCACGACTGGTCCGCGCCCGCGAGCCGTACTGCCGGATGCCGGGGTGCCGGCAGGCTGCGATCCGCTGCGACCTGGACCACACGGTCCCGTACCCGCGGGGGGCCACGACGGCCGCCAACCTCGGCCCGCTGTGCCGCCGTCATCACGTGCTGAAGACCCACCTGGGATGGGAGCTGTCGCCGGCGCCTGCACCCCTGCCGGCCGGGACACGGGCGGGAGGCTGGGCGCAGGCCCGGGTCCCGGACGACGCCGGGGCGGAGCCCCCCGCCGGGGCCGAGCTCGCGGGGGAGCGGGGCCGACCGAGCTCCCGGGTGGCGATGGCGCACGCCCGCCGGCTTCACGATCCGCGACCACCCCGAGCATCCCCTCGAGTGACGGCCGTGGGCACGCGGGGCGCCCCTCACCAACCCCCGACGTCGCCGCTCACGTCGTGCACCCGGACCACAGCCGCACCCTCGGCATCGCTGGCGGCGAGGTCGACCTCGGCGCGTGATGCCCCAGTCGTGGTCGCCGGCCGGGTCGTCGAAGACCTGCCGGACGCGCCAGCGCGCCCGGCTCCTGCTCGATCTGCAGCAGCTGCGGGCCGCGCGCCGTCGGGCCCGGTGCCGAGCTCGTCGTGCTCGGCGAAGTACGCCTCCATCGCCGCCTGCCACGCGTCGGCGTCCCAGCCGGCGTCGGCGTCCAGCTCGCCGAGGTCGTCCCAGCGCCGCAGCGCGGCCAGCTCGACCCGACGGAACAGCGCGTTGCGCACCAGCACCCGGAACGCCCGGACGTTGCGCGGTGACCGGCGGCGGCCCGGCGTCCACCGCGCGCCGGCTCCGGGCGGCCTCGTCCTCCGGGTTGCAGCAGCTGCTCCCACTCGTCGAGCAGGCTCGAGTCGACCTGGCGCACCAGCTCGCCGAGCCACTCGATGAGGTCGGCGAGCTCCTCGGTCCGCGCCTCCTCGGGCACGGTGCTGCCGCAGCGCCTTGTAGGCGTCGGCGAGGTAGCGCAGCACCAGGCCCTCGGAGCGGGCCAGCCCGTAGAAGCCGACGTACTCGACGAAGGTCATCGCCCGCTCGTACATGTCGCGCACGACCGACTTGGGCCGCAGCTCGTGGTCGGCGACCCACGGGTGGCCCTCGGCGTAGATGTCGTAGGCGGCCTCGAGCAGCTCGGCGAGCGGCTTGGGGTAGGTGACCTCCTCGAGCAGCTCCATGCGCTCCTCGTACTCGATGCCCTCGGCCTTCATCGCGGCCACGGCCTCGCCGCGGGCCCGGAACTGCTGCGGCGGAGAGGACCTGCCGCGGGTCGTCGAGGGTCGACTCGATCACCGACGAGCACGTCGAGCGCGTAGGTCGGCGGACTCCCGGTCGAGCAGCTCGATCGCGGCCAGCGCGAACGTGCGACAGCGGCTGGTTGAGCGCGAAGTCGACCTGCAGGTCGATCGGTGAGCGCGCATCCGTGCGGCCCTCGGCGTCCGGCTCGTCCAGCCGCTCGACGACACCCGCCGGCGAGCAGCGACTCGGTAGATCGCGATCGGCCCGGCGGATGTGCCGCGCTGGGCGGCGCGGCTCCTCGTGGTTGTCGGTCGAGCAGGTGCGCGCATCGCGGCGACGGCGTCGCCCGGGCCGGTGCGATCGACGTTGAGCAGCATCGCGTGGGTGACCTCGAAGCGGGAGCGCAGCGGCTCGGGCTCGGCGGCGACGAGCCGGTCGAACGTGGCCCGGCCCCAGGTCACGAAGCCCTCCGGCGGCTTCTTGCGCACCACCTTGCGGCGCTTCTTCGGGTCGTCGCCCGCCTTGGCGAGCAGCCTTCTCGTTCTCGATCACGTGCTCCGGGGCCTGCACGACGACCAGCCCGGCGGTGTCGAACCCGGCCCGGCCCGCCCGCCCGGCGATCTGGTGGAACTCCCGGGCCTGCAGCAGCCGCGTGCCGCCGGCCGTCGTACTTGACCAGCGCGGTGAACAGCACGGTGCGGATCGGCACGTTGATGCCCGACGCCGAGGGTGTCGGTGCCGCAGATGACCTTGAGCAGGCCGGCCTGGGCCAGCTGCTCGACCAGGCGCCGGTACTTGGGCAGCATGCCGGCGTGGTGCACGCCGATGCCGTGGCGCACCAGCCGGGACAGGGTCCTGCCGAAGCCGGCGGTGAACCGGAAGCTCGCCGATCGCCTCGGCGATCGCGTCCTTCTCCTGCGCGGGTGCAGACGTTGATGCTCATCAGCGCCTGGGCCCGCTCGAGCGCGGCGGCCTGGGTGAAGTGCACGACGTAGATCGGGGCCTGGTCGGTCGGCGAGCAGCTCCTCGATCGTCTCGTGCAGCGGCGTCATCGCGTACTCGAAGTCCAGCGGCACCGGGCGCTCCCCACCGGCGACGATCGCGGTCGGCCGCCCGGTGCGCCGGGTCAGGTCGTCGCGGATGCGCGTGACGTCGCCCAGGGTGGCCGACATCAGCAGGAACTGCGCCTGCGGCGAGCTCGATCAGCGGCACCTGCCAGGCCCAGCCGCGGTCCGGGTCGGCGTAGAAGTGGAACTCGTCCATGCAGACCTGGCCGACGTCGGCCGTCGGCGCCCTCGCGCAGCGCGATGTTGGCCAGGATCTCGGCGGTGCAGCAGATGATCGGGCGCGTCCGGGTTGACCGCGGCGTCGCCGGTGATCATGCCGACGTGCTCGGGCGCCGAACAGCGTCGCACAGGTCGAAGAACTTCTCCGACACCAGCGCCTTGATCGGCGCGGTGTAGAACGTGCGCCGGCCCTCGGCCAGCGCGGCGAAGTGCGCGCCGATCGCGACCAGGCTCTTGCCCGAGCCGGTCGGCGTGGCGAGGATCACGTGCGAGCCCGGAGACGAGCTCGATCAGCGCCTCCTCCTGCGCCGGGTAGAGCGGCAGCCCGGCCTCCGTGGCCCAGCCGGCGAACGCGTCGAGCAGGTCCTCGGGACTGGCTGGTTCGGCGCCGTCGGCGGGTGCGAAACCAGCCACCAGGTCGACCAGCGCCGGCGAGGGCGAGCCCTCGGTCGACGAGGGGGACGGGTTGGCGTCGACGTCGGTCACGCGCACGACCGTCCCATGCCCGGGCTTCGGAATCACCCGCGGATCGCTCCGGATGCGCAAGGATCGCCCCATGGGTTCGCAGCGGGGGGTGGGGTGGTCGTCCTACGCCGACCAACCGCTCGACGCCGGCCAGCGCGACGCGCTGCTGCTCGCCCGCCTGCGCACCGAGCCGGACGGAGCCAGCCCCTGGCGCCTGCCCGAGGGCTGGGACCGGGCGTGGATCACCGCCACACCCCCGGGCAGCGCGTACGGGGCGGACACCGTGCGCAAGGTCTGGGCCGAGGGCGTCGACCCGTGGTTCGCTCCAGCACCTGCGTGGGCACGGCCGGCGCATGGCCGGCGGCCACCCCGCGGTGCTGCGCTGACCCTGTCGGTCGCCGAGCAGGTGTCGCTCTGGCGGCGGGGGTACCCGCTGGCAGCCCGGGGGACCGATGAGGGCCCCGACGCACTCGCCGTGCGGCACGGTCCGCGCCTGGGCGAGCTGCCCGGCGCGCCCGGCTGGGTCCGCGACCTCGGGTGGAGGTCGCCGGCCCTGCCCGGCTGGTCGCTGGGTGGCTCACTGCACCTGGACTGCCCCAAGCACGGGGAGCCGCTCCAGCACTGGCGGTGCGACCACGCCTCCACGGTCATGTCCAAGCGCCGGTTCCTCGCCTGCTGCCCGCAGTGCGACGCCAAGCGAGCGGCCCGGATCAGCGGCCGCCTGCGCCGGCTCATGGCGGCCCGGGCCGCGCTGGATGCCGAGCTGTCGACCCCGTGCGGACCCGGGGGCGCGTACACGGTGTACGTCGTGGAGGCGATCCGCCGGGACGGGTCCGCGGAGCTCGCCGCAGTGGGGCCGCCGGAGCTCTACGTGGGGCAGACCGGCGGGAGTGTCGAGCAGCGCGTCGACGCCCACCGCTCGGGAGCCGCCAACTCCGCCCGGGTCTTCCGCAAGCGCTCGACCGTCGGCGAGCTGCGGCCCGACCTGATCCCGGAGCGGTGGGAGCTGCGCACCCTGTCTGCCGCCCTGGCCGCCGAGGCGTTCACGCACCTGCTGATCGAGGCCGGCGACCCGGGCACCCGCGTGCACGGGGACGTGGCACTGGTGGAGCCGACCAAGCCCTGACCCGTGCGCCTGGCCAGTTCACGGCGCCCACGCCCGCGCTGCACGCGGCGGTGAGGCGGGGCGTCAGGGGTGTTGTGCGGTGGCCGTTTGCCGGGCCTCGGCCTCGACGATGTCGGCCAGGGCGGTTGGCTCTTCCAGCTGTGGGAAGTGCCCGGTGCGCCGCAGGACGGTCAGGCGGGAGCCGCGCGCGAGCGATGCCTGCCGTTTCGCGTGCTCGACGCTGAAGAACGGGTCCCGGTCCCCGGTGACGAGGTGGATGGGCCGGGGGTAGGCCTCGAGGAGGTGCTGGACGGGGCCGAAGTGCGCAGCCGGGTCGCGGAGCGCGGTGGCGAAGATGGTGCGGATCGCACGGCCCTCGGCTGGGGAGTTGGGGCGGGGCAGCGGTCCGCGGCGGCGGCCGAATCGGGCCATCGCCCGCAGGCTGGCCCGGGAGAAGGCCAGCAGCTCCACGACCGGACCGAGCACCGGCATCTTGAGGAGGCGGAACGGACCGGGCAGGGGAGGGTCGCGCAGCAGGTTGCTCGAGGCGAGGACCAGCCCGCGCACCCGCGAGCCCAGGAGCTCGGCCGCGGCCAGGGCGATCGGCCCTCCGACGTCGTGACCCACCAGGACCACGTCCCCCGCGCCGGCGAGCGCGGCCTGAAGTCGCTGGGCCTGTGCCGGCACCCAGAGCTCGTCGAACGCATGCTCGCCAGTCTGGCTACCGAAGCCGACCAGGTCGTGGACGACGAGCTGGTCGCGATCCCAGCCGCGGGCGATCAGTTCGTCGGCGAGGAGGCTGAAGTCGGCGGAGCCGCCGGGGAACCCGTGCACCAACGCGACGGTCGGGCGGGTGGTCGAGGGGGGCATGGGGCTCTCCTTCCAGGATGTGAACACTGCACACATAGGATGGACGAACAATGTGTACGATGTCAACATGAAGCGCGGGTACCACCACGGCGACCTCCGGCGTGCCCTCATCGAGCACGCCACCGAGCTGGTCCGAGCAGGCCAGCAGCCCAGCCTCCGCCGACTGGCCGCCGAGGTCGGGGTCTCCCCCTCGGCGGTCTACCGGCACTTCGCCGACCACTCCGCCGTCCTGGACGCCGTTGCCGCAGGCTGGCTGGACTCCCTCGGGCGGACCATGGGAACCGTCACCGATGCCGGTCCCATCGCAGACGACACCCTGCTGGCCGTCTGCCGGGTCTATCTCGACGCTGCGCTTGCGGACCCGCACCTGTTCCGGCTCGCCTCCGGCCCACACGGATTCGGTCGCCCCGGCGGAGTCCTCGGGGCGCCACCCGACGGCCCACTCCCGCAGCAGCAGTTCCTGCGCACCGCGCCACCCCAGTCCGCCGAAGCCGCCTGGATCACCACCCACGGACTCGCCGTCCTCACCATCGACGGCCCCTACTCACCCACGGACGCTCGACTCAGGCTGCCCCGGCTCCTCGGCGCGACCCAGCGCACCAGCATGTAGCCGTGGCGGATCAGCTTCCGTTGGGTCGGCGGCCCCTTGGACAGAACCCGCCGCCTCACCCCAGAGTGCCGAGCTTGAACCCGGCGAGGACTTCGTTGGCCCGCTTCTGGCCACTGTGCTGGCCGTCGAAGTAGGCGGTGGAGTCGGTGCCACACATCTTCTCGATATGCGACACCCCGCCCGGATGGGACTTGGAGTAGCCCGACACGTCGTACACCGTGCCGTCGATCGCCGTCCAGCAGTCCGCCGGCGTGTTGTGCAACTGGACGTCGGCCAGCGTGAATGAGCCGCTCGCCGCACCCGGGCCGGAACCTTCCGTGGCCTTGATCTGCCCAGCCCACGTTGCCTCTGCCCCGGAGTGCCCGACCCGGACCACCCACACCAGGTTCAGCGCCGCGACCAGGATCGCGACTATGCCCATCACAGTCGTCATAGTCGACTTCGCCCGCGCCTTCTCGTCGCGGCGGGCCAAGTAGAACCAGGCGACCCCGACCACGAGTAGCACCCCCGCCATGATCGGCAACTGATCACCGAGCTCTGCATGCACGGTCGGGTTCCCAACCCGGGTCGCCAGCTTCTCCCCGGACTCCTTGGCCACGAACACCGCCCCCGTGGCCAGCACCAGCCCACCCATCACCAGCCAGCCAAGAGCACCGCGCCACCTCGGCACCAAGATGATCGCCACGAGCCCGATCGCGGCCAGCGGGAGCAGCACCACCGCCGCATGCACCACCAGCGGATGCACCGGAAGGCCCATCACCGTGTCGAACGGCCCACCGGAACCACCCTCGGCGACAACCTGCAGACCACTGCCCGATGAGTTGAACACGCAAGGATCATTCCACTCCACGATGAGCCGTCTCGACCAGAACAGGCCCAAGACCCCGGTGACTTCGCGTGGCGTTCCGGTGGCGAGTTCCGCCACCATCCCACTGAGCAGTTCGCCGCCAGCGCCGTCCCCCGCACCTACACCAGCCAGGGGTTGTGAGCCCACCCGTCAGGACAAGAACTCCAAGGGCCAGGCGGACCTCGCCGGCCGAGGTGGATCTGGGCAAGGGACCGTGATGGTTCGGGGGGTGTCCGGCCTCAGGTCGCGGAGCCCGCGACCCAGTCCTCCCAGGCGGTGTTCCACTGGGTCAGGCCGTTGCCGGGCTCCAGCTCCCGGGTCGAGTTCACGATCGTGACGATGTCGCCCACGCGGGACCGCTCGAACAGCCACCGGGCGTCCGCCAGGCTCATGCCCACGCAGCCGTGGCTGACGTTCTCCACACCCTGGGACTCGACCGACCAGGGAGCGGCGTGGAGGAACTCACCCGAGTTGGTCATGCGCATCGCGTAGCGGACGTCGAGGTTGTAGTACTCCGGGTCCTCTGGAGTGACCCCGGTGCTCGCCGCATCCATCCGCGTCTCGGCCAGCAGCTCCGAGATGACCCGGGTGCCCCCGCGGGTCAGGAAGCCGTCCTTGCCGGTGGTCACCGGAATGGACCGGGCCAGCGTGCCGTCGATCGTCACGGTCATCTGGTGGGCGGCGACATCCACGACGGACACCACAGAACGCCCGATCGTGAACTGGACCTCCTTGTCCTGGGCGCCCCACGTGTTCTGGCCCGCCTGCACACCGGCCAGGTCCGCCGACACCGCAACCTTCGTGCGGGGCGGCCAGAACTCCTTCGGCCGGTACTCGACCCTCGTGTCCGACGCCCAGCTCCAGGCGCCCTCGACCGCCGGGGTCGAGGTGACCGTCAGGGCACGCTGCACGGTGCCGCGGAACTCCTCGGCGACCGGGGCGCTGAACCTGACCAGGACCGGCATGCCAACGCCCACTCTCGCCCCATGCCTCGGCGAGATCCGGGCCTCGAACAGCTCGGCGGAATCCCTCGTGCGGATCTTGACCGACTTCGTCGCCGACTGCTCCGGGGTCGAACCGGCCATCGCCGCCGTGACCCGGTAGGTCGTCCCCGGGAGCAGGACCCCGCTGCTCTGCCAGTGCCGACCGTCCTCGCTCAGCGCCCCGGGGACCTCCCCACGGCCCTTGGCCGTGACCGTGACCTCGCTCAGCGACCCCGCCACCGCGTTGACCACGATCGGCTGGTCGGGCCGCCACGCATCCGGCGCGGCAGCAGCGTCGACCGTGAGAGAAGGACTGTCGACCCCCGCCGACACCGTCGCGGCCGCCTGCGACGTGCCGACCACGACCACCGGGACCTCATCGCCGCCCCACGGCCCCACGCAACCCGCCAGCGGCACAAGAAGGCACCCGACTGCGGCCACCCGCGCACACAGATGGGGCTTGGGCACGGCACCTCCCGATCCGAACCGACCGACCGACCGACCGACCAACCCACCAAGGATCCCCCACAAGCGGCATCCAGCCCTGGAACCGTCGCAGTGTCGCGATCACCGGTCCATGCTGAAGCTGCTGGCTCGACCGCGCCCTGCGCGGCAGGCCACGCTGGTGCCCGGCGAGATCACGTGGCGGCCTGCAGCCGCCCGTCCCTGACGGCCTTCTGAAGCGCCGAATAGTCCCGATCGTTCTGCTCGGCATAGGCCTGCGCGAACGTGACCATGGCATGGTCGAACTGGTTCGGCGCCGAGGTGTCGCGGCCCAGATAGGCGCCCATTGCGACGCTGTCCCCAGACCGGGCGTGCGCGTGTGCCAGCGCTGCGCCGCACGCTGCCACGTACTTCTCCATCGCCTTCGGCTTCAGCGAGACCAGGTCCGCCGAGAGCTTCCAGTCCCGCAGCTGGCGCACGTAGTAGGCGTTCGGGTCGTCGGCCGAGTGGGTCCACCCGAGGAACACGTCCGAGGCCGCCTGCATCAGCCGCTGACCGTGCACGACGCGTTCGCCCGGCGAGCCCAGCCTGCTGGGGGAGGTGTAGGCCTCGAGGACCGAGGCGCTGGCCTGCTTGATCTGGAGGAAGAGCGGGTCGTTGGCGTCCCGGCCGGTGAGCAGCATGATCCAGCAGCGGGTGCCCACGCTTCCGACCCCGACCACCTTGTGGGCCAGGTCGACGAACTGGAACCCCTCGACCAGGTGCCGGTGGTCGTTCTGCAGCGATCGCCGGTAGGCCCGGTACTTGGCGCGCACATCATCGATGACGGCCTGGGGATCGTCGTCGCCCACGAGCTGGCCCACGGGCACGATCAGCGGCGGCTGGTTGACGATCCGGGGCACGCCGTCCACCAGGGTGGTGAGCTTGGTGAACGCCTGCATGGAGTCCCTGCCCTGCGCCCGCGCGACATCCGCGCTCAGCCGCTTGGCCGCCTTGCCTCCGCCACGGGCGGCAAGGCTGGCCGCCAGGGACTGTACGTCGATGTGGGTGTACCAGGCGTCCAGGCGTCGTGCATCGGCAAGCCGCGCCATCGTGGCGCGATAGGACATGGCCGCGGTCAGGACGATGGAACGGCGCTCCTTGCGCGTGAACCCGTTCTGCCGCGACCCGATCTCCGCGCTTGCCACCAACCGCTTCACGTCCCACTCGAAGGGCCCCGGATGGGTCTCGTCGAAGTCATTGACATCGAACACCAGCCGTCGCTCAGGCGACCCGTAAGCACCGAAGTTGGCCATGTGGGCGTCCCCGCAGAGCTGGGCCGTCAGGCCCGTTCGGGGGCCCGTGGACAGGTCCGAGGCCATGATCAGGGCGGCCCCGCGGTAGAACGCGAAAGGATCGGCGAGCATCCGCCCGTAGCGCATGGGCAGCAGCCCCTGGACCCGGCCAGCGCCCTGGGACTCCAGCAGTGCCACCGGATCGGGCCGGTCCTGCGGAGGGTCGAACCGTCCGATGGCGCTGCGCTGGGCAGCCTTGCGCGCAGCCAGCCCGCGGCTGACCCGTTCCGCGACGCTGTAGTGCTGTCGGGGGCGCAGGCCCGCGGTGTGCGCCTGGCCATCCTCCAGGTCCACGGTGCTTGCGGCGTCCGTCTCGCTCATCGTGTGCTCCTTCGAGGTGCGCCGGCCCGCGTTGGGGCCGGCCTACGGGGCCCCGGTTGCCGGGGCCGTGGGCTCCGAGGACGGGTCGGGGTCGTCGTATGCGGAGCGGTAGACCAGCGGGTAGGACGAGCCGTAGTGCTTGACGAACGATGTGATCCAGGCGGCGACGGGCAGGGCCATGAAGGCGCCCATCGGCCCGGCGATCGCGCCACCGGCCAGCGCCGACCCGAACGCGACCCCGCCGTTGATCTCCATCGTCTGGGCGCTCAGGCGTGGGCTGAGCCAGTAGTTCTCGGCCTGCTGGTAGATCACCGTCCACACCAGCAGTACCACGGCCGGCCCCAAGCCCTGGATGCCCAGCGTCACCAGGATCGGCACCGCGGCCCCCAGGTAGGTCCCGATCGCGGGGATGAACTCGGCGACGAACCCCTCGAACACCGACAGCGGCAGGGCGATCAGCCACGGGACCCCCACGACCAGCATCACGAAGAAGAACAGCCCACCGTTGATGAGCATCAGCAGCATCCGGGAGTAGAAGTACCCACCGGTCTGCCGGACCGCTGTGTCCATCGACCAGCCGATCCGCTCCTGGCGCTCCGGGGTGAACCGGCGCAGCACCGACGCGCGGATGCTGGGGGCGTCTGCGGCGAAGTAGAACGTGAACATGGCGATGGTGAAGAACTGGAAGATCAGGCCCACCGCCCCGGAGGCGAGGCCGAGGATGTCCTTCCACGACTGCTCGGCCCAGCTCACGATCGCCCTCTCCAGCTCGGCGGCCGCATCCGTGTGGTCGCCGTCGCCGATGGTGATCCCGAAGGTCCGCTCGATGGAGGTCAGCCACCCGGGCAGCTGGGCGGAGACAGCGTTGGCCATCTGGACCATGGCGGGGATGAGCACGACGACCACGATGACGACGAAGGCGACGATCCCCAGGAAGATCACGCCGGTCGCCGCACCCCGGCGCCAGCCGTACCGACGGTGCAGCCACGTCACTCCCGGGTCCATGGCGATCGCCGAAGAACAGCGCCATGATGAGCATGCTCACCAGGCCACGCGCGGCCGCTGACAGCCGCGAAGACGACGACGACGGTGAGCACGACACTGGCGACCCGCCAGGTCGCACGACGGATCACGGGCATCACCCACGGCGGAGCCCCCTCAAGGGGATCGCTCCTGCTCAGCTCGGCTGCCGGCCTTTCCTGGTCGTTCTCTGTCACGTGGCCTCCAACGCAGCAGGCGCGCCTTGACCATGGCCGGCCACCCACAGGGACGGTACTCCCCAGCCGCGGCAGCCAGCACCGCCACGCGGCCTCACCCCGGGTGAGGGGGGCTCACCCTCCCCCCGCCTCGCCGCGTCCCAGGAAGCCCCGCAGCATGTCCGGCGCTCCTGCTCGGGCACTCCGCCACGCCCAAGCCACCTCGCCCGAGTGCTCCCCCACGGCAGCGCCGCGCGGCAGATCCGCGCAAGAAGCACTCCGCGAGGAGCTGCGACAGGCTCTCTGATCCCGGCCAGCGAGCGTGGCACGAGCAGCGCAGTGGCCAGCAGCGGGTCGTGGGTGTGCCCGGACAGCAGGAGGTCCACTTCGGCGCGCGCGGCCGCCGAGACCAGGGCCGAGCGGCCCGTCAAGGAGGACAGGTCCTTGGGCAGCACCAGATGCTGGGTCACCTGGATCCGGGCACAGCCGGCCGGCGCACTGCCGAGCTCCACATGCACGTCCAGACCTGGGCGAGCCGGACGTGCCCCACCATCGGCTCCCTGCTCACCATTGCATCGTGAGCGTCGAAGTGCTTGCGGTCGCGGCGGGCACCAGGACCTCCAGGGCGCCGGGGCGGCTGGACAGCCGGTACGGCGGTGTCACGGCAGGCCGGTACTCGCCGTCGCAGGCGACCGGAACCGGTCGGTCGCTGTCGAACTCGAGGTCGCCGACCTGCCACGTGCCCAGGCTCACACTTCCGGTCGTCACCATCTCCTGGATAGCGCGCAGCAGGGGCAGCCGGCCCAGGGCGCGGGGCGTGCCGAGCAGGTACACCCACAGCCGCCCGCTGTCGAGGGTTGCGCGCAGCATCTGCCCCGGAGCGGCGGCGAAGTCGTAGCTGTTGTTGGACACCAGGATCGCCCCGATCCTGGCACCGGGGGGGACGTCCACCGGGACGGGCGTGCGGATCTGCGCCGTCTCGCCTCGCCCGGAGACCGCGGCCGGGCGGTCCGCGCCATCACCCGCAGGCGCGGTCAGCAGGGCGGAGCTGCTCGGGTCAGTCTCGCATCGCGGCACCGGCCGGTCCTGCGGGCAGGGGTAGCCTCGGGCCCGGAGCAGACTCGATCCCGGGGAGGTGCGCTGATGGCGCGGTCGGCTCGATCGACGGGAGCGCAAGCTGCCCCCTCCTCTCACGGTCTGGCCCGCGTCCTTCCGATCCTGTCCTGGCTGCCTGCCTACCACCGCGCGTGGCTGCGCCCGGACCTCATCGCCGGACTGGCCGTGGCTGCCCTCGTCGTTCCCAAGTCCCTGGGCTACGCGGGCATCGCGGGTGTGCCCCTGCAGTACGGCCTGTACGCCGCGGCAGCGGGTGCCTTGATCTATGCGCTGTTCGGCACCTCACGCCAGATCGCCACCGGACCGAGCTCCGCCCTCGCCGCGGTGGCTGCCGGGGCGGTGCTCGGAGCGGGGCGTCCGGGGACGACGCGGTGACGCTCGTGGCCTCCATCACGCTGGTGACCGGGGTGCTGTTCGTCGCGCTGGCGGTCTTCAAGATGGGGTGGATCTCCCAGTTCCTCTCCAAGGCCGTGATCACCGGGTTCCTGTTCGGGGCCGGCGTGCAGGTCGCGATCAGTGAGCTGGCGGGGATCACGGGCACCACGGCGGACGGCGACAACAGCTGGGAGACCCTGGCCTCCTGGCTGGGCGGGCTCGGCGACACCGACACCACGACCCTGGCCGTGGGCCTGGTGTCGCTGGCCGTCGTCTTCGGCCTCCGGTTCGCAGCCCCCCGGGTCCCGGGGGCGCTCGTGCTCGTCGTCGGCGGCCTGGTGGCCTCGGCCGCCCTCGACCTGGCCGACCGGGGCGTGGCCGTCGTGGGAGACGTCCCGGCCGGGCTGCCCTCGGTCGTGCTGCCCGACGTGGGCTTCATGGTCGACAACAGCACCGTCATCCTGACCGCTGCCGTGGCCCTGCTGCTCATCGGCTTCTCCCAGACCGCGGGCGACGCCCGGGAGTTCGCCTCACGGCATCGCTACCAGGTCGACATCAACCAGGGAGGAGTCGCTCGCGCAGGGCATGTCCAATCTCGGGACGGGCCTCGTGCAGGGGATCCCGGTCTCCGCCAGCCTCTCCTCGAGCTCCCTGAACGACCAGTCGGGAGCCAAGTCGCCCCTGGCGTCGTTGACCACCGGGTCGCTGGTGGTGCTGACGTTGCTGTTCCTGGCCCCGGTCTTCTCCGACCTGCCCACGCCCGTCCTGTCAGCGCTGATCATCGAGGCAGTCGTGATGGGCATGATGGACGTGGCCGGCATGCGACGGCTGCACCGCGTCAAGCGCTCGGACTTCTGGATCGCCATGGCGGCGCTGTTCGGGGTGCTCGGAGCCGGCGTGATGGCCGGGGTGGTCATCGGCATCGTCCTGTCCATGGTCTGGATGGTGTACGTCTCCGCCGTCCCGGCCATGCCCGTCCTCGGGCTGCAGCCCGGGACGCGGGTGTTCCGCAGCGTCCAGACCTTCCCCGACGGGCGGACCTATCCGGGGGTGCTCGTCCTCAGCTTCGACGCAGGGCTGTTCTTCATCGACGCTGACGCCCTGCAGGACCGGATCCGGCAGGAGGCGCACGACGCGAGTCCCCCGCTCACGCTGGTCGTCGTCGACTTCGAGGGCGTCAACTACATCGACTCCCAGGGATCCGACGCGGTCGCCGGGTCAACGACCTGGCCCAGGCGCACGGTGCCGAGCTGCGGCTGGCCCGGGTCAAGCCCGCCATCCTGGACGTCCTCACGGCTGACCGGGTCGTCGACCGGCTGGGGGATCGCGGCGTCTCGGGCACGGTCTACGACGCGGTGGCCGAAAGGGTCACCCCCCCGGACCGCGGCAGCGACACCCGATAGGCCCGGCTGCCCGGGCCGGTTGCGCTACCCGCCGGGGGTCGCGGGGGATCCGCCGTCCGGGGAGGTCGGGTGGATGCCCGGATGGGCGGCGAGGTATGCCCGCGCGGCCTCGTCGACCGACGGAAAGACGTGCTCCGGTCCGACCGCTGCGACGAGGCCGGAGACCTCCAGCTCCTCCCGCACCCGTCCGTTCGGCTCGGCGACCACGAGGGTAACGCCCCGCTCGTCCAGGAAGCGGATGAGCTCCAGGAGCGTCGCTGTGCCGGTGAAGTCCGCGTCGCTGGTGGCCTCCGCGTCGTACAGCACCCAGTCGACCGGCTCGGCGCTGGACTCGACGAGCTCCTTGACCTGGTCGGAGAACCCGCGCGCGTTCGGGAAGATCAGTCCGCTCTCCCAGCGGATCACGAGCAGTCCCGGAAGGATCCTGCCCCGGGGCAGGCGTTGGATGTTCTGCCACGCGTTGTCGACGTCGCTGCGCGCCAGCACCGCCGTGGAGGTGGTCGCCGCCCTCATGAGCAGGATCCACAGCGACAGGAATACCGCGAGCACGATCCCGGGGAGCAGGCCGAGGGTCAGGGCACCTATCAGCGCAACGATCCCGGTCCAGAAGTCGGGACGGTTCTGCACCCACAGCGCCCGGAACGTCTTCACGTCGAAGAGGGCGACCCCCGCGGAGATGACGACGGCCCCGAGGGCAGCCGAGGGCAGCGGTGCCAGAAGGGAGGCGAAGAACACCAGGATCACGCCGATGACTACGACGCCCACGAGGTTGGCGACCTGGGACTTGCCACCGGCCGCCGCAGCCACCGCGGTCCGCGAGTCGCTGGCCGAGATCGTCAGGCCTCCGGCCATCCCGGAGAGGGCCGAGGCGGCGCCCAGGCCGTAGAGGTCCTGGTTGGCGTCGACCCGGTACCTGCCCCGCTCGGCGAAGACCGTCGAGGTGACGGTGGTGTCGGCGAACCCCATCAGCGCGACTGCGAAGGCAGCCAGCAGGAGCACGGAGAACTGGCCCATGTTCGCGCTGGGCAGTCCGATGGTGGGCAGTCCCGCGGGGAGGTCCCCCACCACGGCGACCCCCTGATCAGCCCAGTCGAACACGGCCGACAGCACCAGGGCGACAACGACCGCGACCAGCGCACCGGGGATCTGCGGGGCGATCCGACGCAGCCCGAAGATGATCACAAGGCACCCGGCTCCGATCGCGAAGGTGAGTGGGTCGGTCTTGCCGAGGTTCGTGAGGACCTCCCATGCTGCCGGCAGCACGTCACTGGACTCGACGGAGTAGCCGAGGATCTTGGGTGCCTGGTTGACGATGATCGTGATGGCCAGGGCGTTCATGTAGCCCACGAGCACGGCCTTCGAGATGAAGTTGGCGATGATCCCCGCCTTGAGCAGGCCGGCCAGCAGCAGGATCCCGCCGGCCAGCAGGGCGATCATCGCCGCCGTCCCGGTGAGCAGGTCCACGGCTGCCCCAGCCCCCACGATCGGCACCAGGGCGGCGGCGAGCAGCGTGGAGGTTGAGGAGTCCGGGCCGACGACGAGCTGTCGGGAGGACCCGAGCAGGGCGTAGCCCACGATGGCCGCCATGGTGGCGTAGAGGCCCGTCTCCGGGGGCAGCCCCGCGAGGGTCGCGTAGGCCATGCCCTGCGGGACCATCACCACGCCGAGCGCGACGCCGGCCACGATGTCGCGCGGGATCCAGCTGGTCTGGAAGCCGGCCCGCCATGGCATCAGCCAGCTGAGTCGTCCGTCCGTCCTGCTGGGCGGGGGTGCCGTCGCCGTCATCGTGTGCTCCCGTCGGTTCTCCCACTCCGAACGTGGCGACCCTAGTGTCCTCGCGACCCGCTGTGACCCGTGGAGCGATCCGCCCGGACCGTTCACCGGGGTGATTGCCGCCTCACCCGGGGTGAGGAGCCGGGAGCTCGCCCACCTGGCTCGCTCCGTCCGTCCGCGTGCAGGGAGGATGAGGGGACGACCCCCCCGGGGGCGACCCGACATCCAGGGAGGTTGGCCATGCCCACCGAGCTCGACATCTCGGCCCGGGCGGGCCCGCTGCTGGGTTCCGCGGCCATCGGGGCGTCGTACCAGCGCGGCCTGCTCTCCCGCGGCACGAGCGATCAGGCCCTGATCAGCGCAGTCTCGGCATCCGCGTGGTATCGCGGGGGAACGGCTGCCCATGGCCTGCTGCGCGCTGCGGCGGGCCGACTGGCCGGAGCCGATGCGTCGCCGCCCCGACGCCGGGCAGTGGGAGCCGCGCTGGATGCCGCCGTGCTCCTCGCCGGGGCTGCCGCGGTCCGCGCCATCCCGGCCCGCGAGCACGAGCCGACAGCCCGTGCGCTCGTGCGGCTTGCTGCCGCGGGCAAGGCCGCCGCAGCGGCGGCGGGGCCAGGGGCCGCTGCGCTGGGTGGCGGGCGAGGCCGCAGCCGGGTGCTGGCGGACCTCGGCGGCGCCCTGGCGGTCGGTGGCGCCACGTACGCGCTGACCCGACCCAACGCACAGGTAACGGGGGCGGACACCCCCGACGCGACCGCAGGCCAGGACACGGTCCTCGACGTCACCCCCACCAATGCGGCCGTCGTCGGCGCCACAGCAGCGGTCGCGCTGATGGGCCTCGCATACGGCGAGTCGCGGCTCTCGACGGCCGTGGCCGCAGCGAGCGCTCGGGTCCTCGGCGGGGAGGCCTCGGAGCACCGGGCCCTCGGCCGGCTGGGGGCCGCAGCCCTCACGGCGGGTATTGCGTGGCGGGCCCAGTCCGGTGTCGTCGTGAGGCTGCAGAGTGCGGGGGAGGATACCGAGGAGCCCCACTCCCAGGCACCAGACCGTCCGGAGGTGACCGGGTCCCCGGACTCGCACATCGACTGGGCGCTGCAGAGCCGGGAGGGGCGGCGCTGGCTGAGCATGACGCCGCATCCCGACCACATCGCGACGATCATGGCGGAACCCGCGAAGCAGCCCATCCGCAGCTACGCCTCCCTGGAGGCCGCCGCAACGGCACAGGAGCGTGCAGAGCTGCTCCTGCGGGAGGTCGACAGGACGCGCGCGCTCGAGCGTTCCGTGTTCGCCCTCTTCTCGCCCACGGGCTCGGGCTACGTCAACTACGTCGCCGACGAGACCCTGGAGTACCTCACGCGCGGCGACTGCGCATCGGCTGCGATCGAGTACTCCGTCCTGCCCTCGCGCTCACCCCGGGTGACGTGCATCCCACCCCCCGTTCGGGCTTCGCGGTCCCAACCCTCCGGGCCATGCTCTTCTGCGTGGCCGACGTGGGGCCGAGCGATGTGACGCTCGACGAAGCGACCCGTCTCATCGTCAAGGTGGGCACCGAGGCACGCGCCTACGGAGCGTCGGCTCCGCGCGTCAGCGACTACCTGGCCCGGCTGGCCGGGAGGTTCGGCCTGCGCGCGGGATCCCTCGCCTGGCCGCATCACATGCTGTTCGTGCTGCAGGACCCGACGGATGGCAGCCAGCGGGTGGACGTGGAGCGGTTGGCATCCACCGGAGTCGCGCTGGACAAGCTCGCCAAGGTGGGGGCGGTCGTCGACTCAGTCGTCGGGAGGAGCATCTCCACCGAGCAGGCCGTGGGCCAGCTCGATGACATCGCCCATGCTCCCCCTCCGTGGGGCCGGGCATCGATCGCCCTGTCCTACGCGGTGATCGGCCTCGGGATCGCTGTCCTGCTCAACGGCTCGTGGCTGGATGCCGCGCTGGGCGCCGGCCTCGCTGTCGTCGTGTACGGGTTGGTCCTCCTGTCGGGTCGGTTCGGTTCCCGATGGGCCTCGTGGCTGCCGATGCTGGCGGCCTTCGTCCCCGCCGCCGTGGCCACGATCGTCCGGCACTGGCATCCCCAGGTCAGCGGACTGGTGGTCACGGTCGCGGCGGTGGCGATCCTGCTGCCGGGCTACTCGGTGAGCGTGGGGATCGGCGAGCTCGTCGAGGGCCACGTCATCTCCGGTTGGACGAACCTGCTGAGCGGCCTGGTCTACCTGGCTCAGCAGGTCCTCGGCGCGTGGCTGGGCACCGTCGTCGTGCTGTCGTTCCTCGACGCGCCCCCGGCACCTGCCGTTGTGCCGGTCCCCGATGCCTGGCTGTGGCTGTTCATGCCGCTGCTGATTGCCGGGCTCTGCGTGGTCTTCCAGACCTCGAAACGGGACTTCCTCTGGGCCTCGGTGAGCTGCGCCGTGGCCTACGCCACGTCCCTGGTCGCCGACAACCTGTGGAACGACGACCTCGGCACGCTGAGTGCCGCAGCCGCCACCGCAGTCTTCGCCAACCTCTGGGCTGCGCGCACGCGGCGCCCGACCTCGATCGTGCTGGTACCCGCCCTTGTCGTGCTCGTCAGCGGGAGCCTGGGGTTCCAGGGCCTGGCGGCCATCGCCGAGGGTCAGACCGCCGTCGGCGTGCAGCAGGTGGTCCAGATGCTCGCCGTGGCCGTGATGATCACCGCAGGGCTGTTCATCGGCAACACGATCGTGCGTCCGCGCATCACGCTCTGATGGCCAGCCCCGGAACCGTTGCGGCGCATGTTCACCCGGGGTGGGCCGAAGTCTCGCCCTCGCGGGGCGTGAAACTCGGCAGCGGCGCACGGGAGGATCGATGTGTCCCTATCCCACCGGATCGGATGTCGATAGGAGCGCGCCCATGACGGGTTCGCAACAGGATCCAGCGCCTGCCGCTGCGCCTGCGCCACCAGCTGCTGCACCGGCCCCGCGCACACCCTCGATGTTCGCGTCCTGGCTGGTCATCGGCGTGATGATCACGCTGATCCTGATGTCGGTGGCGCTGTTCGGCGGCGACATGGCCGACGGCGCCCTCCAGGTCAGCATGACGATGGCGACCATCTTCGCGCTGGCCGTCGCCTACTCCTACGGGTACCGCGGCTCCGTCATCAGCAACGCGATCCAGAGCGGGGTGAACGGCTCGATCGGCACGGTCTTCGTGGTGATCGCGATCGGGACGGTCATCGGGACGCTGTATCTGTCGGCCTCCGTGGCATCGTTCATCTACTACGGCGCCGAGATCATCAGCCCCCGGTTCTTCTTCGTGACCGTGTTCCTCATCGCCTCGGTCCTGACGGTCATGCTCGGCAGCTCCCTGACCACGGTCGGAGCGGTCGGCATCGCCTTCGTCGGACTGGCCTCGATCGCCGATGTGTCCCAGGCGATCACCGCCGGGGCTGCCGTGTCCGGAGCGGTCCTCGGCAACAAGGTGGCCAAGATCTCCGACACGGCGAACCTCGCCGTCTCCACGGTCGGCGGCGACCTCACGATCGACGAGCACTCGCGCACCGTGACGCGCACTGCGATCCCCACTGCGGTGGTCAGCGCCCTCCTCTTCCTGCTCCTCGGGCTGTTCGGCGACTCAGGCAGCGGCACGATCGACGTGGAGAAGGTGCAGGACGCGATCGGGCAGTCGTTCAACGTCTCGTTCTGGGCGTTCGTTCCAGTGCTCTCGATCTTCGCCCTGTCGATCCTGCGGTTCTCGGCGTTCCTGTCGCTGACCCTCTCAGCCATCGTCGCCGTGGTGATCGCCGCGTTCACCCAGGGTGATCTCATCCGGTCCCTGGCCGACGACCCCGACCTGTCCTACTTCGAGGCCGTCGTCCAGGTGGGCATCAGCACGTTCGCCAACGGGTTCGCGCTTGACAGCGGCGTGGAGCAGATGGACTCGCTGTTCGCCGGTGGCGGCGTCGCCAGCATGCTGACGACGGTCTGGTTGATCCTCGTGGCAGCAGCCTTCGGGGCCGTCGTCGCGTCCACGGGGATGCTGCACCGGATCATCGCCCCGGTCATCGCCAGGTGCAAGGGACCGACGTCGCTCGTGCTGGCCACCATGCTGTCGTCGATCGGCCTGAACGTGTCGACGGCCGACCCGTACACCAGCATCGTGCTCACCGGCGACATGTACCGCGACGAGTACGAGAAGCAGCGCCTCAAGCCGCAGCTGCTGTCGGCGTCGATGGCCGACTCGGGCACCGTGACCTCCCACGTCATCCCGTGGAACCTCCACGGTGCACTGTTCGCTGGAACCCTGGGCATCGCGACGGTGGAGTGGGGACCATGGACCTTCTTCGCGTACCTGAGCCCCTTCGTGACGTTCCTGATGGTCAGGTTCCACTTCCTGAAGAAGGATCGGCTCCCCACCGACGCTGACGCGAGGCAGGCCTACTCCGCCAAGCCCTCGCAACTGACTGCGCCACAGGGGCTGGCATGAGACCCCAGCGACGCGCGCATCGTCTGCACCACACCCATCCCCTCCTCCCTTCAGCCCCCCGCCTCGAGATTCCGACAGGAGCGAATCGACCATGACCTCGAACGGCAACCCGCTGGCCCCCTTCCTGGCTGTCCCCGGAGCAAGGACGACCCTTCCGGTCGCGACGGCCAAGGACGGGTTCGCGCTCGACTTCGTCAACGAGGCGCGCGCCCACTTCGACAACTTCCACTACCAGATGGGCGGCGACCACGCCCTCTACTACAACCTGCGGCTCTCGGAGTTCCTGCCGACCGCGGCCGCGCCGCCCGCGAACGAGGTCCGGGACCTGCCCGCGGCCATGGACGCGCGAATGGGGCAGGTGCGGTTCACGCCCAAGGAGGGGGAGATGAGCCTGGACGAGTACGTGGTCCACCCCCACCACCGCGTGCAGGGGCTCCTGATCGCCCATCAGGGCACGATCGTGTACGAGGCGTACCCGGGCATGAACCCCGACGATCGCCACATCTGGATGTCAGCCGGCAAGACCACGGTCGGGCTGATCTTCGCCATGCTCGAGGCGGAGGGCAAGGTTGACGTGCAGAAGCAGGTGGTCGACTACGTCCCCGAGCTGAAGGGCACCGCCTGGGACGGCATCACGGTTCTCAGCGCGCTCAACATGGCCCTCGGCCTGCAGCTCGAGGAGACCCTGGAGTCCATCGTGGATCCGACCTCGATCATCGTCCGGTTCTTCAGCGCCGAGTTCGGCCAGCCCGCACCCGGCGCGACCAAGGTCGAGCACTGGCTCGACGTCGTGAAGGAGGCGAAGCCGATCGACGGCGAGGGCCAGGGCACGGTCATGCGCTACTGCTCGGCCACGACCACCGTGCTCGTGCACATGGCGGAGCTGATCGAGAACAAGCCCTGGATCGACATCTTCCACGAGCGGGTCTGGTCGAAGGTCGGTGCTCGCGACCGGATCATGTTCAACCTGACACCGGAGGGAACGGCGGTTGCCCACGGCCTCGTCGCGACCACCCTGCAGGACTTCGCACGCTTCGCGATGCTCTTCACGCCGAGCTGGCAGCACGTGGCGGACGAGCAGGTGGTGTCGGCCCAGGTGCTCGAGCGCATCCAGACGGCCGGCACCTCGGCGGCGTACAAGCGCGGCGCCACCTTCCGCGAGCACCGGGAGTACTTCGGGGAGGACCCCGACAGCAACTCGTTCCAGTTCGACGACGTGTTCGCCGACGGTGCCATGTTCAAGCACGGCAACCTGGCACAGGGCATCTACGTGGACCCCGGTCGCGACGTGGTCGGCGTGTACTTCTCGACCAACGGGTACCTCCCGCCCTACGGCGAGGACAAGATGCCCGGCTTCATCCGGCGGGCGGCCAAGCTGCTGGCGGGGCAATAGCCGCCCCGGCGCCCGTGGTGGACCGCACCACAGCGCTGCCAGCGGTGGCCAGGGCGCACTCCCCGGGTACGGCGGCGCCAGGCCGGACATAATGCGGGGGTGGACGAGGAGGAGCGCAGGCCCTCACTGGCCCCACCTGCCGGGCGACCGATCGTCCGCAGGCAGACCGTCGTGCGCTCCCGCTTGCTGCGCTTGCTCGAGGACTCTTGGGGCGCGGAGTTCACGCTCGTGTGCGCAGGGGCCGGCTACGGCAAGACCACCCTGCTGGCGACGTGGGTCGACGGCTCCGGTGCGGTCCCATCGGCGTGGCTGACCCTCGGACCCGAGGACAACGACCCCGCCGTGTTCGCCGCTCGGTTGTCCGACGCGATGGTGGAGGGCGGGATCCTCGCAGACCGGCGCGGATCGACGATCAATGCCGTGGTTGATGCGCTGCGCACCCGGCCCCGCTCCCGGGGGAGGGCTGTCGTGGTCCTCGACGACGTCCACCTGATCGACGAGCCCTCGGTGCTGGCGGCCCTCGCCGATGTCGGTGAGGTCGACCCGGACCACCTGCGCCTGGTGCTCAGCGGGCGATCGGAACCACCTCTGCCCTGGGCGCGCCTGCGCGCTGACCGCCGCGTGGTGGACATCCGCCGCGAGGACCTGGCGTTCGACCAGTCCGAGGCCCGCGAGCTGCTGGGCGGCGTCAACGACGACCTCGACGCCGACCGGTGGATGGAGCGAATGCTGGCGGTCTCCGAGGGGTGGGCGGCCGGACTCGTGCTGGCAGGCCTGACCCGGCACTCGTCGGCTCCCTCCGGGAGCGAGCCCCGACTCTCCCCGGACGACCTGCGCCAGATCACCCTGTACATCGACCAGGTCGTCGTCTCGTCCTGCGAGCCCCACGTCCAACGCTTCCTGGAAGCCACCGCCTTCCTGCCCTTCCTCGAACCCGAGCTGTGCGACGAGCTGGCAGGTCGGTCCGACGGGCTCCGAATCCTGCGCTCACTGGTCGAGGCGAATGCCTTCACCGAGGAGTTGGCCGCGGAGGCCCCGACGTTCCGCTACCACCCCCTCTTGCGGGCGACCCTGCTCGACAGGGTCAGGCAGAGGAGCGGGACGGCCGTGCGCAGCGCAGCGCAGAGGTCCGCCGCTGCGCTCGCCCGACACGGCCGCGCGATCGAGGCAGCCGAGCTGGCGGTGCGCGAGGGCATCGACGAGGGCCTCGAGGACATCGTTCGCGGCGCTTGTGGCCCCGCGATCGCCCGCGGGTACGCCACAACGGTGCGCCGGTGGCTCCTGGCCCTGCCGCCCGACCGGCTGAACTCGCAGCCTGATCTCGTGCTCGTCCTGGGCCGAACGGCCGGCCTCTCCGGGGACCTCGTCACGGCCCGCGCAGCACTCCTCCAGCTCACCCGCTTCCTCGAGGAGGGGGGAGACCCGGGTCCGGGGGTGCGGGTGGGCCATCAGTTCCTGCAAGTCGCCGTGCGCGGCTGGGGAGGCTCGCTGGACACGGTGGTCGAGGGCCTGGAGGCGCTGGTCGCGGGCGTGCGCGCCCATCGGACGGACCCGACAGTGGTCATGCTGGGGCTCAGCGAGGAGTCCATCGTGGCGCCGCTCGCGATGGGCTACCTGTTGCAGGGTCGACTCACGCAGGCCAGGTCGACCGCTGCGCAGGTCCTCACGCTGGCCGAGCTGCATCCGCCGACCCGGCACGCGGTGCTCAGCCTCGGCGTGCTGTCCCTGGCGGCTGCGTGGGCAGGTGATTCAACCGGTGCGATCCGGGAGCTGGAGGCGTCGGAACCCATCATGCATGCCTGGCGGGCCAGCGCCAGCGAGGAGATCCCCCTGCTGGTGGCGACGGCGTGGACCGGACCTCTCGAGAGGATGGCGGGCAGCCTCGAGCGCGCCGACCGGCTGGCACGCAGCGCCGCCGTGCCCCTGATGCGGGTGCTTCCCACGCTGGCTGCCGTCCGGGTGCACCAGCGGGAGGAGAGGTTCGACCTGGTGGGTGAGGCCGTCGAAGCAGCGAATTCGGCGCTCTCGGCACTGCCGGAGCCCGGATGGCTTCCCACCGTCCTGTCCGAGCTGGTGGAGACGGAGTCGTCCTCCGCCCCGAGCGCCCCGCCACCGCTGAGCGATCAGGAGCTGAAGGTCCTCGCCGGACTTGCCACTGGGCTCACCCGCGCTGAGGTCGCCGAGGCCATGCACTACTCGGTCAACACAGTCAAGACGCATGCGCAGTCGGCATTCCGAAAGCTCGAGGTCCACGACCTGACAGAGGCAGTAGCGCGCGCCCGTTCGTGGGGCCTGTTGCCGCCGGGCGGGCCCAGTAACGGGGCTCGGCAGGACGAGTTCACCCAGGGGTGAGGGAACAGCCACCCCCTCGGCCCGCCCCGTCCGCCCGTGATTCCCGCGACGATGGCGTCACCAGGTGGAGCGCCATCGGGGCGCGCCGACCGGATGGAGGAGGAAACGGTGGCAGACAACTTCGTGGCCTACGCGGCTGCCTACGACAACGCCGACGATGCCAGGGACGACTTCGACACGCTGTCCGATGCAGGGCTGCGGCACATCACCGCCGCATTGATCCGGAAGACGGACGAGGGTCGCATCCACGTCCATGAGAAGACCTACTCGGGCAAGGTGGGTGCGACAGCCGGCGTGGTCGGCGGCGCCATCCTCGGGGCGATCTTCCCGCCCGCCGGAGTGGCGCTCGTGGCTGATGGGGCGCTCGGCGGTGCGACGCTGGGCACGATCAGCCACTTCGCAGGCGGGCTGTCCCGCGCCGACCTCAAGGAGCTCGGCGCGATGCTCGACGATGGCGATGCGGCTGTCGTGGCTGTGGGTGTTGACGCGGTCGCCGAGGATGTCGACAAGGCGCTGGGCAAGGCCAGCCGCAAGGCCAGCAAGGCCATCGACAACGGCGACGTGGAGGCCGCGCTCGAGGACCTCGCGAAGGGGTTCTCCAAGGCGGCCGACGACGCGGTCGACGACCTGTCGTAGCCACAGCAGATGGCGGCCTGCGGATGCCGACACTTGGCAGCCGGACCCCACTCCTGCGCGTGCCCGGCCTGCGGAGTTGCAGGCCGGGCACGCGCACTGGCGGTGTGCCGGTTGCGACCCTTGGGCCGGGTTCAGATTCCTGACCGACACGGGTCTGGATGGCTGCACCACCGTCCTGCGCTCCCCCACCAAGGCCAAGACGGCTCATCACAGATCAGGGTGTGGGTGGCGGCGCGTCGGTCGCTGGGTAGGGGTCGAGGTCTTCCGATGATTGGAGTTCTCACGCTGCCAAGTACACCGAAGGCTGGCTCACCCGGCCCGGTGGCGATGGCGGCGTGGACTTCGTCGGCCGGCTCGACATCGGATCCAGTTCCGCCAATACCCCGATCGTCGTGCTCGGGCAGGCCAAGTGCCTGACCACCGGGTCATCGATCAACGCCGACCAGGTCGCGCGCGTCGTCGCGCGTCTCCGCCGTGGATGGATCGGGGTCTACGTCACCACCGGTCACTTCACACAGCGGGCGCAGATTGAGATCGTCGACGACCAGTACCCCCTGGTCCTGGTGTCGGGTCTGGACCTGGCCGAGCATGTCTCGAGAATCGCCCAAGCCGACTTCGGTGGCGATCTCCACGCATTGTTCGGATCCGTTCTCAGTGACTACGACACCGCCATCACGAATCGGCGGCCCGAGGAGATCCTCATCAGCTGAGCACTGCTGCAATCAACGCAGGAGGAACGCGACGGCGTCCCGGACCGCGAGGAGCCCGGTCAAGGTGACCGTGGCGCCCCGGGACTCGAAGTCCGGGTGCCATGGGCTCCCTGTGCACTCCACGATCGCGCGGGCCGTCTCGGGCTTGCTGAGCCGCGGATCGATGCCCAAGCCGAGTCGGTCGTTGACTAGGTCAAAGATGGCCCGCGGCTCGGTCGATCCTGTGGACATCGCTGGTGCTGTCACACCGATGAGACGCTGCGATCTCCTTGACAATGTCCGACTTCATGACTCGGCCGCTCATCGCCGATCCCTTAGAGATTCGAGGACCGAGGCGACCCAGCTACCGACGCGAAGCCCAAGGTGCGCCTCAAGGGGATCAGCGCCCATCAGCGCTGCGAGCCGAATCCGATCCAGCACCACGGTGCGCGCCGCGAGCGCGTTCCAGGCCTCCCCTGCCGGTACGACCGACGGGATAGCCAGAGCGGTCCCAGGATCGACGTCGAGCGCGAGCCAACCCGACCACACCCGCGTGTCGATGTCCGCGGCCTTGTGCGGATAGTCCCTCTCGATCGTGCACTGGACGAGCAGAACCGGAAAGCCAGATCGACCATCGGGGAACGGGCGCCACGCCACGACATCGACACCGCCGTCCTTGGCCCTCGGCGGACGGAAGGAAGCGCCGGGGGTGACACCCATCCTGCCCGCGAGCCACTTGACGGCATCGGGGAACTCACGTGGCCTCCCATCCTCCGACGGCCAGCCGAACCGCACGGCCTGACTCTCCGGCCCGTAGAGGTCCGCACACGCCTGCCGAGTGAGGCACTCGTGAAGCTGCGCCGCCTCCGCCAGAGCTATGGAGTCCCGTGCGGGGGACTCAGGCGACATCAGAAGCCAGGCCGCCCACGGGGATGCCAGGGCCTCTCGCTTGGCCGAGGCGCCATGGGCAACGGCGAATGGATACCCGGGCCCGACGAGTTGGGCGCGCCGGGCCATCGCCCGGAGGCCGAGGGCGACGTCGGCCTCACGCAGCCCATGAACGCTGCCCGCAGCCTGCAACGCGGAAGCGCTGAGGGCGTGCCCCTGAAGCAGGCACTCGACCTCGACCCAGTCGGCGACGCTTGTCGCTTTCGCCGTTGGGGCGTATATGCCGCTCATTGATCGAGCGCCGCCATGAGCGCATCGGCCGCATCGCGGGCCTCAGCGACCGCGTCAACGACCTCGGCGTCGTCAGGGTAGACATCGATGTCCTCCGCGGCGGCGAGCAGGGCGTTGCGCCCTGTACGAAGCCTCTTGAGCAGGCGATCCCGTGGATCGACCTCAGCGTCCTTGACCCGTTGGGCGGCCGCTTCGAGCGATTCGCCGGATCTCAGTGCCCGCAGACCTATGTCATGAGCGATGACGTTGCCCAACCTGCTGATCTCGCGCGAGTCCGAGATGACCGGTTCGGAGGCCTCGTCGCCGTAGATCCATCCCAGGACCTCCCGGAGGCTCAGGTTCCTTGCCAGGTGGGATCGGGTCCGTGCCGGGGACCATCTTCGACCCCATGGGTGCTGCGACGTGGTCCCGGAGCTTCGTGGTGGACATGGCGACCGTGAGCAGCGAGAAGGTCTCCTCCACGTGCTGTGTATCGATTCCCATGTCACTCGCCTGACTGGCGATGGCCTGATCCCGGTAGAGGTTGCCCACGCGGGTGCGATCGATCCCGACCATCTCGGCGACCTCAGCGAACGTCATTCCTTCTTCGTCGATCAGTTTCGCTATGTACCTGGCCTGAGCGTAGGGCTGCCACTGGAGGATCCCCGAGATATGTCGAAAGCCGATGATCGGTGTGGCAGCTGCGCGGTCTGGAAGCACTACGACGGGAATCTGGTCGGTCAATGAGATCTGCGTCCGAGCAGCCAATTCGTCCCACGGATCTGGGTTAGAGAACTGCCCTCGAAGGACCTCATCGGCCAGCCCCAGGAGCGCGGTCAGCCGGCGATTGCCTTCGACCACGGTCCATGTTTCAGGTTCGTCCCCGACGATGACGATGAGGGGTTCACTGCCGAAGTAGCCATGGGATGCGATGGACTCAGCCACAGGCAGGGCCTCGAAGCCGAGTTCGAGGTAGACGGCCAGGTCTTCCTGGTTTCCTCCTTGGAGAGCCGCTGGAAGCCGGGGGTTATGCGGATCCAGCCGAAGCACGGCGAGCGGGACCCGGGTGGACCTCCCCATTGATCGGACGTCCTGGGCGCCTGTCATTTCATGCCTTCCTGATCAGTGCGCGCCGGCCCGCGTGGACGGCGATTGTGTGCAAGCTGGGCACCTGCCCAGGGACCTTGGAGGTGACCAGGTGGACCTGGATCACGACCTTCTCGGCGTCGGTCGCGACGCCGCCGATCATCCGGTCTCCGGGGTACGGCCCGCGGGCGTCTGGTCCCTGGAACAGGTTGACGAACCCGGTCTCGGGGTCCCAGTCGCGAGTGCGGGGAGCCCCATCCTCGAGCCGCATGTAGATGACGGGGACACCGGCGTGCTGGTCCGGGATCCTCGAAAGCAAGTCGAAGAGGTCCTCTCCGCGCCAACCGGGGCTGGAACCGACCGGGCCGGCTGCCCATGGCCGAAGCACGTCGTCGAGGAGCCGGGCCAGTGAGAGATACAAGGTGGGGTGGCTGAGGCGTCCGTAGTCCAGCCTGGGCGCGTCGGCGAGCCCGATGCTTCGGATGAGCCCGTCGTTGTGGGTTCGCGACATCGCATCGAGGAGGGGGCGGCGCAGTTGGTGCCACGCAGGGCCGGCGTTGAAGCGGGCCAAGACCCCGAGCACCGACTCGCGGGAGGGCCGGGTCCCCTGAGGCAGGAGCAGTCCGATCTCCTTGGCCCAGTCGGAGAGGTCGCCGCCGGATTCCAGATGGTCGCGCAGCCTGGCTCGCAGGTCGTACTCGGTGTCCACGACCTCACGCAGCACCTTGAGAGTCCGAGGCGTGGCGAAGAACTGGCAATAGGGCAGGAGGTCACCGCGATAGCCGAACGCACGTGCCCTCTGCTCGAGGGTGTCGATCTGGTCGCTGGCGGGGCGGTTCATGTACGTCACGGTCAGGCCTTCGACGGTGAAGCCTCTGTCTAGCTTGTTGCCGCCAACGAGGACGTGGACGGGTGCCACACGCCAGTCGATCTTCTTGACGTCGCTCACTGAGTTCACCAACCACATGGTGCACTCGCTGAGCACGTAGCGGACCTGGACCAGGAAGTCTGCGTCGGTGAGATCCGCGGCACCGGCGACAACGACGCGGTCACGCTCGTTACGGATCTCCGCCGGCAGGTCCGTGGCGCTCGTCGCCCCCGCCGCCGCCGAGGTCCAGTTCTTCTTCAGGCGCTGCAGGAGGAAGTAGTACCGCGACTGGACATCGTTTCGTTGCGTCGAGTGGACCAGCATTGATACCGGGGCTGCGGCGGAGGCGTTGCCCAGCAGCAAGGCGGTCCCCGCGACGAACGAACCGAAGGCGTTCACGAGAGACGTGGGCAGCGCGGTCGGAGCAGTCTTCGAGCGCTGCTCATCGACCGCGGGTATCGGCCGAACCACCACGTCCGCCTTGTCCACGAAGAACTCACGTCCCCCGGTGTACCCGGGCCCTGGCTGAAGCAGGGCCACGAAGTCAGGCCGGAGGTGGTCATCGGCCTCCTGGAGAAGCGGCGCGTAGGGCGTCGCAGTGAACTGAACGTACAGATGCCGCGGGACTGCTGCCCGCAGCCCCGTGATTGCCTCGTAGGTCCGGCTCTCGGCCCGCTGAGCCTGCGCAGTGTTCAGGCTCGCCTGATCTGCTTCGTCATCGATGATCAGCGTCGGTACTTCGGAGACCCCGGCGGACTCGAGCAAGGCACGAAGCTGGTCGAGGCGCCCGGCATGCTTCAGCACCGGAACAAGGATTCGTCGACCACGACCCAGGAAGTCCGTGAACTCACGCGCCTTGGCTCGGCCCGACGGGTTGGGAGCAACTACCCACACGTAGTCGGAACGCTCACCCACACCTAGGGCCGCAGACAGTCGATCGGCGTTCTGGTCGAGCAGGAGGTTCGTCGATCCAAGGAGGGCAATCACCAACTGGTAGCCCTCGTCAGCGGCTGCAGCAACCAAGGCCGTGATCGTTGTCGTCTTCCCTGACTGGACAAAGCCCAACGCGAGGCCCGTAAGTCCCTGATGGCCAGCGAGAGCCATCGGCCCGTGCACGAGGATCTCGTCGACTGAGCCCCAGATCGCAGCCCGCGTCTCGACGCTCAGCCGCTGACCCAGCGCCTCATCCAGGCGCACTCGTTCGAGACCCCCCTTGGCTGCATCCCCGCTCATCTCGACGATCGTACGAGCCACGCATGACAAGAAGCCGCAAGGCGTGCCGCCGAACTACTCCCCCGTTGACACCAGCATTCAACTTCTATGCGGCCCGACCGTCGTTGGCCGAGTCCGTGACACGAGAAGCCTGACCCCACTCAAGGCCCTCAGAGGCGAACAACGCCCTGGCAGCATGCTGAACAACTCCGACATTGACTCCGTTGCCGGCCTGCTTGTATGCGGTCGCATCGTCCACGCCCGCCCGAGCGAACACCCAGTCGGGAAGCCCCTGGAGGCGCGCAGCTTCCACGGGTGTGATGCGACGTCGACGCTCGCCGATGATCGATGTCTGATTGATGGCCACAAGGGCGGGCAAGTAGGAGGCCGGCTTGACGCGAATCCCCGACGGTCGCAGGTGGATGGTCAACTTCCAGAGGTCCCGGTCCCCCATCGTCGGTTGAGCGATCCTCGCCTGCCACTCGAACTTGCGCCGCGAGGCGGGGAAGTCAGCAACCGTGTAGCCCTGACCGTGGATCCAGGACCTGCGCATCCAGCCCCGGATGAAGGTGCGGTGCCTGTTGTAGAACGCCGAGTTCTTGCGCAGGAAGTCTGCCTTCCACGCAGGTGTTCCCGCCGGGATTCTCGGGACGGTCTTGAACTCATCGACCCAGATCGGGAATCCGGGCAGGTCATCGTCCGGGATCCCCTGGATGAAGGCTTGCCAGGCGTCGAGCCATGCGACTTCCTCGCCACGCAACTCGTACCGCTCAAGATCCGGGATCTGCTCGTCATCCAGCAGCAAGTCCTGGATGCGCCAAGCATTGGGATCCCAACCCAGACTGGGCTTCCTGCGAACGACCGGCCCCTGGCTCAGGTCATCTCCTGGCGCGGCCAGAGCCGCCAGGATGAACACGCGCTCTCGGATCTGAGGCCGGCCGTTCTCCTCGATGTTCAGCAGATGCGGACTAAGGACCAGAGGTTCGTCGGAGACGCGGTATCCGCGTCCCTGAGAGAGTCGACGATCGTGCGCCAGGTGTGCGCGTGCCTCGGACCAGCGAGGTTCCGGACGTTCTCGAGGATCATGAATCGCGAACGCTTGGCCTGGGCGATCCGAAGGATGTCGAAGAACAGAGTCCCGCGCGTCGAGTCCATGACTCCCTGCTGGGCGCCGGACTTGCTGAATGGCTGGCATGGGAATCCGGCTGTCAACACGTCATGGTCGGGGATGAGTTTCGCGAGGTCGTCGATCGAACGATCGGATCCGTCCGGCGCGCGCGTGAAGGCTCGAAGGTCGCCGACGAGGCGGTCGTAGGTCAGGTCTGGCCAACTGGCTCGATAGACACGTCGGGCAGGCGTCATCGATGTCGCTCGCCATGACGCACTCGCCACCGAACTCGGGAGCCGAAAGAGCGTGGTGGAATCCTCCGATCCCCGCGAAGAGATCGATGAACCTGAATGACGGTTCAGGCATGGCCATGCTGCGTTCTCCTCTCGGCCTATGCGGCCGATACATCGACAGTCACACTGTCGTTGGTGTCAGTCACCGTGGTCAGCAGGGCGAACGGACCCTGCCACCAGGACGAGCATGCACCAACTTGCGCTCTCGGCAGTCGAGGCGCACCGAAGCACCCGGGTCTGGACACGCATCCTCCGATTCACGGTGGTTGGTCGCATTTGTAGCGGTCCCCTCTGACAGATCTACAAGCGCTATCTGGGCCTCTGCGCTGACCCGACATATGCCCCGCCGTCACCACTGACCCTCAAGGGATGCCCTGACATACCGCCGGCGACGCCACACCACTCCGGGCCCCTGCTGACTGCGATCGCCGACACCTACCTCCCCGACGGGGTCCCCCTCTGGGACGGCCCCCACCACCCCGGGCCGGGCACCGCCCACACCTGCAGCATCGCCCTGCACACCCTGCGCACAGCAGCCCACGACCTGAAACCACCCCGACCAGCCCGCCGGACGCCCCACCACCCCTCGCCGACGCCCCCACCCCCGCCCCAACCCCTGAAGGAGGCCCATCGAACGAACCTGCGGTCCCACACTCGGTCCGGGACCACCGTAGCTAGACTCCACAGCGGCGCGTGATCGGACTTCTGCACACAGTTCCGCACACAGATCCGCACACCCGCCCGGCGCCCGTAGCTCAATGGATAGAGCAACCGGTTTCTACCCGGTCGGTTGGGGGTTCGAGTCCCTCCGGGCGCGCGTCGTTCCTGGTCAGGGGGTGGTTAGGGGATCGCGACCTGCCAGATTCGTGGGCCGTACACCAACGCGTACACCAACGCGGAAGGCGGTCGTCCCCAAGTTCCTGGGTGAAGGTGCGTCCCCGCGAGCCCCACCGCCCGGCGGTCGCCCCGTTGGTGGACTCCCCCGGTCTGCCGGAAGGAATCGGCTGCCACGGGCGTCCACGAAGCCCAGCCCCTACCCTGGCGCCGTGCCCTCGCTTCAGGACTACCTGGACATCGATCTGGTGGCCGCTGCGAAGCAGTGGGGCACTCTGAGAGCCCGTCAGCAGCCTCCACCCGGCAAGCGGCAAGTCGCCTAGCAATTTGGCATTCGCCGTTTTTTTTTTTTTTTGGCTCGGTTGGTCTGTTCCAGATCTTCAACGCACCTCCGGCCGGGTCCACGCTTACGCCAGCCTCAAGGCGGATGAAAATCTGGGAATCGCCCCGAATCAGGAGAAGCGTCAGCTCGCGCTGCAAATGTACAACCAATTGTCGCAGGCAGCCTCATGGATTGATCCCGAGATGCTGAAGCTCGGCAGCGAGAAAATTGACACCTACCAGGAAGAGGAACCACGCCTCGCACCGTTCGCACACATGCTGAACAACACGCTTCGGAGTGCGCCTCACACGCTGGGCGATGAAGGCGAACAGATCCTCGCCGCAGCCGGGCAACCGCTCCAGGCCGGATACAATGTTTACGGTTTGCTCGCCAACGCGGAAATCCCGTGGCCGGAAATTGAACTGTCGAACGGCGAAAAGGTAACGGTCAATTCCCAGGGTTATTCCACCCATCGGCAAAGCACCAACCGGGATGATCGCAAACGTGTGTTCGACGCCTACTGGGGTGAGTGGGCTGAGTTTGAGAACACCATCGGCATGACGCTGAGTTCGCACTTGCAGGCGCAGGTGTTTCTGTCGAAGGCCCGCAAATACCCGAGCGTGCTCGAGCGCGAACTGTTCAGCGACCGCCTCCCGCCGGAAGTCTACCGCACGCTCGTCGCCGAGGTGAATCACGCGCTGCCGACGTTGCATCGCTATTTCAGGCTGCGCCAACGCATGCTCGGCGTCGATCAAATGCAGTATTACGACATTTATCCGCCGCTCGTTTCGCTCGACGAAGAATTTGATCTCGCCGAAGCGAAGGAACTCACGCTCGCGGCCATGTCGACGTTTGGCGATGAATGGGTGAGCAATTGGTACTTTTTATTCATTACGTATTGCATATGCCCCTATTCGCATTGATGTTCGTAAGCGTCACGTAGGCAGCAAAGATTTAAAGGGCTTTCTGTTCCGTTGTTATGGAGGTTGGGATACCAATAGCAAACTAATAGCAAATTTTGCCGAAATTTGCTATTACTACGGGTAACCAACTAGTCACTCTCAAACAAACAATTGTAAGAAACGACGACTGGTCATTCCTCATAAAGGATTGCCAACCAAGTACCAGACAAAGAAACGACAGCACGTCTCAGCCAACAATCACAAGCAGCCTGCAGTAAAAAGGCGTGCTGTCTAGCATAGATTAATTCGCCTTTATTAAGGAAAAAAAAGTTTCTTCTACATTCTAGGTTCCGGAAGCAAACAATAGCTTGTTTGTATATTGTACATATATTTCAGCTCAACAGAAGATGGAGGAGAGAAATGGTGATGAGTGGAGTAGCTACACTAATAAATTTGCTGGGAAAGAAAGGATCAGCCGTAAAGATTTACAATGGCGGCAAAAGAAGCATCGCATAAAAGCACTTAAAGAGGCACTCGACCTAAATGCTTTATAAGAATCGTAACTTGAACAGTTCTTATTTAAGTCTTGTTGGTCATCTTTCCACTGTCAGGATCCAATCCCGTGGTTAAATACGAGAGCTCCGAGTGACTTACGCTAATGCGCGTTCCTTAACAGCAAGAGACACTATGCACGGGATACTTGGCATGCATAGTTCAAATATGTACAAATGCCATAGACATTAGTACAACTCATCAGTCACAACAAACTGCATTATGGTTGTGAGCAAAGTAAATGATATGCTTATAACTTACACAATGCACTAACCAACAACCTTCCAGCTTCGTGCATAGTGCACAGTGTTAACACTTCACCCTCATAAGAGTGATTGCTACAAACAATGAAGGTTCAATTGCCATTGCAACAGCAACAAAGACAAGTCACTTGAAGTCATCCCACGTCATAGTATTCTTGCCATAATCAAACCGAAGATCCGAGCTCTGACGAAAAGACACCCCCGATGATCATGTCTGGGTGGCAATACGGGACCTGGAGTGGTATCAACATGAAAGTCCCATGTTATAGACAGATTTTGAATTTTTTTCAAATATAAATTTAGATTATTACATCTGAGTTGTTTTGAAAGCACCACCTTTGGTTGACCACTTGAGTTGGGCGTCGATTTTAATAAACGAGGTTTTGACGAATTTCAGCTAAAATGATAGACGCACTCGTCCACTATCAAGTAATACCCTAATTTTCTTAAATCTACCTTTGCCTAATCGAACGTTAACGATTGCTGTGGTAGCGGGCATCAAGTGGTGAGTTTTGCGTTTCTTTTTTGCTGGTTTTGTCAAATTTGCAAGTGAGTAGCTTTCGCCTACCTTCACGTTTTCAATGAGCTGTTCCTGCTCAGACTCATTCATGAGCATGTGCAAATCTTCGTCCTCGCTTTCTTCGCTTTCGGACTCGTTTTCCTCGCGTTTAGCACGTTTGAGGTTACGCTTGAACACGTTTAAGGTTATGCTTGAACGCTTTCAACTGCATTGCGAAAGCCTCATGCGCAGCCTTCGCTGCCATGGCGTTGATCTCGCGTTGCAGGGCGCTCTTGTTATCCTTTTTCTCGCGCTTAATACGGGCACGTTCCTGGGGGCTACGAGCCTCCCAGGTTTTACGCATGTTGTCGCATTGGGCCTTCAAGACACGACAATCATCCGTGGCGTGATTGTTGACTTGGTGCAACATGCACTTGCGCTTCTTGCGCGGCTTGTCGCCCTCGTCGTCTTCGTCGGTCTCGCGTTTGCCCTTGGCCTTGCGCTTGCCCTTTTTCTTCTTTTGCTGGTTGTTGTTTCCGTTGTTGTCACCATTGGACTCCTCCGGATTCAACTGGTCGGCTAACTCAATCCTTTCGAGAACCTCGACGAACTCCTGAAAGGTGTGATCGTCTGGGTCGAAGTTGATTGTTAGCAGCTGTCCCTGCCAGCGTTTGGGAATTGAAGAGTAAAGCATCTCAATGCTCTCTTCTTCCGACAGCTTCTGCTTCGCTCCTTTGAAAGGAGGGAAAAGCGTCAGGTACTCGTTGAGTTGTAACCATCGGTTCACGAACTCTTTGAGCGTGTAAGACAATGTGGCGGAGCGCGTTTTTTTTTTTGCTTGGCTCAACTTCGTATTGCTGCGAAAAAGTGAAGCGACCCGGCTCAAGACTCCGGGCTTGTCTTCTACGTAAACAACATATGTTTGAGAGCGAGGTTGAGAGCCGTTCTTGTTCATGAGCTTGCCTCCTGCCTACCACTCCGAGTCGGCAGTTTCTACCAGCGGACTGGGGCGTCTGATCATCTGATCCAGATCAGCCCCCGCTGGAACCATGGGATAAACGCTATCTTCCTGTTCGACCCGGAAATCAATGACGACTGTGCCATCCTGGTTCCTGGCCTGGTTAACCGTCTTTTCGACATCTGCTCTTTTGTCGACCCGGTAGCCGGTCAGGCCATGGGCCTCTGCCAGCTTTACAAAATCAGGACTAAGCATGGGCGTCGCGGCGTACCGTTTGTCGTAAAAGAACTCCTGCCACTGGCGGACCATGCCGAGATAACCATTGTTGATGATCGCAATATTGACTTTGACCTTCTCTTGAGCGCACGTGGAAAGCTCCGAGGCGGTCATCTGAAAACCGCCGTCGCCGACGATGACCCAGACTTCCTCTTCCGGGCAGGCCATCTTGGCACCGATCGCTGCGGGCAGGGAGAATCCCATTGTGCCTAGTCCTCCGGAAGTCAGCAGCCTCCGGGGGTAATCGTGCTTGTAGTACTGTGCTTCCCACATTTGGTGCTGGCCCACGTCCGATACCACGAGCGCCTTGCCTTTGGTGATGTTCCAGAGGTCGTTGATGACATGAGCGGCATACAGATGTCCACTATCCGGTAACTTCTGGATATCACGAACAGCCGAGTCTCCTTTGAGTTCTCGAATGTAATCGATCCACTCTTCGTGGGGTTCCGTTTCGACCTGCGGCAGCAGAATTTCGAGAGTCTCGCGAAGATCACCGACGATATCGACATCAACCTGGACGTTTTTGTTCACTTCAGACGGGTCGATTTCGATGTGGATTTTCTTGGCTTTCTTGCCGTAGTTCGCGAGGTTTCCGGTTACCCGGTCGTCGAACCGCATTCCGAAGGCGAGCAGCAGATCCGCTTCCTGGATCGCTTTATTGACCCAGGCCTCTCCGTGCATACCCATCATGCCGAGGTTGAACCCGTGAGAGGCTGGAAAGCCTCCCAGGCCCAGAAGAGTACAACTGACCGGGATTCTGGTCTTTTCAACGAATTTCAGCAAGACCTCAGTGGCCGAGGACTTGATGACCCCTTGTCCAGCCAGGAATGACGGGTCTTTTCGAATTGTTGATCAGGTCGATGGCGTGAGCATACTCTTCGGGGAGCGCTTTCAGATCAGGACGGTAACCCGGCAACACAACCGGGGAGTCGTCCCACTGGAAGTCGGTACTATCCTGCTGGGCGTCCTTGGTGATGTCCACCAGCACGGGGCCCGGTCGTCCCGACTGGGCGATATAGAAGGCCTCTTTCAGAACCGGGCCGATTTGATCTACCCGTGTCACCAGGTAGTTGTGTTTGGTGATCGGAAGCGTGATCCCCGTGACGTCTACCTCTTGGAAGGCATCGCGGCCGATCAAACTCCCGTGGACCTGGCCCGTAATACACACAATCGGCGATGTTCTTCGCCTTGATGCACGTTTGTACGCTCGGTGCGATAGCGTGGATTACGCGGGTGGCGGTTCCGGGGACGCGCATTTCGGCGGTGGGGTGGGAGAAGCACGCGGCGGTCGACCCGGTCACTCACGAAGTCGAGCGACTCGCCGTAGTGCACCCGGGCGGGGTCTCGGCGTCCGCGGCGGAGTACCGGGCCTCCGAGGAGCCGGTCCATCCATCCCCGTACGCGCCGAGCCGTCGGCGGCGTAGTACCCGTTGCCGCCCCGACGCGGACGAACGGCATCGAAGACGCGATCGGGCGTGGCGTCGATCTCGGCATTCGTAGGTACACGAAGAACAGTTCGCCGGCCCGGTAGGGGTCGCCGGGCTGGGGGCGGCGTAGGCAGTAGGGGTAGGAGCGTCGTCGGGAGTTGCACCATGGGAATCACCGCCGGCCTCGGTCCAGGAGGTCTCGACCTCTCCTCCGGCGGACCCGGCCCAGAGCCTGACCAGGATGGACTCGCGGACCGAGCACGGTCCTTCGCCGTCGGGGCGTGGCATGAGTTCGCTGGCCCGGTTGGGCAGAGCGCGCCGGTCTCGGAGCCCCTCGGCCAGCGGTCTTGCGATGCGAGGCGAGACGGGGGTCACCAGTCCCGATCCAGAGGCTTGAGAGTTTCGGGGTGAGTACGGGCGCGAAAGGAGATGATGAGACGGCGGGGAGTCCAGTTCCTCGGCCATGATGCGCATGAGCTGCTCGTATCGCAGCACGTCCAGGCCGATGTCGAGCGTGAGGCCCGCGGTCTCGGGGGTGTTGAGGTTGGCGACGAGGTAGTGCATCACGTCGCGGATCGCGATCGGCTGGCTCTGGTGTTCGCCCACTTGGGCGTGATCATGACGGGGAGGCATCAAGCAGGGGTGGCGCGGTCTCGAAGGAGGCGGAGCCCCGAGCAGGAGCACGATGGCCGCCCGGAACACGGTAGCTGTGCTTCGGAGGCCCCCACGGTGGCCTCAGCCTCGCGTCTGGACTTGAGGTGGGAGGAGCCCCCGCGCCGGTCTCGCCAGGTCCGCCGAGGTGGAGTTCAGCGGCGCACGCCCGCGTCAGTGAGGCCTGAGCGGAAGACCTCGGCGAGTCGCTGGTCTTGTGATTCGAAGTCCTTGCTCAGCGCCCATCGGTGACGAATCAGGTAGTAGGCCGCGTGCGCACCGGTCAGGGCGCGTCGGACGGCCTGGGGTCCTCGGCATCGCCCTCCGTGATCTACGGCGCGGGTCGTCGGACCGGCGCGTCCCTCGTTCCAGCCGAGCGGGCGAGGCGGCGACCTGTAACCGTGCTGGAGTAGGCGCGGCACGAGCCGTCCGCCGACGTAGCCGCCAGTGGCTCGGTGACCAGGACCGTGGAGCCGGGGGGATGGGTCGGGCTTGAACTCGGGCAACGGGCGGCCTTTTTCCGGATCGGTGGCTTCGTGTGCCGCGCGAGCCGATGCGGGCGCGGCGTAGCTGGATCTCCCAGGTAGAGCCTGCTTGGTCGCGGCGGCGAAGAAGGCGTCGAGGGTGTCTTGGTGGTCGAGGTTCATGATGAGTTGGCCGAGTTGGTCGCGGCTCAGGGACTGGCGCGGACGTAGGCGCCGAGGGCGTCGAATTTGACCTTGACCTCCCGGGGCGTCATCGGGTCGCGGGCGTCGCCCCTGGGGACGTCCACCTGCTGTACGTGCCTGGTGCCGTCGGTGAGGGTGAGGGTCACGCGGCTGGGCTGGAACTCGGGGAATCGGGCCTCGGACTCCTGATTGGCGACGACCTTGACCTTGTCCATGACGGGGATAGAGGGCGGGGTCCTGAACGCTTCAGGGCGTCCTCGAACTGGAGCGGGGTGACCTTGCCGTCGACGAGGCCGAGCAGACCGATCGACAAGGGCCTGCGGGTGCTGGCCTTCGCGGCCCGGATCGTCGACCAAGGCGAGCTGTCGGCGATGAACGACGACCCGATGTCCCACGTCACCGACCTGGACTTCGTCGGCATGCTGGTCGGCATCATCAACCCCGCTCGCGCATCGTCGAGGCCCGCGGCCATGCAGACCGCCCTCAAGGCCGGGATTGACATGCAGTGGTCTGCACGGTGACCACGCCGTCACCGCCAAGGCCATTGGGGAGACGCCTGGGCTCGGGGGAAGGTGCCATCAGCGGCCGAGGACCAGGGCCTGACCGACGACGAGGTCAAGCGACGGCTCCCCGGCCTGCATGTGTTCGGACGGGTCACGCAAGGAGGCCGAGCGCCTGGCACGGATGCAGGAGCAGGGTCTGGTCGTCGCGATGACCGGAGACGCCGTCAACGACGCCGCCGCACTCAAGCAGGCGGACATCGGCGTGGCCATGGGCAGCGGCAGCGAGGTCACCAAGCAGGCAGGTCGGATGATTCTCACCGACGACAACTTCGGCACGCTCGTCCACGCGGTCGAGCTGGGCGCCCGGTCTACGACAAAGTCGTGTCCTACATCCGCTTCCAGATGACCCCCCTGCGCGCTGGTCATGCTCTTCGTCGCCGCCACCACATTCAACATCAACGGGGGATCCGCCCTGACGCCGGCGATGGTGTTGTTCCTCCTGTTCTTCCTGACCTCAGCCGGCGTGGTGGTGATCCCCGTGGACCCCGGGCGACCCGGATGTCATGAGCCGCCCACCGGAGCCGGAGATCCCCGGCTCCGCGAACCGGGCTGCGGTGGCCTTTCCTGGATCCTCTACGGGGCGGTGCTGTTCCTGGCGGCCCTGGTACCTCTGGTTGCCGGACCCGACGAGCAATACGGCTTTGTGTGTGTGTGTGTGTGTGTGTGTGTGTGTGTGTGTGTGTGTGTGTGTGCACACACACTCTCTCTCTCTCTCTCTCTCTCTCTCTCTCTCTCTCTCTCTCGTATTGCTACCACGCCAGCAGACAGATGGGCCTGACGGGCGAGCAAACGCGAATGTGCCGCGCTTCTCGCCGGGGATCCCGCGGCACCTGTGAGATGAGATCGCGCCGCGCCTCGTGCATCCAGTCAGCAGGATCACGTGCGAGAACTTTTCGATCCCTGCGAGCCCGGCGGCATACGTGGGTCGATCTTCGACCGTTCCGACGGCCTCCGACTGCCGCGTGTTCTTCGGGCACTCCGAGCGCGATTTGAACGGCGTTCTTATGCGGCCGATGAAATCGAGGCCGCATCGTGTTCCCCAGGAAGTGCGATCCGCTCCTCGCCCGCCCTGATGTCCTCGTACGCACTCATCACCGTCCTCCGAAAGATGAACACAAGCTGTACGGTGCGTTCAAGGTCCGTTCAACGCCACCTCGTACGATATGCCACGCTAAGGAGGAGCGATCCTCCCAGGAGAAGGAGGAGTCCCGATGTCCATCGCCAAGAGTACAACCGCCTGGCTCGTCGCCGCTGCGGTTGCCATCACCTCGACGCTGCCCGCAAGCGCCCCCGCCGAAGCCCAGGGCCGGCATGCCAAGAACCGCGGCCACGTTGTCAATGCCGGCCGCCGCGCTGCCCCCCGCCGCGCCGCCCCGCGCCGTGCTGCCGTTCGCAGCTTCGCTGCCCCGCGTCGATCCGCTCGCGCACGCGGCTTCGGCCCCCGCTATGCCGCCCGTCGCTATGTGGCACCCCGTCGCTACGCGGCGCCTCGTCGCGTCTACGGTCGCAGCTATGCCGCCCCCTACTACACCGCACCGGCCCGCTATTATGACGACGGTCCCTACTACTATGGCGGCGGCTACTATGACGACCGCGTACTACTATCGGCGGAAGCGGCGCCGCAATGTCGGCAAAGCCATTGCAATCGGCGCCGGCTTGATTGCCTTGGGCATTATCGCGTCCCAACGTGGACGTCGCGGACGCTGGTAGGCGCCCATCCGACGCAACCGCCCGGCTCGGAGTTCACCGGCCGGGCGACTTCCGTTTTCGGATCGCGTTTGCTGCTCGCCGTAAATGGGGTATCAAGCGGTCCGGTCTGCACCCATAGCTCAGCTGGATAGAGCGCTGCCCTCCGAAGGCAGAGGTCAGAGGTTCGAATCCTCTTGGGTGCGCCACCATACCCCCTTAAATCGCCTGGCTTTTGTGGCCTAGTCTACCCCTCTACTCTCGATGCCGGAGAATCTCGGCTGTCATTCAACTACGTCACAGACAAGGGGTTCCACATGGTGGCCTGCGCTGGGAGATCTCCTCCAGTTCGAGCTACTGAACTCCGGCCCATTGGGCGAGGGGCGAGACGATGAAGAAGAGCCGTTTTCCGAAGAACAGATCATTGCGATGTTGAGCGAGCAGGAGGCGGGCGGGCAAGGTCGAGGTGGTCGCGTAGCGTCGTGCCGTGTAGTCGTGGCGATCGAGCCCGCGGCGCTGGAGTTCCGGGACGACCATATCGACGAAGTCGTCGAATGTCGCCCGGGAAATGGGGTGGCGTGTGACGTTGAAGCCGTCCGCGGCGCGCTCGACGAACCATTTCTCGAATGTGTCGGCAATGGTTTTCGGTGAGCCACAGACGACCCAGTGCCCGCGGTGCCGCGACGAGATTGTAGACGTCGCGTTCGTCGTGTTTTCGCGGATCGCCTTGGATATGATGGTTCGGGCAAATCCATGGCTCGAGTCGGGCAGCGGCAGATCCTTAGGAAACGGTTTGTCGAGATCTTCCGGCTTCAACTCGAGACCGAGCCGGTTCTTCATCATCGCGAGCGAGACCAAATCGTCGACGAAGTTCTGCAGCATGTTGAGCTGCTTCATCGCATCGGCGTCCGTCTCGCCGACGATGGTCATGACGCCTGGCAGCGCGCAGACCTTCTCCGGATCGCGGCCATTTCGTGCTACGCGCTCCTTCAGGGATCTGTAGGCGGCTTTCAACTCCTCGATGTCTTGTGTGACACTGAATACGACGTCCGCCGTCGCGGCAGCGAGTTCCTGTCCGGCTTCGGAGCCGCCGGCCTGGATGACGACGGGTTGGCCCTGCGGCGAGCGACTCAAGGCCAGTGCACCTGAGACGTCGAAGAACTCGCCCTTGTGCTCCAGGAAATGGACCTTGTCCCAGTCGATAAACTCGCCCGTCTTCTGATCGGCCACGACGGCATCATCGTCCCAGCAGTCCCATAGCTTTTTCACCACCTCGATAAATTCCCAGGCGTTCTCGTAGCGTCGCGCATGGTCGGGGTGCTCGCGGCCGAATACCTCGGCGGCGGCCGACTGGGCGGTGGTAACTGCGTTCCATGCAGCGCGGCCCTTGCTGATGTGATCGAGCGTGGCGAAGGCGCGCGCGACGTTATAGGGATGGTTGTAGGTGGTGGACGCAGTCGCGCCGAGGCCGACGTGTGTGGTGCCCATGGCGATGGCGCAGAACATCAGGATCGGCTGGAAGCGCGAGGCGCCGGAGGGTTGCTGTCCCGCCTGACACCGTAGCCGTCGCCGGAGAACAGCATGTCGAACTTGCCGCGCTCTGCGGTGCGGGCCAGCGACATGCAGACATCCATTGTATGGTAGTTCGTGAAGGCACCCGGCATCCGCCAACCGGCGACGTGGTTGCCGGCACCCTGCATAAATAGGCCGAGGTGGATCTGGCGGGGCATGTGCGCTCTCTTGTCGTATTGCTCGAAAAGTCGGGAGTCTGAGTTTGAGCGAAACGGATAGGGCGTCAAGCGGGCTTGGAAATGAGTTCCCGGTTGCTTTGGTACGCGCTAGCCAGATGGGCATACGGGATGGAGCACAGCGCTCGAACATCGATGCGGTCGTCGTTGATGGGAAATTTCTGAAGTAGAATGGTTGCCTGACAAGGATCGGCATAAACGCATGGCGCGCCGAAGTTTCCGGCACGATCAAGTTCGCGAGGCGGCGGGCGCCTGCACCCGCCGCCCTTCAGCCTAGTTCTTCTTTACGGTCGGTGCCGACTTGCCAGCACTCGTTGCCTGCTGGATTTCCTTGGCTGCCCGCTCGACCAAGGTCTTCGGCTTCGCGAAGATCGACTTGATGTGCTTCTCGACGCGCTCGGCCGAGACATAGCTGATCTCGACCTTGCTCTTTTCCGCCTGCGCCAGGAATTCCGCGTCCTTCGCAGTTGCCTCGAACGCCTTGCGCATGGCGGCGAGCCGGTCGGCTGGAACGTTTGGCGGCATCGTGAACGGCCGGCCGAGCAGTTGGTGTGCGAAAATCAGCTGCAGCGTCTGCTTGTCGTCTTCGTTCTTAACGAAGTCGTACATCAATGGCACGTTCTTGATTTCTGGATGTCGTTCGTCCGCGATCTGCAGCACGATATGGACGTTCTTGTCCTTGATCCAGTCGGGCTTCGAGGCCTTGATCGAGTCCCACGACCATCCCGTGATGACATCCACCTCGCCGCGCTCCATGGCGAGCGTGATGTCGTTCGAGCCACCGTAACCCGTCACCACCTTGAACTTCGTCCCGAGGAATGAATTGAGGACGTGCGAGTTGAGGTTGGTCGACGAGCCCGAGCCCACTGGCGCCGGCGACGAACTGCTTCGCCATCGCATCCTCGATCTTCTTGAGGCCGCTCTTCTCAAGCGCCACGACGATTCCGACCTGCTCGTTGAGCGACCCGAGCCATCCGAACTTCAGCGGATCGAACTGCACGCCTTTGCCGCCGCGCAGGGGCTCGAATGCGATCCCCGGTCCGAAGATGGCGAGTTCCGTGCCGTCCTTCGGTGCCTGGACGTAGATGTAGTTCGCTGATTTGAGCGAGCCAGCACCAGGCATGTTCTTCGGCACCAAGGTCGGGTTGCCGGGAATGTGCTTGCCCATCGAGCCCGCGAGCATACGACCATAGCGGTCATAACCACCGCCTGCGCCGTAGCCGATGATGACAGAAACCTTTTTGCCCTTGTAGAAATCGGCGACGCTGTCGGCGTTGGCCTGACGGTCGAGAAAGCGCAATGCCTGTGGCGAGTGAGGGCTGCAGTGGAAGTCTGCTTGCCGGGGTCATGATGTCTCCCTTGATCCCATTGCACGTCTGCTGCCAGCCTGGCGCCGGCCCGCGAAAACGCGGCGGCACCATGCCAAAAGGTACGGCTAGGGGCAACCGGCGGCCGGGTCGCGTACCGCTTTCGCCCTGGGTCAGCCTGTTCCCGGCATCGGGTGGTCGGCCATGAGGGCGTCGTCCAGTTCGGCGGCGCGCTTCGCTGCCGGACGGTGGACGAAGCCGGAGTGATAGCTCTCGAACACCGGCCGCTGTTCGATGGTGCCGAACTCCATGCCCAGCCGAGTGCGAGGCGAGGTAGACGTCGGCCGCCGTGAAGTGGTCGCCGACGACATACTGGCGGCCGTCGAGCAGTTTCTCGAGCATGTCGAGTACTCGTCGAGCGAGACCGTATCCCGCACATTCCCCTGCGTTCCGGCGGTACATCCAATCCGAGCGCCTTGTTCGTCACCGCCGCTTCCCGAGCGGCCCGGCTGCAAAGAACAGCCAGCGATAGTAGGCCCCGCGGTCCCTTGACGTGACGTTCGGAGCCAGGCCGGCTGCCGGAAACGCATCGGCAAGGTAGGCGCAGATCGCGGCACATTCAGTGACGACGCTGTCGCCGTGCATGATCGCCGGCACCTTTCCCATCGGGTTGATGGCGAGGTAGTCAGGCGCCTTCATGGTCGTGCCGTAGTCGAGCACCTGCGTCTCGTAGGGAGCGCCGATTTCTTCCAGCATCCAGCGCACGATGCGCCCGCGCGACATCGGATGCGTGTAGAATACGAGCTTATCGGTCATGATGTTACTCTGCCGCGGCCGTCTTTGCGTCGCCGGTCAGCCGGGCAATCACTTCTTCGGTCGTCTGCACGTCACCGAACGTCGTGAGGAACTTGCCAAGCGTGTGCGAATGCATTTGCTGCGTATCGTCCCAGTTTGCATCGGAGATCATGATCGTGCGGAAGCCGAGCATGCTGGCGTCCCGCGCCGTCGACTCGCAGCAGGTGCTGGTGGCGACGCCGGTGATGAGTACCGTGTCGAGACCGTGCTTCCTGAGCAGCGTTTCGAGTTCCGACGTATAGGGAAGGAAGCCCGAATAGCGATACTTGATCGCGATGTCGTCGTCTGGCCTGACATCGCAGTCCTTGTGGATCGGGAAGCCCGCGCCATCGCGCGCCATCAGCTTCTGCCGCGATGCCCAGCTCTTGGGCGACGTTGCCTCTGCCCGGTTGGCCCAGTCGCTCTTGTCGGCAGGCGCCTCGGTCTGGATCCAGATCACTCGGCCGCCCGTGGCTCGTACCGCCTCGGCAAGACGGTTGATGTCGGGAATGATTTCGGTGCCGTCCTTGATGCATGACGGCATTCCCTCGACCAGGAAGTAGTCCTGCATGTCTACGACGACGAGCGCAGTCCTCTCGGGCGTCAGCGTCGTGTAGGCGTTGAGCCGTCCCCCGCGCTTGGCTTTTGCGCGCTCGGTGAAGTAGCTGTCGATGTGGGCCCTGTTCACGTCGCTCATGGGAGCGTCCTTTTCCAGTAGAGTTTCGCTGCCGTCAGTGAAGCCCGGATGCGCCGGCTTGGCAAGCCAGGATCGCCTCAGTATTGACCGTGCAGTTCGAGCCCCAGCTGGTGCTTGCCGTAGAGTGTGCTGGCGGCGTCCCAGTTGAGGCTGATATGGTGCGATATGGCGTGTATGTCCCGCCACGCCCGCTCGATCCGGTTTCCGCTATTGAAGCCCGTCGCTCCCGTTGCTCCGTAGAGCGCGTCGATCCCCTGAACGGCGAGCTTGAGGATGAAGCCGTGCGTTAGCCGGTTGCGCACCCGCATGTCTATGGCTACCTCCGCGCCCAATTCGACGACCGCGTGCGCTTCTGCGACGTCGCGCAGGATCATGAGTGTCGCCGCGTCCAGCGCGCCGGCAGCCTCCGCGACACGCGACTGCACCGCTGCAAAGCCCGCCATCGCGTTGCCGCTCCCCATTGCGATCGTCTTGCGGGCACTCGCCATGTCGACGTAGTCGCCGAGCGCGCCCCTGAGTGCGCCGAGCGCCGGCCCGGAGATTGCCGTCGGGATCACGGAGAACATCGGCAGCCGATATAGCGGCCGGTCGAGATCGTGCGCGCCGGGTGATCTGCCTGCCTTTGCATCCTCAAGCATCAGCCGCCGGTGCGCCGGCACGAACACGTCATCGCAGGTAATGCTCTTGCTGCCGGTTCCTGCAAGCGCGTTGGTGAACCAGTCGTCCTTGATTGAATAGTCTTTGTTGGGAACAAGAACGAAACCGATTGCTGGCGGCTCCTTGTTGTCCTCAACCTCGAACCGCGCGCCGAGCAGCGCCCATTGCCCGTGGTCGCAGCCACTCGCGAACGGCCAAGAGCCGCTGATCCGCCAGCCACCGTCTACCGGCTTTGCCGCACATGCCGGCGAGTACGATCCGAACGCAACCGCATCGGCCTCTGAACGCCACACATCATCTTGTGCGGCGAGCGGAAAATTCGCAACCAGCCACTGGTGCATCATGGCGAGATCGATCACCCAGGCCGTTGAGGCGCAGCCCTGTCCGATCTCCAGCGCAATGCGCACGATCATGCCGAAGTCGTATTCGAAACCGCCGAAACGCTCCGGCTGCAGGAGGCGGAAGAGCTGCGCCTCCCTGGCTGCCGCGAACACTTCGCTGGAAACCTTGCGCTCTCGCTCCGCGCGATCCGCCTCCCGCCGTGCAAGCTTCGCGACTTCCTGTGCCCGTTCGATGAGTTCTTCCCGCCCCGGCTTTCGTGCCATGCCAGCCCGCCCTCGTTTTCGTCTCACCCGCGAGCTTAGCGCCTTCCGTGCGTCATGACAGCTCCGCGCGCAGCTGGCTGTCAGGCCATGAAACTAAAGCGGTGGTAGAGCGTTGTCTTTTCGCAGTTATTTAGGATTCGGCAGCATTTGTGAGAGCGCCTGCCTGAGGTAGCATCGGAGTTTCGCTAATGAGCAAATCTGAACGGTTGGGCCTGTCGTCCGCGGGACTGTGCAGTATTCTGGTTTTCGTTTTGGCCCATGCAGTTCCGACGGAAGCACGGTCGCAAGGCTGGCCGGAATGGGCCGACCGGGCTTTTGGCATGAGTACGCCGTCGCAGCGCCGCCGCTCGGACGCGGCCCGCAGGGAGCGCGCACCCGACTGGTTCGGCAACGAAGGTTGGAACGACGGTTGGCGGCAGTGGGATTCCGATCCCCGTCCGATGCCCCGTCGCTATCCAGAGCTGCTGGCCGGTGGTCCGCGCCCAGCCATAGCGCCCAAGGCTCCATCGGTCGTCGATTTCCTGGTACCAGCCTATGGGCCGGGAGAGATCGTGATCGATTCCTCCGCTCGCAGGCTCTATCGCGTTCTGCCGGGCAACCGCGCCTACGAGTATCCCATCTCGGTCGGCCGCGAGGGCTTCTCGTGGACCGGAACCGAGAAGGTGAGCCGCCGGCAGTCCTGGCCGGACTGGCATCCGCCGGCTGAAATGCGCGAGCGCCAGCCGGAGCTGCCGAAGAAGATGACTGGCGGCATCAGGAATCCGCTCGGCGCCATGGCGCTCTACCTCGGCAACACCCTCTACCGCATTCATGGCACCAACGATGAAGCCACTATCGGCCAGGCAGCATCGTCAGGCTGTTTCCGCATGATGAACTCCGCCGTGCTCCACCTGTCTTCGATCACGCCCATCGGCACAACCGTGCATGTGGCGAAAGGCCTGCCTACTGCCGCTGCGCTGGCCGCCTCGCCGCAGGTCATCGTTCGCTCGTCGCTCGGCCGGCCGCCGGTGCGGGACTGATGTGCGCCGGACACCCGGACGGATCTTGTATGGCGCCGATGGGCGCCGGTTCAGACGCGCACGACCGTATAGGAGCCTGGAGCGAACATCTCGTCGACGGGGAGTTGCCGTGGTGACAGTCCCTGCTGGTGATGGTAGCGGCTCAGTGCCTCGAGCGCTTTCCGGTTAGGTTCCACGCCGAAGGGCCAGAAATCCGTGCCCATGAGTTCCTGCGTTTCCTCGACGATTGCTTCCAGCCAGGGCAGCGTCACCTTGCAGACCTGGCGTTCTCGCAACTCGGCCATGGCGATCGCCTTGGACTCCTCGAACGCCTTGAGCAGGCTGAACGCAAGCCAGGGATGCGCATCCACCTTGCTCTCGAGTACGCCCATCCCATGCATGATCGGAAAAATTTCGGTCTCGCGAAAATAGGCCCTTTCTTCTGCGACGTAGTCCTGGAACAGCCGCCGCACGTTCTGATCCCGCCGCAGAAAAGCCGTCGGAGGACGCGGCGCAATGAGCGCATCTATCTCGCCGGTCTCGATGGCGCCGAACAGGGTCTTGCCAAGGCCAATCGGCTCGAGTTCGACATTGGCTGGCAGCGAGATCGGCACTGTTTCCTCGCGGCCGGCCTGCTCGAGGCCGCCGGTCCGCCAGCGGATATCCGAAGGCGCTACATTGTACTTGTCCTTGAGCATGCCGCGCAGCCAGACCGATGCGGTCACCTGATACTCGGGCACGCCAACGATTTTGCCTGCAAGATCCTCGGGGCGGTCAATGCCCCTGTCCGTGCGCACATAGATCCCTGAGTGGCGGAACTTGCGGGATGGGAATACCGGCAGTCCGATATAGGGGCACTCCCCTCGCGATCGCACCGAAAGGTAGTTCGACATCGACAGTTCGCTGACGTCGAATTCCTGCCGCCCGAATGACCTGAGGAACATTTCCTCTGGCTTCATCGGGAAAAACGTGACGTCGCAACCCTCCACTTTCACGCGCCCGTCCTCGAGCGCGCGTGTCCGGTCGTTGCTCCAGAACGCGATGGTCAGCGGCAGTAGAGCCATCAGGTGTGCCTGCGCAAAAACGAGTTCGGTGGCGGAGGCACCGGCGGCCTTCACGATTGTGGACCGCCGATGCGATGGGCCGAAGAGGTCTCCCCGACTACTTCTTCTTTTTCGGTTTGGTGCCGAGTGCTGCCTTGGCGCGCTGTACGTCTGCCGCCGGTGTCTTGTAGACGTCGGCCACGAGCTTCTGCACTTCGTCTCCTGACACCGCATCGATGCCGATCTTCGCCTTCTCCGCATCGGCGAGGAACGCCGGATCCTTGGCAGTTGCCATGAACGCGTCACGCAGTGCTTTCACCCGGTCTGCCGGCACGCCTGGCGGCAGAATATACGGGCGGCCGAACTTCAGCTGCGTGAAGATCACGCGCAGTGCCCGCTCCTGGTCCGGTGTCTTGACGTATTTCCAGACGTTTGGAACCCCGAGCTTGTCGAGATCGGGATGGGAATCGGGCGCCATCTGTAGAAGGATGTTGACCTTCTTCTCCTTTATCCAGTCTGCATGAGAAGTCGCAAAACTTGACCACTGCAGTCCGCAGATGCCCTGCGTCTCCCCCTTCTCCATCGCAAGCCGCGCTTCCGAAGATCCTTCGTAGCCGCTGATGACGCGGAACTTGGCGCCGAGCAGGTTCTTGAGGACTGTCGGATACTGGCGGATCGAGGACGTCCAGCCGGACGCGCCGACGACCATCTCCTTCTGGAAGAGTTCCTCGAACGACTTGATTCCGGAAGCATGCCAGGAGATGCAGATGCTGGTCTCGCGATTGAGACTTCCAACGTAGACGAGCTTGTTGGCGTCGAACGTCTTGCCCTGGTCGCCGATCAACGGCTCGACTACGGCCCCCATGAATATTGCCGCCATTTCCGTGCCGTCCTTCGGGGACTTGTTATAGATGACGGAGGTGGCTTTCAGGCTGCCAGCGCCTGGCATGCTCTTGGCGATGATGTTCGGGTTACCGGGGATGTGCCTGCTGTAGTGGCGCTCCAGAACACCTGCATAGGTGGCATAGCCGCCGCCCGGTGATGAGCCGACAAGAATTGATATGCTCTTTCCCTTGTAGAATTCGGCGGGCGACTGCGCGCAGGCGGAGCCTGCTGGAAGTGCTACGGCGGTGCCAATCGCGAACACGGCTAGGCTTCGTATTTTTCCTGTCATTTCTTCCTCCACTGATGGTCTCTTGGGGACGGACGGTAACTCATACCCTGTATGCTGCTCCGATCTCCTGGGCGAAAAGTTCTTCAGGCGCAACGCGCCGTTTCGGTGATGCCCTGTTCGAAGCACCACTTGAGATAGACTTCGAGGCACGTGCGATTTTCCTCGATGCCGTAGGGAAAATATGTCTTTCCGAGTAGCTTTCGGCCATCCTCGGCGAGGTCCGGAAGCCATGGAACGAAGATCCTCGATGCCTGCCTGTCGAAAATGCGCTCGAGGCTAAGCTCCCGTGCTTCTGAGAAAGCCTTGTAGAGATTGCGTGCGATCCATGGATTGCGCTCGTCGACTTCGCGGCGCATGGCGATGGTGTGCATTATGGGCAGGACACCGGTACGCTCGAAGTAGGCTGCTTCCTCGCTCCGGGCATCTGCGAGCATCGGCACGATATCCCGCATACGGCCCATCCATTCCGTCCGGCGGTCGCGCAGAGAAGAATGCGTCGATTTCTCCGTCGCGAAGCATGTCCCGCAGCGAGCTCGCGGCGACAGCCTTCAGCTCGACGTCATCTGGCAAATTGAATTTTACCTGTTCGCCGCGTCCCGGCTGGTTGAGCCCGGCCTGGAACCACTTGACTGCGCTGAGCGGTATGCCGAGATCGTCGCTCAGCCAGCCTCGAGTGTAGATGGCGGCCGTTTGCGCCCATTCCGGGCACGCCGATCCGCTTGCCGGCAAGATCCTTCCGGACCGGATGCTCCCCTTGCGGTTCACATAGACGGACGCGAGGCGGAACATGCGCGATGGAAATATCGGAAGTCCGACGATGTCTGGGTTCTCCATCGGCCATGATGGCTGCGAACTTGGCGAACGATACCTCCAGAGACATGCCCACTCACGGTAGCGCACGAAACGAAAGAAGACTTCCTCGATCGGATAGATCTGGTAGTTCACCCGCGCCCCGTCTACGCCGACGCGCCCGAGCGCGATGTCCCGAAAGTGATCGTAGTCGGATGTTGCAATGTTGAGGTGGAGGGTTTCCATTCCCCGATCACCGCTCTCGGCAATTGTTGGCAATGTTTTTTTTTTGTTGCTGAGCCTTTTTCATTAAAATAATTAATATTTACGTTTCTAGCTGGAAGTACTGCTTACCTACATTTGGGACAGTGTCGATTTAGGTCCATTGCTAGTTGCATCCACGTTTGAAAGTCTTTTCCCCAATAATATTCATTTCACATGCTTGTTTTTGTCTAATCCAATTGATGGGGTGGGGGAGGGGGCATGGGATAGGTTTCATGTGATTATTGTTCCATTTGCATTGGTTTTTTAATCACCTTCTGTTGGTACTACTTTAGCATAGTAGTGGTGGTGTGTCAATGTCATCAGTTCAGATTTTACAAATGATTTCTACAGCACTGTACCACCAACTCTATGACCAGCTTCACACCAGAAACTACGAATTTTGCAACGTACTGTACTGTACAGTACATTGAGATGTTTTTTTTTAAATCCATGCCTACTAATTACAGCAGACTGGGCAAAAGCGACTGGATTCTACTTAAGCCCTTACTGCAGACTACCAAGCTTTGCACACGACCCGCAAAGAGAGATGACACAAGGTGTCTGGGAAGGAAAACGCGAAGTGCAACAATGGGACCGGTATGAATGACCCTTTTCCTTGACGTAGGGACCGAACAAGCGCCAAGTCAATGCAACAATCAACTCGCAGAAGCACCTATTCTTCATGTTGGCTGTGCATGAGATGATCAAGGTCATGGGAAAGGCCAGAATCGCTATAACTCACAGCACTTTAAGAAGAAAGAGATTTCGCGTCAGTAAAATTGTCACATAGAAAAAGTACTAGTCGTACCATAGAAAAGGAGAAGGGCCTTTCAATACCAATAACTCCACCATTCACTGCACGTTATCTCTCATACTTGGCGTCGCATGGTTGAGCATCTCCATTCTGTGCAGTAGAGCTGTAAACAGCTCTACCCTAACACCCCGCACCAATGTGAAGGCAGAGACGATTATGGGGCTGAGATGCTTTTTGCTTAGTGAAGAAGAAGAAATCAAAATGAAATGTTTTAATTCAAATTTTTGTCTCTGACATAAAATTTTGGTAAGAATTTTCATTTTGATCCACCTATGGACTTGGTGCTTTTTTGCTTTTTTTTTTTTTTTTTTTTTTGTCGCGTCGTCTACTGGCTCAGCATATTCCCTGCAGCAGTTTTGGGTATTTCTATAAAGTCTTATATCTATGCCGGGGTTATCTATGACGCGACAACCTCGGTATCGGTAGAAGATCTGTTATCTGTTTCTACCTATGGTCCATTGATCTTATTATCAGTCATTACCTTCGCCGGTGTTATTATCAGATACAGACTCTCGAAGCACAAGTTTAAAATTGAACATTATTTTATGTCCGCTTTTTTTCGATACGATAAATCATCTAACAGATTACGTTGTTGCCAGTTCTTCAGCGTTTTTTCATATTAATTGTGATTATTGATTTAGGTCAACATCCAGGTCGATGTTGTGAACTAGTATATTTTTTCCAAATCACAAAATTTGTAATTAGCTTGGTGGGTTTCTTTAATCCCAACATGCAGGAAAATGAATTTGTGCATTTTTATTTCAAATTTAAATAGAAGGAGATTTGTCATGAAAAACAAAATGTTGACAAAAATGATTACATTAGCGCTACTTGCAACCGGTCTCGTTATGGCTGTGCCGGTAACTTTTGCGCAAACAGACCAGGCTATCATTGTGGCCGCTGATCAGGCTAGAGATCAAGTCCAGCAGGATGCGGATATGGACCGTGACCGTGACCGTGATCAGGATCGAACCCGTGATCAGGATCGTGATCAGGATCAATCCCGCGATCAGGATAAGACCCAAGATCAGGATAAGACCCAAGATCAGGATAAAGTTAACCAGTAATTCATACTGGAATCCGATCAACCACCACCGCTGATTTAGCCTTGCTGGTTGATTTTGTTGAACCCATATAGACAATCATTTTTATATGCATTGTTTCTAGGGTTTGCTAAATGAAAACTAGCCTGCAGCTAATCTTTTGCTGTTTAAATTTAAGTGCTGATTCTACCTCGGCTCTGATAGATGAGCCTGCTCGGCTTGCAGGATTATCGAAATTGTTCAGTGTAATCTGCGATTTCGTAAGATTAAACACGCTTATTTTTCTGATGCTCTTGTTGCTGCTCTTCTTTAACAGGTCAGCAACTGCTGACAATGGCGTTTTAAAACTAACGACCGGTGCAGAATATACGAGTGGAGATTACGGCGGAACTCAGTCGATCGATGAGTGGTATATTCCTTTCACAGCAAGATATATCGTTGATAACTATGTCTTTAGATTAACAGTCCCCTTTCTCAGTGTGACTGCCCCGGAAGGTACCATTGTATCTGGCGGAACGGACGTTATTCCCGGCACCGGTGAGCGCACTACAGAAACTGGAGTGGGTGATGTTATTGCCTGCATGACCTATCGTGATTTGCTCAATAGTGAAACTTCCTCGGATATGGCGCTTGATCTGACGGCCAAGATAAAGTTTGCCACTGCTGATGAGGATAAGGGGCTGGGTACTGGTGAAAATGACTACACTGTTCAGACTGAACTCTATAAATTTTTCAATCGTTTTACATCATACGGCATTCTAGGTTACAAGTTCCGTGGAGATCCGCCTGGTGTTGATTTACAAGACAGCTTGCGGGCTATCGTAGGCGGTTATTACAGGCTTTCTCCATCATTAAAAGCAGGTCTGGATTATTACTATCAGCAGGCATCATATTCAGATCTGGATGACCAGAAAGAACTGTCTGCTTTTCTTGGTTATAAAATGAGTGATTCACAATACCTGAGCGGCTACCTGATACAGGGTTTTGGTGACGGCAGCCCTGATGGGGAGCAGGCGTAATGATCACTTTCACGCAGTGAGCCGCCTAAATTAATGAACCCGGGTGGTGGCATCAAAACTCCAGTACTGAGGCTATAAGAGGTACTGGATTTCTTTGGATTTTTATTGCCGGGGTTTGTTGAGTCGCTTTTTTTATGAATAATCATTATTTCTATTCCTATTTGCACAAGCAAATTCCGGTGATTATTCTGCTCTCGTTTTTCCCGGCCTGGGTTATGTTTTTCTCAGCTGGCTGAATGACATTTCGTTGAAGGCGGTAATCTGGTATGCCGTGGTGGTGGTCGTATCGGTGTGGGGCTATGTTATTTACCGGCAGTATCTCGATAACAATCTTAGCAGTATCCAGTTAAAGCGCTGGTATAAAAAACTGGGTCTTTTCTATTATGCATTTTTCCTGCTCTGGTTGATTATCTTCCTGCTTTTTATCACCGAAGAGCAATATCAACTGCACTACATCGCGATCTTTACAGAGATCGGCGCTTCTGTGGTCGCCTCGGTTTTATTGATCCCGGATAAAAAGCTGTTCAAACCGATCGTCATCATGCTGATGGTGCCATTGGTCGCCTATTTTTTCCTGATTAATGAATGGTTCGGTTATGTACTATCCGTTTTTGCCGGTATTTTTACCTGGGTGCTGATTTATGCGGCCAGTAGTAGCCACAAGTTGTTGATGCAGACAAATTATCAGGCTAATCACGATTCTCTGACGGGCTTGAAAAATCGTTATTATTTCATCAACCATCTGCAAAATAAGATGACCTCAATGATCGGTTCAAAAACCTGGTCTTATCTGTTACTGATTGACCTCGATCATTTCAAAACGATCAATGACTCGCTGGGGCATGATATCGGTGACCGCCTGCTGCAGGAAGTTGCCGGGCGTATCAACAGACAAAAACACACTAATTGTTTATTAGCAAGACTTGGCGGCGATGAGTTTGTCGTCGTGGGTCTCGAATACAGCAGTAAGGAGGAGTGCAGAGTCGACGCACAGGAACTGGCTGAAAACATATTATCAATACTCAAGGAAAGTTATACCGTCGATTTGCATAATCTCTATATCAGCGCCAGCATAGGTGTCAGCCTGATCAATGGGCAAAATGATGATGCAAGCCGCTTGATCAAGGAAGCGGATATCGCCATGTACGAAGCCAAGGAAAAAGGTCGTGACGGGATTATTGTGTTCGATGAGGAGATGGCAAAACGAGTAGAATACAATCTTGAGATCGAACGGTTGTTACATTTCTCACTGGAGAACAATGAGATCTTTTTAGTGTTTCAGCCGCAGCTTGATGAATTTGGCAAGATTGTCGGCGCCGAGACCCTGGCACGCTGGAACAATGAAAAACTGGGGCTGATTCCGCCTGATGTCTTCATCCCGATAGCGGAACAAACCGGTTCTATCATCAAGCTGGGCCGCTACATTATGGAGACCGCTTTCCTCACCCTGAGTAACTGGGAGCAACAGGGAATATGTATCCGGCAGTTCTCTATCAATGTCAGCATGCGCCAGTTTTTTTATTATAACTTTGTCGATGATGTCCGCCTGTTATGTGAAAAACACCTGACTGATGCTCTCAGGAAAAAGCTTGTTTTTGAAGTGACCGAAAGTATTGTTGCTGAAGATGTCGATAAGGTCGTTCGTATTATGCAAGAGATCGAGAAACTGGGTATCCGTTTTTCCATGGATGATTTTGGTACGGGATACAGTTCGTTGAGTTACCTGAAGCGCCTGCCGATCGACGAGATCAAGATTGACCGTTCTTTTATATCCGAACTCAATAAAGTTGCCAACGATCAGATCATGGTGTGCAGTATTCTCAACATGGCCGATCAGTTCAACCTGGCGGTCGTCGCGGAAGGCGTAGAGACCAAAGAACAGATCGATTTTTTGCGATCTAAGCAGTGTGATATCTATCAGGGGTTCTATTTCTCCCAGCCGCTGACGGACGACGAGTTTCGGCTCTTCTGCAAAAGCAATTAGCCAGTTTTCCTGTTAATCCACACCCGCGTGATAAGGTTTGATTGATTTTCGCCGGTTAGCCGTTTAATCTTTCACGTTTTCAATATATTGCTTTCAGCTAGAGAAAATAACATGACACAACAGAAATTTGATACCGCCATCAAGCTCATCGATGCAGCGAATAGCGAAGATCCTAATCGGGAGATCAGCGAAGGCAAAGACTGGCCGAAAGAGCTGCTCTACTCTCACCGCATGTCCGACATGCAGCAACGCTTCGCTCCCGAGGCTGATGATGCGATGAAACTGGCACTGCGTGCACAGCACATCCAGCGCTGGAAATCAGCTCGCAGTGATTACCCGATGGACCGTAAGGGTTACCATCAGTGGCGTACCGGGCTCTACAGCTTCCATGCCGATACTGTCGGCGCTCTGCTGGCAAAGGCCGGTTATGATGAAGCATTCATCGAACGGGTGAAACAGGCTGTCAGTAAGAAGTCGTTGAAAACGAATCCGGATACGCAGCTGCTGGAAGATGTCACAGCACTGGTCTTTATCGAACACTATATGCTGGCCTTCGCTGAAAAACATCCGGAGTACGACGAGCAGAAATGGCTGGAAATCATCCGCAAGACCTGGAAAAAAATGTCAGATCAGGCGCAACAGTTTGCCCTTGCCGGGCAGATTAAATTGCCTGAACCGCTGGTGCCGCTGATTCAGAAAGCAGTAACAGGTGGCTGACGCACAGGTTTTTTATCGTAATCTCCTTGATCAATTAATAGCAATTCGTTTATTTACATCTACTCGTTCAGCATCTGTTCAGGCCAGACGGGTCAATGACGACGGACCCGGTTCCATCGCGGCCGTAACCTCCCTGACGCTGACGAGCTGGTTGCTGCGCGGCACTATTCAGATCGGCGGAGGTCTAGGACAACACGAGAGTGTCCGTGCCGCCGGCACCGTCGATCCGGTCGGCGCCGGCAAGGCCTCGATGGCGTCGTCGCCGGAACCGGCATTGATCGTCGGCCCCTGAACTCCCCGTGATCGTATTAGGCAAAACCGCTTCCGGTGATCCTGAAGCCGTCGGTCTGCCGGCTCCGGATACGACCGGCAATGCCTTCGGTCGTGCCAGCGAAGGTGATCGCTGATGTTCACGATTTGGGCATCACTGACCATCGACCTCGGTCGAAGAGCCCGTCAGGCGAAGGGTATCGGTGCCTAGGCGCCGTGCGGCGTGTTCGCCGAAGGTGAGACCCGGAGAAATTGTCGTTGCCCTGGCCGCCGCTGAGGCGTCTCGGCGAAGGCGCTACCATGATGCGGAACGCTCGCTCTGGCCAGACAGGTCAATGACGACGGACCCGGTTCCGTCGCGGCCGTGACCTCCCTGACGCTGACGAGCTGGTTATTAGCGGCACCATTGAGATCGGCGGAGGTCTCCGACAACCAGAGTGTCCGTGCCGCCGCCGCCGTTGATCCGGTCGGCGCCGGCAAAGCCGATAATGACGTCATCGCCGGAACCGGCATTGATGATGTGGGCCTGAACTCCCCGTGATCGTATCGGCAAAACCGCTTTCCGGTGATCCTGAAGCCATCGGTCTGCCACGGCTGCGGATCTCGACGGCAATGCCTTCAGTCGCGTCCCCGAAGCTGATAGCTTCAGCATCAACGATCTGGACGTGCGCCGCAGCATTAGGAATCAGAAGACGTCCCTGTCAGCCGTATGGTGTCTGTACCTGTGCCGCCATCCACTGTGTCGGCGCCGGAAAAGCAGACGATGGCGTGGCTGACGACCAGAATAATCGAATTCTCTACCTTCGTACAGCATATCGGTAGCTCCGTTTCCAACCACGAACGTTTCCGGCGACGTCACAATATATTCGCCGAAGGCATCAGCGTAGGTGACGGCAACCTTCACAAGAGCCCCGATCGCCATTCCGCTGGGCGTGTCGGGAGCGTCGTTCACTTCCTCGATTTCGTTCCAGGTCGCGCCGTCCATCGAGTAATGCCACTGAAAAAGCGCGTCACCAATCATCCCATGGGATCGAAGGATGCTCTCCCTGGTATTGCCAGGATGGCATCGTTAGTGCTCGTATCCACTGCGAAGCCCGAAATGGCGACGCCGCCGCTTGACGCCTCGTTGACGTCATCAATGGTGATCGTGATCTCTGCGTTTTGCTGAGGCCGCTGCTATCCGTGGCGGTCACATTCACGCTGTAGACCCCGTTGCACTTCGAAATCGAGTGCCGCGCCGGCTCACGACGAGCTGGCTGCCGACGATCTCGAACGCACTTGAGGGATCCGCCAAAGCAGAAGCTCAAGGTCTCGGACTGCCCGGCATCGGGATCTGTGCCTGACGGAGACCAACCACCGTTCCAGGAGCCGCATCTTCGGCAATGCTGGCATTGGACAGAGTGATGTTCGTTGGCGCCTGGTTGAAGGAGATTCCATCGTCACCGGCTGTCCATCAACGACGATGGAAAGACCTTCGACGACGGAGATCAGAGATGCCGAGAGAAGCGAACGCGAAGGTATCCCCGACCTGACGGGCGAGGAGCGCCGAGTTGAAGTTCCGGCCGCTGCGGCCTGGTTGGCGGCCCAGGTCTGGTAGGCTGCGAGATTGACCGAAGCGCCGCAGTGATATCGGAACCATTCAGCTCCATCGAGGCGATCATTGCCGATGCCTCCGAAGAACGTATCGTTGCCATCACCGCTGCGGTAGACGAGGATGCATCTCCGGCCTCGCCATAAACGAGATCATCGCCCGAGCCGCCGTACCCAAGCAGACATACCTGTGCCACCATAGAGCTCATGGCCGGCACCACCCAGGATTTCGTCGTTGCCCATTCCCAATGAGGATATCGTCGCCAACTCCGCCGTCGATGGTGTCATTCCACCGCCGCCGTGACTCCATCGTTGCCGTCTTCTCCAAAGATGCGGTAGGTTTCAGCGTCGCCTGTCAGAATCGGAGCCGATACCGCCAAAAATCTCGTCGTCGCCCGCACCGCCATTGATGCGATCGTTGCCTGCCCCGCCTCAATGAGATCAGCGTCAACCGTGCCGGCCAACATAGTTGAGGCCGGTTCCAATAATAGTCGCCACAGGTCGCTCCCACACGAACTCCGTTTAGATTGCGACCAACTTAACCATGACGGCTTGCAATGCCGTTAGAAACTAAGTTATTTTTTTATTAAAACCAAGCGGATGTGGGTGATGCCGACCGAGAAGACATTGTGAGCATGAGCACGACAAGTGGTCTTTCGATTCACGTGGGTCACCAAGCTACCCGGTTGCCCGCCATGAGAAGACGATCCCCGGCCGCTATGGACCATAACCAGCCATCACAAACCTCTCGTCTTGGCGCGTGAAGATCTACGCTTCGCGCTGAGTGCACGCTTACCCAAACGTGCTCATGCGAAAAATGAACCAGGTGGCGGCGACTATTACCGATCATGTAACCGGCGGCGCTCCGCGCCGTCGCGGAGGAATGTCTCGCAAACAGGGACCGCGCAGCATGAAAGACCAGGATGGCGGGCACAAAGATCAACTGACCGATTTCGACACCCACATTAAAACGCCAGCAGAATATCATCTGCGGCAGGCCAATTATCCGTCAGCGCCCCCACAAAGCCGAAGCCGTGCAGCAGGC
>CAVPOB010000022.1:0-15546 GCA_963706835.1 uncultured Actinomycetota bacterium
ATCCACCGGTTTCCCCATCAGAAAGGTCCCCTAATTGGGGGCCTTTCGGTGTCTCCAGGCCATGGGCTAGTAGCCTGGATCGTCCCCACTCCGCCCGAAGGTGTGTTCCTTCGCAGTGATGAGTATCGGGTCCTCGGTGAGGATCCCGGTCCTGTCGGGGCATCGGAGGTCCGCCCCTTCCCCAAGGCACTCGCGGATCACCTCGACGGTCAACTTGTCGTCGTCGACCTTCCACCGGTGCGCGACCTCGGCCCACCCATTGAAGGTCGTCAGCACGTCTCCTTCGATCCGCATCGTTCCACCGTCACCGCGTCGGCTCGACCGGCGCCCTGACGGTATCGAGCACCGCCTCGGCGCGTGGGCCGAACGCTTCGAGCGTGCTGTCCGGGGCGAGGGCGACCACGAATAGATGATCCGTCCCGCCGTAGCTGACATCGGAGAAGTAGAGGCGCTGTGGGAAGCCTCCCATGACGCCCCAGACGTTGTCCCACTGGTCGAAGCCTGCGTAGAGCACGCAGATGTTCTCTTCACACACCGGGGCTTCCGTGTCCTCGTTCACCGCGTCGGGGGCAACAGCGATGTCGACCGACGTGGCGGGTAACCCCCCGATCGTGGTAGCGACCGGGGCGGAGACCTCGAGGCCCGCTCTCGTGGGCAGCCAGTCGAGCCATCCCTGGGTCGTGAGCGGCACCTCCATCACCCGCTCGAGGTCCTCGACCGGGTACACGTCGAGCCAGTACAAGATCCAGTCGCCTGGCATGTCGACCGGGGCCGTATGAAACTCGCCGGAACTGTCCTCGCCGCTCGTCCACGGTTCGTCGAATGTCACGCGCAGCTCCCCGCCGAAGAACCACTCCGTTTGGTATTCCCCAACGGGCAGGCTTCCGGGCCTCGTGAGGCCGATATGACAGCCAGGCACGCACCCACCAACCTGCCGCGCTGAAGTCGTTGCGCCGGGTGAGGTGGTCGGAGGGACCGAGGAGGCGCTAGTGGGCGAGGGCGCCTCGCTCGCAGGCGGCGCAGTCGTGGCGTTGTTGTCGGCCGACGGTTGGTTGGGGATGCCAGCCTCGCATGCCGTGAACAGCAGGGACGCAACCAGGGCCATCGCGCTGGTGCTGATCAGACTTCGCATGCGGCTGTCTCCTTGTGGTGTGCCGTCCGGCTTGGAACGCTTGGTTGCCGCGAACGTCTCATCGCGGCGGCAAGGCTCATCGGAAGATCTCCCCCCAGCTGAACTCATGCATGGGGCGGTACCCGGGCGGCGGGGCGCTCGGGTCGACAACGGTCGGGCGGCTCCATGTGCCACCAACGAACAGGACATCGCCGTCCGGGAGGACCGTCGGGATGGCGCCGCTGCGACCCGGTGCGCCCACGACGCGGACCGCTCCGGTGCGCGGGTCCAGCAGGCCGGCCCAGGAAAGAACGATCTGGTCCGGCATGTAGAACGCGTCTCTGTCGGATCGCCACTGCCAGGGGCCGCCCTCACCCCAGGCGCCGGTGACAAGCACGCTGCCGTCGGGGAGTGCCGTCGCGGTTTCGACACAGTGCGGCAAGGCCGGCCCCGCCGTCAGCGACCCGTTGGCGGGATCGAAGATCTCCGTCGAGACCGGCTCGATCCCGGTGGTGGCGCCGCCCGGGTGGTCGGGCGGGAAGTAGATGGAGCAGGATCCATGCGCGAACAGCACGCGGCCGTCAGCGAGCAGCACACCTGGAGCAGACGGCGGCTTTGCCAGCTCGCCAACGCTCGAGAACGATCCGGTCGCCGGGTCGAACGACTCGATGTTGGCCGTCGCGCCGTCGGAGTTCCAGGATTGCACCAGCAGGATTGGGCCGTCGGGAAGGCGCATCACCTGAAAGCCGGCGGCGCCCTTCGTCATGGGTTCGATGGAAACCCACGAGTTCGTGGCCGGATCGTAGACCTCAGCGGTGGCCAGCTCTGTCAGCGGTGGCGAATCCTCCGTCCGACCAATATGATCCTGGGCCGCGGTGCCCCCGGCCACGAGGACCCGGCCATCCGGCAGCAGCGTGGCCGCGAAGCCCAGGTCGGCACCGGGCTTGGGGCCGGTAGGCGTCGACGTCCCAGTCGCTGGGTCGAACACCTCTGCCGTGGCGGAGTCGATGCAACATTCCTCCAGTTCGAGGGGTGTGAGGTCCCCGCCAACGATCAGGACCCGTCCATCGCGGAGCGCGACGACAGTGGCGCCCGATCGTGGCTTCAACGTGGATCCCAGGTCGCTGAGCGTTCCCGTCGACGGATCCCACGCCTCGATCCGTGTCGGCGCCCAACGACTGCCATCGGGCGACCTGGTGGTCGTCATCGCGAGGACGCGGCCGTCCGGCAAGACCACGACGGAGCCCGGCGGGTCCTCAGAATCGCCGATGCTCCGTCCGACCGACTCGAACGTCCCGTCGTAGCGAGTCGATGGGGTGACCGGATCCGCGTCCTGCAGCAGGCGGCTGCCGACAGTCACCGATCCGACGATCAGCGCGAGCAAGACCACGATGGCGATCCCAAGACGGACGGCCGGCGACAGCCCGCGGAGCGACAGCCGGCCGGCATAGACCGGCCAGCTACCCGGACCAGCGAACCAGGCCGATGGCCCGCGCCGCTGACCCATGCCGCGGGCCGTGTCGAGGGCTCTGTCCACGACCTCCGTGCGCACGCTGGTGGGTCCGTCCGACTCGAGCCACGAGGCCACGAGGCGATCGAGATCATTCGAAGCCGTCATGCCGGCTGCCCTCCGCGGACGGTCGTCCGGTCGGCGGCATCGATGGAGGCTCGCATCGAGCGCATCGCGTGATGCAGGCGCGAACCCACCGTGCCATAGGGAATGTCCAGGATGTCGGCAATCTCGCCGAGCGGGAGGCCGACGAAGTGGTGGAGGACGACGACGACGCGGTGCTCGTGACGCAGTGACCGAAACGCGCGGTCCAGCTGGTCGCGAACCGCGACATCGCCGATCGCGTCGTCTGACGACGCCATCTCGTCTGACAGGTCCACGACCCCACCCAGCCGTCGATGGCGCCGCGTCTCCCCCCGGCAGTGGCGAACCACGATCCGGTACGTCCAGGCCTCGAAACGATCCGGGTCACGCAGGCTGGGCAGGTCCCGCCAGATGTCGACGAGCGTCTGCTGGACGGCGTCTTCCGCCAGATCCACATCGCGGAGGATCCGCTGGGCGACGACGAACAGGCGACCGGACGCACCGCGAGCCAGGAGCTCATAGGCGTCCCGATCGCCCTGCTGCGCCCGTTCGACCAGCGCTCGACTCATCCGATCGTCCTTCACACCGGCGCGCCCTGGTTTGGGCGGCTACCTTACTTGGGACTCGATCGGTGGAGTTCTTTCATTCCTGGTCGGGCTGGCTTGCGGCGGTCGTCGTCTCCCTCCTGCCAGCTGACGGGGCCGGGTCCATGGCGGCACACCACACCGGCCCCGACTCCGCGCGCCCCGTCCGAACCCGCCTCCGGCCGGCCAGTTCGAGCGGCTGCGACCGGGAACGCTATTCTTCTCGCGGCTCCGGTGGTGTCTGCAAGCGCGGCGGGGCCTCGAAACACATACCCCAACTGGCACGCCTTCGCGTCGGTATCCCACTCACGAGAGCACGCCGGTATCGGCTCCTGGCGCGCCAGCCAACTCCCAACGGGAGTGTGGTGCGCCGCCGCGAGAGCCGCCTCTCCCCCGACACGATGACGGAGGCGCCCGCGGTGACGACCGAGACCACCCCCTCCCCCGCCCCGGAGCGGTCCGACTTCATCCGCGACATCGTCGCCGCCGACATCGCAGCGGGCCGGATCGCGGCGCCGGTCACACGCTTCCCGCCTGAGCCAAATGGCTACCTGCACATCGGCCACGCGAAGTCGATCTGCCTCAACTTCGGCATCGCCAACGAGTTCGGCGGCCGGTGCCACCTGCGCTTCGACGACACGAACCCGGTCAAGGAGGAACAGGAGTACATCGACGCCATCGAGGCGGACATGCGCTGGCTGGGCTTCGACTGGGGCGAGCACCTGTACTACGCGTCGGACTACTTCGAGCAGCTGTACGCATGGGCCGTCCACCTGGTGAGGAGCGGCGACGCCTACGTGGACGACCTCACGGCGGACGAGATCCGTGAGCACCGGGGCACGCTCACGGAGCCGGGGCGCAACAGCCCGTGGCGGGACCGGTCCGTGGCCGAGAACCTGGCTCTGTTCGAGCGGATGCGGGCGGGCGAGTTCGAGAACGGGGCACGGGTCCTGCGGGCGAAGATCGACATGGCGTCGCCCAACATCAACCTCCGGGACCCCGTGCTGTACCGGATCGTGCACGCCGCGCACCCGCGGACGGGCGACGCCTGGTGCATCTATCCGACCTACGACTTCGCGCACGGCCAGTCCGACGCGATCGAGGGCGTGACCCACTCGATCTGCACCCTCGAGTTCGAGGCCCACCGGCCGCTGTACGACTGGCTGATCGAACACCTGCCCGTGCCGTCGCACCCGCGCCAGTACGAGTTCGCCCGGCTCAGCCTGACCTACACCGTGATGTCCAAGCGCTTCCTGCTCCGGCTGGTCAACGACGGGCGGGTGCGCGGCTGGGACGATCCCAGGATGCCGACCATCAGCGGCCTTCGCCGGCGCGGCTTCCCGGCCGAGGGCATCCGCAACTTCGCGACCGAGATCGGGGTCGCCAAGGCGGACAGCGTCCACGAGATGGCGTTGCTGGAGCACTCGATCCGGGAGGTGCTCAACCGCCGGGCGGCGCGCCGGTTCGGCGTTCTCGACCCGCTCCGGGTGGTGATCGAGAACTACCCCGAGGGCGAGACAGACGAGGTCGAGGTCGTCAACAACCCGGAGGACCCGGCCGCGGGGACCCGCCGGGTGGCGTTCTCGCGGGAGCTGTACATCGAGCGTGACGACTTCATGGAGGAGCCGCCGCCCAAGTTCTTCCGCCTGGCGCCCGGGCGCGAGGTCCGGCTGCGGTCCGCCTACTTCGTGACCTGCACGGACGTGATCAAGGACGAGTCCGGACGCGTCGTGGAGCTCCGCTGCACCTACGACCCCGCGACCCGCGGCGGCGACGCGCCGGACGGCCGGCGCCCGAAGGCGACGCTCCACTGGGTGTCCGCCGCCCATGCGATCCCGGCCGAGGTGCGCCTGTACGACTACCTGTTCGCCCGGCCGGACCCGGGTGCCGACGGCGACCTGTTGGCGGACCTGCGCCCGGACTCAGAGACGATCCTCACCGGGTGCCTCGTCGAGCCGTCCGTAGCGGACGTGCCGGTGGGCGAGACCGTCCAGTTCGAGCGCCTGGGCTACTTCTGCCCGGACCCCGAATTCGGCGCCCGGGGCGCTCGTGCTCAACCGCACGCTGACCCTGAAGGACACCTGGGCCAAGGTCCAGGCGCGGGGGTAGCGGGCGGCTGCCGGTCGGCGCCCGGTGTCCACACCGCTGTCTCTGCTCACCTATAGTTCACGACGGGCAAAGCGCATGGGCCGGCCGGGTTTGCGTCCCGCCGCAGTCCAAGCGAGACCGTCGTGCTCAGCTGCCGCAGCCTGCTGTCGGTTCGCATGTCTGCGCTGGGAGGGCGGTCGTGGATAGCCTCATTCCCTTGGTCTTCATTGCCATCTGCGTCGCCATGATCTGGTGGTCGTACCAGCAGGGTCGAGCAGGCGCGGTGTCGTTCCAGGCGAATCGGGCGCCCACCGATGTGGTGATGTCCGCGGTCCAGACCTTCAGCCAGCGCGGCTGGGTGACCACGTCGCAGAGCCCTCAGTCGATCAGCTTCTCCAAGCAGCAGGCGCCTGGCTGCCTCATCACGTTCTTCCTGCTGCTGTTCGGAATCATTCCGGGGCTCCTCTTCTGGATCGCCGCAAAGCGCACCCTCACGGTGTCGGTGACTGCCCAGCCGAGAGGTCAGGCCGGCTCGCTCGTCGCCGTTGGGTGGAGTCGCAATGGCGGCGGCCGCGGACCGAGCCTCGAGTTCAAGAACCTCCTGGCTCCAGGAGCCCCGATCGCCGTCGCCGAAGTGCGCCCTCAAGGCGTACTGACAAGCGGGGTCGAGGAGTTCACCGGTGTCGTAAGCGGCAGCGAGCTGCGCCGTCAGCCAATGCTTCAAGCCCCGCCGGAGCCATGGATCGCGTCGACGAGGATCGCGGCGTCGGCGACGGCGGCCGCGCCAGGGTCGGCCGCGGCTCCCGTTGCGGCAGCCAGACCGAGCGAAGCGCCGACCGCGCCAGCCGTTACGTCGACGCCGAAGTTCTGTCCCTATTGCGGCACTCGGATCGAGATTGCCGGGCAACGGTTCTGCGGATCCTGTGGCCAGCAGGTCGCACGTTGAGATGGCACGTCGAGCCATGAGGACCCCTGGCTGATCCTCGATCACGGGTATCGAAGGATCCGAACCAGTGTCCGACGACCAGGCCATGGAACACGAGGCCGTCGAGGCCGGCGCCAGGGCGTTCGATGCCGGCCTTGACGCGTCCGCGGACGGCACGGCACCCCCGCTGGATGCACCGCCCGGCCGCGCCCGTGCCAGCGAAGTGCCCGGCGCGCGGCGGGGCCACGTATCGGGGTCGTCCGGGTTGACTGACCCGCCGGGCGCAACAGCATCCATGACGTCGGTCGGGTCTCGAGCCGTCCCGAGACCGCCAACGGCACCGCTTCCGATGGCAATTGCCGCAGCGGAGATGACCGTGATCGCGGCGATCAACGCTACTGGTGCCCACCCGGGAGGCCGTTGTGCCCTGCGACCGCGGGTCCGGAGACGTCAGTCGCGACCTTCGAGAAGTCCGCCCCGCAACCGCCGCAGAAGCGAGTACCCCAACCCGGGCCGTACCGCACGTCGGACAGAAGCGCGCCGTGGTCATGGCATCCCGTTTGCGCGCCACCAGGCGAACAGCGCCGGGAGGTTGCTGTTCGTGGCGTTGAGCGCCCCGTAGGTCATCGTGTCGTAGTTGATCCACCGGATCTTGGCGTTCCCGCTGCCGTCCTGCCGGTAGCACATGACCCGGCCCTGCTCCCAGGACGTCTCCCCCTCGGTGCCGTCGTAGCAGCCCCCGGAGTCGAGCGCGATGCCCGCCAGCGCGACCCGGCGCAGGTACCAGGCGTCGAGCGCCTCTGGTGTCGTGAACCGGAACCAGCCGATGTCCGAGACACCCTTAGCTCCGGGGTCGCAGTCGATCGCGCCCACGTCTCCCACCGGGTCGACGACCTTGCGCTTCGGGTGCTGCTCAGCGTCTTCGACGGCGTCGTATCCCTCGCAATCGAACGACGCCGGCACCTGCTCCCTGAGCCACTGCTCGTGAATGGTGAGGCCGGTTCCGTCCGAGTCCTCGAGCAGCAGGGCGGAGTTCCACCACCAGTCAACTAGTTCCTGAAGCGACCCGGTCGGCGACGTCGCCTGACCGCCAACTGATAGCCGCTCGTCCGTCCAGACCACCGTGGGGGACCCGCCCGCATCCAGGAGGCAGGTCGCGCGGCCGTGGGCCCAGCTGACCTCGCCCGGGCTGCCGTCCCAGCACCCACCGCTGTCGTAGGCCATACCGCTCTCCGCCAGCCCGGCCTCGTACGCGCTGGTCATGTAGCCGGGGTCCGCGAGCCGGATGTAGAGGACGGCGCGGTCGCTTCCGCCGCCCTGGCAGCTGACGGTCGCAAGTACGTTTGCTGCCGCAGCCGGATCCAAGGGAAAGAAGGACCCCTCGACGCACGACCGCGCCAATCTCGACGGCACCAACTGGCGAAGGCGATCCACCTCGGACGCCGAGAACGTCATGGCCGTCGGGCGCGCAGAGGGCTCGATGGGGGTTGGCGTCGCCGGGATCCGCGTGGGCGCCCGGGTTGCCGAAGGTCTCGGTGTCGGCGATCCGAGAGCGGCCGTCACCGCCACGGGGTCCCGGCGCAGGACCAGGAACGCGATGGCCACGGCGGCGACGACGATGGCGGCACCCGAGATGGCGAGCATGATGCCCACCCCTCGGCGGCCAGTCCGGGAGCGACGCGCAGGACGAACAACGGGTGTTGGCGGAGGCAGGAGCGACACTGGCTCGGCGACGGGCACCCATGAGACCGGTGGCGGCAGGGGCTCCGTGGGCGATTCCGCGTCGATCGACGTCAGGGGCTCGGTCTCCCAGGCCGGCTCGGTCGGCGGTGCCGGCGTGGGCTCCCACGACACCTCGATGTCGGCCCGAGGAGCCGTGCCGTTTGCCCCAGGCGCCGTGATCCCCGCAAACGCGTTGCCGCACGTCCCGCAGAACCCGGCGCCGGGAAGGCGCTCCGTGCCGCACTCAGCGCAGAACCGGATCTCCATCACAGGCGCGCGCCGCACGCGATGCAGAACGCGTTACCGGGCCTGAGGGCCTCACCGCAATTGATGCAGACCGCCACAACCGCGGCTCGACCGGCACGCCGGTGATCAGCGTCCGGACCGCTGGACGGCACCGACCATGACGAGCTGGTCCCCACCCTGGCATCTCCCTCCGGTCGATCGATCGACTCGCGGATCGAGCCTGCGGCATGACGCCTCAGCGAACCCGGGGACGCGTGCCCCATGATACGGGGGCGCACACTGAGCCGAGCGGCGGCTCCTGCGGTCCCTGTGCCTGGCTCCGGCTCACCAACGAGGACGGGATGGACTCCCAGGGCGGCACGGCCACGACAGGATCGTTCTGCACCAGCTGCGGCAGCCGGCTGCCCGACGGGGCCCGCTTCTGCGGGGCGTGCGGCGCAAGCATTGCCGCGCTTGAGGAGGGCCACCCTCGAGTTGTTGCCAAGGGACCGTCGTCGCCAGCCAACGACGCCCCTTCCGTGAACACCCGTGCCCGCCGACCGCGGAGACGTCGCTGGCTGGGCCTGATCATGGCCGTGGTGACGGTGGCCGTGCTGTGCGTGGTGGGGTTGGGCGCCTACCCAGGGCTCGTCCGTGGGCCAGTCGACAACGGGAGCGGGTTCGCCTCCACGGGCTCCTTGTCGACCGCGCGTGTCGGCCACACCGCCACCCTACTGCCCGATGGCCAGGTATTGGTAGCCGGCGGACAGAATGGCGACGGAACCACCGCCGAGCTCTACCACCCCCGCACCCGCACATTCTCGCCCACTGGCTCCATGTCGACGGCGCGCGCCCTCCACACCGCAACCCCCCTTCCCGACGGCCGCGTGCTGCTGGCCGGTGGAGCGGCCGGCGACGGCTCTGTCTTCGCCTCCGCCGAGGTGTACGACCCCCACACCGGCACGTTCTCGCCCACCGGCCCCATGTCGATGGCGCGCTCCGGCCATACCGCGACGCTCCTGCCCAACGGCCAGGTGCTCGTATCCGGGGGGTGGGCTGGCGCCCACATCGCCTCCGCGGAGGTGTACGACCCCCACACCGGCACGTTCTCGCCCACTGGCCTCATGTCGATGGCGCGCTCCGGCCATACAGCGACCCCGCTGCCGGACGGACAGGTGCTTGTGGCCGGGGGCAGCAACACCGATGGCCACCTCGCCGCCGCTGAGCTGTACAACCCCCACACCGGCACGTTCTCGCCCACTGGCCCCATGTCGACGGCGCGCGCCCTCCACACGGCAACTCCCCTGCCCGACGGCCGCGTGCTGTTGGTTGGGGGGTATGCCGGCATCGCCTTCGCCTCTGCCGAGCTATACGACCCGAATACGGGGGCATTCGCCCCGACCGGTCCCATGACGACCGCGCGCGACCGGCACGTCGCCGCCCGCCTGCCTGACGGCCGCGTGCTGGTATCGGGCGGGTGGGGCACCGAACTTGACTTCCTGGTCTCCGCGGAACTATATGACCCCAGTACGGGCGCGTTCTTGCCGACAGGCCCAATGGCGGCCGCGCGATTCGACCATACAACCACCCTGCTGCCAGACGGCTACGCGCTGGTCGTGGGCGGTGGGGGCGACGGCGGCCCTCTCGCCACCGCCGAGCTGTTCCGGTGACCGCCCCCCGCTTCTGCCCCGCCTGCGGCACGGCCCGGGTGCAGGGTGCCCGGTATTGCGGCGGCTGCGGGGCCGATCTCGCGCCATCCGCCTCGCCGGTGACGGTATCGTCCGAGCCCGCCCCGCCCCCTCCGGCCGTCGCCCCGGTCGTCCCGCCCCGCCGCCGCGGCCGCCTGTGGGCTGGGGTGGCCTCGGTCGCCGTCCTCGCGATCGCCGCGGTGGTCGTCGGCGCGGTCGCGCTGTGGCTCCCGGCCGGGACCCCGGACCCGTCGGTGCTCTCCGATCCCGGGGCGGTCGCGCTCACGTCGCCGCCCGCGCCCCAGCCGGCGGGCCTCGCCGACTCTGATACCCCGGCGTACGACCCCGACACGGGGTTCACTCCCGACGCGATCCGGGTGCTCACGGTGACGGTGCTGCGCCTGAGCCTCGAGGAGTACCGGGCGGCCACCGGCGCCTACCCGGCCGATCTCTCGGCGCTGTACCCGGCCTACGCGCCGTCGGGCCCCGACGGGGCGCCGATGGCCGGCCCGCCGCCGGCCGCCGACGGATACGCGTACCGCGCGGCAGGATCGGGCTACACGCTCTCGGTCGCGCTCGCGAGCGGACAGGCGTACACCACCACCGACCCCATGGAGCCGTGACGCCATGACCGCCTCGTCGTCACGGCTCCACCGCCCCCTGGCCGCGTTGCTCGCGGTGATCCTCGTCGCTTCGGGAGCGCCGACCACCCGCGCCACCGCCGGCACGGTCGTGGCCGACAGCGGGTCGGGCAACGGGATCGCGAGCGGACGGGTCGTCCGCGCCGACCCCGACAACGCGCGGGTGACCGTCACCAACGGGTTCCACTTCTGGGCCGCGCTCGACGTCAGCTACGTCGGGGGCAGCAACTTCCTCCACCCGACCGACCCCCGGGTGGACTTCGGCGGCATCTATGCGGGCGGTGGCCTCATCGGCCCGGGCGGCACGGCGGCCTGGGACGGACGGTTCTCGGCCCCGTCGCAGGCCCTCGTCCGCGTCCACTACGACCTGTCCTCGGCGGGCGGCGCGGCCGCCCTCGCAGCCAACCTGCTCACGATCATCGCCGACAGTCTGGGTGCCTCACTGTCGGCATCGTCCCCCGGCCGCCTGCTGACCGCCCTCAAGGTGGTCACGGACCTCTCGACCTGGGCCGACTTCGTCCGCCAGGCCCAGACCAACGACATCTGGGGCCTCGTGACCTCGGTCGAGCTCCTGCTGGGCTCGAAGACCGGCCGCGACACCCTGCGCTATGCGCTCGCCCAGCTGGGCGTGCTCGCCACCGACGCCGACCTCCTCAAGGCCGCCAGCGTGGCCGGGATCATCGACTGGGCCTGGACCCTGTTCGACATCTACCGGGCCGTGCTCCTGGGCCAGAACGACGGGACCGTCATCTTCTCGGTGGCGCCGCCGGTCGTGACCCCGGGGCCGACGGCGACCCCGACGGCGAGACCTACACCTGCAGCGACACCGCGACCCACCTCGGCGCCAACACCAGTGCCGACCCCCGGCATCCCGACCGCCCGCATCGGCCCGTGGCTCGTATCTCCGGTCTCGAGATCGCGATCTCTCACTGGACCCAGAGGGGGAGACTTCTCGGAGCCGCAGCTGCCGGCGGGCTATGCACGCCTGCGCCTCGTAATCTCGGTCACGAACGTGACATCCGAACCGCAGGAGATCACGAGCGGCGTGATCTCACTTCGCCCGTCATTCCAGGCAGTGGCTCGCTCCGATGACGGCTATCGCTACGGGATCGCCGGGTCGCCGGGCGGATGGCCGGCGTTGAGCGGTGGTGGCGTGGTACCGCCCGGGTTTGGCATTCCCCTGACGTTGATCACGGATGTTCCGGCAGATGTGACCGTGGCCGACATCGAGGTGAGCCTGATCCGAGATGACGACAACTGCCAGGCGGACACCTGTGTGGCAGCCTTCTCGCTGGGGGGGTTCAAGAAGTCAGGTCACGCGAGACTGATCGTGCCGACGTCATCATTCCTATCGCTGGGCCAGTCACTCACGCAAGGACCGCTGACGATCACCCCGACGTCTCGCTGGCAGTTCATCGAACCTTGCAGCGAAGGCGTCGCTGGCCCCTGGGAACTCGCCATTCCGATCAAGCTGGGGAGTAGCTTTGGGTACGCGTTGCGGTTCGACGGCAGCATCGGTGTACTCGACCCCACCGGCCGCGTCTATCCGGGCAGGATCCAGATCGTTACCTCTGGGGGGATAAGCCCCGGGGCAGACGTCCCGCCGCGCGGGGAGGTGATCGCAACGGCGCTTGCGGACGCGGCGCCGTGGGAGGACACCTGCTCGGGCGAGCCACGCCCAGTGGCTGGTCGCTGGTACCTGTTCATCAATATGGCCGCTCTGATGGATCGGACGGGAGGCACGGGCGAACTGGCGGGGCCAGCCTGGGGAGTCTGGAGTCTCGGCAAGATCGCACCGTGACGTCGGCCGCGACAGCACCCGCGATGCTCGCGCCCAGTTCTGTGTTCTCGACCGCGTCGCCAAACCTGTCCCAAACGCAGCCCCGTCGGGCAATCGATGGGGCGAGGCATCCTTGCACCGTGGGGCCGGCGGTCAAGGCACGTTTGGGGACACTAGCGGCGTCACCGTCCTCCACGCCCTCGTCGAGTGCCACCAACTGTGGCCGTGACGTCCGGTTCACGGAGCATCTCCCAGCCACACATCCAGGAGATCGACACGCGATCGTCGAGCAGCCGGGTGGCGGTGTAATCGGCCTCAGCGAACCCGGGGACGCGTGCCCCATGATACGGGGGCGCACACGGAGCCGAGCGGCGGCTCCTGCGGTCCCTGTGCCTGGCTCCGGCTCACCAACGAGGACGGGATGGACTCCCAGGGCGGCACGGCCACGACAGGATCGTTCTGCACCAGCTGCGGCAGCCGGCTGCCCGACGGGGCCCGCTTCTGCGGGGCGTGCGGCGCGGCCGCGGAGTCGATCGCACGCACGGATCTGCCGGCGACCGCCCACGGCCCGTTGCCTGCCGCCCCGCTGGACGACGGTGGCCACGCGTCGGCGGCCGGCGGCACCCGGCGACCCCGGCCGAAGCTGATCCCAATCGCCATCGCCATCGTACTGGTGTGCATCGGCCTTGCCGTGGCAGTGGCCATCATCTCGAACTCCGCTGGGGTCGGAGCCGATCCCAAGCGGGGTGCCGGCGGATCATTGATCGCGGCTGGCGCGAGCCACACATGCGTCGTGCGGACCGGTCGAACGGTGGATTGCTGGGGCCTGGTCACGGACCCTCCGACCCTCACAGTCCTGCTCGACACACCGCGACCCGCGCCCGTCCCGGGGCTGGACGAGGTCTCGTCCGTTGTAGCGGGGCAACTCGTGTCCTGCGTGCTGCGGGGGACGGGGGAGGTCCTCTGCTGGGGATCGAACTTCATGGGCGGCCTCGGGCGCGGCTCGTCCGAACCCAGCGCGGTGCCGCTGCAGGTGCCCGGCCTCACGGGAGTAACCGAGATCGCTGCCGGCAACTCGGGACCCTGCGTGGTAAACGGGGACGGGACGGTTGCCTGCTGGGGCACTAACAACGGCCATCGCCTGGGCCCGACCGTGTCCGCGAACCAGTCGCGCCCCGTGTTGATCCCGGGGGTCGCGGACGCGGTCGCCGTGGCCGCCAGCTCCTACCACGGGTGTGCCCTGGATACCACCGGCCGGGTGCTCTGCTGGGGCGAGAACCTGAACGGCATCCTGGGCGTCGACAGCGTCACGGGCATCTCCGGGCCGGTGGACGTCGGGCTGCAGGACGTGCGCGCAATCGCCGCGGGGGGCGAACAGACCTGCGCCCTGCTGGGCGATGGGACTGTCTGGTGCTGGGGGCTCGTCCAGGGAAACCGGTCTCAGTTCGAGATTCTCACGACGACGCTGCGGCCGACCCAGGTCGAAGGAGTCAGCGCTGCGCGGTCAGTCGCGGTAGGAGGCTCGCACGCCTGTGCCGCGATCGAGGACGGCTCCGTGCGGTGCTGGGGATACAACGGTGCAGGGCAGCTCGGTGACGGGATGCTGGAGAGCCGGATGTCGCCTGTAACGGTGCAGGGCCTGCAGGGTGCGATCGCAGTGAGCGCGGGCTGGGCGCACACCTGCGCGCTGACCGCTGGGCGCGAGGTGTGGTGCTGGGGCGACAACAGTGCCGGGCAGCTTGGCGACGGGACGACCACCGACCGTCAACTGCCCGTCATGATCGGCGAACGGTGATGGGGCGACCGACGGTTTGCGCTCGGGCTGGCATATGACGAGTACCCGAAGACGATGGTGCCGGCGGCTACGGCGATCCATATCCTGACGGCACGGCGCCCGTCCTGCCGTCGGCGGAGCTGTACGACCCGGCCAGCGGAACATTCGGCCCGACGAGCTCGATGGCAACCGCTCGCATGCTGGCAACGGCGACGCTCCCCTCCGACGGCCTGGTCCTGATCGCGGGGAGCCTCGAGACGTTCAACTCGATGGGGGGGTCCAATCCGCATCCCAGCCCTGTCATCGGCCGAGCTCTTCCGTTGACCTGTAAGCCGGCGTAGGCGGAGGCCGTGGCACCACACCAGATCGACGTGTGGTGCCGGCTGAACGCCACAACCGATCCGGAACGTCAGGGCACCATCAGCTCGATCAGGGAGTCCGGCTGGTCGGCCACGAGGGATCGACCGTAGATGCAGAGCCCATGCCGGTTGGCGGCGTTGGCAGAAACCCCGAATGACAGCGAGTTTGTGCCCGAGCGCAGGAGGGATGCGTCGAAGCCCCACGTATACGGCTGGCCGGAGCCATCGTCGGGGATGACTTGCACCGTGCCCACAGGGTTCCCGTTGACGAGGAGCGTCACGTCCGACACCCAATCGGCCGGTGCCGAGTACATGCCGTGCTCCGACGAGAGGCGCGCGGTGATCGTCGCGATCCCGGAGGTCCCGCCGTCGAGGTCGAACGCATAGGTCAACGCCCCGACGGCTGAGCCGAACGCGTGCGTGTGCGTCGCGCCGAACGCCACGATGCCGGGGGAACTTTCGTAGGCCGGGCCGCCCTCGTTCCAGCTCGAGGCGGCGGGGTCCCAGCTGGCGGGATCGATCGCGACGATCCGGGGTTCGGCCGGTGCGACCCATTCATCACCGAAGACGCCTTGGCCGGAGCCGGACAGCGCGCCGGTCAACGTCGGCCACTGCCAGATCGCAAGCCCGGCGATGCCCACGACTGCCAGGATGATCAGCACGACCGGGACGTTGCTGCGCGGCGCCGGCTCAATGATCGGTTGGGGCGCCGGGGCGGCGATGGATCCGGGTACCGGGGTCCAGGGTGCGGTCATCCCGAACGCCTCGAGGCTCAACCCGCACTCCCCGCAGAAGCGCGCATCCGGAAGCCGCTTCGCCCCACAGGAGGTGCAGTAGCTCGCTTGCACCGGTGTCACCTCAATCGAGGCAGTGCACGACCAGCCGTGAGTTCGCCCCCGCGGGATTGGCTGGGAGACGCGCTCCGATCCTGGGCGCGCGCCACGGGCCGGTCAATGTCCCGTCCGATACATCCCCATGAGCAGCGGCCGCACGGCGTTCGTGGAGAACGTCGGCGCGCACGCACCGGGCAGGCCGCTCCTCGCGCTACTTTCGGG
>CAVPOB010000023.1:0-5823 GCA_963706835.1 uncultured Actinomycetota bacterium
TCCCACTCTGACGGTGAGGATGGAAGCGGTCCCGCCGGTCGGTGCGACCCCGACGTGTGGCCAAAGTCCCTAGCGGCTGCCCGCGGTAGTGGGAGCCTTAGAGGAGTGGGTGGCGGACGCCCGACTGTACACGGCGAGCGCAGAAATGGGAGCTCACGGCCGGATGATCCCGGCGGGCCTGCCGTTTCGCTGACGTGGCTGCGGGATCACGGTAATGGGAGCCTACTGGCGCTGTCGCTCGCACTCCTTGCTGTCGGGGCAGTCGCGTGGCTGCGCGGTTCCACCTCGACCGCGGAGGCCAGTTGGGCCGCGGCCACGGTCCTCGGCCTGGGGCTGTCGCTGCTCTGGGTCGGCCGGGCGCTGCGGAACCGCCGGCCCACGGTGGACGTTATCGCCGTCCTGGCATTGGCCGGGGCACTACTCGTGGATGAGTTGTTCGCCGGCGCGGTGATCACAGTCATGCTGACCACTGGTCGGGCCCTGGAGGCCCGCGCCGCCGCCCGTGCCAGGCGTGAATTGAGTGTGTTGGTGTCCCGCGCCCCGCGCACCGCACGGCGCCGCACCGACTCCGGCCTCGTCCAGGTGCCGGTGGGGGAGGTTGGGATCGGCGACCTCATTTTGGTCGGCAGCGGCGAGGTGGTGCCCGTGGATGGCCGCCTGCGCGGCCCGGCGGTCCTGGACGAGGCCGCGCTGACGGGGGAACCGCTGCCGGTCGAGCGGCCCGCCGGGGACGAGGTGCGCAGCGGCGTAGTGAACGGCGGCCCCCCGCTCGACCTGGTGGCCACCGCGACCGCGGAGGAGTCGACCTACGCCGGCGTGGTGCGGTTGGTGGAGCAGGCGCAGGCCGCCTCGGCCCCGTTCGTCCGGCTCGCCGACCGGAGCGCGGTGCTCTTCGTGCCGCTGACCCTCATCCTGGCCGGCGCCGCCTGGGCGGTCAGCGGCGACCCGGTGCGGGCCGTCGCCGTGCTCGTGGTGGCCACGCCGTGCCCGCTCCTCCTGGCTGCGCCGATTGCCATCATGTCGGGGCTGTCCCGTGCGGCCCGCTCGGGCGTCGTGGTCAAGGGTGGGGGCGCGCTGGAGCGGCTGGCGCTCGGGCAGGTGATGCTGTTCGACAAGACGGGAACCCTCACCTATGGCCGGCCAACCGTCCGAGATGTGGTGGTTGCGGATTCCGCCACGGCCACCGACGAAGTGGTGCGGCTGGCGGCCAGCCTCGACCAGGTCTCCCCACACGTGCTGGCGACCGCGATCGTGAGCGCGGCGACGAGTCGGGGGCTGCAGTTGGAGCTGCCGCGGGACGTGCAGGAAATCGCCGGGTCCGGGCTGGCGGGGCGGGTGGCCGGTCACGAGGTCACGGTGGGCAAGCTCGACTGGATCGTTGGTGATGACCACCCCGCGTGGGTGCGCCAGGCGCGCCGGCGGGCCTCCCTGGACGGATCGGTCACAGTGTTCGTCGCCGTCGACGGCAGGCCGGCGGCCGCGTTCCTCCTGGAGGACGCCATCCGCCCTGATGCCCCCCGGATGATCCGGGCCCTGCGCGGGGCCGGGATCGACCGCGTGATCCTGGTGACCGGCGACCGGTCCGACATGGCCGAGATGGTGGGGAGGATTGTCGGCGTCGACGCCGTCCTGGCCGACTGCGAGCCCGCCGACAAGCTAGCCGCCGTTACCGCGGAGACCCGCGGTGGCCACACGATCATGGTGGGGGACGGGGTCGAACGACGCCCCGGCCCTCGCGGCCGCGGGTGTCGGCGTGGCACTCGCCGAGCGGGGGGCGACCGCCTCCTCGGAGACCGCTGACGTCGTCCTCACCGTGGATCGGCTGGACGCGCTGGCCGATGCCATTCTGGTGGCCCGCCGATCCCGCCGCATTGCCTGGCAGGCAGTAGGCATCGGCATGGGGCTGTCGCTCGTGGCCATGCTCGCGGCGGCATCCGGATTGCTGCCGCCCGCCGCGGGAGCACTGCTGCAGGAAGCCATCGACGTGCTGGCCATCGGCATTGCCTTGCGCGCAGTCCTCCCGGCACGCCGTCACACTGCCGCGATGCCCGCCGGCGACATCGATGCTGCCAGGCGCCTGCGCGAGCAGCACGACGAGGTCCTCGCGGTCGTCGAGCAGGTCCGGGTCGTGGCCGATGGCCTTACCGTCGACGATTTCGAGCTGGAGCCGGTGACCCAGCTGCGCGAGCGGTTGGTAGAGGTGCTGCTGCCCCACGAGCAGGCTGAGCAGGATGTGCTGGTGCCGATCGTGGCCCGCGCGCTTGGCGTGGAGGCGACCGCGGCCATCAGCCGGACCCACGCTGAGATCGAGCACCAGATCCATCGGCTCCGCCGGCTCCTGTCCGACCTGGATGGCGAGGGGGCCCATCCCGAGGACGTCATCGAGCTGCGTCGGCTGCTCTACGGCCTCTATGGGATCCTGCGGCTGCACAACGCACAGGAGGAGGAAGGAGCGTTCAGCCTGCTGCCTGTCGCCTCCGGCCCGTGAGTGTCGCGCGTTGGGGCGAGCGGCGGCGCGACGGTGCCGAGGCCGCCCGCTCGAACGGCCACCCGGGACGGAACCTGAGCCGCCGTCCCCCCGAGCCGCTGGGGGGGGTGCGCTGAAGGCGACATCCGTGAGGGTGGTGTGTGATGGCCGCTCACGGCGCCCCAGCTCCCCACGCCACCGGACCCACCAAGCGCGAGGTGAGCCCGGCCCGTTTCACGGTCACCGGATGGCCCCCGGTTCGGGCCTGTCGGCCGGTTCCGGGCAGGCTAGCGCCTGGCCGTCACCCCATCAGGGCGACGGCCCTGGCCCGCATCAGCCAGTTCGCGGAGGCGAACAGGACGTGCAGGTGGTTGCGGTTCTTGGCCAGGCCCCGGTACCTGGTCTTGGCGAACCCGAAGTCCCGTTTGATGATGAGGAACGGGTGCTCGACCCTGGCCCGCACCGCCGCCCGCCGGGACTCGGCCGCGCGGTCCGGCTCCGGCATCTGCTTCAACCTGCCCTTGCGGGCCGCGACCCGGAACTCCACCCGCGACAGGTGGGCGTCGCCGGTGATCTCGGGGCGCTTGTCGATGCCCTGGTAGCCGGCGTCGGCGTAGACCACCCCGTCATCGGCACGGACCAGGCTCGCCGCGGGGTCCAGGTCGTGCACGTTGGCCCCGGTCACCGCCACGGAGTGGACGTAGCCGGTGCCGGCATCGGTGCCGATGTGGGCCTTCATGCCGAAGTGCCACTGGTTGCCCTTCTTCGTCTGCCGCATCTGCGGGTCCCGGGTGCCGGTGGCGTTCTTGGTGGAGGACGGCGCGGCGATGATGGTGGCGTCCACGATGCTGCCGCCGCGCATGATCCAGCCCTTCTCCTCGAAGACCTCGTTCTGCGCGGCGAACAGCTGCTCGCCGAGGTCGTGCTGCTCCAGCAGGTGCCGGAAGTGCAGCAGGGTGGTGGCGTCGGGCACCTGCTCCACCGCGAAGTCCAGGCCCAGGAAACGGCGCATCGCGTAGGAGTCGTAGACCGCGTCCTCCACCCCCTCATCGGACAGCGAGAACCACACCTGCAGCAGGTACATCCGCAGCATCGTCTCGACCGGCTTGGCCTTGCGGCCCCGCTTGCCCGGCGCATCGGCGTAGTAGTGCGGCTCGATCAGAGCGACCCACCGGTCCCACGGGATCGTGGCGTCCATCGCCTCCAGGAACCGCTCGCGGCGCGACACCCGCCGCCGGTTGCCGTACTCAACATCAGTGAAAGAGGCCTGCCCATCGCGCATGCCCCATCATCCCGCCCCACCACCGCCCGCATGCGGCGGCACGCCCGACCCCGCAGCGCGAGAAGATCAGCGTTTCCCTAGGTGCCGGGGATCCTCTGCGTCATCTGGACAGTCGAGGGCGCATTCATCCTGCTCGCCGGAGGGCTGCTGGCCCGCAATCTACCGGCGTAGCCGAGAGGGCAAGGCGGCTGGGCCGACGCCGCGAGCCAAGCAGTGATTTTCGCGATCGTCAACGCATTCCGCTGGCTGCAGGACTTCGCGCTGGGGGCCGGGGTGGACTACGCGTGGTGGATCACCATCCCGTGGGGGATGGCCCTCAGCGGGCGGACGGATGGACGGGCGGACGCGCAGGCGGTCAGCCACTTCGTGGCGGGTCGCCACTGGGAAACATCGCCAGCCGAATGATCGGTGCTATGCGGGTTCTGACCGGCCTGCGCTGACCGCAGCTCCCAGGCGGTCGCGGCCGGAGGGGGAGCGTGATGAGCTGCCGAGCGCATCGGTTCGAGATCGACACCGAGCGGGGTGCGTCGGCCCCGGGAGGCCTCCGGGCGGGCTCTCGGGGAAGCCGCCGCCATTGTCCCGCCACACAGGCACAACGTCCCTCGCCCATCTCTACGGGATGACCGGAAGGAGGAGCTGATGCTGGTCAGCGAGGGGGAGTAGGTCGATCGCACTTGCGATGGCGCAGCTGAGTCGCGGCGCTTCGGGATTTGTCCCATGGCTAGTTCCGCGGTTTCAGGCTGCCGCGGGTTGCGAGTGCTGCGGTTGATCCCTCATCTTCGTGCGCCGCACCCAATGCGTTGGCTTAGCTGCGGGAACGAGCCCTGGTGGGCCTGACCCCGGGAGTTCGGCGACCGCCGTATCGAAGGGCCTGGCTGTCCGGGCCCGTGACCTTGCGGTCGCCCTCGGGAAGCCTGCCTATCCGATAGTCGGAGCGCCTGATCGGTTGCTGACGCCGACTTGCGTCGAGTGGCGAGGAACGCTCGCCCCGACGCCCGGAATCGGCGCTGAGACGAGCGTTCTTCACTACACGACGGGGGGAGCCGCAGCAGCCCCAGATCGCGTCCGGATATCGACCGGAGGGGTATGGAGTTCCGTTGTCGAGCGCGGGGAGAACAGCCCTCAGGCCCGGGAGGGCTGGGTCGGAGCGGGCGGGTCGCACCCGCGCTGCCGGGCCGCGCACGTGCGGGCCGGCAGCGGGGCGGCCCTGGGGTCAGATCCGGATGACGGGGCAGGTGAAGCGGTCCACGTCACGGTTGATGGTGAGAGCGCCCGCGGCGATGGCATCCTCGACGGCCTCGTCACTCACGAAGACCGGCACGCCGTCAGCAATGCCGTCTGCGTAGTCTTGCCAGCCGGCTGCGTACTCGACGAGGTTCACGATCCACCGGCCACCGTCGTAGCCGGGCATCCCCGGTGCGGCCTCTGCCACTGCCGGCTGGGTCCCGCCGAAGCTGTACAGGACGTCGAAGGAGTGCAGCGGGGCCCTGTCGGGCAGCGCGTTCGGTGTGGCGACAGTGCGGTATGCCTCTCCGTCGACATAGAAGGCCTGACCGCGGACGACCGTTGCGCCGCCTGGAGCGGCCAGCGCGGGGGCTGCTGCGGCGCCGGCGGCCACTGCGGCGGTCGCTGCGGCGATGCTGATGCGGGTGATGGAACGCATGTGTTCCTCCTGTTGGTGAGGTGCGACGCGGCCTTCGCGCCGACTCCTCCACCCAATCCCTCGAAGGCCCGGGGGTCCATGACACAGGGATTACGGAAGTGTTGTGGAAGTCGGACGTCGTCCGACTTCGGGGCGGGTCGGCGGAGGCTGGGCAAGGGGGCGGAGCGGGGCCGCGGGGGCGGGTGCCGGCCGTGCCGAACTGGAGTGATGTGGTGGGCATGCGCAGCGCCGACGCGTGAGCACACGCTGCTCTGCGAACCAGTCCCGCGCCAGTCCCGCCCCGGTCGAGCCCGGCTAGATCCGCGGGCCCCGACACTCTGGCGCCGCGGCGCAAGTAGGGCGATATCGATGCGAGCGTGCGGGTCACAGAAACGAGGGGAGCCGAATGGCCTGCGTTGAGACCGCGGTAGG
>CAVPOB010000024.1:0-26903 GCA_963706835.1 uncultured Actinomycetota bacterium
CGCACGACCCACCCCCGGCCGCGCTCACACCGAGGAAGGCGGTCAGAGCGGCACGGGCATGCGCAGCCGCTCCCGGGTACGCGGCATCGTCCAACTGCCCCGGGCTCCGTGTCGGCCATCCAGCGCATCAACGCACTCATGAACGGTTCCGGCTGTTCCAAGTGCGGGTAGTGGCCGGCGTTGGGGATCATCGTGTACCGGCTCCCTGGCACTTCGCCGTGCGCCCGGGCGCTGTGCCGTTCCGGGATGATCCCGTCCCGTTCGCCGTGGACGAGCAGCACCGGCACATCCGCTGCATACGGGAGCCGGTCCCGGGCACTGATCCGCTGACCCTTGCGGTCCAGAACATGCCGCACGGTGCTCAGAAAGGCCAGGCGGACGCTCGGGTCGGCGAACGCTGCTATGCCCCGCCCGACCTCGTGCAACTCCGTGGTCGATGCTCCTGGGATGTATCGGGCCACCGCGTCGCACGCGCGCAAGATGAGCGACCCGAAACCGCGGACGTGCCGGGAAGCGAGCAGGGGGACGACCAACTCGGCCCCGGGCAGGGTTGCGGCCGTCAGCAGCGGGCTGACGCCCCGGCCCAAGCCCCCGGAGGAGACCAGCGCCAGCCGCTCCACCAGATGCGGGAACAAGTACGCGTACTGCATCGCGACCCCGCCTCCCAGCGAATGGCCGATCACCGTAGCCCGGCCATGGCCGAGCGCGAACAGCACGTCCCGCAAACCAGCCGCGTAGGAGCCGAGCGAGAAGTCTTGGTTGCCGCTGACCGACTGGCCGGCTGCGAACAGTTCAGGCACCACCACACGTACCCCAGCCCGATCGGCGAGCAGGTCGGGGACCGACCCCCAGGAGTCGGCGTCCGAGGCGATGCCGTGCACCAAAGCGACCACGGGCGCGCCCTCATCGCCCAGCACGCGCACAGCGATCGGCCGTCCGTGCACCTGCACGACATTTCGCTCGGTCATGCCAGACATCCTGACACGCGCGCGACACCCGTCGGCGCTCGCCTACTTGCCTGGATGCCGGTGACGGCGTCCAGAGGCAGAGCCTGCCTCGCCGCGGCGCTGCCGCAGACCCACCCTCTCGTGCTGCCCTGAGATCCGTGCGCGCAGTCGATCCGGTGGAGTGGTGGCTTGATCCGGTCGGTACCGCACCTGATCGCAGCTGCCGCGGAGGCTCCGCCGCGTGGGCGCGTCCTACCGGGCGGAAGGGGCGCGCCCCGGATGATCCCCACTCGACTCCTGGCCGCACCACGGCCTGACGGTCACGTTGAGTGACCGCGTAGGAGCCTGCCCCCCAGGGCGACAGTTCGGCGGCGGGGCTCAGACTCAGACGTCGGCGCGCACACCTCGATCACGCTGAGTGAGATCGACGCGTCGAACGACCGAAATGCAGGTCCGGCCCTCGAGGGGGGAAGGCATCGTCGCGGTGCGAACATATGGGGCGGTGTGACGCGGGTCATCCTCGTTCAGACGGGGACGGTCTGCACACCTGCAACGTCCGACCGGACGGCATGGTGGGAGTGATGGCATCAAGGCTCACCCCCGGCGGGCAGGTTGCCTCGTAGAACTCTCACGTTCTATGCTGTCCCCGTGGATCAAGGCTGGGAAGTCATCCTCGAACCCGAGGTGAGCGCCTGGATCCTGGGCCTACCCGACGACACCTATGACCGCGTCGAAGCCGCGATCGACATGCTCGCCCAGGGCGGACCCGGGCTGGCCGGGCTGGCCGGCCGTTGGTCGACTCGATCACCGGCAGTCGACACCAGAACATGAAGGAGTTGCGGGTCGGCACCTGCCGGATCCTGTTCGCTTTCGACCCGACCAGGAACGCGATCCTGCTGGTCGCCGGCGACAAACGCGGCCAATGGCGCACCTGGTACCCAGCAGCCATCGCCCTTGCCGACCAACGATTCGATGACTGGCTCAAGCGATGGAAAGGCGGCACACCATGACCGAACACACCACCTGGTCCGACGTGCGCGAACAGCGCGACACGACCCCGCAACGCCGCGCAGCAGCCCGCGAAGCCCTCGAGAACCAGATCGCCGGCCACCGCCTCGTCGAGCTGCGCAAGGCGCGCGGCCTGACCCAACAACAGGTTGCCACCACCATGGGGATCTCCCAACGCCGAGTCTCCGCGATCGAACGCGGCGACATCGACCGCTCCGAGCTGACCACCCTGCGCACGTACATCGAAGCCCTCGGCGGCCAGATCCACATCGTGGCAGAGTTCGACGAAGTCACCACCCAGATCGCCTGATACCGCCCTCGCCAACGCCTGACGCGCTACCTGTCACTGAATGCTCCTGAGTTGGGTCAAACGGCTTAGTGCCTTGCGTTCGGGTGTTGCAGGGCGTTGAGGATCGCGGTGGCCTCGGGGCCGAGTGCGGGTGGGATCGTTGTGATCACGCCGTTGATCTCGACGGTGGCTGAGCGCAGCGGCCTGAGCGTGCGCAGGACCCGCCGCAGGGATAGCCCGGTGCGGCCCTGGACCGTGCGGGAGACCGCCAGCGCGGTGAACACGATGGTGAGGTGGGCCTCGATCGCGTCGCGGGTGCGCACGAACATCGGTCGGGCGGCGAGGTCGGTTTTGGACATCCGGAACGACTGCTCGACGTGCCACAGGTCGTGGTAGCTGGCGATGACCTCGCCGGCCGGCATCAGGGCGGCGGGGATGTTGGAGACGTAGCCCTTCAGCCCGACCAGGCGGCGCGCACGTGCCAGGGACGCTTCGTCGAGGGACCTGCCTGCGTTAGTGGTTTTCACGAACCGGGGTGCCCGGGCTGTCTTGTCGCCGGCGACCACGGCCTTGGCCCTGTCCTCCTGCAGGGCGAGGGTCTTGATGTCCCGGGCGGCGCGTTTGGCCGAGTAGGCCCACACCGCGCGCCACGACCCCGGATGCTGTTGCGGGTCCCAAACCGGTTCGGCCTCCAGCGACGGGTCGTTCTCCAACTTGCGGCCGGTGCGTGGAGTGATCGTGTCGATGACCTGCCCGTCGCTGAAGGTGTCGCCGTGCCATCGGAAGTGGGACTCCAGGTCCTTCGGCGCCTTGGTCGCCCGGGATCCGACGATGAACCGCAGCCCTGTCTCGTCGAGTTGTCGCAGGTTCGACGCGGACAGCATCCCCGCGTCGGCGACGACGACCATGTCGGCCAGGCCGTGGCGGGCCTGGAACTGCTGCACGATCGGGACGATGGTCGACGTCTCGGCCTTGTTCCCTTCGTAGCAGCCAATCTCGAGGGGGAACCCGGCCCGGTCGACCAGCAGCCCGACGACGATCTGCGGGTCGACCCGGCGCTCTTTGGAGTAGCCGACCTTGCGCAGGTCGTCCTCCTTCTCCGCCTCGAAGTACAGCGTGGTGACGTCGTACAGCACCAGCGACACATCCCCGCAAGTGGCGGCGCGGTGCGAAGCAGGCCGCCGCGATCCGGTCGCGGTACCCGCCCCGGTGGCAGCGGCGCAGCGTCCGTTTGCGGGTCGACAGGCTCACCGAGGCCCGGCCCATCTCGGCCAGGACCCGGTCGATGTCGAGCAGGCTGGTCGGCTCGACGATCCGCGCGATCACCAGGTCCCGGAAGCACTCATCGCCCACGGCGTCGAAGCCGAGGCCGGAGTACACCCCGGCGAGGGCCTGGTACAGCAGCCCTGAGGACGTCTTCAGCACCCGCGACCGCGAAACCGCCGTCCGGGCCGCAGCGCGCGGCATCGGCACCCGGGAACAGCCCCCGGCCCCGCGGACGGGGCCAGCATCACGGCCTTCGCCGGCACCGGCGTGATCCCGAGGTCCAGCACCCCCTGGCGGTCGTCGGCGAGCAGGCGCCGGGCCTCTTCCATCAGCAGGCCCAGGTCGGCCTCGTCGCGCGCCGAGCCGACGTGCCGCACGATCCGGCGTCGGCCATCGACCGACTCGGCGATCTGCACCGCCGTGGCCCCCGAGGCCGTCCGAACCCGCCGAACCCAAGCCACCACGCGATCCTACCGACACGATTTAGTGCCTTGGCAGCACACTAACAAGACCCCGAATCACGCGTGAAACCGCCAACGAGATCCCGGAAACCGGCTGACGTGACCCAACTCAGGTTGGGGATCCATCCTGAGGCGGCCCGGTCGCTGATGCCCTCGGCGAAGTCGACCATGTCCTGGTACCAGACGTAGGACGGTAGAGGGTCGATCAGGATCAGGTCCAGCTCATCGAGGTTGACCGGGTGCTCGCCGTCGATTCCCGTATCGCTGGTCCAGAAGACCACCTCGCCCGTCTGCGGTGTGATCAGCCATCGATGCTCGTAGTCGGTCTGGTCCGCCAGCGCGGTGGCGATCTCCTCAACATCGATCATGTCCAAGTCGAGCAACCAGTCAGCGTACGACCCGGGATGTGCGCAGTGGGTCGTCCAACCGGCGTGTGGCTGCCGCGCGGCAGGCGGCGGGAGGACGCATCGGTCAGTCGTCGGATCCTGTGTCGTAGAGAAGGCGGCGTACGCCAGTTCTTGAGAGGAGAAGTGCCATGACGAGCAGGGTCACGGAGACGAAGCCGCCTAGGCTGACTGCATCGCCGAAGACGAGGTCGACGAGCTCCAAGACCACAATCTTGCTGCCAGCCGCGACGATCCAGAGCGTGAGGCCGGCCGAGATCTTGGCCCATGGGGTCGACGCCATCCGAAGCCGCCGGACAATCCTGCCCTTGAAGTGGAGCACCACCTCCAAGACGATCTTGAGCAGCCCGGCGGTCAGGAGGGAGAGCGTGAATCCTTCGCTGATGACCGCGGGCACATATTCGATCGCGAGGTTGAGAACAACGACGTAGACGAACAGGTCAGTGATGTCGGCAGGCCGCGCCCTGACCCACTCGCGCAAGGGTCCTGAGGACGGTGGAGAGCCCGCAGCTGATGGCGTCTCCCCGGGCGTCATGGTCACGAGACGATCCTGACAGCCGGCACACACGGGTAGTCAGTTCCGGCACGCCCGGTCTGGGCGAGAATCGACGCTCGTGCGGCCACGACCCCGCCCAGGAAGCCAGCACGTCGGCGTACCCCGGGCCACTGTGTGCGTCGTCCTCTCCCGGTGGCGTGCCGGCGAAGTCCCCGCGATTGCTCCCTGCCGGATAGTCCTCCACCATCGTTCCTCCGGCGTAGCCCGTCATCGAGTACCGGCCGGTGTCGTCCAGCACGACGAGCAGGATGTCGAAGGTCTGCATCAGCACATCGGGGTGGGTGGAGCACAGCATCGAGGCTCCGGTCGCTGCCGGGTCGTCGGTGGCGCAGTCGTCGAGGCGCAGGGAGTACAGGGTGCCGGCGAGCACCGACTGCGCGTGCAGTCGGACGTCCTCCATCGTCGCCGCGGTGCCGACCGGGCTGCGCGGGGAGAGCGGCGAGGCGAGGATCCGGTCGATCACCTCGGCCGGGTAGAACTCCTCGCAGGGCCGGCCGTCCCCGTCGACATCCATGCTCGTGGGACTGCCCAGCATCAGCCAGTGGTGCAGCAGAGCCGTGTAGTGCAAGCCGTTGGAGCGGCCGGGTCCAGCGGTATCGACCGCCGCACGCGCCTGGGACCCGGTGCGTGCGGAAGCCTGCGCCGATGCCACCACTGGGGGTGCTGCCAGCACAGCGCAGTCCGTCGTGCTCGGAGGGTAGTCGCTGGGGACCGCGTAGAGCCCCGGCCCCACAGCGGTGAAGGCGTAGCGGCCGGCGTCGTCGAGAACGACCACCAGTGCGGTCTCGACGTGGCCGGGTGCCTCACCGTCGGTGGACTCCGGCTGTTCCGTGCAGGTGATCGGGGTGCCGGCGGTGACCGGTTCTGAGCCGTCGCAACGGACGGGGCCGTACCCGCCCCACCCCCAGCGCAGCACGGTGTTGAGATGGGTCTCGACCTCCGCCACGGTGACAGCGCCTGCGGTGACTGGTTGCGTGGGCTGCGGCGCAGGGCTCGGGCCTCCGCCCGCTTCGGTGCCGCAGCCCACGAGGGCCGAGGCGAGCAGGAGCAGTCCGAAAGCCGGCACGCGAGTCCGGCGCTTTGCCATGGCACACCCCCGGTTCCACCAGACGACCTGCACCCACGGTGGCTCGGGCGCCGCATCGAGTGCAGGGCAGGAGGTCCTCGCAACGAGCGGTCTGCCTCACATTCCGCAGGCGGCAACGCATCTGCGCTCCGCGACCGTCCGCGCCGAATGGCAGCCATCGGGACCTTCGGACCTTGGGGTACGGGCAGCGGTGGCTACTGTGCAAATGGGGGAAGCGATGAATCGTCGTCAGCTATTGGTGTGCGCAGTCCTGGCCGTGATGGCCTTGATCGCTTCATGCGGCGGCAGTCCGAATGAGGCCCCGTCGCCACCGACAGCCACAACGACGGAGCAACCCAGCGAGCCGACACCCGATAGGCTCGCCGCGACGCTGACGCGCATCTTCGTCGGACAGGGCGCGGTCACGTGTCCCGGCAGCGCGCCGCTGCGGGGCGGGGATGCGCCGGTGTGCACGTGGTTGGGCGTGGGTGCCGAGCCATTGCCGGTCTACGTCAGTGTGCTGGATGATGCGGGGCGGTTCGTGTTCCGGGGAGAGCGCTACGGCGCAACCCCAGCCGACTACCCGGCGGGGATCATCTCCTGCCGGACCCTGTCCGAGCCGCCCACGGAGGACGGCTACTCGGACCGGAGCCCCGGTGGCGCAGGGTTGGACTACGCCATGCTGCTGCACTACTGGATGGCTGCTGGCAGCCCCGCGGTCATGGACGACGACCGCGATGGCGTCCCGTGCGAGACCGTGTACCCAGCCAAGATCGTGGAGCGGGTGATCTCCTCGCCCTTGCGGGTGGACTCGCAGGCTCAGGACCCCACCGCACTGGACGAAGTGCGCGCGTACGCCGAGGCCGCGCTGACCGGGGCCTATGGCACGGGGGAGTTGCGCTGCGAGACCAGGCCCGGCGTCTCGTTGGATGACCTCGTCGTCGCCGGCTCGGTGGCCAGCTGCGGATTCTTCGCCGACGGCAGTCCTCCCAACTACGGCGTCAGCGAGCCGACGAGGGTCGTGCTCACCGTCCTCGATGCGGCTGGCCGATTCCTGATGGCATCCGGTGGCGAGTGCTGCGGCGGCGCCCCAAGTCCGCTGGACTACCCGGACACCGGCACGTGCGCATCGTTCCTGACCACGCCCCCGGACTGGGGCCCGCAGCCTGCCGCACGGCATGCGTTGGACTTCGGCCAGGTCCTGTTCTGGTGGCACTGGCACGATCACCCGGCGGTGTACGACTCGGATGGGGACGGCCTGCCCTGCGAGGACGTCTACCCGCCCGGCGTGGTCGGACCGACCCTGGACGGCTGGCTCCAGCCGTAGCCCGCTGCCTGGCGTCTGTGGCAGCGGAATCCGCAGGAAGGAATGCGATGCTCAGACCGTTTGTGGGAATGGCAGCCGCTCTGCTCCTGGCGGCCTGTGCCGGCGGCTCGACGCCGTCGGAGCCGCAGCCCATGCCGGATGCCTCCGACGCGGTGAGGTTGGCGGCGACGTTGGAGCGGTTCACCGGCAATCCGGTCGAATGTCCGCACGACACGGTCGTCGCCGGTGGGACGGCGATCAGGTGTGTCATGGAAGAGCCAGGTCCGAGCTACTTGCGCCGGTCCCCGATCTTCGTGAGTGTTCTGGACGACTCCGGCCGGTTCGCCTTCAAGGTCGGGCTGGAACCCCCACTGGGCAACTCCCCGGACGACTACCCGAGCGGGACTCGTTCCTGCCAATCGTTGCGTGAGCCCTCCGCGTTCAACCCAGCCGCGACCGGTCTCGATTACGCCGAACTGCTGTACTTCTGGATGGCCGCGGGACGTCCGACCGTCATGGACGATGACGGCAATGGCATCCCATGCGAGACCGTGTACCCCGCCAAGGCCATCGAGCGGACGCTCGCTTCGCCGCTGCGCATCGAGCCGTACGACATCGGTGGAGTGGCACGAGACGAGGTCCGCGCCTTCGCTGAGGCGCTCGTCAATGGCACGCACGATCGCGCCGGTGACCTGGTGTGCCCCCATGTGCCCCCGGGCACCGCGCTGTCTGATCCGGCCGAGACGGGATGGGCCGCTCAATGCAGGGTGGCGACTGATCAGCCCGATGCCACCTTCACCGGCTGGTTCGGGCTCGCCGTGCTCGACGGCACCGGGAAGTTCGTTCTCGCCAGGTTCGGTCAGTCTCCGGCAGCGACCATCATCGACCACCCCGAGGATGACAACACGTGTGAAGCGCTGCGGAGCCCCGACGTCCCGGGCGGGCTGAACGGTTTCAGCTACCCGCAGACGGTCTGGTGGTGGATGTGGCACGGGTCCCCGCGGGACCTGGACCCCGAGGGCAACGGCTGGCCGTGCGACGACGTCTATCCCGCGGAGGAGGTGGCGGCGACTCTCGCGATGGTGCAGCAACCACCGGCGCACTGACTGCCCGCGCATGTGGTGGCCGCCGATCCTGCCGCTGCGCTCGCTGGAGGCCACAGGACCCCCTACCTTCTGATCGTGCAGGCGGCAGCCGCGCGCGTCCGGGCCCCGGATCTCCATCGCGGGCTGCTCGGGGATGTTGGGTGCAGGGAGAACGTCAGAGCGCCGTGTGCCTCCCGATGGCCTCTCACCGCGTGGGGCCCCCCGGATGGCCCTGCGCCCGCAACCGCCCGCCTGAGCCTCACGGTTTCCCGTGTGCTGATGTTGGCCGGCCGTTGATCTTGCCGGGCAGCGGAGGTGATCCTCCCGCCGTCGACGTTAGAAGCTGCCACCTCCGCCACGGGTGCCGCTAAGAAGCGTGTCACCAACCGCAAGCGAGCACGCCTCGGCGTGCCAGGTAACGCCACTGGAGGATGGTCTGGACACCGCTAAGCCCTGAAGAACCGGCTGAGGGCTGGCTTCGGAGGTGGCCGGGCAGGCCTCACCGGGTCTGCCGGTGCCTCATCACCTCTCCAGTACGGCAACTGGCCGCTTCCAGAACCCGTCCACACCCGGGAGAACCGATGATCGGGCCCCGGGTTTGCGGCTGGTGACACGTTTCCTAGCGACACCCCGACTAGGGGCCGCGAGCTACCAAGGTCAGGCCCAGAGCGTCTGCATCTGCTCCATTGGCGCCAACACGTGTTTCGCGCGTCGGACGACGGGGACCACCCTCCGTACGGCTGACTGGGGTCGGTCAGGCGAGCCGCTCGATCCGGGCTCCCCTCGATGCCCCGATCGCCGGGCGGAGAAGAACACGACCCGCCGCAGAGACCGTCGGACACGGTCGTAGCCGTATGCGCCAGCCATGTCCCAACAGATCAGCTTCACGGTCGAAGGCTAAGGTGTTGGCCGTCGTTCAAGAGGCAAAGCCGGCGCTGGTTCTGCCGGGACCCAGGGGACGCGCGCACCGGGGTGCGCAACGACGGGAGGGTGATGGGCTCGCTGGTTGACGGGACTGCCGTTCCCGCACCCGACGCCGCGCTGGATGAGATCGTGATCTTCGCGCACACGTACCACGGCTACCACCGCCTGGGCCGCGAGCCGGAAGCGTTGCTGGAGCTCGTCGCGCCCGTGCTGCGGACGCTGGAGGGCACGCGGGAGCCGCCGCCCTGGGCCGGCGTGGACCTCCTGCGCGGGGCGCTGTTCTACCTGGCCCGGATGACCCGCCACTGGGGCGACGTGCCGCCTGAGCAAGAGGCCCAGATGCGCGCCCTCGTCGCGCGGATCGGCGGGTCCCGCTGGGACGTCGCGCTGGCCAACGATTCGGACACCAGCGCCTGAGGCCTCAGATCACCGGTCCCGCCCGCGGATGTCCGGGCGGGAGCCTGTGGCTGTGCCCGGCCGGACATGCGGCGGCCGGGCACAGCATCGGCATCAGCCGGGGCGCAGAGCGCCCGGCCGGGCGTCTGGGGGATCGTCCTCGCTGGTCAGATGCCAGCCTCGGCAGACGGATCGGCGGGCGTCAACGTGAAGTACCTGACCAGCTCGTCGTTGCCGATGCCGGGAAAACCGCGAAGCTGGACCAGCTGGCCATCGGACAAGAATCTCGTCGCCACCGAACACCCCCACGCCGCAACCCCCGGTCGGCACGAACGTAACCCAACCGCTCAGCAGCACCCGTCAGCGGCCATATCCGTTGGCGAATTCAAAGAGTCACCTCCCTGCGGCTACGAGGATGCGCGCGGTCTGTTGGGCCGCCACAAGGTCGTAGGCGGCGACGGACTCGGCGTGCACCCTTACCCACAACCGGGTCCTCCTGCCCTGTCCCTGCGACTCGGCGACGAGTAGAGGTGGGCACAGGAGTGATGGTCATGAATGCTCACGACGATCTGCTGGCCCGGTTCACGGCATTCCGTGTCGACGGTGAGGACTACACCGGAGGACCCATGGAGTGGTTCTTCCGCCGGTGGGTGGGAGGGCTGTTCACCGCCGACGCTGACGCTGTCGCCGAACTGCTGCCGGTGTCGGATCTGTGGCCCTTGCAACTGCGTCCGGGTCGGGCCCTGCTGACCATCGAGGGGGCCGACCTGCGCCAACAGCGCACCGGACTGCCGCCGACCCGAGGGGCGTTCGTCGCGGTGAGCGCGATGGTGACGACCGGCTCGAAGCCGGCGCCGATGCTGTTGCCCTTGCTCAGCCCTCGGATCGGGAAGCGCCACCAGATCGGCGTCGTCCCATTGCGTTTCGTCACCACCAACCATGTGGAGGCGACGCTGCTCACGGGCCAATTCGGATTCGCCATGCGCACCGCCGACATCGAGCGCCGCAGCGACTCGCGCTACGAGGAGTTCGCGTGCTGGCGGGACGGGCGGCCGGTCATCCGGCTGCGGGTGCGCACCGGCGGGCGGGCCGCACCCTCCCTTCCGGTCCTCGTCTTCAACTCCGTCCGCGACGGGCAGCCATTCCGCATGGGCTTGTCGAACCCGGACCCGGGCGCCAGCCGACTCGGCCCCGGCGCAGCCATGCTGGAGCTGACCGATCACGAGTTGGTCGCGGACCTGCAAGCACTCCGCATCGCGCCATCGAGCTGGATGGGCGTGACGAAGACCGACAGCCGTTGGTTCGCGACCAGACCGCCTGAACTGCTCGGCGACGCCCACCCGGCGGACTCGTCTCCGGCCCCCGACTTCCGCCCGGGTCGCTTCATCGAACGGCTTGGCTCGGACCAGGGCAGGCTGGTCGATTCCGGGTTTGACGCCCTGCCGTTCGATCCCAACAGCAGCGCCATCGAGGTGCCGCCCATGCCGACGCCATGGCCCGCGGCTGTGGACGCGTGAGGCCTGGATTGCGTCGTCGTCGTGTGGGAGTCAGTCGCCGGCCGCTCTCACCAGGCTCGCGGTCCCGGGTACTGCCGATCCGGTGCCGCACCGAGGCTGCTCACGATCCGTTCGGCCGACATGCGGGCGCCGACGATCGTGCGCGCCGTGGGGCCGACGGCCGCCACGGCCAACGGCCCCATGACGTGCACGGACGTGTCCGGCCACGACAGGTCGTGCTCCAGGATCGGGATTCCCGCGGCGTGCCGGGTGGGCATGTGCAAGCGGCAACGGCGCAGCAGCGGCTCCAACCGCACATGGGTGCGGCTGCCCGTCGCGCACACGACCTGGTCGGCGCGCACGTCGCGACTCAGCCCCCGATGCCGCACCTCAACCTGCCAGGTGCTGCCGCGCGGACGGACCCGGCCGATCGACGCCACCAGATGCTGCACGCGGCCGGCGTCGATGAGATCGGTGACCTCCTGATGCTCGTCGGCCGGGATACTGCCGCCACCCCGGGCGCGTCGCGCCAAGGCGACCCTGGCCCGAGGATCGCCGACCCCGTGGAAGCGCCGCAGCTGCGGCCCGAGCCACTCAGCTTCCACATCAAGGTCCCGGACCCGCAGCGGTGATCGCGTGATCCAGGTGACGGCCGCGCCGGCTGACGCGTGCGCGCTGACGATCTGCGCAGCAGTGAGCCCCGCCCCGATCACGATGGCGCCGGCATCGCTGCACCCGCCATCCCACTGGTGGGCGTGGACCAGCCCGGACGCCCCGCGGTGGCGGGCGCGCGCCTCCCCGAACCATGCCGGCAGCACCGGCCGGAGCGGGTTTGTCGCCAGCACTGCCCGCCGCGCCCGTACCTCTCGACCCTGCTCGGTCAGCAGCACGACGCCGTCGCCATCAGGCCGGACGTCGACGATCCGAACCGCGACGCGTCGGTCGCGCAGCCGGAACCGGTCGATCAGGTGCTCGCAGTAGTCGGCGAACAGGGCGGCACCGGGGCGGCCGATCTGCCCGTGGAACTCGTCGTCACGGCCGTGGTCGGAGGCGAACTGGATGAGTCCGTAGGGGCCGGGGCTGGGGTGGTGGACGCACGCCGAGCGGAGCATCGGGATGCGGTAGCGGTCGAACTGCCGATGCCAGGCGGTCAGCCAGTCCTCCGGGTCGAAGACGGCGGTTGCGGCGAGCGTTTCAGCGCAGTGCTTCCCCAGATAGCTCAGCAGCGTGAGCGCTTGCGGCCCTGCCCCGACAACCGCCAAGTCCACGTCGTATCGCACCGTACCCCCTCGAAGTTCGAGCCGCGGAACCGCGCTCCGGACGCTGCCGAACCAACCCTGCTGGCACCCGATCGCGTTGTCGCGGTCCAGGGCGAGCCGCCCCACTACTTGATAATGATTCTCATTTGTAGCACACAGCGCCTGCCGCTACGGCTCCAACAGGGTGAGTGGGCGGGCACGTCTGCGGCAGCCCTCCCCGGTCCGGAGGTGGCACGGTCGGTGCCCGAGGGAGGCAAACGCCTCCGCCTGACAGATGCGTTCGACCGGTTGCCGGCGATCTGACCGGGCCTTGGCCTCCCGGGGCTTGGCGTGGCGGTCCGGGGCTCTCGGTGAGTGTGGTGGAGGGTTGGGCAATGCGCATGGTGCCGGGCCACCCGTGGCGCGGTGCTCCGGGAATCACGCGGCCGCTGAGCTACTCCGTCGGCGTGGCGGCCACCTTGAGCTCCACCTGCTGGCGCACGCGGTCGTCGGTGAGCGACGCGCGGACGCGACTGCAGCGCCGCAACGGCGCCCGGGCTGCCGATCCGCCCCAGCGAGCCGGCGATCTCTGCGAGTTCAACGCCATCGTCGGCCCGGTCGGCGCGGTCGACCAGGACGGACACCGCACGGTCGCTACCGATGTCTCCCAGCGCGACGGCGGCGCGCATGCGGGTCTCCAGCCGCCGATCGCCGCTCACCGCCGCCAACGTCTCGATCGCCTCGTCCTCGGGCCAGTCGCCGAGCGCCACGATGGCTCGGGCCTTCATCACCGCGGCCTCGCCACGGTCGGAGCCCGTCGCGGCCGCGCGCAGACCCTCCAGTGCGACGTCGCCGAGGTCGCGCAGCCGCTGCCGCGCCTGGGCGTCGAAATGCTCGGCCAGCAGCAGCCGCCGCACCGAGTCGTCGATCGTCGTGTCCGGCATGATCGTCTCCCCTCAGCTCACTCTGCCCACGCTTGGGCATTGGCGTACGCGGTCGCGATCTCGGCAGTGGACAGCTGCACCGAGGTCTGGTCGGTGCCGTCGCCCATCATCAGTTCGATCTGCTCGGCGGCCGTGCACGGGTCGTTGACGGCGTTGTCGCAGCTGTGGGGCAACCCGAGGAAGTGGCCGAGTTCGTGGGCCGTCGAGGCGACGACCCGTTCGAAGTTCGCCCCGGTGTTCACCGTCTGGCCACCGCGGATGTCGCCCACCCAGACGGCCGGGTCTGCGCCGGGGACATTCCAGTTGCTGCCGGTGCCGGTGGTGCGGACGAAGTAGGCGTTGACCACGTCATCGACGTTGTTCGCCGCGGCGATCGCGCGCATCGTCACGAAGTTGTCCGTCGAATCCGGCATCATCTGCGCGTTGCCGTCGGCGACGGCCAGCTCATCGAAGCTGACCACGCGGAAGCGCAGCCGCGCCTGCGTCCAGATCGCGTTCACCGAGCCGCGCCCGGTCCGGTACTGCGCAGTGTTGAGATTGTGGAAGAGCGCGGCCGACGCCGTGGCTGAGCGGCGGGGACGGATCGTGTCGTCCACCGTGCCGACGACGAGATGGCATGCCACCGGGATCTCCAGGTCGAACCCGCGCGCCGTCCACTGCCGGCCGTACTTCAGCGAGGCGTCGTCCCCGTTGTCGAGGAACAGGTCGGCGTTGCCGTCGAAGATCGGCGTCGCATCGTCGTTGACGAACAGCCGCACGTTGCGCGGCCGCCAGCCGTTGGCGCCGGTCTTGTGCAGCCGAAGCATCCGGATGTCGGAGCGCTGCATCCCTTCATGCGTTTCCAACGTGAACGTGTCCGTCGCGCCGGATTCGAAATCGTTCCTCGTCGGGTTGTCGAGCAGCCACTCCCTCGTGCCCACGTCCAGGTACACCCGGTCGTCGGTCTGCGAGTACCGCCGGGAACTCGTCTGCACCTCCGCCCGCAGCGACGTCACTGGCGCCTCGGGCTCGTCCGAGATCGGCACCGGCTGCGGGTAGTCCGGCGCGACCCACTTCAGCCCGTGGCGCAGCAGGGCATCCGATCCGCCGTCCAGCCAGTGCGTCACCGTGCCCTCGTACAGCGGTCCCACCATCTGGTCGGCATCGTTGACCCAGACCGCAATCTCCTCGGGCCGCCAGCCATCGGTGCCGGTCTTGCGCAGCCCGATCTCCTTGATCCCGTCCATCCGCAGGTTCTCGATGTCCCGGATCACGTACCGATCGAGGGCACCGAGTTCGCGGTCGTCGCTGCCGCTGTGGTCGAGCTGCCACTCGCGGGTGCCCACGGTGAAGAAGACGAGGTTGTCGGTGCCGGCCGGGGGCTGGTCTGACGTCCGCACCTCCACCACGATGTCCCGCACCACCACCGAGCGGTCGGGGAAGCGCGGCGGGAAGTCCGCTGCCTCCCAGACAACGCCCGCCAACTGATGCGCGTCGCTCCCCTGGTTCAGCCAGATGCCGATCTGCCCCTGATAGAGATCGTCGCCGTTGACCACCACCCGGATGCTGGCCGGCCGCCAGCCGTTCCAGCCGGTCTTCGACAGCCCGATCCTGCGGATATCGGCAGTATCCAGCGCGGAGTTCAGCTCAAGTTCGAAGGTGTCGGTGGCGCCGGGCTGGAAGTCGATGCGGCCGATGTTGTCCAGCCGCCACTGCCGGGTGCCGATGTCGAAGAAGACCTGGTCGTCGGTCCCTGCGCCTGGGGCGTTGTCGGTGCGTACGTGCACGACGAGCGAGTCGATGGCCGCCATGAGGAGCCTCCTCTGTGCGAGCTACCGCTACCTCATGCCTAGCACGATTGGGGTTGGGTCACGGGACCATGGCCCGGGGTTCACCCGCTTGGCTGCAGGACTGGGGAGCGGTCCGAACCTCAGGCGCTCGTCACGGGTGCCGGGTGGCAGCGCGCACGAGGTCCATGGCGCGAGCCTGCAGGATGGACTCCGGGTCGATCAGGTAGTTGGGGGGCTGGCCTCCGCGCAGCACCCCGTGGATGTGCCGCAGTGCGTGGAAGAAGGAGGATCCTGCGGGCGCCGGCCACTCCAGCACCGTGCCGTCGGACCGCCGCAGGATCAGGGCATCGGAGGGGCTCGGGTGGAACGGACTGGTGACGGCGATCGACCCACCGGGACCGGTGACCGTGGCATCCCACCGATCAGGCCGGACGAAGCTGCAGGAGAACCGGCTGGTCGCACCCTGCGGAAAGCGCAACGTGGCATCGGTGGACAGATCGACACCGGTCTGCCCCAACTCGGCGGAGGCGTCGGCGTGGACGGGCTCCGCACCGAAGAGGAGGCGCGCCAGCCGGATGCAGTAGCAGCCGATGTCGTACAGGGCTCCGCCGCCGTGCGCGGGGTCCCAGCGGAAGTCGGTGGGGTGGCCCAGGACGAACGAGAAGTCCGACTCGATCCGGCTGACACCGCCCAGTTCGGAGGTGATCAGCGACTGCAGGCGCTCGGTCTGCGGATGGAACGGGAAGACCATGGCCTCCCAGATCAGCGCCCCAGCTCCGGCCTCGGCGGCCAGCGCCGCGACGTCGGCCTCATCGAGCCCCAGCGGCTTCTCGCACAGCACCGCCTTGCCGGCGCGGGCCGCAGCCGCCGCCCAGTGGCTGTGCAGGTCGTTGGGAAGCGCGACATAGACGGCATCGACCTCCGGGTCCTCCACCACCGCCCGGTAGCCGGCCACCGAGCGGGCGATCCCATGCTGCGCTGCGAAGCGATCGGCCCGAGACCGGTCCCGGGCTCCCACCACCTCGGCGCGACCACCGCCCTCCTGGCGCAGCGCAGGCAGGAACTCCCGCACCGCGATCCGGGACGCACCCAACAGACCCCATCGGACGGGGTCGGGGCCGCCGGTGACCTCGTTCATGGCCACACTCTGCCGCGGCCTTGCGGCTCACGACGGCCGTAGCGCCCACAACCTCTTGCTGGCTGATCATTGGGCGGACATCGGGGGCGACCCTGGTTGGACGTCGTGCTCCGCCGGGGCGGCAGCCAAGCCCCTACGATTTCCTGCGCGATGCCACCCGACGGTTCGGAAGGCCGCGGCCGGCGCTCCGGTCAGCTGCTCAGGACTGGAGGAGCATGGGGTTGATGCGGTCGAGGGAGTCATCGAGGCGGCCTCGCCGGATCCTCGCCGTCGCGGCCTGCGCGTCGCCTCCCCGGCGGCATGCGTGATGCGCAGTCGAGCCCGGGGAGGCAGCGCCGCCACGTCAAGCGGCGTCACGGACTGCTGGAACCGGGATGGAACCGCTGGGGGTGACGACGTGGAATCCGAGCACCTCTGCGTGCCCGTCGAACGCCGCGTCGAGAGTCCGTCGCCACGCCTCATCGTCGGCGGTCACACGTAGCCGCCGGGGTCGCGCCATAGCGCACAGGACGCCGAGGCCGGGCCGGCTGCCAATCGTCTCCGCGATCCTGCTGTAGATGGACAGTGCGTCCGTCGGAGGGCGCGGCGATATGTGGTCGATCTGGATCGGTTGAAAGGGCCGGCGCTCCTCATCACAGATCAGCAGGACCAAGGCCCCAGTCTGCCGCGCCTCCAAACCCACGAAGAGATCGAGGACATTCGCGATGTGGTCGGGGTCGGTCAGCGGGATAGTCGGCCAGCTCTCCGGCAGGTCTTCGAAGCTCATGGTGCAAGGCTCCGGCCCAGCGGCGCCCGGCTGTCGATCACGGTGCCGATCTGTGGACTCCTGCCTGGATGTGGATGACTGCGGAGTCGGTGGACCGGTCGGTACTGCGTCTGGCGCGAAGTGGGACCGCGGGACGCATCGCTCAGTGGCCCACGATGCCCAGTGCTCCGCCATGCGCCTCGGACATGCGCCCTATCCGATCGACACCGGGCCAATTGCCCCACCCGTCAGCAACGATATGGAGGTGCCCACCCGCCTGCTCACCCCCTCCAAGATCACCGCGTGGTTGGACTGCGACCACTACCTCACGCTGCGCCACGAGGTCGATAGCGGGAAGCGGGAGCAGGCCCACAGCGCGTTCGGCGAGATGGCGCAGATGCTGCTGGAGAAGGGGCTGCTGCACGAACAGGCCGTCCTGGAGGCCTACCGACGGTCCGGCCGCACCGTCGTGGAAGTCCCCGACCGTCGACGGGGTGAGCGGTTCTCGGACTGGGTCGTACGGGTGGGACCGGTGCTGGATGAGTCACCCGATGTCGTCTTCCAGATGCCGTTCGTGCATGACGGTATCCGCGGTGTCGCCGACTTCCTGGAGCGGGTCGTCGGCGAGGACGGCACGGTGACCTATGAGCCGGTCGATGCCAAGCTCGCCCGGGGAAGCGCCAAGCCCGGCCATGTGCTGCAGCTGTGCTTCTACGCCGAGGCCATCGCCGCCCGGACTGGTCGACCACCGGAGCATGTCCACATCGAGCTGGGATCGGGCGCGCGGGAAACGATCCGCGTCGATGATGTCTCGGCCTACTGGCGCCGCCTCCGCAGCCAACTCGCAGCACTGATCGCCGCACCGCCGGAAGCGGGCACCCGGCCCGAGCCGTGCGACCATTGCGCCTTCTGCGAGTTCGAACCGGTCTGTGAAGCCGACTGGCGCGAGGCTGATTCGCTGGTCTATGTCGCCGGTGCCCGCCGCACCGACCGCGACCGGCTGGAGTCCGACGGGGTGGACACCATCGCCGAGCTCGCCGCCCTCGATCGCCAGGTCGACGAGATGGACCCGCCGCGGCTGGAGCGTTTGGTCGGTCAGGCGACCCTGCAGGTGCAGGCGCGCCAGGCGCCCGAGGGCAGTCCGCCGCCGTTCCGGCTCCTGGACTCGGGGCCCCAGCGTGAGGAGGAGTTGGTCGATGTCGGCGCCGTCCCCGCTGAACCGGCGCTCACCGGCTTCGCGGCCCTTCCCGAGCCCGACGATGGGGACGTGTTCCTCGACTACGAGGGCCACCCGTTCTGGAAGGCCGACGTGGGCTTGTTCTTCCTGTTCGGACTGATCGAACAGGAAGCCGGCCATTGGCGGTACCGGGCTTTCTGGGCGCACAACCAGGATGAGGAGGCCCGGGCCACGCAGGAGTTGGTGCACTACCTGGCTGAGCGGCGGCGCCGATCCCCGGGCATGCACGTCTACCACTACAACCACACCGAACGGTCCGCGCTGGTCCGCCTCGCGGCCGACTACGGCGTCGTCGAGCTGGAGCTGGACAACCTCATCGCCACCGGCCTGTTCGTCGATCTCTATCCGGTGGTGACCGGCGGTCTGCAGGTCGGCGTGGAGTCCTACGGGCTGAAGCACATCGAGCGCCTCACCGACTACGAACGCAGTCACGACATCGACCGCGGCGCCGGTGCGGTGGTGGAGTACGAGCATTGGACGCACGACAAGGATCCCGCCCGCCTGGTGCGCATCGCCCGGTACAACGAAGACGACGTTCGCGCCACCAGAGCGGTGCGCGACTGGCTCCTCGCGCACCGTCCAGACGACGTCGCGTGGCGGGAGGCCGTCCTCGAGCCAGAGCCCTCAGACCCGGAACTCGACGAGCGCATCGAGGCGCTGCATGCGCGCGGCCCGGGCACGCCGGAGCACCTGATGGGCGATCTGCTCGGCTACTGGCGCAGGGAGAAGCGCGTGGTCGCCGCGGACTGTCTTCGGCTGTCGACGGCTGAGGAGCACGAGCAGATGGAATCGCCGGGGGCGATCGCCCGGCTGCGCCTGGAGGGCTTCCGGGACCGCTTCAGTGAGAAGACGGGCAAGCAACTGAAGGGCAAGGACGCCGACTTCTCCTTCCCGCCGCAGGTGATCGACGCCGACATCGGTAAGGGGTCGAAGCTGATCGAGGCGCAGCAGGAGCACGAGTGGGCGTTCTTCACCCTCGCCGCCATCGATCGTGATGCTGGCAGGCTCACCCTCACGTGGAATGACGCGTGCGACGAGCAGGCCGTAGTCCCCACGTCCCTGGTCCACTACGTGAACTTCCACGAAGGCGCCAAGCTCACCGCGCTGGCCGATCTGGCCGACCAACTGCTCGCAGATGAGGGCACTGCGGTCGGGCACGCGATCCTGCGCCGAGAGCCCAGCAGGTTCCTGGCCGACACCGGCCCCGCCGATGGAGTGTTCGAGGGGGACTACCGGGCGATCTGCCGGTGGGCTCCGTACCTGGACCGCAGCTTCGTGCCGGTGCAGGGCCCACCCGGCACGGGCAAGACGTTCACCGGCGCGCACGTGATCCACACGCTGGTGCAGCAGGGGATGCGGGTCGGGGTGACGGCGATGAGCCACCACGCCATCGACAACCTCATGCAGGCCGTCGTGGATCGCTTCGACGAACAGGGCGACACGCTACGAGCGGTGCGCAAGTCGACCGGCACTTCGGTCACGGGCGTCGACTGCATCAACGACAACGGCAAGTGCGCCACAGGCGAGTACGACGTCGTGGCCGGCACCGCCTGGCTGTTCGCGAGCCAGGCGATGCGCGACCATCCCGTCGACGTCCTCATCGTCGATGAGGCCGGCCAGCTCGGGCTGGCCGACACCCTCGCCGCGTCGATCTCGGCCACCAACGTGATCCTGCTGGGGGACCCGCAGCAACTGCCCCAGGTGGCGCAGGCCAGCCACCCGAACCGGTCGGGCGTCAGCGCCCTCGACCACCTGCTCGGGGAGGACGCCCGCACCTTCCCCGCAGACCGCGGCGTCCTACTCGACGTCACGTGGCGGATGCATCCCGACGTCTGCACCTTCATCTCCGACGTCATGTACGAGGGCAGGCTGACCAGCGAGGAGCACTGTGCGCGACAGGCGACCAGCGCGGGCACCGGCCTGCGCTGGGTCCAAGCCCAGCACTCGGGCAATTCCACCGAGTCGCCCGAAGAGGCCAGCATCGTCACCGGCATCATCGAGAGCCTCGTGGGTACTGACTGGACCGATCGGGAAGGCTCCACCCGCCCACTGACCGTCGACGACGTGATCGTGGTGACGCCATACAACGACCAGCGCCGCCTGCTCAACGACGCCCTCGGCGGCGATCCCGCCACCGCGGGCGTCGAAGTAGGGACGGTGGACAAATTCCAGGGCCGCCAGGCTGCAGTCGTGCTGTTCTCCATGGCGACCTCGTCAGCGGAGTACATGCCCCGCGACGCCGGCTTCCTGTTCTCCAAGAACCGGCTCAACGTCGCGATCAGCCGCGCCCGCTGCCTGGCCTACCTGATCTGCACCGAGGACCTCCTCGACACCCGGGCCCGCAGCGTGGAGGAGATGACCCTCATCTCATCCCTGTGCTCGCTGGTTGAGATGGCTGAGATGGCTGAGCCAGTCGGGCGTGGGGTGTAGCCGGGACGGCGGGCGTGCGCCGACTCTCGACCATGGCTGTTGGAGACCATTGCCCCAAGAACGGGTCCAAATACCGCTTGGACCCAGTCTCCGTAACGAGAGACATGGGACTGACGTCCAGGAGGGGCCTAGACGCCAACACCGCCAGGAAGGCGGCCTTCGGCTCCCTTCTGGGCTTCCAGGGAAGTGGTCGACCGCCGGTTTCTCGGGCGATGCCCGCTACTCCAGGTAGGTCTCGCTGCAGGTGGCGCAGACGTAGTGGGTGCCGTCCTCGTTGCCCTCGAACACCGCCGACTCGCCGGTCAGCTCGAACTCCGCCAGCAGGTCGCCGCGCTCCGCCTCGGTCAGGCAGTTGTCGACGTACACCCGATGGGTCTGCGCAGCGGGGAAGTAGACAACCCTGCCCCTGGGGAAGTAGTCGTAGTCGTGCGCCTTGAACCGGCGCTCCGCGGGAGTCCGCGGATTCAGGGCGGCCCAGTAGTCGTAGTGGCCGCCGTGCTCGACGGCGTCGCCGTAGCGCTCACCCTCGGGCACCGGGACTGCATCGATGAGCCAGGACCCATCGACGAGGAAGAAGATGCCCACTCGGGCCATGGGGTTCCTCCCAGGTGATTGTCGAACCGATCCTCGCACCCTCGCGGTGCGGACCGGGCCAGGCAACAGGCCTGGGCAAGAGTGAACCCCGGGTACCGCATGTACGCCAGCGTCACCGCGAAGCCCAGCCGCTTGCCCGGGCCCCGGTGGGCACGGATCAGCGACAGGTCGGCCTCGCTGAACGTGTACTGGCGGATCCGCTCCTCCTGCGTGGACACCCATCGCGAACAGCCCGTCGCGCTGCGCGGCGGACGCCGATGGAACGGCGCGGCATGGGTTCCGTTTCTCCTTCTTGGAAACGAAGGTTTCCGATAACCAATGTCGCGCCGCCGACGGCACGGCGGGCCGCCGAGGAAGCTCGGTTATCGCAAACGGTTCTTGAACGGTTGTTCTCGCACGGGTACGGTGGCAACGAGTTCCGAGAAGGAGGCGCCGATGGGCCGGTTGGACCGCATCACCCTCGACCCCGCCGTGATGGGCGGGCGGGCGTGCATCCGCGGGCTGCGGGTCACCGTGGGCATGGTCGTGGGGCAGATCGGCGCCGGGCAGAGCATCGAGGAGCTGCTGGCCGACTACCCCTACCTGGAACGGGAGGACGTCCTGCAGGCCCTGCGCTACGCCGCATGGCTGGCCGAGGAGCGGGAAGTGGTCCTGGCCGGCGCATGACGACCAGCGACTTCGGCCCGCCGGCTGGCACCATGGCGCTGCTGGTCGACATGAACCTGTCGCCCCGCTGGATCCCCGTTCTCCTCGCGGAGGGTTTCGCCGCCGAGCACTGGTCGGACCTGGGCCCCGCCGAAGCCCCCGACACCGACCTGATGGCCCACGCGCGCGCCCGCGGCCTGGTGGTGCTCACCCACGACCTCGACTTCGGGACGATCCTGGCCGCCACCGGCGGGGACGGGCCCTCCGTGGTGCAGATCCGGGCCGCGGACGTGCGCCCCGAAGCCATCGCCGGACAGGTGGTCGCCGCCCTGCGGCAGTTCGCCGCAGACCTGGCCGGAGGCGCGCTGCTGACCGTGGACACCAGCCGCACCCGCGTGCGCCTGCTCCCCCTGCGGCCCCGATAGCAGGAGGAGGCAATGCTGATCGGCTACGCCCGGGTCTCCACCACCGACCAGAACCTGGACCTGCAGCGGCAGGCCCTCGCCCAGGCCGGCTGCCAGAAGATCTACGAGGACACCGCCAGCGGCGCCCGCGCCGAGCGCCCCGGGCTGGCCGAAGCGATGGAGCACCTGCGCGACGGCGACACCCTGGTCATCTGGAAGCTGGACCGGCTGGGCCGCAGCGTCAAACAGCTCATCGACCTCGCCGGCGAGCTCAACGCCCACGGCATCGGCCTGCGCAGCCTCACCGACGCCATCGACACCACCACCCCCTCGGGGCGGTTCTTCTTCAACGTCATGGCCAGCCTCGCCCAGATGGAAAGGGAGCTGAACATCGAACGGACCCGCGCCGGACTCGCCGCGGCCCGGGAACAGGGCCGCACCGGCGGACGGAAGCCGAAGATGACCCCCAGCAAGATCGCCTCCGCCAAGAAGCTCCTCGCCGCCGGCACCCCGCCCAAGGACGTGGCAGCCGACCTCGGGGTCTCCATCCCCACCCTCTACCGGTGGATCCCAGCCGCCACCAGCCTCAACCAGCCAGCCTGACCCACGAACCGGAGAACCGGCGAACCCGATCAGCGCTACCGTACGCTGCGTTCCGTTTTCTGAAGCCTCCCCAACCTCACAGCGGACGATCGCCGAGGAGAGCCCGGGGATCCGATTCTCGGCGGCCGCTACGAGCTCGTCGGCGACCCGCTCCTTGCCCGCACTCGGCGATTCGCTGCGACCTGTCAGGACTTCTTGGTCTGGACGAACACAGTGCCGCTGTACACGAAGGTCACATCCTGATCGAAGTACGGGTCGTACCCCGGCCCCTCGACCCCCTGGAACGAGCACTCAAGCGGGGTGCCCTGGCCGACCCGCTTGCCGCCCTTGAATACCTCGCTCGGGTCGATGAAGTTGTCGAGGACGTTGCCGTCGCCGTCGTACACGGTGCCCGTGAACGCGCCGAAGCCCACCGGCTGGTACACCGAGGTCGAGCCCAGGTCGTGGGCCGGTGTCCACTGGCCGTTGCCCGCCACGGTGACCTCGATGGGCGTTCCGCAGTCCAGGGTGAGCTGTCCGGCCGGCTTGGGATCAGCGAAGGCTGGGGAGGCGGCAAGGCCGACAGCGATAAGGCTGGCTGCTCCCGCGAAAGCGATAGTCCGGCGCATGTGGTGCTCCTCATTGTCAACGAGGCGCGAGGCGCGCCTCGGAGGTGAACCTATTCCTCATCTGACCTGGAGGCCCGGCAACGAACGCATTCCTCGCGCCGTACCAAAGGCCGGCCCGTGACTAACACGGCTCGGAAAACCGGTGCTAGCGCCGGGCCAGCTGGCCTTCGCATGGCTGGCGCGGTCGAGGTGGGTGTAGGTGGGTCGGCGACGGCTCGGGGCGAGCCCGTCGATCTGGCGGTGAGTTCATGGTCGCCGGTCGAGACGCGGGCGTCGCCGAGGAGCATCGTCGGCTACTGCCGCAGGCGGCACCTTCCCGACGTTGATTCCCGACGCGTGTTGCCGACGGCCACTCCCGGGCTTTCCTCCGCAAGGCTGAGGAGTACCTGGCCTCAGCAGAGGACAACTTCGTCGCCGAGCGCTACACAGCCGCCGCGATCGACGCCATCCATGCCGGCATCAGCGCCTAGGATGCGGTCGTCACCGCCCTGACCGCGCCACCCGCAAGGGACCACGAGACCGCGGCGGACCGCTCTCGGCAAGCGGGCCGACGCGGACGCCGCCGAAAAGGCCCTGCGTGAGCTCATCAGCGCCAAAGGTGGCCTGCGCCCTCTTCCGGTGGGGCTCCGGCCGGGAAGCCGCAATCGGCCTCGGCGTCGTCCTACTCTGGCTAGCCATCACCTACGTCGCCGACCCCATGATCCTGGGGGCGGCAGTGGCAGGGTACGCGTTCTTCCTGTTCGCCGCCGCGCTCGGCGCGGGCCGCTACCGCGCCGCTCCCGAACGGGGTGGCTGCAGGCGGCGGCTCCGCGAGTTGGTCGGGCGTGGGGCACGGCGGTCGTGTTCGTGCCGGGGTCCCGTCAGCCGCCTCGCCGCCGGCCAGCCATCGGGGCCGAATCCCGCGCCCGAATCACCGCCGACTGACGCAGCCGCAAACGCGGCGGCTATCGCGCCCTGGCCCAGATCTTCAGGTCGAACGACATGCCCGTCGGCCCGCTGCCCAGGGTCATGATGGAGGTATGCGCGAGCGCGTGGCCGCCGGGCGCGGGGCAGTCGGAGCCGCAGCGGCACTGGACCACACCACCCCGTCCGATCACGACCGGGTCATCGATCTGATCAGGGCGGCGGCCATCACCGGCGTGGTCCTGGGCCACTGGTTGATCGATGAGTTCTACTCCGCCGACGGTCAAGTGCTGGAGCGCAGCAGCCTGGGCCAGGTGCCGTCGATGTGGCCGCTCACATGGGTGTTCATGGTCATGCCGCTGTTCTTCTTCGTCGGAGGATGGTCCAACAAGCGCAGCTGGGACGGCGCGCAGCGGCGCGGTCTGAGCTACGGGGCCTTCCTCGACCGTCGGATGCACCGCCTGCTCGCCCCGACGTTGGTCTACCTCGGCGTGCTCTTCGGGCTGTCGATCCTCGTGCGGCTGCGGCCCGAGCTGCTCGGAGGCCGATTCACTGCGCAGACCGCAGCGCTGGCCACGCAACCGCTGTGGTTCCTCGGCGTCTACCTCGCGGTTATCGCGCTGACTCCGGCGACGCTGGCGGCCCACCGGGCATGGGGATGGGGTGCCGCAGCCGCGCTCGCGGCGCTGGCCGTCACGATCGACGCCGTCCGGTTCGACCTCGGGGTGGAGACAGTCGGGCTGATCAACGTGCTGGTGGTCTGGGTGCTCGTGCACCAGTTCGGCTACCTCGACGCGGACGGCCGCTTCCGCCCGCCGGTGGCGGCCGGCTTCGCAGTCGTCGGCTTCGGCGTGCTCAGCCTGCTGGTGGCCCTGGGCCCGTACCCGGCGCGGATGGTGGGAGCGCCCGGGGATGCCTGGTCCAACATCCACCCCCCGAACCTCGCCCTGCTCGCACTGGCGATCGGGCAGATCGGACTGGTCGAGCTGCTGCGCCCCGCACTGGCCCGACTACTGCTCCGGCCGCGGCTTTGGCTCGCCATCGTGATGGTGAACACCGTGGTGATGTCCCTGTACCTGTGGCACCAGGTCGCGCACATGGGTGCTGCGGCGCTGCTACTCCCGCTCGGCTGGCCGGTGCCCCCCGCCGGCACCGCGGCATGGTGGGCCGCCACGATCGGGATGGTCCTGGCCTCGGCCGTGGTCCTGGCGGCCATCGTGGCAGTGGTCCGACCGGCCGAGCATCGGCCGGCACCCCGGACCATGCCCGCGCAGCGCTGGCGCTCGGCGGTCGCAGCGGTCGCCGTGGGATCCGCGGCGTTGGGCATGCTTGCGCTGGCGGGCACCACCGTCACGCGGCTCGCGGAGTGGACGCCGGTGCTTGGGCCTGTGCAGGCATCCCCGCTGCTCGGGCTGGTGTTGGTGGTCGCGGCGGCAGTCACCTTCGCCGTCTTGCGCGGCAGTGCCCACCCGGCCGACGAGGGCGTCCAATCCGGGCCTGGGCCTGCGGCATGAAGGTCGCACAGCCGAGGACCGACCTGGACGCCGGGGCTCTTCGCCGGCCGTCAGCGAAGCCTGCGGAGCTGCCTGGCCCGAATGAAGGGGCACGAACTTTCAGCTATGTGCGGGTCACTGCATCGCGACGCTCCAGTCGCCGTCGGCGCTGACGACGAGCACTGTCGGGCCGCCGGGCATGATCGACTGGCCGGTGTAGGAGCCGATGTCGTTGACCAGCAGGTCGCTGCGGCCGTCCTCGGGGTAGGCCCACGGGTGCCGGGGCCCAACCGACTCGATGCAGGCCTCGACCAGCCCACTGCCTGTTGCCGCACCCTTCTCGCGCTGCGGCCGTGGCCGACCCACCGCGTCGGTCGCGGAACCAGGGGCAAGGCCTACGCGTCCCAGTTGCCCGGGGTTGAGCAGCAATGGAACGGTCAGTGGCGTTAGTGAGCGATGGGGGGTCGGGTTGCCGCCACTGACGGTTCCGATGGTGGTGGCGCCGTGACTCGGTTCGACCCTGCGTGCGGCCGCTGCGGGCGGTCGCAGTGCTGGTCGTTCTACTGGGTCTATGCCTGTTGAGTTCTTGACCGATGATGAGGCGTCGGCCTACGGACGGTATGCGGGGCAGCCGTCGCGTGCGGATCTGGAGCGGGCGTTCTTCCTCGATGACGAGGACCGGGCGCAGGTGGCGCTGCGGCGGGGGCAGCACATGAGGTTGGGGTTCGCGCTGCAGCTGGTGACGGTGCGCTGGCTGGGGACGTTCCTGGATGATCCCATCGATGTGCCGGGCGCGGTGCTGGAGTTCGTGGCCGGTCAGCTGGGGGTGGAGGACCCGTCCGGGGTGAAGCTGTACACGGAGCGGCGTGAGACGCCGTTCGACCATCAGCGGGACATCCGGCGGGCGTACGGATGGAAGGACTTCGCCTCGGTGGAGGGCGAGTTCGC
>CAVPOB010000025.1:0-82074 GCA_963706835.1 uncultured Actinomycetota bacterium
GCTCATGCACGTGTCCCGCTGCCGCGGCGGTGGCCGAGGTGTTCCAACCAGCCGACCAGCACACGATGCATGGCATCGGCGCCGACGATCTGGTTGCCCGGTTCGGGGAGCGAGGTGGGCCAGACGAGCATCGCCCGGTCCTGCCAGCCACCCAGCCCGCCGTGACAGCCCACCAGGTCCTCGAACGCCGCCACCTCCTCGAGGTCGTCGAGGAGGCTGTTCACCATGATGTCCGGCGACTCGGCCATCGACGCGGCGCGGAGCACGAAGCCAGCAGCGTGGGGGCCGAAGCGGGCCAGCGGATCCTCGCCCCGCACGACCCCGTCGCGGACGTGGTTCTCACCTCCGGTGCCGATCGCGACCGGACCGTGGTCGGCCGTGTCGACGACGACGAAGGCGATTCCGGGATGGGCCACCAGCCCGGGAACCAGCGCCGGGAACCGCTCGGTCAGGTCCTGAAGGCTCAGCCGTCGGTGTTCGCCCGCCACGTAGACCAGACCGAGGTTCCCGGAGCCGAACACCACGAACCGGTCCCCATCCGCGTTCTCGCCCCCGGACTCCTCAGGTGGTGACGGTTCGGCCTGCCCGGCCTGGTCCGCCTCGGCGAAGCTCTGGGAGGCCACGCGATCCGCGACCCTGCCCAGGGCCCGGCCGAGCACCCCGTCCCGCTCGGCGGTCGAGGCCAGGAAGGAGCTCAGCTGACCGCCGGCCTCCGCGTTCTGCAGGGCCGCCACGACGTCGACGTCGCTGAGCCGGTGGACGAGCGTAGCCAGGTCCTCCCCGTACCGGTCGGCGAACACCGCGCCCTGGGACTGCCCGTGATCGGACAGGACGACGATGTGGTAGCGCCGCGGGGCCACCTCGGCCACCTTCTCGATCTGGGCGAGCACAGCGTCGATGCCCTCCAGCGCCGACAACGACTCCGGTTGCATGATCCCGGCGTGATGCGCGACGGCGTCGTAGTCGACGTAGTCGACGTAGATCGCCCGGCGCCCCCGAAGCATGGAGTCGGCCACGAGCGTGGTGTTGAGATCACGCAGGACACCGTTCAGTCCGGCGCGCTCCAAGGCGAAGTTCCATCCCCGGTGAACCCGCGGCCGGACGTCACGGCGTCTGGCCCGCATGGCCTGGAACCGTTCGCGGACGACCTCGCTGATCGTCCGGGACAACCCACGGGCCAGTCCCTCGGGCCTGGCGAGGAACTGGTAGACCGCCAGGCGAGCCTGGCGGCTCTCCTGCGCTCGGCCGATGGCGCTCATCGTGGCGAAGGCCGTCGGCGCGTCACCGGTGAACAGGTTGCCGATCGAGACGCCGTCGTCGACCAGCAGACCCTTGCCGTTCGAGTGGATCGCCTCGATATCCGCGGCGTCGCGCGGCCTGTTCGCCACGAACACCCGTCCGCTGGCGCGGTCGATCCACCGGAAGGCGGGGATGCCGTCGATGGTGCCGTGCAGGATGCCCATCTGGCTCGCCGGCGTCGTAGCGGGCAGCTTCGGACGCCACTCGACCATCCGGTGGGACCCGTCACGAACCCAGCGGGACAGCGTCGGCAGGGTGCCCGCACGCACTCCCCACTCCAGGACGGGGAAGGGCACCCCGTCGGCCTGCACGAACACCACGCCGGGAACCTCGGCGTCGGCGGGCGGTTGCGGACCGCGGCGGCGTGCCGTGCGCAGCAAGGTGGCCGTCACCGCCTCGTCGGTGCCCGCGGTGGCCACCCACACGAAGAAGGTCGATACCCCGGCCACGATCCACGCCGCGAGGAACGACGGCAGAAAGCCGGTCTCTCGCTCACCCGAGGAGACGTAGACGACAACCCAGATGACGAACGCCTGGAAGAAGAACCCAAGCAGGACGGCGCCGACCCATCCCAGGAGCACGGCTGCCCGGACGAGGACCGGGCGCAGCAACCCGCTGAAAACGAAGATCAAAAGCGCCGACGCGAGCGCCCTCTCCCACCCACCGACGTCGAAGCGCGGCACCAGCCACGAGGCGAGCAGGAGCCCCAACACCGCTCCTGTCAGACCGAGGAGAGCGCGACCAAAGTCCTCCCACCGAAGCCGGAGAGGCAGCGACACCCGCCGATCATCCGACACGGACGCACACACTACGCGACCCGACGACCCACGCCGCGGCCGTCGAAGGGACGTGGACCGAGCAGTGCGCCTTCCTCGTGGTGGATCCAGCCTGCCCGCCGGCGAGCGCGAAGACGGCGGCCACGACCCCTGCGATGCGAAGTGCGTCGAGGTGGTCTTCTCCGAACTACCGTTCCTGCCACGGCAGACGAGGCAAGTGCGCAGGTGGGAGGCCGGATGGACTACCCCGAGCTGGCCGCAGGAAAGATGGGAGAGCGCTTGGGAGGAAGAGCCGCGTGGGCGATATGGGGCGAATATCCGCCGCTGGTCGTGATCGGCTCGTGCTCACTGACCGGAATCCGCCTCCTTGCTGTTGCTTGCCTGCCGGGTCGTGTCCGGATGCGGTCTCGAGCAGGCCTCTGACCTGGGACGACGAGAAGAGGTTCGGTTAACAGGTCACAGCTGACGCAAGGCCGCGCTCCCGGAGGCTTCGCCGTGAGCGGCGCGAGTCGGCTGTGGACACCAAGAGCCCCGCAGGTCGCCCGGGCGCCCCACCCTGGACCGGCCGCGTTAGTGATCAGGGCGAGGAGGATCAGGGCGAGGGGCGTGCGTGCCGAGCCCGATCAGCATGTAGCCGTTCTGGCGTAGCTGGCTGAATACCATTGGGGGGCGACGTCGACCCGGTTTCGAAAGGCTTCTTCCGGCAACGCCTTCCAACCGGGCCACGATGACGGGATCAGTGCTCGCAGCACGACAACCGCGATCACCAGCCACAGCCCCAGCTGGAGCGAGCGACGCAGCGCACGTACACACGGCCCGGTGCAGGCTCGATGTGTTGGCCGAGTACGAGCGGTCGGACAGGCCAGCAGCGCATATGACTGCTTCCGACTCTGGCGCCACGGACCGTAGCCCACCCCGTTCGCATGCACCAGCCTTGTCAGACCCGGCCGCCCGGCACGGCCATGCGGATGCAACGTCCGACGCCACACGGCTGTGCGCCGCCAAGCGGGAGATCTCCTCCAGCGGCAGACCGCTCTCCGACGGCAGCGAAGCGAAGCTGTGCCGCTGCTCTCGAGCCGTCCACTCAGCCGGGTCGACCCCCTCGGCGGCGCGTGGCCACCGTGCGAACTCCCCCGTGCGCCGCTCCTGTGACTGCTGGTGTGGTGTGAGGCTGTTAGGGGCGTGAAAGCTCTTTCCACTCCGTCAAACGCACCCGCTCTACCGCGCCGGAGTCGCCTCCCGCGTAGGGAGAACCTTGGTGCTCATCCGGCGCTGCGTGACCTGACGCCCCGACCGCGGGTCGCGATCGACAGCACGGAGGGGCCAACGCAACGCTCCACCACGCGGGGAGTTGTGGTCGGTGGCCATCCGTCGCGTCTGAGTGCGGCGGTCGTCAGCCCTTGGAGGAACCGGGGTGAGCTACTGACCTCCGACGCCGCGCTCGCGTCAGGGTCACCTTCGCGAGGATCGCCATCACTGCAGCGACGAAGTTGACGAAGACGTCGGCAGGGTCGAACACGCGGCTGGGCAGAAACATCTGAATAGCCTCGTCGAGCGCTCCGAGAAGCGTCGCCGCCCCGATCGCGAGCAACGCGGGTACGCGAACGCGGCGACGGTGGCTCACCCGTTCAGTGAGCGCCCCATGAACGAAGACGGCCACCACGCCGTACTCGATGAGATGAGTGCGCTCTTGTGGGAGCGCCATCCGGATGAACACCATGAGGTAGACGGCGGCGACCCCCAGCGCGACTCCGATTTCCGTCCCGCGCGGTCGGATCTTCAGCGAAAGCGCCACAGTCGAGGCCAAGATCAGCCACGCACCAAGAACGAAGGCGCCGTCGAGTAGTCCTCGATCGCGCAGTTCGTCCGCCAGCGTCCGCGCCAGACCTAGGGTTGAGTAGATCGCCACCACCACGAGCAGCGTCCACGCCCAGAGGCGGCGCTCGCGATCAGAGGAGAACATGGCCACCACCGAGGCCTCGCCGGTTTCGCGCCATACATTTCGCTGGAGCGGTATCGATCATCGTTACACTCGTCAGAGCGGCGACCGCGGCGCCGGTCGCCAAGAGAGTCGCACGGCTGCTATGAGTCGTCCCCTCATCCAGATTGTCCCTTCCCGAGCGCCGCCCACCAAGCGGGGAACAGCCCCATCCGGCGCTGGGGGAGCCCTAAGTGACCGTGATCGGCGACGGTGGAAGGGACCGTCCCCGCGACGAGCCTGAGGGCGCACCCGGCGGTGCCCCGTCAATGACCCAGGAGGCGCGAGTGGCAACGGCGTGGCTATCAGGCCGAGTCCGGTGGGCCGGCGTCGGCTAGTGCGTGTCCGCTACCAGCTCCCCCAGCTGAATCACGGTGCTGAAACGGGGCAAGCAGAGTGGCTCAGCGGGCTGTGGCCGCCTTTCGTGCTCGGGTGGTAGGGGCGTAGCGTCGGCGACACGGTGTCCACGAAGAGGAGATCGCCATGGATCGCCCCGTCGGCGTGGTCGACTTCACCCCGGACCCAGGTCTGTTCCCGTTCGAGTCCCGATGGTTCACCAGCTCGGTGGGTCCTGTGCACTACGTCGACGAAGGGAGCGGGCGAACGCTGCTATTGCTGCACGGGAACCCCGATTGGAGCTTTCTCTACCGCAAGATCGTCAGCGCGCTCCGCAACGACTTCCGCTGTGTGGTGCCTGACTACCCGGGCTTCGGCCTGTCCGCCCATCCGCCCGGCTACGGCTACACACCCGCCGAGCACGCCTCCGTCATCGCCGAGTTGGTCGAGGCGCTCGACCTGACCGACATGGTTGTCATGGGCCAGGACTGGGGCGGACCCATCGGCATGGACATCGCCTCACGCAACCCTGAACGGGTGCACGGTCTGGTGATGGGTAATACCTGGTTCTGGCCTGGCGACGACCGTCTCATGAAGGTCTTCAGCAAGACGCTGGGAACTGGGCCCATACAGTGGCTGATCAGGAATCGGAACGTCTTCGTTACCCAGCTGATGAAGCGATCGCTGCGGGTGACGCTCTCCGACAAGGAGTTCGCCCACTACACCGACGTGGTGCCCACTCCCGAGTCGCGAGAAGGCATCGCCGTGTTTCCCAAGCAGATCCTCGACGCCCATCCGTGGCTCAGGGATCTGGAGAATCGGGTGGCAACCGCGCTCGCCGACAAGACCGTGGTGCTGATCTTCGGTCGCAAGGACCCGGCCCTGGCCAGTGACGCCACCATCGGGCGGTGGCGAACCGCGTTCCCCAAGGCGACCCTCGTCGAACTCCCCGAAGCCGGCCACTACATCCAAGAGGACGCACCCGACGAGATCGCCGACGCGATCCGTACCGCATTCGCCTGACTCGCCAGGCCCTGGCGGGCGCGCGCCGGTGCGCTGGCGGGTCGACCTTCCCGCTCCCGCAGTGCCGGGTCGACGGTCCGGTTGGCTCCACCGCCGACCGCCACAGCTACCCCGCATCCACCCGTTCTTTGTTGACCGACTGGGTCAGTTATGCCGCAATGCTGGCCATGCCTCGCCAGATACGGCCGGAGCGGTTCGCCGCCAGGGTGGCGGCGTCCGCGTAGGTGTTCGTGGCGCACGGGTTCCAGCGTGCGCAGGTGCGGGACGTCGCGGACGTGCTCGGGATCGGCAAGGGCGCCCTCTACGGGTACGCGACGGGCGAGCTCGCGCTGTTCTGCGCGGCGCTGCGGTACGCGGACGGGGTTGAGCCGCTGCCGGACCGGTCGCTGATCCCGGTGGCGCCCGCGCAGCCGGACGCCACCACAGGGCCGAAGGAGCTGGTCGGGGTCGTGTCCGACCTGTTCCGGCGGCTGTCGGCGAACCGGGTCGCGATCAAGCTGGTCGACCGGTGCGCACAGCACCGAATGCGACTGCCGTGGCGGTGGTCCGGTGCCGGCTGCAACCCGACGCGGGACACCGCCGCCACCTTCACATCAGCCGGGTTCGACACCGATGCATTGCGGCGTATTGAGGTCCCGGGAATGCCCCTGACCCGGGAATGGATCACAGGCATGCTGCCGGCGTCCGACACCGCGTCCTGAACGCTCCCGTGTCGGGTGCGCTGTCACGGCACGACGTTCCGTCTTCGGGCAACGGCGTAGGCGTAGAGCGTGGCTGCTCTGTTGCTTCACCTCTTGACAATACACTTGTCGTTCTGACAACTTACCTGTCATGAGCGAAATCCAAGCACTCCTCGACGAAGTCAGGTTGCTGCGTAATCGGCTTGTCGAGGTGTCGGCCGAGCTGAACGAGCGCGCGGGCGTCAGCCCGCCGCAGCGTGCGGTGCTGGAGCAGCTGCACCGGTCGGGAGCCGACACCGTCCCCGGGATTGCGCGGGCACGCAACGTCACTCGCCAGCACATCCAGACCATCGTCAACGACCTCGTCGCGCTCGGGTTGGCGCAGCTCGAGCCGAACCCGACTCACCGACGCTCCCCGTTGATCGCGTTACGGGACAGCGGTTCCCGGGTCATCCAGGAGATCCTCGCGACCGAGAGCCGCTACCTGGCGGACCATCTGGCAGATCTGGACGTCCGCGCGGTCCGGGCGGCGACTCGCACCCTGGCCGACCTGCGCCAGCGACTCTGAACGGAGAACCCGTGTCCGCGATCGCAGAACACCTTCACGACCAGTTCCGACTACCACGAGGACCCCTGGGCCGGCTGGCCGGCTGGGTGATGGCGACCCGCCCGTCGAACCGGGCCCGCAGCGGCTGGACCGTGGACCTGCTCCAGCTCGCACCGAACGCCCGCGTCCTGGAGCTGGGCTACGGACCGGGCCTGGGCATCCAGGCCGCCCTGCGTGCCGCGCCCGACGGTCACGTCACCGGGCTGGACCATTCCCTGGTCATGCGAGCCACGGCCTCCCGGCGGAACGCCGCCGCCATCCGCTCCGGGCGAGCCCTGCTCCTGGTCGGCGACGCCCAGGACCCGCCGGATGGCCTCGGCACCTTCGACGCCATCTTCGGCTGCAACGTCTGGCTGTTCTGGCCCGGCCCCGTCGCCACGCTCAGCCGCCTGGCCGCCCTGCTGCGACCGGGCGGCCGGATCGCCGTGACTCACCAACCCCGTGGCGGCTCCGCCGGGCCGGCCGACACCACCGCCGCCACGAACCAGCTCGAGGCCCACCTGCTCGGAGCCGGGCTGACCGGTCTGCGACGCTGCCGTCTCGACCTGCAGCCGACCCCCGCCGTCTGCGTGCTGGCCACGTCCCGCGGAGTGACGCGATGACCATCACGACCCGACCACTGCCGGCCGCGCGGCCCGACCGCGCCATTCCCGCGCTAGCCGGGCGCGCCGCACGAGCCGCACGAACCGCCGGATGGTGGGTGCTCCTGGCGGTCTGCGCGATCTACGCCGTCTTCGCGATCACGCTGGGGGTGGCCGAGATCCTCTCCTGGGTCGGCATCGTAGACGCCAAGCCGCGCGCGATATCGCTCGTCTTCGTCCTGCACGCCCTGGCCGGCGGTGTCTGCCTGCCGGCCGGGGCGTTGCAGTTCAGCTCCCGGCTGCGGAGCCGCCGGCCCCGGGTTCACCGCCTTGCCGGCCGGACCTACGTGACCGCCGTCTGGATCGCCAGCACAGCAGGACTGGGCAGCGCCGTCCTCTTCGACGTCGGCTCGGCCGCCAAGACCGGGTTCATCGCCGCCGCCATCCTCTGGTTCACCACGACCACGATCGGACTCGTCCTGATCCGCCGCGGCCAGGTCCGGCGACACCGCGAGTGGATGATCCGCAGCTTCGCCCTGAGCCTGTTCTTCGTCACCTTCGAGCCCTGGACAGCAGCGCTACGAGCCGGCGGCCTGCCCGAACCCCTCACCTACCCCGTGGGACTGGTGACGGCCTGGTCGGTCAACCTGCTCGCCGCCGAGGCCCGCATCCGGCTCGCCCGCCGAACACCCCAGGTCACCCGCCGCGCGTGATGGACCGGCGGGCGGTGTTCGGGACCTGGGCTCAGCTCATGAGCGCGGTGAAGCGTCCGGCTCGGCCGATCAGGCCGACCAGGTCGGCCCGGCCGTCATCGAGGATGTCTGCTTCGACTTCACCCACCCGCGGACCTGGCGGGCGGCGTTCGACGGCATCGGTTCGATGTTGCCGGCGGGGAGTGGGCGAACGGCCTTCGTCGACGCCATGGACGTCGGGGTCGTGGCGCTGCGGGACCACGCCGAGCATGCCAACCGGGGATGGACGATCACCGGTCCCCGAGCCCCGACCTACGACGAGGTGGCCTGGCAGCCGGCGGGACCGGGGACGCCCACGACGTCCTGGGCCGCGATCCCACTCGCCTCACCCCGACAGTGAGTCCACTGACCCCTGCTGGTGTCTGCGCCGGGCGGCCTCGATCGCGCCGGTGACAGGGGGAACCCCTAGCCGCCGCACGGCGGCTCCGGGCACGTGGCGCGCCATGGCCGCCTCGACCGCCGCGGTCAGCAGGTCGTGGCCGGGGTCGAGGACCCGGCCGGCCAGGACGACATGACACCCGCGGTCGAGTGCGAGCCGACGCACCAGACTCGCCGCCGCGGTGGCGTAGGAGTCCGCGGCCCGCTCAAGGATGTCGATGGCTACCTGGTCCCCGGCGGCCGCGACATCCCACACGTCGGGGGGCACGAGAGCGGGGCGGGCCTCGCGCCACACCATGCGGCAGTAGTCGTCGGGACCCGCGGCGCCCGAGGCGGCCAGTGCGCGCGCGGTCAGCCGGGTGTGCGGTCCGAGACCCAGGTGCGCCTGGGCCACGGCCTCGGCGGCGGCGCTCACGACGTCCGGACCGGAGCCCCACTCGCCGTGCCCGGCCCCGACGCCCAGCGTCCGGGCGGTCCGGCCGTGTGCGTCACGTCCCACGGCCACCATCCCGGTGCCCGCGACCACGGCCACCCCGGCCGACGAAGAGAGCAGCTCGAGCACCAGGAAGGCGTCGTTGACGACGACCGCCGGGCCCGGCAGGGCGAACGAGTCGACGATCCGGACGTAGGCGGCCTCGTCGTCCGGCCAGTCCAGGCCGGCCAGGCCCCATGCACTCGCGACGACCTCGCAGGCGTCCGCCCCCGCGGTATCCAGCACCGTCTCCAGCGCGATCCGCAGCGCCGCGGCCGCGCCCGGCCAGCCCCGGGACTCGTGGTTGCCGCCGTCGGTCCGCACTGACGCCCGCACCTGTCCGGTCTGGGCGTCCACCAGCAGTGCGTCGGTCTTGGTGCCGCCCGCGTCAACCCCGAGCAGCCACTGCCCACTCACCCGAACCCCGGCAGCCAGGCCCGGTTGGTGAGCAGCAGGTCGTCCAGGAGCGCACCGGCCGAGCCGGCATCGGGGCAGAGCGGGTGCGCGATCAGCGCGAGCCGCGCCGCGCGTCGGTCACCGGTCACCGCTGCCTCGATGGCGTACCGCTCGAAGTCCTTGACCTGGTTCGCCAGCCCTCGTACGGGCCGGTCGAGCGGTCCGGTCGGCACCGGCTCGGCGCCTTGCGGCCCAACCCGGCACGTGGTCTCCACCACCGCATCATCGGGCAGTCCGGGCAACGCCCCCCGGTTGAGGACGTTCACGACGTGTCGCGCCGGTGGCCCCGAGGGGTCGGGCGCGACGAGGTCGGCGGCCAACCGGGCAGCGGCCAGCGAGTACGACGCCCCGCCCCGCCCGGCAAGCATCACCGGATCCCAGCGTGTCGCGGGGTCGGCGTACAGCCGCAGCAGCGATGCCTCGGTCTCGGCCACGACCGAGGCCCGCGTCGGCGAGGACGCCTGTGCGGCCAGAACCCGACCGGTCTCGTAGTAGTACTGGAGGTAGGGGTTGAGCACCAGAGCGAGGTCGTCGACGAGCTGCCCGGCGAACGGCGCGTCCGGCCCGTGCCGCCACACCGTGAGCGCATCGGCGAGCCGGGGGACGCCGTTGACGCTGACCTGACGGACCCACGCCAGGTGGTTCAGGCCTACGTAGTCCAGGTCCAGGTCATCGACCCCCGCGCCGAGCCCGGCCGCCAGCCGCGTGCGCAGCACCCACGGGACGTTGCACAGTCCGACCACGCGCGGCGGATCACCTACGCCATGGGCGAGCAGCGCCTCGGTGACCATCCCGGCCGGGTTGGTGAAGTTCACCAGCCACGCGTCCGGGTCGGCATGCTCGGCCACCGCATGCTGGACTGCCAGGGCGACGGGAATGGTGCGCAGCCCCTTGGCCAGACCGCCGACGCCGGTCGTCTCCTGGCCGACGATCCCCCACCGACGCCCGAGCTCCTCGTCGCCGCAGCGGGCGCCCTGCCCGCCCACGCGGAACTGGGAGAAGACCAGCCTGGCGCCGGCCACGCCGTCGCGCAGCGAGGTCGTCGGCTCGACAGACAGCTCGGCACCGCCCTGCCCCGATCGGCTGTCGACCATCCGGCGCACGAACCCGGCGAGCACCCCGAGCCGGCGCTCGTCGACGTCGACCAACGCGAGCGAGGTCAGCGACATCCGATCGCGCAAGGCCAGCAGCCCGTCGACGAGCTCCGGGGTGTACGTCGAGCCGGCGCCGACCACCGTCGCCCTCACGAGCCGCCCCCGTCGGCGGCCGTCACGCCGTGGGCCGGCACGTCCTCGACGACGAGCTTGTCGCCCTCAGCGAAGTGGCCGCACCCGACCACCCGGAGCAGGACACCCGCGCCTCGCGCGGCCGTGAACGCGCGGGGAAACGGCGACTCGCCCATGGCCATCCCCAGCTGCCAGCACGGGGTTCGCGGCTCACTCACCTCGGGCAACACGATCACCGGGAAAGGAGCGGCGCAGGACGGCGTAGTACCCGGGGATCTTCTGCGGGGGATCCCCCGGGCGATGCGGGACCCCGTAGATGGTGGTGGGTCCTGCGTCCAGCACGCGCCACCCGTCGGCTCCGGGGAACGAGTCGGCGACCTCGGCGGCCCCGAAGTGTGAGGGGGCCCGCAGCCCGCCCGCCACGAGATGGCGCAGCACGTGGGGCATCGTCAGGGGTGTCGCGCCCTGGAAGATCAGGTAGTCCAGTGGGTCGCCGGGCAGGTTGGTCTCGCACATGTACGCGGTGCCGCGCCCGCCGATCATCGCGGCGAGGTTGGCCACGACGGTGGGACGGTCCGCGGGCTCGACGACGTGCAGCACCCCACGCACGTGGACGTTGACCTCCCCGAGCTCCCCGCGCAGGTGCTCGCCCATCCCCGGCTCGGTGACATCGGCGACCCGGAAGTCCACGGTCCCCGGGCCCGGCGGGGGGTCGTCCAGCGTCTCGGCTCGAGCCCTCTGGACGGCGGCCGCGGCGTGATCTACTCCCAGCACGTGGGGGGCGTCGCGGGTCAGGGCACGGGCCTGCCGCCCGTTGCCGCACCCCAGGTCGACCAGGGGCAGGGTCAGGTCGGCATGCGCCCGCAACCGCTCGACGGCGCCGTCGAGCTCCGCGCGCTCCCCGGCGTCCCACAGGACGTCGCCCGCGGAGCCGGTGCGCTCCACCGACGACCAGTACCGCTGCCAGGCGACCTTCTGGTCCCTGGGCGCGCGCGCCGAGGCGATGACGAGCTGGGGCACGATCAGGTACTTGCGCACCCCCACTGCCACCTCCAACCCCACCGTCGGTCCCGTCGCTGACGCCGGACCAGGGCACGACCATCGACGAACCGACAGCACGGCGGGCCTCCGCTCCATCGAGCATTCCGACCGAAACGGGTGGTTCGTTCTATCCCGTACGAAGCACTACTGTCCACCGTCGGCGGACGACGGTCACCTCACTCACGGTGGCCATCTCGGTCGGGGTGAGCGTGAGGGGCACGGCCACATGACCGGGTGTCTGGCTGGGTCATGCCGGCGCGGGCCGCCATCGCTCCCCGGGCTGTCCAGGCCCTCCTCGGAGATGGGGCGTTGCCGGTCAGGCGTGGGAGAGCTGGGCGGCCCCGGGCTTCACCTCGGCCGGCTCGGGTTTGAATCCCTTGACCAATAGCCAGCCGGCCAGGAAGAGCTCGTTGAGAACGATGGGGAAGAACAGGAGCGCGGCGGGCTCGAACTGCTGGGTCAGGTCCGGGGTGCCCATCACCAGGGGGACGATCAGGGCGGCGATGGCGACCAGGCCCCAGATGGGGATGAAGGGGGGGACCAGCTCGGAGCGGAGCAGGAGGTAGTACAGGAGGACCGCTCCGAGGATGAAGAAGACGGTGTCCAGCTGACCGGCCACAGCCCGCATCGACATGATCAGCTCACCCTGGCGATCGTAGGCCGCGCCGTCCACCGCGCCTGCGTCCCGGGCGTCCTGGCTGAGACCGATGAAGCTGAGGGTCCCGATCTTGACGAGGATGAGGAACGTCGCTTCCAGGATCCGGAGCCCGACGTAGCCAAGGGCCAGGCCCGCTCCGAACTTGCTCAGGAAGGGGTAGAACAGCACCGCAATGCCGACGATCGCCACGTCGTTCAGCAGCTCGACCAGGACCCCCACCCACAGCTGGGCCCTGTCGGGATAGACGTTCAGCAGGTAATCGGATCTGTCGGTTGCATGTTCATGGCGCTCCCTCCAGCCATGGCGCCGCACGTGTCTGCGCGGCACACCGGGCCAATGGTTCTGTCTTCATCTCACGCCCGATGGACCGTCGACCGTAGAGGCCCATGTCACTCGTCATGCATGGCCAGGCCGCTCGACGGGTCCGATGCGGATGTCGGGGGGCCAACGTCCCGGCCATGTCGTAGGAGACGATCTTGCTCCGGAGGCATCTCTGATCTGGCTCACTGAGCGTCGGCGGCCGACCCGGAGGGGGCGGGGGGCGAAGCGACGCGCACCCGCACCCTGGTCACGGCGTGGCCGCTGACCTCGACGACCTCCAGCCGGAAGCCACCGATCTCGACCGCCTCCCCGGGCTGGCGCGGGATGTGCCGCAGCTCAGCAATGATCAGCCCGGCCACGGTGGTGTAGTCACCCTCGTCCGGGAGGTTGATCCGCACACCGAGGTCGGGCAGGTCGTGGATGGGGAACGACCCGGGCAGCAGCATGGCGCCGTCCGGTTCGTGCACTACGGCCTGGACGTCGCGGTCGGTCTCGTCGTAGATCTCGCCCACCACCTCCTCGACCAGGTCTTCCATCGTGACGATCCCGTCGTTGTCGCCATGCTCGTCGACCACCAGCGCGAGGTGCTGGCGGCGTTGACGCATCTGCCGCAGGGCATCCGAGACCGGCAGCGTCTCGGGCAGGAACAGCGGCTCGACGAGGTGGTCGCCGACCTCGTCCTGGGCGTCGAACAGCATCCGCAGGTGGGTCACCCCGAGCACGGTGTCGAATCCCAGCGGGCCGGTCACCGGGGCGCGGGAGTGGCCGGAGTCGACGAGCAGGCGCAGCCCGCGCGGAGCCGGCATCGTGGCCGGGATCGACACCACCTCGCGACGGGGGACGAGGATCTCTCGCAGCGTGCGCTCGGTGATCTCGAAGGCACCGCTGATGATCGTGCGCTGTTCGGCCGAGAACTCACGCCGAGCAGTGATCATGTCGCGGATCTCCTCCACCGACAGCTCCGGGCGCGCCGCGCTTGGATCCGCGCCGGCGAGGCGGACGACGGCGTCCGTGGTCCTGCCCAGGAGCCAGATGACCGGCCGGGAGACCGAGGCGAGTAGGTCGATCATCCGGGCGACGGCCAACGCCCACGACTCGGCACGCTGCATCGCCACCCGCTTGGGCGCCAGCTCGCCGAAGACCAGCGAGAGGAAGGTCAGGGCCAGAGTGACCACCACCACGGCCACCACCCGGGCCGCGGCCCCGGTGACGGAGAACACGCCGATCAGGGGCTCGGACAGCGACACCGCCGCGGTTGCCGAGGCCCCGAACCCGGCCAGCGTGATCGCGATCTGAATCGTTGCCAGGTAGCGGTTCGGGTCCCGGGCCAGGCGGGCCAGCGTGCGGCCGCGTTCGGACTCCTCCGCCAGGCGTCGCAGCTGGCCTTCCCGCAGCGACACCAGGGCCATCTCGCTGCCGGAGAACACGGAGTTGACCGCAATCAGGAGGACTACCAGGCTCAGTTCGGCACCGATCCCGCCCACCCTGTCAACTCCATCCGTCGAGTCACCGGCGGCCGGCCGGGCCGCCGGACCGAGCCCGTCGCGTGCCGATTCTCCACCCCAACCGTCCCCGCCCCAGCCCGCCCGCTGATGTCCTGGCCAGCGGATTCGCTGGTCGCTTGAGTGGCAGGAGCATCACCCGATCCGAGGCGAGCCGGCCGATCAGCTGGACGCGGAGGTCGGCCAGCACGAAGGCCAACCGGGTGACGTCGTGCCCGGAGTCCATCACGATCTCGATGTCCAGGTCACCGTGGTGCCAGTGTCCTGCTTCGCAAGACGTGCCATGGACGGGGAGATCGCTCAGTGGCCGAGCAGATTGTCGACCTGCGCTCAAGTGCAGGTTTGCTGCGTCAGAAGCGGCGTCTGCTGGCCCGAATCGGGGCAGTGGGGCTGGTCCTCGGTCTCGCGTACGCGATCTTGGTGCCGACGCGTTTGGGCAGTTCAACGCTCGTCTTGCTCCCAACGCCCGCCGGCGGCCAACAGGGTGCGGGCAACAGCGAGGTCGACACGCAGGTTCTGATGGTGCTCAGCACGACGGTTCTCGAACGAGCTGGTCAGGAGATGTCGCCCGCCATGTCCGCCGAGGACGTCAAGGGGCACATCGAGGTGTCGGCCAGGACGCCTCAGCTCATCGAGATCCGGGCCGTGAGCAGCAGCGCCGGGCAGGCGCGCGCCATCTCCCAGACGGTCGCGGAGACGTTCATCGCATCGATACGAGACACCGCTCGGCAGATCACGTCAGCCACCGTGAGTGACCTCCGCGAACGGTCCGACACGTTGGAGGCGCAGCTCACCACGCTCCAGGCCGAGGTCGATGCCGCGTCGGTACGACAGCGGGCGGCTCCTCCGAGCTCGCCTGACGGCCGGCGTGAGGCACAGTTGCTGGCCCAGCTACGCGCTGAACAGGCCAACACGTCCCTGCAGCTGGACAAGGTCAAAGGCGACATCTTCAACTTCTCCACGCTCGGCAGCGCCGCCCGAGCAGGGATCTCCATCGTCCAGGCGGCCTCGCCGGCCACCGGGCCACGTCTGGTGCGGCGGGCGTCCACCTTCGCGCCGCTCGGCTTCCTGATCACTGGTCTCAGCGCGGCGGTGGCCCTCCTGGTGCAAGCGCGGCGGGACCCCAGGGTCCGCACGCGAGAAGATCTGGCGGACGCCGTGGCGAGCACGGTCCTCGCCGACGTGCGCAGCAGCCCGCAGCGGTCCGTCGCCGAGTGGTCGGCTCTTCTCGAGACCAACGAGGTTGGACCGGTGGAGGCCTGGGCCTTTCGACAGGTCCTGAGGGCGGTCGTGCCCATCGAGTCACGTGGGTCGGTGCGCAAGGAGAACCCCGGTCACTCCGGACGGCTCGTGCACCCGCGCTCTCTCAGCGTCCTTTCGCTCTCCGGGGACGAGCGTGCCCTGACGATCGCACCTCGACTCGCAGTGTTCGCCTCGTCCATGGGCATCAGGACCCGCCTGGTCGTCGCCGGGAACCGGGACGGCATGGCGCCCTTGTGGGCCGCGTGTGCCAACTGGGGTGACTACGGCCTTCGCTCGGGACTGGTCGTGGGGGATAGCACCCGCACACGATCCATCGACACCAAGGCTAAGGATGTGGGCGCGGCCAACGAACTGGGCGCCGAGTCGCGTCGAAACGCACAGGAGCCGGTTGGTAGATCCAACGGCCGGACGACCTCATTTGACGAAGAGATCGCCAAGCGGATCGCCGCCTTCTTCCGGAAGTGGCCGGGGCCTGCCGGGTCATCGCCGGTGCCACAACCACGCCGTGAGTCCGAGCCGCCCATTGCGGAGACTGTCACGACGCCACCGCCGGACTCGTCCACGGAATCCGAATCCGAATCCGAGCCTCACCGCATCGAGCCAGCCGTCGACCTGACGATCGTCGTGATCGCCGCCGACGGCACCGCCCCGTCGTTGAGCGGCGTCCAGGAGACAGAAGCCACGCTGCTCGCCATCGCACCCGGGGCGGCGACGACGGCAGAGCTCGCCAAGCTGGCCGTAGCCGTCGACGACTCGGGCAGGCGGATCGACGGGATCGTTGTGGCCGACCCGGACGCCTGGGACAACACGACGGGCCGACGCGCACTCGACGAGCGGGCTCGCCAGGCCCAGCTCCCTATCCGCATGGCGGGCAGCGACTCCGTCGCGGGGAGGGTTCCGTGAATGCGAAGGACGCGACCCTGACCGGCGAACCGAGGCAGGCATCGAAGGGACCGCAGCAACCACTGCCGCAACCGCCCTCGTCACTGGCGCCGGCGCCGCCGCCTCGCGATCCCACCGCGGAGGTGTCCCCACCGTCGTGGGACGTCGGCAACGTCGCCCACCAGAGCCCCAGCGAGACGGTCAGCCCGTTCACCGCGCTGGTGAGCTTCCATTTCCTCCGCGCGGCGGTCCGCCGGCAGCTGGCTCTGTGCCTCGTGTCAGCGATGATCGGGGTCCTGCTCGGCGGCGCCTTCCTCCTCGTGGCACCCGGCAGGCACACGGCCACATCGACCCTGGTGCTCGCGCATGATTCCCAGGTCGATCCGTCGCGCGCCATGGCGACGGACGTCGGCCTGCTCAACACCCGAATCGTCGCAGAAACTGCTATTCGGAAGCTCGGGATACAACTGGATCCGCAGGATCTCCTGGAGTCCGTCACGGCGCTCCCACCGACGTCCGACGTTCTCGAACTCACCCTGACCGCCCCGTCCGACACCGAAGCAGTCAGCCGCCTGGACGCGTTCACGACCGCCTACCTGGAGTTCCGGGCGGATCAAGTCTCGGTGCAGTCAGATGCGCTTCTCAAGGGGTACACGGACAGGATGAGCGTCCTACAAACCCAGATCGACGAGCTGAACACGCGCATCACGACACTGTCCGGACAGGGAAGCGTGGCGCAAGATCGGCTGGGGGACTCCATCACCCAGCGCTCTCAGCTCCAGAACCAGATCAGCTCGCTCCAGGAATCCGCACAGGATGTCTCCTTGCGCCGGCGGGCGCTCGTGGCAGGCAGCGAGGTCGTCGACTCGGCAATGGTCAAGCGCGTCAATTCGTTCAGACAATTTGTGATCACTGTCGTTTCCGGACTGATCGGTGGTGTAGCGCTGTGCGTCGGCGGGGTCGTGCTGCATTCCATCCTGTCCGACCGCCTTCGGCTCCGGTTCGAGGTCGCCTCGGCGCTGGAGGCTCCGGTGACTCTCAGCGTAGGTCGACTCCGACCGTTGCCGCGCACTATGCGGCTGCTCGGGTTTCTCCCACGGGTCAGGAAAACCTCTGCCCGACGCGTGGCAGACCTGCAGCGCATGGGGCATGCGATCGAGAAGGCTCTTCCTGAGCCAGGTCATCAACAGCGCTTGGCCGTGGCCTGTGTCGAGAATAGCGATGAGGTGAGGATGGGGGTCGCCGCCGCCGCAATGGCCCTGCAGCGCGAAGGACGACCGGTTGATCTGGTCGATCTGTCCGAGGGCGGTGGCCTCGGCCCCGCCCTGGCGATGCTCGCGCACGGAAAGGACGTGGAGCGCCCACGAGTCCATCGTCCGGCGGTGATCCCGTCGCTCACGACTGGTCCGGCCGATCTCGATGCAGCATCGGGCGGCGAGGCCCTTCCTGTCGGCGACACCGGCATCTGCATCGTCCTCGCCGACCTTGATCCGCGGATCGGCGCCGACCACCTGAAGGCGTGGACCAACCGTGTCGTGGTGGCGGTCACTGCCGGCAAGTCGAGTGTCGACCGGATCCGGACCACCGGTGACTTGATCCGAGCGGCCGACATCCACCTCATCGGAGCCGTGCTGATTCGTACGTTGGCGGACGACGCGTCCCCGGGCATGCGAGCGCCGCAGGCGCAATCACCCACGACTCCTGCGATAGAGCTTGTCAGGGACGCCGGATCAGGCACAGCCGTTGCGGAGTCACGGACGTCGTGACAACCCTTCCTCTGAGGTCGGCCTCTGCGGCGAGGGGCCCGAACATCAGCGGACCACTGCTCTCCGGTCCCTTGCCGGTCTGGGTCGCGCTGTTCGGCAGTGTGCTCACCTTCCTGCGGCTGCAGACCCTGGTGCCCATACCGCGGCCGGTTGGTCAGATGATCACACAGGGCATGCTGGCGCTGGCGCTGGTGCTCGTGCTGTTGGCCAATCCCCGTGCGGCGGTTCGGCTCAACCCGTTCCTGATCGTCGTGAGCTTGTTCGCCGTCATCGCACTCATGGTGAGCGTTCACAACGACTTCGTCGTCGGATCGACCTACCGCGCGGTGCGACTCGTCATCTTCGTGGTCGTGCTGTGGTTGCTCACCCCGTGGTGGGGACGGCCAGACCTGCCCCTGCTTCGAGCTCACGTGCTGTGTCTACGGGCACTCCTGCTATCGGTGTTGGCGGGGGTGATCGTGGCACCGGGAGCAGCCTTCTCCTACGAAGGGCGTCTCTCCGGTGCCCTGTGGCCGATCCCGCCTACTCAGGTGGCCCACTATGCGGCGATGCTTCTGGGCCTCACCGTCGTGCTGTGGTTCTGCGGCCTGGTGCGCGGGCGCACCAGTCTGATCACGGCGGCGGGGACCATCGCGGCGCTGACCGGAACGCACACCCGTACCGCGCTGGCAGCACTGATGCTCGGCCTGATCGTCGCCGGGGCGAGTCTGTACGTCGGGCATGTTCGCGTACGCAGAACCGCCGGGATCGCCGCAGCCCTCGGCCTGGTCGCCGCGACGTTCTTCGCGCCCGTCATCGTGTCGTGGGCGAGCCGAGGGCAATCCCTGCAGGAGGCCTCGCAACTGACCGGACGCACCAAGGTCTGGTCGGACGTCTTCGCCCTGCAGCGCACGTGGGTCACGGAATGGTTCGGCTCGGGGCTGGCCGACAAGTCCTACGGCGGCCGGGCCATCGATAGCAGTTGGGTAGCCACGTACCTGGAGCTGGGTTGGGCAGGCGTCGGCCTCAGCGCCGCATTCCTGGTCGTTCTCATCCTGACCGCAGTGGCCCGTCCCGCGGGGCCACGCAGAGCGGTCGCTCTGTTCATCATCACGTACTGCCTGATGGCCTCCTTCACCGAGACCGGGCTCGGTGACGCGTCGCCGTACCTGCTGGAGCTGACCGTGGCGGCGTCGCTACTGGCCACCCCCGCCGCCGGCTTGTCGCAGACCGAATCTCGCAGTATTGGCGCGCCGTTCACTCGCTCTCCTCCACGGAGGGTTTGACGCCGTCCCTCAGACCGGACACGGCCCATCGTCAAGCGCCACGGTGGTCGGTTCCTGACCCGCGGCCAGGCCTTCATGTGCGTCGAGGGCCAGGACTACGGCGGGCGACTTGTGTTGCTGGAGTTACCCTCCACGGCCGCAGGCGATCGTGATCCGACCTACGGCAGCGCCCGTGTCTTGCAGCTGGTGTGACGACTATCACTGTGTGGTGGGTTGACAGCGACTGGTCGCCTGGTGGCTGACGTCACACGGTTCGCGGCGAACGTGCTTGCGAGGTGATGTCGCGGATCCGCGACATCGCCGCGCACGATGGTCGACCTAGTGCTCTGGCTCTCGTGTTCACCGGGTTGGTCAGGCGCCGGGTATCCCCGGCTGCGAAGCTGCCGCCGTACGGCGCTATGCCACCCACCGCCTCCTGCCCGCCACGCGGCGGTGCCGTTGCCGGACGACGTAGCGTGCCGAACAAGCGGCGTTGTCGGTGGTGGGACGACGTGCTGGCCGCCGCGGGCGGGGTCGGCCGACTGCTCTGTCAGCTCTGCGCGCGCACCGGTCGCGCGGCCGCCCTGAGTGGCTACTGGCTTCCTGCTCCTGGATGGTCGTTTGCCCCGCTCGGGAGCGGCGGATCGAGGAGGTCCTGCTCGTGTACCCATTGGGCGAAGGCGGATGCCTCCCCGCTCAGTTGCGAGGCGTCCTGGCGGCGCAGTAGGTAGTGCGACTGCCGTGTCGGCACGACGGTGTCAAGGGCGATCGACACCCGGCCGTCACGCACCGCGGGGCGTGCGAAGCGCTCGGGCACGATGGCCCAGAATGCGCTTGCCGCGACGATCTCCACAGCAGTGATCGATGTGTCGACGACCATCGCTTGCTCCAGCGGGGGCCGTGAGGTGCTGTCGGCCGGAAAGAACCGATGCACGAGGTCGTCGAACCCGAGTACCTGGACCCGTGGGTTCTCACACAGATCGTCGAAGCTCGTGACTGGACCATGGCGTTCGAGATACTGCGGTCCGCAGATCACGATCGCGCCGTCGTCGTGGAGCTTCGTGGCAAGGAAGCCGGGCCAGTACCCCCTGCCCTGGCGGATCTCCAGGTCCACTTCGTCTGGTGGGAGCGTGTCGGTCCAGATCGCGCTGAGGATACGCAGGTCCACGTGTGGGAACGCTTCACAGAAGTCCCCGAGCCGGGGGACCAGCCAGGTCACCGCGTATGAGATCTGTACCCGGACCGTCAGTTGCCTGCGGTCCGATGAGCCGAACAACCCGAGGGTGGCCGCGGCGAGGTCGTCGAAAGTGTCACGCACGCTGGGTAGGTACGCCCGGCCCATCTCGGTCAGGCGCAGGCTGCGCGGGAGTCGCTCGAACAGGTCGAAACCGAGATGAGACTCCAGCGTACGGACCCGTTGGCTGACGGCCGAGGCCGAGAGGTGCAGCTCTGCCGCTGCTGCGACGAAGCTGCCATGTCGCGCGGCGGACTCGAAGGCATGCAGCCCGAGAAGTGGAGGGATTGGGGACTTCATCGCAGGATCATCACCCGGCGAGCCACACAATTTCGAGCCCTTAGGGGCCTAAATCAACGTTTGACATGGGCATTGTGATCGGCCAAGACTCACAGAAGACGTCACCGTGCGGCAGAACCCTCGCCGGACCCCACCGAGCCATGGAGCGGTCATGACCTTCGTCACCCCGCTGACCACCGTCGCGCCGACAGTCGACCTGCTGAAGAGCTACCTGCGCCTGACTCTCGAGTCGGAGGTGATGTCGTTTCACTATGTCTGGCTGCGCGACAACTGCTGGTGCGACTGCTGCCGCGTGCCTCAGTCCGCGGAGCGCCGCCTGTACACGGCATACATCCCCGACGACATTGCACCGTCGAGCGCGGTCTGCCAGAACGGAGCGCTGCACATCGTCTGGAACGACGGACACGACTCGGCGTACTCCTATGAGTGGTTGCGCCGCCACGACTACTCCGATGACGCCCGGGCCGCGCGACAGCACCGACCGACGTTGTGGGACGCGAGCATCGGGTCGATCCCCACGTTCGACCACCGTGCCGTCGTCGACACGAGGGCCGGTCAGATCGCGTACCTGGAGGCCGTGCGGGACTTCGGTGTCGCGGTTGTGCGCGGGACGCCGAGCGTTCCCGGGGAGGTCGAGCGCTTCGCCGAATCCGTCGGCCACGTGCGGAGGACCGCCTTCGAGCGGATCCACAATGTCCGTCACGACCCGGCCGGTTACAACGTCGCTCATACTCCGCTGGAGCTCAAACCCCACACCGACCTGCCCAGCTATCAGTGGCCTCCGAGCATCCAGCTGTTGCACTTCCTGGTCAACGAAGCCACGGGCGGCGAGACCACGCTGACCGACGGTTGGGCTGTGCTCGCCGGCCTCCGGCGCAACGATCCTTCGGCCTTCGACACGTTGACCCGCGTTCCCGTCGGCTACCAGCTGTTCAGCGACTCCGAAGACACCTACGCGCAGGCTCCGATGGTGCAGCTCGATCCCGCGGGTCGAGTCCAGACCTTCCGCTACTCCAACCAGCTGGCCGTGCCGCTGGACGTGTCGTTCACTGACGTGGAGCTGTTCTATGCGGCGTACCGCAAGCTGGGCGCCATGGTGGACAGTGACACCTACAAGTACGTGTTCAAGACGCGCAACGGCGATCTCCTGACCGTCCACGGCCATCGGGTGTTGCATGGTCGCCTGGCCTTCGATCCCACCAGCGGTGCACGCCATCTCCAAGACGTCTACATGGAGTACGACGACTTGATGTCACGCCGTCGAGTGCTGCTCGGGACGCACAAGCCGCTGTCCGCGGCTGGGGGCATCCGATGACCGACGTCGTCAGTTTCACGAAGATGTCCGACGGAACGGCGGCGGAGTACGAGATGCTCGGTCGTCTGGAGTCCGAAGCTCTGCAGGAATTCCCCGACCGGGTGCTGGATTGGCTGCGAACCATGGACGACTCGGCCGGCTACCTGATCACACGGCTGGAGCATTGTCTGCAGGCCGCTACCCGCGCTCACCGTGCTGGCGAGGACGAGGAAACGGTGGTGTGTGTGCTGCTCCACGACATCGGCGACTATCTCGCGCCTGCCAACCATTCCGAGGTCGCCGCCGCAGTGCTCCGGCCGTACGTGAGCGAGAAGAACTACTGGATCGTCAAGCACCACGGGGTCTTCCAGGGTAAGTACTACTTCCACCACATCGGTGCCGACCCCGACGCACGAGACCGGTGGCGGGACCATCCCTACTACCAGGCAACAGTGGACTTCTGCGCCCGCTACGACCAGGTCTCGTTTGACCCCGACTACGACTGGGAGTCGTTGGAGTTCTTCGAGCCAATGGTCAGACGCGTCCTGGCCGCGCCCGCGCAGACCCCCGACGTGGAAGCACCGCAAGACGCCTGACGCGCCGCCCTCGCCCTGGCCGCCGGCATCGGTCAGCCGTCAGTGCGGAGGAAGGCCTCCTCGAGCTTGGCGCGAGCAGATACCAGGCTGGGCCCGTACCACGTCAGGTCCCGACCGGAGACGAGCACGCAGCGCAGACCTTCGAGCGCCTCCGGCCCGTCCTCGGCGGTGAAGGCGTATGGCTCGTCGGGCAGAACCACCAGGTCGGGGGCGAGAGCTCGGATCTCTTCGACAGTCGTGTGCGGGTAGCGACCCTCAGCATCGGCGAACACGTTGCTGACCCCGAGCCGCACGAGTACGTCACCGGCGAACGTGTCGGAGCCCACGGCCATCCACGGCTTGCGCCATATGAGGACCGCCGCGCGCGTCCGCCCGATTCTCGGTGCTGCAGTCCAGACGGCTCGGGCGCGGTCCAGCCACTCGGGCCGCGCCGGGAGGCCGCAGGCCAGGACCAGCAGCCGATCGAGCGACGTGAGCGCGGCATCGACGGTGGTCGGCGCGGTGACCCACACGGGGATGCCCGCGCCCTCGAGCGCGGCCACGTCCACGGCCCGGTTCTCCTCCTGGTTGGCTACGACGAGGTCCGGTGCGAGATCGAGGATCGCTTGCAGGTCAGGGTTCTTGGTCCCCCGGACCCGGGTCACGTCGAGGTCCGGCGGGTGCGTGCACCAACTCGTCGCCCCCACGAGGAGGCCGGGTGCGGACGCGGCGATCGACTCGGTGAGGGACGGGACGAGGGACACGATACGGCGCGGTGGACGAGCGAGCACCACCGGACGACCGAGGTCGTCGAGCAGCTCAGAGTTCACCCTCCGAGTATGGCAGCGGGGACCGCCGTCGGACTCTGGTCGACCGAGGACCAGCACGACCTCCTACCGTGCGCCCTACGTGCGCCCCCCACCCAGGCGGCCGGCCGCCGGGGTCGCGTGCTGGTTGGCGCGCCGTCCCGCAAGACCCTCCTGGAGTCAGTGGATGTCGCGGGCGGGTGTCAGCCGGCAGATCGGATGAGGCCTTTGACGCGGGCCCGGTGGATCTGTCCGCGGACGGTGTTCAGGGTGACGTCCTGGCCGTCCTCGACGAGGGCCTGGTGGACGTAGACCGACGGGCGTCGGGCGGAGTCGCCGCCGGCGGCGACGGCCTCGTTGAACAGCTCGGCGACCCGTTCCAGCTGGCTGCTCGCGGGCCGGGGCCCGGTCGCGCGGGGGCGGCTGGGCGCGGTGAGGGTCTCGAACGTGCGGGCGGCCGCCTGCCGGGCGGCCTTGTCCACCGACCGGGAGTGGGAGGTGGTCGCCAGCAGGGCGGCGAGCTTCGCGCGGGCGGCTTCGGCGATCTCCCCGGCGCGCAGCGACCGCAGCGCGGGGTGGTTGACCTCGGCCAGGGCATCCCCGACGGGGCGCCGGGCGCCGTCGGCGCTGGTGGGGGCGGTAGTGAAGCTGCGGATGTCGAGGCCGACGAGCATGGTCCGCCCGTCGACGCGGGCCAGGTGGCAGGTCAACAGGAACGGGCCGTCCGGGTCGGGCCAGGCCAGCTCGACAGGCGAGCCGCCGGGTGCCGGGGTGAGCCACTCGACCTCTTGACGGGGAGTGGCCGGGCGGCGTCTCGGGCTGCTGGGCATGGCCTCATGGTAACGGGCGGGTAGGGACTCGTCGGTCCGAACCACCCGACATAATAGTCCGATCCGTACAATCCGTAGTAGTTCCAATTCTAATCAGTCTTTCACCAGCGAGGGTTGGCATCGTCGGGCCGGATGACGGACCTGCACCCCCTATCAGGTGCCCACCAGCCGGCGACAGCGGGTCTCGAGGTACGCAACGGCCGGGCCGAAGACGGCGTACGCCTCGTTGTGGGTCTGGCCCAGTGCGTAGCGGTACCAGATCTGCTGGGCGATCACGGCGAGCCGGAAGAGCCCGAACACCTCGTAGAACCGCCACCACTCGGGCGTCATCGCCAGGCCCATCCGCGCGCAGTAGCGCTCGACGATCTCGGCGCGGGTCCACATGCCCGGCGCGTTGGTGGGCTGACGCCGGAAACCCCGGAAGTGCTCGTCGTCGCCCTCCTCGACCCAGTAGGCCAGCGCTCCCCCGAGGTCCATCAGCGGGTCACCGACCGTGGCCATCTCCCAATCGAGGACGCCCACGATCCTCAGCGGATCCTCGCGGTCCAGCACCAGGTTGTCGAAGCGGAAGTCGTTGTGGATCAGGCAGGTCGCCACGTCGGTCGGCTGGTGGGCGTCGAGCCACCCGGTGATGGCGGACCAGTCGCCGGTGTCGTCGGTGCGGGCGCGCGCGAACCGATCGGTCCAGCCGGCCACTTGGCGGGCGACGTACCCCTCACCACGACCCAGTTCGCCCAGACCGGCCGCCCGAGCGTCGACGGAGTGCAGGGCGACCAGCACGTCGAAGGCGTTGCCGCACAACGTCGAGACCTGCTCAGGGGTCAGGTCGAACGGCAGGTCACGACGCAGGATGGTGCCGTCGAGCTTCTCCATCACGTAGAACTCCGAGCCGATGACGGCCGGGTCGTCGCACAGGGCCGCCATCCGCGCGACGAGCGGGAAGACAGGGCGCAGGGCGGCCTGGATGCGGTACTCCCGGCCCATGTCGTGGGCGCGTTTGGCCTTCGCGCCGGCAGGCGGCCGACGCAGGATCAGGTCGCGGCCGGGATAGCGCACCAGGTAAGTGAGGTTGGAGGCGCCGCCGGCGAACTGCCGAACCTGCGGCACCCCGTGGACGTCTGCGGCGAACTCCGGTGCAGCATGCTCGCGCAGCCAGCCGGCCATGGCTGAGACGTCGAAGGCATCCTCGTCACGCACCGGACGGGTGGGGTTGCCGTCCCGACTGGCGGTCATCGGCGAGAACCATACTTGCCGAGCTCGAGGCGGGCTACCAGCCCGCGGTGGACCTCGTCCGGCCCATCGGCCAGCCGCAAGCTGCGGGCGGCGACGTAGGCCAGCGCGAGGGGGTAGTCGTCGGACATGCCCCCGCCGCCGTGCAACTGCAGCGCCATGTCGATGACCCGCGTCGCCATCGCCGGCACCGCCACCTTGATCTGCGAGACCTCCGACAGCGCGTTCATCGGACCACCGGTGTCGAGCTTCCAGGCGGCGTGGAGCACCAGCAGCCGAGCCTGCTCGATCGCGATGCGCGCGTCGGCGATCCGCTCCCGGTTGCCGCCAAGCAGGACCAGCGGCCTGCCGAAGGCGCTGCGCTCCAGGCCCCGCCGACAGGCGTGCTCCAGCGCCATCTCGGCCAGGCCGATCAACCGCATGCAGTGGTGCACCCGACCGGGACCGAGCCGACCCTGGGCGATCGCGAAGGCCTCGCCCGGACCGGAGAGGATGTTGGCCACAGGCACCCGCACGTCGGTGAAGGACACCTCGCCGTGCCCCAGCGGCTCGTCGTAGTAGCCCATGGTGTTGAGCATCCGCTCGATCGTCACCCCGGGGGTGTCGCGCGGTATGAGCACCATGGAGTGCCGGTGGTGCCGGTCGGCGCCCGGGTCCGTGACCCCCATGAAGACATAGATCTCGCAGTCGGGGTGGCCTACGCCGGTCGACCACCACTTCCGACCGTTGACGACGACCTCGTCGCCGTCGACGACCGCGGTCGCCTCCATGGTGGTGGCGTCGGAGGAGGCCACGTCGGGTTCGGTCATCGTGAACGCCGAGCGGATCCGGCCATCGAGCAAAGGGTCGAGCCAGCGCTCGCGCTGCTCCTGGGTGCCGTAACGCAGCAGCACCTCCATGTTGCCGGTGTCGGGGGCGTTGCAGTTGAACACCAGGGGCGCGATCGTCGAGCGGCCCATGATCTCGGCGAGGGGGGCGTAGTCGAGGTTCGAGAGCCCCGCACCGCCGTCGGTGCCGTACTTCGCGGCATACTCCCCGGCATGCTCCTTGGGCAGGAAGAGGTTCCACAGGCCCTGCGCGCGTGCTTTGGCCTTGAGGTCCTCGATGACCGGAAGCGGCTGCCACGGGTCGCCGGTGCGTCGAGCCTCCTCGAGGTCACGGTGGTACGACGCCTCGATCGGCATGATCTCCTCGGCCACGAAGGCCGCCACACGAGCGGTCAGGTCCGCGGCCCGGGCGGAGGGGGAGAACTCCATGTCCCGACCCTACGACCCGGCCCTCGCGAGGTTGCTCCCAGAAGGTGTCGGGCGTGGTCATGATCTCGTTTCCAGGTCATGAGCCAGGGCGGAGCCGGCCGCGCGCAGCCACCGCAGAGGCTCGCCTCGGGCCTCGTCGACACCGCCGGCCAGGTCGGTCAGGGCGAGCAGGGACACAGCGCCCCGAGGAGGCGGCGCTGCGGTCTGCCCGGCGACGATCGCCAGCGCGGGGCCGTCGGCGGCTACCAGGTCGGCCAGGTGTCCCACCACCTTCCCGGACAGGGACGTGGCGTCGAAGCGGCCCTCCCCGGTGATCAGCAGGTCGGCACCCTGAAGCGCCGCGGGGACGCCGGCGGCCTCGGCCACGGCGGAGGCGCCGGGCACAAGTGACGCCCCCCAGACCGCGCACAACCCGTACGCCGTTCCGCCGGCGGCGCCCGCGCCCGGCTCGTCGGCCGGCCCGCACAGCAGCGCGTGCAGCCGCGCCAGACCCCGTTCCAGCAGATCGATGTCGGCGCCCGTTGCTCCCTTCTGAGGACCGAAGACCGCGGCCGCTCCATCTGCTCCGAGCAGCGGCGAGGTGACATCGGTCAGGCAGACGACACCACCCGGCGGCGCCGAGCGCATGCCGCCTAGATCCACCCGATCCAGCGCGACCAGCGACCCACCCCCCGGGGCCAGCTCCGCCCCGGCCCGATCGAGGAACCGCGCCCCGAGCGCGGTCAGACACCCCGTCCCGCCGTCGGTGCTCGCCGAGCCACCCAAACCCACCATGAGCCGTTGCGCCCCGGCGTCCAGGGCCGCGGCGAGGACCTCACCGAGGCCGACGGTGTGCGCGCCGAGCGAGTCGGGCTGTTCCATCAGCGGCAGACCACTGGACTGCGCCAGCTCGGCGACCGCGGTTCCGTCCGGCAGCTGTACCCAGCGCGCGGTGACCCGCCGCGAGTCCGGGCCACTGACCTCCAGCGATGACCAGTGAGCATCCGTCCTGGCCGCAGCCAGCGCTTCCAGCGTTCCCTCGCCCCCGTCGGCCAACGGAATCTCCACGACCTCATCACCGCTGCGCACAGCCCGCCAGCCGTCGGCGAGCGCCCTCGCCACCTCGGCCGAGGTCACTGTTCCCTTGAAGGAGTCCGGGGAGATGACAACACGACGGCGGCCCACGGGATCAGCCCTTTGCCGCACGCGCGGTTAGCGCTCTGACGATGTATCGCTGCAGCACCATGAACAGCATCAGCACCGGGGCGATGGCCATCACTCTTCCGGCAACAAGGCAAAGGAACCAGGTGATGAACGACGCGCCGATCGCGATGTAGACCAGCACGAGTCCGAGGTAGTCCTGATGAGGCTCATCGCGAGCGGCGAGATCACTTGTGCCTCAAGTAGTCCCCGGGTATGGAGGCGGCCGCTGAGACCGACCAGCACGATCGAGTTCAGCAGGTAGCGGCCCAGTGGCGTGGTATCGAGTACCTGACTGTAGTTGCTCCAAAGCCATTGGGCCGGTGAGAGGCTCAGCGGCGACTGGAGGGTCTCCTCCGCGCTGGTGGACGACAGCGACAGCGCCCAGAGCAGAGGGAAGGCGAAGATCACGATGAGGGGAGCTGTCCGACGTGGAGGGGGACGTTGCTCCAGCGGGTGGGTCGCATCTAGCCCGTCCTTTCTCGCGCTCGACGAGACGCCGGTAGACAGCGATCATGGCCGAGGTCATGAGCATAGACGCGATGGCGATCGCGGCACCACGACCGATGTTGAGCTGGCGGCCGCGCAGACCGCAACGGCGGAACTGCTCGGTCGCAGCACTGGTCGGCTTCGACGACGTCGAACCGGCTGACCTGTTGGACCCGCCCCGTCCTCGTCACTTCCCCGATCGCTCGTCGACGGAGGTCGCGGCGACGCCTGCCTCCCCTCCCGCCACTTCGTGGCGCTGCATGCTCAGGGGGGTGGCCCGCGGTGCCACCACGAGCCGGCCGACCCGGGACTCGAGCACGCGGCGCGCGTCCGGGTCCAGGCCGTCGTCGGTGACGAGCACGTCCACCTGCTCCAGGCGCGCGATCGAGCTGAGCCCAACGACGTCCCACTTGGTGCTGTCGGCCACGACCACCACCTGCCGCGCGCACGCCACGAGCGCCCGGTCGGTCTCGGCCTCCACGAGGTTCGGAGTCGTCAGGCCCACCCGCTGGTCCACGCCGTGGACACCGAGGAAGAGCCAGTCCACGTGCAGGGTGCTGAGAGTGGCGACGGCCACGGGTCCCACGAGGGCGTCCGACGGCGTGCGTACCCCCCCGGTGAGGACGACGGTGAGGTCTGCGCGCTCACTCGCGTGCAGCACCTCGCCTACGGGGACGGAGTTGGTCACCACGGTGAGGTCCGGGACGTGACGCAGCTCCAGCGCCACCGCGTAGGTGGTCGTGCCGGCCGAGAGCGCCACCGAGTCGCCGGGCTCCACGAGGGCGGCGGCCGCGGCCGCGATGGCGGCCTTCTCCTCGGTCTGCAGGCCGAACTTCACCGCGAACCCCGGCTCGTCCGCGCTACGACCGGTGACGGCGGTCGCCCCACCGTGCACGCGGGCGACCAGGCCTTTGCGAGCGAGCATCGCGATGTCCCGGCGGATGGTCATATCGGACACCCCGAGGAGGTCCACGAGGTCGGAAACCCGGGCCCCGCCCGCCGAGCGGACCACCTCGAGGATCCGCTCCTGGCGCTGCCGGGCCAGCACTACGCTCGTCCCCGCACCAGCGGCCAGGCGGCGGCCGGAGCGGCGGCAGGGGTCGGTGCGGTCATTCCGGCAGACTCCCCCTTGATCGGGGTCCGAGTCAACAACTTCGAACAGATATCGAGCGGGCGGCAGGGGCCGCTCAATAGCTGGGCGCCGGGGGCGTGACCCGACTCGAGGTGATGAGGTCGCCGGCGACGCACGTCGGCAACGGACAGGACACGAACGGGCCTCCGAAAGCAGCCATTCCGGAGAAGCCGCCGTCGACCTGCGCCTCGTCGGCAAACAGACTGTCAGGTCGCGACGTGATCGAGAGCCCAGGACTCGGTTCAGTCACGATCTCTCTGGAGACCCTTGACACAACCCGGTCGGCACAGCAAAGTGTTGGAGGTTATGGTTGATCATGTTCGATCTTGTTGACCTGAGCCTGCTGTCGCGAGCCCAGTTGTGCCAAAGGAGGCGCTCATGTCCCGTCCCGAGTCCGAGGCCGAGTACCTAGCCCGTCTGGTTCCGCCCTCGGTGAGCGCCCTACGCATGTCTCGGCGGACGTTGTTGCGTGGGGTGTTCGGCGCCGGCGCCGCCCTGGGTGGTGCGAGCATGCTCGCAGCCTGCGGGTCGGACAGCGGGTCGAGCAGCGCTGGCTCTGCCGGGGGCGGCGCCAAGACCATCTCGTTCGGCTCGAACGGCTCGGACGAGATACCGAGGAAGTACTTCCAGGCGATGATGGACGCCTACAAGACGAAGACCGGCAACACCGTGAAGATCAACACGGTGGACCACAACACCTTCCAGGAGAACATCACTACCTACATACAGGGCAAGCCGGACGACGCCTTCACCTGGTTCGCGGGCTACCGAATGAGGTTCTTCGCCAGCAAGGGGCTGGCCAGTCCCCTCGACGACGTGTGGACCAACCTGTCCGGGTTCAGCGAGGGCTTCCAGTCGGCGTCCACGGGCGACGACGGCAAGAAGTACCTAGTGCCCTACAACTACTACCCCTGGGCCGTCTTCTACCGCCCGTCCGTGTGGCAGGAGAAGGGCTACCAGGTGCCCAAGACCCTGGATGAGATGCAGACCCTAGCCACCCAGATGCAGAAGGACGGCCTGATTCCCGTCGCCTTCGCCGACAAGGACGGTTGGCCGGCGATGGGCACGTTCGACGTGCTCAACATGCGGCTAAACGGCTACCAGTTCCACATCGACCTGATGGCGCACAAGGTGGCCTGGACCGACCCCAAGGTGAAGAAGGTCTTCGATCTGTGGGCCGGGATGCTGCCGTTCCACCAGGCCGACCCGCTGGGCCGGACCTGGCAGGAGGCCGCGCAGGCCCTGCAGCAGAAGAAGGCGGGCATGTACCTGCTCGGGCTGTTCGTCTCCGAGCAGGTCGACAACGGCGAAGACTTGGACTTCTTCACCTTCCCCGAGATCGACTCCACGATCGGCGCCGACGCGCTGGACGCCCCGATCGACGGCTACATGATGGCGCCCAAGCCGGCCGACGAGGCGGCCACGAAGGAACTGCTGACCTGGCTGGGCGGTGCGGAGGCGCAGGCGATCATCCTGGAGAACGCCCCGGGCAACCTGATCCCGAACTCCGAGGTTGACGTCTCGGGGTACTCGGCGCTGCAGACGAAGGCAGCCGAATTGGTCGGCTCGGCGAAGAACATCGCCCAGTTCCTCGACCGCGACGCCGACCCCACGTTCGCCTCGACGGTCATGATCCCTTCGCTGCAGACGTTCCTGAAGAACCCCAAGGACATCGACGGCCTTACCAACAGCATCGAGAACCAGGCCAAGTCCATCTACACCACATGACCTGAGGAGAGGAGCGATCGATGGCAGGCACGGACCCCGTCCGCGCCCCTGCCACGGTTCCCGGACCGGCGACCGGGGACACCCACTCGGGTGTCCCCGCAGGTGGCCGTGTCCGCCGGTTGAGTGGCCGCGACCGTATCGTCGTGGTGATCATGGTCCTTGTCCCTCTGATCCTTGTGATCGGACTGGTCTGGATCCCGGCGCTGTCGACCGTGGCGCTGTCCTTCACGAACTGGGACGGCATCGGGGGACTGAGCACGATCAAGTGGATCGGCACCAAGAACTACCACGACATCTTCACCATCTACCCGCCGTTCATCCCGGCCATCCAGCACAACTTGCTGTTCCTAGGAGTTCTCTTCGCCGTCGCCACCCCGTTCGGCATCTTCCTCGCCGTCCTGCTCGACAAGGAGATGCGCGGTAGCCGGCTCTACCAGACGCCACTGTTCATGCCGGTCGTGCTGTCGCTCGCTTTGATCGGATTCATCTGGCAGCTGCAGTACTCCCGCGACTTCGGCCTGATCAACGCGATGCTTCAGGGGATCGGGGTTCAGGACGCCAGCGCCCCGGTGGACTGGTACGGCGACCCGAGCGTCAACATCTGGGCCGTGCTCGTCGCGACGACCTGGCGGCACGTCGGCTACATCATGCTGCTCTACCTGGCAGGCCTGAAGGGCGTCGACCCGTCGCTGCGCGAGGCGGCGGCCATGGACGGCGCCAGCGAGGTCAAGACGTTCTTCCGGATCATCTTCCCGATCCTGCGCCCGATCAACATCATCGTCATCGTGATCACGGTCATCGAGGCACTGCGCGCGTTCGACCTGGTCTGGGTGATCAACAAGGGCCGCAACGGGCTCGAGCTCATCGGCGCCCTGGTGAGCGCGAACGTCGTCGGCGAGGCGAGCAGGATCGGCTTCGGCTCGGCACTGGCGACGATCATGCTCATCGTCTCGGTCGTCTTCGTAGCGTTCTACATCCCGGCCGTCATGAGGGAGGAGCGGTGACCACCACACTCGCCCCGTCGGACGCCCAGGCTGTCCCCGTCTACAGGCGTCGCCGGCTCACTCCGGCGCGCGTCGCCCTGCACGTCTTCCTCGCCGTCATCGCGCTGGGGTGGCTGTTCCCCATCCTGTGGGCCGTCGTCAACTCGTTGCGCGACTATGCGTACACGTCGGTGAACGGCTATGTCTCCCTCGGCGGCTGGACCTTCGACAACTACACCAAGGCCTGGGAGCAGGCCAACTTCACCAGGCACTTCCTCAACTCGGCTTACGTCACGGTTCCGGCCGTGATCTTGACGCTGTTCCTCGCGTCGATGGTCGCCTTCGTCTTCGCCCGGTTCACGTGGAAGTTCAACCTGATCATGCTCGCGCTGTTCACGGCGGCGAACCTGCTGCCGCAGCAGTCGATGCTCATCCCGCTCTACCGGCTCTCGATCGCCGTACCGTTGCCGAGCTGGATGAGCGACTCCGAGATCCTGTACGACTCGTACTGGGTTCTCATCCTGGTCAACACGGCGTTCCAGACCGGTTTCTGCGCGTTCGTGCTGTCGAACTACATGAAGACGCTGCCGAAGGAGCTCTACGAAGCGGCGATGGTGGACGGCGCCAGCATCTGGCGTCAGTACTGGCAGATCACGATGCCGCTGTGCCGGCCACCACTGGCGGCGCTGGCGACCCTCGAGGTCACCTGGATCTACAACGAGTTCTTCTGGGCCACCGTTCTGATGAGCTCAGGCGACAAGTTCCCGGTGACGAGCTCGCTGAACAACCTGAAGGGCCAGTTCTTCACCGACCTCAACCTCGTCTCCGCCGGGTCGGTCGTCGTCGCCATCCCGACGCTCATCATCTTCTTCGTTCTGCAGAAACAGTTCGTCGCCGGTCTCACCCTCGGCGCCAACAAGGGATAACACACAGCGACACCACAGGTAGCGATCATGGACGTCCCGTCCCCGCACGGCGTGCGACCGGACGCCCATGGTCGCTGCACGTCCATGGTCATCGCACGGGAGTGGGAGGCACCGGGCCAGCGCGTGCGCCTGGACCTGCCAGCGATCTCTAGATCGTGACAGAAAGGGGCGGGACTCATGGCTGATTTCGTCGGCGCCATTGATCAGGGCACGACCAGTACGCGGTTCATGTTGTTCGACCGCGAGGGCAATGTGGCCGGTAGGCACCAGCTGGAGCACTCGCAGCTTATGCCGCGGCCGGGGTGGGTCGAGCACGATCCTGTCGAGATCTGGGAGCGTGCGAGCACGGTGATTCAGGCGGTTCTGGCCGACGGCGGAGTCCGTGCCGGCGATCTGGCGGCTGTGGGGGTCACCAACCAACGCGAGACGGCGGTGGTGTGGAATCGTCGTACGGGCCGTCCGTACTACAACGCGGTCGTGTGGCAGGACACGCGTACCGACCGGATCGCGTCGGCGTTGGACCAGGATGGTCGTGGTGATGTCATCCGGTACAGGGCCGGGCTGCCCCCGGCGACGTACTTCTCCGGTGGCAAGATCCAGTGGATCCTGGAGAACGACCCGCAGGCGCGGCGGGACGCCCACTGCGGGGAGGCGGTCTTCGGTACCACGGACACCTGGCTGCTGTGGCACCTGACCGGTGGGGTCGATGGTGGTGTTCACGTGACCGATCCGACCAACGCCAGTCGCACCATGCTGATGAACCTGGAGACGCTGGATTGGGATGAGGAGTTGCTGTCCTACTTCGACATCCCTCGGAGCATGTTGCCGCAGATCCGCCCCTCCTCGGACCCGGACCTGTACGGGCACACGGTGGCGACGGGTCCGTTCGGCGGCGTCGTCGCGTTGTCCGGCGACCTCGGGGACCAGCAGGCCGCGATGGTGGGGCAGGTGTGTCTGAGCCCGGGTGAGGCGAAGAACACCTACGGAACCGGCAACTTCCTGCTGCTGAACACCGGGACGCAGATCGTCCGCTCGAAGAACGGGCTGCTCACGACGGTGTGCTACCAGTTCGGTGACGCCGCAGCGGTGTACGCGTTGGAGGGGTCGATCGCGGTGACCGGGTCGGCGGTGCAGTGGCTGAGGGACCAGCTGGGCATCATCCGCGGGGCGAGCCAGAGCGAGACCCTGGCCCGCGAGGTGCCGGATAACGGCGGCTGCTACTTCGTCCCGGCGTTTTCCGGCCTGTTCGCGCCGTACTGGCGTTCCGATGCCCGCGGCGTGATCGTCGGGCTGTCCCGGTTCAACACCAGCGCGCACATCGCCCGGGCCACCCTGGAGGCGATCTGCTACCAGAGCCGCGACGTCGCCGAGGCGATGGAGAAGGACTCGGGGGTGCACCTGGAGGTTCTCAAGGTCGATGGCGGGGTCACCGCCAACGAGCTGTGCATGCAGATCCAGGCCGACGTCCTGGGCGTGCCGGTGAGCCGTCCGGTGGTCGCCGAGACCACCGCCCTGGGCGCCGCGTACGCGGCGGGTCTGGCCGTGGGTTTGTGGGCCGACCCCGCGGACCTGCGGGCCAACTGGCATGAGAGCAAGCGGTGGCAACCACAGTGGAACGACGAGCAGCGCGCTCAGGGATACGCGGGATGGCGCAAGGCCGTCACCCGCACCCTGGACTGGGTGGACGTCACCTGACCGATCGACAGGCCCGTTCCCGCTGAAGGGGTGAAGACCGTGCCACACCACATCGCCACACTCGATCCCACGGCGAGGTCGTCCGCGTTGGAGGCCATGGCCGGCGGTGAGCTCGACGTCCTGGTCATCGGTGGCGGGGTGACCGGTGCCGGCGCGGCCCTCGACGCGGTCACGCGCGGGCTGCGGGTCGGCCTGATCGAGGCCCGGGACTACGCCTCGGGAACGTCGAGCCGTTCCAGCAAGCTGATCCACGGGGGCCTGCGCTACCTGGAACAGCTGAACTTCAGCCTGGTCCGGGAAGCCCTGCGCGAGCGCTCTCTCATCCTCACCCACCTGGCGCCCCATCTGTGCCGGCCCGTGCCGTTCCTCTACCCCCTGCAGCACCGGCTGTGGGAGCGGCTCTACGTCGGCAGCGGCGTCCTGCTCTACGACACCATGGGGGGCCGCCACGGCGTCCCGAGCCATCGCCACCTCACCCGCAGGCACGCGTTGAGGCAGTTCTCCTCGCTGCGCAAGGACGCCCTGGTCGGGGCGATCCAGTACTACGACGGCCAGGTCGACGACGCGCGCCACACGATGATGATCGTGCGGACCGCCGCCGAGTACGGCGCCCTGTGCGCCAACAGCGCGCGGGTCGTCGACTTCCTGCGCGAGGGCGACCGGGTCGTCGGGGCCCGGGTCCGCGACCTGGAGACCGGCACCGAGTATGCGATCCGCGCCCGGCAGACGATCAACGCCGCCGGGGTCTGGAGCGATGAGATCCAGCAGATGGTCGGCGGGCGAGGCCAGTTCCACGTCCGCGCGTCCAAGGGCGTGCACATCCTGGTCCCCCGCGACCGCATCCACGCAACGACAGGGATCATCACCCGGGCCGGGAAGAGCGTGCTGTTCATCATCCCGTGGGACCGGCACTGGATCATCGGGACCACCGACACCGACTGGACCCTCGACCTCGCGCACCCGGCCGCCAGCCAGTGCGACATCGACTACCTGCTCGAGCACGCCAACCGGCTCCTGGCCACCCCACTGACACCCGAGGACGTGGTAGGGGTCTACGCGGGGCTGCGGCCCCTGCTCGCCGGGGAATCCGAAGCCACCAGCCAGCTCTCCCGCGAGCACGTCGTGGTCAGCCCGGTCGCGGGCCTGGTCATGGTCGCCGGCGGCAAGTACACGACGTACCGGGTGATGGCCAAGGACGCCGTCGACCAGGCCGTACACGCCATCGCGCGCCGGGTCCCGCCATCATGCACCCAGGACGTCCCCCTCGTCGGTGCCGACGGCTACACCGCGGCCTGGAACCAACGCGAGCTGCTGGCAGAGCGCAGCGGCCTGCACGTCTCGCGCATCGAGCACCTGCTGCATCGCTACGGCACGCTCGTCCACGAGCTGCTCGACCTCGTCGCCGACCAGCCGCAGCTCGGGCAGCCGCTGGCCAGCGCCCCGGCCTACCTCACGGTCGAGGCCTACTACGCCGCCGCCGCCGAAGGGGCCCTGCACCTGGACGACATCCTCACCCGTCGCACCAGGATCTCCATCGACACCTGGGACCGAGGGGAGACCTCCGCCGACGAGGTCGCCCACCTGGTCGCCCCCGTCCTCGGCTGGGACGAGGCCACCATCGACCGCGAGATCGAGCACTACCGCGCACGGGTCACGGCCGAGATCCAGTCCCAGCAACAACCCGACGACCACACCGCCGACGCCGCACGACTCGGCGCACCCGACGTCCGCCTCGGCCACGCCTAACACCATCACGCAACCAGAGCAGGCGACGGCCACGCCCGCGAACGGGGACGTCCTGGCAGAGAACGACAACCGGGAGGTTGGCATGCACGACGCGTCGCTGTTCGCCGCTGCACATCGGCGGCTGAACCGACTCACCGGCGAGTGGATCCTGGTCTCGCCGCACCGCACACAGCGGCCCTGGCAGGGACAGGTCGAAGACGCGATCATCGAGCACCGTCCTGCCTACGACCCGACGTGCTACCTCTGCCCCGGCAACACGCGGGCCGCAGGCGTGCCCACCCCGGACTACACCTCGACGTTCGTCTTCGACAACGACTTCGCCGCGCTCCTGCCCGATGCCCCCGGTCAACGGCTCGACCGCGACGGACTGCTCGTGGCGGACAGCGAACGTGGCATCTGCCGCGTGGTCTGCTTCTCACCACGCCATGACCTGACCCTCGGCGGAATGCCAACCGGGCAGATCCGCCTGGTGGTCGAGACCTGGGTGGACCAGTACCTCGAGCTAGGCGCGATCCCCTGGGTGCGCCACGTCCAGATCTTCGAGAACCGCGGCACGATGATGGGAGCGAGCAACCCCCACCCGCACGGCCAGATCTGGGCCAACCAGCAACTCCCCACCGAAGCCGCCAAAGAACTCGACCAACAGCAGACATACTCGGCCGATGGTCGCTGCCTGCTCTGCGACTACCTGGCCATCGAACTGCAGGACGGCGAACGCGTCGTCTGCCAGAACGACCACTTCATCGCGGTGGTGCCGTTCTGGGCCATCTGGCCGTTCGAGACACTCGTCCAGCCCCGAGCCCACCGCGGCGCCCTACCCGACCTGGACACCGACGAACGCGATGCGCTGGCCGACATCCTGGGACGGCTGACCCGCCGCTACGACCAGCTGTTCGGCGTGCCATTCCCCTACTCAATGGGCTTCCACCAACGGCCCACCGACGGCGACCCACACCCACACTGGCACCTCCACGCGCACTTCTACCCGCCGCTGCTGCGATCAGCCACCATCCGCAAGTTCATGGTCGGCTACGAACTGCTCGGACAACCCCAACGCGACATCACCCCCGAAAGCGCAGCACACCGGCTACGCAACCTCCCAGAACCGTCATGACATGACGTACGCCACCACCGCGCACAGCGAATACCACCGAACACCGAACACCCGGTCGGTGTCAGGGTTCGACAGTCACCTTGATGGCCTCACCCTTCGCCACGAACCTCACCACCGGCGATGTACTCCAGCGCCCGCTTGTTGTGCGAGGGGGCGGAACCATTGGCACCCATGATCATCAGTTCCCGGTAGTACACCAGGTTCGAGTCACACGAAATGAACGGGTTGGTCTTCCTTCGGAAGACCACCGAAAAACGAGATCCGCCCCCGCCGCCCAGCCATCCGGATCGCCTGCTCCTGCGCGATACTGGCAGCCGTCGCAGCGATCACCACGCCGGCGCCGCGACCATCGGCGCAGCCGATCGGCCCGGCGCCGAACACCACGACCGTGTCACCGTCACCGGCCTGCACCAGCTCCTAAGCGTTGATCGCACACGCGAACGGCTCAGCGACCGAGGCCCCATCGAACCCGATGCCGTGACGTGCGGGATCAGGTAGCCAACAGCGACTGGTGAGTGGCCACTAACCGCTCAACTGACTATCGAAGAGCGCCCTTTCCGCCTCGTCGTTCCACGTATCGCCAGGTGCCAGTTTCTCGGCGACATCCGGCAGTTTCTCTTTCAGTTCATTGAGCCCCATCAGGGGGAGGTCGTGGATCTGGGGGAAGATCAGGACCTTCCCGGAGTAGCTGCCGTCGACCAGGGCCTGGAGGCCATCCTTGGCCGCCCGCATGCCGCCGACGGCGCCCACGATGGATCCCGGAGAGAGATCACCCTGGTTGGCCAGGTCCACCACCTGCTGCTGATCGTGGATGGTCAATCCTGAAGTCCCTGTGTATTGGGCATTGTTCAGGTAGACCGCGCTCAGGTTCAACGGCGCCAGGGTGCCGTTGGGAACACCGGCGAAGAAGACCAGCATCCCGTCGGGATTCATCAGTGTGTCGGCCTCGGCCATCACAGCGGAGATGGGGACACTGACCACCACATCGTCGGCCCCCTGGTTGTCGGTGATCCCCATGACGAAATCGTGAAGGGATTGGTCCGCGGTCTGGGAATTGAAGGTGAACAACTCGCAGTCGTTGCTCTCCGCCAGGTGGGCCAGACGATCCTCGAGGCTCTTCAGGCGTTCATCGCTCATTTCCGTGGCGACAATCTTGCTGGGGCCGTCGGGCTGTTGAATGGCCCTCTGCACATGCATCAACCCCATGGGGCCGCCGGCGCCCACGAAGACGGTGGTGCCTCTTGAACGCAGATCACAGCGGTTGCGCGCCTCCCCATAGGAGGCGGCGATATCCGGTCCCTGGCCGCCGAGATAGGCGGTGTAGTCGTAATGCAGGCGGCCCACGTCGGTGTCCACCAAGCCGTCCAGGGCGGTCTTGCCCACCAGGTTGAGGGTGCCCCGCCGGGCAATGTGCTTGGCCACGGCACCCACCGTTGCCGCGGAACGGGGATCGAGCATGACAGTATCGTCAAAGCCGGCGCCGTCAGTCAGCTCGTCCACCAAAGCTTGATAGTCATCGGTGCCGACGCCATTGCGCACGATCTTCTTGGCCGAGGTTTGCTCCACCAGCTCTTCCACCGAGGCGGGCACGTCGGTCATCACAATGGTGGCCGGGGCGTCCAGACCAGAAGAGAAGAGGTATTCCCGCTCATCTCCGGGCCGGCCAATGATCCACATGATCCCGCCGGTTTTGGGTTCCAGGCGGCGACGTTGGGTATAGGCCGCCATCACGCAACCCCAAGGCTCCAGCGTGGAGGCCTCGGCATACCCCATCGTGTCAGGGACGGGCAGCAGGCAGGCACCATCGTCGGTGTCGAGCATTTCCGAGCCCATCAGGTGGTACTGGATCAGTCCGCCGGGAATGGTGTAGCCGTAGGCCGTGCTCTTGCCATCTTGATAGATATCGGGCTGCACGGCCAGCCGCTGGCCGGCGTGATACCGGTCTTTGAGGTTTTCTCCGACTTCGATGACCGTGAGGCTGACCTCGTGCCCCAGTCGGGTGGGCTCCTTGGATAGATCGCGATTGTAGAGCTTCGGGTGGCTGCCGCCCGCGCGGAGGATCTTCACATCGGAGAAGCAGAGTCCCACACTGTCGATGCGAACCAGCATCTGGTCGGCATTGGGTTCGGGGATGGGCAGCAATTCGGGTTGATCATCCTTGCCCATATTCTCTTCGCCCGCGCCGTATACATTCCAGGCCCAGCTTTCTTCCGGCAAGTCGAGATCGGCCGCGCGGTACCGGTTGTACTTTGATGTCATGGTTCCTCCGTGTTCAGGTGCCCAGAGCCCCCAGGGACATTACCAAGGCCACTGGTCGGAGGCTGATCTCCCGGGGCTGATCTCCCCTAACCTGCGCGATGAGTCTACCGCTGACTGCCGCTGTTACGAGGTGATGGGCAGCCGGTCCGCGATCTGTTCCGGGCTCCACGCCTGCACGCACGCCCGCTCCTTGCGGTGCGGCTTGTTCCGGCCCGGACGTCTTTCGGTGCGTAGAAGCAGTAGGACCTTTATCAGTGGTCGTCCTCCTCGTCTCTGGCTGTCGGCACTCGAGGCCTCGTCGGGATCGAGCGTGTCGCGCAACCTGCCGGCGCTCTCCGTGTCGCGTTCGCTGGGCACCTCGCAGGTGCGTCATTCCTCGTTGACAGCGTGGAGGATCTCGTACACCTCTTCAGCCGACCCTGCGGCGATCAGCCTGTCGACCTCGTCGGTATCGGCGAAGATCACTGCGATCTTCCCGAGTATCTCCAGATGGCCGTTGTTCACGCCGGCGATTCCCACCGCGAACCGCACCTCGTTACCATCCCAGTCGATCGGGTCTTCGTATCGGACGACCGACAGAGCGGACTTGCTGATGGTGTCCTTCGCCTCATTGGTGCCGTGGGGAATGGCCAAGTAGTTGCCCATGTACGTCGAGATCGACTTCTCCCGCTCGAACATCGCATCCACATAGGCCGCGGTGACCGCCCCCGCGTCGACCAGGATCTGCCCAGCCTCCCGGATGGCCTCGTCCTTGCTGGCCGCCGTGCCCGGAACCTTGATCTGGGCAAGCGTCAGAATGTCGCTCATCGTGAGCGGACCGCCTTTCTCGGGAATGGTCTTTCCATTCGAATGTGGAGCCGAGGGATGTCCCCCGTTCCCCTGATCAGAGGTCAGCTCCGGGCGCTGTCCTGCTTGTTCGTTCTCTTCAGCTCCTCGACGATCGCGTCGTACTTCGGACTGTTCATGAAGTTGTCGACGGAGACATGTTGAGCGCTGGGCGCCATGATCTGCGCCCGTGCCGTGAGGTCCTGGTGGGTGACGATCAGGTCGACGTCGTCCTTCAGGTTGGAGATCGCGAGGTTGACCACGGTGACGTCGGCGAACCCAGCCTTCTTGATCTTGTTCCTGAGAACGGATGCGCCCATCGCACTGGACCCCATCCCGGCGTCGCACGCGAACACGACACTGTGGATCGGGGTCCTCCGAGACTTTGCCTCGTGCGCCTCCTCGGCCTCCTCCGCCGCCCTTTCGCGTTCCTCGTCGACACCGGTCAGGACCCCGGAGACGCTGCTCTTCTTGCCCTTCATCGACTCCATGGAGGCGGTGGCGGCAGCCAAGCTATCGCCGGCCTGCATGCTGCTGCGGCTGGCTCGCAGGATCACCGACGCGACGAAGAAGGATGTGGCGGCCGCAAGAAGCACGGACAGGGTGACACCGACGAAGCTGTCCGATGGGGTCTGCGCGTACACGGCGATGATCGACCCAGGTGCGGCAGGCGCCCGCAGGCCAGCGTCGAAGATGGTCAGGGTCAAGATCCCGACCATTCCGCCCGCGATCGTGGCCAGCAGGAGGATCGGCTTCATCAGGACGTACGGGAAGTAGATCTCGTGGATTCCGCCGAAGAAGTGGATGATGATCGCTCCCGGGGCGGTGGCCTTCGCCAGCCCGGTGCCGAAGATCGAGTAGGCCAGCAGCAGTCCGAGACCCGGACCCGGGTTCGCCTCCAGCAGGAACAGGATCGACTTGCCGGTCTCGGTCGCCTGGTTGACCCCGAGCGGGGTCAGCACGCCGTGGTTGATGGCGTTGTTCAGGAACAGAACCTTGGCCGGCTCGATGATCAGGCTTGCCAGCGGCAGCATGTTGTTAGAGACCAGCGTGTCCACGGCGTTGCCCAGCGTCTTGGAGATGGCCTCCACGATCGGGCCGAAGACGAAGTACCCGATGACCGCGAGCCCAGCGGCGGCGATTCCGGCCGTGAAGTTGTTCACCAGCATCTCGAAGCCGGGCCGGATCTTGCCGTCCCACAGCTGGTCGAGCTGCTTCATCACCCAGGCCGCCAGCGGCGCCATGATCATGGCCCCGAGGAACATCGGCTGGCCGGTGCTCACGATCACGCCCATGGTCGCCACGACGGCCACCACCCCACCGCGGACGCCGTACACCATGCGGCCCCCCTGCATGGCGATGAGCAGCGGCAGCATGAACCGAATCATGGGACCGACGAGACCGATGTTGGGTTCACCGGCTGAGTCCGTGCCGAACCCACCGAGGCCGGCGACAGGGGTCCACCCCGTCTCGATGAAGAACGCCGTGATGAAACCCCAGGCGATGAAGGCAGCGATGTTCGGCATGATCATCCCAGACAGGAACGTGCCGAACCTCTGAACGTGTACCCGTGCGCTGCTCGTTGGCTTCGATGCGACGTCGGTCACGGCAGGCCCCTTTCCGGTGGAGCGGGTGGACTATATGCACCAGGCGGGTATCCCACCGTGGGCCCTGTGAGAATGGTCATGCTCACCCAAACTCATGCCACGATAAGTAGGCGCGCCCACGGCGTCGACCCCTGTCGGGCCGCCAGATCCTCGTACCAGGACCTGCTCTTGTCGGTCGTCGCGACGGTTGGGCCCGCGGGTCAGGTCGGAGCGGGCAGGGCAATCGCAGGGGCGCGTCGCCGTCCGCAACCCGGAGAAGCCAGGTAACTCACCGACCCTTCGCCGGAGCGCCACAGCGCCTGCGATATGGCTCACATGCCCGATCGGGAGTGCTAGGTCGGTGTGCCGTGTTTCGGGTATGTATCCGTTTGCATCGAGTTGTTCCGTGGGACGAGTCAGGGGTTGTGGTCGTGACGGGTACTGAACGCTCAGGCGAGGCCGAGACCGAGGTACTCCCGTGGGCACACGGCGAGGGCCTGAGCCCCACGCTCGAGATGCCGACGACGTCGCCCGACCCGGGCGACAGTGGTGACGACCACGCCGAGGACGCACCCGCCGCGTCCGGCACGGACGCTGCCCCCCTTCCGCGCGATCCCGAGGCTCCGGCGGCCGTCCCGGTGACACCTCCCGCTCCGGCGGCCATCACGGTGGCACCTCCCGCTCCGGCGATCCCCCTGGTTGCCGCGCTGAGCAGGCCGACCGTTGCCGAGACGCCCCCGCCTCCACCCCCGAACGCTGCGGCGTCCGCGGGCCCGCAGCACCCGACGCGTCCGCCGCAGACCGGCGAACGACAGCGCCTCACCCGGCGATGGGTCGCGGTGATGGGTGCGCTGGTGGTCCTGGCAGCCGGTGGAGGCGCCGTCGCCGCTCGGTGGCCGGCGGATGTCACCCGCGGCGCCCAGGTGCAGGCGGCCGACCAGGTGATCAAGCCCGCGTCCGTGACGAGCCTGGACCCGTCCGGAGGAAGCGGCCTGAGGCAGGCCGGTGACCGGTGGCGGACCCAGACGTACGTCAGTGCCGACTTCGGAAACCTCAAGGACGGCGTCGGCCTCGTGATGGACCTGGGCTCAGCGCGGTCACTCACCGGCGTCTCGGTGGACGTCGGGTCCGCTCCGATCGTCATCGAGTTGCGCGCGGCCGACAAGCAGTCGTCGTCCGTGGGTGACTTCCAGCCTGTGAGCGGGCCGCAGACCGTCGAGGCAAGCGGGACGACGACACTCACCGCCGCGGACGGCGGCAGCCACCGCTACTGGCTGGTATGGATCACCCGGTTGGCACCGCAGGACGGCGGCTACGGCGCGGTGATCGGTACGCCGACCGTGCGCGGTTCAGCTGGGTGACTCGCCTGAACCCACGGCTTATCCGGGCACTTCGCTGATCTCGTACAGGTGGCCGTCCGGATCACGGAAGAACGCCCGGACCTCCTGTCCGCGGTCCACCGGCGGGGCGAGGAACTCCGCGCCACGCTGCCGCAGGGTCTCGTAAGCGCCGCGGCAGTCCGGCACCCGGAAGATCAGCTGAGAGCTCACCCGCTCAGGGTTCTCGGGCGGCGAGAACGTCACGGTCGGCTTGTCCTCGGTCGGCCCACCTCCCGTGACGAGCAGCAGCCAGTCCCCGAGCAACTGCAGCACGCACGAGGTGCCCCCGTACTCCCGGTACACGGTCGCACCGAGCACCTGCTCGTACCAGTCACGGGAGCGCTCCAGATCGGAGACGACGAATAGCCGGGTCATCTCCATGCCCTCGACAGGAAAGGTGTCCACGGGCCCGATCCTCGCATCCGCTCGCTGTCCCGACGCTGGTCTATGCGGCATCCGGCGGGGCAGGTGTCCATCCCGGAGGACGCCATGCCGCGGCACGCCGCCCTGACCTACACCGCCGACGTCGACTGGACGCCCCAGATCAGGCCGCCGAGATGGCCGAGTACGGCGCCTTCCGTGAGGCCGCCGGGGTGTCCTTGCCGGTGACCGCGAGGTAGCCGACCAAGGCCATGATCGCGAGCCCGAACACCACACTCACCGGCAGCAGACCGAGGCCGAGGGCCCCCATGTCCTTGCCGAAGGCGAGGTAGTCGGCGGTGGTCGCACCGAGCGGACGGGTCACCACGTAGGCCAGCCAGAAGCAGGCGATGGCGTTGGCCCCGAACCGCAGGTGCGCGATCCCGGCGGCCGCGAACGCCACGGCGAACAAGGCGATCGATAGCGGGAAGCCCCAGCCGAGCGCAAAGGCGGTGAGGTCCCCCGCAGCAGTGCCGAGGGCGAAGGTGGTCAGAACCGCGGCCCAGTAGAAGAGCTCCCGCCGTGTGGTGTCGATGCTGTGGATGGACAGCGTCCCCTCGAGCCGGTACCAGAGCGCGAAGATCGCCAGCAGGACGGCGCTGAACCCCATCGTGGCGATCGCCTCGCTGACCCCGAGCACCTGGACGATCGCATCGGTGATCAGGGTCCCGGCGATGCCGACCAGGACGACGGCCGCCCAGTACACACCGACGATGTAGCGGCGCACCGCGAGCTGCACCAGCAGGGATAGAGCCAACGCGCCACCGGTCAGCAGCAGCGACACCTTCATACCGAGCCGCTCCATGGCCAGGTAGTCGGCCGTCGACTCCCCGCCCGCCGTCGTCAGCAACTTGATGATCCAGAAGTAGACGGTGACCTCGGGGACCTTCGTCACCATCTGGCGACCGAGCACCTTGGTCAAGCGTCCGGCGGCGAGGGTTGTTGTGGTCACGGTCGGCCATCCTGACAGGACGCCACGCCCCGTGTGCCGGATACGCCCATCTGGGCGCCCCGCCGTCCAGTGCGGCGCCGCTCAGCGGCGGCGCTTGGCGCCCTTGCCCTTCAGCGCCCGGACGGCCGCGCCCTTGATCACGTCACGGCGACGCCGGCCCTCGACCTTGTTCGGCAGCGAGAGCTCGACCACCTTCCAGTAGACCGAGGCGACCTGCTTGCCGAGCGGGCCGGTGACGTAGGGCAGGTCGTAGCGCTGCATCAGGTCGCGGACCCGCGGGGCGATCTCCGCGTACCGGTTGCTTGGCATGTCCGGGTAGAGGTGGTGCTCGATCTGGTGCGACAGGTTGCCGGTCATCACGTGCATGGCCTTGGACCCGCTGATGTTGCCCGAGCCGAGCATCTGGCGCAGGTACCACTCCCCGCGCGTCTCTCCCTCGATCGAGGTCTTCTCGAAGGTGGCGATCCCGGGGGGGAAGTGGCCGCAGATGATCACCGAGTTGGTCCACACGTTGCGCACCACGTTCGCCACCAGGTTGGCGGTCAGGGTGTGCCGGGCCGACCCGGTGGGCGCCGACAGCAGCGGGTGGACGACGTAGTCCTTGGTCGCCTGGTTCCGGATCTTCTCCAGCACCTCGCGGGCGTCGGCGCGGAACTTCTCCTTCTCCTCCGGGCGCATCCGCTCCCGCTTGGCGACGTACGCGCCCAGCTCGAGGTCGTACGCCGCGATCCCGTACTCGAAGATCAGGGCGTTCCCGACATGCCAGATCGGCTGGAACAGGTGGAACAGAGACCACTTCTGGTCCTCGTCGACGCGCAGGATCCCGTAGCCCAGATCGTTGTCCCGGCCCAGCACGTTGGTGAACGTGTGGTGGATCTCGTTGTGCGAGTGCTTCCACTGACTGGACGGGGAGGCGTTGTCCCACTCCCACGACATCGAGTGGATCTTCGGGTCCCGCATCCAGTCCCACTGGCCGTGCATGACGTTGTGGCCGATCTCCATGTTCTCGAGGATCTTGGCGATCGACAGCCCCGCGGTGCCGATCCACCACGCGGGGCGGATCCCCTTGACCTTGACCCCGGAGAACAGCAGCAGGGCCCGGCTACCCATCTCGAGGTAGCGTTGGGTCTTGATCACTCGCCGGATGTAGCGGGCGTCCCGCTCACCCCGGCTCTCCATGACCTCGGCGCGCAGCGCGTCCAGCTCGCGGCCGATCTCCTCGATGTCCTCGGGGCTCAGGTGCGCCGCCGGGTTGGGACGGCCTGTCGACGTCGTGGGCGGGCGCTGCGGCCGCGGCGCCTCGCTGCTCACCGACAGCCGCGAGCTCGCGGAGTGGTGTTTGGCCACGGTCCGGCGGGTGCCGGTGCGGTGCGGCTCGGCGGGACGGGTCTCGCGCCGCTCAGGGGCCAGGCTCATGAAGAGGTCCTTCCGGGGTGTTCGGGGTTACAGCTGAATATCGGCTGAGCCGGCGACGGCATTGACGCAGGTCTGGATGGGTAGGTCGTCACCGGGTTCGGCCGTGGTGACCTCGCCGGTGCGCAGGTCGCGGACGGCGCCGGCCCGCATGGTGACGACGCAGCCGAAGCAGATGCCCATGCGACATCCGCTCGGCATGAGCACACCGGCGTCCTCGCCGGCGTTCAGGATCGGGGTCGCGCCGTCCGCGTCCACGCAGACGTCGCTGTCCAGGAAGGTGATCTCGCCACCGTCGCCCGGTTCGACGAGGGTCGGACGGAACCGCTCGGTGTGCAGCCGATCGGCCAGGCCGGCGACGTCCCAGTGCATCTCGGCGGCATCGAGCAGGCCGGTCGGACCGCAGGTCCAGGTCTCGCGATCGCGCCAGTCGGGTACCAGCTTGTCGAGCCGGGCAGCCAGGTCGAGCACGCCCGCCTCGTCGTCCAGGTTGAGCACGAGGCGGTAACCGTCCCGGGCGTCGAAGGCGGCCAGCTCTGCGGCGAAGATGACCTCGCGCGCGCTGGGCGCGCAGTGCACATGGACGACGTCGGCCAGCTCGTCGATCCGGTTGCGCAGCATGCCGATCACCGGGGTGATTCCGCTGCCCGCCGTGACGAAGAGGGTCTTGGCCGGGGGTGGCGTTGGCAGGGTGAAGTCGCCGGTGGCCTGGTCCAGCATCACCAGGGTGCCGGGCCGAGCGCGCCGGACCAGATAGCCCGAGACCAGGCCGTCCGGGATCGCCTTGGTGGTGATCGCGATACAGCCGTGCGGGACGTCGGCGGGCCGGGTCAGCTGCGGACCGGGCGTCGCCGTCCGGACCCGGTGAGTGAGCGAGTAGGCCCGCCAGTGCCGCACGCCGTCGATGTCGATCCCGATCCGGATGTACTGCCCCGGCAGATGCCCGGCCCAGTCCCGACCCGGCCGGATGACGATGGTCACGGCGTCGGCGGTCTCGGGGCGGATCTCGATGACCCGCCCCCGCAGGTCGGCGCCCGACCGGAGCGGGTCGAGCAGGTCGAGGTAGTCGGCCGGCACCAAGGGGGTGACCAGGGCCTCGGCGACCTTGCGGACGCCGCCGAACAGAGCGGCCAGCGGTCCGGGAGATGGACGCCGGGGCGGGCCGTCGGGGCGCGCCGGACGGTTGAGGGTGGAAGCACTCACATACGACACCGTAACCTACGGTCGCGTAACCTACGAACTCGTAGCTCGGCGCGTACAGGCGCACTGCCCGAGATGAGACAGGACGAAGGCCAGAGGTCCCCGCGGGCGCCCGGCGCCGAGGACGTGGCCGACGCCCGCGATGCGGCGGTCGCCCCGATTCCGAGGTCCGTTCCCATCGCGACCGTGACCCGAACCCCCTGGTCGTGCGTCATGGCGCTGTGCCTGCTCGATCTGGTGGCCAGTGTCGGTGCCGGGACAGGACTGCTGCCCTACACCCTGACCCGGTTCTTCGACGGCGACAACAAGGTCAACTTCCCGACGGGCGCCAAGACGGTGCCGCTGCTCACCGTCTAGTGGCCGGTTGCCGCCCTGGCCGGCTTCTTCCTGCTGCGGACGCTGCGCACCATGCATCCTGCGGTTCGTGACCGCTTGTTGCCCGGCGGTGTGCTGTACGTCACCGGCACCCTGCTGCTCGAGCCGGTCAAGTCGCACTACTCCGAGGTGTACGGCGAGATCTCCGTGCACCTTAAGCCGGCGGCGGGCGTATCGGACGCCGCCCTGCAGCTGATCGGCCTGACGTTGCTCGTCGGTGCCCTGCTACAGGCCCTGGCACCCCAGGCCGGCTCGGTCCTGGTGGTCTTCGACCGGGGAACGCCGCCGGGTCCCTGATCGGGCTACTCGACATCGACCGTCGAACCGCTGTAGGCATGGGCTGGTGACGACAACGGAGCCGCGCACCGCTCACGAGACCTACCGCCAGCTCGCCGGAACACTCCGCGAGCAACTCAGCGAGCGTCACGCCCGAGCCGTGGCGGCGCAGCGCGCCGCGGGCGCTCGCCGGCTCTACTTCCTGTCCGCCGAGTACCTGCCCGGCCGCCAGCTCGACCAGAACCTGCTGGCCCTCGGCACCGAGGCGACGGACGTCGACCCACTGCGCGAGGTCGAGGTGGAGGCCCCGCTCGGCAACGGCGGCCTCGCCCGCCTGGCGGCCTGCGTGCTGGAGTCCGCCGCCACTCTCGACCTGCCGGTCGTCGGCTACGGCATCCGGTACAAGCTGGGCACCTTCCACCAGGCATTCGTCGACGGCAAGCTGGTCGAACAACCGGACGACTGGGCGTTCACCGACAACCCGTGGGAGCTGGTCGCCGCCCACGAGCACCGGGCGGTGGGCTACGGCGGTCACACCGAGGACGACGGCGACCCGACCGGGCTGCGCCGGCGATGGGTGCCGGACGAGCGGGTGGACGGCGAGCCGAGCACGCTCTTCATCCCCGGCTGCGACACCGAGTCCGTGGCGCCGCTGCGGCTCTGGCGGGCCATGGCCAGCCGGGACTCCCTCGACGTCGACCGGCTGGAGTCCGGCGAGTACGCCGAGGCCGCCGAGGAGGCGGCCCGGGCAGAGAACATCAGCCTCGTGCTCTACCCCGACGAGGCGACCGAGCGCGGCCGCGAGCTGCGCCTGAAGCAGCAGTACTTCCTGGTCTCCTGCTCGCTGCAGGAGATCGTGGCGGGCTTCATCGAGGACCGACTGGACGCGACGGGTGCGGTGCGGCCGCCGAGCTGGGGCGCCTTCCCGGCCGCGGTCACCGTCCAGCTCAACGACACATATCCGGCCCTGGCGGTCGTCGAGCTGATGCGCCTGCTCGTCGACGTGCACCGCGTCCCGTGGGACACCGCGTGGGCGATCACGACGAAGACCTTCGGGTACACGGTGCACACCCTGCTGCCCGAGGCGCTGCAGACCTGGCCGGTCTGGCTGATGGAGCGGGTGCTGCCCCGGCACATGGAGATCATCTACTCGATCAACCACTTCTTCCTTCAGAGCGTCGCGGTCCGCTTCCCCGGCGACATCGGCCAGCTGGGAGCACTGTCGCTCATCCAGGAGGGCGCAGAGCAGAAGGTCCGGATGGCGTACCTGGCTGCCGTCGGCGCCGCCCGCGTGAACGGGGTCGCCGAGCAGCACGCCAGGCTGCTCACCAGCGGAACGTTCGCCGGGTTCGCCCGGATGTGGCCGGACAAGTTCTTCAGCGTCACCAACGGGGTGAGCCCGCGCCGGTTCCTGCGCCTGGCCAACCCGCGGCTGTCCGCGCTGATCAGCGACTACCTGGACGGCGAGGGCTGGCTTCGGGACCCGGACCGGCTGATCGAGCTGGTCCCCCTTGCCGAGGACGCCGCGTTCCGACAGGCCTGGCACGACGTCCGCCGGGCCAACAAGCAGCGCCTGGACGCCTACGCGCGCCAGATGACCGGAGTCGGGATCGACCCGGACGCCATGTGCGATGTGATGATCAAGAAGTTCCACGAGTACAAGCGGCAGCTGCTCAAGGCCCTGCACGTGGTCACGCTGTACAACCGGATTCTCGCCGACCCCGGTCTCCAAGTGCCGGCCCGCACCGTGGTGTTCAGCGGCAAGGCCGAGCCCGGCCACCACCCCGGCAAGCAGGTGATGCGCCTGGTCAACGCCATCGCGACCACGGTCAGCCGCGAGCCGCTGTGCGCCGACCGGCTGCGCGTCGCCTTCATCCCCGCCTACAACGTCACCCGAGCGGAGCTGATCATTCCGGCGGCCGACCTCTCCGAGCAGATCTCCATGGCCGGCATGGAGGCCTCTGGCACCGGCAACATGAAGCTGGCCCTGAACGGTGCCCTCACCGTCGCCAGCCTGGACGGCGCCAACCTGGAGATCCGCCGCAGGGTCGGCCCGGACAGCGTGGCCACCTTCGGCATGGACACCGCTGAGGCCGCCGCCCTGCGCACCAAATACGAACCGCGCAGCTACTACGAGGGGGACCCCGAGCTGCGGGCCGCCGTCGACGCGATCAGCTCAGGCGCCTTCTCCGACGGCGACCCGGAGGTGTTCGCCGCGGTGGTCGACCGGATCATGGGTTGGGACCCCTATCTGACCCTGGCCGACTACCGCTCCTACGTCGACGCCCAGGACGGCATCGAGGTCGCCTGGCAGGACCAGGATCGCTGGACCCGGACCTCGATCCTGACCACCGCACGCTGCGCTCACTTCACCTCCGACCGCACCGTCCGCGAGTACAGCCAGCGCGCGTGGCACCTGAGAGCTGTCGCGCCACCTGCCGCAGCCCGATGATCGGCGTCGGGGTGAGGTCGTGCCCCAGGAGATGGGGCATCGCCTCACCCTGACGCCGATCGTGGCAGCGGGTCGGTGACCAGAAGCGCCCCGAGCGTCGCCAGCACCTCGGACCGGGCCCGGTAGTAGACCCACGTGCCGCGCCGCTCGGCATCGACCAGTCCTGCCTCGCGCAGCACCTTCAGGTGGTGGGAGATGGTCGGCGCGGAGACCGCGAACGCGTCGGTCAGGTCGCAGACACACGTCTCGGCAGCGGCCGCGATGATCGACATCAGCCGCAGCCGGACCGGGTCACCGAGCGCCTTGAACAGCGAGGCGATCAGCATGGCCTGCTGCTCGTCGAGGGCGGTCACTCCGATCCCGGGACAGCATGCCACCACAGACGGCGCCGAGGCGAGCGGGATCATGCGCCGTCCAGGCGCAGAATCGGTCCGAGTCGCCACACGTCTATCTTGACACATGTCGAATCACGAGAGATCGTTCTACTGATTCGATAGTCGTCGAAACAGAAGGGGCAACCGATGAGTACACCGACCGGCGTGACCACGTCGACCGAGCGGCACGACGCCACGGGTCCGGACGGCGAGGCCGTGCGCGACGCCGTCCGCGAGCGGTACGCACGCTCCGCGACGGCACTGACATCGGACGACGACGATGGGTGCGGCTGCGGGCCCGACTGCTGCTCGGGCGGGCAGCGCCGAGCCGGCGCGCGCGACGGCGACCCGATCACCCGCGACCTCTACACCGGCGAGTTCGCCGCCGAGGCGCAGCAGCTCTCCCCCACCGCGCTGGCGGCCTCGCTCGGCTGCGGCAACCCGCACCTGCTCGCCGACCTCGCCCCGGGTGAGGTCGTGCTCGACCTCGGCTCCGGCGGCGGGCTCGACGTGCTGCTCTCGGCGCGACGGGTCGGTCCGACGGGCATGGCCTACGGGCTCGACATGACCGAGGAGATGCTCGACCTGGCCCGGCGCAACCAGGGAGAGGCTCAGGTCACCAACGCCTCGTTCCTGCGCGGCACGATCGAGGACATCCCGCTGCGCGACGGACTGGTCGACGTGGTGATCTCCAACTGCGTGATCAACCTGGCCGCGGACAAGAGACCCGTTCTCGCCGAGGCGTTCCGGGTGACTGCGCCCGGCGGACGCTTCGCCGTCTCCGACATCGTTGTGCTCCGCGACCTGCCCGAGGTCGCCCGCCGGGCCATGTCGCTGTGGACCGGCTGCGTCGCCGGCGCGCTGCACGAGCGCGACTACATCGCACTGCTCACCGAGGTCGGGTACGTCGACGCGGCCGTCGAGGTGACCCGCCGCTACGACCGCGCCGAGCTGCTCGACCTTGCCGCCTCCCTACCGGACGGCGAGCTACCGGAGGGCACCGACGTCCCGGCGCTGGTCGAGATGCTGGACGGCGTGGTGGCGAGCGCGTTCGTCCGCGCTCGCAAGCCCGCCTGACCGTCGCGGATCGCCGTCCCGCCCGCCAGTGATCGCCGCCGGGGTGAGGCAGTGGCCCACCCATTGGGTCCCGACCTCACCTTGGCGGCGATCACCGGTTGGAAGCGGGCCGATGGAGGGGCCGGAACCACCGGGCCCGGCCCCTCCGGTCAGCGGGTCAGGAGCCCACGCGGGCGTGCTCGTCGTCGTGCACCGAGCCGGCGGTCCCGCCTGGGTAGCCGGCCGCGTTCGGGTTGCCCGAACCGATGGACGGCGAACCGGGCACGATCTTGCCCTTGACGCCGTTGACAGGCTCGGTGCTGTAGGCGTAGCTCAGCACCGCGTACGCAACGGCGTCGACGTTGACGTCGAAGGCCTTCAGGTTGATGTTGGCGAAGGTGTCGCAAGCCAGGTGGTAGCACGAGTCATACTGATCACCCGACGTGCCGCCCCAGATCGCCGCCTCCTCAGGTGTCTTGATCCCCTCGGCGCCGGTGAACAGCCCACCCGACGGCACGCCGGCCGCGATGAACGGGCCGTAGTCCGAACGCCCGGAGAAATCAGTGCCCTTGTAGGACTGGCCGACCTGCTCGTAGTACGACTCGAACAGCTTCTCGATCGCCGCCGACCCCGTTGGCCCCGGTCCGGCACCGACCCCGTCGGAGTCGTCACCGTCGTAGACGAAGAAGACGTGGTTGGGCGAGCCGATCATGTCGAAGTTGAGGTAGAGCGCGATCTTGTCGATCTCGGCCTGGGAGAGCTCACTGACGTAGTGCGTCGAGCCGACCAGCCCGGACTCCTCCGCGCCCCAGAGCGCGAAGCGCACCTTGTTCACCGGTTTCACCTTGGCGAAGGCCTCGGCGACCTCGAGGATCGCCGCGGACCCCGAGCCGTTGTCCTGGATGCCCGGACCGGCGTTCACCGAGTCGAGGTGCGCACCGGCCATGGCGATGTTGTTCGGGTCGCCCCCCTTGGTCTCGGCGATCACGTTGGATGTCGTCGCCTGCCCGCGGAAGGTGTCGGTCTTCAGTCGTAGGGTCAGCCCGTCAGGCACCAGAGCCGCCAGGCGCTGCCCTTCGTCCTGGGTCACCGACGTGACGCCGATGTCGAGGGTGAAGGTGCTGCCTAGGGTGCCGTTAAGGGTGCCCGGGGTGTTGTTGTAGATAACCACACCGTCGGCCCCGGCGTTGAAGGCGTTGGTCGCCTTGAGCGCGAAGGTGCAGGCGCCCCGGCTGATCAGCGCGATGTTCCCGGCCGGGAAGCCGGCGAAGTCGCCCGGCTCGCATCCGGTGATCGCGCTCACCGTGCTCACCGACGCGGTCACGTCACCCGACCCCGAGTAGGACATGATGTTGTTGGTGATCGCGCCCCCGCGTGGGGATACCTGCTCGAGCACCGACGGAGTGTTCGAGATGAAGGTCTGGAACTGGAACTCTTGAACGGTCACGTCGTAGCCGGCCCGGCGCAGCACGCCGGCGGCGTATTCGGCCGAGGCGTCGTAGCCGGGCGTCCCGGAGGTGCGGATGCCATTGTTGGCGTCGGCGATCGCCTGCAGCGCCGCCTGGTGTCCGCGCGCGCCGCTCAAGCTCGCGCAACCACTCAGCTTCTTGTAGGTGTTGTTCACCGCCGTGTCGCATGCGGCGGCCGCCGCGCCCGAGATGGGCACGGATGCCATGGCCAGCGAGAACGCGGCGACGATGCCGATTCTTTTCATGCCACTCTCCGCTCGTTCGGTCGACCGCCCGCCGGCCGACAAGTAATGATCGCGAAGAGTATCCTTTATGCCCCATTCTGTCATTGGGTAGTCAGTCATCGACGGGATCGACGCCGGGCCGAGATCCCGGAACGCGATCCCCGAGCGGCGCCAGTTCAGGCAGCGGTGAGCTCCGCGGCTACCAGCTCGGCGATCTGGGCGGTGTTCAGCGCCGCACCCTTGCGCAGGTTGTCGCCGCAGATGAACATGTCGAGCGCGTTGGGGAAGTCCAGAGCCTGTCGGATCCGGCCGACGAACGTCGGGTCCGACCCGACGACATCGGCCGGGGTCGGGAACTCCTTCTCGGCCGCGTCGTCCACCAACACCACGCTCGGCGCATCCATCAACACCTGCCGGGCCTGGGACACCGAGACCGGGTTCTGGAACACCGCGTGAACGGCCAGCGAGTGCGTGGTCACGACGGGGACCCGCACACAGGTCGCCGAGACCCTTAACGTGGGGATGCCGAGGATCTTGCGCGACTCGTTGCGGACCTTGAGCTCCTCGCTGGTCCATCCGCCGTCTTTGGCTGAGCCGGCCCACGGAATGACGTTGAGCGCCAGCGGAGCGGGGAAGGGGGAGTCCTCCATGCCCAGCTTGGCCTCGACCGCCCGGCGGACGTCACCCGGGCTCTGGCCCAGGGTGCGGTCGCCGCTGACCAGGGCCAGCTCGTCGTAGAGGCGGTCCACGCCGGGCTGTCCGGCGCCCGAAGCCGCTTGGTAGGAGGCGACGACGAGCTCGGTCAGTCCCCATCGCCGGTTCAGCGCACCGAGGGCGTCCATCATGGTCAGGGTCGTGCAGTTCGGGTTCGCGATGATGCCCCGCGGTCGGGTGCGCACCTGCGACGGGTTGACCTCGGGCACCACCAGCGGCACGTCGTCGTCCATCCGGAAGGCACCGGAGTTGTCCACGACGACCGCGCCGCGTTCGACGGCGATCGGCGCCCACTGTGCGGAGATCTCGTCGGGCACGTCGAACATGGCCACATCGACCCCGTCGAACAGCTCGGGGGCCAGCGCGTGCACCTCGACCTGCTGCCCCCGGCAGGTCAGCTGCTTGCCCGCCGACCGGGCCGAGGCGATGAGCCGGATCTCACCCCAGACGTCCTCCCGGGTGGAGAGGATCTTGAGCATCACCGATCCGACGGCGCCGGTGGCTCCGACCACGGCCAGCGTGGGCTTGCGGGTCATCGTCCCGTCCCTCCGTACACAACCGCCTCCACCTGCTCCGCGTCCAGGCCGAAGGCGGAGTGCACTGCACGCACCGCAGTGTCCACGTCGTCCGCGCGGGTCACCACCGAGATTCGGATCTCCGATGTGCTGATCATCTCGATGTTCACCCCCGAGGTGGCCAGCGCGTCGAAGAACTGCGCCGAGACACCAGGGTGGCTCCGCATCCCCGCACCGATCAACGACACCTTGCCGATCTGGTCGTCGTACTGCAGCGATGCGAACCCGACGTCGTCCTGACGGGCGCCGAGAGCGGTCAGCGCCTTCTGCCCGTCCGACATCGGCAGCGTGAACGAGACGTCGGTCAGTCCGGTGGCCGCGGCGGAGACGTTCTGCACGATCATGTCGAGGTTCACGTCGGCGGCGGCCACCGCCTTGAAGATCGCCGCCGCCTTACCGGGTTTGTCCGGCACCCCGACCACGGTCACCTTCGCCTCGCTGCGGTCGTGAGCGACCCCGGAGATGATCGCGTCCTCCATGGCGTCGTCGTCCTCTCTGCCCTCTGTCCGGCTGCCTTTGCGGCCCGACGCCGGCTCGTTGCTGACCCAGGTGCCCTCGCGGTTGCTGAACGACGAGCGCACGTGCACCGGCACCCCGAACCGGCGGGCGTACTCCACGCACCGCAGGTGCAGCACCTTCGCCCCGCTCGCGGCCATCTCCAGCATCTCCTCGTAGGAGATCGCCGTGATCCGCCGCGCGGTGGGGACGATCCGCGGGTCGGCGGTGAACACGCCGTCCACGTCGGTGTAGATCTCGCACACGTGGGCGCCCAAGGCGGCCGCCAGGGCCACCGCGGTGGTGTCCGAGGCCCCGCGCCCCATCGTCGTGACGTCCTTCGTGGTCTGGCTGACCCCCTGGAACCCGGCGATGATCGCGATGTCGCCCTCGCCGAGCGCCGACGTGATCCGGCTGGGTGTGATGTCGATGATCCGGGCGTCGCCATGCTGCGCGGTGGTGATCACGCCGGCCTGGCTGCCGGTGAACGACCGGGCGGTCACTCCCCGGTCCATGATCGCCATAGCCAGCAGGGCGGCGGACATCCGCTCCCCGGCGGTGAGCAGCATGTCGAGCTCGCGGGCCGGCGGGGTCGGCGTCACCTGGTGGGCCAGGTCGAACAGGTCGTCGGTGGTGTCGCCCATCGCCGAGACGATGACGACGACCTCGTTGCCGTCCTTCTTGCTCTCGACAATGCGCTGGGCCACTCGCTTGATGCCCTCGGCGTCCGCGACGGAAGATCCCCCGTACTTCTGTACGACCAGGCTCACCGACAACTCTCCAGGAGGCTCGACACGTCACGGGGCGGGGTTCGGGTGCTGGGCCCGGGCACTACCGGTGTGCGACCCCGCAGGTGAGGGGACGCGAGCGGTGGGGACGCCACGGTTGGTGGAGTCTACCCGGCAACCGCGGCACCTCGCGGTGCGTCACTATGGTGCACCGGTCTCGATCATCGACCGGCACGAGGACCAGCAGGGGGTTCGATGGCGACCAGCACCACGCCCGCTCAGAGCGGGGCTCCGGACGCCGGCGCGCCGGACAGCGGGATCGTGGTGCGCGGAGTCCGGCGCACCTTCGGCGACGTCGTCGCGGTCGACGCGATGGACCTGGAGGCACCGCCAGGTGAGGTCACCGCGCTGATCGGGCCGAACGGGTCGGGCAAGACCACCCTGCTGCTGGTGCTCGCCTCGCTGCTGGTGCCGGACGCCGGAGCGGTGCGGGTGGCCGGGTTCGACCCGGTCACCCAGGCCCGCGAGGTCCGACGCCGCACCGGGTGGATGCCCGACGTGTTCGGCACCTGGGAGACCTTGACCTGCCGAGAGGTGCTCCAGACCGTCGCCGACGCCTACTACCTTCCGGCCACGGTCGCCCACGCCAGGATCGCCGAGCTGCTGGACCTGGTGCACCTCGCGGACCTGGCCGACCGGCATACCCAAGTGCTCTCCCGCGGGCAGAAGCAACGCCTCGGCCTGGCGCGGGCTCTGGTGCACGACCCGGACGTCCTGCTCCTCGACGAGCCCGCCTCGGGCCTCGACCCGCGCTCGCGGGTGGAGCTGCGCAGCATCGTGCGCCGGCTGGCGGCGACCGGCAAAGCGGTCCTGATCTCCAGTCACGTACTCGCCGAGCTCGACGAGATGGCCGACCGCGCGGTGATCGTCGCGGCGGGGCGCACCGTGGCCAGCGAACAGCTCGCCGTCCGGGCCCTGCAGGCCCGACCCTGGCGAGTGCGCTCGCTCGACCCGGCAGCGCTTCTGCAGGCACTCGACCGGCGTCAGATCGGCTACACGGTGCCGCAGAGCAGCGCGGAACGCGACGGCGTCGTGCTCTCGGTCGACTCGGACGCCCAGGCCGCGGCCCTGCTGGCCGATCTCGTTCGTGACGGCGTCCCCGTGCTCTCGTTCCAGCCTGCGGCCGGGGTGCTCGAACAGGCCTACCTGGCTCTGACCGACCTGAGCGGGGAACGCCGATGACGGCCGATACCCTCACCAACCGTCCCGACTCCCGCCCATCGGGGCGGCGCAGGGAGAGCTTCTGGGCCGGGGTGCGCACCGTCGCCCGGCTGGAGCTGCGCCAGCGGGTGCGCTCCAGCCGCTGGCCGGTGGTACTCATCGTCTGGACGGTGCTGCTTCTGCTGCTCACCGTGACCATCCGCTGGTCGGTGTACCGCGGGTACGGCGTCGGCGCGATCGCCGAGAGCTCCGCGTCCGCCGCCGCGCAGGCGTCCGCCGCGAGGACCGTGTTCGGCATCGTCGTTCTGCTGGTGCTCTCCCTCGGTGCCCTGGTGGCGCCGGCGCTGTCGGCGACGAGCATCAACGGCGACCGGGCCGCCGGTGTGCTGGCCACGATGCAGACCACGCTGATCACGCCGGTCCAGCTGGTGGTGGGCAAGCTCGCCGCTGCCTGGCTGGTGGCGCTGGCCCTGCTCGGATGCGCGCTGCCGTTCATTCTGTGGACGTTCGCCGAGGGGGGAACACCGCTGGGCCGGCTGCTGGTCGTACTCGCGGTCCTGGCCCTGGTGCTGCTGGTGATCTGCGCCATCGGGCTCGGCTGGTCGGCTATCACAGCGCGGACGTCGTCCTCGACCCTGCTGACCTACCTGAGCGTGGCGTTCCTCGGGCTCGGGCTGCCCTTGCTGTTCGCCCTGTCGATCCCGATCGTCTCCCAGCCCGAGCAGATCACGATCAGGCAGGTCGAGTACGTCGGGGAGACCCCGCGCTGCGTGAGCACGCAGAGCGTGCAGAACGTGTTCCACAGCGAACGGTCCTGGTGGCTGCTCGCCGCGTCGCCCTACGTGGTGCTCGCCGATGCCGCACCGACCCCGAACGACGTCACCGAGTTCGACCCGTTGACCGCCATCCGGACCGGCGTCCGCGACGCCCGGCTCGGCCCGGACACCCTCCAGGACTGGTGCGGCCCCGACCTACGCAACACCCAGCCGGCGTTCGACGAGATGCAGGCGCGCCGGGCCGCCGACCGTGAGCGGCTCGGGGTCACGTGGCCGTTCGGGCTCGCCGCCGACCTGACCCTCGGCGGGCTCTTCGCCGTCCTGGCCACACGGCGTCTGCGCACCCCGACCCGAGCCCTGCCCCGGGGAACCCGCGTCGCCTAGCCGGGCTCTCCTCATAGGCACAACGTCCGAACATGGGCACAACGTCACGCCGTGCTCGTCTGGCGGGCGCGGCGTGACGTTGTGCCCATGTTGGGACGTTGTGCCCATGTTGAGACGTTGTGCCGATGTTGGGGGGACGTCGGTCAGTCGGTGGCATGTAGTGCGTCGAACTCGGCATCGGAGGCGGTCTCGGCGTCCACGTCCAGCCGCAGGTGGCCGATCATCGTCTGCAGCACCCGTAGCGCGCTCGTCGCCCGCACCCCCCAGGTCGACAGGTAGGAGTACTGCCACCACCACAGCGCCTCATCGATCCGGCCCGCCTGGTAGTGCCGCAGACCGTGAACCAGCTCGGCGGCGATATCGGCCAGGTCGTTCGACAGCGACCCCCGGACCATGTCCACGCTGGTCAGCGGATCGACCAGGTCGGCGTACTCGTCGACCCCCTCGAACAGGTTGGCCAGGCCTACCCGCACCGGGTCGATGTCGGCGTCCGGACCGGTGTCCGGTTCGAACCGCTCGCTCGGCACGACGTCGGTGATCGCTCCGAGCCGGGCCCCGGCGAGCAGGATCTGCGATACCGCGAGCATCAGCACCGGGATCGCCGTGTCCGGCTGGTTGCCGGCGGCCACCTCCGTCGCCGCCGCTAGGTAGGTTCGGGCGTCGTCCGCCGTCTCCGCGGCGAGTCGGTGCAGCTCGGCGGCCTCGGCATTCGGCCGCACGTCCACCTGGTCGTTCGTCGTCCCAGTCATGGCCCTCGGTGCCCCCTCGTCGGCTTACACATCCAGCAGTCGCCTACCCTCGAACGCCCGGCCCAGCGTGACCTCGTCGGCGTACTCCAGGTCACCGCCCACCGGCAGCCCGGAGGCGAGCCGGGTCACCCGAAGACCCATCGGCTTGAGCAACCGGGCCAGGTACGTGGCGGTCGCCTCACCTTCGAGGTTCGGATCGGTGGCCAGGATGATCTCGGTGACCGTCCCGTCGGCCAGCCGGGTGAGCAGCTCCCTGATCCGCAGGTCGTCCGGCCCGACACCCTCGATCGGGCTGATCGCGCCACCCAGCACGTGGTAGCGGCCACGGAACTCGCGGGTTCGCTCGATCGCCACGACGTCCTTCGGCTCCTCGACGACGCACAACAGGGCGACGTCGCGCCGCTCGTCGCGACAGATCCGGCAGGACTCGTCGGCCGAGACGTTGCCGCAGGTCACGCAGAACCGGACCTTCTCGCACACCTCGATCAGCGCGCTGGCGAGCCGCCGAACGTCCACCGGGTCGGACTGGAGCAGGTGGAAGGCGATCCGCTGGGCACTCTTCGGCCCCACACCCGGCAGCTGGCCGAGCTCGTCGATGAGGTCCTGGACCACGCCTTCGTACACAGGGTGAGCCTACGTGCTGGTCAGGACGGACGGGGGATCCTCGCTCGGGCCATGGGTGGAGAACGTCTCGATCACCGCGTCGCACAGCGGCGGCCAGACCTTCATCGCCCAGGCCGCGAACGGACGGTCGGTGAGGCAGATACAGGCCAGCCCCGCGTCCGGGTCGACGAAGAAGAAGGTGCCGGCCGCGCCGAAGTGCCCGTAGGCCTGTGTCGAGACCCGCGTTCCGGCCCAATGCACCTGGTGCGCCGTGGTCCGCCGTCCGAAGTTGCGCTCGAAGCCGAACCCCCAGTCGCAGGGTTCGAACCGGCCGACCCCGGGCACCACTCCGCTCCGCCCCGGGAACTGCACTCCGATCGCCTCGCCGACCGTCGCACCGGCCAGGAGCCGCGGGGCGAACAGCTCGCGGACGAAGGCGACCAGGTCCTCGACCCCGGCGTAGACGGCGTGCGCCGCAGAGCCGTCGAGACAGGCGCGCCGCATGCCCAGCGGGGCGAACACCGCCTCGTGGAGGTAGGTCGCGAACGGGATGCCGGTGGCCGCGCGGAGGTGGTCGGCGGCCGCCTCGATGCCGGCGTTGGAGTAGACCCGGCGCTCACCGGGAGCGGCCAGGATCGGGTCGCCGACCTGGAACCCGAGCCCGGAGGTGTGCGCGAGCAGGTGCCGCACCGTCGCTCCCCGGTCGCGGACGGCGTCCGGTCCGGCGGGGTCGTCCAGTCCGATCGCCTCCTCCTCCACACCGATGAGCAGGGCGTAGGTGGAGAGCAGCTTGGAGATCGAGGCGAGTCGGAACTCCTGATCAGTCGGACCGTGACTGTCGAGCACCCGGCCGTCGGCGCCCACCACGGCCACCGCCACGTGCGAGACGTCCCAGTCCTCGACCTGGGCGAGCGGGCTGGAGCCGTGTGGCGCGCTCACTATTCGTCACGTTCTTCGATCACCCGGCCACCGAGCAACTGCTCGACGACGGGACGACCCACCTGCCCGGATCCCTCGACGTCCACATCGTCGCGGCTGACGTCCTCGTCCAGCGCCGCTGACACCTTCTTGCGCGGCAGGGGGCTCCACGACGCCGGGTCGTCCTCCGGAGGCGGCTCGTCCTCAGGGGGCGGCTCGTCCGGGTCCGGCACTGTCGGCTCATCGCGAGAACCCGGACGGCGCGAGGCGCCGCCTCGGGCATCGTTCGCCCGGTCGCTCTGGGACCTCGGCCCCCGAGGCTGGGCGGAGGAACGCTCCGGCCGAGTCGGTGAGGGCGGCACCGTCGTGCTCTGCGTCGGCCGAGGGGCGGGCTCGGCATGGGGTGGATCAGGGGTGGCCGGGAGAGCGGTGGGTTCGACGGGGTGAACGGGAGTCCCGGGGACCGCCGCGCCACGCGCCACCGCCTCCACCCGGCAGTCGAGCCCGATCACGTCGATCAGCGCCTGGCGCACGAACTCCTGGTGGGCGCCACGCGAGAACGACGTCGCCAGACCAGCCGTACCGAACTCCAGCAGCAGCCGACTGCCGTCGTAGTCGAGCACCTGGGCGTGCTGGGAGACCAGTGACCAGGTAGCCCGCTTGAGCCGGGACACGGTGCTGAGCACGTCCGGCCACATCCGCCGGATCCGATCCGTGCTCATCTGTCCATCGGCGTCCCGCGCCGTCCCACCTACGGCTGCCGGTGACTCGGCCTGGGAGCCGGGCGGAGGTCCGGTCGACACCGGAACCCGCCAGCCGTCGGGTTCGGCCGGCGAGCCGCCCGGAGGATCGGCGGCGGACGGAGTGGGTGCGGACGCGACGTCAGGCGAAGCCAGTCGCGGAGTATCTGCTCCGGCAGCCGCCCCGGCCGACCCCGAGTCGAGCACGCCCGAGACCCCGAGCCGCCGTTCCACCCGGTCCAGCCGGGCTCGAAGCCCGCGCTCGGCGTCGTCGGCTCCGGGAAGCAACAGCCTCGCGCAGAGCAGCTCGAGCTGCAGCCGCGGCGAGGTGGCTCCGGTCATCTCGGTGAGCGCCGCGTTCGCCACGTCCGCCGCTCGGGACAGTTCGGAACGACCGAACCGGCCGGCCTGGCCGCGCATCCGCTCGAGCTGGTCGGCGGGCAGCGCCCGTAGCACGGCGTGTCCGCCGTCCGGTACCGCGGCCACCACCAGCAGGTCGCGCAGCCGCTCCAGCAGGTCCTCGACGAACCGGCGCGGGTCGTGGCCGGACTGGATCACCCGGTCGAGCACCCCGAACGTGGCCGCGCCGTCCGCGGCGGCCAGTGCGTCGACCACGTCGTCGAGCAGCGTGGCGTCGGTGTAGCCGAGCAGCGAGACGGCGAGCGGGTAGTCCAGGCCGTCCGGCCCGCATCCGGCGATCAGCTGGTCGAGCACCGACAGCGAGTCCCGGACCGACCCGGCACCAGCCCGAACGACAAGCGGCAGCACGCCCTGCCCGACGGCCACCCCCTCGGCCCGGCAGAGCTCGGCCAGGTAGGACTGCAGTCGCTCCGGCGGCACCAGCCGGAACGGGTAGTGGTGGGTGCGCGAGCGAATGGTGCCGATCACCTTGTCGGGCTCGGTGGTGGCGAACACGAAGCGGACGTGCGGCGGCGGCTCCTCGACAATCTTCAGCAGGGCATTGAAGCCCTGCGTGGAGACCATATGGGCCTCGTCGATGATGAAGATCTTGAACCGGTCCCGAGCCGGCGCGTACGCGGCCCGCTCGCGCAGGTTGCGGGCGTCGTCCACGCCGCCGTGGCTGGCAGCGTCGATCTCGACCACGTCCAGGCTGCCCGGACCGCCCCGAGCCAGCTCTCGGCAGGACTCGCACTCCCCGCACGGGGTGGCGGTCGGCCCCTGGGCGCAGTTCAGGCAACGAGCCAGGATCCTCGCCGACGTGGTCTTGCCGCAGCCGCGCGGCCCGGAGAACAGGTAGGCGTGGTTGATCCGGTCCTTGGTCAGGGCCGCGGTCAGCGGCACGGTCACGTGGTCCTGCCCGATCACCTCGGCGAAGGTGTCCGGTCGGTACCTGCGGTACAGCGCGGTGGCCACCACGGCACCCTAGCCGCGTCGTCCGACCACCGGCACGCGCGCGATGTTCACGTGGACGACCGGGGGACGGGCTCGGCTAGAGTGAATCCGGCTCCCCGCGTGGCGTCACCCAGCCGAACTCCCCCAGGGCCGGAAGGCAGCAAGGGTAGGCGGGCTCTGTCGGGTACGCGGGGGGTCCTTTCTGTCGGTGCCCATCCGGGGCTGCGCCCAACAGATCAGACCATCGCGGACGGCGCCCACGCCGCGCCCGCGCTCGAGCTCGACCAGCTGCGCAGGTCAGTCAGGTCACCAAGTCCCGCGGCCGACTCGGGTCGGGCGTACCAGTACCCCTGCCCGACGTGGACGCCGAGGCGGCGCGCCCACTCGTGCTGTTCGGCACTCTCGACCCCCTCGGCCACCACCCGTAGGTTGAGCCGGGCCGCGATGCCGACCAGCCCCCCGACGATCGACCTGGCCGACGCGCTGTGCGGCAGCACCTTGGTGAACCGTTGGTCGATCTTGAGGCCGTCGATCGGCAGGTCGAGCAGGTAGCCCAGAGAGGAGAACCCGGTACCGAAGTCGTCGATCATCACCGGCATCCCCAGGTCACGCAGCCGCTGCAGGATGGTCGAGGATCGAGCGGCCTGTTCCAGTAGCTGGTCCTCGGTGACCTCGATCTCCAGTCGTGCCGCGCTCACCCCGTGCACGGCCAGCAGGGTGGTCAGGTGCCGCGAGATTCCGCGGGCGAGCAGCATCTCCGGCGGCATGTTGACCGCGACAGCCACGTTGCTCGGGGAGCGGGCCAGGATCTCGGCGCTGCGCTCGAGTACCCAGCTGGTGACCTCGCTCATCCGACCGCTGCGCCGCGCGAAATCGAGCATCTCGGCAGGTGAGCTGATCTCACCGGCGTCATTGCGCCAGCGCAGCAGGGCCTCGACCGTGACCACGCGGCCGCTGCCGAGGTCCACCAGAGGCTGCAGGAAGACGTCCATGTCCTTGTCCCGCAACGCCTTCGACACAGCCACGTCGATGTTGGCCTGGGCCAGGGCAGCCCTGCCGAGACCGGCCTCGTAGACCACCCATGACCCGCGGTGACGCTTCGCGGCGTACATCGCCAGATCAGCACGGCGCAACAGGTCCTCCGCCAGCAGACCGGATATGCCGATGGCGATCCCGATGCTCACCCCGAGCTGATACTCGCGCCCGCCGACCTCGAACGGCCTACTGATCGCCTCACCGATCCGCGTGGCGACGCCCTGGGCCTCCTCCGGGCCCACCGAGAGCACGGCCACGAACTCGTCGCCACCCAGGCGTCCGATCAGGTCGCCGGAGCGCACCAGCTCGGCCAGACGGCGGGAGACCTCCTGCAGCACCTGATCCCCGACGGCGTGTCCGCTGTTGTCGTTCACCTGCTTGAACCGGTCCAGGTCGATGAACAGGACGGCGCACAGCTCGCTGCGGCCGAGCATGGCCGAGATCCGGGAGAGCACCCGGCTGCGGTTGACCAGACCGGTCAGCGGGTCGTGGTAGGCGAGGTAGTGCAGGCGTTGCCGAAGCCGGTCCCGTTCGGTGACGTCGCGCACGCTGACCAGCACCTCGGCGCCCCGCAGCGACATCGCCGCCTCCAGCACGATGTGCTCGCGCCGTCCTTCGAGCAGCTCGGTGCCGGAGCCGGCGTCCAGACGGGTGAGCGCCGCGCTGAACGCACGACGCGGCAGCGCCATCGCCGTCCAGACCTGCCGGCCCGCAACGGCCACCCCGGGGCCGAGCACCCTCTCGGCTGACGGTCCGACATAGCTGAGCACGCCGGAACGGTTGGCGATCATGATGATGTCGCCGGAGTCGGCCAGCAGGCTGGCGAGGTACCGCTCGCGGGCGAGTGACTCGGCCATCTCCTGCCGCAGCCGGGCGTGGGTCAGCATCTGCCGGAGCACCAGGGCCGACGCGCCACCACAGCCGATGGTGAGGACAGTCGGTCCCAGCAGCTGGGGGAACAGCAGCGCGCCCGCCGTCGCAACCACCAACGCGATACCCGTGACCAGGTATGAAGCTGGGACGTGGTGCTGATCTCCCCGGTGGAACGTCAGCCGGATCGGGCCGGTGCGCCCCAGAGCCAGCAGGAGGCCTCCCCCGCCGAGGTGCGCCAGCGCCACCAGGACGACCGCGATCGTGCCGGCCGAGTGAACTGCGGCGCCGGACTCCGCCCCGAAACACACCCAGCCGGCGACGCGAAGACCGGCGATGGCCCCCAGCAGCACCCGGAGCCCCCGCAGCCGTGGCCGGACCGAGTCGCCGTCGAGCTGCAGCAGCACCTGGGCCTGCCACAGGGCCACCGTGTACCCGACCACGTCCACCGAACCCAGCGGGGCGTCGGTCACCGTGCCGGTGGAGGGCATCCCGATCTGGATCAGCATGGCGATCCCCAGCGCCACGGCCGCGGCGTCCAGGACGAGCTCGAGGCGGGCCTCGGACCGTCGCCAGATCAGCCCCAGACAGCCGCCCATCGCCGCGACATGCATGGCGATGAGCGCCGTCGCACCGATGCCGGGCGAGAGTGACCGCACCACGTCGACAGCCAGCGTGGAGCCCAGGAGGAGCGATGCTGTGGCCACCTGCCGGAACCGCGAGGTCGGCGCGTGATGACGCATCACGGCCCATGTCGCGGCGCCCCATCCGGCGAGGGCGACCAGCACGCCGCAGAGCAGCAGCGCCGTCATCGCCCGCCCAGCCATTCCCGGTACCCTCCCGGTCGCCTCTCCATGGCCCGGTCCCGTTCGGGCTCGCCCCCGGGGACATCGGCAGACGAGCCACGGGCCTTCAGGCAACAGGGCGGGTGATCATGCCAGGCTCTCCCGAACCGGCCGTGGTGGCGGGTTGGGTAGACTCCGCCGCGGAGGATTCGCCTAGTGGCCTAGGGCGCACGATTGGAAATCGTGTTGGGCTAAACACCCTCAGGGGTTCAAATCCCCTATCCTCCGCCACGTTTACACAGGTCAAGACCATGATCGCGGGTCTGGATGGAGTGCCTCTGCGGCGCTCCATCCGGCTTGCCGTCTCAGTTCTCGTCCACAGTGGCCTCGACGACGTGGGACGAGTGGCGGACACCTCAGGGCCTGAGCAGGTCGAGGACACAAGCGGAGCAGACCGGGCCAGAGTGGACGCGGAGTGGGGTGGGACCCCGGCGCCACTGGGCACCTCCCGGCGTGACGTGGCACGATCTCGCAGGTGACCAGCAGATCCGCCGCGGCGCAGCACCTGCGCGACCTCGCGCGACTGCGCCGCGTCCGCGACCGGATCGACCGGGAGTACGCGCAGCCGCTGGACGTCGAGGCGCTCGCCCGCGGCGCCCACATGTCGGCCGGGCACCTCAGCCGCGAGTTCCGACGCGCCTTCGGTGAGTCGCCCTATGGCTACCTGATGACGCGGCGCATCGAGCGCGCGATGGCGCTTCTGCGTCGTGGCGACCTCAGCGTCACCGAGGTCTGTTTCGCGGTCGGCTGCTCGTCGCTGGGCACCTTCAGCACTCGCTTCACCGAGTTGGTGGGTGTGCCGCCCAGCACCTATCGGGCCCAGACAACTCGCGCGACGGCGGGGATGCCGTCGTGCGTCGCGAAACAGGTGACCAGACCGATCAGGAATCGAGAAGCGCGGGTCACGGAGCCGCACCTAGCCTGACCGCCATGGACATCACCATTCACGCGAGCTTCCTCCCGCACAACGACCCGGACGTCTCCCTGGCCTTCTATCGCGACATCCTCGGCTTCGAGGTCCGGAGCGACGCCGGCTACGGCGGGATGCGCTGGATCACGGTCGGCCCCGCCGACCAGCCCGGCACGTCCATCGTGCTGGAGCCCCCGGCCGCCGACCCCGGCATCACCGGCCGTACGGCGTTCGCGACTGCGCCGTCCGCGATCCCGCGGGCAACCTGATCCGCATCCAGGAGCTGCGCTGAGCGGTCCGGCGATCGCAGCCTCAGCCGGACGAAGGCGGCCTCCCAACACGATGGAGACACGATGAGCATGGCCACGAGGCCGGACACGCACTCGCCTGCGCTGCACGCTGCCGACAGCCACGACCTGATCCGAGTGCACGGCGCGCGCGAGAACAACCTCAAGGACGTCAGCCTCGAGATCCCCAAGCGCCGGCTGACAGTGTTCACCGGCGTCTCCGGCTCGGGCAAGAGCTCGCTGGTGTTCGACACGATCGCCGCGGAGTCTCAGCGGATGATCAACGAGACCTACAGCGCCTTCGTGCAGGGCTTCATGCCGACGCTGGCCAGGCCCGACGTCGACGTCCTCGAGGGACTGACGACCGCGATCATCGTCGACCAGCAGCGCATGGGTGCCGACCCTCGCTCCACGGTCGGCACGGCCACCGACGCCAACGCGATGCTGCGCATCGTGTTCAGCCGACTCGGTCGGCCGCACATCGGTTCGTCGCGGGCGTTCTCCTTCAATGTCGCCTCCATCAGCGGAGCGGGTGCGGTCACCATCGAGCGCGCGGGACGGACCGTCAAGGAGCGGCGCAGCTTCAGCATCACCGGCGGCATGTGCCCGCGCTGCGAGGGCCGGGGCGCTGTCACCGACTTCGACACCTCGGTCCTGTACGACGACAGCTTGTCGCTCAACGAGGGTGCGCTGACGATCCCCGGCTACAGCATGGACGGCTGGTACGGCCGCATCTTCAAGAGCAGCGGCTTCTTCGACCCGGACAAGCCGATCCGCAAGTTCACCAAGTCCGAGCTGCACGACCTCCTCCACAAGGAGCCGACCAAGATCAAGGTCGAGGGCATCAACCTCACCTATGAGGGCCTGATCCCGAAGATCCAGAAGTCGATGCTGTCCAAGGACGTCGACGCGATGCAGCCGCACATCCGCGCCTTCGTGGAACGGGCCGTCACCTTCACCGCCTGCCCCGAGTGCGGCGGCACCCGGCTCAACAACGAGGCCCGCTCGTCGAAGATCAAGGGGATCAACATCGCCGACGCCTGCGCGATGCAGATCAGCGACCTCGCCGACTGGGTCCGCGAGCTGGACGAGCCGTCGGTGGCCCCGGTGCTGACGTCGCTGGGGGAGACCCTGGACTCCTTCGTCGAGATCGGGCTGGGTTACCTCTCGCTGGAACGTCCGTCGGGCACGTTGTCGGGCGGTGAGGCACAGCGCACCAAGATGATCCGCCACCTCGGCTCCGCGCTCACCGACGTCACCTACGTCTTCGACGAGCCCACCGCGGGCCTGCACCCGCACGACGTCCAGCGGATGAACGACCTGCTGCTGCGGCTGCGCGACAAGGGCAACACGATGCTGGTCGTGGAGCATGAGCCGGAGACGATCGCGATCGCCGATCACGTCGTCGACCTCGGCCCCGGCGCCGGCGTGGGCGGTGGCGAGGTGGTGTTCGAGGGCACCGTCGACGGGCTGCGGGCCAGCGGCACGCTGACCGGGCGCCACCTGGACGACCGGGCGTGCGTGAAGCCGTCGGCGCGGACGCCGTCGGGGGTACTGGAGGTGCGCGGCGCCAGCACGCACAACCTGCAGGACGTCGATGTCGACATCCCGCTCGGTGTGCTGGTGGTGGTGACCGGCGTGGCCGGGTCGGGAAAGAGCTCGCTGATGTACGGCTCGGTGTCCGGGCGCGACGGCGTCGTGTCGGTCGACCAGGCTCCGATCCGCGGCTCGCGACGGAGCAACCCGGCGACGTACACCGGACTGCTCGACCCGATCCGCAAGGCGTTCGCGAAGGCCAACGGCGTGAAGCCGGCGCTGTTCAGCGCCAACTCCGAGGGCGCCTGCCCGAGCTGCAAGGGCGCCGGCGTCATCTACACCGACCTGGCGATGATGGCCGGCGTCGCCACGACCTGCGAGGAGTGCGAGGGGAAACGTTTCCAGGCGGACGTCCTCGAGTACACGTTCGGCGGCAAGAACATCAGCGAGGTGCTGGCGATGCCGGTGACCGCGGCCGAGGAGTTCTTCGGCGCCGGCGAGGCGCGTACGCCGGCCGCGCACGCCGTCCTCGACCGGCTCGCCGATGTCGGGCTCGGTTACCTCAGCCTCGGCCAGCCGCTCACCACGCTGTCCGGCGGCGAGCGGCAGCGGCTCAAGCTGGCCACCCACCTGGGTGACAAGGGCGGCGTCTACGTCCTCGACGAGCCGACCACCGGCCTCCATCTCGCCGACGTCGAGCAGCTGCTCGGCCTGCTCGACCGGCTCGTCGACTCGGGCAAGTCGGTCATCGTCGTCGAGCACCACCTGGCGGTCATGGCGCACGCCGACTGGATCATCGACCTCGGCCCGGGCGCCGGCCACGACGGCGGCCGGATCGTCTTCGACGGCACACCCGCCGACCTCGTCGCCGCCCGCTCCACCCTCACCGGCGAGCACCTCGCGGCCTACGTCGCCGGCTGACCGACTCGATCATCCCTGCCGCCCTCAGGTGCGAGGTAACAGGCTTCAGCAGCCGGTCTGCCTCACCCCTACCACCCGAACCGGTAGTGCCCCGGGCGGCGTCGCCCGCCCGGCCAGCACGTCGACCAGGGCGTCGAACGACCCCTTGCTGTGCCCGTAGATCGCGTACCGCTGCTCACCCCCTGTGCGGCTCAGCACCGTCGGCCAGTCGAGCGCCACCACGATGTCTGCGTCCGGGGCGCCGCCGCCCGAGACCAGGGCCAGGCGCGGCCCGGAGCTGGTCCCCAGCCCGCCGCGCCTGGCGGCGCTCGCGAACCGGGCGCGGTCCACGGCGCTGCCGGCCACCACGCGGACGGCGACCAGGGGTGGGGCGGGGCACGGCGGCGACACCTGGGTCACCGCCGCCGCCGACAATGCCTGTGACGCCTGTGCAGCCTTGTCCGCAACATCGCCGGGCACCGGGACGGTGACTGCCTGGTCAGCTTGCCACCGCTGCAGGGCAACGACTTTCGCCGCTGCGTCGTCGGCCCGTTCACGTGGCACGTCACCGTCGGCGATGGCGGCGGTGAGGGCGGCATGGGTAGCTGCCGTATCGGCCGGCATCAGGAGCAGATCGGCGCCGGCGGACAGCGCGCGCACCCCCGGGTCGCCGCCTCGACGCACGGCGCCCATGCCGAGCGAGTCGGTGACCGCCACGCCGGTGAAGCCGACGTCCTCGCGTAGCGAGCGGTATCCGTTGGCGGACAGGCTGATCGGAACGCCGGGGTCGATCGCCGTGACAGCCAGGTGGCTCATCATCACCGCCGGTGCGCCGGCCTGCGCGGCGACCCGGAACGGCACCAGATCACGCGAGGCGAGCGCGGACAGGGAGGCATCCTGAACGGGCAGTGCCCTGTGGCTGTCCGCCGTCACCGAGCCGTGCCCGGGGTAGTGCTTGGACGTCGAGACCAGCCCGGCGGCCGAGAATCCCCGGACGGCGGCGGCCACCGCGGCGGCGGCCACCGTCGGATCGTCGGAGGGAGAACGGGTTCCGATGGTCGGGTCCGACGGACCGATGGTGACATCGGCGACGGGGGCGAAGACCCAGGTGAACCCGAGCGAGCGCAGCTCCAGACCGATCCCCCGCGCGTAGTCGGAGACCACCTGCTCCCCCTCGGCCGGGGCACCCCGGCCCACGGCCCCGGCGACCGCCGCTCCGGCAGCCATGAACGCCGGCAGGCCGGTGGTCAGCTCACCGAGATGGGCGGTGGTGCCGCCCTCCTGGTCCACACCGATCACCGCCGCAAGACCATCCCGATCCAGCGCCACGGCCTCGTGCACCGCAGCGGTGGTAGCCCGCACCTGCTCGACGTCGGCGATGTTGGCGCCGGTCAGGCACACTCCGGCCAGGTGCAGCTTCCGCACCAGCTGCGCGGCATCGTCCGGGTCGGTGCCGTGATAACGCCCGATGATCACCTGCCCGGCGAGGCGGGCCGGCTCCCAACCGGCCACCTCGGCCCGAGCCGCCTCCAGCTGGCCGGCCGTCGGTCCCCACGGCAACGCCTGACTCGGGTCCGACGACGGCTCGACCTCCACGGAGCCCGTTGCCGGCGAGGGCGCACCGGTCGAGGAGCCCGACCCCGGCGACGGCGCGCAGCCTGCGACGACAAGCAACGTGACGCTCAGCCCAGCGGCGACCGAACCCTTCACCGGCGCCGTCGCGCCGTCCCGAAGATGCTCCGGGTGATCTCACGGCCGAGCACGGTGCCGGCTGAGCGCAGGAAGCTCTTGAAGGCCGTGGACCTGACCACATCGGTGACCAGCCCGCCGTCGTCCGTGCCCGCGGGCGAACGGGACCGGGAGGAGCGCGCCGGCTCGTCGGCGATCTCCTCCTTATCGTCGCGACGCCGGCCGGCCGGCTCCTCGCTGAGGGTGTCGTGCGCCGCTGCGGTGGATGGCCCCAGCTTGGCGGCGAGGCGCTCGTAGGCCGACTCCCGGTCGATCTCCTTGCCGTACTCGGCGAGCAGGGGCGAGGATTCCACCGCGGCGGCGATCGACTCCGCGGGCGCCGGCGCCATCAACGACAGCGGCGCACGCAACCGGGTCCAGGCCACCGGCGTCGGGGCCCCACGCTCCGAGAGCACGGTGATGACCGCCTCGCCGATGCCGAGCTGGGTCAGCAGCTCTTCGAGGTCGTAGGCCGAGTGCGGGAAGGTGGACGCCGCCGCCCGCAGCGCCTTGGCGTCGTCCGGGGTGTACGCACGTAGCGCGTGCTGCACCCGGTTGCCGAGCTGGGCGAGAACGTCGGCATTGACGTCCTTGGGGGTCTGGGTGACGAAGAAGACGCCGACCCCTTTGGACCGGATCAGCCGGACGGTCTGAGTGATCTGGTCGCGGAAGGCTTTGCTGGCGTCCTTGAACAACAGGTGCGCCTCGTCGAAGAAGAAGACCAGCTTCGGCTTGTCGAGATCGCCTGCCTCCGGCAGGTCCTGGAACAGATCGGCCAGCAGCCAGAGCAGGAACGTCGAGAACAAGGCGGGTTTGTCTTGCACCGCAGGTAGTTCCAGGCAGGTGACGACCCCGCGCCCGTCACTCGTGGTGCGCATCAGGTCGGCACTGTCGAACTCGGGCTCACCGAAGAACTGCTCGGCCCCGGCATCGGAGAAGGCGATCAGCTCACGCAGGATCACCCCCGCCGTCACCTTGCTGAGCCCGCCGAGACCCTTGAGGTCGTCCTGCCCCTCCTCGGAGATGAGGTACTGGATGACCGCGCGTAGGTCCTTGAGGTCGAGCAGGGCCAGCCCCGCCTTGTCGGCGAAGTGGAACACGAGCGCGAGCGAGGAGGTCTGGGTCTCGTTGAGGTCGAGCACCTTGGCGAGCAGAGTCGGTCCGAACGAGGTGATCGTCGCCCGGACCGGAACTCCGGCGCCGTGCCCGCCCAGGGCGAGGAACTCCACCGGGAAGCCGGTGGCCTCCCAGTTCTGCCCGATGCTCTCGGTGCGGGCCAGCAGCTTCTCGCTGGCCTGTCCCGGCCGGCTCACGCCGGACAGGTCGCCCTTGATGTCGGCCATGAACACCGGCACACCGTGAGTGGACAGCTGCTCGGCCATCACCTGAAGTGTCTTCGTCTTGCCGGTTCCGGTGGCCCCGGCCACCAGCCCGTGGCGGTTGAGCATCCCGAGCGGGATCCGCACTTGCGCGTCGACGACCGGCTCGCCGTCCACCAGCAGCGCTCCCAGCTCGAGTGCCGGACCGGTGAAGTCGTAACCCCGCTTGACGGTCTCGACGATGTCGCTGTCTGCGTCCTGGGTGCCGGCCATGCTGAGTACTCCCGGGTGGTGTCGATGGTCCGGTGCGTGATCCGTGCGGCAGCCTAACCCGTCGCCACCGCGCGTCAGCGGTCGATGGTGCACGCTCGCCGAGCACTGACTGGCGTCTTGACAGCGGGTCGGCTGGACTGAAGCGGGCCCAGCACCGATCCTGGCCGTAATGGCGGACCGACCAGACGCCGGCGAGCCCTGGGTCACCGAGGAGATCCGGACGCCCGGCGCAGAACACGATCAGCCGGGCGGCTCGTACCCGCACCGGCCGGACGGTGTGCCGCCCACGTCGCGGACGGTCCGCTCTGCGCGTGCCGACGAGCGCTACCGCCGCCAGCGCCGGCAGACACTGACGTTCCTGGCGTTCTTCTCGATGATCCTGCTGCTCGGCGTGCTCGCCCTGGTCGCCTACTTCGGCCACGTCACCCTGCCGTTCGGCAGCGGTCGCCCGGTCGCCCTTCCAGCCTGCCCCGCGCCGTCCGCCGCGGTCACGCAGGCTCCCGGGGAGACCAGTGTCAAGGTGTTCAACGCCTCCAAGCGCAACGGCCTGGCGCTCAGCGTGGCCCGGGAGCTGCAGAAGCGCGGGTTCCTGGTGCCCACCACGCCCGCCAACGACCCGCAGAAGACGAAGATGACCACGATGGCGGTGATCCGGCATGGACCCACCGGCCTGCTCGGCGCCCAGACCGTGGCCGGTGTCGTGGCCGGCGAGGTGACCTACGTGGAGGACGAGCGGCCGGGATCGGACGTGGACCTCGTGCTCGGAGCCACGTTCAAGCTCGCTCCCCTCGCCTCGCCGTCACCGAGCGGGTCGGCCGCGGCACCAGGCGCGGCCGTCCCCTCACCGACCTGCGTCCCGGCATCCTGACTCGATCGACGCAGGCGCTCAGGGCCGGTCGATCCGGTAGACGACGTGCAGCGGGTCGTCGATCGGGTTGTCCGGCTCCACCTCACCCTCGCCGACCCTGACCAGGCCGGCCTTCTCCAATGCACGCCATGACGCGACGTTCGCCGCGACGACGGCGACCAGGACAGCCGGGGTGTCCGACAGGTCCGCCCAGGTGCGCTCCAGCGCCCAGACGATCATCCGCGAGCCCAGGCCTCGATCGCGGTCGGCGGCGGAGGCCACCAGGTAGTCCAGGGTCGCCGCCCCCTCGGGCACGTCGGCGAGCCGGGCGAAGTCCTCCTGGTCCTCGGGATAGTCAGCGATCCGAGATCGTTGCACGAGCCCGACCGGGCGGCCATCGAGGGTGACGATGAAATCCTCAGCCGGCTCCTCACCGCGCGCGGTGGGTCCGAAGTCGCGCTCTACCGCCTCGGGCGTGGTCTCATGGTTCCACCAGCGTTTGACCCTGGGCTCGGTGAGCCACTCGGCAATCATGACGAAGTCACTCTCGGTGACCCGGCGCCAGCCCAGCTGGCCGGCGTCGACATCCCGGCCACCTCCGGCGTCGCTCGACCCGTGATCCATTGTGCTGAAGAACCTCCCCACAGTCACAGAGGAACAGCCCTACAGACGACACATCATGCCTCGGGCGTGTCACTCGCGAAGCCGCGCGTCATCCAGGCGCGGTACCGGCGGACCAGTAGTGCTCTGACCTCTGATGATCACCGGTTTGGTCGCGGGGTGAGGTTGGGTGACCCCGGCCGCCTCCACCAGCCCAACCCGATGATCATGAGCAGCCAGAGCACTGGGTCGACCGTCGTGCGCGGTGATGTCGCGGATTCGCGACGTCGCGAATCCGCGACATCACCTCGCGAGAACTTCCGGCGCGAACGGTGTGACGTCAGCCGCCGGGCGACCGGTCGCCGTCAACCACGGCGCGAATGTCCAAGCGTCAGCTCCACCCAGCCGGCCGAGAAGCCCTGGCGCGGGTGGACGCATACGCTGATGCAATGGCGATCTACGTCATCGACGCTCCCACCGTGCTGCACCTCATCAACAACGAGTTGCGCATCGACCCGAGCCATCAACTGGTCGCGCCGAACTCGATTCGCTCGGAAGCCTTGCAGCTGTTGTTGACGCTCTGATCACCGTTGACCCCGACTTGGCGGCCAAAGCGGAAGATGTCGTCCCGGTCGCCCCCCCTGCACGCCCTGCTCGCCGACGCGTAGCAGCCACCGCTGCCCACGCGGGCCACTCCCCGAGCTCGCGAACAGCTTGGGCAAGACGATGCCCTCATACCCCATAGGGGTATAAGGGCATCGACGCGGACCAGGGCGGTGGCGGTGGGATTAGAACCCACGGAGGAGTTGCCCCCTCACACGCTTTCGAGGACTGCACCTCAGGGTCCAACGAGGATCCGTACAGCACTGTGAGCTGCTGTGATGCGGCCGGGCAGTGCTCGGCGGGGCTGCCCGGGGCCTGGCAATTGAGACAGAAACTGAGTCTGAGACGAGCGATTGCCCGGTGACCTCACTCATCGTCGTCCGGAGGCGCCTCGTCCCATGCCGCGGGATCGATCGGATCAACGGTCAGGCTGGTCAGCTCGATGATCCCGTCCCAGGCCATCTGGCCCTCACCCGCGTAGGCACCGAGGTGAGCGGAGTACCCGATAAGCACGCGGTAGTCCACCCGGAGGTCAGACGACGAAATCGCGCCGACGCGATGAGGAATGCTCGGGGAGGTTGGGGGATGTGGCGCAGGCGGGTCGCGGCGTCTTCGGCGGTCAGGTCGCGTTGCGCCTCGCCGAGCATCTCAAAGCCGGGCAGGCGTGTCGTCCCCTCAGCTGATCGTGTGGGTGGGGGTTGGACGCGCCTATCTGTGACCGTGGCGCACTCCTCGCGCCCTGCCACGGGTGACTGCACGATCAGGAGACACCAACACCCACCGATCGGCCAGCGGGTCCTACCGTCGATGCGGAGCTGCGAACCGATCCGTTGCGGGCCCTTCAGCAGCTGGCTGGACCGGGGCGGCGAGCGACGCAGAAGTGGTGATGCAGAGCTAACGCTGTGCCTGCTGGGCTTCCTGTCGTATGGTCCGAGCCTCCTCCTCGTCGTAGGGGACCCCGTCGGTGTCGACCAGGTCGTGAAACCAACCGTCGTCCTCGTCAGCACCCGTCGTCGGTTGGAGGAAGTCGGGCCACGGCAGGTGGGTCTGTGAGCGGCCACGAACGAACCCCCACATGTACGACCCGACGCGTTCGCGCCGCAGCAGTGGCAGCTGTTCCTGGATGCGGCTTTCGGCCTGACGGCCCATCCATTCAGTGCAGATCAGTGGGCGGTCGTGGCGGCGGAGACGCTTGATCACCCGCCGCATCCGCGGCATCGAGCAGTAGGCGTGGAAGGTGACGACGTCGGACAGCTCGAAGGCGGCGACGTCCAGGGGATGGGTGTGGGCTTCGGCCTCGTCGCCCTCGTAGGGAGGTGGCACGCGCCAGCCACCGGACGTCAGCGGTTGGGACGGCCCGATGTCACGCGCGCAGGCGAACACCCGTCGCAGCAGCTCCAGCGCTCGTGCCTCGAGCGCCTCGTCGTACGCCAGCGAGCCCTCAGGCGTGAAGATCACCCGATTGCCCGGTTCGTTGTAGAGATCCCAGACGGCGATCCGGGCGTCGGCGGCGAAGACGCGCACGACATGCATGACGTACCGCTCGATGTCGGGCCACGCCTGCGGATCCATCACCAGTGCCCGGCCCGGGCTGCCGGTCGCCCTGCTGTTGTGCAGCCCGGGGACCGGGTCGGGCTGCGCGCCCAGACGCGGCGGCTCACCGGAGAACTCGCAGTCGTCCAGGAGATAGAGCATCGCCGTCATGGACCGATCGGTCAGTAGGGTCAGGACATGGTCGAGCCGCGCGAGCAGGCCGTCCGCGTCGTCCTGCCACACGATGTACGGGAGGCCCAACCGGACGCTGTTGAGGCCCAGCGCCGCCGCCCAGTCGAGCTCCCGAGCCATGACGTCCGGGGCGAAGGACTGGCGCTGCCACACATCGATCCAGTTGACGGCGGGGCTAGGCATGTAGTTGACACCGCAGAGCCACGGCTGCTCCGCGTACCACTCCCGGGCACGTGCCGGCGTCCAGCGGGCGTCGGCTGACGCGTCGTCGGCTGACGTTGTTGGCCTTGAATCGCTCCACGCCATCGGTAAACTTCCCCTCAGCAGGCGAACGTTCGCCTAGAGGATCCCACAGAGTCTGCGCCGGTAACAGTGGGGCGTCCGCTGTTCGGCCGGACCCGAGTGAGAGGCGCGCCGATGGTAGCCACCCACCAGACCCAACAGCTGCGTCGCACTAGAGGGGGCGGGACTCATGGCTGATTTCGTCGGCGCCATTGATCAGGGCACGACCAGTACGCGGTTCATGTTGTTCGACCGCGAGGGCAATGTGGCCGGTAGGCACCAGCTGGAGCACTCGCAGCTTATGCCGCGGCCGGGGTGGGTCGAGCACGATCCTGTCGAGATCTGGGAGCGTGCGAGCACGGTGATTCAGGCGGTTCTGGCCGACGGCGGAGTCCGTGCCGGCGATCTGGCGGCTGTGGGGGTCACCAACCAACGCGAGACGGCGGTGGTGTGGAATCGTCGTACGGGCCGTCCGTACTACAACGCGGTCGTGTGGCAGGACACGCGTACCGACCGGATCGCGTCGGCGTTGGACCAGGATGGTCGTGGTGATGTCATCCGGTACAGGGCCGGGCTGCCCCCGGCGACGTACTTCTCCGGTGGCAAGATCCAGTGGATCCTGGAGAACGACCCGCAGGCGCGGCGGGACGCCCACTGCGGGGAGGCGGTCTTCGGTACCACGGACACCTGGCTGCTGTGGCACCTGACCGGTGGGGTCGATGGTGGTGTTCACGTGACCGATCCGACCAACGCCAGTCGCACCATGCTGATGAACCTGGAGACGCTGGATTGGGATGAGGAGTTGCTGTCCTACTTCGACATCCCTCGGAGCATGTTGCCGCAGATCCGCCCCTCCTCGGACCCGGACCTGTACGGGCACACGGTGGCGACGGGTCCGTTCGGCGGCGTCGTCGCGTTGTCCGGCGACCTCGGGGACCAGCAGGCCGCGATGGTGGGGCAGGTGTGTCTGAGCCCGGGTGAGGCGAAGAACACCTACGGAACCGGCAACTTCCTGCTGCTGAACACCGGGACGCAGATCGTCCGCTCGAAGAACGGGCTGCTCACGACGGTGTGCTACCAGTTCGGTGACGCCGCAGCGGTGTACGCGTTGGAGGGGTCGATCGCGGTGACCGGGTCGGCGGTGCAGTGGCTGAGGGACCAGCTGGGCATCATCCGCGGGGCGAGCCAGAGCGAGACCCTGGCCCGCGAGGTGCCGGATAACGGCGGCTGCTACTTCGTCCCGGCGTTTTCCGGCCTGTTCGCGCCGTACTGGCGTTCCGATGCCCGCGGCGTGATCGTCGGGCTGTCCCGGTTCAACACCAGCGCGCACATCGCCCGGGCCACCCTGGAGGCGATCTGCTACCAGAGCCGCGACGTCGCCGAGGCGATGGAGAAGGACTCGGGGGTGCACCTGGAGGTTCTCAAGGTCGATGGCGGGGTCACCGCCAACGAGCTGTGCATGCAGATCCAGGCCGACGTCCTGGGCGTGCCGGTGAGCCGTCCGGTGGTCGCCGAGACCACCGCCCTGGGCGCCGCGTACGCGGCGGGTCTGGCCGTGGGTTTGTGGGCCGACCCCGCGGACCTGCGGGCCAACTGGCATGAGAGCAAGCGGTGGCAACCACAGTGGAACGACGAGCAGCGCGCTCAGGGATACGCGGGATGGCGCAAGGCCGTCACCCGCACCCTGGACTGGGTGGACGTCACCTGACCGATCGACAGGCCCGTTCCCGCTGAAGGGGTGAAGACCGTGCCACACCACATCGCCACACTCGATCCCACGGCGAGGTCGTCCGCGTTGGAGGCCATGGCCGGCGGTGAGCTCGACGTCCTGGTCATCGGTGGCGGGGTGACCGGTGCCGGCGCGGCCCTCGACGCGGTCACGCGCGGGCTGCGGGTCGGCCTGATCGAGGCCCGGGACTACGCCTCGGGAACGTCGAGCCGTTCCAGCAAGCTGATCCACGGGGGCCTGCGCTACCTGGAACAGCTGAACTTCAGCCTGGTCCGGGAAGCCCTGCGCGAGCGCTCTCTCATCCTCACCCACCTGGCGCCCCATCTGTGCCGGCCCGTGCCGTTCCTCTACCCCCTGCAGCACCGGCTGTGGGAGCGGCTCTACGTCGGCAGCGGCGTCCTGCTCTACGACACCATGGGGGGCCGCCACGGCGTCCCGAGCCATCGCCACCTCACCCGCAGGCACGCGTTGAGGCAGTTCTCCTCGCTGCGCAAGGACGCCCTGGTCGGGGCGATCCAGTACTACGACGGCCAGGTCGACGACGCGCGCCACACGATGATGATCGTGCGGACCGCCGCCGAGTACGGCGCCCTGTGCGCCAACAGCGCGCGGGTCGTCGACTTCCTGCGCGAGGGCGACCGGGTCGTCGGGGCCCGGGTCCGCGACCTGGAGACCGGCACCGAGTATGCGATCCGCGCCCGGCAGACGATCAACGCCGCCGGGGTCTGGAGCGATGAGATCCAGCAGATGGTCGGCGGGCGAGGCCAGTTCCACGTCCGCGCGTCCAAGGGCGTGCACATCCTGGTCCCCCGCGACCGCATCCACGCAACGACAGGGATCATCACCCGGGCCGGGAAGAGCGTGCTGTTCATCATCCCGTGGGACCGGCACTGGATCATCGGGACCACCGACACCGACTGGACCCTCGACCTCGCGCACCCGGCCGCCAGCCAGTGCGACATCGACTACCTGCTCGAGCACGCCAACCGGCTCCTGGCCACCCCACTGACACCCGAGGACGTGGTAGGGGTCTACGCGGGGCTGCGGCCCCTGCTCGCCGGGGAATCCGAAGCCACCAGCCAGCTCTCCCGCGAGCACGTCGTGGTCAGCCCGGTCGCGGGCCTGGTCATGGTCGCCGGCGGCAAGTACACGACGTACCGGGTGATGGCCAAGGACGCCGTCGACCAGGCCGTACACGCCATCGCGCGCCGGGTCCCGCCATCATGCACCCAGGACGTCCCCCTCGTCGGTGCCGACGGCTACACCGCGGCCTGGAACCAACGCGAGCTGCTGGCAGAGCGCAGCGGCCTGCACGTCTCGCGCATCGAGCACCTGCTGCATCGCTACGGCACGCTCGTCCACGAGCTGCTCGACCTCGTCGCCGACCAGCCGCAGCTCGGGCAGCCGCTGGCCAGCGCCCCGGCCTACCTCACGGTCGAGGCCTACTACGCCGCCGCCGCCGAAGGGGCCCTGCACCTGGACGACATCCTCACCCGTCGCACCAGGATCTCCATCGACACCTGGGACCGAGGGGAGACCTCCGCCGACGAGGTCGCCCACCTGGTCGCCCCCGTCCTCGGCTGGGACGAGGCCACCATCGACCGCGAGATCGAGCACTACCGCGCACGGGTCACGGCCGAGATCCAGTCCCAGCAACAACCCGACGACCACACCGCCGACGCCGCACGACTCGGCGCACCCGACGTCCGCCTCGGCCACGCCTAACACCATCACGCAACCAGAGCAGGCGACGGCCACGCCCGCGAACGGGGACGTCCTGGCAGAGAACGACAACCGGGAGGTTGGCATGCACGACGCGTCGCTGTTCGCCGCTGCACATCGGCGGCTGAACCGACTCACCGGCGAGTGGATCCTGGTCTCGCCGCACCGCACACAGCGGCCCTGGCAGGGACAGGTCGAAGACGCGATCATCGAGCACCGTCCTGCCTACGACCCGACGTGCTACCTCTGCCCCGGCAACACGCGGGCCGCAGGCGTGCCCACCCCGGACTACACCTCGACGTTCGTCTTCGACAACGACTTCGCCGCGCTCCTGCCCGATGCCCCCGGTCAACGGCTCGACCGCGACGGACTGCTCGTGGCGGACAGCGAACGTGGCATCTGCCGCGTGGTCTGCTTCTCACCACGCCATGACCTGACCCTCGGCGGAATGCCAACCGGGCAGATCCGCCTGGTGGTCGAGACCTGGGTGGACCAGTACCTCGAGCTAGGCGCGATCCCCTGGGTGCGCCACGTCCAGATCTTCGAGAACCGCGGCACGATGATGGGAGCGAGCAACCCCCACCCGCACGGCCAGATCTGGGCCAACCAGCAACTCCCCACCGAAGCCGCCAAAGAACTCGACCAACAGCAGACATACTCGGCCGATGGTCGCTGCCTGCTCTGCGACTACCTGGCCATCGAACTGCAGGACGGCGAACGCGTCGTCTGCCAGAACGACCACTTCATCGCGGTGGTGCCGTTCTGGGCCATCTGGCCGTTCGAGACACTCGTCCAGCCCCGAGCCCACCGCGGCGCCCTACCCGACCTGGACACCGACGAACGCGATGCGCTGGCCGACATCCTGGGACGGCTGACCCGCCGCTACGACCAGCTGTTCGGCGTGCCATTCCCCTACTCAATGGGCTTCCACCAACGGCCCACCGACGGCGACCCACACCCACACTGGCACCTCCACGCGCACTTCTACCCGCCGCTGCTGCGATCAGCCACCATCCGCAAGTTCATGGTCGGCTACGAACTGCTCGGACAACCCCAACGCGACATCACCCCCGAAAGCGCAGCACACCGGCTACGCAACCTCCCAGAACCGTCATGACATGACGTACGCCACCACCGCGCACAGCGAATACCACCGAACACCGAACACCCGGTCGGTGTCAGGGTTCGACAGTCACCTTGATGGCCTCACCCTTCGCCACGAACCTCACCACCGGCGATGTACTCCAGCGCCCGCTTGTTGTGCGAGGGGGCGGAACCATTGGCACCCATGATCATCAGTTCCCGGTAGTACACCAGGTTCGAGTCACACGAAATGAACGGGTTGGTCTTCCTTCGGAAGACCACCGAAAAACGAGATCCGCCCCCGCCGCCCAGCCATCCGGATCGCCTGCTCCTGCGCGATACTGGCAGCCGTCGCAGCGATCACCACGCCGGCGCCGCGACCATCGGCGCAGCCGATCGGCCCGGCGCCGAACACCACGACCGTGTCACCGTCACCGGCCTGCACCAGCTCCTAAGCGTTGATCGCACACGCGAACGGCTCAGCGACCGAGGCCCCATCGAACCCG
>CAVPOB010000026.1:0-4959 GCA_963706835.1 uncultured Actinomycetota bacterium
GGGTTCCGGCCCCGTGCGGAGGACGCGCGCGCAGGGATCGCACGGGTCAGCCACGCCGTGAAACTCGGGACCATCGTCCGCAGGAGCCAGCGTGACCATGGAATTGGCGAGGACGCGATCCGGGAATCCGGAGTTGACGAGACGGGGTGCGCAGGGCGTTGCAGGAGTCGATCAGCGTCGCCTGACGCGCGGGTGCACCGCATTCGTGAGCAGCAGCGCCATCGGGAGGGGGAGGCACGATCATGGCAACACCGAAGACACGACGGATCACGGCCTGGCTGGCGGTCCCGGCACTGCTGCTGGTCGCGCTCGCCACCACACCCGCACCCACGGCGGAGGCCACCGACTCCGGCGGGACCGTGGTGGCCTGGGGCGGCAACTTCCTCGGCCAGACCGATGTCCCGGCAGGGTTGACCGATGTGACCGCGATCTCGGCCGGCGGTGGGCACAGCCTCGCCCTGCTCAGCAACGGGACCGTGGTGGCCTGGGGCTCCAACGATTGGGGTCAGTCCGATCCGCCCGCGGGCCTGGACGAGGTGACAGCGGTCGCCGGCGGCGGCAACCACAGCCTCGCCGTGCGGTCGGACGGGACCGTGGTCGCCTGGGGGTACAACGACTCAGGCCAGACCGAGGTGCCCGCGGGCCTGGACGAAGTGACCACGGTTGCTGGCGGCAGCAGCCACAGCCTGGCGCTGCGGGCCGATGGGACCGTGGCGGCATGGGGCGGGAACTCCTACGGCCAGGCCGACGTGCCCCCGAGCCTTGACGAGGTGACAGCGATTGCAGGCGGCACCTACCACAGCCTCGCGCTCACCGCCGATGGGACCGTGGCGGCATGGGGCGGGAACATCTTTGGAGAGCGCGATGTGCCTGCCGGCCTGGACGAGGTGATCGCGATCGCCGCGGGCGTCGGGCACAGCCTCGCACTGCGCGCCGACGGCACCGTCGTGGCATGGGGCAACAACGGGACGGGCCAGGCGGACGTCCCCGCCGGCCTCGACGATGCCGTTGCGGTATCCGCCGGACATGATTTCAGCCTGGCCCTGCGCGCCGACGGCACGGTCGTCGCCTGGGGCAGCCCCCTCATGGATTTCGGGCAGGCCGACGTCCCGGCCGGCCTGGACGGGGTGACGGCCATCGGCGCGGGCGCCGCGTTCAGCCTGGCCCTGGTGGCCGGGGTCCCACTGGCCACCAGTACGGAGTTCGTGGGCGTGCGGCCGATCCGGGTCGCGGATACCCGGGACGGGACCGGCGGGGTCCCCATCGGGAAGGTTGCCGCCGGGCACACCCTGACGGTGCCAGTCGCCGGGCAGTACGGGGTCGCCGCAGACGCCAAGGCCGTGTCCCTGAACGTCACCGTGACGCAACCTGCGGGCAGCGGGTACGTCACCGTGTACCCGTGCGGGACCACCCGCCCGCTGGCTTCGAACCTGAACTTCGTGGCCGGGCAGACAGTGCCCAACGCGGTGGTCGTCAAGACCGGCGCGGCCGGCGCGGTGTGCCTGTACACCACGGTCACCACGCACCTGCTGGCCGACCTGAATGGCTACTTCCCCAGCACAGCCGACTACACCGCGATCGTCCCGATCCGCGCCGCGGACACGCGCAACGGGACCGGCGTGGCCAAGGCGAAGGTGCCCGCCGGGGGGACGCTGGCGGTGCCGGTGGCTGGGCGGTACGGCATCGCCGGGGACGCCACCAGCGTCGCCGCCAACGTGACCGTGACCCAGCCCGCCTCCAACGGATACGTGACCGTGTGGCCGTGCGGGGAGCCCAGGCCGTTCGCATCGAACCTCAACTTCGTGGCGGGCCAGACGGTGCCCAACGCGGCCATCGCCGGGGTCGGCGCGAACGGGTCGATCTGCCTCTACACCACCGCCGCGACTCACTTGGTCGTTGATGTCGGCGGGTTCTCCACCGGCGCGGCCAACTACTTGCCGCTGGTCCCGGAGCGGCTCTTCGACACCCGGGTGGACTGGGGCGGTACCAAACTGCCGGCCGGGTGGTACGTCTGGCAGGAGATCGGCGAGCCGGGAGAACTGGTGGCCGTCGTGCTGAACGTGACCGTCACCCAGCCCAACGGCCCCGGCTACATCACCGTCTACCCCTGCAACCAGGACCTGCCAAAGGCGTCCAACCTCAACTTCGTCCGCGGCCAGACGGTGCCCAACATGGTCATCGCCCCGGTCGACTCCGACGGCAGAGTCTGCCTCTACACCAGCCAGACCACCCACATCCTCGCCGACCTCAACGGCGTCTTCCCCGCCAGCACGGACGGGGTCGGGCTGCGGGCGCTCGAGCAGGAGCCCCTCGTCCCCGGCGAGCCGGCCAGGCGGCAGCAGTGATGGGGCGTCCGGTGATAGCGGGCGCACGAACTGGAGCGCCACACTGCCGACTTCGTCCTGAACACATCCTCGGGCGGCATCGACCACCCGGTTGCGGAGTATCTACAACTCGGTACAGTGTAGTGATAGCCCACCCTTGCGAGGGTTAGGGAAGTGAGCCTCGGGATTTCCTGCCGGACGACAGGGCCCGGGGCTCGCGTCGTCCCTCTGCACCATCAGGCGTGGATCTCGATCACGGTGACTCGTCCTCCGAGGATTTCTAGGTAGCGGCCCGTTCCCGATCGTGCGCTGGTGACGGCACCACACACTGCATCGGCGATCCAGAGCATCGGCTCCCGCCGGCCCACCTCGTGGGCGAGCCTGATCCCTGAGGCCAGACGGCGCTGGCCGCGGAGTGCGTTGACCATTTCGATGTCTCGCCGATCGTCGGCGCGACCCCGTGACTCAAGCACCACGTCCTCCACCGCTTGCGCCTCGAGCTCGTGCAAGAGCCGTTCTAGGCATTTGCGCCGGCTGCGCTCGGGGCGTTCCCCCGCAGCGTCGGCACCCACCCTCACCACGGCGAGGAAACGCAGCTCACAGCCGACCACGGCGCGGCAGATCATGTCCCGTCGCTTCACGCTTTCGTCTCGCCAGTGCACCTTGACCTGTCCCGGCAGCAGGAGCGGCTCGATCTGCTCCCTGGCAGCGCTCTCCGCGACTCGGCGGCCGATCGCCGCCGCCAAGACATAGGTGCCGGGGTCGCGTGAGCGATCCGACCCCGACTCATCAACCCACGCGCGCATCCCGGTGGCGTTCACCGTCGTACCTTCGCGGCACGCTCGACGGAGGCGGCGTCGAAAGGAGGCAGCACCGTGTAGACGTTCCTGGAGGACAACCCAGTCGGGCTCAGTGGATTCGTGTACGCCTCGTTACTGATGCGCACCAAGCCGTGGTCTTCGAGTTCGCTCAGTCCCCGCTCGGCGGTGTCGGCCGACCAGCCGTACCAGTCAGGCACCTTCTCCGTGGGCAGGGTGAACCCCGGCTTCTCATGGAGCGCCAGCAGCAGCATGGCGATCGCCGGCAGCGTCAAGCGCTGGTCCCACCGGTCGATCCAGAAACGGTGGCTGAGGCGGACAAAGCGGTCGCCGGACGATCCCCCCTTCGGCCGCGCGTATGGCCTCCCCGTACCGTCCGCGCTGAGCAACGTGACGGTGACCTTGCGCTCCCGTCCGGTCCGGTGCCACTCGATGAGCTGGCGGTCCACCAACCTCGACAGGATCTTGGTCGCAGCCGATGTAGCCGAGGGTCCGTCGGCCGTGGCGACGGTGTCCAGCGCGCGCGCCCAGACCTGCAGATGCAAGCTGTAGCTCCAGTCATCGTCATCGGCGCCCCCGCTGCTGATGATGGTGTGCAGCAGCAGGGCGATGAGGCCCCGCTTGTCGCCGCGCCTCACGAAGTCTGCCAGGGGCGCGCTTCGAATCGCGGCCGTGTTGTCCGGATTCTGGATGAACGCCTTGCCGATGGGGGTGAAGGATCGACGGGAGCGCTCGATCAGGAACTGTCGAGTCTCGGCGGCGGTCGCTGGCAGCGGTGCCGAACAACCGCTCTGAATGCCGCCCTGATGCTTGCTCACGGTCCTAGATAGCGACATACGGGCTTTCTCGATCAAGTCGAGATGGGCATTTCAACTGCCGTTCTAGCGGGTGTATGTAACGGCCTGTAATCACCGTTGAAGAACCCGTGCAAGCACCCAGTGTCAGCACCATGGCCGACTTCCGCAGTAGCGGCTCGGGCAGTCGTGGCAGTATCCGGCGCTCGGGCGCCGCCCTGACGCGTGGCTACCGATCCGCTCCCACCCCGGAGGTCCCCTCCAGACTAGGCCGGTGCCGCCGCAGCGCCTTCGGGCGGACACGCGCGGCGCGAACCACGAAGCACCGTCGGCCATGTGGAGGGCGTCAGATCTGGGCCCCGGCGAGAAGCGAACCTATTCGGTAACGGGCACGACCACTGCCTGAGGGCGGCCATGGGGTCTGCCAACTGCTGAACACACTAGTCGCGCTGCACGTCGGGGCGTCACCGTACCCCGAGCCGGTGCTACGACCTGTGGGGCGACGCCGTGAACACCGCCTCGCGCATGGAGTCCCACGGCCTGCCCGGACGCATACAGATCTCCGACGCCACCCGCGAGCTGCTCGGGGACGGCGTTCGTGTGCACGGAGCGGGGCGTCATCGAGGCGAAGCGGAAGGGCCCGACCCGCACCTGGTTCCTGGTGCGGGAGCGCAGCGCGGCTGCGGAGCCCGCGCCGTCGCGTGGATGAGGCGGCCCAGACGCGCGGTGTCAGTCCCGGCGCGGGTACATGCCCTCGGTGCAGATCACGTAGTGGATCGGTGTCGCGTCGGGGCCGGTGGTCGGCAGCGGGTCCAGCTTCGGCAGGGCGAAGTTGGTCTTCATATCGCCGCCGAACTGCCCCCCGATGACGGAGAACAGCGCGGTGTTGGGGGGGATCGGCAGCAGCGACCCGTCGCAGAACGCCCACCCCACGGGCGCGAACGTGCCGGCGAACAGCCGGATCTCCCCGATCGTGCCCTCGTTCATGGCCCCTCCTCGCATCGGTGTGCGGTGAGCGTAGCG
>CAVPOB010000027.1:0-21391 GCA_963706835.1 uncultured Actinomycetota bacterium
GCGCAGTCGCACGTCCGCGTCTCCTTCGACGAGCCGGAGTTCACCGGGGACGTGACCGGGCTGGGTACGACGCGGCTGCTGGAGGCGATCCGGGAGTCGCAGGTCCCGGCCCGGTTCTACCAGGCGTCGAGCTCGGAGATGTTCGGCGCGACACCCCCGCCGCAGGACGAGGCCACGCCGTTCTACCCGCGCTCCCCATACGGGGCGGCGAAGGTGTATGCGTACTGGATGACGCGCAACTACCGCGAGGCGTACGGGCTGTTCGCCGTCAATGGGATCCTGTTCAACCACGAGTCCCCGCGCCGGGGTGAGACCTTCGTGACCCGCAAGATCACGATGGCGGTGGCGCGCATCGCAGCAGGGCTGCAGGACACGCTGTTCATGGGCAACATCGACGCCGCACGGGACTGGGGGTACGCCAAGGAGTACGTCGAGGGCATGTGGCGGATGCTCCAAGCCGAGGCCCCGGACGATTTCGTGATCGCCACCGGCACCTCGTACACGGTCCGTGACTTCCTGCGCATCTCCTTCGAGCACGTGGGGCTCGACTGGGAGAAGCACGTCCGCTTCGACGACCGCTACCTCCGCCCGACTGAGGTCGACAACCTGATCGGCGATGCCTCCAAGGCCGAGAAGGTGCTGGGTTGGAAGCCGACCACGCTGACGCCTGAGCTCGCACGGCTCATGGTCGACGCCGACCGGGAGCTTCTGGGCGCGTGAGGACCGCTCTGATCACGGGCGCAGCTGGACAGGACGGGATCCTGCTGGCCAGGCTCCTGCTCGGCCTCGGCTACCGAGTCATGGGGACCGTGACCGACCTGCATCGTTCCAGGGACGTGTGCGCCGTCTACGCCCCCGACATGGACGTGCGTGTGTTGGATATTCGGGACCGTGCGGGGCTGCGAGCGCTTCTCGAATTGGAGCGACCTGATGAGATCTACAACCTCGCCTCCTGGTCCTCGGTTGGGCTTTCCTGGGCCCATCCGTGGCAGGTGACAGAGGTCAATGGCCTAGCGGTGCTGGGCCTGCTCGAGGAAGTCAGGGCGCTTCGCGAGTCGACTGGGTACGACCCCCGGATCTGCCAGGCATCGTCGTCCGAGATGTTCGGGCTCGTCCGGGAGCTCCCGCAGAATGAGGGCTCGCCCCACCACCCGCGGTCGCCGTACGCAACGGCCAAGTCATTCGCCCATCACACGGCAGTCAACTATCGCGAGTCCTATGGGCTCTTTGTCGCGACGACGATCCTCTTCAACCACGAGAGTCCATTGCGGCCGCGAACCTTCGTCACGCGGAAGATCACAGCGGGCGTGGCGGCCATCGCCCTCGGCCAGCAGGAGACGTTGACGCTGGGTCGCACGGATGTTCGCCGTGACTGGGGGTCCGCCGAGGACTACGTGGATGCCATGCGGCGCGCTCTGGCAGCGGATGAGCCGGATGACTACTGCATCGCAACGGGTGTGTCCCATTCGCTGGCCGAGTTCGTGGAGGCCGCGTTCCGGGCTGTGGGGCTCAATGACGGTATGGAGCGTGTTGCCAGTGACCCCGCACTCTTGCGGCCGGCCGATGTACCTGAGACCCGGGGGGACCCCAGTAGGGCCCGCGATGAGCTCGGCTGGGTGCCCCGGCGCAGCTTCGACGACCTCGTGGAGTGGATGGTCAGCGCTGACGTTCGTCGGCTCGAGACTGGCCGCGAGCACGACGCCGCATACGTGGGCTGAGGTCCCGACCGGTCAGCCCGGTGTTGCCCGGTCGCTGATCTGGGACGCGGCCAACTTCGTAGCCCACCGCACGGGGACCTCCCAAGCCGGAGCAAGCGGGATCATCGGCCGGGGGAGGTACCGTCGCTTGACGGTCTCCCCCTCTGCAAGGGACGCCGTCCGCTCCGAGACCGTCAGCGACTGGACGTGCCAGCGGAAGGTGGAAACGATCCGGGGGACTGAGATCAGTGGCCCCCATCGACGCAGGCGCAGCAGCAGGTCCATGTCCATCGTGTACCGCAGCGTGGAGTCCAAGCCCTGAACGTCCTGCCAGGCACGGCGACGGATCAGGATGCCAGGTTGGGGAACCAGGTTTGGGCCCCAAGGCAGAATCCACGGGGCGCTCCTGCCGGCCTTGCTGACCCACAGCGGGTTGTCAGCCTCATCGACGTACTGGCAACGTCCGAAGGCGGCGGAGGCCCTGGGCCTCCGATCGAGCGCGGCGCTGACCGCTGCGAGCGAGCCCTCAGTCAGAGTGTCGTCGTCGCCAAGCCAGTTGACGTACTCGTGGTTGTCGTGGGCCTGAGCGATTCCCAGGTTGATCGCCGCGGACTGGCCACCTGGATCATCCATCACATGGGCGCCCATCTGGAGGGCCAAGCTTCGCGCCTCGCGAGCTTCAGTGGGCGCCACGATCAGGACGTCTGCTGGGACGCTCTGAGCGGAGACCGAGTCGAGGGTCTGCTTGAGATACGCGACGCGTTGCCCGAGGGTCGGGATCACGATCAGGATCCGCGCTCCCGATGTCGGCATGAAGTTGCCGCGTGAGGCCCCCGGAGACATGGCCCCGACACTAGCTGACGGCCGTCGGCGCTTCACCCGTGATGAGACGGTAGGCGTCAGCGGTCTCGCGTGCGGTTCGGCTCCACGAGAACTCCTTTGCGCGGACTCTGCCGCGCTGGATTATCAGCGATCGCCGGTGCTCATCGCCCAGGACGTCGACCAGTGTCGAGGCCAAGCCCGGTCGAGTCGCCAGGGGAGAAGTAGACGGCGGCGTCACCGCCCACCTCAGGCAGCGACGAAGTCCGCGCAAGCAATGCAGGGGTGCCTGCCGCCATGGCCTCAAGTGCAGGGAGCCCGAATCCCTCGTAGCGCGACGGGAACACGAAGGCGGCGGCGTTCGCGTAGGCCCCCGGCATCTCGGCGTCGCTGAGTGAGTGCTGATGGAGGCGGCCCCGCAGCCCGCCAGCCGCCGCCCGGTCGATCTCCTCGCCAGAGAGCGGACCTCCGCCGACGCAGACGAGGTGCATGTCGCGCAGCTCGTGGCGGGCTTCTGCGAAAGCGGAGATCACGGTCGAGAAGTCCTTGTAGCCGTCCCGCTTCCCCGACGAAGAACACATACTCCGGTGGGAACCCCGAAGGCAGCGTCCCGCCCCTGCGGAACCGCTCATCGACGCCCAGGTGAGTGACGACGCAGGGACTCGATGGGACTCCGAAGATCTCCATGAGGTCATCGCGCGCGCTGGCCGAGATGAAGAGAAGCAGGTCCGCGCGGCTGACGTACTCGCGCTTGGCCATGTGCGGTCCCCCGAAGCGCCCGTGCGCGCCAACCATCTCTGGGATCATGTCGTAGATGGTCACGACCTTCGGAACGCGTGGGTGGTCGCGTAGGAACCGAGGGTGGTAGAAGGTGTGGTGGACGAGGTCCACGGCTTCCCGCCGACGCGGTCGGGTGGCTGCGGCGAACAGTCCGGTGTAGGGCTGGAGTGGTCCCCGTGCCGATCGGAATCGATCGTCGGACAGCGATTCCAGCGCGTGACGGTTCACGATGCTCCGGAACGGTGTGCTCACGTGGACGGGTGGTGACAGCAGGGGCAGGTTACGGATCAGTTCCACGAAGTAGCGGGAGATGCCGCCCTGCGTCTGCAGGAGGAAGATCTGTTCGTCAAGCGCCACTTGCATGGTGGCGACGCTACAGGGCGGTCCCGTTGCTCTGCGCCCGAGTCCCTGCGCGCCCGCGTCGCCCCTCTCCTCCCGCTGGCTACGATGAGGCCCGGAGTCGATCCAGATGGAGTGGAGATGTCGACAAGTAGCACGCAGACGGCAGCTGCCTCAGCCGGTGGGGCGTCCGTTGCCCGGTTGGCGCGTCGCGAGGGTCACGCCTTGCCGCTCCAGTTGAGGTCTCGTCGCACGCAGGAACTGGGCGTCAACCTGATCACCTACGGCGCCTTGAGCAACGGCGTCGGGGAGGCCTCCCGACTCGTTGCCACGCTCCTGGACGCGGCTGGGGTGACGTCTGAGTCCTATGCTCACGATCTGAGCCTCGTCCCCACCCGGTCGCATCCACGGATCTTCGGGACGACGATCGCGGCCCTGAACGCCACGGACCACCTCATTGCCTCAGTGGTGCTTCCGCGGCTGTTTGCGCCTACCCGTCATCGGATCGGAGTGTGGCACTGGGAAGTCGATGTCGCGCCCTTGAAGTACCGGCTGGCGCGCGCGGTCACCGATGAGATCTGGACCACGAGTGCCTACCAGCAGGAGTTGATGGCGACTATCTACCGGCGACCTGTTCATGTGCTCCCGCTCCCGGTGCCGCTGGATGATCCGGACCCGTCGACGATCGCCTCCGTTCGGGAGATGATCGGGGCCCGCGACAGGTTCGTCTTCGGGTTCCAGTTCGACTGGAACAGCAGCCGACGTCGCAAGAACCCGGACGGAGTCCTGGAGGCCTATCTGCGAGCCTTCCCGAACCCAGACTCGGGGACGCTTCTGCTCATCAAGACAATCAATGGTGGGCAGCATCCGGATTCCGTCCGGCAGTTCGCCGCCTCGGCGGATGGCAGGCCGGATGTCGTCATCGTCGACGACTTCTGGCCCACCGGGCTCAATGCAGCCCTCTCCCACGCCATCGACTCCTACGTGTCACTCCATCGCGCGGAGGGATTCGGCCTCACCATCGCGAAAGGCGATGGCCGCAGGCAAGCCCGTGATCGCAACGGGGTACTCCGGGAACCTCGACTTCATGCCAGCGGGGACGAGCCTGCTCGTTCCCTGGACCCTGACGCAGGTCGGTCCAGATCCCATATATCCCGCAGACGCGCACTGGGCGGAGCCTGATCTCGACTCCGCCGTGGACTTCATGCGCTCGGTGTTCGGTGATGCAGCGCTGAGGTCGGACCTCGGCGAACGGGCACAGGTCCACATCCGCCTGACGAGATCCGAGGATCGCTCCGTGGAGTGGGTGCGTGAACGACTCGCGGAGGACGTGGCGTGATGGCAGTCGCCGAAGCAGCTCCGATGTGGTGCGGTGACCAGTGCACGGTCCTAGCTGGCCGTTCCGGAACGAGTCAGGGCTGCGTGGGCACCCGTCGACGACAGGGCAGTGGTCAACCCTGTGCCTAGGAACCAGCCGACTTCCGGGCTGGCGGGTGCGTCCGTCCATGGAGTCTTCGGCAGCCTCACGGCGACGATGGGCGCAGGCACTGTTGTTCAGGGCCTTTCTGCCCTCGCGGGATTCGCAGTGCTGCCGATCCTCGTCCAGGATCTGGGCTCAGCCACCTTCGGAGCCCTGGTGGTCATCGTCTCGCTCGGTCCCTGGTTGATGGTTCTCGATGGTGCTCTCTATCCGGCGACGCGCATCCTCGTCGGTGAAGGGCGGGAGGGCAGCCAAGCCAGAGCTTCCAACTCACTTCTCCGTGACGCGCGGTCGATGGCCTTCCGCGTCATGGCGTTCAACATCGTGGTTGTGGCCGGCTGTCTTGTGGCGCTCCCGTTGACCGAGCTCTTCGGGCTCGAGTCGTCTGTCGGGCCCGTCGAATTCTCTGCTTCCGTGGCCCTGTTCTCACTACCTATCATCGCCAGCGGCCCCGGTGGCCTGTATCTGGGGGCCCTCGAGGGGGTCGGACGCACGGTCGTGGCGGCCGCCATCTCCGGCATCGGACCCATCATCGCCCTCCCACTCACGATGATGGTGGCCAGTTCTGGCGGAGGCCTGATCTGGCTCAGTGCAATCCAAGGATTGGCCCTCTCACTGCCCCGCTTCGCAGCCTGGGCGTACTGGTACTGGCGGCCCAGCGCGACCGGGGATGGTCGGGACCGAACGGGCGTCGCGCTGCGGGTCGCGCTTCTGCTCCAGTTGGCGGTCCTTGCAGCGCTGGCCCTCGCGCAGACGGGGCTCGCACCGGTGATCGTGTCCAGCCAACTGGGGGCTGAGGCCGCAGCCTCCTACGGCATGGCGTGGAGGATCGTCGCCGGCTCGCTGCTCCCGCTCGGAATCATGACCCCCCTGTTCGCGGGCAGCATCGCCGCGGCCCGGGGAGGGGGATGGACCCGACGGAGTGAGGCCGACCTGCGCCGCCTGATCTGGTGGTCACTGGGTGTGGGCCTCCTCTGCGGCGCGTGCGTTGCACTGCTCGGGCCCCTGATCACCCGACTGCTGTCCGGAGGTGCCGTGGCAGCGCCTACGCTCCTTGTACGTCGCCGGAGCCGCCTACGTGGCCTGCCTGTACGTGAGCCAGCCCCTATACCTTGCATTCTCCGGTCCTGGGGGCATCCGTACGGCAGTGCGCCTCAACGCTGTGCTCACCCTCGTTGCAGTCGTCTCATCGGTGTGGCTGGTCCGCGTTCTCGGGCCTGCCGGTGCCCTGTGGGCCGCTGCAGCGGCGACGGCCTGCGCAACGCTGTTCTGGTTGTGGGTGTGGCGCATCCGGCCCCACCTTCTCAGCGAGGTTCACCACAGCGGGGGGATGCAATGAGGACTCGGACGGATCTCTGGACTGACGTGGGTTTGGGAACTCTTGCGGGCTTCATCGCGGCTGGCCGTGGGCGTCTGGGGGCTCGGAGTCAGGTGGGGCGACCTATCAGTCCCATGGGGTGAGGGCGACATGCTCACGGTGTACTCCTTCGCCGAGAATGTCGGTCGGGGGAACTGGTTCCTGGTCAACCCGGACCTCGGGTATCCAGGATTCCAGGATCTGGGGCACTACCCGATTCCGGATATCGCTTCCATCGCACAGATCGCCCTGCTCGCACAGGTGAGCTGGCTCGCCCATATGGGCGGTCAATGCGTTCGCGCTGGGCACGTTCTTCACCGTTGCGGCGGCCTTCTACGTGGCTGCCAGAGTCGAGCGCGTCTCCCGAACGATCAGCGTCGTCCTCGCGGTCGTGTTCTCCGTGCTCCCATGGCACTTCGTGCGGGCCACTGGCCACGTATTCCTCGCCAGCTACATGTCGGTGCCGCTTGCGATCGTCCTGATCTCATTGGTCGCCCGCCGTCGCCTCGACCGCGCACCCGGCGTGGGGTCCATCCTCCTCGCCGTTGGTGCGGCCGTGGTCGTCGGCGCCAACGGCATCTACTACGCCCTGATGACGACTGTGTTGCTGGCGGCGGTCCTTGTCCTCGCTATCGGCCAGGAGCGGCTTGCCCGGCTGGCGGACCCTTGGCGTCGCCGCTCTCGTGCCACTGAGCGACGGCCGCTTCGGTCGCCGTCAGCAAAGCGTCGATCTCCACGCCGTCGGTGGGTGAGACTGTCGTACGATCCCCGAGCGAGGCCTACCTCTACGGAGGGAACATCGCGACGTTGTTCTCCCCGGCGAGGGAGTCGGCGACCGGTCGAATGGCTGGACGGCTTCCTGCAGTCTCTCGTTCCCGAACAACGGGACGTTCGAAGGCGAGGCGCATCCTCTCGGCGGCGGGTGTCCTGCGCGGTGCTGATCACGTGCTGGATGGCCGCGTATCGATGGACCAGCGGTGAGCGCCTGGTTGGAGGGACGGCAACTGCGCGCGCATCCTTCTGGCCAGGGCTCTTCGTGCTTGTGGTGGCGTTCTTCGCCGTCGGTGGCTTCGGAGCTCTCTTCTCGTACTGGGTGAGTGCGGACATCCGCGCCTGGGGGAGATTCTCCATCTTCGCTGCGGGTATCGCCTTCCTCGTCTGCCGGGTTGGTGCTCACCGCCTTGGTCAGCAGCTCCCGTCGCCCAGTCAGGATCACGGCGGGGGTGCTGGTCGGCGTCATGGGCCTGCTCGCCGTCGTGGATCGTCTCCTCCGCCCGCTTCGCCCCGAACCTGGAGCTGTATCGAGACCGTGACCAGGAGCTGCGCGACTTCGTGTCGGCCGTGGAGGGAAGGACCTCGGCTGGGTGCCCGATCCTTGAGCTCCCACTCGTGGAGTTTCCGGAAGTCCCCCCTGTCAACGGCATGGCGGACTACTCGCACCTGTGGTCGTACCTCTACAGCTCAGACCTCCGGTGGAGCTACGGCGCGGTCAAGGGCACGTCGCAGGGGGCGTGGGGCATGGCGGTCAAGGACGACGCAGCCGTCTTGCTCGCTGAGGCCAAGGCGGCAGGATTCTGCGGGATGCAGTTCGATACGTCTGCATTGGCCAATCGAGCGGAACTGGTCGACGAGCTCGCAGCGTTCGGCCTTCCGGACCTGGTGTCCTCGTCGGGACGTTGGCTGTACTTCGACCTGTCCGGGTTCGGTCAGGGTGAGTACGTCGTGGTGCCGATTAGTGGCTTCTCGGTCGCATCGGCCGACTCGCCGGATCCGTCGGTCCTCTGGTGGATGGTCGAGGAGGACGCCAGCCTCACCGTCCGCGGCGCGCCGTCCACGTCGGTGGACGTGGTTCTGGACCTGGTGGCTCCGCCCTGCGGACCCGCCATCATCGAGGTCGCGGGGTCGATGTTCGCGTTGATGGGACTCGGGCCTTCGAGCATCGGGTCGTCCTGGATGCGCAGGGGACAGCCGTCATCGAGGTGTCCGCCCTCTCCCCGGCATGCTCCGAGGATGTCCAGCAGCCGGCCTTCGTCGGTCTCGAGGGTCCTTCCTCCCAGAGGGCCCCGTGACGTACGCCCGACGGCATGCCCGCCCTGAGTTCGGTATCCGAGACGCGGGGTAGGCTGACCCAGTCGAACCGAGGGGAGTGAGATGAAGGTCGTCCTGCTAGCGGGGGGGCTCGGTACGCGTATGCGTGAGGAGACCGAGTACCGGCCCAAGCCCATGGTCGAGATCGGTGGGCGTCCGGTCATCTGGCATCTGATGAAGATGTTCGCAAGCCACGGCCTCGACGAGTTCGTGGTGGCCACGGGCTACAAGTCCGAGATGATCAAGGACTACTTCCTCAACTACGAGGGACGCAACAACGACTTCACGGTCACGCTCGGCGACAGGCACGGTATCGAGTTCCACGGTGCCCATGACGAGGGGACTTGGCGGGTGACCGTCGCCTACACGGGTGAGACGACGATGACCGGTGGTCGCGTCAACCGTACGGGAAGTACTTCGGCGGTGAACGCTTCATCTTCACATACGGGGACGGCTTGGCCGACGTCGACATCCCCGCCCTGCTGCAGTTCCACGAGAGCCATGGCGAACTGGCGACGGTGACCACCGTCCAGCCGCTGAGCCGGTTCGGCGTGATGGAGGTCGGAGACGACGGGGTCGTACAACGCTTCAGGGAGAAGCCGAAGGTCGAGGGCTGGATCAACGTCGGCTTCTTCGTGTTCGAGCCTGAGGTCCTCGAGTACCTGGACGACGACTGCGTTCTCGAGGAAGAGCCGTTGACCAGGCTCGCGGCGGACGGCGAGTTGGTGGCCCACCGCCACTTGGGCTATTGGCAGCCGATGGACACGTATCGCGAGTGGCAGATGCTCACGAAGCTGTGGGAGGACGGGCAGGCTCCGTGGAAGACGTGGTGACTGACGCGACCGCTCAGCATGCGGTCCGTGCGAATGCGGCCGTGGAGCCGACATCGACACGGACCCCCAGGAAGCGAATCGAGGTGGTCGTCCCCGCGTACAACGAGGAGGACTGCATCCAGGAACTCGCCGCACGATTGCTGGCCGTGTTCGATGCGAACCCGGAGTACGACTGGAACACCATCATCGTGGAGAACGGTTCCGCGGACGCGACCTGGAGCCTGCTGCAGGATGCCGCGCGCAGCGACCCCAGGATCAAGGTCCTGCGACTGGCTCGGAACTTCGGCATGGATGGAGGCCTGACGGCTGGTCTGTCCTATGCCACGGGCGATGCGGTCGTCTTCATGACCGCCGACCTGCAGGATCCCCCGGAGGCCATCCCGGAGTTCGTGCGCGAGTGGGAGGCCGGCTTCGACAACGTCTACGGCCTCGTGACCGAGCGGCAGGGCACCGGGCCGGTCCGCAAGATGAACAGCCAGATCTTCTACTGGCTTGCCGGGAGCCTGTCCGACGGCAAGCTCGTTCGCAACGCCAGTGACTTCCGGCTCATGGACCGGCGCCTGTACGAGTCGCTGCGCGACATGGACGAGCGCAACAGGTTCATGCGGGGACTGGTGGCGTGGACCGGATTCGAGTCCCGAGCGGTCCCCGTGGCCCGGCCACCGCGATTCGGCGGTGAGTCCAAGGCACACACGCGCAAGGTCCTCGGCTTGGCGGTGAAGGGCATCTTCGCCCATTCGTACAAGCCGCTGCACTTCATCACGCTGGTCGGCATGGTCGCGTCGGCCGTGGCCGTGATCGCTCTGGCCGTCTTGGTCTACAACGCCTTCGTCAACGGGGTGCCGTTCGCGGGCTACGGAACCATCGTCGCGCTGCTGCTGCTCATCTTCGGGCTGCTCTCGCTGATGCTGGGCGTGATCGCGGAGTACATCAGTCTGATCTACGAGGAAGTCAAGCGTCGCCCCAACTTCATCGTCAGGGACACCCGGGGCTTCGTCTCACCGCCGGTCGAGCGGGATGCCACCGGTTAGCACCCCAAGGAGTCACATGGACGCCAATGAGAACGCCAAGATCGCCGAGCACGTCGCCGAGTGCCTCGAGCGCCTGGGCATCGAGCATGCCTTCGGCATCATCGGAGCAGGCAACGTTCACCTGTTCGAGGCGATCGCGCGGCGGGGCTTCACCGAGATCGTCTGCGTGCACCATGAGCAGGCGGCCACCATGGCGGTCCAGACCTACTACCGCACGAGTGGGCGACTCGCGGCAGCGATCCTGACGACCGGGGGCCGGGTCGACCAACGGCGTGACGGGCGTCGTCTCGGCGTGGGCCGACTCAATCCCGTGCATCGTGATAGCCGGCAACGAGAACTCGAAGTTCACTTCCCCGGAGAACCCCCTGCGCATGTGGGGGGTGCAGGGCTATGACTCGACCCACATGGTGAGCCAGGTGACCAAGTACGCCCAGCGGGTGGTGGCACCTGAACGCGCCGTCTACGAGTTGGAGAAGGCCGCCTACGTGGCCCTGGCCGATCGCCCCGGTCCGTGCTGGATCGAGATCCCGATGGACCTGCAGGCCGCGCGCCGGCCCGACGACGCGATCGAGCACTTCACCCCCCCGGCTCCAGCCGACCCGATACCCGCACAGACAGGGATGCAGGTGGCGGACATCGCCTCCGCCCTTGCCTCGGCCGAGCGCCCCGTCCTCTGGCTGGGACACGGGATCCGCCTGGCCGGAGCGGCCGAGCTGGTCCCGGAACTCCTGGCGGCTCTGGGCGTCCCAGCCCTCGTGTCGTGGGCCGCGATCGACCTCATCGACTCCGATCATCCCCTCGTCTTCGGTCGGGCGGGTGTGTACGGCCAGCGCTCGGCCAACTTCATCCTGCAGAACAGCGACTACGTCCTGGCGATCGGGACCCGGTTGGCGATCCCCCAGATCGGCTACGACCTCAGCGAGTTGGCCCGCGCCGCCAGGATCGACGTCGTCGACATCGATCCGGCTGAGGTGGCCAAGCACGGCAGTCGGATCACCCAGCAGGTGGTGGCCGACGCGGGTGACTTCATCTCTGCGCTCCTGGTCGCCTACGACGCGGGGTCCGCCGCGGACCGCGGTGACTGGTTGGCCTGGTGCCGGGACCTCCAGGCGACTTTCCCCTGGGTCGGGCAGGAGCATGCCGACCGGGAGGGTTTCATGAACTCCTACCGGTTCATGGAGCGCCTCAACGCCCACTTCAAGCCACACCAGATCACGGTCACGGATATGGGGACGGCGCTGCTCAGCGGACATCAGGTGCTGCGCGTCCACGAGGGTCAGCGACTGATGACCTCGACCGGGCTCGGCGAGATGGGGTACGGACTTCCGGCTGCCCTGGGGGCGTCGTTCGCGACCGATCGGGGCGAGGTCATGTGCCTCAACTGCGACGGCGGAATGATGATGAACCTCCAGGAGCTGCAGACGGTCGTCCATCACCGGCTGCCGATCAAGCTGTTCATCTTCAACAACGACGGCTACCTGATGATCAAGCACACCCAGAACGCCCTCTTCGGGGGTGCCTACGTGGCCACGGACAAGGCCTCCGGAGTCTCGTGCCCTGACTTCTCGAGGCTCGCCGCGGCGTTCGGAATCCCGGCGTACCAGATCCGGACCTGGGACGAGTGCGACGAGACGATCGCTCAGGTTCAGGCCGAGCCGGGGCCTGTCATCTGCGAGGTCTTCATGCACCCCGAGCAGATGTTCTCGCCCAAGCTCTCGGTGGTGGCCAAGGCCGACGGAACCCTGGTGTCCCCGCCGCTGGAGGACCTCTCGCCGCTGCTCCCCCGCGATGTCCTGGAGGCTGCGATGCCGGTCGGGGTTCATCCGAAGTCCAGGTCCTTGTAGATGGGGGACCTGATCGCCATCCTCGGTGCGAGCAGCCAGTTGGCGCGGGACCTGATCGGCTCATTCGTGGGCGCCGGGCATCGCGACCTCGTGCTCTTCGTCCGCGATCCGGATGTCACGGGTCGGTGGTTGGCCCAGCACGGATTGGACCTGCCGGTGCGCACCTACGCCGACTACGGCCGTGGAGCGGTATCGCGCAGTGATCAACTTCGTCGGGGTAGGCGATCCGCGTCGGGCAGCCCAGATGGGCGGGGACATCCTTGGCATCACCCAGCAGTTCGACGACCTGGTGCTGGACGGGCTCAGGTCTGATCCCGACTGCCGCTACATCTTCCTGTCCAGTGGGGCGGCCTATGGCAGTACGTTCCAGGCCCCAGCGGACGCGGATACGCGGTCGGAGTACGTGCTCAATCGCCTGTCCGAGAGAGACTTCTACGCAGTCGCGAAGTTCCATGCCGAATGCAAGCACCGGGCGCTGCCGGGCTTCGACATCACTGACGTGAGGGTCTTCAACTACTTCAGCGCGAGTCAGGACTTGAACGCCAGGTTCTTCATCTCCGACGTCCTTCGTGCGATCCTTGACGACACGGACGCTGCGCACATCCCCACTGCCGATGGTTCGTGACTATCTGGGGCCGCGTGACTTCCACCAATGATCGAGTGCGTTCTCCAGTCGGACGGCGGCAACAGGGCTGTTGACTGCTACACCCGGGAGCCGATCGAGAAACGGGATCTGCTGCGGACCATGGCGGAGGACTTCGGGCTGTCTTTCGTCGTCGCGGACGAGGGAGTCGACGTGCTTGATGCTACGGGGAGCAAACCGAACTACTACTCGAACAACAGGGTCGCGGAGTTGCTCGGCTATCGACCGACCTTGACTTCAAGAGAGGGCCTCGTCGACGGCGCGCGGCAAGTCCTGCACAATGCGTTCAACAGGGGAGCAGGTGGAGGAGCCTCATGAGTTCGGAAGGCAAGTTGAAGGTCGGGATCATCGGGACTGGCAACATCGGGACCGATCTGATGATCAAGGTCATGCGCTCCGAGCACATGACCTGCAGCATCTTCGCCGGCAGGAACTTCAACTCCGCAGGCATGAAGAGGGCCAACGCGCTCGGAGTGCCCATCTCAGATCGCGGCATCGATGCGATCGCCGATGATCCCAGCATCTGCGATCTGGTGTTCGACGCGACCTCGGCCCAGGCCCACGTCCAGCATTGGGCTGTTCTCGATGACCTGGGCAAGACTGTCATCGACATGACTCCCGCGAAGCTCGGAGAGCTGTGCGTGCCGGCCATCAACGCCGAGGAGTGCCTGGCCACCGGCGCGCGCAACATCAACATGATCACCTGCGGCGGTCAGGCGTCGATCCCGATCGCCCGAGCCATCGCCGATGTCCACTCCGACATCGAGTACATCGAGGCCGCGTCGAGCATCGCCTCACGCAGCGCCGGCCCAGCTACGCGCTACAACCTAGACGAGTACGTCGAGACAACGGAGAGTGCGCTCCAGAGGTTCACCGGCGCCAAGCTCACCAAGGCGATCCTCATCCTCAATCCCGCGCACCCGCCGATCGACATGCAGACCACGATCTACGCGAAGATCGCCGATCCGGACCTGTCAGCGATCGAGACCGCCGTTTCGACGATGGTGGAGAAGATCAAGGGATACGTTCCGGGCTACCAGTTGATCGTGCCGCCCACGATCGAGGGGTCGCACGTTGTGACCACGATCAAGGTGCTGGGCTTGGGTGACTACCTGCCCCAGTACGCAGGAAACCTGGACATCATCAACTGCGCTGCAATCGCCATGGCCGAACTCGTGGCCAAGGCGTCGCCCACCAAGGAGGCCGACCATGAGTAGGAACGTCCTCATCAGCGACCCGACCCTGCGTGACGGCAACCACGCCGTTCGCCATCAGCTCAACCGCGCCAGCTTCGTCGCGTACTGCCAGGCAGCCGAGGCGGCCGGGGTACCCATCGTCGAGGTGGGTCACGGCAACGGCCTTGGCGCCTCCTCGATGCTGGTCGGCGAGTGCGCCCTTCCCGACGAGGAGATCCTGGCTGTCTCCCGGGAGAACTTGCACAAGTCCAAGCTGGGCATCCATGTCATCCCGGGGTTCTGCACCATTCGCAAGGACCTGGCCAAGGCCATCGACATGGGCGTCGACGTCGTCCGGGTCGCCTCGCACTGCACTGAGGCGGACATCACCGACAGGCACATCGCGTACACGCGCCAGGCCGGCAAGGAAGCCTTCGGCGTCCTGATGATGAGCCACATGGCGTCACCGGCAATCCTGCTGGAGGAAGCCCGCAAGATGGAGTCCTACGGCGCCGAGGCGATCATCATCATGGACTCTGCCGGGGCCTACTTCCCCGCGGAGGTGCGCGAGCGGATCTCCACCCTTGTCGACGGGCTGACGATCCCCGTCGGCTTCCATGCGCACAACAACCTGGGTATGGCCATCATCAACTCCGTCGAGGCGGTCAATGCCGGTGCCTCGATCATTGATGGCACGATCCGCGGGTTCGGCGCCGGTGCGGGCAATGCGCAACTCGAAGTCATCGTGGCTGTCTTCCAGAGGCTCGGCTTCGAGACCGGGATCGACCTCTACAGGATCCTTGATGCTGCCGACGTCGCCCGAGCGCACGTTCAACCCGGTGGCACCGACCATCACGCCGCCATCGATCGTGAGCGGCCTCTCGGGGGTGTTCTCCGGTTTCGCGAAGCAGGTGACGCAAGCGGCCAAGGACTTCGACGTCGATCCGCGGGACATCTTCTTCGAGCTTGGCCGGCGCAAAGCTGTGGCCGGCCAGGAGAGCCTGATCATCGAAGTCGCGCGCGAACTGGCTGGCGCGACCACGGGCGAGAGGCTGACTGTTGTCCACTGACACGTTCGCCGAAGCCCGCACGGACTGCCTGGCCGCAGCGTCCACGCATCCCGAGATCCACGCGGGCCTCATGCTGCAGAAGATTGCGGTTACCGGAGGCACTGGCTTCCTGGGTACTTGGCTGGCGGAGATGGTAGCCGCGCTCAATGACGTCTACGGGTTGAACATCGCCCTTGATCTGATGGCCCGCGACGTCAACGAGTGGGCCACGAAGTACCCGCATCTGGCGTCCAGGAGTGACATCACACTCCGCGGGCAGGACGTCCGGAATTCGTTCGAGTTGCCCAAGCGGACGACCCTGGTGATTCACGCTGCCGGGATCCCGAACAACAGGGTTCATTCGTCCGATCCATTGCGCGTCTACCAGACGACCGTCGATGGGATCAACAACACGCTCGACGCAGCCGCGAAGCTCGATGGGCTTCGTCGATTCGTCAACGTCAGTTCCTGCTTGGTGGCTGGCACGCCGACCCGTCCGGGGCCACTTCGTGAGACCGACTACTTCCCCATTCCCGCCGGCGCCCTGCACTCGGTCTACATCGACGCCAAGCGGGCGGCGGAGTCGCTGGCGGCAATATACCGGAGCCAGTTCCGACTTCCCATCAGCACCGTCCGGCTGTTCACCTTGTCGGGTGCTTACCAGGAGCTTGACCGTCCTTGGGCGATGAACAGCTTCTTCCACGACGTGCTTGACCGGCAGGGAGATGCGGCATCCATGGCGACGGCTCGGCACGTCGGAGCTATCTCTACGGCAGCGATGCGGCATGGGGCGTGCTCGCGGCACTCGTCCGAGGGGTGGACGGGGAGGTCTACAACCTCGGGAGCGCCCACGTCGTAAGTCATTTGGAACTGGCGACGCTCATAGCCCAGCGCGTCGGCACGCAAGCGCGATTCGCCCTGAACACCTCGCCGGGCAGGACCCAAGCGTTGGATGACCTCTTCCCTGATGTTCAGGCGACTGAATCGCGGCTCGGCTTCCAAGAGACGATCGCCCTCGAGGATGCTGTCGACAAGACGTACCGGTGGTTTGCAGGCGAATGGCGAGGACGAATGCTCAGCACCTGATCCCTCGTGGGACTTGTTGCCGATCGCGATGTGGTTCAGAGTTGACCGAGTGCTGCGAAGCGGCGGAGTCTGGTCCAGCGCTGGCCTGACGTGGGTCCATCCGGGCTGCGATGGCCTGCTCCCACTCCAGCGGTCCACTCCAGCGCTCGCTCGAACCCGAGCCGGTTGCGCCAGCCCAGTTCGACCTGGGCCTTTCGCGAGTCGAGCGCCAGCAGGCCGGCTTCGTGGGGCTGCCGCTCGGCCAACGAGAATCCGGTCGGAGCCCCGAACGAGGTCGCCACGAGATCCGCCACCTGGCCGACGCTCACGAAGCTGTCGAACTCCGGACCGAAGTTCCACTCCCCGAGCCCTCGACCCTCGAGCAGGGCATCGACCAGCGTCAGGTACCCGTTCAGGCAGTCGAGGACGTGCTGCCAGGGCCGGACGGCACCCGGGTAGCGCAGCTGCGGACGCTCCCCGCGCTGGTAGCTCGCGATCAGGTCGGGCAGCAGCCGGTCGGGGCTCACGTCGCCGCCGCCGATGACGTTCCCCGCACGCGCGATCGCGGTCGGGGGACCCGGGAAGACTTCGACCCACGACTGGGTCAGGAGGTCGGCCATCGCCTTGGAGGCGCTGTAGGGGTCGTCGCCGCCCAGCGGGTCGCTCTCCCGGTAGCCCGCACACCTGGTTGACGTTGCGGTAGACCTTGTCGGTGGTGACGATGACGGCTGCGCCTGGATCGAGTCGACGCCCTGCATCGCCTGCGAGCACGTTCATCGTGCCGTCGACGTTGGTCGTCATCGTCGTCCGCGGGGTCCGCGTAGGACTCCCGGACCAGCGGCTGGGCTGCCAGGTGGAGGACGACGTCGGGCTGAGCGTCGGCCATGACCTCGGCCACGCGTCGGCGTCGCGGATGTCCAGCCGGACGTCATGCGCGAGGAGCTCCCCGACTCCGGCGCGCTCGAAGATGCCGCCCGGCTCGCGGGTCCAGCGCAAGGCCGGACGACCTCGTGGCCCTGCTCGGCGAGCCAGAGGGTCAGCCAGGCCCCCTTGAAGCCCGTGTGCCCGGTGACCAGGTAGCGCACGATCAGCGGCCTTCGGTCGACGAACTCGCGGATCGAGTCGGCGATGTAGTCGAGCATCGGCGGGGTGAGCCCCGGGTAGGTGCCCACCCAGAAGGTCCGCCGCATGACGATGTCGGCGACGTCCAGGCGACGAGGCGATCCGGAACTCGACGTCCCTGTACGCGGGCTGGCGCAGGATGTTGCCGGCGAACATCAGGCGCGTGCCGATCTTCCGGGCATCGAGGAAGCGCAGCAGGTCCTCACGATCGACGGACGACTTCGGGTCGAGCGTGATCGGGAAGCCGAACCAGGACGGGTCCGACTTCGGGGTCGCCTTGGGCAGGATCAGCCCGGGGACGTCCTCCAAGCCGCGTAGCAGGTAGCGTGAAGTTCTCGCTGCCTCCGGTCGGCGAACTCGTCGATCCGGTCCAGCTGGGAGAGCCCGAGGGCGGCCTGCATGTCCGTGGCCTTGAGGTTGTAGCCGATGTGGCTGTAGATGTACTTGTGGTCGTAGCCCTCGGGCAGGTCGCCGAGCTGCCACTCGAAGCGCTTGAGGCAGGTGTTGTCGTGCCCGGTCTCGCAGTAGCAGTCGCGGCCCCAGTCGCGGAACGACTCGACCTGCTTCTTGATGAGCGGCGACTGCACGAAGACGGCGCCGCCCTCGCCCGTCGTGATGTGGTGCGCCGGGTAGAAGCTGACGGTGGCGGTGTCGCCGAAGCTGCCGGTGCTTCTTGCCGTCGTAGGTCGACCCGAGCGCGTCGCAGGAGTCCTCGACGAGCCACAGGCCGTGCTCCTTGCAGAGCGCCTGCACGGCGTCGAGGTCGAACGGGTTGCCCAGGGTGTGGGCCATCATGATCGCTCGCGTCCGCGGGCCGATGGCCTCGCGCAAGGAGGTCGGGATGGCGTCGTAGGTGCCCAGCTCGACATCGACCAGGACCGGCTTGAGGCGGTTCTGGATGATCGGGTTGACCGTGGTCGGGAAGCCCATCGCGACGGTGAGGACCTCGTCGCCCTCCACGAGGCGCGCTTGCCGAGCTTCGGGCTGGTCAGCGCGCTCAGCGCCACGAGGTTGGCGCTGGAGCCGCTGTTGACGAACACCGCCCCGCGGACGCCGACGTACCGGGCAAGGGCCCGCTCGAACTTCTCGGTGAATCGACCGGCGGTCAGCCAGCCGTCGAGGGAGGCGTCGACCAGGTGGACGAGGTCGGCGGCGTTGAGCACCTTGCCGGAGACCGGGACCGGGGTCTCCCCGGGACGAACTCGGTTGGCTGGTACTTGGCCTCGCCGTAGCTCGCAACTAGGCCGAGAATCTCGCGGCGCCCCTTGTCCGTTGTCAAGATTGCCCCCATCGGGATGTTCGCGAACTCGTTGGTGGATAGGCACGAATCCTACGCGAGGGGAGGTAGGCAGGGCTCCACCGCCCCGCGGACCCTCGAAGGGGCTGAGAATCGCAATTGCCCTGGATGGTCGGTGATCCCCGCCGGGGGGGGTTGTCTGGGCTGGTAGCCTCGCGATCTGGTGAGGGCTGAATCACCAAGCTGTCGTGCACGGTCAGCACGGAAGAGGTCCACTTGGGGTCCCGGCTCGGGGATGCTCCAGTGATCAGGGATGTGTGCGCCGAGGCGCTGGACGGGGTGGCCGGGATGGACGACACTGCACGGACCGTCTCCTTTGGTCTGGCGCCACGACGGAGTCGTCGTTCCGCCGCGCTGGGTCTGTCGGTCGGAGTCGTCAGTCTCGGTGTGTTCCTCGCCGCGGCGCGTCTTGATCCGGACCCCCATCACGACGGGGTGGTTCTTGCGCCCGCCATAGGGGCGGCGGAGGGTCTACACCTCCATTCCGAGCTCTTCTCTCAGTACGGCCCCATGGCAACGTGGCTCCAGATCCCTGCGATTTGGCTGGGGGGTCCGCATCTACTGAGCATCCGAGTGCATGCTGCGATTGCACTGTGCCTCAGTGCCGTCCTGATTGCGCTCTTCGTCCGGACAACTACTTGTAGCGATGCTGTCGGCGGGCTGGCCGCCGGTGTCTGGGTGGCGGAGTGCCAGGACTGGGCTGTCGCGGATCGCGCTCTGTTCCCTCTGTGGCCCTGGCCCTCCGTCTACTTCGCGCTCTTCGTGCTGCTCTACAGTCGCCCTGCTGGTCTGGGGGGCGAGATCGCGTCGGGCTGTCGTGCTTGGGAGTCTTGCAGGTGCGTTGGCGGGGGCAGCATGCTTCACGCGCCTGCAACTTGGGGTCATGCATGCCGCTATGACCGGGGCAGTTCTCCTCATGGCCGGGGCTCTAGTTGCACGAGGCGGCTCGGGTGGCTGGGCTGGAAGAGTCTTCATTAGCTACCTGATTGGCCTGGCCGGCTCGATCGCCCTTCTTCTTGGCAGTCTGGCATTGAGGGGTTCTGTGGAAGCCTTCGTGGCTCAGGCTATTGTGGGGCCTCTGGGCGCCTACAGCCCACGTATCGACGTTGTACGCCTCTTGATGGACCTCGCGCTGGTCCCAGGGCTGCTCTGCGTCCTGATCTGCATGGCTCTCGTCCTCGGGCGCGTGCAGGGTCGTCGTCGACTCCGCATCCTGCTTGCGATGCTGGTGATCTCACTTGGGCTCGCGGTCGTCGTGTCTGCGGGGGCGGCCGCTTTTCGCCGGGACCTGGTGCCGGTCCAGATGTGGGTCATGTTGGCGCCCGCAGCCTCCGGGCTCCTGGTCCTCCGGGCCATTTGGCCAACGCCGCTGCAGATCCCAAGCAAGCTTCCGGACGTCCAGCTCAGAATCCAACTGGCTATCGTCGGTATTGGCGGGGTCGCAGCCTGGGCGCAGTACGTGCCCCTCGGGGATCCAGCCCACATCTGGTGGGCAGCCCCACTGCCTATGGTGGCCATGGCCACGCTCTTCTACGAACTCGCGGTTCCCACATGGCGCCCGTTGCTTGCCGGTGTCGCATGCCTGTCGATCGCATCAGGAGCAGTGCTGTTCTTCCGAGAGCTATCGGTGCCTCGGACGGAACTGCATGGCGGTGCGATCGAGGGAATGCTTGTGAGAGATGAGCTTCTGTCCGGCTGGCTCGGGATGCAGGCCTTCCTTGACCGCCACGAGCTTGCGGACGCCGACAGCGTGACCGCTGATGGCCTTTTCGCCGTGTGGGACGGGGAGTACGTGCCGAGAGACGGCGCGTACGTCACTTGGGCTTGGGGAGTTGAGTCTTTGGCACCACCGGGCAAGGAGGCCTTGTATTGCGATGGGCAGCAAGGGGCAGTGGCACCTTGGGCTGAATCCCAAGGTGCTCGGGTCGTGGACAGCTCGGGTCAGGTGGTCTTGTTCCCTGCCTCGTGGGGCTCGCAATCGTGCGCGTGGGTTGTTCGCAACCCAGCTGAGTGAGGTATTGGTGAGTCGACGGAGCTTGCCCTCCATACGACCAAGAGACCCCGGATCGGCGTGGTAGTCGAACCCGCACCACACACAGCGTTGGCATCGGCGACAGCGACAGCGACAGCGACCATCGTGGCTCTTCGACTTTGAGCGTGGTCGGGGTGTTCACGCCGCGTTCTTGACGGTCGCGGCGAGCAGGATACGTGCCCGGTAGTTGTGGTGGTTGACGTAGCCTCGGCCGGCTCGCTTGATGTTCTTCGCGTTCAGGTTCGCGGCCTCGGTTCTGGCGTTCGTGACCCTCGTGAGGCAGAAGGTGCGGATCTCGGTCTTCCACGCCTTCAGGGTCTTGAACAGGGCGGCGGGTTCGGGCAGGTCGGTGGCCCGGACCGCGGTCTTGAGCTGCTGCCACTCGACGTCGAAGTCCGCACTGGTGCGGGTGGCGAGCAGCTGAACGGTGATCTCCTTGATCGCCCAGACGACGCCAGCTCGACGTCGGCGGCCAGGATCTGATCGAGCCTCGAGCGCTGCGGCGCACGCCGACAGGTGGGCCTGCTTGCAGGTCAGCAGCGTGCGGTACTTCCAGCGGGGTCCACGATCCGGCCTCGGCGGGCGTGCAGGTCCCAGGAACGCCGCCGCCGCACCTGGGTGACCATGTGGTTGGCGCGGGTCATCACATGCCAGTGGTCGGCCGCGATCCGGGCCTTGGGCAGCACATCGCGGATCGCGGCCCGGAACTCCGAGCTCATGTCGATGGTGAATCGCCCCGG
>CAVPOB010000028.1:0-11907 GCA_963706835.1 uncultured Actinomycetota bacterium
GGTCGGCGATCAGCGGCAGCGGCAGCCTCAGTTGCGCGGCGATCTGCCAGCCGGATGCGTCCCCCCGATGCGTCAGCAGCTTGATGACCAGGCCTTCGATGTTCGCCTCGGACAGGCCGGTGGCCTCGATGGTCGTGGGCGCGTGGGGAAAGAACCTGCCCCCAGAGGTCGATTCCTGCATAGTCGCAGTATCGCCCACGGGCGGCTCCGGCGTGCGGGAGTCCGGCCGGCCGCGCGAGAGGCGTCCGCCCCTCGCCGCGGCATCCGTACACTGGGCGATGGTCTGTCCACACAGGAAAGCCGGGGAGATGATGTCCGCACCGAACAAGGGATTCGATCCCGTCGAAGTAGCGGCGCTGGCCCCCGAGAACGTCCAGGCGGCCGCCGATGAGGCACTGGCCGCGATCGCCGCCGCATCCGACCTCGACGAGCTCAAGGCCGCACGGATCGCCCATGCCGGCGACCGCTCCCCGCTGGCGCTGGCCAACCGCGAGATCGGGGCGCTGCCGCCGGCGGCGAAGGCGGACGCCGGCAAGCGCATCGGCAAGGCGCGCGGGCAGGTCCGCCAGGCGCTGGAGGCTCGGCAGGCCGAGCTCGAGGCGGAGCGCGACGCCCGCGTCCTGGTGGAGGAGGCGGTGGACGTCACGCTGCCCTATGACCGGGACCGCGTCGGGGCCCGCCACCCGTTGACCACGATCCAGGAGCGGATGAGCGACATCTTCGTCGCGATGGGCTACGAGGTTGCCGATGGGCCGGAAGCGGAGACGGAGTGGCACAACTTCGATGCTCTCAACCTCGGTCCCGACCACCCTGCCCGCTCCATGCAGGACACCTTCTTCGTCGAATCCCCGGATTCCGGCGTCGTGCTCCGCACACACACCTCGCCGGTCCAGATCCGCAGTCTCATCAGCCGGGAACTGCCGGTGTACGTGGTCTGTCCGGGACGGGTGTACCGCACCGATGAGCTCGACGCCACGCACACGCCTGTGTTCAGCCAGATCGAAGGACTGGCTGTCGACCGGGGCATCACGATGGCGCATCTGAAGGGCACGTTGGACCACCTCGCGGCCGAACTCTTCGGCGAGGGGCTCACCACCCGCCTGCGACCCAGCTACTTCCCGTTCACCGAGCCCAGTGCGGAACTGGACCTGCAGTGCTTCGTGTGCCGGGGCGATTCGGTGGGCAATCCCGAGCGACCCTGCCGCACGTGCAGCAGCGAGGGTTGGATCGAGTGGGGCGGCTGCGGCATGGTGAACCCCCGCGTCCTGCGGGCCTGCGGCATCGATTCGGCCGAGTACTCCGGCTTCGCCTTCGGCATGGGCCTGGAGCGCACCCTGATGTTCCGGCACGGCATCACCGATATGCGCGACATGGTCGAGGGCGATGTGCGGTTCGCGCTGGCGTTCGGATTGGAGTCCTGATGCGGGTCCCGCTGTCCTGGCTGCGCGAGTTCGCGCCGATCCCTGCCGACCAGACCGGCCGCGAAGTAGCCGAGCGCCTCATCGCCGCAGGTCTGGAGGTGGAGACCGTCGAGACGATCGGATCCGGCACGTCTGGCCCGCTGGTGCTGGGCCGGGTGCTGCAGATCGAGGAACTCACCGAGTTCAAGAAGCCGATCCGTTACTGCCGGGTGGCCGTCGGATCAGAACGCGGCCACCCCGAGACCCCGGGCGAACGTGGCATCATCTGCGGTGCCACCAACTTCGTCGAGGGTGACCTGGTGCCGGTGGCGCTGCCGGGCAGCGTCCTGCCCGGCGGATTCGCGATCGGCTCGCGCAAGACGTACGGCCGCGTCTCCGACGGCATGATCGCCTCGGAGCGCGAACTGGGCCTGGGTGCCGAGCACGACGGGATCATGGTGCTGCCGCCCGATGCCGGCGAGGTGGGGGCCGACGCGATGCCGTTGCTCGGCATCGGCGAGGACGTCCTGGACATCGCTGTGACGCCGGACCGCGGGTACGCGCTGAGCATCCGCGGCGTGGCGCGTGAGGCCGCGGTCGCCTACCGCGTGCCCTTCAGCGACCCGGGGTTGGACCTGGTCGAGTTGCCCGCGCCCGAGGAGGGTCCTGTGGCCCAGTGCGGCAGCGAAGACCTGACGGCCTGCGACCTATTCACGCTGCGCACGATTGTGGACTTCGATCCGGATGCTCCGAGTCCGCTGTGGATGCGGTCGCGGCTGATCGCCTGCGGCATGCGGCCGGTATCGCTTGCCGTCGACATCACCAACTTCGTGATGCTGGAGACCGGCCAGCCGTTGCACGCGTACGACCTCGATGCGCTGGTCGGACCGGTCCGACCGCGGCGGGCCCAGCCGGGTGAGAGGCTGGAGACGCTGGATCATGTCAAGCGCGATTTGGACTCGGACGATCTGGTCATCGCCGACGACACCGGTTCCATCGGCCTGGCCGGAACGATGGGCGGCCTGACCAGCGAGATCGGTCCGGCCACCCGCAACATCGCGCTGGAGGCGGCCCACTTCGCCCCGGATGTCGTGGCCCGGATGAGCCGTCGCCACAAGCTGTCCTCCGAGGCATCCCGCCGCTTCGAGCGCGGAGTGGATCGGCAGTTGCCCGTCTACGCCTCGGCACGCGCGGCCGAGTTGCTGCTGCGCCTCGGCGGCGGGCGCTACCTCGGGATGACGGCGGTGGAGGCACCGATCGAGCCGGTCGTCGTGCGGATCTTCGCAGATCTGCCGGCCCGGGTGGCAGGGATGCCGATCAGCGTCGAGCAGACCGTGGCCCACCTGGAGTCGGTCGGCTGCACCGTGCGTGCGGAGCAGGGGCAACTCGCCGTCGAGCCGCCGAGTTGGCGGCCGGACCTCACCGACCCCGCCGACCTCGCCGAAGAGGTCATCAGGCTGGTCGGGTACGACGCCATCCCATCGGCACTTCCAGCAGCGCCGGCTGGCCGCGGGTGGACGGCCCAGCAGCGGGCCCGCAAGCGCGTCGGTGTGCTGCTCGCGGGGGCGGGATTCGTCGAGACGCCGTGCTACCCGTTCATCGGGGCCAGCGACTTGGAGGCGCTGCTGATCCCGGAGCTGGACCGTCGTCGCCGACTCGTGCGGCTGGCCAACCCGCTGTCGGAGGAGCAACCGTTCCTCCGCACCACGCTGCTGCCCGGTCTGCTCGCAGCGGCGCAGCGCAACATCTCGCGGGGAACGACGGATCTGGCCCTCTTCGAGCATGGCACGGCGTTCTTCCACCACGGCCGGGAGAGCGGCGTGGTGCGACCGTCGGTGGCCGATCGGCCGGCGGGGGAGGAGTTGGCCGCGCTCGAGGCGCTCCTGCCCGATCAGCCCGATCATCTGGCGCTGGTGGTCGCAGGAGAGTGGTCGCCGAGCGGCTGGTGGGGTCCTGCCCGTGAGGCGAGTTGGGCCGACGCGGTGGCGGCCGTGCAGCGCGTTGCTGCCGAGCTCGGGGTGTCGCTGTCGGTGGCGTCCGGCTCGGATCCGAGCTACCACCCGGGCCGCTGCGCGCAGTTCAGCCTCGAGGACGTCGTGATCGGGCATGCCGGCGAACTGCATCCCCGGGTCATCGCCGCGCTGGGGCTTCCGCCACGAACGTCGGCAGCAGAGGTCGATCTCGGCAGCCTGCTGTCGGCTGCCTCAGGCCCGCATGAGGCGCCGGGAATCGGCACGATGCCGGTGGCCAAGGAGGACGTGGCGCTGGTCGTTGACCTGCGACGTCCCGGCGGCCGCAGTCGCCGCGGGCCTTGCAGGCGGGCGGCGGGGCGCTTCTGGAGGCAGTCCGGCTGTTCGACGAGTATCGCGGCCAGCAGGTCGGAGAAGGCAAGAAGTCGCTGGCCTACTCGCTGCGTTTCCGCGGGCCGGATCGGACACTGAAGGCCGGCGAGGTGGCCGCTGCACGGGAAGCAGCGGTTGCGGCTGCGGGGGCGGCCACCGGCGCTGTGCTGCGAGGCTAGTAGGCGTCGGCCGTGGGCTGTCTAGAGCGCCGGGCTGTCCGACGGTTCGGAAGCGCTCAGCCTGGTCCGAAGCCCAGGGTGCGGTGCAGAACGAACACCGACCCCGCGCGGCCGATCCGGCTGCCCGTTGCGCTGCAGCCAGCGCGCGGGGGCGATGCAATGCACGGACCGATCACGAGCTCAGCGGACTCGCTGTCGACGTCGTACGACTCCGCGCATGGGGCCAGCAGAGGAACCGTGCCGGTAGAGGTTGCTGCTGCACTGGAGACCCCCGCGCCCCAGCGCCACCGAGGCCGGCCCGGCCTCTGTGCATGCTGATCAAGGCCGTTGATTGGTGTGTCCCGCAGCCCAGACCGCCGTTGAGGCAGCAGGGATGTGAAGACGACGCCTATCGTCAGGCCTGCGATCCGTTGAAGCGGTCCTCCATAGTGTCGAGGCCCGACAGAACGTCCTGACCGAGAGCAGCGACCACGACAATGATGACGCCCGCGATCAGCGCCAAAAGCAGGCCGTACTCCACGGCGGTGGCTCCCTGGTCGTTGCGAGTGGCTAGCAGTGTGTGAATGCGAGTGAGCACGGACATCCCCTTCTCCTGGTTGGCTTCGGCCGGACGACCTCACGCTTATCAGTCAGGTTCGTGTATGCGGGCCCCGCTGCCATCCGGCGAACCGCCCGTATCGGGTCATCCATTCGTCCGATGCAGACCAAGACGTGGGGCTTCGGTGTCCATCAAACGCCGGTGCCGAATACCAGGAGATCAGTGAGCCGCCCCCGGTGGTAGGTCCGCGCCATCGGCGCAAGCCGGAGCCCCTGCCGCTCCCCGGCGCCGGGTCCGAACGCAACTGCGCCACCAGTCGGCGGCCGTATGCCGAACTGCTCAGCCCGACCAGCCGGCTCAGCTGCTCGCTCCCGCGTACGCGGCGATCGGGTGGGCCACGGCGGCGCGGCGCCTGCCCGGGCCTCGAAGCCTCCCTCCGCGCGGTCCATCAGCGCCGCGTTCTGCAGCTCGGCCGCGGCCAGCAGCCGCTTCAGGGTCGCGCTTTGCTTCCCCAGCTCCTTCAACCGGCGGGCGTCGTCGGCCTTCAAGCCCCCGTACTGGTTGCGCCACCGGTAGAAGGTCCGCTCGCTGATCTGCAACTCCCGGCACACCGCGGCCACGTCCGCGCCCTGGGCCAGCATCCGATTCGGCCTGCCTCAGCTCGCGCACGATCTGTTCGGGGTGTGACCCTTCCGTTCGTCATAGTCCGTCCAGTCTGCCCGCGTGCTGACGCGGGCACCAGAACGACTCCCACAACGACCGGACCCACTCAAGGAATACGATGCCGTGGCTCTCGGGGACCGGGTTTCCTAGCCTTCGTCGCGGACGGTGGGGGCCGCAGTTGACAAGTTGGGCCGGATCCGCGAACCGGGCCACGGGTGGAGCTCCCGAGCTCCGTTGGGCGTGATATCGACCGAATGGATGATGGCAAGCCACCGGTTTGCCGGATGTTCGGGAGCGGCACCTGGCCTGATGATGGAGTCACACGAGGTTGAGGCCAAAGGGGCCGAGACCGATCGAGACGAAAGTTGGGGGATCTCGTGATCACTCGTATCCACACCATGCTCTTCACCCGGAACGACGACGAGGGCGCCACCGCCGTGGAGTACGGCCTGCTCGTTGCGCTGATCGCCGCGATCATCGTTCTGGTCGTCGCCGCCCTGGGCAACGACGTTCTCGGTGGCTTCAACACCGTTGAGGACGCGATCGGCGGCTCGCAGGCCTGATCCAAGGCTCACACCGCTAGCACCTGGTGCCCCGCCGGCTTCCGGCGGGGCACCAGTCCGTTCATCGCAGCATTCCCCTCCCCGGCCTGTCTGGAGCGAGGTCGGCAATCGTCCGGGTATGAGCACCGCCACCAGCTGGTATGCGAAGGCAAGGAGCCCCCGGCATGCTCGGCACGGTTTCGAGTACTCAAAGTCGACGAGGCTGCCGCCGTGTGACGTGACTAGTTGCGTCCGGCAGAGTGGTGTTCGGTAGCCCGGTGATCGTGTCGCTGCAGATGTAGGCGCGGTCATCGCGTGATCCTTCGAGTGATCTTCCACAACCGACTCGAGAGGACTCCCCACGATGACCGCTGTTCGTAGTATCGACCCTGAGCAGTTCCTGTCCGAGCACCTGGCCCAGGCCTCCCCGGACCTGATGCGCCAGCTGCTGTCCACGTTCATCCAGACCCTGCTGTCCGCCGACGCCGACGCGGTGTGCGGCGCCGCCTACGGCACCGTGTCGGCGGAGCGGACGAACATCCGCAACGGCTACCGGCACCGCGACCTGGACACCCGGGTCGGCACCATCGACGTGGCGATCCCGAAGCTGCGGACCGGCACGTACTTCCCGGAGTGGCTGCTGCAGCGCAGGCGGCGGGCCGAGGCCGCGCTGACCAGCGTGGTGGCGACCTGCTACCTGCTGGGGGTGTCCACCCGCCGGATGGACCGGCTGGTGCAGTCCCTCGGCATCACCGGGCTGTCGAAGTCGCAGGTCTCGGAGATGGCCAAGGACCTCGACGCCCACGTCGCGGACTTCCGGACCCGGCCGCTGGACGCCGGGCCGTACACGTTCGTCGCCGCCGACGCGCTGATGATGAAGGTCCGCGAGGGCGGCCGGGTGGTCAACGTCGCCGTGCTGGTGGCGACCGGGGTGAACGCCGACGGGCACCGGGAGGTCCTGGGCGTGCAGGTCACCAGCGGGGAGACCGGCGCCGGGTGGCTGGCGTTCTTCCGCGACCTGGTCGCCCGCGGCCTGTCCGGGGTCGCCCTGGTCACCACCGACGCCCACGCCGGCCTGGTCGAGGCGATCGCCGCGACCCTGCCCGGCGCCGCCTGGCAGCGCTGCAGGACGCACTACTCGGCGAACCTCATGAGCGTCACCCCGAAGAGTTCCTGGCCGTGGGTCAAGGCGCTGCTGCACTCGGTCTACGACCAGCCCGACAAGGAGTCCGTGCACGAGCAGTTCGACCGGATCCTCGACGCCCTGGCCGACAAGCTCCCCGCCGTCGCCGAGCACCTCGACGGGGCCCGCGGCCGACGTGCTGGCGTTCACCGTCTTCCCCAAGGAGATCTGGCGGCAGATCTGGTCCAACAACCCCATATCCGTTAACCGGCCCTCGGGCGACACCTGTGCTCGGCGGGGCCGGGTTCCCGGCCCGGGCCGCCGGTGGCGGAGGAGTGTGGCGGGTGGGAGGTGGTCGCGGTGGCGATCGGCGTGGTCGGCGACGGGGAGGGCATCCGGCTGGACGGCGACTGGGAGGGCGCGGCGGCCGCGAACCGGTTCCTGGGGCATCTGCGGACTCGGGCGTTCTCGGCGGCCACGGTCCGCGCGTATGCCTTCGACCTGGTCAACCTGGCCCGGTTCCTGCAGCAGCGGCGCCTCGGCGTCGGCGAGGTCACGGCGATGGACGTGTTCGACTGGATCGACTGGCAGCGCACCCCGCCACCGGCTGCGGGCACGGTCGTGGCGCTGCGCCCGCGGGGTGCCGCGATCGCGACGGTGAACCGGCGGGTCGCGGCCGCGCGGGGCTTCTTCGGGTTCCTGGTGATGGCCGGCGAGGTGGCGGCCAGCCCGGTGCCCGCCGGGCGGCGGGGCGCGGGGCTGCGGCCCGCGCCGCGGGGGCTGCTGGGGCATCTGGGGCCGGGCCGGCCCCGCGGCGGCGGCCGGCTGCTGCGTGAGCCGGCCCGGCTGCCGGAGTCGCTGCCGCTGGCCGAGGTCGGGGCGTTCCTGGCCGATCTGGGCTGCCACCGGGACCGGGCGGTGGTGCTGCTGATGCTGCTGGGCGGGCTGCGCGCCGGGGAGGTCCGCGGGCTGCGGCTGGCCGACGTCGACCAGGGCCGCCGCCGGGTCCGGGTGCTGGGCAAGGGCTCCCGGGAGCGGGTGGTCCCGGTGGACCGGGCGTTCTTCGCCGAGCTGGGCGCCTACCTGCGGCTCGAGCGCCCCGCCGGCCTGGCCACGCCGGAGTGCTTCGTGGTGCTGCGCGGCCCGACCGCGGGCCGGCCGATGACGGAGGCGGGGATGCGGTCGCTGTTCCGCCGGCACCGGGACACCTCCGGGGCGGTGCGGGTCCGCCCGCACCGGCTGCGGCACACCTACGGCACCGAGCTGGCCGCCGCCGGGATCGACCTGCTCGCGCTGCGGGCGCTGATGGGCCACGCCAGCCCGGAGACCACCGGCCGCTACGTGCACCTGTCGGCCGAGCACCTGGCCGCCGAGTATGCCGCCGCGGCCATCACCCTGCAGGGCCGGCCATGACCACCGCCACCGCCCGTGCGGGAGAAGGCACCCGATCACCGGACCTGCTGGCCGGCTACCTGGCCCACGTCGACGGACTCGGGCCTCTCCGACCGGGCCCGCCGGGATCGGCGGGTCGCCGCGACCCGGTTCCTCCAGACCTTCCCGGACGTGAGGACGTGGATGGCCCGGCCGGCCGCGGCGCGGGTGGTCGACCTGCAGCGCTCCGGGGCGTGGCCGCTGCTGGTGTTCGCGATCGCCGGCGGGCATGTCCGCCTCGACCTGGAGCTGGCCGGGGTCAAGCACCTGGCCGGGCTCGGGACGGCGATCCGCGCGGCAGACCCGGCCGGGTTCGCCCGCGCGGAGGCCGCCGGACTGCAGCTGGGCTGGGGACAGGCATGGGTCGACACCGTCCTGCAGGAGTGCCTGGCCGTGGTGCTGGCCTGCACCGGGCGGCGCATCGACCAGCTCGACGACGCCGATATCGACCGGTTCGACGCCGACCTGGCCGCCCTGATGACGATGCCCGCCTCGTCGCGGCGGGCCTACCGGGCCCGGCTGGCCAGCCTGCGCCGGATCCTGTTCGAGCTGCGGATCACCGACCGGCCCCCACGGCGGCGGCCGTGGTCCCGCACGATCGAGCAGCGGTTCGACGACGCCGCCGTGGCCAAGGGCATCAGGGACGTGCTGCTGCGCTACGTGCAGACCCGCGCCGCCGTGCTGCGGCCCCGCTCCGTTGAGGGCCTGATCGACGACCTGCTGCCGTTCGCCGAGTTCCTGCACGAACGCCACCCGGACATCACCAGCCTCCGCCAGCTGGACCGCGGGCACGTCGAGGGGTTCCTGGCGTTCAACCGGCACCGGCCCTGGCGGGGCCGCAAGGCCCGGGCCGTCCCGGTCGGCGACAGCGTCGCCCGGTCCGCGGTGCTGGCCCTGCGCAACATGTTCGACGACATCGCCGCGTGGGGCTGGGCCGAGGCCCCGCACCGGCAGCTGGTGTTCGCCGCGGACATCCCCAAGCTGGGACGCCCGCTGCCCCGAGCCCTGCCCCCGGCGATCGACACCGCCCTGATGGCCGCGGTCGCCGGCCTGCCCGACCTGTTCGCCGCGGTCGGGCTGCAGGTCCTGCGCGGCGCCGGGCTGCGGGTCGGGGAACTGCTGGACCTGGAATGCGACGCGATCCTCGACTACGGCCCGGCCGGGACCTGGCTGCGCGTCCCGCTGGGCAAGCTGGCCACCGAGCGGGCCGTCCCGCTCAACCCCGCCACCCTCGCCGCGCTCGATGCGTGGGCAGTGCAACGAGCACCGCACCGGCCGATCCCGCACCCGCGAACCGGGCGGCCCACCCACTTCCTGTTCACCCAGCACGGCCGCCGCCTCGGCGCGGCCCGGCTGCGCAACGGGCTGAACGCCGCGATCACCGCCGCCGGGCTGACCGACCCCGCCGGCGCGCCGCTGCGGATCACCCCGCACCAGTTGCGCCACACCTACGCCACCGAACTGGCCAACGCCGGCATGTCGCTGCAAGCCCTGATGGCCCTGCTCGGGCACGTCACCTCGGAGATGACCATCCGGTACGCCCACCTCGCCCCCGCGACGCTGGGCACCGCCTACGCCGACGCCGTCGCCGGGCTGCGGCCCGCGCTGCCGATCGCCGCGCCGACCCGGCCGATCATCCCCGACACGGTCACCTGGCTGAACGCCGAGATGATCAAGACCAGGCTCGGGACCGGCTACTGCGCCCGGCACCGGGCCGCCGGGCCCTGCGACTACGCCAACATCTGCGAGACCTGCGACACCTTCACCACCGGCCCCGATTTCGCGCCCGCACTGACCAGCCAGCTCGCCGACACCCGAGCCCTCCAGGCCGACGCCGAGCAGCGGGGCTGGGCCGACGAAGCCCAGCGCCACCACCGCACCGCCACCGCCCTCGAAGATCACCTCCGCCTGCTCCAACCACGCTGAGCCCGCAAACCGCGATCCGGCTCACGCCCAACCACGAGGGCCGGTTAAACGAGCGGCTCAACCGGGAGATCCGCCGCCGCACCGACGTCGTCGGCATCTTCCCCGACCGCAACTCCATCATCCGGCTCGTCGGCGCGGTCCTGGCCGAGCAGCACGACGAATGGGCCGAAGCCCGCCGCTACCTCGGACTCGAAGCCCTGGCCAAGGCCCGCCTCACCCTGACCACAACCACCGAGGAGGAACCGGCAGCAGCCCCCATCACAGCCCTATCCGCCTGACCCCCAACCGAAGGAATCACGCCGAAACGAAACACCACGCCAAAGGACTTGACCACGACTGCAGCGGGTTCGAAGAGGACCCAGCCCTCGCTGCCAGTGCCGAGCTGACCGTCCACGTTCAAGCCCTAGCACCAGGGTGGAGCCCGCGCCGCGAGGCCGGCTCCTGCGATGCCGGCCGGATCTGTTCTGGCATCCCCCAGCGCCCGAGTCGCTAGGGTCGTGGCTGCCGGTCCCGGCTGGAGGAGGGTGACCGAGTGGCGTGTCGGCGTGGTCCCTCGAACCGCCGGCGCGGCGGCAGCCATTCGCTTTTCGCCCGGCATCGGAGAGTTGCATGCCGCGGTGGGTGAACTACGTCGTGATCGCGGCAGCAGCCTGGCTGCTGGGACTGGCCTGGGCGCTATCGTCGCCGGTTGGCATTCTCCGACGACGACTTCCACCTCACATCGATCTGGTGCGCCAAGGGCAACGCGGACGCCTGCATAGAGAACGACGTTGCGCCGCCGGACTTGTCGGTGGAGGTGCCGAGGACGCTCTTCGGGTTCCGGTGCTTCGCGTTCAAGCCGGAAGAGAGCGGGGCGTGCAGCGAGCTGTCGCATGGCACCAGGGCCGAGGGGGTGTGGTCGACACGGAACGTACCGCCCACGTTCTACGCGGCGATGGCGCCGTTCGTGGGCCCGGATGTGGCCCGATCTGTGCTGGTGATGCGCATGGTGGCGGTAACGGTCGGGATTCTTGCGCTCGGTCTGGCGGCATGGGCACACCGCGGCTGCGGGACACGCAACTGTGTGCGTGGTGCGCTGTGTCGATACCGCTGTGGATCTTCTCCTTCCTTCCACGAGCCCCACCGGGTGGGGAGTGGCTGGCGTCGCGGCGATGTGGCCGGCGTCGTAGCGCGCTGCTGCATGCGCAGGGGCGGCGGCAGTACGTAGTTGCGGGGGTCGCGGTCGCGCTGGCGGCGGTGCCGTCCGGCGTGCGGGCCGACACCGCGGCGATGTCGGTCGCGATCCTGGTGGTCGTGCTGGGGATGTGGCTGCGGCGGCGCATCCAGTGGCCGGCGGCGGTGCTTGGGCGCTGGTCCTGGGCTTCCTCATGGTCGTCTTTCTGGAGCCGGGACAGAGCAGTGCCCTGACGCAGGGTCTGGAAGAAGCGGGATTCCTGGCGCCGGCGCAGGGTGGGGTCGCGGCCGAGGATCCGGTGCACCGGTTGGGTGGGAGCTGCTGATGAGGAATGCGGCGGACTTGCCCGACCTGTGGGTGGGGGCCTTCGGGGCGCAGACGTTGGGCTCGGGTGGTTCGACACGGCGATGCCGAGCTTGGTTTGGGTGCCGGTGCTCGTAGCGGTCAGCGGGCTCACGCAGATCGGCCTGATGCACCTCGGCTGGCGGAAGGCGGTCCGCTGGGCATTGGTAGCCGGGATGCTCGTGGCCCTGCCGCTGATATCCCTGCAGGCCAGCGGTGCGCGGGTGGGGGTACGTGTTCCAGCCCC
>CAVPOB010000029.1:0-55046 GCA_963706835.1 uncultured Actinomycetota bacterium
CGACCGTCAGCGCGAGGAACTCATCCTGTCCTGGGACGGCGCGCAGGAGGAGGCCGCACCAGCGGTGGACACGCCTCCCATCCCCGCGGAGGCGTTCGGCCTGATGTACATCCCGCGATTGGGCGACGACGTCTGGGCCACCCCCCTCATCGAAGGCGTCACCGACCACGATCTGACCAAGGGGATCGGGCACTTCCCGGAATCGGCGCTGCCGGGCGATATCGGCAACACCTCCTTCGCCGGTCATCGGGCGACCTATGGCGAGCCGCTGGCCAACGTGGACCAGTTGCAGGCCGGTGACCGCGTCTATGTGGAGACCGCGGCCCAGTGGCACACCTATCGCCTCACCGACGACCAGATCGTGCTGCCGACCGATGTGTGGGTCGTCGACCCGGTCCCGGGGGCGTCGCCGGACACGGAGCCCGCCGAACCGCTCATCACGCTGGTGACCTGTGAGCCGCGCTGGGGATCGACGCACCGCTGGGTCTGGTGGGGCGAGCTGGTGGAGTCGACCACGAAGGATGATGGCCCGCCCGAGGAGCTGGCCCAGCTGCTGGCGGAGGGAGCCTGATGTACGCCTATATCTGGCGGCACCTGCCGGGACCAACGCCGGCGAGGATCGTGCAGGCCCTGCTGCTGGCCCTTGCCGTTGTGGCCGTGTTGTTCACCTGGGTCTTCCCGTGGCTGATGCCCCGATTGCCCTTCGACGATGTGACGTTGGGAGCGGCGCTGCCAGAGCCGGTCGTCGGTGGGGACTGGGCGGATCAGCGATGATGGGAGCGTGAGCGCTTCGATCCTCGTCGTGGACAACTACGACTCCTTCGTCTACAACCTGGTGCAGTACCTGCAGCAGCTGCGGGCCGATGTCACCGTGCTGCGCAACGACGAGGCGAGCCCGGGCATGATCGGCTCCTTCGACGGCGTGCTGCTGTCACCGGGTCCCGGTGCACCCGAAGATGCCGGCGTGTGCATGCAGATGGTGGCAGCGGCCGTCGGCAGCGCAGTGCCCCTCCTCGGCGTCTGCCTGGGGCACCAGGCCATCGCAGCGCAGTTCGGCGGGGTGGTCGCCCAGGCGCCGGAACTGCTGCACGGCAAGACCTCGATGGTCCATCACGACGGTGCTGGGGTCTTCGAGGGTGTACCCGACCCCTTCCGCGCGACCCGCTACCACTCACTGGCGCTGGACCCACAGACCGTCCCGGAAGAGTTGGCGGTGACGGCTCGGACCGACTCCGGTGTGATCATGGCGGTGCGCCACCGGTCGCTGCCGATCGAGGGCGTGCAGTTCCATCCGGAGAGCGTGCTGACCGAGCACGGCCACCGAATGCTGGCCAACTGGCTGGTGCAGTGCGGCGACCCAGCGGCGGTGGCCGCCAGCCGGGGACTGGACCCGGTGACGGCCACCTAGGTCGCTACTGGCCGTCGGCCGGCGCCGCAGCCGGAGGGGCCCCCGCGTCGGCAGCCGCAGCATCACCCGCGTCGGGATTACTCTGAGCATCCTCGCCGTCTGGCGTCGGCGTCGGCGTCGGGGTCGGCGTCGGGGTCGGCGTCGGTTCGGGAGCGGCCTCGGCGACGGTGATCGTCACGGTGTCGCCCTTCTTGGCCCGCGAGTCGGCGCCGGGAGCTTGATCGATGACCGTGCCCGGCGTCGCCGAGGAACTCGCCCGCGTGACCACATCGACGTCGAGACCGGCGTTGTCCAGGTTGGACCGGGCCGCATTCTCCGTCTGGCCGATGACGTTCGGCACCGTCACGAACCCGCTGGACACCACGATGTCGACCGACGACCCGATCTCCACCGTCGCCCCCTGGACGGGATCCTGGTCCAGCACGAAGTCCTCCGGCTGATCGCTGTCGCGCGGGGTGACAGCGCCGAGGACCAGATCGACCTCCTCGAGCGCTCGAGCCGCGTCGTCCGGATTGGACAGGCCCACGAGGTTCGGCACCGAAGTCTCCTCAGCACCTGCCGAGACCACGACATCGACCGCTTGCCCCTGCTCCAGTTGCTCACCTGGGGAGGGATCCTGGCCGATGATCGTGCCGGATTCCTCGTCGGAGGCCTCGGCGGTCGTGCTTCCCAGCCGCAGCCCATCGGATGACAGCGTCGTCTGCGCCTCGGACACCGTTTGACCGCGCAGGTCGGGCACGCTGACGTTGCCGCCACCACCGCCGAACAGCGATGACCCCAGCGCCACGGCGAGCCCGCCCACGATGAGGACCGCTGCCGCCACTCCCGCCCAAACCCAGGGGGAGGTCTGCTTCTTCTCCGCGTTCGCCGCGACCGGCGTCGCCCCGGTCGGCGTCATCACCTGGGTGGCGCCCGCGGCCGCTGCTGCGCCGGCGACGCCCGACATCATGGCCGTGACCGGCGCGCCGGCGATGGCCCGCTCGACATCCTGGCGGAACTCCACGGCTGACTGGTACCGGTCGTCCGGATCCTTGGCCAGCGCTTTCATCACCACCGCATCGACGGACTCCGGAACGGCGGGGTCCAACTGCGAGGGCGGAATCGGCTGCTCGCTGACGTGCTGGTAGGCGATGGACACCGGTGATTCGCCAGTGAACGGGGGCCGTCCGGTGAGCAGTTCGTACAGCAGGCAGCCGGTGGAGTACAGGTCTGAGCGGGCATCGACGACCTCCCCGCGCGCCTGCTCCGGGGAGAGGTACTGGGCGGTTCCCATGACCGCCGAGGTCGCGGTCATGGTCTGTCCCTCACCGGACAGTGCCCGGGCGATGCCGAAATCCATCACCTTGACATCGCCGCTGGGGGTGATCATGACGTTGCCGGGCTTGATGTCGCGATGGACAATGCCGTGTCGGTGGGAGTAATCCAACGCGGCCAGCACGCCCGCGGTGATCTCCATCGCCCGCTCGGGCAGGAGCCGGCGCCCGGTCGACATCAACTGTCGCAGCGACATCCCGTCCACGTATTCCATGACGATGAACGGCACCTGCATGGGGCCCGACGGGGTGTCGAGCATGTCCTCGCCGGTGTCGTACACGGCCACGATGTTGGGGTGGTTGAGGGAGGCCGCGGAATGCGCCTCTCGGCGGAAGCGCTGATGGAACGTCGGATCGGAGGCGAGATCGGTGCGCAGGATCTTGACCGCGACGCGCCGGTCCAGCCGCTGGTCGTGGCCCTCGAAGACCTCCGCCATACCGCCGCGACCGATGATCTTGGCCAACTCGTAGCGTTCCCCGAGCCGCAGCCGGGGCACTTCACCCGTAGGCTGGTCGTTCATCGCTCATCCTCCTGACCGGTGTGGCCGATTGACCGCACCTGCGCGTGTCTCAACTTCCCAGCACCGCCTCGATCACGGCGCGCGCGATCGGCGCCGCCAACTGGTTGCCGCTGACCTCTGTCGTGCCCGCGTTCTCCACCATGACAGCAACTGCCACCTCAGCATTGTTCGACGGCGCCAGGGCGATGAACCAGGCAATATTGGGCTGGTCGTTGCCGGTCTCGGCCGTCCCCGTCTTGCCGCCGACCGACACGCCCGGAATCCGCGCGTTCGACCCCGTGCCCCGGTTGACGACTGCGACCATCATGTCCTGCAACTGCTGGGCCCCGGCGGGACTCATCGCCTGCGCGAACGTCCGGGGCTGCAGCGTCTCCAGCACGGTGAGATCGGGGGCGCTGACGCTCTCGACCAGCGTGGGATACATGGTCACGCCGTCGTTGGCGATGGCACCGGCCACCTGTGCCATCGCCAACGCCGTGGCCCGGACCTCGTATTGGCCGATCGATGACAGCGCCACCTGGGCGTCATCGGGGTCGGCGGGGAAGCGGGCGGCCGCAGCCGTCATCGGTACCTCGAAGCTGGTGTCGAAGCCGAACTTGCGCGACTGCTCCCGCAGGGCGTCCTCGCCGAGTTCATTGCCGAGCCAGGCGAAGGAGGTGTTGCAGGAGATCACCAGCGACTCTTCCAGGGTCACCTGGTCGTTCGGGCCGCAGGGGCCGTTGAACCAGTTGCCCATCTGCGTCCGGGTACCCGGCAGCGTGTACCGCGCCGGTCCCGGGAGCACCGAGGAGGGCGTGAATCGGCCGGACTCCAGGGCGGCTGCTGCCACCACCACCTTGTAGGTCGATCCCGGGGCCAGCAGCTTCACCAGCGGGCGGTTCAGCAGCGGTTCGGAGGGATCGGCGTTGAGCGTCTCGTAGTACTCCTGAGCCTGCGAGGTGCTGGGAGAGGCGATGATGTTGGGATCGAAGGAGGGCGATTGCACCAGGGCAAGAATCGCGCCGGTGCGGGGATCGATCGCCGCGACGGCGCCGACCTTTCCCTGCAGTCCGCGCTCGGCCGCTTCCTGGGCGGCCGCGTTGAGCGTCGTGGTGATGGTGCCGCCCTGTTGGTCCCGACCGGCGATCAACTGCTGCAGCCGGGAGACGAAGAACCGATCGTCGGATCCGGAGAGAATCTCGCTGCCGGACTTCTCCAGGCCCGTGGAGCCGTAGAGCCGTGAGTAGAACCCGGTCGCCGGCACGTACCGGGGCCCGTTGGCGTACTCGCGCTGGTACCGCAGCTCGCCGCTGCTGGTCCTGACCGATTGGGCCACCGCGGCGCTACCCACCACGATGGGGCCCCGCTCGATGGAGTACTCCTCCAGCACCGCGCGCTGGTTGCCGGGCATGGCGCGCAACTCGTCGGCCTGGAAGACCTGCACCCAGGTGAGATTGGCCAACAGGGCGATCAGCAGGATCGTCAGGGCTCCGCCGAGCAGGCGAATCTGCTTGCTCATCGGATGACCTCGTTGCCGGTGGTGTCGCCCGATGGCGCGATGCGCTCCGGTCGTCGCGTGATGTCGGAGATCCGCAGCAGCAGCCCGATCATGATCCAGTTGGCCACCAGCGCCGAGCCTCCGGCGGAGAGGAACGGTGTCGTGAGCCCCGTGAGTGGGATGAGTTTCGTGACGCCCCCGACGACGACGAAGACCTGCAGGGCAAACACCGCGCTCAGCGCCACCGCGAGGAGCCGGCCGAACGTGTCGCGGCAGGCCATCGCCGTGCGCAGGCCGCGCTGCACGAGGATGGCGTACAGCATCAGCATGGCGAACAGCCCGGTCAGCCCCAGCTCCTCGCCGAATGAGGCGATGATGAAGTCGCTGTTGGCGAAGGGCACCAGTTGCGGGTAGCCGTTGCCCAGTCCGGTGCCCAGGATCCCGCCGTTGGCCAGGCCGTACAGCGACTGCACGATCTGGAAGCCCTCATCGGTGGCGTAGGCGAACGGGTCCAGCCACACCGTGAACCGGATCCGGACGTGGTCGAAGAGCAGGTAGGCGAAGACGGCGCCGATGCTCACCAATCCGAAGGCGATCACCAGCCAGGATCGCCTGCCGGTGGCCACATACAGCGTGATGACGAACATGCCGAAGAAGATGATCGCGGCGCCGAAGTCGCGCTCGAAGACCAGCACGACCAGCGCGATCGCCCAGGCGATGAGCAGCGGCCCCATGTCGCGGCCCCGCGGCACCGCGATCCCCAGCCAGCGCCGGCGGACGAGCGCGAGCGTGTCGCGCGAGGTCACCAGGAAGCCTGCGATGAAGATGGCGAACAGGATCTTGCCGATCTCCGACGGCTGGAACGAGAATGGGCCGACGCGGATCCAGATGGTGGCGCCGTTGATGGTGGACCCGAGGCCGGGGACCAGCGGCAGCAGCAGCATCGCCACCGCGCCCAGCAGCGAGATGTAGGTGAAGCGCTGCAGCATCCGGTGGTCCTGCAGCAGCAGCAGCACGGCGCCGAGCAGCATCATCCCCAGCACGAACCAGGTGAGCTGGCTGATGACGACCGGTGTCGGGATGGGCGACCCGTTGGTCTCGGCCCGGTTGGCCGCAGCGATATCGAGCCGGAAGATCATCGCCAGGCCCAGCAGGTTGAGCAAGTAGGCCATGGGCAGCATGAGGGGCTCAGCGTGCCGGGCCCACATGCGCGTGGCCAGGTGCATGGCGATCCCGACGCCGGCGCTGACCCCGACGAACAGCCAGAAGGTGAGCGTGAAGGGCTGTTCCGTGGCCCAGAGCACCTGCGCGAACGCGAACACGCCGATGACCCAGCCCAGCACGAGCAGCCACAGCTGCGAGGTGCGGCGATCGGTCCCGAGCTCCTCGGCGACCTCGGGCTGCGGCGGCGCTGCGAGGCTCATATCGACCCCGCGCTCGCCGATGCAGTCGTCGCGGTGTCGGTCTCCACCATCGCGGCCGGGCATCCCTCGGGCGGGTCATCGCTGCGGCACTCCTGGGCGCGGGCATCCAGCGCAGCGACGGTGCTGACAGCCGCCTCCTCGCTGTCCACGAGGATCGACCGTTCGATGCTCTCCTGATCGAGTTCCGGGAGGTCGACAACGGGGATGGCGGTCTCCTGGGTGAGACGGCTCAGCGAGATTGGGCCGATGCCGGCCGGCACGCCCTGGTAGATGGCCACGTTGCCCTCGTGCGCGCCGACGTACCACTGCGTGCTGATCCAATACATCAGCGCGCCGCCAAACGCCGCGAGCAGGACCACCAGCGACCCGGCGATCAGCAGCGCGGTCCTGCGCCACCGCGGGGGCCGGGACCGGTCCGGCTGCTCCATCACATCTTCGGCCGTTGTGGTCGGCGTCGGCGGCCCGTTGGATGCGAGGGGGTCTGGTTGCTCGTCCACGGGCCAGGGCACATTGGGCAGTTGGCGCCGATTGCGGCCCTCACCGGCGGCGCCGACGACGACGGGGATCGGGTTCAGGCCGTTGGCTGACTCGGGAATCTCCACCACGTCGGCCACCACGACGGTGACGTTGTCCGGCGCTCCCGCTTCGATCGCGGCGTCGACCAGTCGAATCACGACCCCGGTGGGGTCCCCGCCGGAGAGTTCCCGGGCGATCACGTCCTCGCCGACGACCCCACTGAGCCCATCGCTGCACAGCAGGTAGCGGTCCCCGAGTTCCAGGTCGCTGATGGACAGGTCCGGCTCCACTGCATGCACCCCGTCGATGGCGCGCATGATGAGGTTGCGCCGCGGATGCACGGCCGCCTCCTCCGGTGTGATCTGTCCGGAATCCACCAGGGTCTGCACGTAGGTGTGGTCTCGGGTGAGCTGCACCAACTCCCCGCCCCGGTAGCGGTAGGCCCGGGAGTCGCCGACATGCACCAGGGCGAGCCGGTCCTCCAGCCATGCCAGCCCCGTGAAGGTCGTGCCCATCCCCTGGTACTGCGGCTCCCGCGCGATGACGTCGGCGATGCGTTCGCTGCTCAAATCCACCGCGTCGCCGAGCACGCTCAGGGCCTCGCCCTCGCTCAACTGCTCATCGGCGACCTCGGCGAACGTGGCAACGGCGATGGCGCTGGCCAGCTCACCCGCGGCGTGGCCGCCCATGCCGTCGGCCACCGCGAGCAACCAGGACCCGGCGTACCCGGAGTCCTCGTTGCCCGGTCGGACCACACCAACGTCGGAGCGCGCTGCGTAGCGCAGTCCCAGGACCATCGCGGTTACTTCCCGATCCGCATCGTGGTCCGGCCGATTCGCAGATCCTGGCCGGGTTCCAGCACTGTGGGCGTCGCGATCCGAGTCTTGTCGACCCAGGTGCCGTTGGTCGAGCCGAGATCCTCCACCACCCAGTCCGAGCCGGAGGGGTAGATGCGCGCGTGCTTGGTCGAGACGTAGTCGTCGCGCAGCACGATCGTGGAGTCGGGCGCCCGGCCGACGGTGATGACCGACGTACTCAGCGGCACGGCCGTTCCCTTCAACTCACCGTCGACCACGGTGAGTTTGCGACCGCTGGAACGGCGCCCGCGACGACCAGACCCTTTGGCGACCGGGGCGCTGGGTGTCAGTGCGACGCCGCGCGCCTCCCGTGGCGCAGCGAGATCGCGCCGCAGGACTGCGATCGCGGAGAACACTGCGATCCAGAGCAGTCCCAGGAATCCCAGCCGCATCATCGTGAGCGCGAATTCGGACATCAGCCACTCCGAAACGTCATCGTCGTGCCGCCGATCGTGATCTGCGCGCCGTCGTGCAGCGGCGATTCCGCCACCTTGCGACCATCCACCGAAGTGCCGTTGGTGGAGCCGAGATCACGGACCGTCGGCGGGATTCCCAGCACGATCTCGGCGTGGCTGCGACTGACCCCGGGGTCGTTGACCGGGATGTCGACCCCGACACCGCGGCCCAGGCGCGTCTGCGACTTGGTCAGCGGAAAGGTCTTCCCGACCGACGATGAGTCGGGGATGCCCGGCGTAGGAGGCAGCAGGACTCACCGGCGACGGCGCAGGCTTGCGGCGGCGGGGACGGGTCGGGCTTGCTCGCGCTGTGCACCCGGAACACCCCGGTGTCCAGGGTCGGATCCTCGGTGAGGTCGACCGCAATGCGGCCGGAGAAGGTGTAGCGCTGGTCAGTGGCGTGTTGGCTGACCACCGTCATCAACTCCGACCGAATAGCGTCGATGAGTTCGCCGAGCCGCTCGTAGTCGTGCGTGGAGAGGTCCACCGTGAACGCGTTCGGCACGACAATGCGACCCCGGCCCATGATCGCCGCGCGGCGATCCATCTCCTTGGTCATCCGCGAGGCGATCTCGACCGGTTCCACCACGTCCTTGAAGGCGCGCTGGAACGGAGCGTTCACGAGCTCGTCGAGCCGTCGCTCGAAGTTGTCGAGTAGGCCCACGCAGCGCCTCCCGCGGTCTTGGTGCCAACGGAACGATCGTAGTCCCCAGTGCCAGCGCTATGGCGATCTTCGTCCATGATGCGACGCGAGGTTCGGTGCCCGGGCCGGGCGGGAACCGGGTCGCAGCGGTGATATCCTGGCTTTCGCGCCTTTCGGGGCGGTGCGAGCGCGAGTGGCGGAATAGGCAGACGCGCACGGTTCAGGTCCGTGTGCCCGCAAGGGCGTGGGGGTTCAACTCCCCCCTCGCGCACCCACTGACGCGTGGCCTGCTCAGCAGGTCATGTCCTCTTGCGGCAACGTCCCCGAGGTCCAGGTATCCCGCCACGACGTCGCGGGTGCAGACGTTGTCGGACTCGGTGTAGACCCCGTGGCCGGTGGTGTCCTGCGTCACGAGGGGAACCCCCAGATCATCGGCGATGGTGCGGGCCCACGGATACGGCGTTGCGGTGTCGCCGCTCACCCCGAGGACCAGGACCGCGGCGCCCTCGGGATTGGTGACCGGCGCCGCCTGCGGCAGGGGGTCCGGCAGCCGAGGGTCGGCGAACGCCTCGGCCGCGTAGGAGCATGGCTGGTAGGCGCGGTCGTCGTCGAGGTAGGCGCCGCTGAAGCCGACGGCGTACAGCAGCGGGGCGCCCTGCGCGATCGCGGAGAGCTCGGCCTCGTCCTTCCTGCGCTCCTCGGCGATATCGACGTCCTCCGCCGGCTCCGACTCGTCCATGCACAGCACGAGCCCTTGGATGTCGTCAGTGGTGAAGAACTCCCGCTGCGTCGCGTCGTAGCCCTCATAGAGGTATCCCCAACGCTCGAAGTTGCTCGCAGTGTCGTTGTTGATGAGGGCGTGGACCGCATCGAGGTAGAGCTTGGCCGACTCCTCGGTCCGCTCGAAGTACAGCGGCAGCAGCATCCCGAAGTAGACCAGCGCCTCGCTCGGCGCCCCGTTCCCGGTCAGCGTCCCGTATTCGGGGATTCTCGATGTCCTCCAACGCGGCGATGAAGTCTGCGCGGACCTCCTCGGCGGTGCGGCCGGCGCCGCAGTAGAGGTACTCCGGGGTTGCGCACAGTGCCAGGAGTTCCTCGATCTCGGCGTTGAACGCCGCCAACTGTTCGGCGAGGATGTTCTCCACGGCCGGATCCACCGGGGACTCCAGGATCATGCGGCCGATCCCGTCGCCGAAGGTGCGCAGCACCTCGTAGCCGATGACGCTGCCGTAGGAGACGCCGTAGAAGTTGATGCCCGCATCGCCCAAGACCTGTGAGATGAGGGCGACGTCTTGCGCCACGCTGCTCGTGCCCAGGTAGGCCCATGCCGGATTTGCCTGGCGGCAGGCCTGCTCGTAGGCGCTCAGCTGCTCGAAGTTGGCGTCGAACTCGGCCGCGTCCTCCGGGGTGAAGTCGAGTTCGATGATGGCGCGGCGCTGCTGCGTGCCGGTTTCGCAGTCGAAGCCCGCACTGCGCGCCACCCCGCGCGGGTCGAAGCCGACGATGTCGTAGCCGGGCAGGTTGCGCTGCAGGGCGGCAGCGCTGACCGCGACATGATCCACCCCGGATGCGCCGGGGCCGCCGGGATTGACCAGGATGCTGCCGCTGGACGGTCCATCCGAGGGGATGCGGATCAGCGCAATGTCCAGGGACCCCCGTCCGGTTGAGGCGTCGAAGTAGTCCACGGGGACCTCGACCGCCGCGCACTGCGCCTGCGGCGGGATCTCGTCGAGGAAGTCGTCGCTGGCTGGGCAGTCCCGCCATTGCACCCGTTGCTGCAGGTATGGCGCCAGATCGGTGGGGCCCTCGGGCGGGGACCCGGCGCACCCGAGGAGTCCGACCGCCGCGGCTAGGCCGAGGGCGCAGCCGGCCGCCGCGCGGCGAAGCGGACGGTTCATGCCCCCACGGTACGCGCCCGACCCGATCGTCCCGTTGGATCACCTGTGGATAACTCGCCTTCCACCGCGGGGCGGGCTGTGGATCGACGTGTGGACAAGGCGCTGTGCAAATCGGACAAACCGCCCCGCTTCGCGCCTCCGCCCCGCCTCAGCCCTGTGGACAGCGTGGACACGTAGGGTGGGGGCTATGAGGGGTGGTGTTGGAATGTCGCGCGCCGTTGCCGTCGCCGCGCTCCTGATGCTCGCGGGGTGCACGGGCGAATCGACGTCCCCGCCGGCCGAGTCGTCGCCAGCAACCGCATCGGCGAGTCCCACTGCCAGGGCGACCGGTTCCGGGGCGACGCCGTCGTCGACGGCAGAGCCTTCGACCGCGCAAGAGGCCCCGAGCGATGAAGCGCCCAGCGATGCGGCGCCCAGCGTCGTGGCGCCAAGTACAGCGGCGGCTCGGCCGGCCAGTCCCGCCGGAGCACCCACGGTCGCGACGCCGGTGCCGCCCCCGCCGCGGCCCGACCAGCCGCCCCCCGGCCCCGCTGCCGATCAGGTGGCAACCTTCCAGGACTGCTCGCAGGAGTACCTCGGCCTGACGCAGACCATCAGCCTGAGCCCTACCGTGACGCCGGTGGTGCTGGAGTCATGGGCTGAGCGATACCAGGAGGCCTCCGCGCTTGGCAGCGGAGGGTTCGTATCCGGCTGCTGCCGCGGCCTGCCGTGCACTCGTCGCTGAGATGGCGGCCGCGACGCGCTGATCGGACGGCTCAGGCCTCCGGAATACGCAGCCGGTGCCGCAGGACCCGTGCCTGCACCTGCAGGATCCACCCCACGAGTTCCTTGTCGATCGTGCTCTCCACCGTGCCTGCGACCGGCCATCGCAGGCTCGTCCGCGTCGTGGACCGGACGCGGTAGAGCGTGTCCTCCCCCTGGTGCAGCGAGCGCGGACTCGGCCCTGACGTCGGCGGAAGGGCTTCCGTGGAGGGCGACGTGGATCGTACCGGCAATCGGCGCAGCCGTCACCGGTCCCCAGCGCTGACTCCAGTCGAGGTGCACCTCAGCAGGCAGGAACTTGCGCGCCAGCGAGGGGATGCCGGGGCGATCGGTGGGGAACCGCCAGGGCATTTCTGCCGACTCCACACCATCGGCACTGTCAAGGTTCAGATCGCCGCTGTCCACACCCACTTCGGTGCTGAACGCGATCAGGAACTCGGGATCGACGAACTCGGCAAGAACGGCCTCCGGCGCGACGCCGATGAAGGTCCAGGTGTGCTCCATGCAGACCAGTGTGCTGCTGCCGCCGCGGCTTCGCAGGGCGTTGCGCGTCCAGCACCTGTGCCGAACATGGAAACACGAGGAGGGCCCTGCAGCGACAAGGCCATCCTCGTGTGAGCGGGTGACGAGAATCGAACTCGCACTGTCAGCTTGGGAAGCTGATGTTCTGCCATTGAACTACACCCGCGCGGTGCCGACAGTATGCCAGAGCAGAGCGGGATGACGGTGCTTGGGGAGTCGGGTTCGTGCCTCGGGTGCGTGCCTCGGGTGCCTACTCCGCGGCCGGGGCTGGGCGCAGGAGCACTGGGCCGTCCCCGAGCTGTATCCCCAACGTGCCGGGGGTGGTTGCGGGGTGGTTCGTACATGTGTACGTTTCTGGGTGTCGGGTATTGGGCGCCGCTGCGGGCGGTGCGTGGGAGTGGGGCCCCGGGTGTCCGGGCACGAGGAACGTTCGTTGGAGCAGGCATCCCCGACGCGTTCGACTCGCTGCCGACCCTGGGGGGCCTGATGTGCGCTGTTCTGGATGATCTTGCCGCCGCGGTGCACGCGGTGCCGGGGTTGCCGTGCCCGGCGGGCCTGGGCACCGCGGATGTGCTGGCCGAGCAGGTGGCGGTGCTGTCGGGGGCGGTGGCGGTGCTGCAGCGGGAGCTGGGGCTGCGGATGGCGGCGCTGGCCGAGCAGGACCATGCGGTGGATGTGCGCGGCGACGCGGTGCGGGCCGGGATGGCGGGCTCGCAGGCGGCCCGGTTGCGCCGGTTGGGCGGCTTCGCCCGGGAGCACCCGGCGCTGGCCGAGGCGTGGGCGGCCGGCGCGGTGGGGGAGGATCAGGTGGCGGCGCTGCGGGACGGGGCGGCCCAGCTGCCACCGCGGCTGCGCGAGGAGCTGGTGCAGCGGGTGCTGCCGCACCTGCCGGTTCTGGACGCCCGGGGCGCGCGGGCGCTGGTGGCCTATACCGCCGACCTGTTGGACCCGGCCGACCCGGATCACGGCGAGCAGTCCGACTATGCCGCGCGGCACCTGGTGTGGACCGCGGCGCCGGGCGGCGGGCTGGCCTTCGAGGGCTACCTGCCCGCCGCGGAGGCGGCCGCGTTCACCGCGGCGATCGAGGCGCTGGCGCAGGAGGTGCGGGTGGCCGGGGACGGGCTGTCGGCGGGGCAGCGCCGCGCCGATGCGCTGGCCGCGCTGGCGGCACGGGCCGCCGCGCAGGGGCTGCCCACCGGCGGCGGGCTGCCGGCGGCGCTGACGGTGACGGTGTCGCTCACGGAGGCAGCCCGGGTGGCGCGCCGGGACCCGGCCGCCTTCGGCGCTGACTTCCGTGGGCGGCCCCGCTCCGGGGCCGTCGCGGGCCAGCACCCGGCCGGCGACGCCGCGGTCCGGTTCGGGCTGTGCTGCGCGGCGGTGACCCCGGTGCTGGCCGAGGAGCCGGAGCCGGGCAGCCTGCTGGACCGGATCGCCCGGACCAGGGCGGAGCCGCTGGGGGGCGGTGCGGCTGGCCACCCCTTCGCAGCGGCGGGCGCTGCAGCTGCGCGACGGCGGCTGCGCGATCCCCGGTTGCGCGGTGGCCGCGCCGTACACGCAGCCGCACCACGTGACCGGCTGGTCGGTGGGCGGGGCGACCGACTTGGACAACCTGGTCAGCCTGTGCTGGGTGCACCACCGGCAGACCGAGCTCGGCCGCTACGTCTTCCTCCGCAAACAGCCCGGCCAGGATCCACCCGACCACGCCCTGGACCACCCCCGATGGTGGATCCGACCACCCCGCCCCGGACACCGCGACTGACACCACCGCACCGTCCACCCGGCCACCCGGCCGGGCGCGACGGCATGCGCAGGACCAGTGGACATCGTGCGCCCAAGTGCTGGGGGCTGGTTCGATGCACGCAGTAGCTGGTCCGAGGAACCCCCAGGGCTGGCTTAGAAACTGCCTCCGCCGCCCCGTCTTCCGCCACTGCTGCTGCCCCCGCTGCTGTCCCAGCTCGGTGAGTCGTCGTACTGGTACGCCCAAGTGTCGTCACGGCTCGCGGTGGCGGCCGATGTGGCGTTCGTGCTTCGCTTCCCAAGAGCGACGGCTGCGACGCTGCTCACCACGAGGAGCATCAGGAACGCCCCGAGCAGGTTGACGAAGGAGGTGGGCATGGTGTCGGTCGCAGTGGCGGATGCATCCTGGGAGGCGGCCGCCGTCCCGATCGCCCCGGCCGCCGTCATGACAGCGCGCGCCGGGTTCTCGGCCAAGTGGGACTCCGCTTTGCCAGCGACTTCCGCCAGCGAGGCATCGTCGAGGACGAAGCTGTCCTCCACGACGTAGCCGTACTCGCGGTCCTCGACCGCCACGGCCAGAAGATAGTCGCGTACACCGAGTTGTGATGCGTAGGCGGCCGCATCTGCCCATTGCACCGGGCGCCTCCCGTCGAAGCTGTCGACGAACACCACCCACATGCGGATGCCGTGCTCGGCCTCCAACTCATCGAGCGCAGCGCGGATCTCGTCGACGTCTCCCGCCAGTGCGCCGACCCGATCGGTGATCCGGTCGGGAAGAGCGAAAGGGTCGGCGGCGGTGGCCGGCGACGCGACGGCGAGACTCATCACGAGCACGACAAGCGCTGCTGGGAGTGCCCGAATGCCCACGAGCCTGTTTCGGCCTGCCTGCCTGGTCGTCGTCACGATGCTGATCCCCCTATAGCCATCAGCATAGGACGCTTCGCATCCAGCGTGCTCGCCTCCTGCGGGTCCGGGGCGCTCGGCTCTGCACAAGCAGGGCGTGCTGAGCGACGAGGAGTTCGCCGCCCAGAAGGCGAAGATCCTGGCCTCCTGACGCCGGGGCCGACGCATCAGCCGGCGTCGGCGGCGGCCTGCGCCACCACCTCGTCGAGGTCGGCGAGCCGCCGCATCGACGCCAACGGGTGGCGCATGCGGTGGTTGTGCCGGAGTACCTCGTCGTTGCGGTGCAGGAAGGCCCAGTAGCCGGCGGTGAACGGGCAGGCCCGGGGTCCGGTGCGGTCATCGGTCGGAAGGCGCAGTCGCCGCAGTGGTTGCTCATCCGCTTGAGGTAGGCCCCGCCGGACGTGTAGGGCTTGGTCGCCACGATGCCGCCGTCGGCGTACTGGCTCATGCCGATGACGTTGGGGTCCATCACCCACGCGAAGCCGTCCACGAAGGCGTCGCGGAACCAGTCCGACAGCTCGGCCGGCTCGTAGCCGCGCTGCAGCGCCCACGAGCCCAGCACCATGAGCCGCTCGATGTGGTGCGCCCAGCCGTAGTCGTGCACCTTGCCGCACGACGTCGCGACAGGCACGCCGCTGCGGCTGACCGCCGGGTCCAGCGCGTCGAACCACTCCGGGCGGCGCAGTGCCCGCGCTGCAAGCGCGTTGTGCTCCCGGTACTCCGCGCCGAGGTACCAGTACAGGTGCCAGATGTAGTCGCGCCAGCCCAGGATCTGCCGGACGAACCCCTCCCTGGCGGCCAGCGGCGCGTCGGCAACCGCGGCCCGCGCACCACCTCCAGCGGGTCGAGCAGACCCAGGTTCAGCGGCACCGACAGCAGCGAGTGCGCCATCCAGGCGTCCTCGGCCATCATCGCGTCCTCGTTGCGACCGAAGTGCGGCAGGCGGTGCCGCAGGAAGTGTTCCAGGCTCGCCTGCAGCCTCCTCGGCAGTCACCGCGAACCGGCGCGGCCCGTCGCTGCCCCGAGTCGCGATCCGCCAGGCGTCCAGATCGGCCCGCGCGGCGGCGTCGACGTCGTCCTTCGACCGGCCACCAGGGCTCGGTGATGCGCAGCGTGCCTGGTCGCCGCGGCGGCGGCTCCCGGTTGTCGGCGTCGAAGTTCCAGCGCCCACCGACCGGCTCGTCGCCCTCCATCAGGACGCCGGTGCGGCGGCGGGCGTCGCGATAGAACTCCTCCAGCCGCAGCCGGCTGCGCCGCGCCCACGGCGGCGAACGTCGACTGGTCGGTGATGAAGCCACGCGGCGGCAGCACTGCGATGCCGCGCGCGCTGGACGAAGTGCAGAGCGCGCCATGAGGTCGGGTGCACGACCTCGACGGGCCCGGCAACCTGGCGCCAGAGCCTCGGCGTAGGTGTCCGCCTCGATGAGGCGAGCCCGATCCCCCAACTCAGCGGCCCGGTGCCGCAGGGCGGAGACCAGCAGGTGCGCCTTGGCACGGTGCGGACGACGCCGGTGCAGCGCGGCCCGGGAGAGGATCAGCAGCACCGGTTGGTCGCCGTCATCGAGGAAGTGCCGGCCCAACTGGTCGGCGAAGAGCCACCGCGTCGCCGTTGCCATGCCGCCAGTGTGGACCTTCGGCTGCCCGAAGTTCCCCCGACGTGGCCCGTCTCGGCCCAATAGCCTGCAGGAGTGAGCAGCCGGCTGGTGGCCAGCGACTCGCGGTGGAATGTCGCGAGTCGGGCCAATCTCGTCAGCGGCCTCACCGTGTGCGCATACCTGGTGCCGCAGGTGATGGCGTATTCCACCGTGGCCGGGCTGCCGCCGACCGCGGGACTGTGGGCCAGCCTCCCGGCGCTGGTCATCTACGCCCTGATGGGGACCTCGCGGCTGCTGTCGGTGGGACCGGAGTCCAGCGTGGCGCTGATGACTGCCGCGGTCGTCGGCCCGATCGCCGCTGGCAACCCGGAGCGCTACCCCCAGCTGGCCGCGGCGCTGGCGCTGGCGATGGCGGCAATCCTGCTGTTGGCCAGTCTGCTGCGACTGTCCTTCATCGCCGACCTGCTCTCACGGCCGGTGCTGGTCGGGTACATGGCCGGCATCGCCGTGCTGATGATCGCAGGGCAGTTGTCGCCGTGGCTGGGCGTCCCGATCAGCGGGGACACGGTGCTGGCGGAGTTCGGGTCGGCGCTGGCGCAGTGGCAGGACTGGGATCTGCTGCCGATGCTGATGGGGCTGGCTGTGATCGTCGGCGTGGCCTTCCTGTCGCGCTGGCCCAAACTGCCCGGGCCGCTGCTGGCCATCATCGTGATGGGCATCGCGACGGTGGCAGCGCAACTGCCGGTGGAGCTGGTCGGTGACATCCCGCGCGGCATTCCCGCCCCGGACCTGCCGCTGGTCACCGCGGAGGAGGCACAGTTGCTGCTCGTCGGCGCACTCGGCGTCAGCGTGGTGGCCTTCACCGACACCACCCTGACCGCGCGCGCCTTCCGGGAGCGGTCGGACCGCCAGATCGATCCCACGGTCGAACTGCGCTCCTTGGCGGCGGCCAACCTCGGCGCCGGGCTGCTGCAGGGGATGGCGGTGTCGTCCAGCGGATCGCGCACCGCACTGGCCAAGACCGGCGGCGCCACCTCCCAGGCGTACTCGCTGGTCGCAGCCGCGGCCCTGGCCACCGTGCTCATCGTCGCCGGCCCGCTGCTGTCCGGACTGCCGCGCGCGGCGCTGGGGGGCCTGGTCATCTACGCCGCCCTGCGGTTGGTCGATGTGCCCGAACTGCGCAGGCTGTGGCGGTTCCGCAAGATGGAGTTCCTGCTGGCCGCAGCCACGTTCTTCGGGGTGCTCGTGCTGGGCGTGCTGTACGGCGTGCTGGCCGCGGTCGGGCTGTCGGTGCTGGAGATGCTGGCTCGCGTGGCGCGGCCGCACGCCGCCGCGCAAGGGTTCGTGCCGGGCCTGGCCGGCATGCACGACATCCATGACTTCCCCGGTGCCCGGGAGGAGCCGGGGTTGTTGGTGTTCCGCTACGACTCGCCGCTGTTCTTCGCCAACGCCGAGAACTTCCGGCGCCGCGCCGTGGAGTTGGCGGCTGAGCGCTCGCCGGAGGTGCGGTGGGTGGCCCTGAACTGTGAGGCCATCGTCGAGATCGACTCCACGGCCGCCGACGCCCTGGACGAGCTGCGACGCGATCTGGCGGATGACGATGTCTCGCTGGTGCTGGTACGGGCCAAACGCGAGTTGCTCGACGCACTGGAGCCGACTGGGCTGTTGGACCGGATCGGCCGCGATCGCATCTACCCGACGCTTCCCACGCTGGTGGCTGCTTTTCGGGAGGCCACCCAGGAGTGACGGCGGCTTGCGCGTGCTGGGGCGACGTGCGGCAATTCGGGTATGTTCCATCCTTCTGTGGCGGGCCACGATGTGGTACCGCCGACCCCGGCCCCGCTCGCCGAGGCCCTCGGAGTCGCACGAGGCATCGCGACGCTGCCGGCACTGGCGCTGCGCCGACCGCCGCGCGGCGACGGCGGGATGGTGCGCGTCCTGCCGGGGTACCTGACCGGCGATTCGGCCACCGTCGTGGTGCGCGGAACGCTGCGCGCACTGGGGTACCGGACCGCCGGCTGGGGACTCGGCGTCAATCGCGGCGACGTTCCCGCGCTCGCGGCGCGGGTCGCCGAGCTCGTCGATCGCGATGTCGCAGCATCGGGTCGCCCCGTGCGGCTGGTGGGCTGGAGTCTGGGGGGAGTGATCGCCCGTGAGGCGGCCCGGCTGCGGCCCGCCGCGGTCGCGCACGTGGTCACCATGGGGTCGCCGGTGGTGGGTGGACCGGTGTACACGGCGGCCGCGACCTCCTACGCCGCCGATGGGTGGGATCTCGACGCGGTTGCCGCCATGGTGGCGCGTCGCAACGCCGAGCCGATGCCGGTGCCGGTGACCGCGCTGTTCAGCCGCGACGACACAGTGGTCGCTTGGCAGGCCTGCCTCGACCCGAACCCGTTGAGTCCCACCAGGCATATCGAGGTGCCGGGCCGGCATGCCGAGCTCGGCGTCAGCCCGCGGGTCCTTCGGGTGGTGGCCAAGGCACTGGCCGACGGGCCGTGAGCCGCCGCCGACGACCGCGCTTTGCCTCGCTCGTCGGGATCGGGGACCATGAGACTCGACCCCGATCAGCGGGGTCCATAACCGTTGCACGGCTGGAGGAAGCATGCGCGTCGCCGACGACATCACTGGGCTGATCGGGAACACGCCGCTGGTGCGGCTCAACCGGGTCGCCGAGGGTTGTGGGGCGACCGTGCTGGCGAAGTTGGAGTTCTTCAATCCGGCGCACAGCGTGAAGGACCGGATCGGCGTGGCCATGATCGACGCCGCTGAGCGCGACGGCTTGCTGCAGCCCGGCGGCACCGTCGTGGAGCCGACCTCCGGCAACACCGGCATCGCGCTGGCCATGGTCTGCGCGGCCCGTGGGTACCGGCTCGTCATCACGATGCCGGAGACCATGTCCAAGGAGCGTCGCGCGCTGCTGCGGGCCTATGGCGCCGAACTGCATCTCACACCGGGCCCGGACGGCATGGGCGGGGCGATCGCCAAGGCGGAGGAATTGCTGAAGGCCAACCCGGACTGGTTCATGCCGCAGCAGTTCGCCAACGCCGCCAACCCGGAGGTCCACCGGACCACCACTGCCGAGGAGATCTGGAACGACACCGACGGCGCGGTGGACATCGTGGTGGCAGGTGTGGGGACCGGCGGCACCATCACCGGCGTCGGCCAGGCGCTCAAGGAGCGCAAGCCCGAGGTGCAGATGATCGCCGTGGAACCGGCCGCTTCGCCGGTGCTGTCCGGCGGGGCCAAGGGCCCGCACCCGCTGCAGGGGATTGGCGCGGGCTTCGTGCCGCAGATCCTGGACACCGACGTCTATGACGAAGTCATCACCGTCGAGGCCGACGTCGCCATGGCCACGGCGCGCCGGGCGGCCCAGCAGGACGGCCTGCTCATCGGCATCTCCTCCGGGGCCGCGGTCTGGGCGGCGCTGCAGGTGGCGTCCCGGCCCGAGAACGCGGGCAAGACCATCGTGGTGATCATCCCGTCGTTCGGGGAGCGCTATCTGTCCACCGCGCTGTTCGCCGATCTGCTGGACTAGCCAGGTGCAGATCCTCAAGGACATCAGCTGCGCCCTGCAGCGGGACCCGGCTGCCCGCAGCCGCGTTGAGGTGCTGCTGGCCTATCCCGGTGTGCACGCGCTGTGGGGTCATCGGGTCTCCCACTGGCTGTGGGGCCGGGGCCTGCGGACCACGGCCCGGGTGTCGAGTCATGTGACCCGCTTCCTCACCGGCGTGGAGATCCACCCAGCCGCACGAATCGGCGACGGGGTCTTCATCGATCACGGCATGGGCGTGGTCATCGGGGAGACCTCGGAAGTCGGTGACGGCTGCACGATCTACCACGGCGCAACGCTGGGCGGAACCAGCCTGGAACCGGGCAAGCGACACCCCACGCTCGGCCGCAACGTCGTGGTCGGCGCCGGCGCCAAGGTGCTGGGCCCGGTCACGGTGGGCGATAACGCCCGGGTTGGCGCGAACTCGGTCGTCCTGCACGACATCCCGCCGGGCACCGTCGTGGTGGGGGTGCCGGGCCAGGTCATCAGCCGGAGCCATCCCCTGATCCCACCGCTCCCGGAGCGGGAGAACGACCTGCCGGATGCGCTGGGTGCGACGATCGTCTCCCTGATCGGCCGGGTCGAGGCATTGGAGCGCGCCACCACCGGCCGGGCGGGTCAGGGCCCCCACGCGCCGCAGCAGGGGGTATGGCGCGGCGAAGACTTCACCGAGGTCGACTTCGTGATCTGAGGGGCCGACACCCATCCCTGGTCACCGCCCGCGCCTGGCCTCGCGCAGCGCATCCCAGGTCGCAGGATCCTCCCCTCCCAACGACCACAGGGCGATGCCGGTGCCGTTGGCCAACGCCAGATCCGCCTTCGCCGCAACGCTGGCGGCGTCGGAGAAGAACGCCTCGCGGCTGACGGCGCAGCTCGGCTGCGTCTGCGTGTAGGCGAGGTAGGCCTCCTGGTACTGCTGGTTGAACTGCACCGGGCTGCCGGTCTGCTCGGCGATCGCCAGGAACTCTTCCGCCGGACGGGTCACGTTGCCGGACAGCGACACCGACCCGCAGCCGGCACCGGAGCGGGCCACCACCCAGTCGCGCCCGTACGTCGCCACACCCACTCGGAACTTGTCCGGTCCCAGCGTGGCGACCCCGAACGCCGTGGCGTCCTCGACCCATGCTTGCGGGGCGCCGGGCCCCAGCGCGTTGGTGCTGTAGTCATAGGTCATCACGCGCAGCGAGTCGATGTGCCCGGCGATGGCCGGCCAGTCGTAGACCCAATACCCGCTGCTGCCGTCGTTGGCGGTGTTGAACTGCGGGGGGACCGCGACGGTCAGGTACTTGCCTCGCTCGCTCAGCGCGGCCCCGAGCTCGCTGATGAAGGCCACCCACGCCGGCCGCGTCTGGGACCAGGTGCCCGAGCCGTCGGCGAAGGCGAAGTTCTCATAGTCGATGTCGATGCCGTCGTAGCCGGCGGAGTCCACCAGGGGGAGCAGTTGCTGGATGTGGGCCGCCCGGCGGGCCGGATCGGCCAGCAGTTGCCGCATCGTATTCGGGCCGGTGTCGTCCAGCACGGCGGCCAGGACCGGCAGTCCCCGCTCGCGGGCCGCCTCGATGACCCGCTGCACCTGATCGGGGGAGGTCCGATCGGTCAGCGTGCCATTCGGGCCGGTGACGTAGTGGAAGAACGTGGTGACATCGGTGAACAGGTCGGCGTTGTCGGTGAAGGAGGCCAACCCCTCGTCGATCTTCCAGTACGGCAGCCAGCCCGCCACGAACCGGTCGCGGCTCGGGGCGAGGTTGACGGGCTGATCACCGCCGTCGTCACCGCCGCCCATGAGGGCAGGCGCCACTAGCAAGGTGATTGCCGCGAGAAGCGCGATGGTCACCCTGGTGGCGCTATTGGCTGGCTTCATCTCGATTCCGACGCTTCGATGTCCCCAGGATCGCAGGTTCGCCGGGCCGCGTCGCAGCGAAAAGGGCGCGTGGCAATCGGGAGTGCGGTGGGCGCCGGCGCCTGCGGATGGAGCGAGCGGGCCGCCGGGGTCCCGGTCGCCTCCCGGTGTCCTGCGGATCCAGCAACGTGAGCGGCCTCAACCCGCTGCGCCGGGGGATGTCTGCACCCGGTTCGGGGGTTTGCACCCGCCGCGGGGGCGGGGTGTCCGGTATGCGGGTCAGAACTGCACCCGGTTCGGGGGTTTGCACCCGCCGCGGGGGCGGAAGCGGCCGGATCTGGCACCAGAGCCCCCGTCCCGGGTGCAAACCCCCGAACGGGGTGCACTGGTGCGGCCCCGGAGGCGCTCTGCGCCCCCGTCCCGGGTGCAAACCCCCATGCCGGGTGCACTGGTGCGGCCCCGGAGGCCCTCTGCGCCCCCGTCCCGGGTGCAAACCCCCGAGCCGGGTGCACTGGTGCGGCCCCGGAGGCGCCTCTGCGCCCCCGTCCCGGGTGCAAACCCCCGAACCGGGTGCACTGCCGCGCTACGGGAGTCTCGAGCGGGGCGCCGACACCCGAACCCGAGCGCAGCACCGTCCGAAGCTCAGCGCAGCCGCGAAGCCCCGCGACCCCCGCGGAACGGCACCCACCCCGAGCCACCGCCCGAAGCAGCACACCCCAGATGGTGATGAGCCCGAAAAGCGCACCCGGGCTTGGATAGGTTCGCATCCATGGCCAAGACACTCGTCGTGACCAATGACTTCCCGCCGCGGCCGGGTGGCATTCAGACCTTCGTCTGGGAACTGCTCACGCGGATGGACCCGGCCGAGCTGGTGGTGTTCGCCTCGACGTGGCGCGATCCCACGCAGTTCGATGCCGCGGCGCCGTTCCCGATCGTGCGGGAGCCCGGCTCGGTGATGCTGCCACTGCCCAAGACGCGCGCCACGGCTGCGCGACTGGTCGCCGAGCATGAGTGCGAGGCGGTGCTGTTCGGTGCGGCGGCGCCGTTGGGCGTGATGGCGGAGGATCTGCGGCGGGCAGGTGCGGCCCGCACGATCGGGTTGACGCACGGTCATGAGGCGGGATGGGCGGGGTATCCGGCGCTGCGGCAGGTGCTGCGGGCCGTTGGCGATCGGCTCGACGTCATGACCTACCTCGGCTCCTACACCAGGGGCAAGATCAGCGGCGCGCTGCGGCGACCACCCGCGGGCGCGACTGGTGCAGCTGACGCCGGGCGTGAACGTCGAGGCGTTCCACCCCGACGTGGACGGCGCGGCGATCCGACAGCGGCACGGTCTCGGCGACCGGCCGGTGATCACCTGCGTCTCCCGCCTGATGCCCCGCAAGGGCCAGGACAGTCTCATCCGCGCGTTGCCGGCGGTGCGCGAACAGATACCCCACGCGGCCCTCCTCATCGTCGGCGGCGGCCCCTACCGGGAGAACCTGCGCAAGCTGGCGGCCGCGACCGGAGTGGCGGATCACGTCATCATTACCGGGGGTGTGCCGTATGAGGAACTGGCCGCCCACTACGCCGCGGGAGATGTCTTCGCCATGCCCTGCCGCAGCCGGCACCGGGGCCTGGACGTGGAGGGTCTGGGGATCGTCTACCTGGAGGCAGCCGCGATCGGGCTGCCCGTGGTCGCCGGCGACAGCGGCGGCGCGCCGGATGCCGTGCTGGACGGCGAGACCGGGCTGGTCGTTCCAGGTCGCGATCAGGAGCGACTCGTTGCGGCACTGACCCGCCTGCTCGGCGATCCGGACCTGCGGCGGCAGATGGGGGCCCGGGGGCGGGACTGGGTGCTGGCGCAATGGCAGTGGCAGGACAAGGCCGATGAACTGGCCGACCTGTTGGCCGGGCGCGGGTGACCCGTTGCGCCGCCATCGGCGCTACCGTTGGCATCGGCGAGGGCGGGTGAATGCGAAATGGCGGACCAATCCATGGGTCGGGGACCGGACCAGTCGATGCGGGCATTCGATATCGAGGCCGTGGTCGACCTGCAGGACATCATCACGTCGTTGCGCGAGCTCAGCGACGAGGATCTGGCGGCGCGGGGCTTCACCGCGACCGGCACCTGGGACGAGGTGGACGATCCGGTGCTGCTGGGCCCGGATGGCCAGCCGGTGGGTACCTGGCGCGAGGGGTATCCCTACGAAGAGCGGATGCAGCGCCACGACTACGAGTGGTCCAAGCGACTGCTGCAGATCGAATTGTTGAAGATGCAGGGCTGGGTGAAGGAGAGCGGTCAGCGCATCGTCATGGTGTTCGAAGGCCGCGACGCCGCGGGCAAGGGCGGCACCATCAAGCGCTTCATGGAGCACCTGAACCCGCGCGGCGCCCGGGTGGTGGCGCTGGAGAAGCCCACCGAGCAGGAGCGGACCCAGTGGTACTTCCAGCGCTACATCAAGCACCTGCCGGCCGCCGGTGAGATCGTCATGTTCGACCGCTCCTGGTACAACCGGGCAGGCGTGGAACGCGTGATGGGGTTCTGTAGTCCCGAGGACTACAAGGAGTTCATGCGGCAGGCCCCGGAGTTCGAGCGGATGCTGGTGCGCGACGGGATCATCCTGTTCAAGTTCTGGTTCTCGGTCTCGCGCCGGGAGCAGATCGCCCGGTTCACCATCCGCCGCATTGACCCGGTCCGGCAGTGGAAGCTCTCGCCCATGGATCTGGCCAGCCTCGACCGCTGGGACTCCTACACCGAAGCCAAGGAAGCCATGTTCTGGTACACCGATACCGACCACGCCCCGTGGACCGTTGTGCGCTCCAACGACAAGAAGCGCGGCCGGGTCGAGGCGATGCGCTGGGTCCTCAACGCCATCGACTACCCCGACAAGGATCTCGCCACCGTGGGGACGCCGGACGCGTCGATCGTCGGGCCGGCTTCCCGCATCTACGAGACCGGTGAGAACACCGGCCGCATCTTCCCGCTGCTGTGAGCGTGGAGCCGCCGCAGATAGCGCCGGAGCCCGGCAGCCGGGTACCGCAGCGGATCAGCGATCCACCGCTGTCGCGGGTGCCCGGGTGGCTGTGGCGGACCGGGGTGTCCGCGTGGATGACCATCGGGCTGCTGATCGTGGTCGTTGCGATCTATCTGGGGCTGTCGCAGATCAGCACGCTGATCGCGCCGCTGGTCGTCGCAGTGGTCATGGGGATGCTGTTCTACCCGCTGGTGGACCGCCTGGAGCGGGTGGGTCTGAAGCGCGGGATGGGGGCGTCGGTGATCCTGCTGGCGGTGGCCGTCATCGTCGTGCTGTCGCTGACGCTCGCGGTGCGCGGCGTCTTCGACCAGGCCAACGTCATTGCCGCTCAGGTCGAGCAGGGCTGGCAGCGCGTGCAGAACATCCTGACCGACCTGGGCATCGACCTGTCGGAGATCGAGGAGATCATCGGCAACCTCGGGTCGGGAGCCAGTGGCGGCATCGGCAGTCTCGTCACTGCGACCGTGAGCAGCGTCGGCCTGTTCTTCGTCGGACTGTTCATCGGCACGTTCCTGCTCTACTACCTGCTCAAGGACTGGCACGTGCTGACGACCTGGGTGTCCGGCCACATGGGCCTGCCGGGGGACCTGGGGCGCGGCATCATCCAGGACGCCACGAACTCGATCCGCCAATACTTCTACGCATTGACGCTGACGAGCATCCCGGTCGCCCTCATCATCGGTGTGGTCATGTGGGCCCTTGGCCTGCCGTTGGCCTTCACGGTGGCGATCGTGACCTTTGTCACGGCGTACATCCCCTACATCGGTGCCATTGTCTCGGGCGCGTTCGCGACGCTCGTCGCGCTCGGATCGGGGGGCGTCACGGATGCAGTCATCGTTCTGGCGGCGGTGCTCATCACGCAGAACCTGCTGCAGACCGTGATGCTGACGCGACTGTCGAGTGCGACGCTCAGCATCCACCCGATCGTGAACTTCGGCTCCACGATCATCGGCGCCACCCTGGCCGGCATCCTGGGCGCCACGCTGTCGGCACCGGTCGTGGCCAGCGTGCTCGCCGCGCAGCGCCGCTTGAAGGCCTACCGGTGGGGTGCGGGCCAGGTCAGTCCGCCAGCAGCGGCGGCTGAGACCGCGCCCGCATCCACGCTTACTGCGCCTCCAGGCCCGACCGGCGATACCCGGCAGTGACGTAGGGGTCGGAGTCGCCGACCACGCGCGCCACCTGGGGCACGACCAGCACGATGGTGAGCAGGTGGAAGCCGAGCAGCCAGATCCTCGTCGGCCAGGTGACGTCGGTGGGCTGCAGGACAACCGGCAGCACGCTGAGCGTGCCGAGGGCGTAGCCGAGCAGCAGGGTGTGACGACGGCAATGGCGCCGCCGTCGCAGCGCGGTGGCGATCAGCGCGAAGACCAGTGCGGCCAGCACCGGCACGATCAGCACCTGATACCAGGCCACGTGCGCGAGTTCTTCGCCGGTGCCCTGTCGGACGTCGAAGTCGGTGCCGAACAGGGTTGCGATGCCGTAGAGCAGCCAGCACAACAAGCTAGCCGTCACCCCTGAGGTGAGGCCGGAGCGCAGCACGTCGGAGAATCGCGGCGCAGCCTCGATGGGCGGGGGGATCGGGGTGACCGAGTCGAGGTTGTTGCCGACCGGGTCCACCGCCGCGCGGTCAGGGTTGTCGACCATGGCCCCTATCCTGCCGCAACCGGGACGGCCACGGGTCGGCACAGCGCTCGTGGCCGGGATCACAGCCATCGCCGTCGCCATCCAGTTGCGGAACCCGGCGGTTTCGTTACCTTCGGAAGAGCGGGCTGCACGGGTCCGCGCTTCGATGACGGGGTGGCACGATGAATCTGGCGCTGGTGGAGATGCGGCGCTCGAAGCTGCGCTTCGGCCTGCTCTCGGGTGCGGTGGCGCTGTTGGTCTTCCTGGTGCTCTTCCTCACCACGCTGTCCAGTGCGCTGGTGGGCTCGCTCACCGGGGCCATCGCGGGCCTGGACGCCGACGGCCTGGTCTATTCCGAGACCGCCCGGGACAACCTGCAGGCATCGCGGCTGGAGCCGACTGCCGTGGAGCAGGTGGCCGCGGTACCCGGCGTCGCTTCCGCCGCGCCGGTCTCGCTGCTCACCACGTCCGCGCCGCTGCCCGATGGCACGTCCGACCTGCAGCTGATCGGCATGACCCCGGGAGCGCCGGGCCAGCCCACCGGACTGTCCGAAGGGTCCCTGCCCGCCGCAGTCGATGAGATCGCCGTGGACGGCGGCGGCTTTGCGATCGGCGATACCGTCACGCTGCCGGCCAACGACCAGACCTACACCGTGGTCGGGCTGCTGCGCGGGGCCCAGCTGAACGCCTCGCCCACGGGCTACGTGACGGCAGACGCCTTCGGGACCGTGGTGCGCGCGATCAACCCCAACGTCCCGTTCGTGCCGATCAACGCGGTGGCGGTGGCCGTGGCCCCCGGCGCGGACGCGGCGGCGGTGGCGGTAGCTGTCACCCAGAGCGGTGACCGGGACGACCGCCTATGCGCTGCAGGAGGCGGTGGACCTGATCCCCGGCGTGGGCCAGATCGCGCAGACGTTCAGCATTCTCGTCGGCCTGACGTTCATCATCGGCATCGTCGTGATCGGCTTCTTCTTCCTCATCCTGACGGTCCAGAAGCTGCGCTCCTACACCCTGCTGCGCGCGATCGGGGCCTCGACCCGGACCTTGTCCGGCGCTGTGGCCACCCAGATCTCGCTGGTCGTCCTCGGCGCCTCGGTGCTCGCGGTCCTGCTCACCTACGGGGCGGTGCAGGGACTCAACACCGGGATCCCGGTGAGCCTGTCGCCGGGGCTGGTCGGCAGCACCGTGGCCGCCGTGCTGGTCTTCTCGCTCGTCGCGGGCCTGCTCAGTGTCCGCCGCATCACTGGTATCGACCCCGCAACCGCAGCAGGAGCCCGCTGATGCTCGCCACCAAGGAGATCCGCCGCGGCAAGGGCCGCTTCGCCTCGATCATCGCCGCGCTGTCGCTCATCGTCTTCCTCGTGCTGACGCTGGGTGCGCTGGCCGATGGGCTCTACTACGGCGCGACCGGAGCCGTGCGGTCCAGCACCGCAGACGGCTATGCCTTCAATGACGACGCCGAGGGGTCGCTCATCCGCTCGTCCCTGCCCCAGGATCAGGTTGCCGCGCTGGCTGCCGCCCCGGGCGTGGCTGCCGCCTCCGGCGTCGGCGTGCTGCTGACCTCGGGGACGGTCGCCGCAGAACTGACCGACCTGTCGGTGTTCGGCGTCGACGAGGGGGGTGTGGGGCTGCCCGCCGAGGTCGCCGAGGGCCGGCTGCCGGCGCCCGGGGAGACCGGTACGGCCGCCGTGGATGCCCGCCTGGTCGATGAGCTCGGCCTCGGCATCGGCGATGCGGTCTCGGTCGGCCCGGTGACGGTGGAGGTCGTCGGCATCGCCAGCGATGTGGCCTACCAGGGCCAGCCCAGCGTGTGGACCTCGGTGCCGGACTGGCGGCAGATGCGCAACGCGGTCCGGCCGGAATTCGCCGGCATCGACGACGACGTCACCGTGGTCGCCCTGCAGTTCGAGGAGGGTGCCACCGCGGAGCAGATCGGTGCCGCCGTGCCCGGGGTGTCGGTGCTGACCGCCGAGGACACTGGGCTGGCCATCCCGGGCGTGGCGCAGCAGGCGTCCACGCTCAACGCCATCATCACCACGGCGCTGGCCGTAGCCGGCCTGGTCGTCGCGCTGTTCTTCGCCCTGGTGGTCCTGGAGAAGCGGGAGTTGTTCGCGGCGCTGAAGGCGCTGGGCACCCCCACCAGCAGACTCGGCGCCGGAGTGGTGGTGCAGGCGCTCATCGCCTCGGCTGCCGGCATCGTCATCGGGGCGCTGGCCGCGCGCGGACTGGGAACCCTGCTGCCGGACGGCGTGCCAGCCCTGTTCCGCCCCGAGACCCTCATCACCATCGCCGCGTTCACCCTCGCCGCCGGGGTCATCGGCGCCCTGTTCTCGCTGCGCCGCATCGCCGGCATCGATCCCGCCACCGCCATCGGAGGAGCACCATGAGCATCCACGACTTCGTCCCGGCGCACCCGGCCGACCCGGGGGTGGATCCGGCGCTGGACGCCGATGCCCACCGCGACGCCATCCTCAGCGTGCGCGGCGTGAGCAAGATCTACCGTTCCGGCGACGCGGAGATCGCCGCGGTGTCGCGGGCGACCATGGCGGTGGAGCAGGGGGAGTTCGTCTCGCTGCTCGGGACCCTCGGGTTCGGGCAAGACGACGCTGATCTCCATGATCGGCGGGCTGCTGTCGCCCACGGAGGGGTCGATCGTGCTCGGCGGCACGGAGGTGGCCGAACTGTCCAAGCGGGAGCTGACCCGGTTCCGGGCCGAGCGGGTGGGCTTCGTGTTCCAGTCGGCGAACCTGGTCCCGTTTCTCACCGCGCGGGAAAACCTGCTGTACGTCGCCACGCTCGTGAAGGGGATCTCCCGCAAGCAGGCGCAGGCGCGGGCCGATGAGCTGCTCGAGGAGCTCGGGCTGACCGGCCGGGCCAAGAACCTGCCCGAGCAGCTGTCCGGCGGGGAGCGGCAGCGGGTGGCGATCGGCCGGGCGCTGATGAACGACCCGGACCTGGTGCTGGTGGACGAGCCGACGGCTGCACTGGACACCAAGCTGGGCCGACAGGTCGTCGAGCTGCTCGCCCGCGAGGTCAAGCAGCGGGGCAAGACCGGCGTCATGGTCACCCACGATCTGCGCATGGTGGAGTACACCGACCGCGTCTTCGAGATCCTCGACGGCACCCTCACCCACGTCGAGCAGCCGAGCGCGCTGGCGCACTGATCGCGTGCTGAGCAGGCCCCGTCTTGCACTTTGTTACTGGCGAGTAGCATGATGGTGTTACCGACGGGTAACCGGAGGCAGACGCGCGTCCCTGCTCGGGGCGGCACGAGACCTGGGGAGTTGTGGAATGTCGCACTACAAGAGCAACCTGCGGGACATCGAGTTCAACATGTTCGAGGTGTTCGGAGCAGGCGACCTGATGGGCCAGGGGGCCTTCGAGGACATGGATCCCGGCACGGCGAAGGATATGCTGCGGCAGGCGCAGGATCTGGCCACCGGGTCGCTGTCGGACACCTTCGCCTCCGCCGACCGCAACCCGCCGGTCTACGACCCCAAGGCCAAGACGGTCACCATGCCCGACGGACTTCAAGGCCGCCTACCAGGCGCTGATGGACGCCGAGGGCTGGCGCCTGGAGATTCCGGAGGAACTCGGCGGCATCGCCGCGCCGCCGTCGCTGCGCTGGGCCGTGGCCGAGCTGATCCTGGGCTCCAACCCGGCCGCCTTCATGTACATGGCCGGCCCCGGCTTCGCCGCGATCCTGTGGCACCTCGGCAACGAGGACCAGAAGAAACTGGCCGAGCTCATGATCGAGCGCCAGTGGGGCGCCACCATGGTGCTGACCGAGCCTGACGCCGGCTCCGACGTCGGCGCCGGCACCACCAAGGCCTTCCCCAACGAGGACGGCTCCTGGCGCATCGAGGGCGTCAAGCGCTTCATCACCTCCGCCGAGCACGACATGAGCGAGAACATCGTCCACCTGGTGCTGGCGCGCCCGCAGGGCGTCGAGGGCGTCGGCGGACCGGGCACCAAGGGGCTGAGCCTGTTCGTGGTGCCGAAGTTCCACGTCGACCTCGAGACCGGTGAACTCGGCGAGCGCAACGGTGCCTACGTCACCAACGTCGAGAAGAAGATGGGCCTGAAGGTGTCCACCACCTGCGAGCTCACCTTCGGCGACGGCAAGGACGGCCATCGGCTGGCTGGTCGGCGACGTCCACGACGGCATCGCGCAGATGTTCAAGGTCATCGAGTACGCCCGCATGATGGTGGGCACCAAGGCCATCGCGACGCTGTCCACCGGCTACCTCAACGCGCTGGACTACGCCAAGAAGCGCGTCCAGGGCGCAGACCTCACCAGATGATGGACAAGACCGCGCCCCGCGTCACCATCTCGCACCACCCGGACGTGCGCCGCCTCCTCATGCTGCAGAAGTCCTACGCCGAGGGCATGCGGGCGCTGGTCGCCTACACCTCCTCCTGGCAGGACAAGGTCGAGGCGGCCGAGCTGGGCGACAGCGTCGAGACCTCGACATGGCGGAGCGGATGAACGACCTGCTGCTGCCGGTCGTCAAGGGCGTCGGCTCGGAGCGCTCCTACGAGATGCTCACCTAGTCGCTGCAGACCCTGGGCGGTTCCGGCTTCCTGCAGGACTACCCGATCGAGCAGTACATCCGCGACGCCAAGATCGACAGCCTCTACGAGGGCACCACGGCGATCCAGGGCCTGGACTTCTTCTTCCGCAAGATGGTCCGCGACCAGTTCAAGGCCGTGTTCTACCTGGCCAGCCAGATCACCGAGACCGTCAAGGGCGGCGGCGAGGGCGATCAGCTCGCCGTGGCCCGCGAGCAGCTCGGCAAGGCGCTGGAGGACGTGCAGGGCGTCATCGGCAAGCTCGGCGAGTGGGCGATGGCCTCCCAGCAGGGCAACGCCGAGGAGCTGTACAAGGTGGGGCTGAACACCACGCGCCTGCTCATGATGTGCGGCGACCTCATCATCGGCTGGCTGCTGCTGCGGCAGGCCGAGGTGGCCCAGGCGGCGCTGGAGGCCGGCGCCAGCCCGCGCGACGAGGCCTTCTACCGCGGCAAGGTCGCCACCGCCCAGTGGTTCGCGACCAACCGGCTGCCGCTGCTGACCGCGGAGCGCCAGGTCGCCGAGACCACCGACCTGTCGCTGATGGAGCTGCCGGAGGAGAGCTTCTGATCGGCTGAGTCGTCCGCGACGGCCCGGTTCCCATCTGCTGGGGACCGGGCCGTTCGGCGCTCCGGCATCGGCGCAACCGCCGGGCCGCGCGGCTGGCGCTCTGCCAGGATGACTGCTATGGCGGCAGGCGTGGGAACCGGCTCGAAGACGCCGCTGTTCGTCACGGCCGTCGTGGTCGCCGTCCTCATCGTCGCGGTCGAGCTGGGGATGGGGCTGCTCATCGGCAACGAGCCGCTCGGGCGGGTGCCGGACGACCTCATCGCAGTTGCGGACCCGGACCTTGCGGCCTTGGGGTCGCAGGCCGATGCGGAGGTCCCGCGCGGAGCCGGTATCCCACACCTGGCCCTGATGGACGGGTTGCGCATCCGGGTGGAGCTGCCGAGCACCCAGCCGTCCGCTGCGACGGACGTTTCTTGTGCCATACGATGAGGGAGGGCCCATGGGAGGCTACGGCTGACGGGTTGGCCCCGTCGACGGAATTCCCGGACAATGGGTCTGTCAGCGCTCCCTACCCCATGTGGAGGCCCGAGGTGTCGACGGCGCAGATGGCAGAACTCGAACTCGACCCGTGGCGCGGTTTCACCGATGGCCGATGGAACACGACCATCGATGTGCGCGATTTCATCCAGCGCAACTACACGCCCTACACCGGCGATGACACCTTCCTGGCGGGGCCGACCGAGCGCACCGCGCAACTGTGGCAGTACGTCGCGGACTTGATGCTGGAGGAGCGCAAGCGCGGGATCCTCGACGCCGACCCCCACACGCCTTCCACGATCACCTCCCATCGGCCCGGCCGCATCAGCCCCGACATCGACGAGGTGATCGTCGGACTGCAGACCGATGCTCCGCTGAAGCGGTCGATCATGCCCAACGGGGGCATCCGGATGGTGGATTCGGGTCTGCGCGCGTTCGGCTTCGAGCCCGATCCACTGGTCACCGAGATCTTCACGAAGTACCGCAAGACCCACAACCAGGGAGTCTTCGACGCCTACACTCCCGAGATTCGGGCGGCGCGGCGCAGCCACATCATCACCGGTCTGCCGGACGCCTACGGCCGCGGCCGCATCATCGGCGACTATCGGCGGGTCGCGCTGTACGGTATCGATCGGCTCATCGAAGCCAAGCGGGCCGAGAAGGCACTGCTGGCCGAACTGCACTCCACCGACGACGTGATCCGGGATCGGGAGGAACTCTCCGAGCAGATCCGGGCACTGGCCGAGACCAAGGAGATGGCCGCCTCCTACGGCTACGACATCAGCGGTCCGGCGGTCACCGGTCGCGAGGCCGTGCAATGGCTGTACTTCGGCTACCTGGCGGCGGTGAAGGAGCAGAACGGTGCCGCCATGAGCCTGGGCCGCACCTCGACGTTCCTCGACATCTACCTGCAGCGCGACCTCGATGAGGGTCGGCTGACCGAGGAGCAGGCGCAGGAGGTCATCGACGACTTCGTCATCAAGCTGCGCATGGTCCGCTTCCTGCGCACGCCGGAGTACGACGCGCTCTTCTCCGGCGACCCCACCTGGGTGACGGAGTCGATCGGCGGGATGGGCTCCGACGGGCGCACCCTGGTGACGCGGACGAGTTTCCGCTTCATGCAGACCCTGTACAACCTCGGCCCCGCTCCGGAGCCGAACATGACGGTGTTCTGGTCGCCGGAACTGCCGCAGGGCTTCAAGGACTACTGCGCGAAGATCAGCATCGATACCTCGGCCATTCAGTACGAGTCCGATGAGCTGATGCGGGAGTACTACGACGACGACACCGCCATCGCGTGCTGCGTCTCGGCGATGCCGGTGGGCAAGCAGATGCAGTTCTTCGGGGCGCGGGTCAACCTCGCCAAGACGCTGCTCTACGCCATCAACGGCGGCCGGGACGAGGTCAGCGGCGACCAGGTGGTCGACCTCGGGGATCCGGTGACCACCGACGTCCTCGACTTCGAGGATGTCATGGAGCGGATGGACCGCGCCATGGACTGGCTGGCCCGCACCTACGTCAACGCCCTCAACGTCATCCACTACATGCACGACAAGTACGCCTACGAGCGGGTGGAGATGGCGCTGCACGACTACGCCCCGCGCCGTACGTTGGCCTGCGGGATCGCCGGGCTGTCGATCGTGGCCGATTCGCTGTCAGCCATCAAGTACGCCACGGTGCGCCCGGTGCGCGACGAGACCGGCCTGATCGTCGACTACGTGATCGAGGGGGACTTCCCGGCATTCGGCAACAACGATGACCGCGTGGACGACTTCGCCGTGCTGATGGTCTCGAAGTTCATGGACAAGATCCGCGAGTACCCCGCCTACCGCAACGCCACCCACACCCAGTCGGTGCTCACCATCACCTCCAACGTGGTCTACGGCCAGGCGACCGGCTCCACGCCGGATGGTCGCAAGGCGGGTGAGCCGTTCGCCCCCGGAGCCAATCCGATGCACGGCCGCGACAAGAAGGGCCTGATCCCGGCGGCGATGTCGGTCGCCAAGATCCCCTACCAGGACGCCTTGGACGGCATCTCGCTGACGGCCTCCGTTGTGCCCCGAGGTCTGGGGAAGACCCGCGAGGAGCAGGTGGCCAACCTGACCAGCATCATGGACGGCTACGTGTCCAGCGAGGGCTTCCACATGAATGTCAACGTGCTCAACCGGGAGATGCTGGTCGATGCCATGGAGCATCCGGAGCACTACCCGCAGTTGACGATCCGCATCAGCGGCTACGCGGTGAACTTCGTGCGCCTGACCAAGGAGCAGCAGCGCGATGTCATCGAGCGCACGTTCCACATGAGCATCTGAGCCCGCAGTGGTCAACACGCACGTTGAGCTGCCCCAGGAGTTGCGGGACGGATCCCGGGTCGGCTTCGTGCACTCGGCCGAGACCACGTCGGGGGTCAACGGCCCCGGCCCCCGGTACACGGTGTTCCTCTCCGGCTGCCCGTTGCGCTGCATGTACTGCCACAACCCGGACACGCAGATGATGCGGCTCGGCGACCGGACCACGGTGAAACGGCTGCTGGCGGAGGTGGCCCGCTATCGGGCCTTTATCAGCCGTGGGGGCGGGATCACCCTCACCGGCGGCGAACCGCTGCAGCAGCCCGAATTTGTGGAGGATGTCTTCGTCGGCGCCAAGCAGGACCTGGGCCTGCACACCGCGCTGGACACCTCAGGCATGGGTGGCATGCGGGCCAGCGATCGGCTGCTGGACCACGTCGACCTGGTGTTGCTGGACATCAAGGCCGGCAACCCCCGCCGCTACGCCTACGTGACGCAGACCGGGAAGTTCGACGAGCTGCTGGCCTTCGCCGCGCGGCTGCTGGAGCGCGGCACCCGGTTGTGGATCCGTTTCGTGCTGGTGCCCGACCTGACCGATGACCCGGACCACGTCGACCAGGTCGCGGCCATCTGCGAGGAGCTGCAGCCGATCATCGATCGCATCGAGGTGCTGCCCTACCACACCCTCGGCGTCGACAAGTACGCGGCGCTCGGCCGCACCTACCCGCTGCTCCACACCCCGACGCCGACCCCGGAGCAGGTTGAGGACGCCCTGGCCATCTTCCGCAGGCGCGGCTTGGAGGCGATCGTCTAGGACGCCCCGATGTGTGGCCGAACGGCTGCGCTGGGGGTCGTCGGCGTGGGGGTTCGGCCACTTGCGCACGGGCCGCGCGCTGACCGCCGGGCGCTTTGGCCTGTGGCCGAACTGTTGCGCTGGGACTGTGCGCGTGCTGGTTCGGCCACTGCGCCGCAGTTGTGGCTAGTCCGGCGCCGGGCGCTGCCGCAGGCGCTTCACCTCGCCGCGCACCCGCTTGTCCTGGCGTCGCCGCGCCCGGGCCGAGGCGCTCGGTTTCGTGGCGCGGCGCTGCGGCGAAGGTGGCGCGAGGGCTCCGTCGACGAGTTCGATGAGGCGTTCGGCGGCGGCTCTGCGGTTGGCCCACTGGCTGCGGTGCTCCCGGGCGGTGACGACCAGGGCGCCGTCCACCACGCGCCGCCGCAACCGCTGCCGAATGCGCTCCCGCTCGTCATCGGCGAGCACTGCCGAGCCTGCAACGTCCCACGCCAGTCGGACTGCGGAATCGGTGGTGTTGACCGATTGCCCGCCGGGGCCGCTGGCGCGGGCGAAGGACCACGTCAGCTCCGAGGCTGGGATGGCGCGACCGTCGAGCAGGCGAAGAGTGTCCATGACCAGACCCTGACACGCCGCGACGGCCCGGACTAGCCTGCTGGTGTGGAGTACCTGACGCCGCTGGACGACCTGTTCGTGGTGCTGGAGCGCGACACCCTGCCGATGCACATCGGCGGGCTGCTCATCTTCGAAGGGGTGGCACCCGACTACCAGGAGTTCGTGGAGTTCCTCGCCGGTCGGCTCGATCGCATCCCCCGCTACCGGCAGGTGATCTCGCGCCTGCCACTGGATCTCGGCCCGCCCGCGTGGCTGGACGACCAGCACTTCCACCTTCGCTACCACGTGCGGCACACGGCGCTGCCGTCGCCGGGGACCGACGAGCAGCTGCGGACCTTGACCGGCCGGATCCTGTCGCTGCGGCTCGACCTGTCGCGGTCGCCTTGGGAGACCTGGCTCGTTGAGGGGCTCACGGGTAATCGGTTCGCCATCGTGAACAAGGTCCACCACGCCATGGTCGATGGGCTATCAGGGGCGGATCTGGTGGAGGTCCTCCTGGATCAGAACCCCACCAAGCCGCCGACGGCGATCTCACAATGGGAGCCCCAGCCGTGGCCGAGCACTTCATCGCGTGTGGCGCACAGTGTTGCAGCCGCGGTGCGCCAGCCAGCGACCAGGCTGCGCCAGATAGGAGCAGCGCTGCAGATTCCGTTTCAGGCGGCGCGCTCCGCGGTTGCAGCCACGGTCGGCACCGTGCGCCTGGGTCAGCAGTTGGCGCATGTCGAGCACCATCTGCTGGGCCAACCCGGGCCGCACCGCCGCTGGGCCTGGGCCGAAGGGGACTTGGCGCAGGTGAAGGCGGTGAAGAACAGCTTCGGCGGCACCGTGAACGATGTCATCCTGACCGCGATCGCGGGTGGCTTCCGCTCGTTCCTGCTCGGCCGGGGCGCGGAGTTGGACCCGGAGGACTTCGTGCGCTCAATGGTGCCGGTTTCCACGCGCACCCCGGGTTCGCCCAAGGGTGGCAACGAGGTTGCTGCCCTCTTCGTCGATCTCCCCGTCGGGATCGCCGATCCGGTCCAGCGGCTGCAGTCGGTGCGCGACCGCATGGCCGCTGTTAAGGCGTCGGGGCTGCTCCAGGGCACCGATTCGCTGGTCGCCAATGCCGTCTTCATCCCGCCAGCACTCTTCGCGGGGGCGGGCCGACTCGCGGCGATCGCACCGCAGCCGATGGTGGCAACGATCACGACCAACGTCCCAGGACCGCAGCGCCCGCTCTACCTGTTGGGCAGGGAACTGCAGCGCATGCTGCCGTACGTGCCGCTGGGGATGAACCAACTCATCACTGTGGCGATCCTTTCCTACAACGGACACCTGAACTGCGGGATCACTGCCGACTACGACAAGGTGCCCGACGTGGACTTGATGGTGGACGGCATCGAGCAGACGTTGGCGCAGCTCGACGCCGCGGTCGAGGTTTAGCCAGCCCGAATGGGGGAATCACTGGAGTGTCGCAGAGACGGCGTTCGGGACCGCCTCAGCGATCACTTCGGTCGGGCACAACAGGGGAGTGCCCTATCGTCTCGGGCTGGAGGGGCGCCGCAACGGCGCCCCCCAGCGCGCATCTCTTCGCCCATCGCACTCGGGAGTGTGGTGGGCTCACGTGTCTGTGGGTGGAGCGAGCGGGCCGTCGGGGGCGGGGTCGCATCCTTGGTGTCCAGCGGGTCCAGCTGCGCGGGCTGTCGCAACTGCCTGCGCCGGGGGTCCAGCTGCGCGGGCGGAGCGTCATGCGGGCGGGGCAGGGCTGCACCCGACGCGGGGGTTTGCACCCGGCGCGGGGGCGGAGCGCTCGGTATGCGGGGCAGGTCTGCACCCGGTTCGGGGGTTTGCACCCGGCGCGGGGGCGGAATCGCTCCGATCGGGGTCCAGAGCCCCCGCCCCGGGTGCAAACCCCCATGCCGGGTGCACGGTTGCGGCCCCGGAGGCGCTGTGAGCCCCCGTCCCGGGTGCAAACCCCCGTCCCGGGTGCAAACCCCCGCAACGGGTGCACAGTCGCCCTACCGGTGGGGGGCGCCCTCTCAGCCCCCCGCACAGGGCGCCGACACCGCAGGAAGCGCAGTTCCCCCCATCCTCCGGAACGGCGCCCCAGCCACGGCCCGGAGCAATACACCCTGAGTCGAAGATCGCGCCGAGCCGCATTTCTTCCATGTGGGTTGGCCTATATACCCCTGGGGGTATACTTGGTTGTATGCGTGCACTGCCCATCGCCATCCTTGCCGCTGCGCTCGCCGTCGCCGGATGCTCCGCGGAGACCAACGAGCCCAACGCCTCCGGCGCTCCTGTGGAATCCCCCGCCCCCGGGACGGTCGAACTGTTGCCGGCCGAGCAGTTCGCCACCGCTGCCGATCAGCCGGGGGTGGTGCTGCTGGACGTCCGCACGCCGCAGGAGTTCGCCGATGGTCATATCGACGGCGCGCTCAACGTCGATCTGAATGCCCCGGACTTCACCGCGCAGATGGCTGAACTCGACCCTACGGTGACCTACGCGGTGTACTGCCGCAGCGGGAACCGGTCGGCGGTGGCGACCAAATACATGCTCCAGCAGGGGTTCGCGCCGCCGTATGAGTTGGCCGGCGGCATCGTGGCGTGGGAGTCTGCCGGCCGGCCACTGGCCTAGCCCCAGGCCGCGGCACCTCCGCAGGCCAGCAACACCCGCAGGCCAGCAACACCCACACACAACGAAGCAGGGAGTGACCCGTTCATCGCGAACCGGTCACTCCCTGCCGTGTGGATCGGCGAACTAGGCCGGGCTCTCCCCCAGGACGAGTTCTGCCAACCGCCGGGCATTCTCCGTCGGATCGGCGGTGCCGTCGAGAACCAGCTGCGGATCCTCCGGCGGCTCGTACTCCTGGCCGACGCCCGTCAGGTTCGGCAGCGTGCCCTCGGCCGCCTTGCGGTACAGACCCTTCGGATCGCGTTCTGCCGCGACCTCCAGTGGCGTCTGCACGAAGACCTCGAGGAACTCGCCGTCGCCGAACAGTTCCCGCACGCGGCGCCGATCGGCCCGGAACGGCGACACGAGCGCAACGAACACCACCAGACCGGCATCGGCCATGAGCTTGGCCACCTCGCCGACGCGGCGCACGTTCTCCGCCCGATCCTCCGGCGTGAAGCCGAGGTCGCGGTTGAGGCCCATGCGCACGTTGTCGCCGTCGAGGACGTAGGTATGGATCCCCATCCCGTGCAGCATGCCAACGGTGCGGTCGGTGATCGTGGACTTGCCCGCCCCGGACAGCCCGGTCACCCAAACAACCTTCGGCGCGTGGCCCTTCAGCGCAACGCGTGCGGCGCGGTCCACGGCGTACTCGTGGGCGGTGACGTTGAACGCCCGCCGCATGGCATGCCGGGTGAGGCCGGCGGCCACGGTGTCGGCCGAGACCCGGTCAATGAGCAGGAAGCCCCCGGTGTCGCGGCAGACGTCGTAGTTGTCCAGCGGGATGGGCTGGTCGGTGGCGAACTCCACGCGTCCGATGTCGTTCATCTTCAGCACGCGAGCAGCGTCCTGCCGCCCCGAGACCACATCGAGCCGGTGCCGCACCGAGGTCACGGTGGCGGGAACCACCCGAGGCCCGACGGCCAGCAGGTAGGAGCGCCCATGTGCCAGCGGTTCCTCGCCGAGCCAGACCATGTCGGCGGCAAACCGGTCCGCCGTCTGCGTGGCGTCCGGTCCGCTGCCCGTGATCAGGTCGCCGCGGGTCACGTCCACCTCGCGGTTCAGGGTGATGATGACCGCTTCGCCGGAGGCAGCCACCTGCACGTCTTTGCCACCGGCGACGACCCGATCCACGGTCGCGGACTGCCCGGAGTCGGCGACCATGATCTCGTCGCCGACTGCTACCGTGCCGCTCACGACGGTGCCGGCATACCCGCGGAAGTTGTCGGCCGCGCGGGAGATGTACTGCACCGGCAGTCGGAAGGGCCCGAGGTTGGCCTCCGGCGGGCTCCAGTCCTCCAGTGCGCTGAGGATGGTGGGCCCGGTGTACCAGGGCATGACGTCGGCGGCATCGGTCATGACATTTGCGCCGGTGATGGCGCTGACCGGGATCGAGGTCACCTCTTCGATGCCCAGTCGAGCAGCGGCGGCCCGCAGGCCTCCGGTGAGTTCTTCATAGGTGGCGTGCTCGAAGCCGATGAGGTCCATCTTGTTGATGGCGACCACGATGCTGCGCACACCCATCAGGGCGCACACCGTCAGGTGACGGTAGGTCTGCGGTCGCAGACCGCGCGCAGCGTCCACCAGCAGGAACGCCATGTCGGCGGTCGATGCCGCAACGGCCATGTTGCGCGTGTACTGCTCGTGGCCCGGTGCGTCGGCGATGATGACGCGGCGTCCGTTCGGCAGGTTCAGATGGCGGTAGGCCACGTCGATCGTGATGCCCTGCTCGCGCTCGGCCTCCAGGCCGTCGGTGAGCAGGGAGTAGTCGATCTCGCCGACGGGAATGGTTGAGCCGCCGCGGCGCGTGGTGCGCGCGTACTCCAACTGGTCGGTCGGAACGGATTCCGTCTCGACCAGCAGGCGGCCGATCAAGGTGGACTTGCCGTCGTCCACAGACCCGCAGGCGACCAGGCGCAGCACCGGCTTAGCCGACGCTCTGCGCACCGATTCGGTCGATGTGCGTTTCGGTCGTCATTAGAAGTACCCCTCCGCCTTCTTGGCCTCCATGGACCCGCCGCCCTCGCCGTCGATGAGGCGACCGGCGCGCTCGGACATCTGCGCCTGACCCATCTCCTCGATGAGGTCGTCCAGCGTCGCTGCGGTGGATTCCACGGCGCCCGTCAGCGGGTAGCAGCCCAGCGTCCGGAACCGCACGCTGACCTCGCGGGGCTGCTCGCCCTCGCGCAACGGGATTCGGTCGTCGTCGACCATGATCAACGTCCCGTCGCGTTCCACGACAGGGCGCGGCGCGGCGAAGTACAACGACGGGATCTCGATGTTCTCCCGCCGGATGTAGTGCCAGACATCCATCTCGGTCCAGTTGCTCAGCGGGAAGGTCCGCATCGTCTGGCCCTCGGACAGCACGGTGTTGGCAGTGCGCCAGAACTCGGGGCGCTGCTTGCGGGCGTCCCAACGATGGCCCGGCTCGCGCAGCGAGTAGATGCGCTCCTTGGCGCGGCTGCGCTCTTCGTCGCGGCGGGCCCCTCCGATGGCGACGTCGAAGCCGTAGTGGTCGATCGCTTCGCGCAGCGCGACCGTCTTCATCAGACGCGTGTATTCGTGCGTCCCGTGGGTGAACGGCGTGACGCCCGCGGCAACGGCCTCATGGTTGGTGGCGACCCGCAGGTCCAGGCCCAGTTCCTTCGCTCGGCGATCGCGGAACGCGATCATCTCCTGGAACTTCCAGGTGGTGTCGATGTGCAGCACCGGGAACGGGATGGGCGCGGGCGCGAACGCCTTCAGCGCCAGGTGCAGCAGCACCGAGGAGTCCTTGCCGATCGAGTACAGAAGGACCGGCTTGCGGAAGGCGGCTGCAGTCTCACGAAAGACGTGGATTGCTTCCGCTTCGAGGGCGTCGAGGACGTCCTCGGTGGTAATCTCGATCAGTGGTTTCGGTGCTGATGGCGGTCACCCGGTCCCTCACGATGCGTCGTCCTGCTGGGCTTTCAGTATAGGCGAGCCGTCATCGAGCCCCAATCCCGCGAGGAGCCGCAGGGACTCGGCGATGGTGTCCACCGCCGTTGCGATGTAGTCCACGGCCTGTCGGTGGTGCTGGAATCCGACCACGTGCGGATCGGGGACGTCGTGCGGATCCACGGTCAGGGAGCCGATGGTCTCCTCCGGACCGCCCGGCAGGAACGCCCGCGCGGCATCGAGTTCGGCCACCCACCAAGCGAAGCGCTCCGTCGGATCCTGCGGGATCGGCGGGGCGCCCTCCGGCAGTTCGCCCACCGCCAGACTGCTGGCTACCTGGTCGGCGGCGGCCGCCGCCTGGCGCAGGGTGAAGGTCCGTGGCCGACCGGCCGGATGCAGCCTGGCGATGGCCGAGCGGTGCGAGCGGTCGAGGGCGAGCACGAGGTCAGCCCGGGCCACCCGCTCAGCCTCGAGCAGGGCCGAACGGTGCTGTTCCAGGTCGTGCGCGACGCTGGCCGAGGCCGCTTCGCCGGCGCTTCGGCTGCTGACCAGGGATGCTGCCACGCCGCAGGCCGGGTAGTCCGGCTCTGCTGCGACTCCGGCCGAGGTCACGACCGCCCCGGGCAGCACCTGCTCCAGTGCCACCCGCAACAACGCCGCTGTGCTGGGCGATCGGCAGATGTTGGCAGTACAGACCGTGATGATGTGCACGTCCCCCATGCCTCCATGGTATGCACGCCGAAGCTGCGGTTCTGCCCCTCACTTCAGCAGCCGGGACATCCGCCGGTCGGCCAGCGGCTTGCCGCCGGTCTGGCAGGTCGGGCAGTACTGCAGGGCCGAGTCGGCGAAGGACACCTCGCGAATGGTGTCCGCGCAGACCGGGCACGGCGAGCCGGCCTTGTTGTGGACCCGCAGGTGGGTTCTCTTGTCATCCTTCAGACTCGTCCAGCGGCGTGCTCCGTGCCCGCTCCGCGGCGGTCGACAGCACCGAGTGCGCATCGCCTCGTACAACCGCGCCACATCAGCCCCAGACAGGCTGTCGGCCGGCTTGAACGGGGACAGCCGCGCCGCGTGCAGGATCTCGTCGGAGTAGGCGTTGCCGATGCCGGCGATCCGCTGCTGGTCGCGCAGCACCCCCTTGAGTTGGGAGCGGCCCGCCGCCGACAGCAGCCGCCGGAATGCCTCCTCCGTGAGCGCCGGCGCCAACGCGATCCGGGCCCAGGCGGGCGATGCCAGGAACATCGGCGGGCTCCCGCACGACGTAGAGCGCACTGTTCTTGCGCGTGCCCGCCTCCGTCACATCGCAGCGGCCGCGGATCTCGCCGCCATCATCGGCGAAGACCAGTCGCAGCATCAACGGCCCCCTGCCCGGCGCCGCCGCGCGGGCCGGGACCGTGCTGTGCCATCGCAGCCAGCCGGCGCGAGCAAGGTGGACCACCACCCACAACTCGCCCGACAGTTCCCAGCAGAGGAACTTCCCCCGCCGCTGCACTGAGCGCACCTGTTGATCCACGCACTCGGCCAGGGGCGGTTCGAAGGTCTTCAGCACGCTGATGGCGGCGAGCTCGGCCGCGACTACGGTGCTGCCGGCGGTCAGGGACTGCAGTTGATCGGCCAGACCCGCAACCTCGGGCAGTTCCGGCATCAGCGCAGCCCGAACTGGTGGGCGGCCGCGCGCAGATCATCGCGGGCGGCGGGGTGGGCCACCTGCTCGATGATGGCGTGAGCCTGATCGCGCTCGCTGCTGCCGAATACGCGCGCAATGCCGTGCTCGCTGACGATGGCGGAGTGCTGGAAGGAGGTGACCGGCTCACTGATCCGCGGCACCACGGTGGACACCCGAGCCTTGGGATGCCAGGAGGCCAGCGCGATATAGGCGTGGCCGCCCCGCGAGTGCAGCGCCCCGACGATGAAGTCGGTGGAGCCGCCGAAGCCGGAGAAGATGCGCCCCTTGATCCGTGAGGCATTCGCCTGGGCGAACAGATCGACCTGCAGGGCGGCGTTGACCGAGGTCATGGCCCGCTGCTTGGCGATGCGGGCCGGGTCGTTGGCCTGCTCGGTGCGCACCATGCGCACCCGCCGGTTGCGGTCCACCCAGTCGTACAGGCGCTGGCTGCCGAACAGGAAGGAGGTGGTCAGCGGGATCTCCTCGTCGAGGCAGCCGCCCTCGTGCAGATCCAGCACGCCGTCGCTGAACATCTCCGACCATATGCGCAGGCCGCGGTGACTGGTGAGCGAGGCCAGCACGGCGTCGGGAATGGCGCCAATGCCCAACTGCAGGGTCGAGCCGTCGCAGACCTGCGCCGCGATCCGGTCGCCGATCTTGCGGCTGGTGTCGTCCGGCTCGGACGGGGAATGGGTGGCTACCGGGACATCGACCTCTACCAGCAGGTCGATGTCGTCCACGTCCACCTGGGCATCACCGTAGGTGTAGGGCATGCGGGGGTTGGCCTGGGCGATCACGAGCGCCCCGCGGTGCCGCGCGGCCTCGATGGCGGCCGGCATGACATTGACCTCCACGCCGAGGCTGACCGTGCCGTCGCGCGGCAATGAGGTGTGCAGCAGCACGATGTCGGGCCTGGCGTAGCGGTGAAACAGGACCGGGACCAGACTCAACCGGCACGGGATGTAGGCCAGCCGCGGCGAGCGGCGCATCCCAGGGCCGACGAAGGCCGTCTCATGGATGACCCCCTCGCGGTCCGGGATCCCGGCCTGGGCATTCAGCATGTGGAGTCGGTATTCGGGCAGGGCCGCGTCGAGCACCGACAGCACCTGCAGCGGGGCTGCGAAGTTGCCCGACGCGATGATCCGGGGCACATCCGGTAGATGCTGCAGTCGGGCGGGCAACTGTTCGGCTGTTACTACCTTCACCCCTCGATTGTCGCCCCTACGACCCGCGGCGCGTCACCGGAAGGGGGGACGGGCATCCACCGCTGTCGACCACCGGCCAGCAACGCGCCACAGGCCGGCGATGGCATCGGCGTCGGAGGGCGTCACCAGGTTGCCCATCAGGCGCAGCGCAATCGCCATGAGGGTGCGCGACCGCATCCCCCACGGCCCCAGCGTCGGCAGCAGGCCGGGCACGGTCAGCAGGCCCGCCAGTCGCCGGGCGATGGAGAAGGCTGCGCCGTAGTGCTCGGTCAGCAGCGCCGGCCAGGCCTCGGTGAGGTCGCTGCGCTCCGCGGTCATCGCATCGGCGGCCAGGCGCCCCGTCTCCAGCGCGTAGTCGATGCCCTCGCCGTTGAGCGGATTGACGCAGCCGGCGGCGTCGCCGACCAGCACCCAGTTCGGTCCGCTCACCCCCGATACCGCCCCGCCCATCGGCAGCAGCGCCGACCACACGCCCGCCACGTCGCCGTGCAGATCGAAGTCGCCCCGGCGCTGCTCGACGTAGTGCTGCAACAGGCTGCGCAGGTGGACGTCTGCCGGATGGCGCGCGGTCGCCAGGGTTCCCACGCCGATGTTCACCTGATCGCCGCCAAGGGGGAAGATCCAGCCGTAGCCGCTCAAGATCTCCTGGTTGCTGTCGCGCAGTTCGAGGTGGGAGGAGATCCACGGGTCGTTCCCGCGGCCGCTGCCCATGTACCCGCGGACGGCGACGCCGTAGGCGGTATCCCGGTGCCACGTGCGGCCGAGCATCCGTCCCACGGGCGATCGGGCGCCGTCGGCGACCACGAGGCGATCGCAGGCGATCGTGCGGGCGCCGTCGGAGGTCCGAACCGTCACCGAGGCCACCCGACCGCCCGTGCCGGGGGACACGGCCACCGCCTTGGCGCCCTGCAGGACCTCCGCCCCGCGGGCCCGGGCCGCCTGCAGCACGGCGTGGTCCAGTGCGGTGCGGGGCGCCGCGCTGCCGGTGCTGGGCAGTCCGCCGCCGGGCCACGGCAGGTGCAGGGTCTGCCCGAAGCCATGCGCCCGAAGGCCCCAGTTGGTTCCCCGGCCGGCCAGGAACGGCTCCAGGCCCAGGTGACGCAGCTCGGCGATCGCCCGGGGCGTCAGCCCGTCGCCGCAAGGCTTGTCGCGGGGAAACTGCGCGGCATCGACCAGCAGTGTCTGCCGGCCGGCGGCGGCCGCAGCGGCCGCGGCGGCTGATCCCCCGGGGCCGGCGCCGAGGACGAGCACGTCGGTACGGGCATCGACCGACGTCATCGCACCTCCAAGTTGCTGCGGTCATCCCATTGTCGCCGTATCGACGGTGTGCCACCAACCAGTGCGGCCGCAGTGCTAGTGCTGCTCGGCGATGACGCTGAACCAGGTGCGCACGTCGCAGTGGAACGCACGCCGCACCGCCTCGCGCAGCGGGATGCCGCTGACCGGCTCATCGGTGCTGTCCGGGCGCTGCGTCTCGGACCCGTTGCGCAGATCGATGACGCCGGGTCCACCGGGCTGCCAGAGCACGGCGCCGAGGTCGTCCAGAGCGTGCATGTCGCGGCTGGCGCGGCTCAGCAGGAGGCGGGCGGCGGCCATGGCGTGCCACTGCGTCTCCACCCGCGCCACGCGCACCCGGTCGGCTGCATCCAGGGCAGCGGCCAGGATCCGTCCCTGCGGGTCGGCGCTGGCCAGCACCGGGCGCGCCACCATGACCCAGCCCAGCAGCCATGCGGGCATGGCCAGCACCAACTGGGTGCCGTGGTACCGGATCGCCTGCGCGGCGATGTGGGCGACGGTCTGCTCGGTGATCGGCGCCTCGGGCCAACCGCGCGCGGATTCGCCCGTGCTGCGGGCCACGGCCTCCGCGGCCAGGGCGCGTCCGACGCGGACCGGGTCCCACACCATCGACGACAGTCGCCACAGCGTGGCAGCCGCCTCCACCGCACCCGCTTCCCCGACCAGGATGCGCAACGTACCGACATCCACCAGCAGGGATTCGGGCACCACCAGGCCCAGGGTGGTGCCGGTAGCGGTGGGGGTGCGGCCGGTGCAGTTGCACACCACCGGATCGGAGGCGGCCGCGATCGCGGCTAGGACACGGGAGACATCGGCCGGTGCGGTCGGCTCGTGGCCCAGTGCGGTGAGTGCTGCCCGGACCGCAGAGCGACTCATGCGCTCGTAGTGGCGCCGGAAGTATGGCTGCACCGCCGAATATCGGCCGGGTTCGAAGACCTGCCCGTCGGCGCGCACGACCGTGGCGGCTCCGCTGCCCTGCGCCCGCCATCCCGTCAGGACCCCGTCCTCCACGGCCAGGTACCCGCCGCAGGGCAGAGCCACCTCGTAGTTCGGTTCGAGGCCGGGTGCCATGCCGCCGCGCGGCGGTCCGACCCGGTCGCCCGGGTGGACCGCGCCGTCGCTCCACCACAGGCAGACCCGAGCATGGTGCTCGCCGCGGGGAACGTGCACCTGGTCGTGCTGACCCTGGAAGGCCCCGGAGGGTTCGGACGTCGGCAGCCAGCGCAGCAGCGCCCGAGCCCCTGCCGGCAGGGCGGCGTCGAATCCGGTACCGGTCGCCGCAGCCATCGATTCCGGTGTGCCGCTCACCGTCGCCCCCCTCCGTGGCCCTCGATCATCGGGATGCCTTGCGGGTCAAGGGATCTCCTGGAGCCAACCTACGCCACACCCGAGGCGGTATTCAGCCACTGCACCGTGGCATTCACGATCTGCTCCTGCGCCTCCTCGCGGGAGATCGTCGGCGTGCCGTCCCCCGACTGTTCGCCGTAGTCGCCGAAGTAGGCGTGGATCGCGCCTTCGATGGGCACGTAGGTGGTGTCGGCGGGCAGGTTCGGGATGCTGGCCTCGATGTCGGCCGGGGTGGTCCGTCCGTCCTGGGTCCCACTCACCGACAGCACGCTGATCTCCACATCGGCGACGCTGGTGAACGGGTAGGACGCCCACAGCACCAGGCCCGGAGCGGTGCGGGGGCTGCCGGCAGCGAAGGTGGCCGCCGCGACGCCGCCCAGGGAATGCCCACCCACCGCCCACCACTCGACCTGCGGGTGGGCGTCGACCACGGATGCGACGCCCCCGATATCGACGATAGGCAGGTCGAACGGCGATTTGAGGATCGCCACGAGGTAGCCCGCGGCAGCGACCGGCTCCAGGATCTTCGCGTAGGCACGCGGATCGATGAGGGCGCCCTGGAAGAACACCAGCCCGCGCGTGGGCTCAGCGGCGAGCGGTTGCAGGACCAACCGGGTCCTGCTCTCGGTGACAGCGACGACCGGTGCCGCGTCGGGATCCTCGGCCGACGACTCCCCGGGTGCCCCATCGGCGGGAACCTCGCTCGGCGGCTCATCCGCTCCGGGCGGATCATCGCTGGGGGGCGGTTGCTCGACCGGCGGCGCCGACTCCAGCACCGCCAGGGCAGCCGGGTCTGCCGGGATGGGCCGCAACCACCACAGCCCGGCGCAGATGGCCAGCGTCAGTGCCAGCCCCAGGATCCGTTTCACCCACGTGCCGATGCTCACGGTCTCTAGCATTGTCCTATGGTCGACCCTGCCGGAGCGCATTCGCACGATCCGTACGGGGCGTCCCACGGCGAACCGCGCAAACAGTGGACGGTGCACCCGTGGCGCCTCATCCCGCCGCTGCTCGTCCTGGGGACGGTCGCTGCGATCTGGCTCACCCGCCGTGAGGTGCTCATGGTGAACCACTGGGCCTATCCGGCGACGCTGGCCGTGGTCGGATTCTTCGCGCTGCTCATGGTGATAGGGGCGCGGCCGCGGCGGCGGCCGGTGCCGTTGCCGTATCCGGAGCAGTCGGGGGGCGCGGCGTAGCCGGGCGCAGGCGCACCAGTTCCCCGTCACGGGCCACGACAGCCGTCCACCCCAGCTCCTCGGCGATCCGCGCGGCCAGGGCGTCGCTGCTGTCGGGCTCGCCATGGACCAGGTACACCACGTCCGGCTCCTTCGGGCATTGCGCCAGCCAACCGAGGAGTTCGTCGCCGTCGGCGTGCACGGAGAAGCCGGCCAGGTCCACGATCTCCGCCCGCACGGGGACGTACAGGCCATGGATCTTGACCTGGCGGGCCCCCTCCAGCAGGTCGCGGCCGCGCGTGGCCGGGGCCTGGTAGCCCACCAGCAGCACGCTGTTGGCGCGGTCGGGCAGCAGCGCCCGCAGGTGGTGCAGCACCCGACCACCCGTGGCCATCCCCGAGGAGGAGACGATGATGCACGGTTCGCTCGGCTGATTCAGCCGGATCGACTCCTCCGTGGTCGCGGCGAACTGCAGGGCGGGATCGTGCAGAGCCGCCGTGGCGGCGTCGGCGCGATACTCCCCGGCATCGATCGCGGCGTGATAGACCTGCAGCGCCTGCAGGCCCATCGGGCTGTCGAGGTGGATCGGCACATCCGGGATTGCCCCTGCCTCGCGCAGTTCGTGCAGGGCCACGAGCACGACCTCGGTCCGGTCCACGGCGAAGGCAGGGATGACGACCGTTCCGCCGCGGCCGATGGTCCGGCGGATCGCTGCGGCCAGGGGTGCCAGGACATCGGCGGTGTGCCGGCGGTCGCCATAGGTGGACTCCATCACGATGGCGTCGGCCGCCACCGGCGGGGCGGGGGGCGGCAGCAGTGGATGCTCCGGGCGTCCGAGGTCGCCGCTGAACTGCACGGTGTAGCCGGCGATGTCCAGCACCGGCGAGGCCGACCCCAGGATGTGGCCGGCCGGACGCATCGTCAGGGTGATGTCCGGGGCGATCTCCACCGGCACGTCGTAGGCCACTGGCCGGAACAGTGGCAGGGCGCGGGCGACGTCGTCCTGGCCGTAGAGCGGTTGCGGGTCGGCGTGCTTGGAGAACCCGTGATTGCGGGCGTACGCGGCGTCGTACTCCTGGATCTTGGCGCTGTCCCGCAGCACGATCTCGGCCAGGGCGGCGGTGGACTTCGTGGCGTAGACGGGTCCGGTGAAGCCCTGCCGCACCAGCGCCGGGAGGTACCCGACGTGGTCGAGGTGGGCGTGGGAGATCACGACGGCGGCCAGCGACTCCGCCGGCAGTCCCAGCGGTTGCCAGTTGCGGCGGCGCAGGGCCCGCAGCCCTTGGAACAGCCCGGCATCGACCAGCACCCGGTGCGGGCCGTACTCCAGGAGAAACTTGCTGCCGGTCACGGTTCCGGCGCCGCCGAGGAATCGCAGGACGGGACTGATGGTCATGCGGCCATCGTTGCGGCGCCGGCTGTGGGAGGCCAGTGCTCTTCGACCCGACTAGGCAGCCGCGCCGCGGTCCCGCTCGCCGGCCGTCGCCAGCACCGCGCGGACCTGCTCGGCGAACACCCGCGGGTCCTCAGTGCCGAACGCCGCCGGCTCGATGGGCTCCAGCACCGTGATGCCGATGCTGTGCCTGCCCTGCAGGACGAAGCCGCGCTTGGGCAGTGCGCTGCCCGTGCCCGTCACCAGGATCGGCAGGATCGGCGATCCGGTCTGCAGGGCCAGTTCGAATGCGCCGGGCTTGAAGCGCTGCAGCTGCCCGTCGCGCGATCGGGTGCCCTCGGGGAACATCATGATCGATGTCCCGCGGCGCAGCGTCTGCCGGCATTGGGCCATCATGGTGGCGGCGGACTCCTTATCGCCGCGGACCAGCGGGATGTAGCCGTTGAGCCGCATGTTCCAGCCGATGACCGGCACCTTGAAGTTCTCGATCTTGGAGACCCAGGCGAAGTTCGTGAACAGTCGGAACAGGACCAGGATGTCCAGCAGCGACAGGTGGTTGGCGACCATCACATACGTGGCGTCGGGATCGATGCGGTCGCGATGCTCCACATGCACCCGCCACAGCGGATTGCACCATGTGTACAGCGAGGCCCAGAAGCAGGTGAACTGATGCAGAGCGCGACGCCGGGGGTCGAAGGGCGCCGTCACCAGGAAGATCAGCAGGGCGATCGGGAACAGCAGCAGCGACGTGACCACGATGAACGTCCAGAACGCCAGCGAAGCGATGCGTCGACCCATGCCGACAGCCTAGGTGTCGGGCACATCCGCTCCTTCCATCCGCGCCAGGGCCGGATGGGGCCGCAGTTGCGCCGCATCTACGAGGAGGACGCCGCCGCGTTGGCCATGCCGACGGGCCGGTGGTCGGCGCTGCCGGGGCGGACGGTGCTGGAGATCGGCAGCGGCTCGGGGGAGAGCCTGGCGGCGGCAGCGGCCGATTGCGACCTCGCGATCGGAGTGGAGGTGCACCTGCGCGGCCTGGCTGCCACCATGCGGACCGTGCGCGCGGCCGCACTGACCAACGTGCGCCTGGTGCGCGGCGACGCCGTGGATGTGCTGCGCGACCGAGTGCCGCGCGGGGCGCTCGCCGAGATCCACATCTGGTTCCCGGACCCGTGGCCGAAGGCGCGCCACCACAAGCGGCGACTGATCAGGCCGGACGTGGTCGCATTGCTGTCGGGGGCGCTGGCGCCCGGGGGTGTGCTCCGCCTGGCCACCGATGTGGCGGACTACGCCGTGGTGATGGCCGATGTCCTCGGCAGGTGCGAGGACCTGTGGCCGCTCGGGGACCGCGGCCGGGTGCCGCGCCCCACCTGGCGGCCGATCACCCGCTATGAGGCTGCAGGCCATTCGGCGGGCCGAGCGATCATCGACCTCGCCTACTGCGTGCCGCCGCGAACCAGGATGTAGTGCATCGGTCCGTGGCCGGGACCGGGCACCGTTCTCGGGATTGTGGGCTTGGCGGCTCCTCCGGGGGGTGCCGGCACTGCGCCTCCCGTGGGCCTGAGCGCCCCTGCGCAGGCGCTGACAGCAGTTCCGGTGGGGCGAACCTGCACCGGTTGCGGGGGCGTGTGACGGGGCGGGGCGGGGCCGGGGCTTGGGCCCGGGGTTGCGGCTTGGGCCCGGGGTTGCGGGCCGGGGTTGCGGCTGGCCGGGGCTTGGGCCCGGGGTTGCGGGCACCCCCCCGTGGGGCGAATGTGCACCCGTCACGGGGGTTTGCACCCGGGGAGGGGGCTGAGAGCGGCACCGGGGCGGCAACCGTGCACCCGGTCTGGGGGTTTGCACCCGGGGCGGGGGCTGGTGGGCCCCGATTTGACCGCCTCCGCCCCCGCAACGGGTGCATACCCCCGAACCGGGTGCAGTCCTGCCCCGCATACCGGCCGGTTCCGCCCCCGCCGGGTGCATACCCCCGAACCGGGTGCACTCCGCCCCGCGCACCGACCGCATGCGAGCGCGAACCGGGTGCAGCCTGCCCGATACCGGCGCGCCCGCACCGGGTGCAGACCCCGAACCGGGTGCACTCCCGCCCCGCGCGCCCCGACAACCACGCCCCGCAGGTGCAGACCCCCGACCGGTGCACTCCCGCCCCGCGCACGACGCTGCCCCGTGCAGACGTTCCCCGGTGCAGACGGCCCAGGCAGCCCGTGCAGCTGGACCCGCCGGGAACGGGGGCAGGACGCGGGCCCCTGGCGGCCCGCACTCCACCCGCAGTCACGGGAGCCCACCACACCCCGATTGCGATGCTCCCCGATCGCGCTCCCGCGTGTCCGCGCTACCGCGCACCGAGTGAGCGGAACAGTTCCTGGGCCGCCTCGTCGTCCCAGAGCACGGCGGCTTGGCCGTTGACGTAGTAGGCGGGATCTGCGACCGGCACGGTGGTGAGCTCTCCGCTGCCGCGGGCGATCTGCACCATGCTCCAGCCCATGCGTCCGAGATTGACGGCACCGGTGTCCCGGTCGACCGTGAGTGCCCTGGCGGCGGCGTCCATCACGTCGACCATCACGAAGGGGTTCAAGAGGTTCTGGGGCTGCAGCGCGGTCGTGACCCACGATGAGATCCACTGCTGCTGCCGCTCGATCCGGCCGAGGTCGCCATCGGGATCGGAGTACCGCATGCGGCAGAACGCCAGGGCCTGCTGGCCCTCCAGCACGCTGCAGCCGGCGTCCATGACCAGGCCGGACAACTCGTCGTCGACGTCGTAGCCGATGCACAGTTCCACGCCGCCGACTGCGTCGGTCAGCCAGACGATGCCCTCGAAACCGATCTCGACGTAGTGATCCACGTGCAGGCCGGTGTTCTCCTCGATCGTCTCGATGAGCAGCGACGGCCCGCCGAAGGCATAGGAGGCGTTGATCTTGCCCATGCCACGGCCGGGGATGTCCACCCAACTGTCGCGGGGGATCGAGAGCAGTGTGGGCGGACCGAACAGGGGATCGACCATCAGCATGATGGTGTCAGTGCGGCTCCCCTCGCTAGGGTCGCCGCCGCGGGCGTCGGAACCCACGAGGAGGGTGACCGCACCGCGGGTGTTGGAGATCTGGTCATCGGGCATGGCGTCGATCTCGTTGATGTTGACCAACAGGTAGACCAGCAGCCCGGTGACGTAGATGAGGAAGATCGCGATCGCGATGAGGAACCATCGGAGGATGCGTCGCCACAGCGGTCGGCGGCGCTGGGGCTTGGGGACCCGGGCCGGGGCGGGGGACGCCAGAGCAGTCCGTGGGCCGCCGCCCGCCGGCTGCTGCGGATTGCCGTACCCGGGCCGGGGCGGTGTGGTTCGACTCTGCGCCGGCTGCTGCGGACTCTGGCGCAGGAACGCTTCGTAACGATCGACCTCGGCGGCTTCGGCATCCTGCTGGGGCGGCGGCGAGTCCCGGAACAACCGCTCGAAGTCGTCCGGGATGTCGGGTGGCCGTTCCGCCATTGCACCTCCTGCGCGCCATGCCAGCATATGGGCAGTAGCGCCTGCGGAGCGCTGTCTGGGCAGGGCGCCGTGGCGCGCCGCACCTGTGCGACGTACCGTGTCGGCAACGAGTGGACCGGTGGTTCACCGACTCCGCACCTTCCTGATGAGGGGACGTATGTCGCACGACGCATTCATCTACGACGCCATCCGTACACCGCGGGGCAGAGGCAAGTCCAACGGCTCGCTGCACCGCGTCAAGCCGGTCAGCCTGGTCACCGGACTGCTGCACGAGCTGCAAGCACGGCATGCCGATCTGGACCCGACGGCCATCGACGACGTCGTGCTCGGGTGCGTCTCGCCCGTGGGCGACCAGGGAGCCGACATCGCCAAGACCGCGGCGATCGCCGCCGGACTGCCGGACACGGTCGGTGGGATCCAGATCAACCGGTTCTGCGCCTCCGCCCTGGAGGCGGTGAACATCGCCTCCCAGAAGATCGCCAGCGGGTGGGACCACCTGATCGTCGCCGGCGGCGTGGAGTCGATGAGCCGGGTGCCGATGGGCAGCGACGGCGGGGCATGGGCCATGGACCCGGAGACTGCCTACGACACCTACTTCGTCCCCCAGGGCATCAGTGCCGATCTCATCGCCACGACCGAGGGATTCACCCGTGATGACGTGGACGCCTACGCCGTGGAGTCGCAGCGGCGCGCCGCTGACGCCTGGAGTTCGGGTCGGTTCGCGAAGTCGGTCGTCCCGGTCGTGGATCGCAACGGCGTGATGGTGCTCGACCACGACGAGCACATGCGCCCCGGCACCACGATGGCGGATCTGGCCAAGCTCAAGCCGTCCTTCGCCGGCATCGGCGACATGGGCGGCTTCGACGCCGTGGCGCTGCAGAAGTTCCACTGGGTGGAGCGCATCGATCATGTCCACACACCGGGCAACTCCTCGGGCATCGTGGACGGTGCCGCGCTGGTGCTGATCGGCAGCGAGGAGATCGGCCAGCGGTTCGGGATGGCCCCGCGCGGTCGTGTCGTGGCCACCGCCGTCTCCGGCGCCGACCCCACGATCATGCTGACCGGACCGACGCCGGCCACTCGCAAGGTGCTGGCTTCGGCGGGCCTGACGCCCGATGACATCGACGTGTGGGAGCTGAACGAGGCCTTCGCCGCGGTGGTGCTGAAGTGGATGAAGGACTTCGACCTGTCGCATGAGCAGGTCAACGTCAACGGCGGGGCCATCGCCATGGGGCACCCGCTCGGCGCCACCGGGGCCATGATCTTCGGCACCGTGCTGGACGAGCTGGAGCGCAGCGGCGGCCGGTACGGCCTGGTCACGCTGTGCATCGGCGGCGGCATGGGCGTGGCGACCATCATCGAGCGGGTCTGAGGGGATCGGGACATGAGCGAGCAGAACATGATCGAGTGGTCGTGGGGGCCGGACGGCATCGTCACGCTGACGATGGACGACCCGACGCAGGGCGCCAACACGATGAACGCGCTCTTCCAGCGCTCCTTCCACGAGACGGTGGCGCGGCTGGTCGCCGAGAAGGAATCGATCAAGGGCGTCATCATCACCTCCGGCAAGAAGACCTTCTTCGCCGGCGGGGACCTGAAGCTGCTGAGCCAGGCCACGCCGGAGCATGCGGCCGAGCTCACCGAGCAGTTGCAGGCCCTGCGCGCCGACATGCGCGCCCTGGAGACCCTCGGCCGGCCGGTGGTGGCTGCGGTCAACGGTGCGGCCCTCGGCGGCGGTCTGGAGATCGCGCTGGCCTGCCACCACCGCATCGCGCTGGACGCCAAGGGCAGCGAGATCGGTCTGCCCGAGGCCACCCTGGGACTGCTGCCAGGCGGCGGCGGGGTGACCCGGACGGTGCGGATGTTCGGCCTGCAGAAGGCGCTCATGGAGGTGCTGCTGCAGGGTCAGCGGCGCAAGCCGCGGGCGGCGCTGCGACGTCGGCCTCGTGGACGAGGTCGTGGCCACGCACGAGGAGATGATCGCTGGGGCGAAGGCGTGGATCGAGGCCAACCCGGACGCTGCCCAGCCGTGGGACCGGCCCGGCTACAAGATCCCCGGCGGCACACCAAGCAACCCCAAGTTCGCCTCCGTGCTGCCGGCGTTCCCGGCGAATCTGCGCAAGCAGATCAAGGGCGCCCCGATGCCGGCACAGCACCACATCATGGCCGCGGCCGTCGAGGGCTCGCAGGTCGACTTCGATAACGCCGGCCGCATCGAAACCGAGTACTTCGTCAGCCTCGCGACCGGCCAGGTCAGCAAGAACATGATCCAGGCGTTCTTCTTCGACCTGCAGCACATTACGAAGGGCGGCTCCCGCCCAGCAGGTCATGACAATTATCGCGCCCAGAAGGTCGCCGTCCTCGGCGCCGGGATGATGGGGGCGGGCATCGCCTACGTGTGCGCCCGCAGCGGTATGGAGGTCGTGCTGCGCGACGTGTCGGTGGCGGCCGCGGAGCGGGGCAAGGACTACAGTCGCACGCTGCTCGACAAGGCCGTCCAGCGCGGGAAGATGTCGCAGGACGCGGCCGATGAGGTGCTTG
>CAVPOB010000030.1:0-23812 GCA_963706835.1 uncultured Actinomycetota bacterium
GTGCCGTGGTTGGCGACGTGGTCCAAGCCGGCGATTGCGTCGGTTGCCGACGCCCCGGCGCTGCGAAGGGCCGCTTCCCAGGTGGCCTCCTCGCGGGATCCGGGAGGGAAGTAGAAGACGGGCGGTTGTTCGGAGTCGTGGCGGCTGACGCTGGCCACGGGGTGGGTGTGGTGGGTGAGGGTTCCGGTCCAGGCGATGCCGCTGGGCAGGTCGACCTGGGTGTCGACGTGCAGCGCCCAGCCCTGGGCGGCCAGGGTGGTGCCGACCGCCTCGGGCTGCGCTGGCGGGGTGGCGCCGGGGTGACGGCATTCCTGCTCGGTGAGCGATCCGGCGATGAAGTGAGTGAAGGCTGTCGGTGGGACGCCAGCATCAACCAGGGCGCGGGTGAGTCGGGCCAGGCGGTACTCGTGGGCGTCGTGGCTGGTGGCCCAGTCAAGGCGGGCGCGCACGGCATCGCGTCCGAGTGTCCACTCGGTCAGCGCGGTGACTGTGCCGATCGGGGGTCGCAGCGAGTCCGGGGCGGTGGGTGCGATCTCAGCGAGCCGGTCGGCCGCCTGAGCCTGTGCGTTGTGTGGCGCTCGCGCGAATCGGATCAGCCAGGTGTCGCGGACGGCGACGTCGGCCAGCGCGAGCACCGTGCGGGCTTGATCCGACGCGGTGGTTGGAGCGGGGTCGGTGCCGAGCAGGCGGGCGTCCAGCCAGTCGACGGCACGGTCACGCCAACGCTCGAGTCGTGCCGTCGTCCAGGCAGGCCCCCCACCGGATCGGGTGGTGGGAATCCCGAGCTCTGCGCGGTGGGCGTTGGCCTGCTGCGGACCGGGACGGCCGATGACTCCATGAGCCGCGGTCTCGGCGATGAGCTGCACGTATGCCTCGGGCAGGTCGCTCTGCTGGCCCACGTCCGGGCCGGCCTGCGTGCGCTCGGCTGGCGTGGTCATGGGCGTGACCCCACCGTGGCCGGGAGGCGCCAGTCTCTGGTGGCCCGCTCGCCGAGGATGCGGTTGCGTTCCCCGATCGTGGTGCCGCCCCAGACGCCCTCGACGGGATGCCAGCCCAGGGCCAGTTCGAGGCACTCGTCGACGACCGGGCAGTAGGAGCAGATCGCCTTGGCGTGGCCGGTGGCTTCGGGGCCGGAGAACCAGAGGCCGGGGTCGGCGCCGGGTTCGGCGCAGAGGGGTCGGTGCTTCACGGAGGGTCCTTCCTGCTAGCGGGTCGGCCCGTCTGGCCGCTCGGGTGGGAGGGGGTCGCTGGCCGCGGGTGCGGCAAGCGGGTCGGTGAGCTCTGAGGGGTGGGCCAGGCTGACCGGGTCGTCAGCCGGTCCGGCTGTGACCAGGGGGTCGGGCCAGCGCCCGTCCCCGGCGGTGAACAGGGGGAGGGTGTCGTCGGTCAGGGCTGGGGCACGCTCGACGACGTCGGCCAGGAGAGCGCGGGGGTTGTCGCCCCGCTCGAGGGAGGCCAGCAGCCCCAGCGCGATGGTGGCGTCAGGTCGGTCGGCGACGGCCAGGCTGGCGGCGGTGCGGGCCCGGGCGCTGGTGAGGCCCTGGCCGGCGAGCCTGCCCGCCAGGAGGGTGGCGGGTCCAGCGACCAGGCCGGGTGGGGCGGCGCGGACCAGGTCGGCGAGCAGGCCCGTGTCCGGGGCGGTCAGCGCGTGCGCGTCGCTGGTCAGCGTGTGGGCGAGCAGGTGAGCCAGGACGCGGTGGTCGGACAGGGCCAGCAACGCCGATGCGGCGGCGCGCCCGGTCCAGGGCCGGGGGTCGGTCAGGTGGGCCAGCGTCGTGGCGGCCGCAGTGGAACGCCATCGCGCGGGTTCGGCGATCGCGGTCGGATCGCCCGCCGCGGCGGGCAGGTGCTCGGCGATCGCCTCCCGCAAGGGGCTTCCGGTGGCGGCGAGGTCGGAGCCGACGTCGTCGCGGCTGGTGGCCGGGATGCCGAGGAGCAGCTCGAGCCGGTCGCGGACCGCGGGGTGAGCGGTGAGGTCCCACATGGGCCCCGGAGGTGGTGCCGAATCGGGTGACGGGCCAGGCGTGGGTGCCGTCGACGGCGAACTGGTCGTCCGGGTGGGGTCGGGGAAGGCCGGAGGCGGCCACGGCGTCGGCGAGGATCTGGGAGCGGACCCACGCGTTGGTGGCGTCGAGGCCGTGCACGGTCGTCAAGGTGCCTCCGACGCCTTCGCGGCGGATCGAGTCGGCCTGGGCGGCCAGGATGGCCGTGATCTGCTCGGTCGAGGCGGCGTGGGGTACGGCCGCCACGCAGATCAGCTGCCCGAGGTGCCCGGTGAAGGTCACGGTTGCGCGGTCGGTGAGCTCGTAGCCGACGAGGACCGGTAGGGCGGCGATCCATTCAGCGGGGTGCTCGGTGCGCACGGTGATCGGTTCGCCGGTCATGGGGTCACCGTGGCGATCACGACGGGGGCCGGCTTCTGGGCGGGTGTCGGGAGCAGGGGTTCGGGATGCCCGACGCTCAGCTCCCGTAGGTGGGTCAGGACCGGTCTGGCTGCGGACAGCACGCGGCTGGCGGTCTGCCTGATCGCCTCGCGGGTGGTGTCGGCGCCGGTGGCGTTGCCGGTCAGGGCGGCCGACCAGTGGGACAGGTAGTCGAAGTGCCAGTCGTAGGCCTCTGCGAGGCCGTAGTCGGCGGCCACGAGGTAGGCCACGCTCTCGGCTTCGACTTCGACGCGGCCGCGGTGGTCCCGCCCGTGCTGGCGGGCCTCGGGGTCGGCGTGCAGGCTCATGTGCCCGATCTCGTGGGCCAGGGTCAGGGTGCGGGACAGCTCCGAGCCGCGTTCGGCGATCGTGATCCGCTGGTTCGTGAAGTCGGTGACCCCATCTGCTGGCCCGGTGTCGCCGTAGCCGACGGCGAATCCGGCGTCGGTGGCGTAGCCGACGAGCGCGTCCCACATCCCGTCGGGTGCCTGCCCCGGCGGCGGGGGAACTGGGGCAGGCTGCGCCGGCAGCTGCTCTCCGTCGGTCTGGGCGACGTCGAACACCGGGACCAGCAGGAATCGGGCCCGACCGTCCGCGCTACGTGCGATGGCGCTGCGCGGGGCCGCTGGTCGGTCGTCGGACTCCTCGGCGGGTTGCGGTGCGGCGCTGCGCTGGTTCTGCTGGGTGGCGCGCCGGGGTGCCCAGATCCGCAGGGCAGTCGAGCCGCGGGCGGGGTAGCGACCGACCTGGCGCCACTGTGCTGCGGACATCACCAGCGAAGCCGTGGGTGCCTGCGCTGCGAGGAGGAGTTGGTTGCTCACCGAGTAGTGCGGCAGCCGAGCGGCGAAGTCCAACCAGGACTGCCAACCCTCACGCCCGGCCAGCTGGGTGACTCCCTCGACGAGTTGGGCGTGGGCGGCGGCGGTCCTCGCCTCCATGGCGGCCATCCATTCCTCGCGTTGCTCCACTGTCAGTGCACGAGCCATGGAATAGTGGTACCAGTTAGTACCAGCATTCTCAAGGGGGTTCCGGGCCACCGTGGCTGTGCGGTGACGCGTTCGGGTGGGACGCTTCGACTGTGGGTGGCAGTGACGCGGAACCTGGGTCGGACCGGTATCGGACGACGCTGGCCGACCTTGAGCGCGCGGCGTGCGGGTGCCCTTCGCATGCAGTCGGGTGCCGACGCACCTGCCGGGGCCAGGTGCCGGCTGGGACGGGGAAACATGCAGCTACGGCTGGCCGGCGGTCGTGACCCGTTCGCCGGGCTCATCGCGTCCTAGTTCGGTTCTGCTGACCGCCGACGAGTCTCATGCTGGGGCGGGTGCCGACGGGGATGCGACCGCAGGGAGCTGCGGCTGGCTGCCAGCTCGTGACCCCGCTTCGCGGAGTCGGAGGCGCTCGCGGGCAGCATGGTCGGGGGTTCGTGTCGGTGGGGGTCGCAGCTGGCGAAGGGGCCGTCGGGGGCGAACAGGTAGCCGCGGTAGTAGTTGAGGCTGTTGCGGATGAAGTTGGCCATGCCGAGCTTGGGGTCGGTGAGTGCGCGGGTGTAGTCGGCGTACATCTGGCCCAGGTACAGCACGGCGGCGGGGTGCTCCCGCCATTGCCGGCACCAGCGGTTGCGTGAGCCGAGCTGAATCTCGACGTGGGCGCACAGCCAGGTGTCGACCCAGGCGGCGACGTCGTCGAGGTCGGGTCCGGGCGGTGGGGTGAGCGGGCGCGCCGGGGCGGCCGGGTTCGGGCGAGTTGGGCGTGCAGGGCGTCGCGTTGGTCGGTCATGTCCTGCAGGTCCGCGAGGGCCTGGTCCAGGGCGGTGAGCAGGCGGGCGGGGTCGTGGGTGTCGTCGCCGGTCATGGGGTGCCTCCGGGGTGGTGTGCGGCGCGTGCGGTGATGCGGTGGCTGGCGGCCTGTTGGGCGGCCGTGATGTGGCGGGCGTGGGGGCTGCGGTACCAGGGCTGCAGGGCGATCAGGCCGGGGCGGGCTCCGGTGGCCAGGACGCAGGGCTTGTCCGCGGGGCAGGGCGCGGATGGCTTCGGGGGGCAGGATGCGTTGGCGGCGCAGGCTGTGGCTGGTGCTGTGGTCGCGGCCGTGGCTGGTGGAGCGGACGGTGACGTCGTGTTCGCCGATGAGCTTGCTGATGTCCTCGGCGAGTTTGGGGTCGTCGATGCCGGCGCCGATGACCTTGATGGTGGCTGCGGACCAGAGGGTGTCCATGCCGGTGTCGCCCCACACGCCGGCGCCCTGCCGGTAGGACTGCAGGATGGTGATGGGGATCAGGCCGCGGGAGCCGAGGTGGCTGTACAGCTGGGGCAGGTCGCCGATGCGGGCGACGTTGGCGGCTTCGTCGAGCACGGCGACCAGGGGTGGGTCCAGGCGCCCGGCGGCGGCTTCGGCGCGGTGGGTGCCGGCGGTGAACAGGGCGTCGACGAGGGCTGCGACCAGGGGTGCTGCGGAGCCGCCGCCGTCCTTGCTCATGGCGTAGACGGTGTCGGTGCTGCCAGCGAAGGACGCGGGGTCGAGGGCGGGCAGGTGGGGGTCGGGGGTGACCCAGGCCATGATCGCCGGGTCGCGCAGGGCTTGGGCGGCGGTGCGGGCGGTCTCGTAGATGCCCTTCCCGGGTCTCGACGGCACCGGATTGCCGGCCCTCGAGGCTGCCGGCCAGGGCGGGGTGGCCGTGGGTGCGCAGCAGTTGGACGGGTCGGCGGGCGGCGGAGTCGTTGAGCCACCGGTACACCTCGGCCAGGTCGCGGCCGTCGAGGGCGGCGGCGAGCAGGAGGGCGGTGAGCAGGTCGGTCGCGGCACTGGTCCAGAAGTCGCCGCCGGTGTGGCGGGTGGTGTCCTTGATCTCCTGGGCGAAGTGCATGGCCAGCCGGGCGGCCTGCGGCCACGGTGGTCACGCCGGCCAGCGGGTTGAAGGTGAACCGGCGGGGGCTGCGGGCGATGCCTTGGGGGTCGAACACCCAGCAGGTGCCGCGGGCGCGGCGCAGGGCGTGGGTGGCCATGAGCAGGTCGGCCTTGTTGGAGGTGGCGATGACCGCGCCGGGGGCGTCGAGGACCATCGGGACGGCCAGGCTGGTGGTCTTGCCGGCGCGGGGGGCCATGATGCACAGCACGACGTCCTCCCACGAGCCGCGCAGCACGGGTCCGTCGGGCTGCAGCCGGCCGAGCGCCAGGCCGGCGTCCTCCGCGCGGACCGGCTCGCCGGCCGGGAGGCTGGGGCGTAGGGCGCGGGCCCGCTGGGCAGCGGGTTCGGGGGTGAGGGTGGCCAGGTCGTCGGGCGCGGGCCAGGGATCGCACCGGGTCGTCGGAGAGCGGGCGGCGGGTGCCGCGCGCCGCCCACACTCCGGCGGTGACGCAGGCGGCCACCCCGAGGACGATCCAGCTGCCAGCGACCAGTGCGGTGGGGGCGGTGAACACCGGGTCCGGGTCCGTCGCGCAGCACCCGGGCGGCGGTGTCGACGGCGAACGGGGGCGGGTCCCACCGGCCGCTGGCGGCCCACCCGGCCGCACTGCCGGACGCCCAGCCGACGCCTGCGAGGGCGAGACCGCCCCAGAGGGCAGCGACGATGGCCAGCGGGGTGGCCATCTCGGGAGGCATCCCGGGGCGGGGTCCGAGGGGGGTGGGGCGCATCAGCTGGCCCGCCGGATCCGGGTGTCGGTGTCGTACAGGGCGCTCTCGGCGGCAGTGAGTTCCATGGCCAGTGGCAGGCCGGGGCGCTGCCCGGTCTTGAGCAGGTAGCTGCCGCGCCCGGGGTGTCGGGCGCCTGGCTGCCAGGACTCCGCGGAGCTCCAGGAGGCGACCAGGTCGGCTTCCCGTCGCGGTGAGCGGGACGACCTGGGTGACGGCGGCCAGTTCGCGGGGCGGTAGCCCGCCGAGGGCGACGATGGCGGAGCGTTCGACGAAGCCGCGGGCCTTGGCGACGTCGGCGCGGGTGGGCAGGGCGTCGAGGTCGGCCAGGGAGTGGGTGATCATCAGGCTGGCGATGCCCCGGGATCGGTTGAGGCGGGTGAGCGCGTCGGCGTGCTCGACCAGGCCGGGGGCTCCGCGCAGGGCCCGCCAGAGTTCGTCCATGACCATCAGGTGCCGCCGCGGCGGGGCCAGGCCGGCGTCGGCCAGGGCGGTGGCGGCGTCGACGGTCCCGAACCCGGCTGCCCAGGTGGCCAGCATCGCGGCGGCGACGAGGGTGTCCCCGGCGGCTGCGGTGGCCGAGATGTCGACGCTGATTCCGGGGGCATCCAGGTCGAGGGCGGTGGTGGATGGCCCGTCGAACACGCCGGCCAGGGCGCCGGCGGACAGCAGGTTCAGGGTGCGGCGCAGCTCGCGGGTGGCGTCGTCGTAGTCACGGCGGGTGCGGCCCTCGGCGGCGCTGAGCAGGGCGGGTGGGGGTTCGCGCAGCAGGGCCAGGATCGCGGGCACGGTGGGCACGGTTCCGCGGCCGGTGAGCTGGTCCAGCGCGTGGCCGAGCAGGACCTCCTCGCCGTTGCTGACTGGGGCGCCGGTGGTGCCGCGGACCAGGGCGCACAGGGCCATCAGGCTGGTCAGTTGCCGGCCGCGGACCTCGGCGCGCACGGCGTGGGCGCGGTCGGCGGGGAGCCGGTCGATGACCTGGCCGAGCGGTCCGGGGTCCAGGGGGTTGATCCGGTCCAGGCCACGGCCGACCCGGATGATCTGCCCGCCGAGGGCGGTCGATGATCGCGGTGTGCTCGCCCTTGGTGTCGCCGAGGATGATCGGGCGGACCCCGAAGGCGGCCATGCCGAGGGTGAGCCGTTTGGCCAGGGCGCTCTTGCCGACGCCGGGTTGGCCGAGCAGGAACATGCCGGTGTTGGTGGTGATGCCCGCTTCGGTCCAGGAGAACGGGTCGGCGCACACGACCTCGCCCCAGGTGAGGTGCCGGCCGAGGGGGACACCGGCGGTGGGGGCACCGGAGCCGGCGACGAACGGGAACAGCCCGGCGGCCTGGGTGGTGGTGGCCGCGTAGGCGCGGGCAGGTCGGGCCCAGGCGGCTCGTCCGGCCCCGGGGTTGCGCCAGCCGAGGGCGGGGGCGACGGGCCCGAAGGAGGCGACCGCGAGCGGGTCCGCGGCCGGGCGGTCCTGCCGGGAGGGGCGCGTGGGTCGGGTCATCGCCGGCTCCGCAGCAGCTCGGGGGTGCTGCCGACCGAGAGGCCGGTGGCGAAGCCGGCGGCCTGGGAGCCGTAGAGCCGGCGCAGCCGGATCCGGGACTGCTCGGCGCGGTGCTCAAGGTGGGCGGCGGCCGCCGGACAGGTCGGCGGGGTCCAGGACGGTGATCGTGGCGTAGGCCTGGGCGGTGACCAGGCCGGCGCCGCGGGCTTCCTCGGCGGCGGCTTGGCGGGCGCGTTCCCGGTCGGCCAGCGTCGCGGGCGGTCTCGTCCCGGCCGGACTTGGCCTTGAGCTGGGCGCGGAACACCGCGGCCTGGGCCTGCAGGTCCAGCTCGCGGGCGGCGGCCGCTGCGGGCGCGGGGGTGAGGACGAGGGTGATGCGTTTGCGCCATCGGCCGGGGGCGATCAGGCGGGTGAGCACGTCAGCGGGAACCGCCTGTCGGGGGGCTTCGTCCCAGCCGTAGGAGATGGAGTGGCCGCTGTCGGCGCGGTAGTGGTCCCACGCCTCATCGGCGGCGACCGGCCGCGCATCGGCCCAACCGGCCTCGGGGGGCAGCCGGCGCCCAGGGCGTCGCCGGCGGCGGGGTCGAACGCGGCCCGGACCCAGGTGATGGTGTCGGCGACGGTGGCGCGACGCAGCACGGTGACTCCGCAGCCGGCGAGCGCGCTGGCCAGCCCGGTGAGCATGCGGGAGAACTCGGCGACCTGTTCGGCCAGCTCCCCGAGCGGGGCAGGTGCCCGGGTCGGGTCGATGGTGACCGAGACGCGGGTCTGCACTGCGGCGGCTGCGGCGGGCGCTTGGTCGAGCAGGTCGGAGATGAGTTGCCGGGAGGCGGCGGGCGCGGCCGGGTCCAGCCGCGGTCGCAGCGCCCCGGCCAGGGCGCTCGGGGACGCCGGTGTTGTGTCGACGGTGACGGCGACGTGGCGCACGGTGGGGGCGTAGCCGAGGCCGGCCAGCCAGGAGTGCCACGCGGCCACCCAGGTCTCGGCCTGGTCGGGGTCGACCAGCCAGGTGGAGGTCGGCGCGACCAGCCAGGTGCCGGTCAGGCATCCGGTCCGCCGGTCCCACACGACTGCCCACGGGCGGGCGGACTCATCGACGGCGGCCAGCAGGACGGTGCCGGCCAGCGGCCCGGGCAGGGTCCACTCCGCGCCGGCGGGTCGGCCCAGGCCGGCCCGGTGCGCCGACCACCCGCGGCGCCGCGCGCGCCGGAAGGCCAGGTGCCGGGCAGCGGTGTCGGCCAGCGGTTCGCCGCGCCACCGCGCCCAGCGGGCCACGCCCAGCACGGCCAGCACGGGGGTGAGGATCAGCAGTCCGGTGGTGGAGAACATCCCGACGATGAGGACCAGGACGGCGGCGGCGATCGCGGTCGCGGTGCCGCGTCCGTCGAGGCCGGCGACTCCGAAGCCGCGGCGCTCGCGCCAGCCCCCGTAGGTGCGGATGCTCTGCTCGCTCATGTCGCTTCCTCCCCCAAGCCCGCACTCGCGGAGGTGATGGCGGTGTCGCGGACGGCAGAGGAGACCTGCTGGGCGGCACCGATGACCATCACCCCGGCGGCCACGGCCAGCCCAGCCGGCCCGGCCGCAGCACCCGCCGCCCCCGCGCCGGCGGATGCACCGCCTGACGCGGCTCCCGCGGCTCCGGCGCGTCAGACGCGCCTCCGGCGGCGGCTGAGGCTCCACTCGACGCGCCTCCAGCCGTGGGGCCACCGCTGGATCGGGCCGCTGGGGGTGCCCCCAGCAGGTCCTCCCGCTCCGCCTGGTGACGGCGTGGACCCGAGGTCGGTGGCCAAGGTGTCGGCGTGCTGGGAGGCACTCGAACCGCGCAGGCCGCGGGCCATGATCGCCCCGTTGGCAGCCAGGGACGCGGCCGCGAGGCCGGCTCCGCCGCCGCCGGGTCCGCCGCCGAACATCCAGGTGAACAGCCGCAGCAGGACCGGCAGGGCCAGCATCGCCACGAGCAGGGTCATCATCCCGACGACCATCGTCAGCAGCCCGTCGGCCGCGGCGGCGGGCAGGTCGGCGATCCCGCCGCCGGCGTCCCCGAGCGCGGCGACGGTCTGCGGGTCGCCGTCGTTTCCGCCGGCCATGAACTCGAACCCGATCCGGTAGATCGCCGCGACCATGGGGCGCAGGAAGATCAGGGCCAGCAGCCAGCCGATGACCTTGGGCAGCCAGCCGCGGGTGGTGGTGCCCGGGGAGCCGGCGGCGGCGATCGGCAGCAGCAGCGCGAGCACGACGACGGCGGCCAGCCGGAAGATCATCATCAGCGCCGCACCCAGGCTGAGCACGAAGCCGACCGCGGACAGGCAGATGACCAGCACCGCCAGCCCGGGGCCGGCCAGCACCGCGCCGGCGTCGAGGATCGGGTCGACGCTGATGTTGGCCGCCGAGGGTGCCAGGGCGTTCGTGAGCTGGTCGGCCAGCCGCCAGGCGACACCCAGGGCCGCCCACGCGCCGCCGATCACGAGGATCGCTTTGAACACCCCGGCGGCGGCGTCGGCCACGACGGCGCCATCGCGGCGCCAGATCGTGGTGATCGCGCTGGACAGCACGGCCAGGACCATGACGAACGCGGCGATGTAGGCGATCGTGGCGCCGAACGAGGAGTCGATCGTGCCGACCAGGGCGTGCGGGCTCATGGTGAAGGTCAGCCACCAGGTGGTGGCCCACCGGAACATCAGCAGGTAGGCCTCGAGGAACCCGGCGGCCACCGAGTCCAGGACGGCGTCGGCCACCCCGCCGGCCAGGTCACCGGCAACCGACCCGGCCCCGGTCGTGGCCACGCCCAGCGGCCGCCTGGCCGAGCATGCACATCGGCGCCCACGCCGGGCACGACAACGCCGCAGCCGGGGACGGGGCGGCGGCCCACCCGGCGGCGGTCAACCCGATCCCGGCCAGTGCGGCCCAGCCCACCTCGCGGGCGCCCCTGGTCACGGCCCGACCTCGGGGCCGGTGATGGTGAACTCGGTGGGCACGCCGCCCGGGGGGATCTGTTCGCCGGTGCTGTCGCTGTAGTCGGCCTCGATCAGCCATTGGCGGTCGGTGAAGGTCAGACGGTGGGTGGAGCGGATCACGACCGGGCCGGTGGGGGTGGCCAGCTCCTGGTAGACGTCGACCACGGCCCGGTCGAGGTCGGTGAGGCGGGCGAGGGCCCCGAGGAGGCGGACGTCCTGCTCGGCGAACCCGGCCAGCAGTTCGCTGGGGATCGCCCACCCGACTGCAGGGTTGACCGGGCCGGGTTCGGCCGCGGCGGCCGGGGTGAGCACTGCGGCGACCACCTGGGGGCGCAGGGCGGCTGGCGCGGCGAACACGAACCACGGTCCGCGCAGCACGGCGATCGCCGCCCCTGTCGCGGTGGGCGCGTAGTCGCTGGCCCATCCGTCGCCCCGATCCTGCAGGGGGCCGTGCTCGGGGCTGGCCGGGATGAGTAGGCGGTGCCCGGCCACGATCACCTCGCCCCAGGGGCCGACCGACCAGGTCACGTCCGGTGCCCGGCCCGGATCGGTGGGGTCGGGGACCGATCCGGGCCGGGGGGTGGCCGCCGCGTCCGCGGGGGGAGCGGACGCGGCGGGGTCGGTGCCCGTGGCCCGGGCGACCAGGACCGCGGCCACCAGGACCACGAGCAGGCCGGCGCCGAGGGCGACGAGCGTCGTGCGGCGCATCAGGCGAACAGGTTGTTGACCATGGGCACGGCCAGGACCACGACGGACAGCCCGCCGATCACCCACGGCAGGCCGATCGCCCCGTCGGCGCTCATCTGGGAGCGGTTGCGCCGGCCGAGCATCATCATGATCCCGGACACGATCAGCCCGGCGACCCCGCATACGAACGCGATCCACTTGCCCCAGGCGAGCAACTCGTTGACGGTGTTCGACACACCGGCCGGGGCTCGGGGTGCCGGGTTGCCGATGTCCGTGGGGACCGCGGCCAGGACTGTTGTGGCGGTGTCCGCGGCCACGGCTGCGAGGTGGGTCAGGCTCATGCCAGTGCTCCTTCAGGGTCGGGCTGCGTGGTCCGGGTGGCGCTCAGATCGGCGATCACCGCGGCGAGGTCGACCGCGCCGGCGGTCCAGCGGCGGTGCGCGGTAGCGACGGTGGGCCGCTCGTGGCGCCAGCGCGGCTGCCAGGGCAGCACGACCACCGCCGCGACCCGGTCGGCCAGTAGCCGGCGCATCGCGGCGACCGCGATCGGCATCGGCAGCGGGGCGTCCTCGGTCAGCGCGAGCACGACCTGCTGGTGCGCGGGGAGCGCTGCCACCGTGCGCACAACCCGGTCGGCGGCCTCCGCTGTGGTGCGGGCGGTCACCACCACCACCCTGGCTCCGTCGGGGTCACTGGCCTCCGGCACATGCAGGGCGCGGGACAACGTCGTGGCTCCCGAACCGCCGTGCGCGGCCACGACGACCGCTGCCGCCCCCTTGCTATCCCAGGTTCGCATGGGGCTACTATATGCTGCATTGCATGGAGAACGTCAACAGTGCAACACATAGTTGTCCGAGCCGTAGGATGGTCGCCGATGAGCAAGATCCGGCCCAACAACTTCGACGCAGGGGCCGCAGCGGCTGCGCGCGCGGCGGCTGGGTTGTCACAGCAGGACGTCGCCGAGGCCGTCGGCAAGACCAAGGCACTCGTGCAGCACTGGGAGGCCGGCCGACGCCAGCCGTACCCGGAGACCACCCGCGTGCTGGCAGACCTCTACGGGGTGGACGTCGAGGACCTGCTCACCTCCCCCCTGGAGTTGGCATTGGCGGACCTGGCCACCGTGCGCCGGGCGCAGCGGATCAGCCTCGAGGAGATGGCCGAACGGATCGGCGTGTCGACCCGCAGCGTCGAGCAGGTCGAGGCCGGCGCGCGGATGCCCGAGGACCCGATCACCTGGGCGGCCGGCTACCGGGTGAGCCTGCCCGCCCTGGCCACCGCCTGGCGCAACACGACCCCACCCCCGCCCGAGCAGATCGCGTCCACCTCGACCCGCCGGATCACACCCGGCCCGACCGCGCCCGTCACCACCGCACTCGCTTCGGAGTACGGCGCCGACCCCGAGGCGCTGCAGGTCTCTGCGCCGGACCTCGACAACGACGACCTGGGCATGGTGCGCCGACGGGCCCGGATCAGCGGCGAGCAGATGGCACTGCGGGTCATGGCCCCCGGCGATCCCGCGCCCAAGCTGCGCGAGCTGTACCGGGTCGAGGCCGCCACCTACCTGCCGCCCGACCCGGTCCGATGGGCCGGCTCCTACGGGCTGAGCGTGCGAGGACTGGCCACCTGCTGGCGGCGCGGCTGGATCGGGCCCCATGGCGGGTCGGGCAAGCACACCGTGGATCTGCGGGACGGCGATGACCACCCCGCGGGTGGTCCTGGCAGCAGCTAGCCTCAGCCTGCTGCTGGTCCTGGTCGCACCCCTCGGACTGGTGCTGCTGGTTGCCAGCACCGCGGTCGCGGCCCGCACCGAGACGCCGTGGCAGGGGTTGTCCGATGAGGTCCCCGACGCGTACACCGGGGCGATCCAGCTGGCCGCCGCCACGTGCCCCGGGCTGCCCGCCGCCATCCTCGCCGCCCAGCTGGCCGCCGAGTCCGGGTTCGATCCCGACGCGGTCTCCCCCGCCGGGGCGCAGGGCATCGCCCAGTTCATGCCCGGCACCTGGGCCACCTGGGGCCGTGACGCGAACGGCGACGGCACCGCCTCACCCCTCGACCCCCTGGATGCGATCGCCGCCCAGGGCGCGCTGATGTGCCACCTGCTGCGCACCGCGACCGCAGCCGACTGGGGCGACCCGATCGACCTGGCCCTCGCCGGGTACAACGCCGGCTGGGCGGCGGTCACCCGCCACCAAGGCGTGCCCCCGTACCCCGAGACCACCGCCTACGTCGCCCGGATCCGCGCAATCGCGCCCCGGTACGCGGCCGCAGACCCGCAGGAGAGCCGCTCACTGCGGCGGCGGACATCGACGCGATGCTGCCCTCCGGGTACCGCAACGGGCGCACCGCCGACGCCGCGGTCGCCTGGGCCCTGAGCCAGGTCGGGGCCTGGCGTGACGCCGGCTACTGCCTGCGGTTCGTCGCCCGCCACGCCTACCAACGTCCCTGGGACGGCGGCAGCATCCCCGAAGCCCACGTCGCCTGGGACAACGCCCCCGCGCCACTGCGCCACCCCGGCAGCTACGACGCCCCCCGCGGAGCCGTCGTCGTGTGGGACGCCAGCATCGGCGGCGGAGCCGGGCACATCGCCATCAGCCTCGGCGACGGGCGCATGATCACCACCACCAGCGGGGCGGTGGGCATCCGCACGATCCGCACCTACGCACCCGGCGCCTACCTCGGCTGGATGCCGCCCTACTTCACATCCCAGTAACCCCGGCGTTGCACACACATGCGAGACTAGCGCCGAGCACGCGCGAGGGGGGCGCCCATGGCACCACAACACATGGCCACCCGCTGGCTCGCGAGTCTGGCTGACCGGAGTCGGCATCCACGGCCTGCAGCCAGCACCCAACGAACCACTGCTGCGCTGGCTGCTCGCCCTGCACGAGCGCGCGGTCGCCGAACACGAGGCCGCCCTCGACGGCCTCAGCCCCCACCAGGCGGCCATCGCCGACCAGATCCTCCACGAAGTCATCGCTACGCAGAAGGACACCCTGCCCGCCGGCGCCCAGACCGCGATCCAAGAGGGCGACCTGCTCGCCGTCCGCTCCGCCGAAATCGCCGCCATCATCTGGACCCTCGCCGGGCTCGACGCCTTCTCCGACCCCGCCGACAGCCTCCCAGCTTGGCGGGAACGTCTGCGAAACGCCGCGGCATCTGCCGCCAACCCAGATCAGGTCCCCGCATTGCTGGCCGACGCGCGGCGGGGCTGAGCATCGCTGCCCAGCTACGCCAGTGCGCCTCAGCGAGCGGCGTCCTGCTCCATGAGCACGTCCAGAGCCTCTTGCCGGGTCGCGGTGCCTTGGACCGGGCGCTGTGATCCGATCACCATCGAGTACCAGACCTTGCCTTTTCGGAAGACAATTCCGACAATCTCCCCATCGTGCCGCTCGACCACGTAGCCGTCCCGGAAGTTCGTCCACAGCCGCTTCTCGTCGTCACGCATGAGGCGATCGTACGACCTAGCCTTCGTCTCAGGCCTTCACAGGCGATGTGCGACACCCAACGCCAATCGGAGTGTGACGCGCGGCCAAGTTGCTCCGGCCGTGACATCGGCCAGGCGCAGACGAGCAGAAGAGGAACCCGTGCAACTGGACAGCAAGAACCTCGGTCGACTGAAGCACGTTGCCGACCCGCGCGAGGTCTGGACATCGGAGTCGGGTGACTTCACCCCGTGGCTCGCCGAGAACGTGGATGTCCTTGCCGACGAGCTGGGCATGACCCTCACAGTTGTCGGTACCGAGGTCGTGGTCGGGCAGTTCCGGTTGGACATTCAGGCTCAGGACGATGACGGCCGGGTAGTCATTATCGAGAACCAACTCGAGAAGACCGACCACTCGCATCTCGGTCAGTGCCTGGTCTACGCGGCCGGGCTCGAGGCCTCCACCGTTATCTGGGTTTCCCGGCAGTTCCGTGACGACTTCCGTCGCGCCCTGGACTGGCTGAACGAGCGCACGGACCAAGGCATCCAGTTCTTCGGCGTTGAGATCGGCGTCGTGCAGATCGGTGAGCGCGGTCCCCGAGCTCCGGTGTTTGAGGTGGTCTCCCGGCCGAATGACTGGGCCAAGGGAGTCAAGTCGGGCTCCGGCGGTGGCGCCGGGACGTCCGTCGAGACGCCGCTGAATCAGGCGCGGCAGGATCTATTCGCCGAGATCCTTGACGCGGTGAACGAAGTCAGGCCGGCCGTGCGCGTCCCGGCCCGCAACAACAACAGCAGCTGGATCAGCTTCGCTTCCGGTCCCTTCGGAAGTTGGGGGCTCGCGCAGATCAATGACGGGCGCTTGCGGGTGGAGGCGTACCTGGACAGCGGCGACGCGGTTCGCAACAGTGCCCTGTTCGAGAAGTTCGCTGCGGAACAGGAGACGTGGAATCAGAAGGTCGGCTTCGACTTGACCTACGAAGACATGGATGGACGTCGGGCTTGCCGCATAGCTACACATCACTCGCCAACGGACCTGCTCAACCTGACTGCGACTGACCGGGACGACTTGCTGGCTTGGGCGACGACAGCCTTTCTGGCCATGTACGACGCTCTTGACGGGCCCCTCCGCTCCACGGCCAAGAACGTTCGCAGTATCTCGGTCGCGGGCTTGCAGGACGACCCCCAATCGAGGTCGAGCGCTGCCCAGGATCCCGACGAATGATGCCCACGTCGTCCACCGGCTGATGGTCGCTCATGCCGCGGGTGCCACGGCCACTACCTGCGCGAGTGCTGGGCCGCCCACTCGGCGTGGAGCCAGTTCTGTCCGGGTCCGGTTCGGCAACTTGTTTCAGGGCGTCCACTTCGAGGCCGGGTGCGCCGCGTCCGCAGGCGGCGGAGCGGGGCAGGTCAACGGGGCACCGAGGCACTGGCTCCCGAGGCGCACATCACCCAGCAGGGCAACTCCGCCGTCACGACCCGATCAACCCGCCCGCGCCGCGGCTGGTTGAGGGAAAGGGATGCTCGGACCAGTTCAGTGGGATCTGACGCCGGATTGCGCCAGTCGGCCCGTGATGGGTGAGTGACCTGGATTACGCGGACTTTGCCAGGACCTTCGAATGTGCGGCTGGTCCAGCCCCGTTGGTTGTCTTCTACGAAGCAGCCAACCTCGTTGTGTGCGTCGAGCTTGCGGCACACGAAGTCCGCGGCTGTTCTCCCGAAGCAGATGATGGCGCGAACCCTGAGCCTTTCGATGACGGCCTGGTGGAAGGGCCAGCAAACCTCGGCCAGCACCCTGAGCTCATCCGTGATTCCCTGCTCCTGGCGGCTGCGTGGGAAGACCAGATTGCTAGCGGGGACCTTGCCTGGGTCGAGGGCGAGTCTGTTCAGGAGGTGAAGGACTCGGGGTTGCATCCCCAGGATCCCGGTGTGGCTCCCTCCCATGACTCGTCGCGGTATCTCGACCAGTTGGCAGGCGCGGCGTTGACGACCCATTCGGTGTCGCTTCGTATCGTGGTGCCATCACGGCGATTTGGATCACCACCTGGGTTGAGTCCGAGCAGATATGCGTATGCCGGGCCGCCGAACGCGTCCCGCCCGGAGTAGAAGACCGATCCAGAGCGCGACCAGAGCTCGCGTGGCACGAGTTCGGCGAAGTGTTCCAACGCGGGCCTCTCGGTGACGTCCCAAGTTGAACGCCTGTCCTGCGCTTGTTCGTCGCGAAGACCCCGTACTCCTTCGAGAGGCTTGGGCTGTTGTCCGTGTCGGGCAGCCTTCGCCGGTCGCCGATCGACTCGGGTGGCTCTACCGTGGGTGCCTCATTCTCGAGGTAGCGCGGGAAGACGTCGGCGAACCGCTCGGTCGTCGCTACCGCCCAGCTCCGAAGGTCGGCTCGTTCCTGATCGTCGCGGAAGTCCCCGTACTTCTTCGCCAGAATCTTGCTTCTGGCCTTCTCGGGCAGGTCTTGCCAGTCACAGGTCAGGCCGAGCGCACCTTCTATGGCCGCGCGGTTGGCCTTCAAGGAGTAGTAGGTCTGCTTGTTCTTGGCGAGAAACTCGACCCCCACGTATCGGCATTGCCAGTTGGCGGTGATGAGGAACATAGCCACTCGGGGAGCCGACGGAGACGTCGTAGTAGTGCTTCGGTGTGGGTTCGGGCCAGCGCTTCACGTGTGGTGCTTGATGCTCACCTGCTGCCTTGACCCCTTCGAAGAACGCCTGTTGCTGCAGCTTCAGTTCGCTGACCCCCCGCGAGCGTGGCACGTCCATGGCTCGGACCCTACGAGATGCCGCCTGTGTTTCACATGCCGCCGGACCCGGCGTCCCCGCCACTTCTGTCGGCGGATTCACCGCGCTTGATTGGCCTTCTTCGCTCAAATGGAATCTCGGGAATCTCCAAGCGCCGCCATTCGAGCATTCGGTCCTCGATGCAGGGGGTTCGCATCACTCGGGTCATGGCGGGTCGGCCGACGCCCGCGAGCAGCCCTCCACATGCACGGGCTGTCCCGCTCGCACCGGCCCTCGACGCCCGACTCGCGGCGCGATTTCGCACAGCCGCGGAGCTCAGGGCACTCCTCGCAAGCAGCTCGACCCACTGCACCTTGACATCGCGAAGGGCGACTGGATGGCTCTTGCCGGCCCCACATTGGCGGCGAGTCCAGTCGGTGTTCCGTGGCACCTCGTGCCCTACAAGCCAGGGTCGAGAGCCATCTGACCCCGAGTTGTTTCGGCTATTGCGCAACCCATCTGAGACCACAGAGGCATGCCGCTAGCGTCGGCCGTCCCGAGCCCTGCCGGCAAGGAGTCCCGGGACCGGACTTTCGACTCCCTAACCTCCTGAAGCGGTCCTTGGCCACTCCCGTCCCAAGGCGATTGCCCCCGGCCCAACCTCCAAGGGGGCATCCCGCAACTCTCTGTCTACCAATACTCCTCGTAGGGAGCGCTCGCTGAGGTCTTGGACAAGCTGTCCATGGTCGGAGCCTCCGACTTCAACTCGACGTTCTCCCGCTTCAACTCGACGTTCTCCCGCTTCAACTCGACGTTCTCCCGCTTCAGCCGCGTGATCTCGGCCGACTCCTGGATTGAGGCCCCAGGCTGCGCATCCCGATCTGTATCGGCCTGGCCCGCATCGCTGACTCGGGCTCTCAGTCCCTCGGCCACTGCGTCGGCGATACTCCGGGTCGCCCGCGACGCCGCGCCGACGCTTTCGTCGACAGGGACGGGGATGTCGATGACTTTGGGATCGGAGTGCGAGTCCAAGATGGCGATGACGGGGATGCCCAGCTTCCGGGCCTCGCCGACGGCGATGTGCTCCTTGTTGGTGTCGACGACCCAGACCGCGGACGGCACCTTGCTCATGTCGCGGATGCCGCCGAGGGTGCGCTCGAGCTTTTCCTTCTCAAGACGCAGGGCCAACAGCTTGGTCTTCGGGATGCCTGACCCGACGTCGTCGTCCAAGTCGATCTGCTCGAGCTCCTTAGCCGCTGCAGGCGCTTGAGGACCGTCTGGAAGTTGGTGAGCATGCCACCCAGCCAGCGCTCGTTCACGTACGGCATGCCCACGCGGGTCGCCTGCTCGGCGACAGCTTCCTGAACCTCCTCACTTGTGCCGATGAACATGATCGTGCCGCCGCGAGACACGGTCTCGCGGACGTCGGTGTGTGCGCGATCGATCACGGTAGGCCACTGATCGAGGTCGTCGACGTGGATGCCGTTCGGCTCGGCGGGGATGAAGCGCTTCGTCTCGGGGTTCCAACGGCGGGCCTCGCCCCGACCCTGAAGGGGACCTCCCGCAGCTCTCTGTCCATTCGTCCCCACCACCTTGTGTGCCTAAGTGTTTCACCATTCCGTCCGGCATTGTCGGGCTGGCCCAAGGCCGGGCACTCCAGATTGCAGCCCATATACACTTAGGACACCTAGGGCGTAGCGGCTGAGGCGAGGTTGAGCGGGCGAGGGCTCAAGTTGGCGCTACAGCCGGCCGGCCGCCCCAACACCTCCGGGAGCACGGCCAACCCCAGCATCGCTGAGGTTCGTCGATCGCGTAGCGGGCGTAGCGGCCCCGTCTGAATCGGCCTGCTGCATGCCGGAGTTCGCCGTCCTCAGACGTCAGATACCGAACTCACGCATCCTCAAGATCCGCGCGCCGGTATCCCTTCATCACGCTGGCACCCTGCCTGAGGTTCACCGAGCGGATCCCGTACTGGCGCAGTCGGCGGGCCAGGCTCGCCGGGTCGAGTGGCCGGCCTCGCAGGTCTGGTGGCGTCGCCCGGTGGACTCCCATCGGTAGCTCATGCCGGAGCGGCGGGTGCCCAGGCGTTCAAGAAGTCCCAGACCTCCTCGTTCCCTTTCGCCTTCGGCCCGAAGATCGTGTCGATCTCGGGCACCTGTGGCCGTCGACCAAGGACCACGAGCGGGACACGATCTCGGCGCTGTTCGCGGCACGGACGCCGGAGGGTGATGCCGTAGCAGTCGAGCAGAGATAGACGCCCAGGGCGGAACCGACATCGTCGAGCTCCATCATTCGAGCTCAGGCGAGACGCGGCGTAGGTGGGGACAGCAGGCACAGGCGTTCCCGGCAGCCGCACTGCCTCTGTGCCGGACTGTTTGAAAGTACTTGCGGCCGAGTTGACGTGCAGCCCAGCGCTGTGTTATGATTGTCAACTTTGCAGTTGCCGCGCCATGGCAATCGCAAGACACAAATGGTGGCTCGACACAACGTCGAGCCGCAGGCTCTGGGGTCAACTGCCCTGGAGGGAAACAACTACAAGGAGAAAGTGCAATGGAGTTCATCAAGATCGCGGGCGCGGCGACCCTCACGGGAGTCGGTCTCGGCTGTCTGGCTGCTGGCGCCGCCCCTTCGCAGCGCGCTGGGGTGGACCTCGCCCTGGTCGCTCGCGCAGCGCGAGCCATCAGCGCGCGTAGCCAGCGCTCGGACACCGGGCGCCAACCGCGTCGCGGCCTGTCGGGGTTCCTGCGATTTCTGTCGGCGTCCACCCTTAGGGTCTTCGCGCAGTTGGCGAACCGGTCACCTCTCCCCATCCACGCCGCAAGGCCCCATACCCAGCTTCCGCCCTCCGCACACCCGATTCCTACGAGGAGACCAGTCATGACCACCCAGTTCAACGCCTCCGACTTCACTGCTCCCAAGGCGGGCCCCCCTCGCCCGTCGTCCTTCTGCTCGACACCAGCGGCAGCATGTACGGCGAGAAGATCAGCTCGCTGAACGACGCCGTCCGGAAGATGCTCGGAACGTTCACGAAGGAGGAGTCGCAGGCCAACGAGTTCTTGGTCTCTGTGATCACCTTCGGTGGCATCGCATCGCTCGCCTACCCTCCGACCCCCGCCTCCGAGCTCTCGAGTTAGCCGACCTCGAATGCCGACGGCGGCACCCCGCTCGGAGCTGCGATCGACGTCGCCAAGTCGCTCCTCGAGGACAGGGAGCGGAACGCCGGGTCGTGCGTATCGTCCGTTGGTCGTTCTCGTGTCGGACGGCGTCCCCACTGACTCATGGGAGGACCGGCTCGAGACCAGTTCATCCGGGACGGTCGCTCCGCCAAGTGTGACCGCATGGCTCTCGGAGTCGGGCCCGAGGCCTGCGGCGGTCGGGCCGTGCCACGCTGGAGCAGCTTCATCGCTGGGACGGAGCACCAGGTCTTCGAGGCCAAGGACGCTGGCGAGATCCACAACTTCTTCAAGTTCGTGACGATGTCGGTGGTGACCCGCGGCCTCTCGCAGAACCCCAACGCCATCCCGAAGGATTCGACGCTCAAGCCGCCGACGCCCACCGCTGCGACGCCTGACGCAGCGCCAGCGGCCGCCGAGCCCGACGCAACCCCGCAGACGCCGGCGCCCCCTACCCCAGCCCCCGCCAGCACGACCGAGGACGAGGACAGCTACTGGTAATGGGCACTGTGTGGCTGGTCTGTGACACCTCGGGAAGCATGCTCGAAGGCGGGAAGCGCCTGATCGTGCGCGGTCTGGTGCGCCAAGTGGAGCAGTTCCTACGGCTCGGCTACGGCCCCAAGAAGGACCTGAAGCTCGTTCTCTGGAACGACGAGGCAGCCAGCCAGACGTGGAATCCTCGGCGACGAGGTACCTCGCGACCTCCTTGAGTGCCGGGGCTCAGCCGACGGCAACGGACTCGTGCGACTGCTCGGCGCGCCCACGGACGACAGCTTCCTGATCCTCACCGACGGCTTCTGGCCGGATGAGTCCCGCGACGCAATCAAGCGGTGGAAGGAGCGAGATGGCCCCCGACGCGCTGCGCATCGTCAAGGTCGGCGCCGACGCGAACCCGAAGCTGGGGGGGGGCGACGTCTTCGAGGTGGAGGACTTCTTCGCCGCGATGGAGGGGTGGTTGGACAAGTGACGACCTCGACTTCGTGGAAGAGCTTTGGCGCCAGCGTCATCGGCCCTGGCCACGTCGCCACCGGGAAGCCCAACCAGGACGCATGGGCGTCGTTCCATCACATCTGGGGCGACGGAGTCGTCGTGTCGGATGGTTTGGGCTCGAAGGACCTGTCCAACTTCGGAAGCAAGGCAGCGTGCGGAGCGGTCAAGACGGCCGTGCGCCGCTTCGCAACCGCCAAGGCCACTGGGACTCGCCCGAATCTCTTGGAGGACATTCGCGACGGTTGGCTTGAGTCCATCGCTCCCCTCGACCCCAAGGATGCCTACGCCACCTGCATCTTCGCCTTCCGCCTCGGTGACGGCATCGTGCGGATGGGGCTGCTCGGTGACGGGTGTGCCGCCGCGGTCAAGAAGGACGGGACGGTGAAGTCGCTCTCTGACGACAAGACCGCCAGCTTCTCGAACATGACGAACGCCCTAACTCCGGCCACCAGTGAAGGCCACTGGTCGTTGCTTGAGGTCCCTGAGTCGGAGTGCGAGGCGGTAGTGCTGTGCACCGATGGCGTCTCCGACGACCTTGACGACATCGACGGATTCATGACGGGGTTCGTGGCCGCCAATCGCCGTCTTGCCCGGGCAACTGCGGCGCGGCGGCACTGAAGATGCTCGAGGACTGGCCGGTGCCGAAGCACACCGACGACAAGACCATCGCCTGCCTGCTCCGCGAGCTGGGCTCCGATGAATGAGATCACCTTCGCCAGGAGGGGCAAGCTGCCTGGACCAGTACGGCAACCGATATCAGCTCCGTGATGAGTTGGCGCGCGGTGGTCAAGGTGTCGTGTACCGCACCAGCGACGCGGACCTCGCGATCAAGCAACCAGTCGGGGCTGACGGTGAGCCTGACCACTCTTCGGACCTTCAGCAGCGCTTCCAGAACGTCCGCTGCCTGCCCCTTCCGCCTCGCATTCCCATCTCTCTCCCGCTCGCCGTTCTGCGAAAGCCCGAGCCCGGGTACGTGATGAGACTCCTCAGCGAGATGGTCCCTTTCGGTGCCTTCGAGTTGAGCGGCGACCTGCGAGAGCAAGCTGGCAGCCGACCCGCTCCCCGACTGGCTCGGCACCATCAAGGACAAGGACACTGCCCTGCCGTTGGTTCACTACGCCAAGTCCGGCTCGACGAAGCGCCGACTGCTCGCGCTGTCGAAGGTCGCCGCGATCCTTGCGCGCCTGCACGCAGCCGGACTGGTCTACGGCGACGTCTCTCCCAACAACTGCTTCATGAGCGAGGGCGACTCACCGGATGTGTGGCTGATCGACGCCGACAACCTGCGCTTCGAGTTGGTCCAAGGCGGCACCTCGGTCTACACCCCCGGTACGGCGCGCCTGAGATTGTGCAGGGCACTGATCGGGCCCGCCCAAGAACAGACGTTTGGGCGTTCTCGGTCATGGCCTTCGAGACTCTTGGCGCTGGTCCACCCATTCATCGGGCAGAAGGTTCTCGACCCTGACGATGACCAAGGTGGCTGGGACGCCGAGCCGGTCGGCGAAGGCGCGCCGGTCGACTTGGACGAGCAGGCGTACGCCGGATACTTGCCGTTCATCGATGACGAGAACGACGACTCAAACCGCGCCCTCAGCGGACTCCCTCGCGGTCTCGTCCTCACGGATCAACTCGCCAGCCTGTTTCAGGAGACATTCGGGGCCGGCCGGACCAAACCTTGGCGTCGCCCTGCGATGGCGTACTGGGCACTGGAGTTGACGCGGGCGCACGACCAGTCGATCTCGTGTGCGGCCTGCTCGATGAGCTACCTCGCCGAGTCCCACGAAGCGTGTCCCTACTGCGGTTCGCCCAGGCCGGCCTTCGCCATCGCCAAGACGGACCGCTGGCAGATGGTCGTCCAACCGAGGGGTGACGAGGTCGAACTGCCGCATCGCCTCTTCCATCCATTCGCTCTCGAACGGAACGGGAAGTCGGTGTACGAAGCAGTGCTCGACTTCGATCGCCGGTCAGCAACCCACGTGCGCGGAACTGAGCACCTGCCTGCCGATCTCGCCTTCGAGTTCGTGGAGGGCGGTCAGATGAAGTTCCAAGAACTGCCCGTCGCCTTGTTCCCAGTGCGAGTCAGGAGCACTGATGGCTCGACCTTGGATGGCCTGTTCACTCACACGACAGCCACGGTCCCTGTGGCCAACGTCGCGGCCAGCGAGACAGCGAACTCGTTCGAGCTTGCACTTGCTGACTCATGGTTGTCGGTCACACCCGTCAGAGAAGCCGACGCAGTTCGCCTCATCCGGGAGTTGAGCGTCGGCAGAGCCATGCTCGCCCAACTCTCAGGTGCAGCCACGGACGGCAGCGTAGAGTTA
>CAVPOB010000031.1:0-36290 GCA_963706835.1 uncultured Actinomycetota bacterium
GGGGCCGCCGTGGATAGTGCGCGCCAGCGAATCGATGCGCCCGAGCAGCGCCAGGGATTGCAGCACTTCGGTCACCTCGCGCTGACCGAACGTCACGAACCCGCTCGCCTCGGCGATCACGCCCTGCACGCGCCGCGCTCGCCGATCGATCGCGGAGCGCTGCACACCGGAGTGCACTTCGGCGCGCAGCAGGCGGGCGACCGAGCGCAGCAGAACCGCCAACGTCTCCGACTGCAGGGCGGGCGGTAGACCACCCTCGCGGTCGTAGAGCCGATCAATCTCCCCCGACAGGGCTCGCACCTGGATCGTGACCGAGGTGATCCAGAGCAGATCGCGCTCCAACAGTTCCAGCTGCGAGGTCGCCTCCCGGTGCGCGCGAGGGTTGAACCGCACAGACTCCACGGCATCCGCGAACGCCGCCCGGGCAGCCAAGTCGTTGTCCCGTAGCGCGAAACTGCCGGCGACGAAGGCGTGCCGTTGCCCGCGCGGGACCGGGCGTTCCCCCACTCCCGTCGCCATCGAGTCCAACTGCTTCGCCACGGCCTCGTACCACTCGGCGAAGGCCGATCGGGCTTTGGTCAGGTCCGGTTTTGGCGGGTAGACCAGGACCGCCATCATCCCGATAAGCCCGCCGACGACCGTGTCGATGACTCGACCGACATCGCTGAGCCATTCTCCCTGACCGGTTGCCAGCACGAACAGCATCGACAAGACCACTTGGACTCGCACGGAATCGGAGACCGGCATCAGCCGCGCGACCACGAGCGCCACGACGACCCCGAGGGCGTAGGCCGGGATCGACTCTCCCAGGAAGTTCACGTACGTGCTGGCGACCACAACGCCGACTGTCGTGCCGACGATGCGCTGCAGGGTCTCGCCGACTGTGGCGAAGGCCGAGGTCTGCACGACGAACAGTGCGGTCATCGGGGCCAGAACGGCGGTCTCGCTGGGCGAGACCGCACGGCTGAACACAAACGCAAGCGTGGTCGCTATGGCGATGCGGAGGATCTGATGCCAATTCCCCAAGCCTGAGCTGGTTGACTTCAGGGTGCTGACGAGGCCCACCTGGGTGGGGGTCTCCACGCTTGCCATGGGCCCATCCTGCCCGATCGCGGCCTCGGGCAGTAGGGATGCCGGGGCCGGCCGAGGCTGAGGCTGGCGCGCCCTCGGGTGGAGCGGTACGCCGCGCCCAGCGAGTCCGGATGCGCCTGGCCGACCCCGACAGCCAAGTGGACCGCCGCGTCGAACACACCTGGAAGGACGCCGGGAAGCCTCCTCTGGATCGGATTGGGTCCCCAGAGTGAGCGTGCAGCCTGCCGCGATGCGCAACGAGATGAGGCTTCCCGGCAGAAGGCACCGGACTCAGGCGTCTCCAGGCGCTCACCGACGGCGGCCGACGGGGCTCTCCGCGCTCGGCGTGGCCAGATCGCTCCGGCAGCGGACGGCTGCCTGAGCGGATCCTTCGGGCTTCGGGCACGGCACCTCCGCGAGTCAGGGCGCCCGATCGCTAATGCACGCCCGGGTCCGGCAACTCGTCGCCAGCCTGCCCGCCGACGCCGTAGAAGTCCGCCTTGCGCGGCGAGGGTGTGAACTCCTCCGCCGGCTCGACGTACTTGATCTGCAGGCCGAGTGCGGCGTAGATGAAGGAGAGCACAGGGTTGATCCAGTTGAAGAACGCGAACGGCAGGTAGGCGAACGTCGTGACGCCCAGGACGCCGGACGCGTAGGCCCCGCAGCTATTCCACGGGATGAGCGGCGAGGTGACCGTGGCGGTGTCCTCGATCTGCCGGGACAAGCTGCGCGGGGCGATCCCCCGCTTCTCGAACTCGGCCTTGTAGACGTTGCCGGTGAGCACGATCGCGAGGTACTGATCGGCGGCCAAGGCGTTGATCCCGATCGCGGTCGTGCCGGTTGCCACCATCAGGCCCCGGTCGCGCTTGGCACGGCGGCGCAGCGGCTCGATCAACTTGGACAGGAAGCCGCAGTGATTCATGATGCCGCCGAACCCGAGGGCGGTGATGATGAGCCAGATGGTCTCCAGCATGCTGGCCATGCCCCCGCCGGACACGAGATCGTCCAATGCCGGGAAGCCGGTGTCGGCGACGAAGCCCGTGGCCATGGCATCCCAGACGCCCTTGAGCATGACCCAAGGCGTGGCCAACGAGTCGTCGTCGACGAAGTCGCGCACGACGTCCGGCTGGAAGATGACGGCGACGAGGCCGGCTGTCAGCGCCCCGGACAGCACGGCGAAGGTAGGGGGGAACTTGCGGACGGCAAGGTAGATCACCACAACGAGGGGTAGCAGCGTGACGATGCCGATGTTGAACGCGCTCTCGATGGCATCGGTGGCGCCCTCCGTCGGAATGCCGCCTTCCGGGTCGGCGCGCAGCCCAATGACCAGGTAGATGCCCAACGCGATGGCCATGGACGGGACAGTGGTCACCAGCATCCCGCGAATGTGTCGGTAGAGCTTCGTCCCGGCGACCGCTGCCGCCAGGTTCGTGGTCTCCGACAGCGGCGAGAGCTTGTCGCCGAAGTAGGCCCCGGAGATCACTGCGCCCGCGGCCACCGGCTGGCTCAGGCCGAGCCCGCCCGCGATCGCCACCAGCGCCACGCCCATCGTGCCCATGACGGTCCATGCGCTGCCGATCCCCAACGAGATCACTGCGCAGATCACCGCTGCGGCCAGGAAGAAGTAGCTGGGGCTGAGGATCCGGATGCCGTAGTCGGCCATCGTGGCGATGGTGCCGGACATGTTCCAGGTCCCGATCAAGGAACCCACGGCCATGAGGATGAAGATGGCGCCCATGGCGGAGGCGACACTGTTGACGGCAGCTTTGGACATGTCGGTGACGGCGTTGCCGTTCTTGTAGCCCACCCAGCCGGCCACGACCGCCGAGAGGAACATCGCGATCTGGACCGGTCCGGTGATCGAGTCCCCGCCGTACAGGTAGATCGCGCAGCCGAGCGCCACGATCAAGAAGCCGAGCGGGATCAGCGCATCCACCAACGTCGGGGGGCGAGGCTCGCGGCGCCGCTTCTTGGGTGCATCCATGATCGTCCTCCGCGCCCTTGGCTTTCAGGAGAACGCTAGTCCTGCAGGGCGTCCGTGTCAGCACTTGGGCAAGGATGCTCCGCGATGGCCACGCGCACCCACCGGACACTCAACCGGCGGCGGTCTGGGACACCGACGAGGCCCTGCGCCGAGGAGCTGGAGGACCCGAAGGGCTTCCGCGCACTGCTTGAGTTGGACGTCGACGAGGAGCCGCCGGGCGATATCACCGACGTGATCGAGCGGAGCGCCTGGAGGTTCGCCCGCCGATGCCGCTACGGGCAGGCTTGCCTGACCCGTGCCGTCGAGATCCTGCTGGAGCACCCGAACCGTCCCGCTTGGGACGGCCTGGCGGAGCACGGCGCGACCGCCGAGCACGTCATCGACTGGATGCTGGAACGGCCTCGCGGCAGTCCGGGTCCAATGGTCCTGGCGCCAAGCACGCCAGGGCCGCCACGCTGTGGGGGTGACGGCCGCAACCCACGGCATCGTGACCGCCCTGCTGCAGGAGCACGGCAGGACCTACGCGGCCGAAGCCGACATCCCCTTCGACGACGCGGACGCGTCCCGCCTGTTCCGACTGCTCTGCCTGTCGTTGCTGCTCAGCGCCCGGATTCGTGCGGAGATCGCGGTGCGGGCTGCGATCGCGCTCGCCGACCACGGCTGGACGACGGCCGTGGCCATGGCCGCCAGCACAGGGCAGGAGCGCACCGCCGTCCTGAACCGGGCCGGGTACGCCCGCTATGACGAGAAGACCTCACGGATGCTCGGGGCGGCGGCCCAGCACGTCCTCGACGTGGACGATGGGGATCTCGACCACCTGCGGCAGCGCGCGGGCTACCACCCGGCGCGGGAGCGGGCCCTGCTCCAGGAGTTCACCGGCATCGGACCACTCGGGGCATCGATCTTCGCGCGCGAGGCCCAGGTCGCGTGGCCGGAGCTGTACCCGTACGCCGACGACCGCGCGCTGCGCACCGCGCGGCGCTTGGGACTGCCGGACACCGCTGAGGGGTTGGCGGCCCTGGTGCCGGACGCGCGGGCATTCACGCGACTGGTCGCGGGCCTGGTGCGGTGCCGATTGGCGAAGGGCGAGGACCGGGTCCTGGCCCTTGCGGAGGCTGGAGAGCGATCGGACGCAGAGGAGGCATCATGACGGCGCGCATGGGCACTGCATCGCTGGCGGCTGCTTTGGGCATCGCCCTGTTGGCGGCCTGTGGCGGCGACAGCACTGAGACCGAACCGGTGATCGACCCGGGCGACGGCGGCGAGTACAGCGTCGACCTGGATCCCGCGGACTTCACGACGGTGATCGACAACCCGTGGCTGCCACTGCTGCCCGGCAACCGATGGGTCTATCAGGGCGAGGGCGAGCGCACCGAGGTGACGGTCACCGACCGCACCCGCGTCGTGATGGGGATCGAGGCCGTGGTGGTCGTCGATCAGGTCTTCGAGGACGGCGAACTCGTCGAGGACACCGAGGACTGGTTCGCGCAGGACGCCGAGGGCAACGTCTGGTACGTGGGCGAGGAGACCGCCGAGTACGAGGACGGCGAGATCGTCTCGACCGAGGGGGCGTGGGAGGCGGGTGTCGACGGTGCGCTGCCCGGCATCGTCATGCCAGCAGATCCGCAGCCCGGCCTGGCCTACCGGCAGGAGTACTACGAGGACGAGGCGGAGGACATGGCTGAGGTGGTGCGCCTCGACGGCACGGCGAGCGTCCCGGCAGGCGACTACACCGACCTGGTCGTCATTGAGGAATGGACCCCGCTGGAGCCCGACGTCGTGGAGGAGAAGTACTACGCGGCCGGGATCGGGCCGGTGCTGGAGGAGACGGTGGTCGGCGGGTCCGAGCGCAACGAACTGCTGGAGTACAGCGGATCGTAGGCACTCGGTGGTCGTCGACTCGCCCCGGCCTGCTAGGGACATCGGGCAACCGCGCGCGGCATGGTGCGATCAGCCAGCCACTCTTGAGGAGCCGCCATGCATCTGTTCGCGAAGTACCTGCACGCGATCGACGGGACCACGACCTGGTCCGAGATCGAGCCCCTGTTCGACGATGCGTTCGACCCGTCGGCGACCTTCGTGACTGCCAGCGGCGAAGTCGATCTCGCGCACTGGAAGCGGATGGCCCATGCCCTCGTCGACCGCGGCACGGTGATCTCGGACTTCCAGATCACGACCAGCGATGGGGAATCAGCGGTGTACTCGATGACGCGTCCGCATCTGGCATCCGCCCAACCACTCGTTCCCTTGGTGGCTGGGCCTGCGCACCGCCCCGGAGATGCTGTCGATGCTGCGGAGCATGGGCCGGGATGCTGGGCGCGCTCTCGCAGGGTTCTCGGCGGAGGAGCGATACCGGCAGGGACTGCTCCGCCATCGGGCGCATTGGTTCCTGATCATGCTCGGCGTCGAGCCCGCATATCAGCAGTACGGGCTGGGCGCGGCCCTGGCGCTGCACGGCTTGGCCCGCACCGATCAGCAGCGCGTCCCGACGTACGTCATCACGAACAGGCAGGCCAACGTCATGCTCTACGACAAAATGGGCTTCGTGGTGGCCGGACACACGCCAGGGGCCGACGACGCCCTCGGCATCAGCACCTGGCGCATGATCCGGCCCGCGCGTTGAGCAACCGCGCGAGCAGTCGGTGGTCGCTCGGCACCACTCGGTCGCCTCCTCGATGACGGCGCCGGCGACGGTGACAGCCTCCATCGGCTCCAGCGCGGGATGGATCTCCTCCTCGACCCACCGGTTGTACCGATTCGCGTGACGGAACAGCCCGGCGATGTCGTCGGTCTCCCCGACAAGGGTGCCTCCGCGGCCGTCCGCCCAGGTGTAGTGGATTTGGGCGCCGGGAGCCTCGCCGTGGCTGGCGGAGGTCTCCACCATCTCTTTGCTGTCTTCCGGGCTCAGGTACGGCCTGAATCTGTCGTTGAGTACGCGTACTCATGGTGCTCCTCCTGTCCCAACCAGCCGGTCTTCCGGCATGGCCCACAGCAGATCGCCTCCCCTCGATGGAGGCCAGAGACGAATGTCCCCTGCAAGAGCGTCGGCGGCTCGGCTGGGATCACGAGGGATCCCGAGCCGAGCCGCCATCGGCCTAGGGGCAGCCTCGGGACCGGCGCCGCTCCCGCTCGGCGTGGGCATGTCGTCCTACGCGGTATCCGCAGCCCTCGCGTCGCTGTCGCCCCTGCCAGCCGCTGGTCCTCGTTACCGTCGGGTGTACTCGGTAACGGGCCCACCATCGCCAGCAGTAGTGGTGCGCCTCCCCGCGCAGGATCGCCCGCAACGAGTCCTCGAAGACTTCGTCGCACGGCAAGCATTTCCAGGTGACCACCTCATCGCGCCGTGCCATCAGATCCCAACGAATCGGGCCCTCGTGCTCCACGGACGGGTGTTGGCGGAACGGCAGTTCCCCCTCTTCCCCGCAATCGTGGCGCTTGGGGCGTTCCGGGAGGCTGTCGATCACTTGGGAGAGCAGGTCGTCCAACGACCAGAGGTAGACCTCCCCGCATGAGCGGCATTCGACGGGCTCGAGTTCCCACGAATACTCCGCCCATCGAACGACCGGCGGCAGGCATCCGAGTGCCTCGACCAGAGCGCCGTCCTCGCTCGGCTGGCCATCGTCGCTGTGGAGTTCCCTGTTGTGTTGTTCATGGCGATCGCTCGTGATCACTCCCCCCTTCACGCGGCGCGGCGGCTCCGCGCCCCGTGCTAGAGGTACCCAGCACCTGCGACAGGACGGCGGGTCCTCCTGGTGCGTGACCATGAGCAGGATGGGCCGTCAAACGCCGCAAACGGCAGCCCTTGGGGCCGCTACCCAGCGCCGGTACCGGCCGCGTCGCGCGGACCCGAGATGCGCAGGATGCGCCAGGCGCCGGAAGCGACGAGGAGCGCGATCGCCGCCCCTGCGGCGAGGTCCGGGAGTTGCGATCCGGTCAGCGCCACGAGGACGCCCGCAGCGATCACTGCGAGGTTGGCAAGCGTGTCATTGACGCTGAAGATCCAACTGGCCCGCAGGTGGACACCACCGCCGCGGTGTCGTGCGATCAAGGCCACGACGGTGCCGTTGGCGACCAGTGCGAGGGCCCCGACAACCATCATCGCCGCAGAGACCGGTTCGCTGCCCTGCACCAGGCGCCGTCCGACGTCGAGCAGCACCAGGACAGCCAGCGCCAACTGCAGCCAGCCGCTGATTCGGGCGGAGCGCCGCTGGCTGAGCACCGACCCGCCCACCGCCGCCAACGCGATCCCGTACACGGCGGCATCCGCCAGCATGTCCAGCGAATCCGCGATCAGGCCGGTGGACTGGGCCCACAGGCCCGCTGCCAGCTCGACGCCGAACATACCGGCGTTGATCGCGAGCACGATCCACAGGACGCTGCGCTGATCGTGGGTGGCTGAGGCATCCGCTGAGCATGTTGCGGGGCCGGTCGCCACCAGTCGCGCGCTGAGGTCCAACGGCTGCAGGGCCGCGAGCACCGGCTCTGGGGGCCCTTCGTGCACGACCCGGATCTCGCGCTCGGCTGAGGAGATCCGGAGGCCCCGGACACCGTTCGATCCGGCCAGCGCGAGCCGGACCAACTCCTGCTCGGTGGGGCAGTCCATTCCCGGCAGAGCGATCACGCTCTCCTGCAGCTGCGGACTCACACGTCCAGTGTGCCCATGAGCGGCGCTTGGCAGCGTGCGCCACTGCATCACTGCACCCCCTCGGCACGAGGCCCACCCTCGGGGCCCCTGCCGCCGCTGGGATCCTTCGTCCTTGCACTGGGCAACGGCGGCCGCCTCGGGGTCGCGCAGCAACGAGCACTGCGGCCACACCGGGACCTCCGGCCCTGGACGCGCCCCGATCGAAGCACCAGCATCGGCTATGAGGGAGCCTGCGGCGGGCAGCCACAGGAGCAGGCCGTAGCGCACGGCCGGGAGGTGCAGATCAGGGAGGAGCCCACCAGATGGCCACCACGACTCACACACGCAGTGTCCACATCGACGCACCTGTCGAGGAAGTCTTCGACTACGTCAAGGATCCGCAGCACTTCTTCGCGGTGATGAGCAAGGTCTCCTCCGGCCTCGCCGATCGGGTCAAGGGAGGGATCACCGACGTCGAGATGACCCCGGAGGGAGTCGGCAGTACGTACAAGTTCCGTGGCGAGCTGTTCATCTTCCATCTGGATGTCGTCCTGACCCGCGAGGAGTTCGTGCCCAACGAACGCATCGTCGATCACTCCAACTACGGCGTGACCTGGGCATCCACCTTCGAGCCGGACGAGACGGGCACGACCTACACCCTCTCGTGCGGCGTGCACTCCAAGGTGCCGCTGCTGGACAAGCTCGAGGACATGACCTGGAAAGGCGACCACGACCTCGACATGATGCTCGAGGACTTCAAGCAGGCGATCGAGTCCTGACGTCGGCACTACGTAGCGGCCCGGAGATTCCGCGGCCGCCGCCGGGGGCGTGTTCTCTAGAAGGACGGCACGATCTGGTGCACGCGCTCCAACAGGACGATCACCCTGTCCTGGGCGGCGACTGTCGCGTCGCCGTCGATATCTGCCGCGGCCGCGATATCCCGATGGGCCTGCGCGATCGCCGTGTAGAGCGCGTTCACCTCGCCGTTCGGGTGGGCGGGCATACCATCCAGCAGCCGGGCGATCTGACCATTCGCCGCGGCGTAGGCAGCATCGTCGCCGGCGGTGACCGCCTCCCCGGCCTGTTCGGTCACCGGGGCGATCGCGTCGTAGACCGCGCGGGCCTCCAACAGCCACGCATCTGGGGCCTCACCGGACTCCCCCGCTTCCACGCTGCTCGGCGTTCCTCCGCCCGACAGACCCGCAGCGGCCAGGCCACCGAGCGACCCGAGCACCAGCGCACCGATCGCCACGCCGGCGACGATCCGACGGTTCATCACGGACTCCACCCCCTACGCACCTGAGGCGTCCTGCCGCCGCATCCGCAATGGCCCGGCACGCCGGCGCCCCGCAACACTGCGCCGCTACGCCGAGGGTTGGGACCACTGCCGAACTCGCCACGCCTCCAGTGTCGCGCGTCTTCGAGGTTGCACGAACCGCACGACGGCACCGCAAGCGGCCGAGGCCGGCCCGCGGGTAGCCGCGCGGCAGTCCTCGGTCACATCCGCAGGCCGCCGTAGCGGATGCCGGCGAGGTGGGCCATCTCGCGATCGAACGTGGTGAGGTCCTCGACGGAGAAGTCGCTCAGCCGCTCATGGCCGCACGCCCGGGCCAGCACGCCCATGAGTTCGACCGTGGCGCCGAGGAATCGCGCGAGCCGCGGCGCCGCCTCGTCCACGATCAGCCGGGCGCGCAGATGCTCCTGCTGGGTCGCGATGCCGACCGGGCAGTTATCGGTGTTGCAGGCCCGCATCCCGAGGCAGCCGATCGCCTGCAGCGCCGAGTTCGACACCGCAATGGCGTCGGCACCGAGGGCGAGCGCCTTGGCGAAGTCGGCGTGCGTGCGCAGCCCACCCGTGATCACCAGGGTGACGTCGTTCCTCCCCCGAGCGTCGAGGTGGTGCCGGGCCCGGGCCAGCGCGGGAATCGTGGGGACCGAGATGTTGTCGCGGAACACCGCTGGGGCGGCGCCCGTGCCCCCGCCCCGGCCGTCGAGGATGATGTACTCCACGCCGATCCGCAGGGCGGCGTCGATGTCATCCTCGATGTGCTGGGCCGACAGTTTGGCGCCGATCGGGATGCCGCCGGAGACGGCCCGCACCTCGTCGGCCAGTGCTCGGAATTGGTCCTCGTCGGTCAGATCGGGGAACGTGGCAGGAGAGATGGCCGCCTCACCTTCGGCCAGGCCACGCACTTCGGCGATCTTGCTGGTCACCTTGTGGGCCGGCAGGTGCCCACCGGTGCCGGTCTTGGCGCCCTGGCCGAACTTGAAGTGGAACGCCCGCACGTCACGAGTCTTGTCGAGGTCCCAGCCGAAGCGGCCCGATGCCAACTCATAGAAGTAGCGGGAATTCTCGGCATGCTCCTCGGGCAGCATCCCGCCTTCCCCGGAGCAGATCCCGGTGCCGGCCATCTCGGCGCCGCGCGCCAGGGCGACCTTGGCCTCCTCCGACAGCGCCCCGTAGCTCATGTCGGACACGAAGAGCGGGATGTCGAGGTGGAGCGGCCGGTCCGCATTCGGGCCGATGACGACGTCGGTGGCCACATCGACCTCGTCCAGCAGGGGGCGCCGGGCCAACTGGGCGGTCACGAACTGGATGTGGTCCCAGCTCGGCAACTCGTCACGGGGAACGCCCATGGCCTTGGTCGGGCCGTGATGGCCGAGGGTCTGCAGGCCCTCGCTGCCGAGGCGGCGAATCAGCCCGACATGGGGCTCCGCCGGCGTGCCGTGCGGATCCTGGTACGCCCCCTGGTACGCGTCTCGGTCGTACGGCTGCGGATGCTCCTTCTCCCAGGCCAGGATCTCGTCCAGATCGACCATGAGGTCACCGTCATCGATCCAGGAGGAGAACTTCGCCAGCCGCTCCGCATTGTTGTAGCTGGAGACACCCGTGTGGAACACGTAGTCCCAGCCATGCAACCCGCAGATCAGGTTGTCACCCTCGATGTGGCCGTCGGCGAGGTGGGCGCCGCGGTGCAGGCACCGGCCGTACAGCACAGAGTGGTTGTCGTCGAACCGGACGATGACCAGGTCCACATTGGACACCAGCGCTGACACCGGCTCGCGATCGGGGACGTCGCGCCATGCGGCGATTGCGAAGGGCTGCACGAGCGAGTGGGTTCCTCTCCTGTCGTGGATCAGCCGGCATCCCATCTGGCCAGCAGCCGCGACGATACCGTGCCGGGTAGGACTCGGCATCAGGCGGAGTGAGCGGTGCGGCTGGCCGCGGGGCGGAGGTCCCCGCCCCTGCCGAGGGCGCCGGTGGATCCGACGCCCACAGTTGGGTGCACGCTGCCCGGGCCTGACCCGGCCCGCGCCGACCGCGCGAACCCTGTGGCGCGCGCTACGGTCCGAACCGATCGCGCCATCGGGCAGCGCGGATGTTGTCCCGGGATTCGTAGGCCGCGATGGCAGCCTCCGCCGTGCTGTCGGCGTACCCGGATTCACGGTGGTTCGCGAGGGCTGTCAGACGCATCGTGTACCAGGCGGTCACACCGCCCGATGGCGGTGAGCGGAAGGCCGGGAACCGGGGATCAGCATCCTCGGCTCGGAGCCACGTGCGCGGGAGATCGGGATCGAGCACCAGGGCCCTCGCCAGGTCGACGACATCGACCGAGCCGGACCGCAGCGCCGCCACGGCTTCACCGCGGGTGCGGACACCGCCGGTCAGCATGAGTGGCGCGTCGGTGACACCACGAGCACGGCGGGCGAAGTCCAGGGAGTACGGACGACTCGATGGCCGATCGGAACTCGACCGGGCGCCGGGGAAGCACGTTCCGCCGCTGATCTCGATGAGGTCGACTGCTTCGTCGCCCAGTGCCTCGACGACGACCAGGGCCTCCTGCTCGGTCAGGCGGCCGTCGAGGTGGTCGGTGGCGTTGATCTTCACGGCGATCGCCAGGTCGTTGCCGGCATCGCGGCGCACCCGTCGCACGATCTCCAGCAGCACCCGACTCCTCGCCTCGATCGAGCCGCCGAACCGGTCGGTGCGGCGAATGAACAGCGGCGATAGCAGTTGGCTGAGCAGAAAGCCGTGGCCGGCCTGGACTTCCACACCGCTGAACCCGACGTCCCGAGCGAGCCGAGCCGCTGCCGCGTACCTCGCCGGGAGCTCCTCGAGCTCGGCCGCCGAGAGGGCATCGCACGTCAGAGCGTCCAGACGCAGCGCGGATGGCCCAGCGGGGGTGGAGATGGCGCGATACGACAAGGCACCGGCATGGCCGAGCTGCGGCCATGCCGAGTGCGCCGCCGCCGGCACCTGCCCGAGCGACCCGAGCCAGTTGCGCCGTGTCCGAGCGCGGTCCCAGCACCACATTCCCGGGCCGCTGCGGATACCGGGGGTCCACCTGCACCTCACCGATGAGCGAGAGCGCGGCACCGCCCTGCGCCCACCTCTGGTCCAGCCGGATCTGCTCGTCCGTCGCATTGCCCGCCCCATCGCCGAGCACGTCGGACATGGCCGCTTTGGCGATCCGGGTCTTCAGCACCGCACCACAGGCCAGTTCCTACGGTGCTGCGAGCACGTCAGCCGCGGCCTGACTTCCCACCCGCTCCGGCATCCGCCCAATCTAGACGGTGCGCCCGACCCGACGGGTCGGCGCGATCCGGCGAGGCGCCCCGGAACGCCTGGGAGTTCCGCAGCCCGACCGCCCATCGCAGCACGTCGTTCTCCTGCTCCAGCCGATTGCGCCGGTTGAGCTCACGGATCTTGGCCGCCTCCGCAGTCGTCGCGAAGCGACGAGCACCGTCCTCGACGTCGGCGCGGTGCAGCCAGTCGAGAAGGACTCGCTGATCCCGAAGTCCTTGGCGATCTGGGCGATCGGAGCCTTGCCACAACGTGCTGTGGCCACAGCTCGTCACGGTGCTCCTCGGGATGAGGGGCAGGCACGATGAACACCCTTCCAGCGGCGGCGATCGCTGTCAGGCCGCCGTCCATGGCCGCCGGCCGCACCGGCGCCAGCATTGCCTCCAGCCGATCGACGGGCAGCGCCCTGTGCTCCTGGATGGTGTCCGCATGAACAGCCTGCAACGAGGCCTGCACGGCCTTCCATGCTCCGCTGCGGTTGGCGTAGCTGAGCTCGGCAAGTGACCGCGGGGAGGGACGGGGGCCGCGACGGTCGCCCCGGGGAACTGAGGACCTGCCCCTCCGGGTTGGGCACACTCAGAGGTGCTGGCGGAAGAAGGCGACCGTCGTGGCCATCGAGTCGGCCCAGGCGGTGGAGAATGCGTGGCCCTCCCCCGGGTAGCGCTGGTAGGTCACGTCCACGCCGCCCTGCTGCAGCGCGGCCACGGTGGCGTCGGCCCATTCGATCGGGCACGTGGTGTCGGCGGTGCCGTGATGCACCAGCACCGGGACTTCGATCCGGTCGGCGAAGGTGCGGGGCGACACGTCGGCCCAGAACTGCGGGTCGGCCTCCGGGCTGCCGTAGGCGGTCTCTATCTCGGCAGCCAGGTCGGGGCGCTGTCCCCGGGTCCACTTCTGGTGGTTGTCGACCGTGTTCGAACTGACCGAGGCGTAGATGACGGCAGCATCGACGATGCCGGGCTGCACGACGAGGGCGTTGAGGGTGACTCCGCCGCCCATCGAGCGGCCCAGCATGCCGATGCGCTCGGGGTCCAGCCCCGGCAGGCCGGACCGGCGCAGCGCCAGCACGGCGTTGATCGTGTCTTCGGTGTAGCCAAGCCGCAGCCGCAGGTCGTTGTCCGGGTCTCGATCGGACCCGGCGTGGTTGCGGTAGTCGGTGTGCAGCACGACGAACCCGGACCGCGCCAGGTAGTCCTGCTCGATCTGCAGCCCTTGGCCGGTGACATACACCGCGGGGTCGATGTAGCCATGGTTGAGCACGACGCCCGGGAACGGGCCCGGACCGGTGGGGACATAGAGCACTCCAGAGATGGCCAGGTCGCCGCCGCGGTAGGTGACTGCGTACTTGGTGAACGCATCGTTGGCGGCCAGCACCTGCCCGAGCCGCAGATCGCTGCCATCGTAGGTGCCGCCCATCAGCGCCGGCAGGGACACCGGGTGCGGCTCCTCCGGCGTAGGCGTCGGCGCGGGTTCGGGCGTGGTGGGTGTCGCGATGGGCTCTGGAGTCGGCCGCTCAACGGGGCTGGACACGACCGGCCCCTGCGGCTGGACTCCGGACGTGGTGCACGCGCACAGCGTCAGAGACAGCATCACTGACCCGGCCGCCGCTCGGAACCGCACGTCATCATGGTCGCCCCCCGTTCAGCGACGGCACAAGCCCGCCGCGAGACCAAGGGGGCTCGACCGAGACGGCATCGTGCAGGTTCGGGTGACGCTTGCGGTCAGGCAGTGTGTGGCGATCGTCGTCAGACGGCCCCTGGGCGGGTCGAGGCCATCTCCCGAGGGCTTCCTGCCTGCGGCGGCGGTGGTAGGTCCGCTCGATCCAGAGTGGCGTCCCGATCCGCCCGCCCGATGGGCTCGCCCGGTGCGCAGGCGCAGGATCAGCTTCCGCTCGGCGGCGGCCTGCGCCAACGACACACCGAAAGCCCGACCCGCGCCATCGCCTGTGGAACCACTGATAACCCAAAGCCATTGCCCCGCAACGGATCCCGCCCCAGTGGGCGCACACGGGCTGAAACCCCTGACCCCCTCCTTGTCGTTCGCTCTCCGCTGTCCCTGAGTGACCAGCCCGCCGGCGGTGTAGGCGGTGACGGGCCGGAGCCGCTTCGCATCTCTCAGCGCGGCTGCGAGGGCGTCGCGGAGTCCGCGGGTCGATGCGCGGCCCAGTGCCTGGTCCGCACGCCGGATGTCGGCTCACTACGCTTGGTGATGACTCGGGAGGGACAATGAGTCAGCAGGGCGGGACCAGGGGAGACGGTGCGACTGCCCCGGCTGGGCTGTGGGATCGGCCTCACGTCCGCTATCTGGTCATCGCCTACGCGTGGTCGTGGGTGCTGTGGCTGGCTGCCTTCGCGCTCAGCAAGGCGTGGGACACCGACGTCCTCTACAACCAGGACTTCGTATGGCGCGTTGCGTTCGAACGCGACGTGCCCGGCCAGCAACTCCTGGTGTCCCTGGTCTCGATGGGCGCCGTGTACGGCCCGCTGATCGGCGGGTTGATCATGTCGCGCCGGGACCCGGCCATCCCGGCGGGGAGCCTGGCTCAGCGCGCCGGCCGGGTGGCAGTTGGCGGGCGCATGTACGGCCTTGTCCTCGGGATCCTGCTGCTGGTGACCCTGCCGCCGCTGATCGTCAGCGCGGTGGCGGTCGAACCGAGTCCCGACGCGCCGTCGTGGGGACTGTTGCTGCCGTTCCTGCTGGCCTTCTTCCTCGTCCAGATGCTGACCTCGGGTACCGAGGAGTTCGGCTGGCGGGGCTACCTGACGGAGAAGATGCTGCCCGGCCGCAACTTCTGGGACACCGGATGGGCGGTGGGCCTGGTTTGGGCGGTCTGGCACCTGCCGGTCACCGTGATGATCTTCCTGGAGCAAGGGCTGGCACCCGCGGCAATCGTCGGCTCGCTGGTCGGTTTCGGGATTGGGATCGTCGCGATGTCGATCCTGCACACGTGGTTCTACGAGCGCACGCGCAGCGTGTTCCTGGCCGTGTTCATCCACGCGATCTTCAACACGGTTCCGCTGACGATAGTGCTGCTGTTCGAGGGGTCGCCGGCGGCGGTGATGTCCAACCTGCTGCTGTGGGCCGTGGTCATCTACCTGAAGTCCCGATGGGACAAGGAGAACCCAATACCGAGACCGTTGTCGACCTAGCACGGCCGATCACGCAAGCATTGGGTCTCCCGGTATCCGTCGCGAGGCGCCGGGGTTTCGGGGCTTGGCACTCGGCGGTGCGGGGCCTTCGCCGACAGTTTCCACCAACACCCCGTGGTCCCCATCAGAAGGGGGGCCACCCGCCTTCCCTCAGGGAGTTCGTCGATCTCCTCCTGGAGAGCAGTGATGAGCGGCATCTCGTCCTCCGCCTCCAGTGGAGTCGCGAGCAGCGCCATCTCGACGCGCTTTGACGCGTTGGCCGTGTGGCGGCTCTGCTTCTTCGACCCTGCGCCCGCCTCCCCCGCCCATATTCGGTAGGTCAGCGCCTTGGAGTAGGAGTCCTCCATCATGGCCCGCTTGTCGTCCCGGTCCTGCTTGCTCTTCGTGTGATTCGAGTTCGCCTCGACCGCCTTGTTGATCACTATCCGAGCTGCAGCGGCAGCAGCCCCCGCTGCTGCGACCCAGGGCTTCTCGCCATCTGCGTTCACGCTCTGACCAACAGTTGTTGCGCCTTCGGAAGCGCCGAAACCCGGCACTATCGCTGAGACCTCGTCCGGCCGGAATGGGCCATGACGTTCAGCATCCCCGGGAACCGCAGTAGCGAAGCCTGGACGATAGTCCGTGCAGCAGACCCTGGAGGCCTGCCCGGTACGCTCAGGTCAGCCCCAGCAACCGGCACCGCTGGCCGATCACCCGCACCACCGTCCCGACCGCCTTGGTGTCGCCGGCCAGGGCCTCGCCCCAGACGCTCATCTGCAGCCGGTCCAGCGCCATCACCTGCCGCACCCGGTACTCGTCCACGGCCTCGGCTTGGTGCTCCTTGAGCGCGGCCTGCACGGCCTTCCACGCCCCCGACCGGTTCGCGTACCCGAGACGCTCCGCGATGTCGTCGTAGGACATCCCAGAGCGGGCCAGTTCCACTGCGCGGGTCCGGCGCTCGATCACTTCTGCCCTGGGCATCTGCGCCTCCCGACGGCTTGCCCTGGGTCGATCGTACGGGCGTTCTGAGCGGCGTGGTTTCCTGCTTGGTTTCCCGGCCCCAGGCAGATTGCGAGTGCCCCAAGGGAGGCGATCGCCCCGTCGTTCGCTGGCGAAGACTGGCATCGGGACGTGGTACCCCCGCGCCGACGACACACCGAACGACACACCCGACACCCTATGACGACGCATCGGGTCTGGCGTCGGAAGGGGCGAAACCCGTTGCCCCGCAACGGATTACGCCTCTGTGGGCGCAAAGGGACTCGAACCCCTGACCCCCTCCTTGTAAGGGAGGTGCTCTAACCAACTGAGCTATGCGCCCGGATCGCCCATTACTGTACCGCCCGCGCGACGGGTCGAGCCCGCGCCGGCGGGACGCCCCCACCCGCGTCAGGATGCCGCGTACCGTAGGCGGCGTGAGCATCCCGGGACTGCCCAACGGCCGCGACCTGGGTGGCCTGCCCTGCGACGGCGGGATCATCCGATCCGGCCTGCTCTTCCGCAGCGCTGCACCCGCGGACCAAGCCGCGAGTGCAGCCATGGCCTCGCTGGGGATCAGGACGGTCGTGGACCTGCGAACGTCGGCGGAGCGCGAGCAGCAACCCACAGTCCTGCCGCTCGGCGCTGTCCGCCGGGGGGCCGACGTGCTGGCCGACGCTTCCTACGCCGGTGCGGCGAACCTCGGCAAGTTGGCGGCAGAGGCACTGAGCGGGCGGGACGTGGCCGACGGGTTCGCCGGCCGCGACTTGCGCGCCATCATGCTGGAGTCCTACCGGGATTTCGCCGAACTGGGCAGCGGTCGGCGCGCCGTGGCCGAGGTGCTCCACATCCTGGCCGATCCGGCCTCGGGACCGGTCCTGCTGCACTGCACCGCGGGCAAGGACCGCACCGGGTGGGTGATCGCGGTCGTCCTCCACATCGCAGGCGTGCCGTGGGACGCCATCATGGAGGACTATCTGCTCAGCGGCCCCGAGGTCCGGGCCATCTTCTCGGTCTTCCTCGACTCCCTCGGCGACGGTGCGGCCGCGGCAGAGGTGCTCGGCCCTGTCCTCGGCGTGTTCCCGGAGTACCTCGAGTCCGCCAGGTCCTCTGCCGAGCGGGAGTTCGGCTCGATGGAGGGGTACTTGCACGAGGGACTCCGACTGGAGCACCAGGCCGTTGACGCAATCCGCACCCGACTCCTGGAAGCGCGGTAGGGCAACTCGCAGGCAGCGCAGGCCGACGGGCTCCATGGGGGGCCGGCCCGTCGCCAGATCCGGTGGTCAGCTCAGGTCTGCCAGCGCCTTGATGTAGTCGGTCGCATCGCGGGCATCGCCGATCCCGTTCAGCGTCGACCAGCGCACGATGCCGTCGCGGTCGATCACGAAGGTGCCCCGCAGGGCCACGCCGACGTTCTCGTCGAAGACCCCGTACTGCTGGGCCACCGCACCGTGGGGCCAGAAGTCGCTGAGCACCGGGTACTGCAGGCCATTGGCTTCGGCGAAGGCGCGCTGCACGTGCACGGTGTCGGTCGAGACGGCGATCACCTGGGTATCGTCGTTGACGAATTCGGCGCGCCGGTCCCGTACTTCGCAGGCCTCCGGCGTGCAGATCCCGGAGAAGGCGAACGGGTAGAACATGAGCACGACATTCTTGCCCCGGTAGTCGCTCAGCCGCACGTCCTGCCTGGCCTGGTCCTTCAGCACGAAGTCCGGAGCGGTCTCGCCCACGGCGATCGTCATCGATTCCTCCTGGTGGTTGATGGTCGCGGAGCATCCATTGGACCCCAGTCCGGGGGAGCCCACAACACCAGGGGTGCGGCAGGATGTGGGGATGGTCGGTACTGATGTCGAGGTCCCCCAGCCCAAGGGCCTGCTCACGGCACAGCCCGACGAGCTGGCCCGGCGCACGACGCGGGCCTGGCAACTGTTCATGCGACGCCCTGGGGCAGGTCGATCTGGCCTCCGCGACGAGGTCCCAGCAACGGACAGCCCGCGAGTTGGTCATCGGGCTGGGAACGTGGCCGGACAGCCGCGGAATTCCGGAAATGCTGGCCGATGCGCATGGCGGGGCAACGTCGACCGAGCCGATGAAGCAGGCGGCGCAACGGCTCGCTGCCGCACATGCCGACGCCTCCGACGAGCAGGTCCGCGCCTCTGTCGTAGCCAGCAAAGAGCAGACCAGCGCGTGGCTGGAGAGCGGCGACCTGGTCCACAGCGGCTTGCTTGTCACCCCCTCGCCGCTGGGGGCGATCCCGATGGGGACGGTGGTCCATGCGGCCGCGTACCAACTCGCGATCACGGCTCGAGACCTCATGCCTGCGGGGGCGCCGCCGGTGCCGGAACTCGACGAGATCGGGCTGGCTGCGCTGATCGACGCGACCGGCGCCGTGGCGGCGCGCGCCGGTCTCGTCGCGGGGGCTGCCGCTGTCGGCCGTCGCATCGCGGTGTCCACCGCCGCCTTTGACGGGGGCTGGACCGTCACCCTGGGCGACGATCCGCAACTGCCAGCCGTCATCGCGCCGGAGGAGGTGCTCCTCGACCTCGCCGGAGGCCGCACAGACTACGCCGCGATCACTCGGCAACTGCGCTTCCGGGATCCGCGCCGACTGCTCGCTCTGTCCCCCATCGTCGACGAGATCCCGGAGCTGCCGGGCGGACCGCTCCTGCGACGCACGGCGCGCTTGGCGCGGCTCATGGGCGGGATCCGCTGACGCCCGACCGCTCGGCGCCCCCGGTTCTCCGGCTCGCGGGGCCCAGCCGACGCCGCCTCGCCGCCCGCAGGCCGGACACGGGCCAGGTGGCACTGGCTGGCCGCTGCGCGATTCGGCGAGGCGACCGCCGCAGACGCATCGGCGCGACTACTCCCCCACGCCGGTTGCGCGATTGAGCCGCTCGGTGATCTTCCGGTCCATCAGCCGCGCCTGCTCGAGGTCCTCCGCGATGCACGTCATCCCGAACTTCCCGTACCGGGCCAGTCCGCCCAGCATGTGGAAGACCGCTCCGGTCTCGGTCACGGGGTCGTAGTTGAGATGGTTGGTGACCATGAGGTCCATGAAGTCGTCGATGCTGAACCGCCGGTAGTTCGGGTGCCGCCGGTTGTCGGTGGAGCAGTAGGTGCGCACCCGGCCGGACTGCGTGAAGAACTGCCCGGTGCCGACGTCGTAGGTCCCGTTGGTGAGGATCTCCAGCGCCATCATCGGATGGGTGGTCCCCCCGCGCCGCAGGTTGATCTCGATCGCCGCGGTCCGGATCCCGCCGCCGCTGTCAGCCACCATGAAGTCCACGGCGTAGCGGCCCAGCGCGCCACGTCGCCGCAGCACGTCCCCGACGGCTTGGCCCGCATCCTGGACCTGCAGGCGGTAGGCGGGATTGGCCGGGAACGTGCTCCCCTCGAAGACTTGCCCGTCGGCGCCGCCGAGGATCTGGTCGTGGGTGGACAGCGGCTGGACCACCCCGATGGGCTCGATCTGCCCCTGAGCCGACGGGGACGACTTCTGCTTGCCGTCGATGAACTCCTCTACGACCCCGCCCATCGCCTCGAACTTGCCGGCGAAGTCGTCGTAGGCGATGTCGCCCACGAAGGTGCACTCCCACGGCATGATCGAGCGGATCTGCCGGATCCGCTCCGCAGTGGTGCGGCCGTCGACCGCGTCCAAGGGCAGAACCGCGTTGCCCTCACCGGAGAAGCCCTCCTCAACCTTGACGACCGCACGGCGCAGCGCGGGGTGCCGGCCCTTCAGCTCCGCCGCAGCGGCGGCCACGTCGTCCATGGTCCGCAGCCGCTCGAAGCCGTCGGGCAGATCGACGCCGGCCTCGCGGAAGATCTCGCGACTGCCGCTCTTGCTCCCCAGGTCGTCCAGGTCCGGCGGGTTGCCGTACAAAGGGATTCCCAGCGCAACAGCCAGCGTCTGCTCCAGATGCGTGGTGTTCTGCACGACGAGGGAGGCCGATCCCGCTCCGGCGATGGCGCGGCGGATCTCGGCGACACGGTTGGGGCGATCGAGCAGCTTCCTGGTGAGCGGATCGGGCGAGGCATCGTCGCAGCACACCATGGTGAGCCGCTGGCGGGAATGGTGCTGCGGCACGCCCGAGATGAGGTGCAGGTAGTAGTCGACGACCGTCTCGGACACCCGCGTCGAGGTGCAGTACACCAGGCGCAGCCGCGGACGACGCAGTGCGCAGAGCATCGCGAGCAGCCGCTCCTCGTAGTACTCGACGCCGGCGACCTTGGCCAGCAACTCCCGGTCGAAGGTCATGCTCGGCACGACGACCAGCGCCTGCTCGTCGTCGGGGTGGTCGCGGTAGTCCTCGAATGCGTGGGCGAGCTTCGCCTGCAGCTCGGCGAAGGCTGCGGCCTCGGCAGCCGAACCCGGCGGCGGGGTCTTCACGATCGGCACCCTACGCCAGCGCCGAGTCGCGACGGGGGCGCAGCGCGCAGGGTGTTCTCACGGACTCTGCCGCCTCGGCTCAGCGGCTCGACTTCGGCGCCGTGAGTCGCGCGGCCTGCCAGTCGGCCCCGATACTGATGGAGCTGGTGATCTGCAGCCCTGCCACCTGGACCGCTTCCTTGACGTCCGAGGCCGGCATGTGGCCGGGACGCCCGGGGCGAGGGGTGAACAGCCACGTCACGCCGTCGTCGGCCAGCATCGACATGGCGTCCAGCAGCCCGTCGGCGAGGTCGTCGTCGTCGTCGCGCCACCAGATGAGGACGGCGTCCACCACATCTGCGGCATCGGACAGCAGGACTTCGGACACGTGGCCCTCGACCTCGTCCAGCAGTTCTTGGTCGCAGTCGTCGTCCCAACCGACGAACTGCACGAGTGCGTCGTCTGCAAGGCCGAGTCGCGACACCGCGCCAGCTGCTTGGTCTCCACTCACGGATGAGCCGATGGCCACCTCGGTGCGTCCTCCCTGTCGCCGCGCCGCTCGATGCGACGCCGGTGGGGCCAGTCCACCGGAACCAGCCGCCGTGCGCAAGCCCCTCGGCAGAACTGGACGCCGACCGTCCCGGCCATCCGGAGCGGCGGGCCGCGCTGCAGGCCCCGCGGAGCCTGCACCGCGCGAAACCGTCCCGGGCGGCCGTCTGCTTGCGGGACGCGGCGCCATGCGGCGCGAGGCAGCGCCTCCCGCTGCCGCGTCGTGGCGCGGTGTGCTGCAACTGCGTGCATCTCGCGCAATGATGAGCCTGCCGGACAAACCCTCCCGTGAAGGACGTGCCGTGACCGCGAATCCCCTCTCGCCCGCACCGATCGAAGGCGGCCTCCCGTCGCAGTACATCGACACCGACCCAGAAGAGACCCGGGAATGGCTCGACTCGCTGGACGCGGTGGTCGACAACGCCGGGCCGTACCGGGCGCGGGTGCTGATGCTGGACCTGCTGCGGCGCGCCCGGGAGCGCGCCGTCGGCGTGCCGTCGCTGCGCAACACCGACTACATCAACACCATCCACACGGATCTGGAGCCGTGGTTCCCCGGGGACGAGGCCATCGAGGCCGACATCCGTCGGATGATCCGGTGGAACGCGGCCGTCATGGTGCACCGGGCGCAGCGGCCCGGGATCGGCGTCGGCGGGCACATCTCCTCCTACGCGTCCTCGGCCCACATGTACGAGGTCGGTTTCAACCACTTCTTCCGCGGACTGGACCATCCCGGCGGCGGCGATCAGGTCTTCATCCAGGGCCATTCCGCCCCGGGGATGTACGCCCGGGCCTACCTTGAGGGACGACTGACGGAGTCCCAGCTCGACGGCTTCCGCCAAGAGGTCTCGCACCGCGGCGGATCGCTGCCCTCCTACCCGCACCCGCGCCTCATGCCCGACTTCTGGCAGTTCCCCACCGTGTCGATGGGCCTGGGGCCGTTGGACGCGATCTATCAGGCCAGGTTCAACAAGTACTTGGACAACCGAGGGTTGCGGGACACCTCCCAGCAGCACGTCTGGGCGTTCCTCGGCGACGGCGAGATGGACGAGCCGGAGTCCCGCGGGGCGCTGCAGCTTGCCGCCTACGAGGAGCTGGACAATCTCACCTTCGTGGTGAACTGCAACCTGCAGCGCCTCGACGGCCCGGTCCGCGGCAACGGCAAGATCATCCAGGAGCTCGAGGCGTTCTTCCGCGGTGCCGGCTGGAACGTGATCAAGGTCATCTGGGGCCGCAAGTGGGACCAGCTGTTCGCGCAGGACGCCGACGGTGCGCTGGTCAACCTCATGAACAGCACTCCCGACGGGTCGTTCCAGACCTACCGCGCCGAGGGCGGCGGCTTCATCAAGGAGCACTTCTTCGGCCGCGACCCCCGTACCGCCAAGATGGTCGAGGACTGGTCCGACGACGACGTCTGGGCGCTGCGGCGCGGCGGTCACGACTACCGCAAGGTGTATGCCGCCTACGCCGCCGCCATGAACCATGCCGGCCAGCCGACGGTCATCCTCGCCAAGACGGTCAAGGGCTACGCGCTGGAATCCTTCGAGGGGCGCAACGCGACGCACCAGATGAAGAAGTTGACGCCGGACGACCTCAAGGCGTTCCGCGACCGGATCCAGATCCCGATCCCCGACGAGCGGCTCGAGGCGGACCCCTATCTGCCGCCCTACTACAACCCGGGCCCCGGCAACGAGGCCATCCAGTACATGAAGGAGCGGCGGACGGCACTTGGCGGAGCCCTGCCGCGCCGCCGCCGACAGTCCAGCGTCACGCTGCCGCAGCCGGCCGCCAAGCCGTTCGAGACGGCAAAGCGAGGCTCCGGCAAGCAGGAGGTCGCCACGACGATGGCCGCGGTTCGGCTCTTCAAGGACCTCATGCGCGACAAGGAGCTCGGCAAGCGGTTCGTGCCGATCATCCCCGACGAGGCCCGTACGTTCGGCCTCGACGCGATCTTCCCCAGCGCAAAGATCTACAACCCGCACGGCCAGAACTACATCTCGGTGGATCGGGATCTGCTCCTCGCCTACAAGGAGTCCACCGGCGGGCAGATCCTGCACGAGGGCATCAACGAGGCGGGCAGCGTGGCGTCCTTCATTGCCGCCGGGACGTCGTACTCCACGCACGACGAGCCGATGATCCCCTTCTACATCTTCTACTCGATGTTCGGTTTCCAGCGGACCGCGGACTCGTTGTGGGCGGCGATGGACCAGATGACCCGGGGCTTCATGCTCGGCGCCACGGCCGGCCGCACCACGCTGTCCGGTGAGGGGCTGCAGCACAACGACGGACAGTCGTTGCTGTATGCCGCTGCGAACCCGGCATGCGTGGCCTACGACCCCGCCTACGGCTACGAGATCGGACACATCGTCGCCGACGGGCTCCGCCGGATGTACGGGTCGGACCCGGAGAACATCTTCTACTACATCACCGTCTACAACGAGCCGATCCTGCAGCCGGCCGAGCCCGAGGGCGTCGACGTCGAGGGCATCCTGCGCGGAATGCATCTGCTCGCCGAGGCCGATCCCTCGGCGCAGGGCCCGCGGGCGCAGCTGCTGGCCTCCGGGTCCGGCGTCCCGTGGGCGCTGCGAGCCGCCGACCTGCTGCGCGAGCACTGGGGCGTGCACGCCGATGTCTGGTCGGTCACCTCGTGGAACGAGTTGCGGCGTGACGGCCTGGCGTGCGACCGCCACAACTTCCTGAACCCGGACCAGGAGACGCGTGTCCCCTACGTCACCCAGCGGCTGCAGGGCCGCCCCGGGCCGGTGGTCGCGGTGTCGGACTGGATGCGAGCCACCCAGGACGGCATCAGCAACTGGGTCCCGCAGGACTTCATCTCGCTCGGCACCGACGGTTGGGGCATCTCCGATACTCGCGGCGCGGCCCGGCGCCATTTCCTCGTGGACGCCGAATCGATCACCGCCCAGACACTGGGGATGCTCGCCCGCACCGGCGAGGTCGCTGCCGCCTCGGTGCGGGAGGCCATCAACCGCTACCGCCTGGACGACCCCGCCGCGGCCGACCCGGGGAACACCGAAGGCTCCGGCTGACGCAGCCCCCCGCGACCGGCGTCGGCTGCCGAGTTCGCGCCGGCCCGTCCCCGCGGCTGACGGCTGCGGGGGTGGGTGCGGTGGACCGGCGCGGCTGCGGGTGCCGGGCCGAGGTGACCGCGCAGGGCCCGCGTCGCCGTCCGGGGTCGGCCCGGCGGAGCTCCCGCGGTCGGCGTGCCGGCCGGTAGGGCCGCTGAGCCGCCGGCTTCAGAAGCGGGCGCCGAGTTCGATCTTGACCTCCTCGACCGTGAGGTCGTCGACCAGCCCCGCCGCCAGCGCGACCTGCGCCATCTGCAGCGGGTCGGCGCACAGCACCGAGCCGTCCTCGGCCGACGTGGGGCCCCGGCGGTCGGTCCCGAGGAGCCGTTCCGCCGCTGACACCGGCTGCACGTCGCGGATGAGCACGGCCGCGATCCGGTCGGGGTCCGACTGGAGGAACTCGGCGTAGATCGCCTGATCGTGCTCGCCGCTGTCGCCGATGAGGACGAACGTCAGTTCCGGGTAGGCGTCCAGCAGCCGCCGGATCCGCGCGCGCTTGTGCCCGCGGTACTGCAGGTCTTCGTCTTCGACTCCCTGCTGCTTGGCTCCGGGCCGCCAGTCGGTGAGGAACAGCGGGCCCCGGGGGAATCCGCGCAGGGCCAGGAACTGCACGAGCATGTCGTAGAGGTTCCAGGGCGTGGAGGAGACGTAGAAGAACATCGACTCGGGTCGACCGCCGGTCCCCCGGGCCAGGCCTCGGTACAGGCTCGGCATTCCTGGAACAGGTTTGCGGCCGTGCACGTCGCGCAACAGGGTCCGCTGCACCGCCTTGAGCCCCTCGGTCATACCCGTGCGCAGGATGGTGTCGTCGATGTCGCTGATCACCGCGATCCTGGAGGCGGGGTCCGGTACGACGACGCGTCCGGTCGCCGTGACCTCGCGACCATCGGCGTCTGTGGCGCGGAAGGCCACGGTGTGCCAGCCGGGTGCGAGGTGGCCCACCGGCACCTTGGCGATGACGAAGCCGTCGGCGTTGCTCACCGCGGTCACCTCGGCGCCGCCCACGCTGATCTCCACCGAGACGCCCGGCATGTCGAGCACGACCCAGCGCAGCAGGTTGGCCGCGAGCGTCGCGTCGATGCGCAACGCGTCGTCTGGGTGCTCGAAGCGCTGCTCCTCGCGCACTCTGGCCCGCACGCTGGCCACTCCGTCGGCGACGAACCCGCGGTAGGGCTGGATCGTCATCGGGCGAAGCCGCCCGCTGACCCGCTTCGCGCCCTTGAGGGTCTGCGTCGCGAGTTCCTCCATGTCGGCGCCCAGGCGCACCCAATCCACCACGACCCCATCCTTGCCTTCCGGCGTGGTCGGTGTCGCGGCAGTGCGGCGCCACCGTGCGAGCAGGCAGGTTGCGTCTGGGCGGAGGCTCCGACACGCTGGCACCGTGCCGCAGCCCCAGGAGCCGATCGCCACCGATCCCATGACCGCCACGATCGACGCCGCCCTCCAGGCGGACCTCGCGCAGCTCGCCGAACTCCTCGACGACACGCTGCTGCGGCAGGAGGGCGCCGAGATGCGCGCGGTGACCGCGCAGGTGCGCGACGCCGTGCAGCGCGGGGACGCGGTCGTGCTCGGAACGCTGCGCCAGCTCGACCTGCCCACAGCCACCAGGGTCGCCCGGGCCCTGCTCATCTACTTCCACCTGGCCAACGTCGCCGAACAGGTGCACCGGCGCCGGGCGCTGGAGGTGCAGCGGGCACAGGTGGGCGGTGCGCTGGCGCAGACCACGGCCCGGATCGCCGAGGCCGGCGTCGACATCGCCACGCTCGGCGATCTCGTCGGGCACCTGTCGGCCCGCCCCGTCTTCACGGCACATCCCACGGAAGCCGCGCGGCGCAGCACGCTGACGAAGCTGCGCGGCATCGCTGCGGTGCTGCAGGAGCCCGACTCCCCCGGCGCGCAGCAGCGCCTCGCCGAGCTGGTGGACCTGATGTGGCAGACCGACGAACTGCGGCTCGAGCGGCCCCAGGTCCTGGACGAGGCGCGCAACGCCCTGTACTTCCTCGACGACATCGTGCGCGGCCCGCTGAGCCAGGTGCTCGACGAGCTCGCCCGCCAGATGGCCTCACTCGGCGTCACCGTCCCCGCCACGGCCCGACCGCTGAACTTCGGATCCTGGATCGGGGGCGACCGCGACGGCAACCCGTTCGTCACCGGCGAGGTCACCCGGGATGTCCTGCTGCTGCAGAAGGCCCACGCCGTCCGGCGGATCATCGAGATCGTCGAGCAGCTGCAAGAGGACCTCTCGATCAGCGAGCGCATCGCCGGGATCCCGGCCCAACTGCGGGCCGACGTGGAGGCGGGACTGCAGGTCGTCGACGGCATCGACCCGCGCTATCTCCGGCTCAACGCCGAGGAGCCGATCCGGCTGAAGCTCAACATCGTACGAGCCCGATTGCAGGCCACGGTCCGCCGGCACAGCGAGCAGACCCCCCACCGCCCGGGCAAGGACTACCGCACGACGGCCCAGCTGCTCGCGGACCTCATGCCGATCCGTGACGCGCTGCTGGCGCACCGCGGGGCGCTCGCCGCCCGGGGCACCTTCGACTCCGCCGTCCGCCAGATCACCGCGATGACGATGCAGTTCGCCACACTCGACATCCGCGAGCACGCCGAGAAGCACCACGCGGCGCTGCAACAGCTGTTCGACAGGGTCGGCCAGGCCTACCCCGACGGGCACACCGAGCGGATGAGGGTCCTCTCCGATGAGCTGCGCAGTCGTCGCCCCCTGGCACCGACGCCGCCGCCGCTCGATGATGCAGCCGCGCAGACGTTCAGCGCGTTCCAGGCAGCGCGGTATGCCATCGACGAGCACGGCCCGGAGGCCGTGGAGTCCTACATCGTCTCGATGACGCGGGGCGCCGACGACATCCTCGCGGCCGTCGTGCTCGCGCGGGAGGCGGGGCTCGTGGATCTCCCTTCCGGGCGGGCGGACATCGGCTTCGTTCCCCTCCTGGAGACGGTGGCGGAGCTGCGCAGCGCGGGCGAGATCCTCGATGCGCTGCTTCGCGATCCCTCGTACCGGGCCATCGTGGCCCTGCGCGGCGACACGCAGGAAGTCATGCTCGGCTACTCCGACTCGAACAAGGACGCCGGCATCACGACCAGCCAGTGGGAGATCCACCTGGCGCAACGGCGCCTGCGCGATGTCTCGGTGGCCCACGGGGTGCGGCTGCGGCTGTTCCACGGTCGCGGCGGCACCGTCGGTCGCGGCGGCGGCCCCACCTTCGAGGCGATCCTGTCGCAGCCCTACGGCGTGCTGGCGGGCGAGATCAAGGTGACCGAGCAGGGGGAGGTCATCTCCGACAAGTACCTGCTACCGCAACTGGCCAGGGAGAATCTCGAGCTCACCGTGGCGGCCACGCTGGAGGCCAGCGCCCTGCACGTGACCGCGCGCACCCCGCAGGAGCAGCTGGCCACCTGGGACACCATCATGAGCGCGGTCAGCGGGGAGGCGTTCCGTCGCTACCGCTCGCTCGTCGACGACCCGGAGCTGCCCGCCTACTTCGAGGCATCGACTCCGGTCGGGGAACTGGCAGGGATGCACATGGGATCCCGACCTGCCAGGCGCCCGGACACCTCCGCAGGGCTCGGCGGGCTGCGGGCCATCCCGTGGGTGTTCGGCTGGACCCAGTCCCGCCAGATCGTGCCCGGCTGGTACGGCGTCGGCACCGGCTTGGCCGCAGCCCGCCGCGACGGCTTCGAGGAGGAGCTGCGCCGCATGCTGCACGAGTGGGACTTCTTCTCGAACTTCCTCTCCAACGTCGCCATGACCCTGGCCAAGACCGATCTCGGTGTCGCCGCGCACTACGTCAGCGAGCTCGTCCCCTCGCACCTGAGGCGCTTCTTCGACGACATCACCGGGGAGTACGAGCGCACGGTGGCCGAGGTGCTCGCCCTGACCGACGAGCGCCGACTGCTGGAGAACCAGCCGAGGCTGGCCCAGACGCTCGGCGTCCGCGATGCGAACCTGCGACCCCTGCACTATCTCCAGGTCACGCTGCTCCAGCGGGTGCGCTCTGCCGAGGGCGACCCGTCGCCGGACCTGCGGCGAGCGCTGTCCCTGACCATCAACGGAATCGCCACCGGGTTGCGCAACACCGGGTAGCCGCGGAGCGGGCGATCCGGGCGAGCGGCCGAAGGCAACGGCAGGCGTCGACGGAGCCGCAGGCAGAGCGGGGCGTCCCGCCGCGGTGGCCCCCGTGCGGCTGTGGTCCGCCGCACCCCGTCCGACATCCCTCTCCACGTCCGGCACGCCGGGAATCGCGCGCGTCGGGCACTGCGTCGGCCGTGACGGGCGGATCGGCTGGCCGATCCGCACGTCAGTCGCTCACGCGTCGGCCGCCCGGTACGGACGACTCCTCGTCCTGACGGTTCGCCCGTACGAACAAGCAGACGGCGAGCGGTCGGTGCCGCCGGACACAGCTCTGGCTGCAGCCCGGCGCCCACCCCGACCTATCGCAACCGTCGCCGCCGGTCGGCCGCGGCCACGGCCAGTACACCGAGCGCCACGGCCATGAGCGCCGCGAGCAGCGCCTGGTAGACGCCGGCGCCGGTCGATGGCGTGGTGGTTGGGGGGACCCTGACCGAAACCGTGGCTTGTGCCGAGTTGTTCTCCAGCGTCGTCTCGGTGGCGTCGGTCGTGACGTCCGCCGGGTTCGTGACCTCGGGCACCGCGGCCGGCAGCACCTCCACGGTGACGGTGATCTGCGACGTCTGGCCGATCCCGAACTCCTCAGCCCACAGGCAGGTGACGACCTGGCCGGCTGCAGCGCAGTCCCAACCGTCACCGGTTGCCGAGACATACTGCAGCCCGGTTGGCAGCGTGTCCACGACGGTCACCGGACCTGGTGCGAGCGTCGGGCCGTTGTTGCCCACGGTGACCACGAACGTGCCCGGCGACCCGACAACGAACTCGCCGACGGCGGTCTTGTCGATGTCCATGTCGACCAGGGCGGGCACCGGGTCCACCACGGTGCTGGTGTTGTTCTCAGGGTCCGGGTCGGGGTCGGGTCCGGTCACGGTGGCGGTGTTGTCCACATCGCCGGTGAAGGCGCCGTCGACGGTGGCGACGACCGTGATGGCGGGAGCCACGTTGTCCGGGTCGAGAGCCGGCAGGACGGTGCCCCGGGTGCAGGTCACCTCCTGCCCGACCGCGTCGCACAGCCAGCCGTCGCCGTCGGCGGAGACGAAGGTCAACGTGTCGGGCAGCGTGTCGGTGACCTCGATCGGGCCGGCCGCATCGGAGGGCCCGGTGTTGGTGACGACCAACTCGTACGCCACCTCTTCGCCCGGGCCGAGTTCCGCGGTGACGGTGGTCTTGACGATGGCCAGGTCGGTCAACGGTTGCAGCGGATCGACCACCGTGGAGGTGTTGTTCTCCGTGATCGGGTCCGGCGTGGTGCCGGTGACTGCTGCGGTGTTCGCCAGCTCACCGGTCAGCGCCGCATCGACATCGGCCACGATCGTGATCGTGGGTGCCGAGACGTTGGGCGGCAGGTCGGTGTCGTACCCGCAGGTGACGTCCTGCCCGGCATCGGTGCAGGTCCAGCCGGACCCGGCGGCTGAGACGTAGGTCAGCCCCGCGGGCAGGGTGTCGGTCACCGTGATGGGGGCGAGGGACACCGATGGCCCGTTGTTGGTGACGGCGAGGTCGTAGGCGACCTCCTCGCCGGGGACCACGGGGTCCGTCACGGTGGTCTTGACGATGGCGAGGTCGGCCTCCGGCGTGGTCGGGTCGACGACGGTGGAGGTGTTGTTCTCCGTCACGGGATCGGGGGTGGTGCCGCTGACCCCGGCGGTATTGGCCAGGTCGCCCGTGACCGCGGAGTCCAGATCGGCGGTCAGGGTGATCGGCGGAGCGGTCTCGCCGACGGCGAGGTCGGCCCCGTAGACGCAGGTGACGTCCTGCCCGGCGTCGGTGCAGGTCCACCCGGTGCCAGTGGCGGAGGTGTACGTCAGCGCAGGGTCGAGCGTGTCGGTCACGGTGATCGGTGCGACGGACACCGACGGCCCGCTATTGGTGACGGCGAGGTCGTAGGCGACGTCCTCGCCGGGGACCACGGGGTCCGTCACGGTGGTCTTGACGATGGCGAGGTCGGCCTCCGGCGTGGTCGGGTCCACGACGGTGGAGGTGTTGTTCTCGGTGATGGGGTCGGGGGTGGTGCCGCTGACCCCGGCGGTGTTGGCCAGGTCGCCGGTGAACGCGGGGTCCAGGTCGGCGACGAGGGTAATCGGCGGCGCGGTCTCCCCGACGGCCAGGTCGGCCCCGTACACGCAGGTCACGTCCTGCCCGGCATCGGTGCAGGTCCAGCCGGACCCGGTCGCGGAGGAGTACGTGAGCGCCGGGTCGAGGCTATCGGTGACGGTGATCGGGTTTCGGGAGACCGAGGGCCCGTTGTTGGTCACGGCGAGGTCGTAGGCGACCTCCTCGCCGGGGACCACGGGGTCCGTCACGGTGGTCTTGACGATGGCGAGGTCCGCCTGCGCGGTGACCGGGTCGGTGACCGAGGTGGCGTTGTTCTCGGTGACCGGGTCGGGGGTGGTGCCCGTGACCTCGGCCGGGTTGGTGAGGTCGCCGACGAAGTCGGGGGCCACGGTTGCCGTGACGGTGATGTCGGGCGTGTTGACGTTGACCGGAAGGTCGGTGGCGTAGACGCAGGTGACGTCCTGCCCGGCGTTGCTGCAGGTCCAGCCGGACCCCGTGGCGGAGACGTAGGTCAGCCCCGCGGGCAGGGCGTCGGTCACGGTGATCGGGGCGACCGACACCGACGGGCCGAGGTTGCCCACCCCCAGGGTGTAGGTGGCCTCTGCCCCGGCCACGAGCGGATCGCTCACCGTCGACTTCGCCACGAACAGGTCCGCCTGCGGCGCCGCCGGATCCACGACGGTGGAGGTGTTGTTCTCCGGGACCGGGTCCGGGGAGACCCCGGTCACGACCGCGGTATTGGTCAGGTCGCCGGTGAATGCGGGATCTAGGTCGGCCGTCACTGCGATGGTGGGCGCGACATTGTCGGGCGCGCTGGCGGTGAGTTCCTGGCCTCGGACACAGGTGATGTCCTGGCCAGCGGCGGAGCAGTTCCACCCCGTCCCCACTGCTGAGACGTAGCTCAATCCGACGGGCAGCGTGTCGGTCACGGTGATCGGCTGCTGGGCATCGGAGGGACCGTTGTTGGCAACGACCAGGTCGTAGGTCACCTGCTCGCCGGGCACGATCGGCTGGGACGCGGTGGCCTTCGTGATCTGCAGATCGGCCACCCTGATCGCCGTCACCAACGCGGTGTCGGTGTTGTTCACCAGGTTGGTGTCCAAGCTGGGACCGCGGACAGTCGCGGAGTTCTCGTACACCTCGCCGTCAGGGGCGTCCTTGGGAATCGTGATGACGAGGGTCAGCGTCGGCAGGCTTGCCCCTGGAGCCAATGACGTCGGTGCATCAGCGACGCAGTTCACCAGCTGGTCAGCGTTGATACATACCCAACCAGGCCCGGTCGCGGTCACGACGGTCGTTCCCAACGGGATCCGGTCGGCCACCACGAACGGCGCCAGCGACGGGTCGGGGCCCTGGTTCACCACGTCCATCGTGAAGGTTGCGGTCTGACCCGCGACGACGAGCGGGGTCACGGCGGACTTGACCAACTGCAGGTCCGCTGCGGCGATCCGCGCGATGGCGAGACCCGGCCCACCGGAGTAGCTGCCATCGGCATTGCCGGTAGCGCCGGTCGGGTCCTGCCCGGTGGCGACAGCCGAGTTGGTGTGCGGGATGGACAGACCCACCCCGGGGGTGTTCACCACCGCCTGGGTAGGCACGGACTGCAAGGTGATCCTCGCCGTCTCGCCCGGTGCAAGGTCACCGAAGTCGGTCCAGGTCAAGGCCTGCTGGAACGGTGTGCTCGTGCAGTCGGAAGGTATGGCGTCCGGTTCCACCGGCACCGTCGGCGCCCCAGGCAGGGCGATGGTTGCGCTGCCGGCCAGGTAGCAGAAGTTCGTCGGCAGCGTGTCGGTGGCGTCCACCGCGAGCGCATCGCCGGTACCGGTGTTCGTGACCGCCAGAGTCCAACTGAACGGCTTGTCGATGAAGGCTTCCTCACCGTTCGTCGCGGTCTTCACCGTCGTGACCTCGGGGAAACGGGGGGTCACCTCGGCGCTGCTGGACGGTCCGATGTACTGCCGGCGCTCCGGGAACCCATCGGGCAGCGAGGAGTAGCTGTCGATGGTGGCGGTGTTCTGCAGGGGTGCGCCGGTCAGGTTCTCCGACGGCGCCAGGGCGGCGCTGTAGGTCAGGGTGACGGACTCGCCGGGTGCCAGCGGACCGAGCATGTTCGGGGCGGCCCAGGTGATCGTGCCGCCACCGGTGACCGGGTCGGCCCCGGTCAGCACGCCGTTGTCGCTGATCGACGTCGGGTCCACGACGATGCCGGCGGGCACGTCGTCGGACACCGAGATGTCGAAGGCCTCGCTGATCGTGGTCCCGGCGGGGTTGCTGACCTCGACGGTGAAGTCGAGCGGGTCACCCGGTTGGGGGGTGGTGTTGCTGACCTGCTTCTCGATGGCCAGCTTCGGTTCCCGCAGGTTCAGGACCGCGCTGACCGGCGTGCCGGCTCGCGCGCCCGGGGCTGCGGGCGGGTCGAGCACGCTGGTCGGAGGACTCACCCGCGGGTCGACCGTCCACCACGGTCGGGCCGAGTTCGTCGGGGTGGCCCCGGCCTGGTTCGGCGGTCCAACCACATCGACCGGCAGGTTCTGCACGGTGGTGCTGTACGTGACGCTCACGATCCGCTCACCTGGGACAGCCGCCACGTCGCCGAAGTACCAGCCGATCGTCTGCCCGGAGGAGGTCAGCGGGGTGCCGTACCCGGCATTGCCCTCGATCTGATCGCAGCCCGGTCCGACCGGGGTGCAGGAGACATCCAGGGTCTTGACGGCCGGATCGAGCCCGGCGGGCAGCTGGTCGATGAGGGAGAACTGGAAGAAGACGGTCAGCTCCGGAACCCGTTGGCTCACGGTGTAGGTGACGGTCTCACCGATGGTCGCCTGCTCGGGGGTGACGCCCTTGGAGTTGATGGTCCCGACGACCGTGACGTCGGCTGAGGTGTTCCGGTCGTAGACGCGTTCGGTGTTGCCGGGGGTCGAAGTGCCGTCCGCCAACGTGGAACTCGTCTGGTCAACGGTGTTCGTCAACACGGTGCCACCGATGGCGGTGGGGATGATCTGGCCGGTGAAGGTCAGTCGCTCGATGTTGGCGGTGCCCGGCAGGACTGTGCCCACCTGCCACTGCGCGCGGTTGTTCACGCCGGGCGGGCAGCCGTTTGTGCCATCGCCGTCGTCGACGGTGACGGGGCCGGCGGTGTTGGACAGCACCCGGCCCCAATTCAGCTGCGGCGGCAGGCAGTCGGTCACCACGGTGTCGTGCGCCGGCGGTCGGCCGTTGGCGTTGCTGGACTCGATGGTGTAGATGACCTCCTGGCCGCCGAACCCCGACGTGGGGGAGACGCTCTTGACGATGCTGGGGCTGGGCTCCACGACCGTCATCGTGCTGGAGGCGGTCCTGGGCGTGACTGCCGCGCCGCCGGGGGCGAGGTTGCTGGTGAACGTGGCGGTGTTGGTCCGGGTCCGGTTGTGGGTGTTCCGGCTGATGTCGGCCACCCGCGCGGTGACCTGGAATCCGAAGACCTGCGGCTGGTCGGTGTCGTTCTGGTACACCGGCGGGAACGTCAACGTCACGACGTCGGGATTGGACGTGGTGGACAGCACCGGCCCGGCCGGACCGGTTGCCGTGGCCGACACCAGGGTGAGCGCCTGGTCCGACCCATCCCGGGGCAGCGGGTCGCTCAGCACCGCGTCGTACACCGCGGTCCTCGCCGGGATGGTCACCTCGACGGTGTAGTCGACCTCTTCCCCGATAGTGGCTTGGGTGGCGGCGTTGTTGTTCGTCTCAGTAATGGACGTGGTCTGGGTCTTGGTGAGCCCTGCATCGTTGGTGATCACGTACGACGGGTCGTTCGCGGCCGGTGCGTTCTCCTGCTCCGGTGTGATGTCGCCGTCGATGTTGTTGGCCGGGTAGTAGGGCGCGGTGTCGTCCGACCGGTTGGTCGACGCTCGGAACTCCGCCACCCCGGCGGTGTTGTCGAAACGGCTGGAGACGCTGACCTCGTCGGGCATCCGCAGGTCGTAGGTCAACGTGAGGGTCTCGCCCACGTTGACGCGGTAGGTGTCCGCAAGGTCCGGCGTGGGCATCTGCCACACGATGATGGACTGGGTGGCGGAGTCGCCGTAGGCAGGATCCACCGTGGGGTGATTCGCGTCCCCGGGATCGGTGCAGGTCACCAGGTCGGTTGGCAGCGGGGCCAGCACCGGGGAGGTGTTCGGGGTCGGTGCCTTGGCGTCGAACTGGTAGTTGCTGATGCTGTCGCAGGCCAAGCCCAGTGGCAGGACGTCCCATGCCTGCACACCGAGCACCCCGAAGTCGCCGTCCGGGAACTCCGGCAGGCCGGCGTTGCTGATGTCGAGTCGGTAGGTGACTTGCGACTGCTCCTGCACGAGGCTGCCGTCGGTGTCCGGCCCGTTGGGCCCGGCCGGCGGCGCATCGACGGCGTAGACGCCCTTCTGCAGAGAGACGTTCGCCGAGGGAAGGATCTCGAAGTCGACGCTGTCGCGGTCCACCAACACACTGCCATCGGTGTTCTGGTGGACCGTCTTCAGCAGGTTCCCGACGAGGTCGGGCTGTGGGCCGGGGGCGGGGGCGAGCACGATGACGCCGAAGACGGCCTCGAACACGGCGCCTGCCGGTACCACGAAGCGGCCGCTGCCGGGGACTTCGGTGCCCAGGACCGCCTCCGCGTAGCGCGGCTCCGTCACGATCGCGTTGATTGCCGCGGTGTTGTTGGCCGTCGGCTGGAACGACCCGGGCAGGAACTCCGTCCCGACGGGGAGGAAGTCGCTGACCACGTAGTCCTCGGTCGCGATCGTGGCCGGGAAGTCGACCCGCAGTTTGAAGCAGACGAGGTCGCCCTGTCGGAACGCCTTCTGGAGTCGGTCGAGGTTCTCGGGGTCGTCGTATCCCGGCGGCACGTTCTCACTGCAGTCCATCGGGACGACGCGCGGCTTCATCTGCTTGCTGATGCTTGGCGTGTCGCTGCCGATGGTCACCGAGGACTCGTCCCCGACGGTCACCTCGCCGGTGTCCACGATCCCGTCGATGGGCACCGTGGTGCCGGTGAGCGCCACGGTGTTCGTGAACGAGTCCCCAGCCACCGTGGCCAGTCCGCCGCGAGGGCCGGGCGAGTTGTAGTTGAAGCGCAGGAGGGCCTGGAACTCCACGGTCAGGGTGCCCTGGGGAGCAATGGCGACCGGCTCGAACACGATGTCGTATCCACCCGTGCCTGGGTCGTAGGTGACCGTGTCATACGGGACCGTCGGGGGCACCCTTCCGACACATTCGGGCGCCTGGCCGGGGTCGAAGTTCTGGCCCGGGGCCAGGGGGCAGAGCCCGTCGGGAAGGGTGTCGGTGATGACGATGTCCTGGCCGGAGACATACTCCGAGGTGTCCACGGTGATCGAGAACGTGACGATCTCGCCGATCACCGCACTGTCGGGCGAGGCAGACTTCCGCATCCGGAGGTCTTCCACTGTCACCCGGTTGGAGCCGTTCGCGCGGACTGCGGGATCACCGTCGATGGTAGGGCCCTGGTAGATCCCGGAGGCTGTCGAAACGTTGATCACCGAAGATTCGCCGCTGAGTTCACGGGTCGATGGGCCGGTGTTGTTGTCCAGGTTGGATCCCTGCGCCAGGGATGCGGGATCCGGTTCGCCGTTGGGCCAGGCCGTGGTGTTGCGTTGCACCGGGATCCCTGCGACGAACTTGACCTGCGTGATGCTGCCCGGGGCAAGCGTGCCGAGGTTCCACTCCACCCGGGTGTAGGT
>CAVPOB010000032.1:0-19734 GCA_963706835.1 uncultured Actinomycetota bacterium
CGAAGGACGCGGGGCGGCCTGGCGCTGTACCGCGGCCGTGCACGTCCCCGCGCCCGCTCGTTCACCCGTCCTGAGTGACCGAGCGTGACCACGGGAGGAGCGGGCCTCGCTCGCGAGGTCCGAAGGCCGGTGGAGTGTCGCGTTGGGGTGCAGGCTCCTGACGGTGACTCAGCGTGACCGGCGCGTCGTGGTGCGGCCAGCGCCGAGCGTGCTGTCAGGGTTCCAGCGGGGATCAGCCGGGGCGCGTCACTTCGCCCACTGTGGGGCAGGTCGATGAGCGGACCTGAGCCGACGCCGACACCCTGAACGCGCTTCAGCAACCGGTCAGGAGTCGGGACCGGACCTCAGCGACGTCGTTGGAGATGCGCTCAACCGGTGCCTCGCCGCGAGCTGAGAATCGCACTCACGGCGGCATGTTGGTGCTCTGTTGGAGGGTTCCCGTGTCAGTCGGCTGGTTGGATGTAGCCGACGATCTCGTAGCCGTCTGACCCGGGCTGTTGGGTGCCCCATTCGCGGTAGATGAGCCCGTCGTACTCGTCTTCACCGATGAACTCGTTGTAGTAGACGGTGGACAGCCCGTCTTCGCTCCAGATGTCGACCCCGAAGCCCTCACCGCTCCAGGTCCCGTCACCGTCGTCGGGTGTCAGCACGGGCGAGGCCTCCATGCGTCCGGTCATGGGCGTGGTGGTGTAGTGGACGTAGTAGGGGTCGAGGGGGCAGCCGCTGCCGCTCTACAGCCGCACGGGCGGGACGTCCTCTACCCGCGGGTGGCCGCGGTGCGTTCATCGGCATCCTCGCCGCGCGACGGCCGCCCATCCCCCGGCGGCCCCCTGTGCCACCCTCGGGACGACAGAAGCCGGACGGGGACGAGGGGGAGCCGTGGAGTTCGATGGCGCGCAGTGGGACGTGGTCCCGCAGACCGCCTGGCCCGCCCACCCGCTGCTGGCCGGGCTGCGGGCGCCTGCCGGACTACGGCGACCTGGCAGTGGACATAGTTCCTCCTAGGGTGTTCCGCAGCGTGCGCTGCGAGCCGAGTAGACCCCCTCTCCTCGGCCATCGAGCCAGGACCGTCCTGGCTGGCTGTCGGAGCATCAGACATGACCGAGGTCACGCTGACGAGAGGGCCACGCCGCCGCGCTCGTTCCGCGGGCGGCGGCCTCGCCGCTCCACTCGACCGGTCCAACCGGTCAGCGCTCGTCGCCTGCGCCCGCCGCTGACCGGTCCGGCGCGACGACCGGCAGCCGGACCTCAATGACAGCCCCGGCATCGCTGTCCGCGACCCCCACCCGTCCGCCGTGCGCGGCGACCACGCTGGCAACGATCGACAGGCCCAGCCCGCTGCCGCCGGTGCCGACCTTGCGGGACTTGTCCCCGCGGAAGAACCGGTCGAAGACGCGGTCGCGGATCTGCGGCTCGATGCCAGGCCCCTGATCGGTCACCACGAGCTCCGCCTCGTCAGCGGACACCGGCCGGGCGGCGAGGTGGATCGGGGTGCCGGCCGGCGTATGGGTCCGTGCGTTGCCGACCAGGTTGGCCACCACTTGCCGCAGCCGCCGTTCATCGCCGCGCACCAGGACTCGCCCGACGGCATCCACGGTGACGGGGCGCTCCGGGTCGACCGCACGGAGGTCGGCGGCAGCGTCCCGGACGAGGTCGGCCAGGTCGACCTCCGACCATTCCAACGGCTGCTCCTGGTCCAGCCGGGCCAGCAGAAGCAGATCCTCGACCAGCCGGCCCATCCGGCCGCTCTCCGAGGCGATCCTGCCCATCGCTCGGTCCAGCGGCTCACCGGGCGGGATGCCGCCCTGCCCGTACAGCTCCGCGTACCCGCTGATGGCGGCGATAGGGGTGCGCAGTTCGTGCGACGCGTCGGCCGCGAACCGCCGCAACTGCTCTTCGATGGCCCGGCGCTCGGCGAACGCGCCGTCGAGTTGCGCCAGCATGTCATCCAGCGCGGTGGCCAGCCGACCGAGTTCGGTGTCGTCCTCCGAGTGGTCGATGCGCCGGGACAGGTCGCCGGCGCCGATGGCCTCAGCGGTGTCGATCATCTCGTCGACGGGACGCAGGCTGCGCCGGATGAGCAGCCACGACGCCAGCGCAGCGGCGAACAGGATGAGCCAGCCCGCGACGAGCACCAGCCGGATCAGATCATCGGTGGTCGCATGCACGCTCGCCAGCGAGATCGCGACCACCGAGGTGCTGCCGTCATCCTGCGCGATGGCGATGGCGCGGTAGTCGAGGCTGCCGTCGACCGCGGGCACCGTCACCGGCTCGAGTGGCTCGACATCGGCGCCCAGTGCTGCCGGCAGTGCTGGGGGCGGTTCCGGGTCATCGCTGAAGCCTGCCGGCATGGCCGACACCAGGTTCCCGTCAGCGTCGTAGCGCGCCTCCGCGACCAGCCGGTACTCGACCTCGGCGTCGTCGCCATCGGTCGGCGGAGCCGGTGGAGGAGCGCCGGGACCGCCCATCGGCCGGTCGGCGATGGCGAGCAATTGCTGGTCGATCTGCTCGATGGCCGATGCGGTGAAGCCGCGGACGGCCACCACCGCGACCAGGCTCGTCGCGACGAGGAGCACGACGACGACGGCGACCGTGAGCTGCGTGCGCAGCGTCATGGCGACTCATCGGGGATGCGCAGCGAATAGCCCACGCCCCGGACAGTGCGGATCCGCGATTCCCCGCCGCGGTCCAGTTTGCGGCGCAGATAGCTCACATACGTCTCCACCACCGCGCCATCGCCGTCGAAGTCGTACTGCCACACGCGCTCCAGGATCTGTGCCTTGGAGAGCACCCGGCCTTCGTTGAGCAGCAGGTAGTGCAGCAGCCGGTACTCGGTCGGGGACAGGTCGACCTCCTCGCCGCCGACCCAGACCCGGTGCGCGTCGTCGTCGACTACGAGGTCGCCGGCCGCCAGCCGCTGCGCCCCGGCTGCCGCAGGGAGGCGCCGCCGCAGGATCGCCCGGATCCGCAGGTCGAGCTCCTCCAGGCTGAACGGCTTGGTGATGTAGTCGTCGCCGCCGCGGGTGAACCCGGTACGCAGGTCTTCCGGCGCGTCCCGGGCGGTCAGATACACCACGGGGGTGTCGTTGCCATCGGCGCGCAGCCGCCGGCACACGTCGAAGCCGTCCAGGTCAGGGAGATTCACGTCGAGCACCACCAGGTCGACGGCGTGCCGCTTCGCCTCCCGCAGTGCGTCGAAGCCCGTCGCTGCCGTCGCCACCTCATAGCCGGCGAACCGGAGTGCGTCGCGCAGCAGATCCAGCAGTACCTCCTCGTCGTCGACGACGAGCAGGTGCGCCGGTGTCCCGTCGGGGCGACGGGGTGGTCCGTCCTGCTCCTGGCGGCTCATGTCTGCACCGTAGGGGCGAATCCTGTGCGTTTCCTGAGAGTCGCCCGCTGCGCCGCCAGCGACGGCCTCCCGGACTGCCAGCCAACGCCCAGGTGACCCACAGCCCGGTCGCAGGCGCCGCCCCTTGACTGGCGGTGCAGCATCCAACCACCGCTTGAGAGGCAGTCGTGAACAGCTACGCAATGCTCGTCATCGATCTGGTCGCCATCGGCGTCCTCACGTTCGGATTGTTCTTCCCGCGCCATCGCCGCCGCGACCTCGTGGTCGCCTACCTCGCCGTCAACGTCGGCGTGCTGGCGGTGGCGACCGCGCTGGGCAGCGGCGCCGTCGGCGTCGGGCTCGGCCTCGGCCTGTTCGGGGTGCTGTCCATCATCCGGCTGCGCTCCTTCGAGATCGGGCAGCGCGAGATCGCCTACTACTTCGTCTCGCTGGCCCTCGGCCTGCTCGCCGGCATCCAGATCTCCCCGGCCTGGCTGGCACCGATGCTCATGGCCGTGCTGTTGGCGGCGCTCTGGCTCGGGGATCACCCGCGGCTGTTCCCCGGCTACCGCAGCACCCTGATCACGCTGGATCGGGCGTTCACCAGCGAAGCGGAGGCGTCTGCCCACCTGGAGGCACTGCTGGGTGCGCAGGTGCACCGGGTCGTCACCCGCAAGATCGACCTGGTCAACGACACCACCGCGGTGGAGGTCCGCTACGAGGTGGGCCAGGGCATCAACGAGCGCGACCTGGCGGCCGTGGCCGTGGAGCGGCTGCCATGAGCGCGACCCTCCTGGAAGTGCCGATGCAGACCACCGCCCTTCCGGCTATCCAACTGGCCGACCTCGTGGCCGAGGCGGACCTGCAGACCCGGGTCGACCGCAAGTACCTGCTGCCGGTCGGCGACGTCCAGCCATACGTGGATGCCCTCCCGGCAGGGACCCGGGTGCTGGAGATCGACGGCCGGCGCAGCTTCGGCTACGCATCGACCTACTTCGACACCGCGGACCTGCGCTGCTACCTCGACGCGGCCCGGCGCCGGCGGCACCGTTTCAAGGTCCGCACCCGCCGCTACCTCGACAGCGGGCTGTGCCGGCTGGAGGTGAAGACCCGCGACTGCCGACGGCGCACGGTGAAAACCGCGATCGACTACGCCGCCGAAGACTGCGGCCGGCTCACTGTGCCGGCCATCGGCCATGTGGCAAGCGCCCTGGAGCGGTGGCACGAGCCGCCGGCGCTGGCACCGTCGCTGCTGACCTCCTACCGCCGCACCACGTTCGTGCTGCCGGGATCCGCGGCCCGGGTCACCGTCGACACCGATCTGGTCTTCCGGCTCCCCAGCGGCGTAGCCGTCGCGATCGATCGCTGGGCGGTCGTCGAGACGAAGGCCGGGCAGGCAGCTTCGGCCGCCGACCGCCTGCTCTGGGACGGGGGGCACCGTCCCACCACCGTCAGCAAGTACGGCACCGGGCTGGCGCTGTTGCGCCCGGACCTGCCGGCCAACAAATGGCATCGCACCATCCGCACGATCAAGGAGAGCACCCGATGAAGCACGCACCACGGCTGACCATCCGTCTCGGCGCCGCCGTCCTGACCGGCGTCCTCATCACGAGTTGCGCCGGCACGGCGACCACGGCCACCATCAGCGCCGAGGAGGAGGCGGCCGCCCCGGCGGCGAGCACCGTCGATGCCGGCCAAGGTGAAGGCAGCGACGTCTTCGACAGCACCGTGGTCCACGAGATCGCGGTGGATATCGACCCCTCCGACGTCGCGGAGCTGCTCGCGACCTACCAGTCCACCGGCGAGAAGGACTGGGCCACCGCCACCGTGACCATCGACGGGCAGACCTTCGAGGAGGTGGGCATCCGGCTGAAGGGCAACTCGTCGCTGCGCCAGGCCGGCACGGACTCCGACCCCGCCGAGCTGCCGTGGCTGATCCGGCTGGACAAGTACGTGGACGACCAGTCCTTGAGCGGCTACACGGAGTTCGTGGTCCGGTCCAACACCACGCAGACCTCGCTGAACGAGGCCGTCGCGCTGGAACTGCTGGACCTGGCCGGGCTGGCCAGTGAGGAGGCCATCGCCACCCGGTTCTCCGTCAACGGCGGCGAGGCCCAGCTGCGGCTAGTGGTGCAGAACCTCGACGACACTTGGGAGGAGGAGCAGTTCGACACCCCCGGGATCCTCTACAAGGCGGAGTCCACCGGCGACTACACCTACCGTGGCGACGACCCGGACGCCTACGAGGAGGTGTTCGACCAGGAGACCGGCGATGAGGAGAACCTGCAGCCGCTGATGGCGTTCCTGGAGTTCATCGAGACCAGCACCGACGAGGAGTTCGCCGCCACCCTGCCCGACATGCTCGATGTCGAATCCTTCGCCACCTACCTGGCGTTCGAGGATCTCATCGACAACTTCGACGACATCGACGGTCCCGGCAACAACTCGTTCCTGCGGTGGGACGAGACGACCGGGCAGTTCACGGTGGTGGCCTGGGACCACAACATGGCCTTCGGCGTCAGCCCGCAGGCGAACGGCGGACCCGGGGCGCGCCCGTCGGGCAGCCTGCGGCCGGCATGGTGCCGCCCGGTGGGAACCAGGCACCCGGGGGAGCCGCGGGCCCGAGCGGGCAGTTCGGCGGCGCCAATCCGCTCGTCGAGCGGTTCCTCGCCGTCGAGGAGTTCGCGGCGCTCTACGACGCGGCTGCGGCAGACCTGCAGGCCGCGATGTACGACAGCGGCGCAGCGGAGTCGATCCTGCGGACCTGGAGCGATCTGCTGATCGCACAGGCCGGAGACCTCGTCGACGCGGCGACGGTGGCCGCCGAGGCGCAAGTGATCAATGCCTACGCCGACTGATGGGTCGGTCAGCCGGGGTCGAGACCCGGGCGGCACCGGCCGGGGAGGCGGCTCGCCGATGGCCTCGACGAACGCCGTGACGTCCTCTTGCAGGCGCGGGGGTGAGTGGTCCGGGCTGTCCCCGGACAGTCCCCGACCGCGCAGGCTCGGCAGGTAGCAGGTGAACCGGTCGGCCAGATGAGGCACCAGCGCCTCCCACGCCACGTCACCGTCGTGAGGCGCACCGTGGACCAGGACCAGCGGCGGCCCATCGCCGTGAACCCGTCCAGCGATCTGCGTGCTCCAACGACACCGCTCGATGCACCCGCATGCCACTCATCAGGTCCTCCCGGAGGCCTTCCTGCCCAGAGTGACCCCCGCGCTCACCACCGGCAAGACCCGAGACAACTTGCTCCCGCGGTCAGACATACACGCAAGCAGGACTGCCGCTGGAACAGTGCTTCCGGCCGACGCGCTGACTGGGTCGGCGGGAAACGTGGCCATCATGGACCGCGACGGCCCCGGACCTGCGGCTGTGGTGCCCCACTTCGCCGCGAAGGCCGCCCGGCACCGGGCCTTCGCCCCGTCCATGGGCGAAGTTGCAGCAGGTCGGTCAAGGCACCGATCTCACTGTGCGTGAGCGCGGTGCGCGCCGCCGACATCCGAATCCGGACCCGCCCGCGGAAGTGTCAAAATAGGGTGCAGGCTCCTGACGGTCACTCCGCGTGACCGTCGCGTCGTGGTGGAGCCAGCACCGAGCGTGCTGCCAGGAGCCCAGTGGGGATCATCCGGAGCGCGTCCCACCGCGCAGGAGGATGCAGCGTCAGGCGTCCGCGTCCAGCACGCGCCATATCGCAGGATCACTGAGGGTCCTTCAGAACGACGCCGCCGAGCAGTGTGACAGTGAGGGTCTGGCCCGACTGACGCTCGTCCTTCAGTGTCACGTCGAAGCCGCTCTCTCCATGGAAGGTGACGTCGAGGACCTCCTGGCCGTCCACGGTGACGCATTCCTTGCTGTCCTTGAACTGGGCCCCGGCGCCAACGTCGCCGAGGACCGGCTGGTGCAGGTGCTTGCCACGCACCTGGAGCAGGCAATTGCCGGCCGTGCTCTTGTGTTGTGTGATGGCGGTGATCTCCGGCTGTTCGGTCTCCACGGCCTTCCCGGCGATGAAGGTCGCCGCGGAGGCGCCGGTCAGTTCCTCCAGCGTCGTGGGTATGTGCCTCAGCCGCCCATGACGAGTCAAGGGCGTACCGCCGATAGGGGCCGACGTACTCCGGCCCACGAACCAGTGTGGACCGCCGTGGGGCCGACCCCCATCGCCGACCCGGCGCCCGGCACCTCGGGCCCGATAAGGGGCAAGAGCGCCTCGAGAAGAGGACCACCGATTGGTTGCCCGGCCTCGACACGCCTTCCGCACGATTACACCTATCAGGGCACCTTTGGTCGAGATCTGCCGCGCGGCGGTGGCTGTGGATCTTGGGGCCCAGGCCTCGTGTGGTGGCTGGGCTCGACCCGGGCCGACGTTCGCCGCCCGTGCTATCGTTGGAAGTAGTTGCCCCTGTTTCGCCGTTATCGTCGTGATGGGCTACCCCTACCAATAAGGGCGCCGCCCGCTGGACAGGATGGATCCTGACACCCCGGCTGGCCCCGTCTGCGGTCAGCCGCAACCCGTGTCGGGTCAGGGGCTGAAGCGCGGAAATCGTGGGCAAAGTCGTGATCTCTTTCATCTGGTCTCCGGGCAATCCCCTCCCAGCGGGCACGGGCGGCTCGGAGAACTACACCGTCGGACAGGTCCGTGAGCTGAACCGGCGCGGTGTCCCCGCACAGGTGGTGACCGTCGGTCTCGGGGAGGGTGACGGACGCCACGAGTTCGACGGCATCCCGTTCTTGGCCCTGGCCGCGCTGGAGGAGGTCGGCGACCTCCCCGGCACCGTGATCTTCGTCAACGAGCCGCACCTGGTGGCCACCCGGCGCCCGGCGTACTTGATCCTGCACAACCCGCCGCCGATCCGGGAGCGCTACCGGTCGTTCGCGATCGAGGGAACCAGGGACCGCACGCTGATCGCCACCAGCCGGTACGCCGCCGCGCTCTGGGCGGATTTCCTCGACGTCGACGCCGCGACGATCCACGTCGTGTACCCCTTCGCCGAGCCCGGGTTCGCCGCCCAGCCGCGGCGCCGCAACGACAGCCGCACGACCAGGGTGCTTTTCGCCGGGCGGCTCAGCCCCGAGAAGGGCATCTACACGCTGCTGGAGATGCTGCACCTCGACACGATCGGGCACGACATGGAGCTCACGTTCACCGCGACCACGGCGGGCGGGGACAAGCCCCAGGGTGTGATCATCGAACAGTTGCTCCGAGGCCATCCCGGCATCCGCGTCGTCCCGTCGTGCAAGACCCCCGACCTGATGGCGGGGCTGATGGCCGAGCACGACGTCGTGGTGATGCCGTCCAACAGCCAGTACTGGCACGAGACCTTCGGCATCGTGTCCATCGAAGCCCAGCACGCGGGCTGCCGCGTGGTCGCTTCGGACGACGGCGGCCTGCCCGAGACCGACTGCGGAGGCGCCATCCTGGTCGAACCCGACAACGCCGAGGCGCTCGCAAGCGGAATACGTCAGGCCGTCTACTTGGGCCCGCTCTCGCCGAGTGCCAGGAAGGGGGCGTGCGCGAGGTTCACGGTCGCGCAGTCCGTGGACGCCCTGCTGGACGTCATCGCCCTACCACCTGCAGCCACCCCGGCCAGCATCGTCCGAGAGCTCGAAAAACTGATCAAGTTGCCGTCGAACCCGCACCCAACCCAACCAACAGGCCGCTTACTGGCGCCGCCTAAGCAATAGGGTGGAGCCAGGCTGGAACGCTCAGCACCGATACACCCGCGCCTCCCACGGCGCTAGCCGGCCCGGCATCCGGTCGGACGGCAGGTAATTCCCCAGCACGATCGCTGACCCATTGAGATCGCCGTCGGCGAACGGGGACGGCGAGTCCGAGAGGTTCGAATAGATCTCGATCCGCTCACTGCCAAGCGTCCGACAGAACGCATAGATGTTCTCGCCAGCCGTCTCCAGCAACGCGAATCGCCCGGCGAGCACGACCGGCTCGGTGTGCCGCAGCGCGATCAGCGCCCGGTAGTAGTGGTACACCGACTGCGGATCGACCTTCTGGCTCTCCGCGTTGAGCCAGGTGTGGTTGGGGTTGACCGGGATCCACGGCGTCCCGGTGCTGAACCCTGCGCCCGGCGAGCCGGTCCACTGCATCGGGGTGCGGGCGTTGTCACGGCTCTTCCGCCGCAGCGCGTCCAGCACCGCCGACGGATCCTCACCTAGCCGGGTGGTGGCGTTCTCGTAGTACTGCAAGGACTCGATGTCGCGGAAGCCGGCGGCGTCGTCGAAAGGCGCGTTGGTCATGCCGAGCTCTTCGCCCTGGTAGATGTACGGCGTGCCGCGGTGAAGGTGCAGCACCGTCGCCAGGGCGGTGGCCGATTCGTACCAATGCGCCGTGTCGTTCCCGAAGCGGGACACGACCCGCGGCTGGTCGTGGTTGTTCCAGTACAGGCTGTTCCAGCCACCGTCACCCAGGGCCTCCTGCCACCGCCCGAGCGCGGCGCGCAGGTCGCTGACCGTCACGGGTCGGGGCGTCCACTTGTCGCCGTCTTGGTCGAGCGAGACGTGCTCGAACTGGAACACCATGTTGAGCTGGCCACGCTCATGGTCGGTGAAGCGTCGGGCCTGCTCGGGCGTCACCCCAGGCATCTCGCCGACCGTCAGGTAGCTGCCCGGCCGGGCGTCGAAGACCCGCCGCTTCATCTCGTCGAGATAGTCGTGGATCCGGGGACCGTAGGAGAAGTAGGGCGTCCCATCGCCGTACCCGGCCCGCGTCACCGTCCCGTCGGGCAGCGCCGGGTCTTTGGAGATGAAGTTGATGACGTCCATTCGGAACCCGTCGACGCCGCGGTCCAGCCACCAATTCATCATCGCGAAGACCGCCTGGCGAACCTCGGGGTTGTCCCAGTTGAGGTCCGGCTGCTTCACCGCGAAGAGATGGAGGTAGAACTGCCCCCGTCCCGGGGACCACTGCCACGCCGAGCCCCCGAACGCCGACCCCCAGTTGTTGGGCTCCGAGCCCGGCTCGCCAGGGATGGCGCCCGGTCGCGGGTCACGCCAGATGTACCAGTCCGCCGTCACCGAGTCCCGCGCCAATCGCGACGTGACGAACCACTGGTGCTCGTCTGAAGTGTGGTTGACGACGAGGTCCATGATCAGCTTCATCCCGCGCTCATGGACAGCGCCGATCAGGGCATCAAGGTCGTCTAGGGTCCCGAACAGGGGGTCGATGGCCCGGTAGTCGCTGATGTCGTAGCCGTTGTCGTCCTGCGGTGACCTGTAGATCGGGGAGAGCCACACGACGTCGATGCCCAGGTCCGCGATGTGGTCGAGATGCGCGATCAGACCACGAAGATCGCCGACGCCGTTACCGTCGGAGTCCGCGAAACTGCGCGGGTAGACCTGGTAGACGACCGCCGACCTCCACCAGGTCCCGTCGACCGGGCCTTGCTCAGTGACGACAGCCACGGTGATGCTCCAACGGTCCACCTCGCATAAACGACGCACCCGACCGGAGGTATCACCCGGGGACCCTCACAACCCTACGCGGGCGGCGCACATCAGGGAGGGTGGGCTTCACTCGGCCGGCAGCGGCGCGCCGCCGCCACGATGTCGTCGCTGCGCTCCGCGTTGGGCGCCAGCCCAGGTCGGGGTTCTGGCACGACCGTGCGCAGGTCGCCGCGCTCGGCGGCGAAGGTGGCGTCCTCGCTGCAATAGTCTGCCGAGGGATTCGAGGATCTGGTCGGCGGTTTTGTCCAGATGAATGGTTTCGGGTTCTTGTTCCAGGCTTTCACCCAGTCGCGGAGGTCTTTCTCCAGCGCCTGGACGCGGCGGTGGTCGGAGTCGGGGTGTAGTGCATGTGGAACCGGGGGTGCTTCTCCAGCCAGGTTTTCACCGTTGGGTGCTTGTGGGTGCCGTAGTTGTCGCAGACGACGTGGATATCGAGGTGCTCGGGCACGTTGTGATCGATCTTGGTCAGGAACTTCTTGAACTCCGTGGCCCGATGCCTGCGATGCGTGGACGCGATCACGGTGCCGTGTTCGACGTTCATCGTGGCGAACAGGCTCGTGGTGTGTGCCGGAAGTAGTCGTGCGTGCGCTTTTCCGGCATGCAACGGGTCGTTGGAGAGCTTGAACCCGTCCGTGCGGTGAGGCTTGAGGCCGGACGCCCCCCAGACCCGCCCGATCGTCGACTTGGACAGCCCGGTGCGTTCGGCCATCTTCGCCTTCGACCAATGCGTCGCGTTCTGCGGCGCTGACTCGATCGTCGCCACGATCACCTTCTCCACTGCTCCGCGGTAACCGTCGCCGGCCGGCCGGGCCGCGGCCAGGTATGGAGTTGGCCTGCTGTGAAGTGGTCGATCGCCTTCTGCGTTTCGGCCTGCGCCGCCGCGAAGCCTCGGCGATGCATTGTCGCGGGTTGTAGTTGCTGTCAGCTCAGATCCGCCCTTCGCGAACTCAAGCTACGCGCGTCATTCCGGGCGGGATGACGCGCCCCGGACGATCCCCACTGGACTCCTGACAGCGGGCTCCATGCGCTGGCCGCACCACGACGCGACGGTCACGCTGAGTGACCGTCAGGAGCCTGCACCCCAGCGCGACGGTTTCGGGGCGACACTTTGCTCGACCCACCACGCGGCGGCCGGTGTCGGGGTGAGGTTGTTTCCGGTTTCCGCGACACCTTCGGAGCGTTCCTCTTGAGTTCAAATCGACGGCGAGGAGCCGTCGGGGGGTCGCTCGCGGTCTCGTGATGGTGCGCCTTGATTCTGCCTTCGAAGCCAGGCCGCAGTCGCAGTTCAAGCCATCGGCGGTTGCCGATCGCTCCTCCAGTGGACGGCTGCACCGCTTCGAGGTGGTGGAGACCTCGGCTTGGGCGACGCGCTTGTACCGGGCGGCACCGGTTTGTGCGTCCATGTGGGCGTAGGCCGACTTGAGCGGGCTGGCTGCCTGCCGGATCTCTTGTTCCAGCTGTTCTTGCTTTTTGGCATTGATCGGCACGCGTGACAGGTGCACCACGTAGGGGCACGGCACGCCGCTGTTGAGCAGCTTCTGGATGTCCTGCTCCTCAGGTGCCACAGTCCGTAGTCGAGGCCGACCTCGATCACGATCGGGGCCGCGATGCGGCCCTGCCGGAACTGGGTCAGGTTCGCTTGCCGCAGTTGCTGCGGGGCCAGGACGACCAGATCGAACGATCCGCGACGCGCCGCGGGGTCCCCGGGTACGGTCGGGCCATTCCTTGTGGACCAGCTGGGTGTCCTCGCCGGATGCGAGCTTGACCTTCTCCTCGGCGAGCATCGCTTGCCCGACCAGGAGCGCGTGCAGCCGGGCATGCAGCGAATGCTCGACCCGATGCAGATACGGCATGCTCAGGAACTCCTCCACGAGTGTGTCGAGCGCCCGCTCCACCGCAGCAGCGGCGTCCCTCAGCCACGGGTTGTCCGCTATCGGCACCTGGGCGTGCTGCGACCCGCCGGAAGCCTCGGGTGTCCCGTTGTGCGTCTCCAGGAACTGCCGCAGCGCCTCCAGCCCGTCCAGTTCGGACAGATCGCCGGGCTCGATGTCGATGCCGATCGGCAGCCGGTACCGGAACTCATAGCTGCCGGGCGCGTTGTCGGCGGTGCACACGTTCACCGTCTGGGTCTTCGTTCCCCGTGCCAGGACGACCAGCCGCCCGCCCACGTGCGTCGTCGTCCTCTTCCACTCGGTCGAGCCGTCACCGCTCATGTCCCGCACCTTCCAGTCGATGTCCGTTCCAGGCTGCGTCGGCTCGCAACTGCCACCACCGCCCGTCGGGTTGCCGCGCGACGGGCCGGCCGAGGGCGGCCGGGTACCGTCCGGGGCCTCGGTGTGGATCGGCACGACCACTGCCGGGTCGATCGCGTCGGCGAGCCGCGCGAGGTCGGCCGGAGCGGCGTGGCCGGAGGTGTGGTGGTGGATCAACGGCACTCCCGCTGCGCAAGGCTGCCGCATCGGCGGCCGCTAGCCTGCTCCAGGTAGCCGTCCCACATCGACCAGACCACGGTGCCGCCGGTGAGCAAGCCCGTCGGCGAGCAGGTGCGGGATATGCGACTGGTAGGAGCCGAACAGCACCCAGCGGCCCGGGCCCGGCGGCCAGCTGCTCGTCGAAGAGCCGGTACGGCCGGACGGCGTCGGCCCGGTGGAACTGGCCGGTCCGCTTCACCCGCAGCCGCTGCCGCAGCGGCAGGTACGCCGAGATCAGCGGCCATTCGGGGCCGACCTGAGGGATGGTGCGTCCGGCCAGTGGCCGCCGCGACCTCCGCGGTGTAGAGGTCGACCGCCAGCCTGCGCCCGGCACGCTTCGCGGCCCGGTACACGGTGACCAGGCGGTCGATGTTCTGCGCGGATGCCAGCACGACGACCAGGCCGTGCGTTGTGCGCAGCGTGTCCAGCAGCGCGGCCTCGACGTCGGTCTCCGTGACCTGCGGCGCCGCGGCCGCCGCGGTCGTCCGCTGCGCGCAGGTTGGTGCCCTCCAGCAGCATCGCGCCGACATCCGCGGGCGGATGCGTCGAGCAGCCGCTCGGAGGGCGCCGGGCTTGCGCCCGTGGCCGCGCAGGTCGCCGGAGTAGAACAGCCGCGCCCCGCCCGCCTCGACCAGCAGCGAGTAGGCGTCGAAGCCCGAATGGTCGGCAAGGTACGGGGTGATGGTGAACGGCCCGAACGTGGATCGGCCGCCGGTCGCGCAGGTGGCCGGCCTCCCGCAGGTCGATGCCGGCCCCCCAGAACTCCGCGGCCCGCAGCACGTCGGCTGCGCCCTTGCCGATCCACACCGGGACGCCGTCGGGCAGGTCGGGCACCAGCCCCCAATGGTCGGCGTGGCCGTGGCTCAGCAGCACCGCCAGCGGCAGCGGGCCGATCGCCGTGCAGGCCCGACGGCCGGCGGAAGCGGGATCCGCTCCCCAGGCGCGGCCGTGAGCGGGCGGCCCAGGTCGAGCAGGACCGTGGCCTCCCCGCGGCGGACCTCGACGCAGCTGCCGCCGATCTCGGCGGCACCGCGGTGGATGCGCACCTGCATCCCCTCGGCGCGCTCGTCCGCGACCGGCGCGCTCTGGTCTCTCGCGTTCATGGAACCCCCGTCGATGTCCACCGGTGCCGGCCGCAGCCCGCGCTTCGTGCCCGGCCACAGCGACAGGCTCGCGCCCCCCTCCGACTCGAGCCCAGCCTCGGCGAGCGGCCGCACCGCTGATGATGTGGCACGGCCGAGCACCCACGCGAGCAGCGCCGTACGCCGGAACCGACGGAAGTCGACGGTCGCAAGCCACAGCGACGATGGATCACCCGCCTCGGCGATCTGCGCGCACCGTGTCCACCGGCCGAGACGGCGCCACGACACCGTCGGACCCTGCCTCTAGAGTTCAAGTCGACGGTCGGAAGGGCGGTGCGGGGCGTGGCGGGTCAACGGGTCGGGTACCGGCGGGTGTCCACGGTGGACCAGTCCCCGGCGCGGCAGTTGGACGGGGTGCAGGTGGACCGCACGTACACCGACCACGCCTCCGGTTCGACCACCCGGCGGGAGTCGGAGGTGTGTGCCTGCTTGTTCCGGGGATGGGCGCGGCGGCGCTCCGGCCTGGGGTCCGGTGCGTCTGGGTTCCTGGGTGGTGGGCGGTCGGGGCGCGCGCGGGGTCAGATCCGCTGCGGCCGGGGCAGTGCCTGCAGCCGTTGGAACGCGGCGGCGAGCTCGGTGCGCCAGGGCCAGTGGTCGGCGATCTTCAGCCGGAGCCTGCGCTGGCCGCGGACCAGGCGGGCGGCGACGTGGAGCAGCCGGTAGCGCAGGGCCTTCGGCTCGCTGGCGGCGAGTGCGCCGTCCAGCAGGGTGGTCTGGGTCCAGGCGATCAGGTCGATCGCGGTGAGTGCGAGCTCCAGCCAGGCCCGGTTGATCGTCTCCTGCCGGGAGGGGAACCGGCCCAGGCCGGTGTCCTTGCCGCAGCGGATGCGGTCCTCGACCCGGGCGTGGGCGCGGTGGCGGGCCTCCAGGTGCGCCAGCTGCCCGCCGGCGGTGTCGGTGGCGAACGCCTGGAACCGCCACCCTCCCCCGCAAGCGGGGGGACCCCCACATGTCGGTGAAGGTGAGCCGGCGTTGCCGGGCCGCAGCACACCGGCCAGGGCCTCCCCGAGTGTTGTCGAGGAGGCCACCGTCGACACGACGAGCGCGGTGGACGCGGCACTGGAGGGGCCGTTCGGATAGCCGCGTGCCAGGTCCTCTCGAGCCGCAAGAGCGGGTGGCGCAGGACGCCCCGCGCCGGTGCGACCGAGGCCGACGTCCACGGCAACCCCGCTGGTCACCCCCGTCGAGGTTGCGACGTGGCAGGCAGCCAGGCCGGCTCCACGAACCGCCACGATTCCCGAGCTCCGCTGGAGGAGGGACCAGACCCTTCGGTGCGCGCGATTGGACGACGGCCCCGCTCACGAGCCATTTGTGGCGGCGGCCGCGCGCTGCACGGCGGCCCGGTCCTCCGGATCGGCCAACTCCCGCTCTGCAGTCCGGGCCACGTACTGCGTCACGGCCATCACCGCGGCGCGCTGCTCCGCCGGTGCGGCGGGGGCCACCGCGCCCACCAACCGCAGCAGCGCGATCAGGACGTCCGGGTCCTGGCTGCCGGCGCGGGCCAGCGGCAGGCAGCTCTGCGGCAGCAACTCGTCCAGTCCCGGAATCGGCTGGCGCACGCGAACCTGACCGCGGTCGTCCGACGTCCACCGGGTGGTCGCCGCACCCTCTTCGGCGACCCGGAGCAGCAGGGCGGTGAGGTGGCCGATGGCGTGACGCGCCGTGATCGGGTCGTTCACCCCCGGGCTGAGCGCGCGCAAAGCGATGTCCACCAGTTGCAGCAGGCCGAATCCGGGATCGGCATCCGGGGTTCGCTCGTACCCGATCAAGACGGCCGCCGGCGCCGCGGCCACCTCATCGGTGCCGATCCGGCCGAGGACCGCGCCCAGCTGCTGGTCGGCGAGCACATGGTCGCCGGGACGCACCTCGAGCCGGACGAAGACATCCTGGCCTTGCGCCCACTGGGCCAACTGCTCGCCGTCGATGGCCTGGACGAATCCGGCGCGCTGCGCAACCAGCGGCGCCCCATCGCCCCGGAAGGGTGCTGGGTCCGACGGACCCTCTCCCGCGCCGTAGACCGCCGTGATCACGGCGACGGCATCGGTATGGAGTTCGGCCATCGATGTCTCGACCCGCAACGACGTGACGATGTGCGCCACAACTCCGACGAGCGCTCCGACGCTGGCCAGTCCGAACAGCAGCGCGATCACGACCGAGGCGGTCGGCGGCCGCTGCGAGGCGCCCAACAGCGCGAGCGTGCTCAGGCTGAACACGAAGGTCGCGATCAGGACCGCCAGCGACACCTGCACGACCCAGTCGCGCACATACGTACGCAGCAGCCGCGGCGAGTACTGGCTGGCAGCCAGCTGCAGCGCGACCACCTGCAGGCTGAGCACCAGCGCCACCACCGTGAGCGAGGACCCGGCCAGCACCTCCAGGATGGCCCGCGCCGACGCGGTCTCCGCGCCGATGGGGGCAGAACCGACCGATCCGCGAATCGTCGAGGCAGCGATCCCGAGGATCAGCGCCAGCACCGCGGCCAGCGCAGGAATCGGCCACAGTTGCGATCGAAGGCGTTCTCGCAGGACGCCGGCAGGCAGCACAGCGGCAGTCTAGGTGCGGTGGGGCGGCTAAGCCCGATTCCACCGATGGGCTGGTGGCCTGAGGCCAAGATCACGTCGAGGGCCTGCCGTGATCGTCGGCCCGTACTTGGGCGTGACGAGCCAGCCGGTGGTGGCCGGCTCGGTTTCGGTTTTGATTGGCCTTCCTGATCGGGGGCCGTGGGTCGGGTCGCTCGGGAGCGGTCAGCGATCTCGGGTGCCAGGGCGTGCCGCCAGGCGGTCAGCCACGGAGTCGCCCAGAGCCACCCTTTCGGCAGGTGCAGGGTGATGCGCCGCGCGGATCTGGCGATCCGGGCGGGGATGGTGATGATCCTGGCGCGGACGGTCGCGGTCTCGGCCCGCGACAGCGCGCCACCGGCCAGGGCGCCCATCGCGCGGGTGAGGTTGGAGGCGATGGCGGCGCAGACCAGCCAGGCGGCGTTGGCACTGAACCGGCCGGAGGGCAGGTGGGCCGGGGCGGAGGCCTTCAGGTCGGCGAAGACCTGCTCGATCACGGCGTGGCCGCGGTGCTGCGCCTCGGCCCGCAGCAGCGGCAGCCCCGGGTCGGTGAGGATGGCGCGGTAGCGGTGGACCGGGAACAGTTCGCCCTGCAGCTTGTCCTTGTTCCGCTCCGGGACGCGGCGCACGATCAACCGCGCGGCGACCCGGTCCTGCTTCGGCTTCGACGTGAACGCGGGGTAGGCGGTCTCGGCGACCTCCGCCTGGGCGATCGGCTCTCCCGTCTCGGGATCGGGGATCGCCCACGGGTAGTCGATGCGGGTCCAGGCGTCGCCGGGGATCGCGTCGATCGCCGCGCGGACCGGCTTGCTCATGCCGATGCCCAGAGAGGACGACACCCCCGACCGGCGGATCGCCGCGACGGTTCTGTCGCTGCATTGCGCGGATTATGCCGAGGTCCTCGTTATGCCGATGTCGGCATAACGAAGAGTCGGCGCGGACCAGGATCGTGCCGCGGGCGCCGCACCGCTTGGCGGTGGCGCGGCGTCGGCGATCATCCGGGGCGCGCCGTGCCCGGAGTTGCGGGAGCCCTTCCGCAGCCGGGCGGCGGCGATCACCGGCGCCGGGTCCGGAGTGCCCGAACGCGGCGCCCTGCGCGTCCAGCCCACGCACCCCGGTGTGCCCGAACGCGGCGCCCTGCTTGGAGGCGCCGTAGACCCGGTCGATGGTGTCGTCGATGTCGATCAGGCACCCTTGGTCGATCCCGGGCAGCAGGTCCGTCCGCCCGGCAGCCCGACCAGGGCCCGGGAGGCGACCGCGTCCAACTGCCGCACGTGCCCGAAGGTGGATGTCCGCAGGAACGTGCCCGGGGTGGACGGGGCCCGCATCTTGGCGAACCGCACCCCGGTCGCGCCGTGCCGCAGCACGTCCATCCCGTCGATCGTGTCCGCGCCCACGGCCATCCCCGCGACCAGCGACATCAGGCCGGACCAGATTCTGGTGGCGGGCGTCATGCGGGACCTCTGCTCAGACCCCGAACTCCGCGATGGGTTCCGCGACGCCGGGCGGGTGACGTTGCAAGGCTTCGTGAGCGCGGTGCAGTTGTCCGCAGTCTCCTGGGAGGACGATCGGAGTGCTGCGGCGGGCTGAGCCCTGGTCGCCTGGCGAGTCCCGAGGCTGCGCTTCCGCCACCGCTGGGGCAGCGCGCTCGCGGAGAACCCGTCCGCGGCGCTGCCGCCGGCGACCATGGTCAATGCCAGCCGTGATCAGGTGCTCGTGATGACCCATGCGATCACGGTGCAGATCGATCTCGGTGCCCGGTCAGCGCCGAAACGGCGTCCGCGACCGGTGTTCGCCCACTGATGAGCTCCAGCGTGAGATCAGCGACGGCCGGATGCTCGATCAAGGCCGCCGCCACGGCGGCGACATCAGCCCGGGGCACGGCACCGCGCGCCACCTGACGGGCCAGCGCCACCGACCCGGTCGGGGCGTCGTCGGTCAGTCGTCCGGGACGCAGGATCACGTATGCCAGGCCCGATTCGCGCAGCGTCCGCTCGGCGGCGGCCTTCGCTCGCAGGTAGTGGGAGAACACGTGCTCGTCCTGCGGGGGATGATCGGTGCCCATTGCGCTGATCTGCAGGAAGCGCGGCACGCGGGCCTGCTTCGCTGCGGAGACGCAGAGGTCGGAAGCCCCCTGATCGACGGTGTACTTGCGGCCCACGCCGGAGCCAGGGCCGGCCCCTGCCGCGAAGACGAGCGTGTCGACCCCGGCCAGTTCCGGCGCGAGAACGTCTGCTTCGGCCCGCTCCAGGTCGATGATCAGGGGGGTGGCACCGGTTGCCGCCACAGCGGCCGCCTGATCCGGGTCGCGGATGATCCCGATGACAGATCGGCCCTGCTGGGCGAGGCGCTGACTCAGGAGCAGAGCGATCTGCCCATGGCCGCCAGCAATAGCGATCCGCATGCCGCGATTGTGCCGGACACTACGGCGCACCGCCCGGGTAGGCGCGAATCGCCGATGCCTGCCGCAGGCCACCACGGTCGAAGCGACCCGGTGCGAACACCTCCGGCGAGCCGCCCGGTGCCTAGACTGCGCCCGTGAGCCCACCACCCTCGGCCCCGCGCGACGGCTCCGACAGCGCGGCCGCCCAGGCCCCCGTCGATCCCGCTGCGCTTGCTGCCTGGGACCGCTGGTTCCACCTCACGCAGCGCGGTTCGACGGTGGGCCGCGAAGTTCGCGGTGGCGTGGTCACCTTCGTGACGATGGCCTACATCGTCATCCTCAACGCCCTGATCCTCGGCACCGCCCAGGACGTGAACGGCCGGTATATCGGTGGCGGGGA
>CAVPOB010000033.1:0-4162 GCA_963706835.1 uncultured Actinomycetota bacterium
CCCGGCGGCCTCGACCGGGTGGTACGAGACGTTGGCCGGGTTGAGCTCGATCGCCTTGTCGAGGGCCCAGCGGCTGGGGCGGGCCGGATCCTGGGCCGGCAGCGTCGTGTAGCCGGAATGGCACTTGAAGCAGAGCTCGTACTCGAACGTGGACGTCTTCTGCCAGGCATAGGTCGGCGCCGACCCGGCCGGCCCGTTCGTGACCGAGACCGAGCCGGCGGCCAGGACCGCACCCGATGATGACCAGCCGCCGACGCTGCCGACCGACGGCGAGCTGTCCGAGAGGTGCGTCTGGTGGCAGTCTGCGCAGGCCGTATGGCGGTTGAGCACTCCGCCGAACTCATCGGCCAGGCCCGACTCGTGGTTGGAGGGGGTCGTGGCGGGATGCGAGTACCAGGAGGAGGTGGACGGGTCGTTGGCCGGGATCGAGGCGCTCGTCCAGTCGCTCTGGACATCGCTCGTCGCACCCGTGCCGTCATGGCACGTGAAGCAGGTCTGCGCCTGGGGCCCTGGCTCCTGCAGCAGCATCATCCCCTGCGCGGCATGGGTGGCGTGGCACGAGCCACAGGTGTCGGAGGCCAGGCCTTCCTGGGCGTGCGGCGAGCCCGGCGCGGCGATGGCGGCGACCGGCGTGCGCAGGGCGTAGGAGGCGATGCGGGCGCTGACGCCGGCATCGGCCAGCGGAAGATCCGTGGAGCCGATCCCGGCCTCGAGCCGGTAGAGCGGGACGGGCTCGTCCACCGCCTGGCCCTTCTTCTGGCCGGGTGACAGGACGACCGCCGGCTTGGGCGCCATGACGACCTCGGCCAGGTACTCACCGTCCATCGCCTGGTCGCCGTTGGTGAGGCGGAAGACGTAGCGCGTCTCCCAGCGGGCATCGACCGTCGCCCGAACGGCGAACTCGACCTCGGTGAAGCTGTGGGCGGGCAGTTCGACGACGGCCATGGGCCGTCCCGCGGCACTCTCACCCTCGACGGGGGTCGCCAGCGGATCATCCGCCCCGCTGAGCCGCAGGTCCCTGGGGGCGATGGCCGCCCGCCTCGGGTTGAAGACGCGGTGGTCGTCGGCCGCCCCGTAGAAGGGCTGGCCCGCGACTGGGTCCACCAGGGGCAGGCTCGCCCACTCGCGCGAAGCGCCCGAAATCTGCAGGCCGGGCTGGAGCGTGGCGTCCGTCTCGCCGCCGTTGACGAGCTGGAACCGGACGCGGTAGACCGTGAACCGCTGTGCCCCGGCCAGGGGCACGTCCAGCGCGCCGGGCGTGGTGAGCGTGCCCTTCTCGTCCACGGCGTCGATCCACGCGTGCTCTACCCGCGGCAGGACGGGCTCTGCCGTGGGGGACGGCGAAGGCTCCACCGACGGCGAGGGCTCTATCGAGGGGCTGGGGTCAACCGACGGCGAGGGCTCTATCGAGGGGCTGGGGTCAACCGACGGCGAGGGATCGGGGGGTTGGGTCGGGTCCGGCGGCGCGGTCGGGTCGGGCGCCGCGGTCGGCTCCGGCGGCTGGGTCGGGTCGGGCGCCGCGGTCGGCTCCGGCGGCTGGGTCGGGTCGGGCGCCGCGGTCGGCTCCGGCGGCTGGGTCGGGTCGACCGTGGGGGACGGCTCTTCGGACGGGGGCGGCGTGACGTCCTCGGCCCGTGCGGTCGGGACGACGGGAGTGAGGGCCGCCGCTGCCCCGGCGACGACGAGGAGGACGCCGAACATGGGCCCGGCTCGTCGGCTCGCGGTGCGCTGCTGGCGGCTCATGCTTCGTGTCGTCTCGGTCTTCGTGTGGCGGGGTTGGACGGTCACCCGGGAGGCCGGCGATCGCTTGGCTGTCGATGAAGGTCCGGCGGGAACCGGACGAGGAGGCGCCAGACGATGGCCTGACGACTCTTCGGCGCGGTTGCAGCCGAGATGGCGGGTTGCGGGTGGCCGGGAGGTTCGTCGCCGGCCACCACGCGCTGCGTGCTAGGGAAGGATCGGGACCGGCGTCGGGCCGACCTGGGTCCCCACCGTGATGGTCCCCGTCGGATCGTGGCAAGCCTGGCAGGTGCCGCGGTTGTCGATCTTCAGCAGCCGGCTGTCGCCGACCGGGGCGGCCGCGCCGCCCGGGTAGTCCATGTTGGCGGAGTTGAAGCCCGTCATCTGGGCGTTGGAACCGTGCGACACGTGGCAGGTGACGCAGTTCCGGGTGGGGTTGGTCGAGGTGTGTCGATACGTGAAGATCGCATCGGCCTCTTCGACGTCCCATCCCTGGCTCAGGTAGCGGGAGTGGCACGTGGCGCACCAGTTCGACATCTGCGTCGTGAAGGTCTGCACGCCGTTCGGTGCGTCGTTCGTGTTCGAGCCGCCGGAAACGTAGTTCCACGGCACGTAGCGCCGCCAGTAGTCACCGGCGGTGGGGGCGACGCCCAGGGCTTCGACCTGGCTCGCGAGCAGCGTGTTGACGCCGCTGTTGGTCTGGATGATGGTGTAGTTGCGGGTGTCGCCGGCGGGCGGAAGCGCTGCGTCGGTGACCAGGGCGCCGGCTGCCGCGGGCACGAACGGGTCGGTGCCCAGGGCGGTCGGGTTGGGGATCGGGTTGAGGATCCGGTAGTTGCCGTTGCCGTGCGGGTTGTGGCACGTCCCGCACTCCATCTCGACCTCGGGTCCCGCATAGGCGGTCAGGCTGTTGGGGCCGTTGCCCCAGGCCACACCGTCGGCCGGTCCGACCACGCCGCCCGTATTGGGCAGGTGGGCGGAGGTCACGGGTTGCGATCCGGCAGTCCGGACCGGCACCTTCGCTCGCTGGGAGACATCGGACGTGCCTCTCGGCACGGCCAGGCGGGCAACCTCGCCGGACCCGATACGGGCCGTGACGAAGCCGCCGCCGCGGGTGTAGCCGAGGATGGCGGCACCGCGAACGTCGGTCGTGCCCAGCGTGTACTGGATGCCCGATTCGACGTCAACGGCCGAGCCGAGGCTCGTCGTGCCGTGGCATGACAGGCAGAGGGCAGTCCCCTCTTCGACGAGGAGGAACATTCCCTGCGCCGTATGGGCACGGTGGCAGGCGGCGCAGTTGTCGGAGTTGATCCCCGCTACGCCGCTGTTCTCCGCAGCCACATGGGGTCCACCGTCCGCGAAGACCGGGACCGCGGCAAGGAACAGCCAGAGGCTACCGGCTGCGATAAGCAGCATCAGCCTTCTCAAACTGTCCTCACCTCCTTTCTCTGTGCTACGTGGGCTTGACGTGGGCCGCCTCGTTCGGCGGCGGCGCAGAGTCTCGGATTCCACCTCCCTTTGCTGGATGGGCTTCAGTAGCTCCACAACTGCACGCGGTCGTTGGCGGAATCGGCCACGTACAAGCGGCCGCGTCCATCCACCGCGATGCCGTTGGGGTAGGCGAAGGCACCGTCGGCAGAGCCCTGGCTCCCGAAGGAGCCCAGGAACTCGAGGCGTGACGACCCCTCCTGGTAACGTCCGAACACGAAGACCATGTGCCCGCTCGAGTCCACGACATAGACGCGACCCTGGCCGTCGATCGCCACGCCGCGCGGCAGGCCGAGATTTCCCTCGCCCACGCCCCGTCCGACCCTGGCGACGATGTTGCCGCCCTCGTCGAGGACCAGCAGGCGGCCGTTGTTGCTGTCGGTCACGTACACGTAGCCGGCGTCGTCGACCGCCACACCGTTCGGGAAGTCCATGGCGAGGTCCTCCCCGAGGACTCGGACCTGTGTCCCCGCCGGGTCGAACACGCGGATGCGGTGCGGAAGCACCCCGACATCGGTGACGAACAGGTTGCCGGCCGCGTCGAACGCCAGGCCCAGGGGCTGCCAGCCCTTGGCGTCCGGCGGCGCCTGGACGGCGCGGAGGTACTTCCCGTCCGCGCTGTAGATGTAGATGGAGCCGGTGGGCCGGTCGGAGACGTAGACCTCGCCGGTCAGCGGGCTGATGGCCAGGTAGACCGGGACGTGGTCGCCGCCGGTTGACACGGGCGGCACCAGGCGGAACTGCTCGGTGCCCTGGGCGTCGACCGCCATCGCCGTCAGGGAGCCCGCGGTCTCGCCGATGTAGATGCGGTCGCCGGCGGGCGTCGCCACGACGCTCATCGGGCGCGAGGCCCCGTACATCGAGGTGACGTAGCCCGGCATGATCGTCTCGCCGGGGATCACCGGGACGGGGATCGGCTGCCGGAAGAGCAGGT
>CAVPOB010000034.1:0-45000 GCA_963706835.1 uncultured Actinomycetota bacterium
GACGTCCAGGCCGCTGGCCCGCAGCCGCTCCTTCCAGCACGGCGCGCGCTAGCATCCTTGTTCAGCGCATTGGGGAGGTCGTACCCGGCGACTGCGCCGTCGCAGACCTCGTCGGCCAGCTGATGGAGTCCGCTCTGCCGCAACACCTCCAACTCGCACGAGACCTGCAGCCAGCGGTTCGGAGAGAACGAGCAGGGTTCGCCGGCGTCGCTGAGCCAGGCGCCGAGGTGCTCATGCGGACAGAAACTCCGGATCTCGCTAGCAGCGATGGTGTAGCCATAGGTCTCGTCGCCTTCGGCGCCGGTAGGAGACGTCCCCACGATCTCGCCGTCGACACTCACCAACGGGCCGCCGCTGTTCCCCGGGCGCACCGAGGTGTCCGTCTCCACTTCCCATACCCCGTCGCCCGAATCGTCGTGGACGCTCGTGACGCGTCCCTCGGAGATCTGCACGAGCCGTCGTGGTTGGCCGTCAAAGCCCACACCTGCTCGCCGACCTCGGGGTTGCTGATGCGACTATTCGCCGTCGGTAGGCCGTGCGGTTCGGTTTCGATGAGGGCCAGGTCGCGAGCGACGCTGCGCTTGGTGACGATCCCGTCGAGCGTGGTTCCGTCCTGCAGCACAAGTCGGCGGTGTCGCGCATTCACCACATGTTCGGCGGTGAGGAACGTCGTGGCATCGATGGCGACAGCAGCCCGACCGCGTAGCCGCCCTCGCCGTCGTACTGGTGGACGACCACAGTGCTGGCGAAGGCATCATCGAGGGCGTTGTCGGCGGGTCTGCTCGGCCTGCGGCGGTGCGGATTCCTCGGGCGCCGGCGGCTGGGATTCCTTGACGGCCGGGGGAGGGGTCGCGGTGTCCGCGGCTGCATCCCCGCCGACCGTTCCAGCAAGCGCGACGGTACCGACGATGGCCGCTGCGACTGTGGCGGTTGCGAGAGCGACCAGGGCCGCCCGCGGAACCCTCCGGGAGCCGCGCTGCGGGGCCGGGGTCTGCGGCAGCTGGGTCTCGTCGGTCCACATCCAGCCGTCCCAGTACCGCATCTGCATTGGCATCTGGGGATCGGGGTACCAACCCGGTTCGGTCGGTGTCTGGGTGTAGGTGTACATGGCCCGTCCATCCGGTCGTCGTGAGAACTGGACGGTTCAGTTGTTCCCGGGGGCGGACACGCCGAAACCCGCTGCAGCTCACTGCGGGATGCGGCACAGGCGATCTCCCGAGTTTTCGAGTCGGCCCTCCGGGCAATACTGAAGCTGACAAGGACACAGGAGGAACTCATGCCGCTGCTCACCAGTTTCCGACTCGGCCGCTTCGTGCGGGTGCGGCACTCGTCGCGTGGAGTGCGACTGAGCATCGGCCCGCGTGCGGCCCGGCTGCACGTCGGGGGAGGCAAGCCTGGGGTCTCGGCGGGCACCGGACCCTTCACCTGGTACCAGCCGATCGGGTCGAAGACAGGCGGCGGCAAGAAGCGCAAGTCCGCGGTGAAGCCGGACTCCGCCGCCTCGCAGCCATCGCCGATCGCGCCTCAGCCTGCTGCCGTTCCAGAGCCCGGCCAAGCGTGGCTCGACGCCTTCCCCGAGCAGGAGGCCCCGCACTGGCGGTAGATCTGCGGTGGACCGCTCAGTCGGAGCCCAAAGACCACACAGGGCTCTCTGGGGGCTTCACGACGCCGAGCCGGTAACCGGAGTCTGGGGAGACCTGTTGCTCCTGGACAAGCCATGCCCGCTCCCGCCAAGGCATGCGGCCGCGGTCGGGCTCGCGGGCCAGGTCGACGACTTCGACTGATGGTGCACCGTACAGCCGGAGCACATCCCGTGCATCCGAGAGCCGCAAGCCCGAAACGTCGACGGACTCGTCGTCCGCTGCCGTGACTCGCACCTCGAGGCGGTTGAGGAGAAGGCTGCGGAGCATGGCTCGGACGCCCTCGCGGCCCTCCATGGGCTCACCCTCCAGCCACCGGGAAGCGCATCTCGTCCAGGACCGAGAGGTATTCCTGGACCATCCACTGCCGAACGTCGATGACGGAGTCCTCATCCTCTTCCGCTATCGCAAGTTGGTGCACCACGGCAGACCCCGCCAAGACCTCACCCATCACCGATACGGATGGACTCTGGTCTGCAGCATCGCCCGCCAGATCGGTCAGGAACTCCGTGTAGAGGTGCTGGATATCGGCAGCGCTGGCGGGCGTCTGCAGGACATCGAGGATCACATCAAGTCGCCGTTGGGCTACCCCGGACCAGAGCGGCGACTCCTCCTCCACTGGCCACTCAGTGCACAGCAGGACCTCCAGCAACGGCCGCCCCGGCACGGGTTCTTCCACCCAGGTTCGGATCAGGGAGGGCCACAAGTAGTCGCCTGGGGTCTGCAACGAGTTGAGGTAGTTGTCGAAGAACGGTAGTAAACCTTGCTCATCGCTCGCGATCGCGGCTGCTGTGTCCCGGGCCCACGACGATCTTGGCGTCGATTCTTCTGGCGTACCGGCATGCACAACGGCTAGTCGGAAGGCCGCCAAGAGCAAATCGTCCCGCGTGGGTGCCTCGTCGGGATCCTCAACGTCCACGCCGACATCCTAGGCCGCCGCCAATCGACGGTTTTCGGACGAGTCCTCGACGGGTTCCGCAAAACGAACCGCCCAGCGCAGCCGACGGGGCTGTGACGGCCGGCGCGGCTGCATCGGTCGCGCGGCGGAGGGGGCGGTGCTCAGACCGGTCGGGAGCCGGGTTGCGGATCGTGCTGGGCGCGGCACCAACAGCGCGGCGCCTCGTGTGCTGCGCCATGTCTGACCGATGCCACGCACCCAGCGCCGAACCTGTCCCGGTAGTCGGCAACCGCTGCGTCGCCGGTAGCGGACGCAGGGGTGGGTCAGGCGTGCGCCCGCATCGGGTAGCCGGCTATCAAGCCCCGCGCGCACCTGGGACCGGGCCCGGGAACTGGAGGAGAGCTGCGACACGAGTGGGACACTCCGATCCGGTGCCCGGGGCCTCAGGCAGCGGCCGCTGCCAGCTGAACGTCAGCCTGCTGCAGTTCGTCGAGTTCAAACAGGGCCATCTGACCCTCGATCTCCTGGTTCAGTACCGGGGCAGGCGACGAGGTCGACTCGGCCCGCACCGACATTTCGGCTACCGGCACATCGGGGCCGAAAAGGGCCATCTGAATCGCGGCGGGGCGGGTATCGCTGGGGATTGTCATCTCTCGCCTCCTCAGCCCCAGTATTCCCGCGACACGCCCAGGAAAACGCAAATGCGCAGGCAGTGTCGCTTCTTGTGCTAACGGCCATTGCTCCGTGCCGACAGGTGTTCCCAGCAAGGAGATCGCACCTGCCACGGCCCCCAGGCATGGCATCGGTCGGCGCAAATGCAAAGCCGCTGCGCCCGTCATCGGGCCCGCCGAACATCCAGTGCCCACCGTGGGTCAAGGCGCAGCTGCGCTCAGGTCCACGACCAGCCCGCCACCTCGTTCCATCCCCCAGTTTGACCGGATCCTCCGCGCCCCTGCCGGCGGAGGCCCCCACCGTCGCGGCCCGCCTCGACGTCCGGTCGCACAGTGAGCGCCGGGCTGCACCAGCGGACCGCTGCCTCGGCCCGGATCTGCGGCCGCGACCGGGGCCGAGCGCCTTATCGAGGCGCGAACCGGATATGGGGGCCTGCCGGGCCGAGCCACCCAACCCCGTGCCAGCCCCTACCAGGCCCGCGGCCGCAGGTAGGCCAGCACCGCGGCCCAGTCGGGGAACTCGGCGCTGCCGAAGTGGATGACCTTGCCCTCGAAGCCGGGCGCGCCGTGGGTGTGCGCGTTGTCGTCGATGAGGTAGGTCCCTTTCATCAGGTTCTTGTGGTGGGTCAGGATCAGCCGCTTGTACGCGATGGTGCCCTCGTCCTCGCCGAAGTGCCGGTGCACCCACTGCACCTTGTCGTGCCAGGCGCTCGGGTTGCCCCACGGGGCGGTGGACAGGATGTAGGTGTCGAACAAGCGCGCCAGTTCGTGGTAGGCCTCCACCGCGCCCGGCTTCGGTTCCATCAGCCCGAACAGGCCGGGCACGTCGACCTTGTAGTCGTATCGCGCCACCAGCGCCGGGTCCACCTGGTCCATGCCGGACTGGAAGTCCACCAGGACGCCGTCCATGTCGATGTACAGCCGGGCCTTCGCCACGTTGGCGGTGAACATCGCCTCGCCCCCCGCAGCGGACTTGTGCTCCGCGGTCGTCGTCATCTTCTTCTTCCCCCTTGGTTGTTCAGCGCGTGCCGGCGCGGCAGTCACAGGTCGATCTCGGCGCCGCAGCCGCCGCAGCTCACATCCGGCGGCTGGGAGCCGCCGTACCGGGCACGCCCGAGCAGCACCTTCACCACCACCGCAGGCGTGCGCGCACCGAACTCGGTCGGCACCACGTCCCCGCCGCACACCTGGCATGCCGGCCAGGTCTTCCGAAACACCCGCACCACCGTCTTCCCCGATCTCGCCGTTCCTATTCGCCGTCAACCGGCGCAGCCCACGCGCCGCGACTCGGGCGCGCCTTCTCGCCCCACCGCCATCGACTATCAGCCCGCGTCGTCCCAGCCAGTCCACCCATTCGACGAGTGCCTCGAGCGCACCATGATTCGCAATCGGCGCACGGTGCTCCGGCCGGGCCGAGGCGTCGTGGCTGCAGATCGCTTGACGTTGATTTCAAGTGTCCATCAGGGGTGCGACATGGCAATCACGCCAAGCATCGGGGCCATACGCGGCGGCTGGCCGGCGTCGTGGCCTGCGTTCCGACAGCAGGTTGTAGGTGCCGGGTCTCCGGTCTCGCTTCGAGCGATCCGGGCCCGACCCCAGATTGCGGACGCATCATTCAGGGACATGTGCAGTTGCCGCCCGCCACAATGGGCATGGTCGGCGGTCGCCTCGGGGGCGGACTCTCGGGCCCTCCTCCCACCCTGACCCCCGGACGAAGAACCAATGTGTCGGGGTGCCGTACAGGAGCACCAAACATCGACTTCGAGAAGCTGCAGCGGCTCTCGGCGGCACTGGGACGGGGCTCCTGCGGCAGGCCGACCTGGCCGATCTCGGACGGGCGGTGGACCCGACATCACCGAGTTCGAAGTCCTGGCCCTGCACCGGCATCTGGGCCCGGGGCCGATGGCCGTTGCGGTCGCGCCGCTCGGAGTTGAACAGGTCGGCACCCGCTACGACCTCGACCGCCTGGTCCCGTTCCTGCCCAACATGGCAGTCGGAGGCGGCTACGGCTGAGCGGTGCCAGCGCCGAAGCGGGTCGCTGCCTCGGGGTGGCTCGGGCGGCTGAGCATCTGGTTGCGGCGGGTAGCAGCACGCCAGCGGGCCGCAGGCTCCTGTCCGGCGCTCCGCGACTGTCGAGACGCGAACGACCCGCCGACGTCGACCAGCCCACGGCGCCAGCGGTGATCAACTTCGATCGGGCGCGCATCCGTTCCGGCACCGTGGTGGACTGACCAGCACGACGCAACAGCATGGTCGCGCAAGGTGCCCAGCACGTGGCGGCACGGCGCGGTCGCGTCGGGAATGCTCTGCACCCGGATGCTCGGAGGATAGGACTGTCATGAGTGGCTACAACGCGGTACTGGCACGGAACACGGAGAACGCACCGACGAGCTCCGATGCTTCACAGACCGTAGCGTTCTCTCACTACAACAATCTGTCGGCGCAGTTGCCGATCGATCCCAGCACGGGCGCCGTGGTGGCCGGCGGGGCAGGCGAGCAGGCCGCCCAGTGCCTGAAGAACCTCCAGGCGGTCGTTGAGAGCATCGATCACGTGATGGACGACGTGGTCCGGTTGACCGTGTTCGTCACCGACATCGCCGACCTCGACGCCGTCGACGCCGTGATCCCCACCTTCTTCCCCGACTACGTGCCCACCCGCACGTCCGTCGCGGTGGCGGCCCTGCCGATGGGCGTCGCGGTCCAGATCGAGGCGCTGGTGTCCAACGGCGAGGGGACGATTCCCGACGCGCCGCAGGCCGGCGACCTGGTCAAGGTCGCCCGGAACACCGAGAACGCGCCGCAGAGCCCGCTGTCCACGCAGACGGTCGCGTTCTCGCACTACAACAACATCACGGCGCAGCTGCCGATCGACCCGGGCACCGGCTCGCTGGTCGCCGGCGGTGCGGCGGAGCAGGCGCAGCAGTGCTTCGCCAACATCAAGGCGATCCTGGAGAGCATCGGCCACGTCATGGACGATGTCGTGCGCATCACCATCTTCGTGACGGACCTCTCCGATGCCGAGGCCGTCCAGGGCGTCTATCGCACGTTCTTCCCGGACTACGTTCCCGCGCTGACCACGGTGGCCGCCTCGGCCTTGCCGATGGGCGCATCGGTGCAGGTGGAGGCGGTTGTCTCGCACGGCGACGGCACGCCCCCGCAGCCCCCCGAGGATGCGGCCAACATCGTCATCGAGGCGAACAGCACCGACCAGGCGCCGCAGGGTCCGTTCTCCCACACCGTGGCGTTCTCGCACTACAACCACATCACCGCGCAGCTGCCGGTCGATGCGAGTGGTGCGATGGTGGCCGGCGGTGCGGCGGAGCAGGCTGCGCAGTGCTTGTCGAACATCAAGGCGATCGTCGAGAGCGTCGACCATGTCATGGAGGACGCCGTCAAGATCAACATCGCACTGGCGGACCTGGCCGATCTGGATGCCGTGGACCAGGCCTACGCCTCGTTCTTCCCCGGCGGCGTCCCCGCGCGCCGCGTCATCGGCGTCTCCGCGCTGCCCGGCGGCGCCCTGGTCCAGATCGATGCCGTGTTCGGCAATGCGGAAGGGACGCCTCCGCAGGGGTGACGATTGCGTGCCAGCCGTCGGCGGTCGACAAGCGTCGGTCGCCGACGGCGGTTGGCATGTTGGGACATGCGCCGCGCCATGTCGTAGGGCTACCGAAGTGCCCGACAGGGGCCTGATCGTCATCTACACAGGGCAGGGGGCATCGCCAACCTGATCCACAAGGGGGACAGCAACTTCGCGATCTGGGCCTACCCGGAGTCCGGCTTCGACGACCTCATGGTCAATGACATCGGCAACTACACCGGGCAGTCCATCATCCCGGACGGCCCCGCAGTGCTCGTCGTTACCGCGGATGGCGACTGGAGCGTCTCCGTCAGTTGAGCGGATTGCCGGGGTGCACTCGCTTCAGTTGGCGTTGTGGCCTGAGGGTGCCGGGCTGCCCTGGCCACGCGGCCGGCGGACCAGGGTCGCTGCGCCAGGTGTTGCCAACAATCGGCACCCAGCGGCAGTCCGCCCCCGGTGACGCGTGTATTCCAGCGCGTCACCGGGGGCGGCCGCAGATCACGAAGCGGAAGAGTCGTCCTCCTTCGAGGGGGCGCCCTTGCTCTTCACGGTGTCGAGGATCGAGTTGAGCTTCTCCTCGACCGCACCGACGCCTTCGCCGGTCTTGTTTCGAATGGTGGCGACCAGTTGATCCCAGTTGCCCCGTGCCTTCAACAGATCATCGTCGGTCAACGACCCCCAGGCCTGCTTGATGCGGCCCTGAGCGTCCTCCCACTGGGCCTGCAGCTGTGCCTTCGCGTCCACGAATCCTCCAAACGACTCTGACGGATGTTGCGAGTCGGATGCGGGGGATCCCCGGCATCCTTGCCTCCACTCAATCAGCCGCCCCGTGGACCGCGCAAGGGCCGGATGGGTTCGCGGCGCCGATGAGGGATGGATCACTGCAGGAGTGGCTGGAGCCGTGCTCTGCCGTCGCAGTTGGCTTGTCCGCGCTCACCGCAGCGGATGGCTGAGCGACCGCGCGAGGTATTTCCCGCTCGGATCGCCTGCGACGTCCCGGAGCGGAGAGGCTAGGAAGATGGCGTACCGTCTTGAGCCCGAGGAGGCCGTCCCCGACGGCGTGCGGCGCATCTGCGATGAGTTGATCCTGGAGGCGATCGCCGGGTTGACCGACGGGCGACTCAGCCGCCACGAAGGGATTCACGAGACGCGCAAGTGCTGCAAGAAGATCCGCGGCGCCCTGCGACTTGCCCGGCCGGCGCTCGAGCAGACCTATGCCGCGGAGAACGCGTGGTTCCGCGACGAGGCGCGGGCGCTGTCGGGCACCCGAGACGCAACCGCAGTGATCGAGGCTGTCGAAGCGTTGGAGGAGGTATTCGCCGAGCAGGTCGACAACGAATTCATGACAGGGGTGCGCTGCTCGTTGATCGAGCGCAGGGATCGCCTCGTGGAAGATGAGGGCGATCTGCAGAAGGACATCGACGCGCTCGTGGAGCGGCTGGGTGGGGCACGGCAACGGGTGGCCGGGTGGCAGCTCTCCGCAGCGGGCTTCGACGCACTCGGGCCGGGTTTGGCGCGCACCTACGGCAGAGGCCGCAAGGCTCTGGCCCGGACCCGCGAAGCTCCGACGCCGGAGGCGTTCCACGAACTGCGCAAGCGCTCCAAGTACCACCGGTACCACGTGGACATCCTGCGGCTCCTGTGGCCGCCGGTGTTGGAGTCCTACGGCAAGGAGTTGCACCGCCTGACGGACCTGCTGGGGCACAACCAGGACTTGCACGTGCTGCGCACCACCCTCACTGCCGAGCCCGACGCGGTTCCCGAGGACGACGACCGGTTGGTCGTGCTGGCACTGATCGATCAGCGCGAGCGGCGAGCGTGCGCAGCCAGGCACAGGATATTGCTGCAAGGGTCTTTCGCCGAGCGGCCGAATTGCGTGGCAGCGAGGTTCGGCGAAATGGCGGGTTTGGCACGACTAGGTCGGCCGACATGCGACAGGCACCGTTCCAGCAGCAGGGTGGGAAGCAAGCCACTACCGCGAGGGGAATCACGATGGGAAATCCGAGCATCAAGGACGAGGAGCTGTACGAGAAGCTGCGCGATGAGGGGGCGTCGAAGGAGAAGGCGGCCCGGATCGCGAACGCCGCAGCCGCCCGTGGCCGCTCCGAGGTGGGCAAGGAGGGTGGATCCAAGCCCCCCTACGAGGAGTGGACCAAGGAGGAGTTGCTGCAGCGGGCTCGAGAACTCGAGATCGAGGGTCGTTCCACGATGAACAAGGACGAACTCGTGGATGCGCTCCGGTCACACTAGCGAGCCAGCCGGGGCCCGCATAGCGGCAGGTGGTGGCTTCGCGAGCAGCAGGTGCTGCTGTGGTTCAGCTGGGGTGAAGACGCGCACCACCGAGCCCGCGTTTTTGGCCGTCCTATGCGGCGAAGAGTTCCACGAACCGGCCGAGGAAGTTGGGGACGTCGGTGACCCCGCTGGACCGGGCGGCCACGATGATGACCTCGGCCATGTGCGGCTCGAAGTAGCCGGCGAACTTGTAGGTCTCCACCCTTGTGGCCAGGCCGTCGAGGTCGAGCTCGGGATGGAACTGGGTGGCGTAGACCCGGGTGCCGACGCGGAAGGCCTGCACCGGGCAGTGCTGCGACGTCGCCAGGGGCGTGGCATGGGACGGCAGTTCGCTGAGCGCCTCCTTGTGGCCGCCGAACGCCCCGAAGGCCGACCCGCCGATGGAGAACAGCGGATCGCGGGCGCCCTCGGCCGTGAGCGACACCTGCACCGCGCCTACCGGCTCGCCGAAGCGGCGGTCCACGACGCCGCCCTGATGCCTGCCCAGCGTGCCGATGCCGTAGCAAGCCCCCAGGAACGGGAAGTCCCGGGCGACGACATCGTCGAGCAGCGCACGAAGATCAGCCTCCACGCGCTGCTGCACCACTGACTTCATCTGCTCGTCGTCACTGACCTGGAACGGCCCGCCACCGAGCACGATCCCGGACCAGTCGTCGAGGTCCACCGCTCCCAGGGCCCGTTGATCGAGCCGCACCCGCTGGAACTGCCGCTCATCGAGGCCGGTGCAGCGCAGCATGGCCGCGTACTCGTCATCGGCGGCCACGTCCTCAGGCCGGATCCCGAGGAATAGGAAGGGCTTCACGAACGGAACGATAGCGCCGGGGGCAGTGCCGCCGGTGAGGCAGTCTCTGCTGTCCGGCGTCACCCGGCTGCAATCCTGCCCGGCCGCAGCCCGCCGAGCCTCGGCGAGCGCCGGCGACGCTGCCGCACAGCTGCGGTTCGGGTGTCGTCTTCCCTCTCCGCGATGTGGACCGCCTGCGGCGCCGTTGGGGCCCCGAGAGGAAGGGAGAAGTCGCGCGCCACGACCTCCACGCGGACGCGTCCGCCCGCTACGCTCCGCCGCTCGGGGGCGGAGGTCGATCCCGATGAGGCCGGCGCGCCCAAGGCTGTCAGAGGACTCGCGGCTTCAGCGAGGTCGCACGTCGTGAGAACAGGTCCGAAAAACCCCGCTGCTATCCCCGACATGCACAGGGGAGTTGTACTTGGAGATCGAACATGTGTACGATCTCAGTATCGGGTATTGAGCACCGCTGCGGGCGGTGCGTGTGAGTGGGGCCCCGGTTGCCTGGGCGCGAGGAACGTTCGATGCATAACCCCGATGCGTTCGACTCGTGCCGACCGTGGGGGAACCCATGTGTAGCGTTCTCGATGATGTGGCGGCCGCGGCAGAGGCCGTGCCGGGGTTGCCGTCGCCGAACGGCCTCGGCGCCGCCGACGTGCTGGCCGAACAGGTAGCAGTGCTGGCGGCCGCGGTGGCGGTACTGCAGCGGGAACTCGGACTCCGGATGGCAGCGCTGCAGGCGCAAGACGGTGCGGCGGATGTCCGCGGCGACGCGGTCCGGGCTGGGATGGCGGGCTCGCAGGCGGCCCGGCTGCGCCGGTTGGGCGCCTTCGCCCAGGAGCATCCGGCGCTGGCTGAGGCGTGGGCGGCTGGGCGGGTAGGGGAGGACCAGGTGGCCGCGCTGCGGGACGGTGCGGCCGGACTGCCGCCGCGGCTGCGACCCGAACTGGTGGCACGGGTGCTGCCGGAACTGCCGGGGCTGGACGCCAAGAGCGCACGGGCGCTGGTGGCCTACACCGTCGACTTGCTGGACCCGGCGACCCGGACCAGCAGGAGCAGTCCGATCACGCGGCGCGCAATCTCGCGTGGACCACGGTGCCCGGTGGCGGGATGGCCTTTCAGGGCTACCTGCCCACGGCAGAGGCACAAGCCTTCTCGGCTGCCATCACGGCGCTGTCCGAGGAGGCGCGAGTGGCCGGCGACGGACTATCGCCGGGGCAGCGCCGCGCCGACGCGCTGATCGCGCTGGTGGCCCGCGCGACGCAGCACGGGCTGCCAGCCGGCGGGGGTCTGCCGGCGGCGCTGACGATGACGGTTTCGCTGGACCGAGGCCGCTCGGGTCGCGAATCGAGACCCGGCCGACTTCGGCGCCGACTACCGGGCACGGCCCCACTCCGGGGCCCGGGTCGGGGACAGCCCGGCTGGGGACGCCGCGGTGCGATTCGGACTGTGCTGTGCGGCGGTGACCCCGGTGCTGACCGAGGAGCCAGCGCCCGGCAGTCTGCTGGACCGGATCGCCCAGACGAAAGCGGAGCCATTGGCGGTCGGCCGCGCGGTTCGGCTGGCCACCCCCGCGCAGCGACGAGCGCTGCAGTTGCGCGACGGCGGCTGCGCCATCCCCGGCTGCGAGGTGGCCGCCCCCTACACCCAGCCGCACCACGTGACCGGGTGGTCGATCGGCGGGGCGACCGACCTCGACAACCTGGTCAGCCTGTGCTGGGTGCATCACCGGCAGACCGAACTCGGCCGGTACGTCTTCCTCCGCAAACAGCCCGGTCAGTCACCGCCGGAAGAAGCCCTGGACCACCCCCGCTGGTGGATCCGACCACCGCGCCCCGGACACCGCGACTGATCGTCGCGGCACGTACCAGCCCTGCTGCGCGGGGTGTGCGCGGCATGCCCTTCCGCAGCAGGGCGCCGGATCGAGGCTCGGGTGCCGACGTCCGGACTGCCCGACTCCGGGACTGCCCCGACGCGGGGACTGCCCCGACGTCCGGGACTGCCCCGACGTCCGGGACTGCCCCGACGTCCGGGACTGCCCCGACGCGACCCTAGATAGCCGCTGGCCACGGCCAATCGAGCCCGCGGGCACTCGACGCCGCCCGCAACTGCTCCACGGCATCGGTGGCGCTCGGACCGGTAGCGCTGCCCACGACCACTCCTGGACGGGGCGACATCACTACCGCGCGGTCCGATACTCCCGCGGGTCCATCGACCTGCGGCCCAGCCACGAGGATGGCGGCAGCCACCCGCTCGGGCCATCCGACCCATCGGCCGGACCGGTCCAGCGTGTCGGTGTCCAGCCGTTGCCGAAGGACCGGCTGCCCGTCGACGTCGAGGGCGATCGACATTGCTGCCCGCCCTCCGACTTCGGCATGGCGGCCCAGGACGACGACTTCCTGGGCCGCCATCCGCGCGGTAGCTGCCAGCCGGAATTGCGTCCGGCTGTCGAGCTCGGCACCGTCGGCGAGCACCACCGGCTCCGGCCGCCAATCCAGGAGCCCCTCCTCGCCGACCTCAGCGCTCACGGCCATCCGGGACGGTCGCTGCCCGGAGCCGGGCGCTGGGAGGGCGAGCGTGGCGGCGGTGGTCCGCACGCGGAGGGCGGCCCCCGGGCCGACATCGAGCTCGACCACCACCTCGTCCCCGTTGAGCGGGCCGGCGGCCTGCGACACGATGTGCACCGTGGCGACCGGGCCGGCAGGGCCCGTCAGCCGGGCGACCAGCTGACCGTGGGCGGACAGATCGGCGATCACGGTTCGGCCCTGGACCCTGCGCGCCACGATCCGCAGTTGCGAGCGCAGCGCTGCCGGCGCCAGGACAGTCACGTGCGCGCCGCGGCCAACTGTGCGCGCACCCAGTCGGCGACCTGCTTGGCCGAGGGATCTTCCACCAGCGACATCATCACCACAGGCCCCCCGGAGCGCACCCGATCGGCGTCGCCGCCCATCACCTCCAGGTCCGCGCCCACCAAGGGGGCCAGATCGACCTTGTTGATGACCAGGAGGTCAGCCGTGGTCACACCGGGTCCGCCCTTGCGGGGGACCTTGTCGCCGCCGGCGACATCGACCACGAAGATCTGCGTATCCACCAGGCCCTTGCTGAACGATGCCGTCAGGTTGTCGCCGCCGGACTCCACCAGCACCAGATCGAGTTCGCCGCACATGCGCTCCACCAGGGTGTCGATAGCGTCGAGGTTGCTCGTGATGTCCTCGCGGATTGCCGTGTGCGGGCAGCAGCCGGTCTGGACGGCCTCGATGCGCTCCGTGGGCAGCACCGCGTTGCGCTTGAGGAAATCGGCGTCCTCGGTGGTGTAGATGTCGTTGGTCACCACGGCGACGGACAACTCCTCGCCCAGCGTCTTGCACAGGGCGGCCACCAGCGCCGTCTTGCCGGACCCCACCGGGCCGCCGATGCCAACCCGGAGCGGGTCCACGCTTTGCCGGTGCCGATGTGGATGCGGGTCGATCGAATGGTCGTGCGGTTCAGGAGACAAAGAACCTGTCCTTTCGTGCGTAGTGTTCCTCCGCCAGCAGGTCTGCCAACGGATCGTTCAGGTCGGGCAGCGTCGATGCCGCAGCCCCGCATTCGGCCGTACGGTCCACGGCTTCGGCCATTTCCAGCAGGCCGGCGGTCACCTCCAGCGGGTCAAGTGCGAGCAGGCGCTGGGCAGCGCCGGCGATTCCGGCGGCGGTGAGTTGGGCAGCCACGGCCGCAGTGCGCCGGTCCGGCACACCCAGCGCCCCGGCGAGGGCGCCGAGCATGACCGGATGGTGGGGCCTGGTCCCGGTGTCGGGGAGCGCGACCGGCAGTCGGCGGGCCAGTCGTCGCAGCCCTCGGCCCTGGTTGCGCGAGGCCTCCCGCAGCGCGCCTGATGGTGTGCGGATCTCCACACCCCGGTCCAGCGCTGCCAATGCCGCTTCCGCATCCGGCTCGCCATGCGTCCTACATGCCGCTGCGGCGGCTGCCGCGGCGAGGAGACCGGCAGTCGCCAACCGCCGCCGGATGAACCACTGCAGCGAGGGGGTATCGGTCACCATGCCGCGGGTGATCGCCTGCTCGACTCCGCCGGAGTGGGCATGCGCTCCGGTGGGCGTGCGGGAGTCGGCCAGTACCAGCAGCCGGCTGAGCCCGTCGCCGTCCGAGGCCCTCATGTCCGAGCCCGCCACCTTCGTGGCCAGTGCAACGCTCATCGCCAACCCCTCAGAACAGCGAGTACAGCTGCGCCATCGGCAGCCGGTCGACGGGTTCGACGGGCCAGACCTCGCCGTCGATGCGGACTTCGAAGGTGTCGGGGTGCACGCGGATGTCCGGCATCGCGTCGTTGCCGGGCATGTCCTGCTTGGCGACGCTGCGGACATCGGCGACCGGGACCAGGCGCCGTCGCACCGCCAGCCGGTCGGCCAGACCCTCATCCAGCGCCGCCGGCGCCACGAAGTGCACCGAGTTGCTGGCCGCTGCCGCCGGCGACGCGCCGAACATGGGCCTGGGCAGTATCGGCTGCGGGGTGGGGATGGACGCATTGGCGTCGCCCATGGCGGCCCACGCGATCATGCCGCCCTTGATCACCAGCTGCGGACGCACGCCGAAGAACGCCGGCTGCCACAGCACCAGATCGGCGAGCTTGCCCACCTCGACCGATCCGACCTCCCCGGCGAGGCCGTGCGCCAGTGCCGGGCAGATCGTGTACTTGGCGATGTAGCGGCGGGCGCGGTGGTTGTCGGCCGCTCCATCACCGGGCAGCGCGCCGCGGCGCCGCTTCATGACGTGGGCGGTCTGCCAGGTGCGCATGATGACTTCGCCGATACGGCCCATCGCCTGGCTGTCCGAACCGATCATGGAGATCGCGCCCATGTCGTGCAGCAGGTCCTCCGCAGCGATCGTCGTGGGCCGGATCCGGCTCTCGGCGAAGGCCAGATCCTCCGGGATCGACGGGTCGAGATGGTGGCAGACCATCAGCATGTCGAGGTGCTCGTCGAGGGTGTTCACGGTGTGCGGCCGGGTCGGGTTGGTGGAGGAGGGCAGCACGTTGGGGTGGCTGGCCACCGTGATGATGTCCGGCGCGTGCCCGCCGCCCGCCCCCTCGGTGTGGTACGCGTGGATGCCGCGGCCAGCGATCGCCCCGAGCGTGCTGCCGACGTAGCCGGCCTCGTTGAGGGTGTCGCTGTGCAGGGCCACCTGCACGCCGGTCGCCTCGGCCACCGACAGCGCAGCGTCGATGGCGGCCGGGGTGGACCCCCAGTCCTCGTGGACCTTGAACCCGGATGCCCCCGCCCGCAGTTGCTCGTGCAGCGCCTCATGGGACACGGTGTTGCCCTTGCCGAGCAGCGCGACGTTGACCGGCCATTCGTCCAGCGCCTCCAGCATGGCCGCCAGGTGCCAGGCGCCCGGCGTCACGGTGGTCGCCTTGCTGCCCTCGGCCGGGCCGGTCCCGCCGCCGACGATGGTGGTGATGCCGCTGCTGATGGCCGTCGGCAGCAGCTGCGGGCAGATCAGGTGGACGTGGGAATCCACCGCCCCGGCGGTGAGGATGCGCCCGTTGCCGCTGATGATCTCGGTGCTCGGGCCGATGACCAGCGCCGGATCCACCCCGTTCATGGTGTCGGGGTTGCCGGCCTTGCCGATGCCGCAGATCCGGCCGTCGCGGATGCCGATGTCGGCCTTGATCACGCCCCAGTGGTCCAGCACGACCGCACCGGTGATGACGGTGTCCGGCGTGCCCTCGGCCCGGGTGGCGCGGGATTGCCCCATCGACTCCCGGATGACCTTCCCGCCGCCGAACACGGCCTCGTCGCCGGCCCGGCCCGGTCCGCCGCTGAGGTCGTCGGTGACCTCGATGACCAGGTCGGTGTCGGCCAGCCGGATCCGGTCGCCGGTGGTCGGGCCGAACAGGTCCGCGTAGCGCTGCCTGCTGATCCGCATCAGTCCTCCTGCTGCTGTGGGTCGAGGTGGCCGGGCGGATCGAGGCTCAGGCCGGGGACGACCCGCGCGCCGCCGAGGGGCACCAGCGTGACGGAGCGTTCGATGCCCGGCTCGAAGCGCACCGCTGTGCCGGCCGGGATGTCCAACCGACGCCCGTGCGCGATCGCCCGGTCGAAGACCAGCGCCTCGTTGGCCTGCGCGAAGTGGAAGTGCGAGCCGACCTGCACCGGACGGTCCCCGGTGTTGCTGACCTCCAGCTGCACCGCCTCGCGGCCGTCGTTGAGGATGATGTCGCCGTCGGCGGGCATCACCTGACCGGGGACGAGATCCGGCGCCGTCATGGGATCGGCCGGTGGACGGTGACGAGCTTGGTGCCGTCGGGGAAGGTGGCCTCCACCTGCACCTCGTCGAGCATCTCGGCGACGCCGGGCATCACATCGGCGCGCTCGAGCACGCTGCGGCCCGACTGCATCAGGTCGGCCACGGTGCGGCCGTCCCGCGCGCCCTCCAGGACGAATGAGGAGATGACGGCGACCGCCTCGGGGTAGTTCAGTTGCAGCCCGCGCGCGCGGCGCCGCAGCGCCACGTCGCCGGCGTAGGACAGCATCAGCCGTTCCTGCTCGTGCGGGGAGATCAGCACGTCGTTGCCTCCTGTCGGTCAAACGGTGAGCAGCTCGCGCAGCTGCTGTTCGGCTCCGGCCCCGATCGGGCCCTCGTAGGTGACGCGGCCGGCCTCCAGCACCGCGAACTCATCGGCCGCCCTGGCGGCGAAGCCGACGTGCTGTTCCACCAGCAGCACCGCGAGGCCGGCGGTGCGGGCCAGGCCGAGGATGCAGTCCTCGATCTCGGCGACCACCGATGGCTGGATGCCCTCGGTCGGTTCGTCGAGCAGGATGACCTCCGGCCGAGTCAGCAGTGCCCGGGCGATCGCCAGTTGCTGTCGCTGACCCCCGGACAGCAGGCCGGCCCGCCGATCGAGCACCGGACCCAGCGCGGGGAACAGGTCCAGCGCTTCGCTCATGGCCTCCGTCCCACCGCGCCGGCTGTCGGCGATGACTTGCAGGTTCTCCCGCGCCGTCATCTGAGGGAAGCTCTGCTGGCCCTGCGGCACGTAGGCGATGCCGGCCGCGACCCGCCGATGGGGTGCGAAGCGGCCGATCTCGCGCGACCCGAGCAGGATGGTGCCCTTGGTCGGCGTGATCAGGCCGATGGCGGTGCGCAGCAGCGTGGACTTGCCGGCGCCGTTGTGGCCGAGCACCACGGTCACCCGCCCCGGCCGGGCCGCGACCGAGACGTCGTGCAGCACCATGCTGCGGCCGTACCCGGCGGTGATGTTCTGCAGGTCGATCATGACGGTTCCCCTCGCGTCGTCGAGGTGAGATCGACAGCGGCGGCCCCTCCGCCGGCGGCGGGCATCGCCGCCCTGCCCAGGTAGACCTCCTGCACCCTGGGATCGGCCTGGACCTCCGCCACCGTGCCTTCGCACAGCACCGCCCCGGCGCTGAGCACAGTGACCGAGCGGGCGAATCGACGCAGGAAATCCATGTCGTGCTCCACCACGAGCACGGTGCGCTCGGCAGCGATCCGATGCAGGAGCTCACCGGTGGACTGGCGCTCCTCCTGGCTCATGCCGGCGACCGGCTCGTCCAGCAGCAGCAGCCGGCAGTCCTGCACCAGCAGCATCCCGATCTCCAGCCACTGCTTCTGGCCGTGGGCCAACTCGCCGGCGGGCCGCTCGGCGACCGCTTCCAGCCCGATGGTGCGCAGCACGTCCGCCACCCGGTCCGGGACGCCGCGCCGCTGCCGCAGAAAGGTCCGGCGGGGCAGGGTGACCGACATGGCGATGTCGAGGTTCTGCACCACGCTGAGGCCCTCGAACACGGTCGCGGTCTGGAAGGTGCGCCCGATCCCCAGCCGCGCGATGCGGTGGACCTTGCGGCCGATCAGTTCCTGGCCCTCGAACACCGCCGAGCCTTGGGCGGGGACCATGCCGGTGATGGCGTCGATGATGGTGGTCTTCCCGGCGCCGTTGGGGCCGATGAGGAAGCGGACGTCGCCGGCCGGAACCGCAAGCGAGACGTCGTCCACCGCGACGAAGCCGTCGAAGGAGACCGTCAGCCCGCTGATGGCCAGGGCGGTGTCGCCGTCGCTGATCGGGGTCATGTTCGGCTCCCTTCGGTAGGCGCGGCGGTCACATCGAGGTCGGCGTCCGGTTCCGGCGGCGGCCCGGTTCGCGAGCGTCCCAGCCGTAGTCGCCGCGGGTCGGACCGTACGTCGCCGCCGATGATCCGCGGCCGCCCCGCCGCCGTGAACAGCGACGCGATGCCGCCGGGCAGGAAGAGCAGGACCAGGATGAACAGGCCGGACTGGAAGTAGATCCACCCGGATGGGAACTGCTCCGACAGCGAGGTCTGCGCGGCCGCCACCGCGACGGTCCCGATGACCGGGCCCAGCAGCGTGGCGCGGCCGCCGATGGCTACCCCGACCACGAACTCCAGCGAGGCCAGGACGCCGATGAGGGCGGGGGAGATGATGCCGACGGTCGGCACGTAGAGCGCTCCGGCCAGGCCGGCCAGCCCGGCCGCGATCATGTAGGCGACGACCTTCACATTGGCGGGGTTGTAGCCCAGGTAGCGGACCCGGTCCTCTTGATCGCGGACCGCGACGAGCAGCTCCCCGAACCGCGAGCGGTACAACTGCCGGACAACGACCATCGCCGCGATGAGCACGCCAGCCACCACCAGGTAGATCGTCTGCCGGTTCACCGGGTCATCGGGGTCGAAGCCGAAGATCGAGCGGAAGTTGGTCAGGCCGTTCGTGCCGCCCGTGGTGGCCTGGTTGCCGATGAGCAGGATCATCATCGCGGCGGCCATCGCCTGCGACAGGATCGCGAAGTAGGCGCCCTTCACCCCCCGCCGGAACACCGCCATGCCGAGCAGGCCCGCCACCGCCATCGGCAGCAGCACCGTCGCGGGCAGCGCAAACCACGCGAACCGGAACGGCTCCCACCACCAGGGCAGCTCTCCCGAGCCGTACAGGAGCATGAAGTCCGGCACGCCGCCCGGCCCGGCCTCCGCCAGTTTCAAGTGCATCGCCATGGCGTAGCCGCCGAGGCCGAAGAAGACGCCCTGGCCGAGGACGAGCATCCCGCCGCGGCCCCAGGCCAGGCCGATGCCGATCGCCAGGATCGCCAGGCACAAGTACTTGCCGAGCAGGTCCAGCCGGAAGTCCGACAGCAGGGTCGGCGCCAGGATCATCAGCACCAGCGCCGCGCTGACCGGCATGGCCAGCGGCCGGATCCGTTCGGCCATGCTCGTGTGCGGTTCCAGTCGTGCGGACTGTTCCGTGCTCATGCCAACCCCCGAGACCGAACCGAGACGATGCCCTGCGGCCGCCACTGCAGGAAGGCGATGATCGCCGCGAACACGACGACCTTGGCGATGCTCGCAGTCGTGGAGTACTCCACCATCGCCTGCAGCATGCCGAGCGCGAAGGCGGCGATGACCGCGCCGCGGACGTGTCCGATGCCGCCCACGACGACCACGAGGAAGGCATCCACGATGTAGTTGGTGCCCAGCGTCGGACCGACCGAGCCCAGCAGGGTCAGCGCGACTCCGGCCACGCCCGCCAGCCCGGAACCGATGAAGAAGGTGGTGCGGTCGATGCGGGCCGTGGGCACTCCGGAAGCCTCGGCCAACGGGCGGTTCTGCACCACCGCGCGGATCCGGCGGCCCAGCGATGTGCGCTGCACGACCAGGGTCAGCAGCAGGACGCACGCGGCCACCAGCGCCAGGATGAACAGCCTCGCGGTGGGGAGGGTGACGCCGAGCACCTCAACGCCGCCGGACAACCACGACGGCGCCACGACCTGCACGTTGGGTGCGCCGAAGATGTCGCGGGCGACCTGCTGCAGCAGCAGCGCCACCCCGAAGGTGACCAAGAGGGTGTCCAGCGGCCGGTGGTACATGTGCCGGATCACCACGATCTCCAGCAGCGCCCCCAGCAGCCCCGCGATGAGGAAGGCTGCCGGGAGCGCCACCAGCAGTGACGTGCCGGGGTCGGTGACGAACCCCTGCAGCACGTACGCCGTGTAGGCGCCGATCATGAGGAACTCTCCGTGGGCCATGTTGATGACGCCCATCTGACCGAACGTCAGCACGAGGCCCAACGCGGCCAGCAGCAGGATCGATCCCAGACTCAGCCCGGTGAAGAGCTGCGAGAAGAGTGCCTCCATGATCGGCGCCCCCGCTCAGGAGTCGGACAGGCCGGCGGCCCAGTCGTACCCGGTCAGGTACGGATCGGGCTTGATCGGCTCGCCGGAGTTCCACACCTCTTCGATGAGGCCGTCGGAGCGCACCTCGCCGATGCGGGAGGTCTTGTAGATGTGCTGGTTCTCGCCATCCACCGTGACCAGGCCCTCGGGCGCGTCGAACGTGGTGCCGTCCGCCGCTGCCTTGACATCCTCCGGATCGAAGGAGCCGGCCTTCTCGACCATCGCCTTCCACAGGAAGACCGAGACGTAGGCCGCCTCCATCGGATCGCTGGTGACCCGGTCCTCGCCGTACTTGGCCTTGAACGCCGACACGAAGTCCTCGTTCACTGCGCCCGGCGTGGTCTGGTAGTAGTTCCACGCGGTGAGCTGGCCCTCGAGGTTGTCGATCCCGACGCCCTTGACCTCTTCCTCGGCGATGGACACCGACACCACCGGCATCGTGTCCGGCCCGAGCCCGGCGGCCCGGTACTGCTTGAAGAAGGCCACGTTGCTATCGCCGTTGAGGGTGTTGAACACCGCGTCGGCGCCGGCCTCCTTCACCTTGTTGACGATGGTGCCGAAGTCGGTGGACCCCAGGGGCGTGTACTCCTCGCCCTTGATCTCGATGCCGTTGGCGTCGGCGTAGGCGCGGATGATCTTGTTCGCCGTCCGCGGGAACACGTAGTCGCTGCCCACCAGGAACAGCGACTTGGTGCCCTGCGCCTTCAGGTAGTCCAGCGCCGGGACGATCTGCTGGTTGGTGGTGGCGCCGGTGTAGAAGATGTACGGCGAGGACTCCAGCCCCTCGTACTGCACCGGGTAGAACAGCAGCGCCTTGTTGCTCTCGAAGACCGGGAGCATCGCCTTGCGGCTGGCCGAGGTCCATCCGCCGAAGACCGCCGCGACGCCGTCCTCCTGGATGAGCTTCTCGGCCTTCTCCGCGAACGTCGGCCAGTCGGATGCGCCGTCCTCGCTGATGGCCTCGATCTGCTTGTCCAGTACGCCGCCGGCATCGTTGATCTGCTCCACGGCCAACTGCAGCGAATCCCGGACCGTCACCTCGCTGATCGCCATCGTCCCGGACAGCGAGTTCAGCAGCCCGATCTTCACGGTGTCGCCGCTGGTGTCGACCGTGGCCGCGTCCCCCTCCGATTCGCCGGCGGTCGCGCCGCACCCGGCCAGGGCGATGGTCGCCACGGCCAGGGCCGCAGCCCCGAGCGGCCGACCCCAAGATCGCTTCCTCTTCATTGCACCCTCCCCATGCCCGGCGACCGGCTGATCCGGCCCCCGTTTGGCTTGTGACCCTAGGGACGCCATGTTTCGCGTTGGTGCCCAACACATTTCGCGCCCCCCTCGTAGGTGCTCGAACTGTTGCCGTGTCATTTCTGAGTAATCGGCGGGAACAGCCTGCGACGTGCTGCGACCCGGCAGCAGGCTTCGTGCCGCGCGTGGCCGAGTGTTCGGGCGGACGAGGGATTCGCGTGTGACGTCGCGAGCCGAACAGCAGTCTCCGCCCGATCGCGAATGCCGGACGGAGGGCATTTGGCGGACCAGGCCGGCGCGCGGTGCCGCCGGCCTGCACCGGGACCCGTGGGGCCGCAGCTGCCGCAACTGCGGCCTCGACGTGGGACGCGCCGTTCGCCATCTGAGCGGGGGCGGAGCTGCTCCTCCTGCGGGTGGCGGTGCCCCGCGCGGGGGCTGAGGGCGCCCCCGGTAGCGCGACGGTGCACCCGTTGCGGGGGTTTGCACCCGGGACGGGGGCTCAGAGCGCCTCCGGGGGGACAACTGTGCACCCGGTATGGGGGTTTGCACCCGGGACGGGGGCTGGGAGGCCCCGATCCGACCGCTTCCGCCCCCACGCCGGGTGCAAACCCCCGAACCGGGTGCAGCCATGCCCCGGATCCGGCCGGTTCCGCCACCGCGCCGGGTGCAAACCCCCGAACCGGGTGCACCCATGGCCCCCCACGCCGGCCGGTTCCGCCACCGCGGCGGGGTGCGGGCGTCCCCCGGCGCCGAGGGCTGGGGCCAGACTCCCGATTGCCATGAGCCGCATTCCTTGCGAGGAGGCGCCCACGACAACGCCGTCGTGTCGTCGTCGGGGCATGCCTGAAATGCGACCCGGCGGTGCGACCATTGGCGCTGTGAGCGAGCAGCAGCGCAACCCCGTAGCGCCCGACCCGGCCGAGGCCGACGTTGCCCTGGACTCTCCCGGCGAGTCGGGCGCCGCGGCGTCGCACGGCGTCGACATCCCCTGGCGGGAGTGGCTCAATCCGGCCACCGTGCGCGGCGCGCTGCTGATCATTGTCGGCATCGTCATCCTGTCCGCGCCCGACGCCGGTGCCGAAGTGTTGCGCTTCGTGATCGGCGCTGCGCTCGTGGTCAACGGCGCGGTCACCCTGTGGCACCACTTCCGGGGCAGGAAATCGGTGCGGTCCGGCTCGATCGGGACGACCGAAGCAGGGCTCCTCCTGGCGCTGGGCCTGTTCCTGTTGGTCTACCCGGTCGCCACGCTGGACGTGATCGCACTGGTGATCGGGATCCTGCTGGCGGCGCGCGGAGTGCTGGCCATCGTCGCCGGAATCCGCAACGCCAATCGGTCACCGGTGGTGGACATCGTGCGTGGTGCCGCCATGCTCGCACTGGCAATGGTGGCCATCGTCGTGCCCGACTCACTGGTGCGCACCCTGGTGCTGGTCGCCGGAGCCGCGGCCATCGCGATCGGCGGACTGCTGGTCGCCAGCGGCGTGCGCGCGGCGTCGCAGGGTCTGGCCGGCGACGTGGACGTCGCCACCCTGGCCCGCATCGTTGCGGAGTGGGTGGATACGTGGGACATCGGACACCAACGGCGGGAGGAGATCGGCGACTCGCTCTTCTTCGAGGATCCCCACAAGGCCTCGAAGCTGATCGCCTGGTGGGTGATGCTGCTGCTGAGCGTCGTCATCGCCACGTTCGCCGTCCTGCAGGACTCCACCGCGGTCGTCATCGGGGCGATGCTGGTGGCGCCGCTGATGGTCCCGATCCTCGGCGCCGCTGCCGCCATCGTCAATGGCGAGCAGCGGCGGGTGGCCAGCGACATGCTCCTGGTCCTGTTGGGGGTGGCAGCCTCGGTCGGCTTGGCGTTCATCATCGCCAAGTGGGCGCCCACGCTGGTCCCACTGGATGCCAACACACAGGTGGTCAGCCGGGTCAACCCCAACATTATCGACATGGGCATCGCCCTGGCGGCGGGCGCTGCCGGTGCATTCGCCACGGTCAACAAGCGCGTCGCGTCATCCATCGCGGGCGTTGCCATCGCTGTTGCGCTGGTGCCCCCGCTCGCCGTCGTCGGCGTCAATCTGGAGGCGACCCGATACGAGGATGCCTTCGGCGCCTTCCTGCTGTTCGCCACCAACCTTGTCGCCATCCTGCTGGCGGCCGTGCTCGTCTTCATCCTGTCCGGCTACACCTCCGCGGTGCGCCTGCATAAGAACCGCCAGCAGATGATCAAGACGCTGACGGTGGTGGGAGGAGTTGCCATCGTCATCCTGCTGCCACTGGGGTTCGCGGCGCAACAGATCATCACCGACCAGTTGCGCCAGTCCCAGGCCCAAAAGCTGGCCTCCGATTGGCTGGAGGAGAGCGAAGGCTTGGTCCTAGAAGCTGTCTCGGTGTCGGAGAACGTCGTGGTCGTGGAGGTCAGCGGCAGCGACCGCCTGCCCCCGGTGGAGGAGTTGGGCGCCGCGATGCAGGAACAACTGGGTTTCGGCACGACCACCACGGTGGAGTTCACGCCGGTGACCCTGACGACCTACACGCCGGATGGGGCGGTCAGTCGCGAGGACGCGAACCCGTTCGCCGCCGGAGCGGTCGACTGAGGCCACTGCCCAGCCCGGGACCAGCGCCGCCTGGAACAGGTAGAGATCCGGAGGCGCTCGTTCGTCATGGAGGGGCGCGGCCAACTGGTGCGGCTGACGAGGAGCAACATTGCCGCCGACGTCGGGCACGGTCCGTTTGCACCTGGGTCCAGGACGCGGTGCGCACCGTCACCTGGGACTTCGAGACCTACGGCATCTGCGTCGCGCCGGTCGCCCCAGCGAGGCCGCCGCTAGTGCGAGTAGTCCGTGCTGCAGGTCGCGCAGACGTAGTGGGTGCCGTCCACGTTGCCCTCGAATACCGCCGACTCAGCAGCCAAGGCGGACGCGGCCAGCAGCTCGGCGCGCTGCCCCGGGGTGATGCAGCTGTCCACGTAGACCCGGTACGTCTGCGTGGCGCCGCAATCGAGCCGACGATGTCGGGACGGCCGCAGTGCCCCCGATGAACGCGCCTGCATCCGTCCTTCCCCCTGCCGTGCCGAGCAGCATCGGCATAGCCTGCCCCCATGCATCAGGTGGAGACGACTCCCGACGATTTCCTGGCCGCGCTCGCCGACGCAGTGCGACCGGACATGCAACGCCTGGATGCCCTCATCGCCGACGCGATGCCGGGGCGCTCGCGGGTGCTGTGGGAAGGGGTCTTCTGGGGCGGCACGCAGCAGCGCATCATCGGCTACGGCGACCTGGTCCAGCCCCGGCCGCGCGGCGGGGACGTGCGCTGGTTCGTGATCGGTCTGGCCCGGCAGAAGGCGACCATCAGCGTCTATGTCAATGCGGTGGCCGGCAAGCGGTACCTGCTGGCGGACTACGCCGAGCGGCTGGGGAAGGTGAAGGCCGGGTCGGCGGTGTTGAATATCCGTTCTGTGGCGGATCTGGACCTGGCGGCGTTCACGGAGATGATCGAGCGGGCGAATGCGCTGTGCCCGCCCAACCCGGCGTGAGCGCCGGTCGCGGACTGCCCATCGGGCCTATGCCACCGCGCACGGTGGCATCCAGCATCGTCCCTGCTGCGCCTGGCACCCTTCGACTCCGGGCGCGGTCGATCGGTGGGCAAGGTGACGTCCGGGACCTCGGCCCGGCCTGGCGCCCGATCCGGCGCGTGCCCGATCCCGCCGCTCGATGGCTCAGCGGTAGGGTGCCAGCAGGTCGCGGTCCACTGATCGGGCGCGGTCGATGCCGCCGGGGCCTGGCAGAGCCCTCCCCGTCGACCTGAGAGGAGCGCCGGTGCAGCGCACGGGTGTCGCCGCGCAACTGCAGTTGCCGCAGGATCCGCGGCTGCAGCGGGTGCTCGTCGCCTATGGCCTGAGCCGTTTCACCGAGTTTGCGGGGTGGTTGGCGGTCCTCTTCGTCGCCTACGAGGTGGGCGGGGCTGGCATGGTCGGCGTCGCGGCGGTCGCCATGCAGGCACCCGCCATCCTGCTGGTCCCGGTGCTGGCCGGCTTCGCCGACCGGATGCCCCGCAGCACGTCGCTGACGCTGTCGTACCTCGGCATCGCGGTGGGCGGCGTTATCGTGGCGGCGCTGCTGTACGTCCATGCTCCGCTGTGGACCGTCCTGGTCGCCGGAGCCGTGATGACGATCGCCGTCTTCATGGTCCGCCCGATGCACTTCGCCAGCCTCCCGGTCCTGGCAGAGACCCCCCGGGACCTCATCGCGGCGAACGGTTGGTCGTCGTTCATGGACGGCATCGCCATCTTCGTCGGCTTCGTCCTGGCCGGGGTCATCACCGAGGCGCTCGGTGCCTGGGCGGTCCTGGCCCTCTGCGCGCTGCTGTCGGTGCTGTCGGTGCTGCTCACCAGGGGTCTGCACGTGCCGGTCACGGTGCTCGCCGACGGTGACGCGCCGTCCGAGATGCGGGCAGCACTGGAGGGCCTTGCGGTGCTGCGGCGCAGCGTTGGCGCCATCGCGCTGCTGCTCCTCATGGCCTCGACCTCCGTCGTGCTCGGATCGAACGAGGCACTCGCCGTCGCCTTCACCGACGAAGTGCTCCAGCGACCGGAGTCGACCGCTGGACTGGTGGCGGGCGGTTTCGGGCTGGGTATCGCCGTGGGCGGGGCAACCATCAGCAGCGCGGCGCGGCGCGAAACGTTGGCGCCGGTGGTCTTCGCCGGAGCCATGCTGCTGGGCGTATCGGAGTTGTCGGTGGTGCTCCTGGGGTCGCTGGCCCCCGTCTTCATCGCGATGATCCTGGTGGGCGTCGGGATCGCACTGATCCTGGTCTCCGCCCGGACCCTGCTGCAGCGCACGACTGACCCGGACGTCCTGGCCCGCGTCCTGGCGGTGCAAGAGGGCGTGCACATGATCGGGCTGACCGTGGGCTACATCGTCGGGCCACTGGTGATCGTCGCCATCGGGGCGCGCTACGCCTTCGCGCCGATCGGGGCGCTGGTCCTGGTGGTCGGGCTGCTGTCCTACCGCTGGATCCGCTCCCTGGATGCCCGAGCCACCGTGCCGCAGCGGGAGATCGCTCTTCTGTCGGCGGTGCCGTTCCTCACCGGCCTGCCGCCGTACGAGCTCGAACGGTTGGCTCAGGGCGCGCGGTGGGAGGACGTGCGAGCCGGAGCCGAGGTCGTCCGGCAGGGCGAACCGGGCGACAGCTACTACCTCGTCGACGACGGCGAACTGTCGATCACCGTGGACGGGCAGGCCCGCCCCCACACGCTGACCAACGGCGACGGATTCGGTGAGATAGCGCTGCTGCACCGGGTGCCCCGCACTGCTACGGTCACCGCGCTGCGCGACAGCGTCCTGCTCGTGGTGAGCGCCGGCGACTTCCTCGGGGCGGTGACCTCGTGCCCGGACGGGGAGCAGCAGGCGCGCGAGATCGCCAGGGCGCGGCTGGCCGGTCGGTCGGCCTGAGGGCTCTGGCCGGCCGTTCTCGCGGGCTGTCCGCCGGCGGCGCCAAGCGGAGCGTACGGCGGGCAAGTCGGCTCACCGCAATCTCGGGCGTACTGCTTCGGGCGGCGCCTCGGCGTGGGTGCCGTTCCGGGGATGCCGGATTTCGCGGCTGCGCTGGGCGGGGACGGTGCTGTGCATGGGTGCGAGTGTCGGCGCCCCGTGCGCGGCTCCGGTAGCGGCTGTGCACCCGTTGCGGGGGTTTGCACCCGGGATGGGGGCTGGGAGGGCCTCTGGGGAGGCAACTGTGCACCCGTTGCGGGGGTTTGCACCCGGGATGGGGGCTCTGGGGCCCAGATCCGGCCGGTTCCGCCCCCGCGGCGGGTGCAAACCCCCGAACCGGGTGCACTCCAGCCCTAATACACCGCCCGATCCGCCCCCGCGGCGGGTGCAAACCCCCGAACCGGGTGCAGACGCCCCTGGAGCAGCGGGATGATGTCGCGCGCACACTGGATCCGCAGGACACCGGGAGCGGATCGCCCCACGATGCGGCGCAGTATCCGCCCGGCGGGTCTGGCCTAGGGTCCGTGGCTAGGCTCGGCGATATGGACGATCCCCGATACGACGACCTGCGTCACCTGTTGGTGGCGGCAGCCCATGCGCATCACGCGGTGTACGGGGGGCCGAACGAGCAGTGGGCGCGCTGGTACGCCGAGTGGGTCTACGGCCAACTGCTGGACCTGCTCGGATCCGAGCCTACGGTGGATACGGTGGAGGAGTGGTTCGTTCAGGCCGATGCGCGCTACCGGTCGGACCAGCCCGAGGGCTCGTGGCCGGGCCACTACGCGACCTGGTTCCTGGAGTGGGCGCACGGGAAGTGACGGACCGCTCGCCGGAACCGCGGCACGCAGACCCAGGCAGCCCCGTAGCCAGGACTCTTCACCGCGCTTCGGCGCCGCGCTGCTTCGACTGCAGCAGCGACACGACCAGGTCGGCCACCGCCGTCATGCCCGCCAGGGTCGGATGGAACGGGACGGGCTCGCCGCGCAGCGGATCGCCGCCCTCCGGACCGCCCACCCAGGGCTCGGGCGAACCCACCCCGTGCTGTTGGCTTGCCGCAGAGGCCCGCACCAGCAGGGCGCCGCAGGAGCGGGCCGCCGATGCCGTCGCACCGGCCAGCGCCGCGCCGAGTGCACGCAACGGCGGCACCTGCTCGGGGGCCAGGGGCATGCCCGGGTAGTCGGCCAGGTCTGGCCCGAGGATGGTCAAGTAGTCGACGGCAACGACCGTCGCCGCCGGTGCGCGACGCTTCGCCTCGTTCAGCACCTCGGCGATGCGCTGCTCGGCGACCGAGACCGCGGCGATGCTGTCACCGGGGTCCCGGGCAAGGGGTTGCTCCTGCTCGGCCAGCCATTCCCGGTAGCGGCCCTCCCGCCGGGCCTGCGCCGCGTACCAGCCCTGGATCACTGCGGCGAGGTAGTCGACATCGTTGCCGCCGATGGTCACCGTGACGAGTCCCGCGGAGTCATCGACCACGTCGATCTGCGGCGGCAGGGTGCCGAACGCCGTGACCTGGGGCTCGCTGAGGACGTTCGCCGTGGTCGCCCCCGACGAGGTGGCGTCGCGCAAGTGGAGGCCGAGCCGCTGGGCCACCTGATGGGCGTAGTTGCGGCCGGAGCGCATGGCAGCCCGATCGACCACCGGCAGGATGCCGGGCCCGGCAGCGAACGAACTGCCCAGGGCTACGTACCGGGCGCCAGGTCGCATGCTGCGCAGCGTAGACCGGTGGGCCCGCCGTATCCCAGTCCACAGCGGGCGTGGCCGCCGTGGCACCCTGTTGCCCATGCCGGACTTCACCCTCGCCCCCGAGTACGCCGATCTGCGCAAGACCGTGGAGCAGTTCGCCCACGACGTGGTGGCCCCGGTCATCGGCGACTACTACGAGCGCGAGGAGTTCCCGTACCCGATCGTTCGGCAGATGGGGGAGATGGGCCTGTTCGGCCTGCCGTTTCCGGAGGAGTACGGCGGCATGGGCGGCGACTACTTCGCGCTGTGCATCGCCATCGAGGAACTTGCGCGGGTGGATTCGTCGGTGGCCATCACGCTGGAGGCGGGCGTCTCGCTGGGCGCCATGCCGATCTACCGCTTCGGCACCGAGGAGCAGAAGCGCCGCTACCTGCCCGACCTGACGGCGGGCCGGGCATTGGCGGCGTTCGGGCTCACCGAGTCATCGTCCGGCTCCGACGCCGGTTCCATCGCCACGACCGCGCGCCGCGAGGGCGACGAATGGGTGATCAACGGATCCAAGGTCTTCATCACCAACTCCGGCACCGACATCACCACGTTCGTAACGGTGACCGCCCGCACCGACGACGGCGGCATCAGTGCGATCATCGTGCCGAACGGGACGCCGGGCTTCACGGTGGCGCCGAAGTACTCCAAGGTGGGTTGGAACGCCTCCGACACCCATGAGCTGTTCTTCGACGACGTGCGGGTGCCGGTGGAGCACCTGGTAGGGGAGCCGGGGCGCGGCTACGCCCAGTTCCTGCGAATCCTGGATGAGGGCCGCATCGCCATCTCGGCGCTCGCCGTGGGCCTGTCGCAGGGCTGCGTGGACGAGAGTGTCCGGTACAGCAAGCAGCGCGTCGCCTTCGGCCGTCCGATCGGGGACAACCAGGCGGTCGCCTTCAAGATCGCCGACATGGAGACGCGCACGTACCTGTCCCGGCTGGCCTACTACGACGCCGGTGCCCGGATGCTGGCCGGCCAGCCGTTCAAGCATCAGGCCGCGATGGCCAAGCTCTACAGCACCGAGGCGGCCGTCACCAACGCCCGGGAGGCCACGCAGGTCTTCGGCGGCTACGGCTTCATGAACGAGTACCCCGTCGCCCGGATGTGGCGCGACAGCAAGGTCCTCGAGGTGGGGGAGGGCACCTCGGAGGTGCAGCGGATGCTGATCGCGCGGCAGTTGGGCGTCGGCCGCTGAGGAGCGGCAGCCTCAGCGATCAGCCGACGCGGTGCAGGTAGCGCACCGGGGCGCCCTGTCCGGCGTAGCGGAACGGCTCCAGCTCCTCATCCCACGGGCCGCCGAGCAGCTCGTCGAGGATGTCCGGCAGGGGCCGGTCCTGGATGCGCGACTGTTCCATCGCCCAGCGGACCCGGTGCTCGCTGATCTGGACGTCGCCGTGGGGGCCGATCGTGCCGCGGAATGTGCCGAGATCCGGCGTCACGCTGAAGCGCTCGCCCTCCTGATGCTGAGTCGGCTCCTCGGTGACTTCGAACCGCAGGCCGGTGAACCCGCCGAGCGCGGAGACGATCCGGGCGGCGGTGCCAGGGCTGCCCTGCCAGGAGTATTCCGCGCGGATGGCTCCGGGGAGGACGGGCTGCCCAGTCCAGTCCAGCGAGACCTCGCGCTGCAGCACCTGGCCGAGCGCCCATGCGACGTGCGGACTCAAGGCGCGGCTGCAGGCATGCAAGAAGAGGACGCCGCGCGTCTGCGCGCCGCCTCCTGCCCGGTGCACCGGGGCGATCACCATCGACATCACGGCCTCCTTGCGTCAGGGTCGCCTTCCCCAGCGTCCTGCGCCTGCCGTCATGTCAGCGGTCGTCTGCAGTTGTCTCGCCGTGCCATGCCGTCTTCCCCACGACCGGGCACTGCCGTTGAGGCGACTATAGCCAGCCAGCACCCGTCAGGGAAGATCACGACGGCGGCGAATCCGCGCCGTCCGGGACCCGTGTGGCAACGCAGGAGCATCGGCAGCGCCACAATGGGACGGTTATCACTGCCAACCGCCGCTTCGGCGGATTCATCCGGGAGGAACCCATGGCACTGTCCACACCCGCCCCGCGGGTACTCGCAGACGCGATTCCGGGATCGGCCGTTCGCGACGCCGTCCTGGTGCTGGGCGGGGCAGCGTTCGTCGGCCTTGCCGCCCAGGTCGTCGTTCCGTTGCCGTTCACGCCGGTGCCGATCACCGGCCAGACCTTCGCCGTCCTCATGGTCGGCGCTGCCCTGGGCACCGTGCGCGGTCTGGTCGCCATGGCGATCTACCTGCTGGCCGGCCTGGTCGGCGTCCCGTGGTTCGCCTCCGGGTCCAGCGCATTCGAGGGGGGCGTGCTGACCGCGTCCTTCGGCTACGTCGTCGGGTTCGTGCTGGCCGGTGCCCTGGTGGGCTGGCTGGCCGAGCGCGGCTGGACCAGGACGCCGTGGCACACCGCGGGCACGTTCATCCTCGGCAACATCGCCATCTATGCGGTCGGCGTGACGTGGCTGAAGGTCGCCCTCGCCGCGTCGTGGTCGGACGCCATCGGATGGGGATTGACGCCGTTCCTCGGCGGCGACGCGCTGAAGATCGCCCTCGCGGCCGGTCTGTTCCCGGCGGCGTGGCTGGGCCTGCGCAAACTCGGTCTGGCGCCCCGGGAGGATGGGCAGTCCGCGCGTTCCTGACGCATCGCTGCTGCCGCGGCCCCGTCACCACAACGGTGGCGGGGCCGTTCCACGTTCTGGGCTCAGCCGGTGTTGCGCAGCCCCGTCGCGATCCCGTTGATGGTCAGCGAGAGGGTGCGCCGCAGGTCGGTGGACGGCTCCTCGTCCAGGGCGCGCACCCGATGCAGCAGCGCGACCTGCAGGTAGTGCAGAGGGCGGAGGTTCGCATCGCGCACCCGCAGTGTCTGCGCCAGCCGCGGCTGCCGCTCCAGCAGGCTCTCCTCGCCGGTCAGTCGCAGCAGCTCCGCCACCGTTCGGTCGTACTCGGCGCGGATATCGTCGAAGAACCGGTGCAGGTGCGGCGGCACCAACTCGTGGACGTAGTGCGCGGCGACGTCGAGATCGGTCTTGGCCAGGGTCATTTCCACGTTGGACAGGAAGTTGGAGAAGAAGTCCCACTCTTTGAGCAGCTGCGGCAGGTCCTCGGCGTACCCGGCCTCCCGAGCCGCTGCGAGCCCCGTGCCCACGCCGTACCAGCCCGGCACGATCTGCCGCGATTGCGTCCAACCGAAGACCCATGGGATGGCTCGCAGGCCGGTCAGTCCGGCGGCGGTATCGGGACGCCGGGCGGGCCGGGATCCCATGTGCATCCCGGCGAGCTCACCCACCGGGGTGGAGGTTGCGAAGTACTCCGACAGCTCCGGGTCGTCCACCAGCTGCCGGTACCGGGCGAAAGCGCCGGCGCTGATCGTGGCCATGACCTCGTCCCAACGCGCGAGCAACTCCTGCGTGGTGCGCATCGTCAGGTGCAGCACGCTGGCCTCCAGCGTCGCTGCGAGGGTGAGCTCCAGGTTCTCCCGGGCCAGCTGCGGCAACAGGTACTTGTCGGAGATCACCTCGCCCTGCTCGGTCACCTTGATCTCGCCGTTGAGCACCCCGTACGGCTGGGACATGATCGCCTCGAAGGTCGGCCCGCCGCCGCGACCCACGGTGCCGCCCCGGCCGTGGAAGAGCCGCAGCCGCACCCCGTGCGACGCGGCCACATCGCGCAGCCGGCGCTGGGCCAGGTGGATCTCCCACTGGCTGGTCGTGATCCCGGCGTCCTTGTTGGAGTCGGAGTAGCCGAGCATGACTTCCTGCGTGTCGTCGCGCAGCGCGACGATGGCGCGGTAGGACGGATCGCTGAGCAGCCCGTCGAGGATTTCGCCGGCGCTGCGGAGCTCGGCGACGGTCTCCAGCAGCGGCACGAAGCCAACATCGGCGCGCTCGGAGGCCAGGTCCACCAGGCCCGCCTCCCGGGCCAGCACAACCGCCGCGAGGATGTCGTCGACGCCCTGGGTCATGGAGACGATGTAGGACTCCACCGCCTCCGGCCCGTGCTCGTCGATGGCGTAGCGCGCCGCCTGGAAGGCGCCGAAGGTCTTGGCCCCCTCGGCGTCCAGCGGCGGTGGGGTCGGGGCCAGCGGCCGACGGCTGCGCAGTTCCTCGGACAGCACTTGGCGACGTTCCTGGTGTCCCTGCGGGTAGGTCACGCCGACCCTGGCGAACAGCTGCGCGACGGCGGCATGGTGCTTGTCGGCGTGCTCGCGGATGTCGAGCGTGGCCAGCTGCATCGTGATCGCCGTGACGAGTCGGATGGCTGCATCGAAGGTCCCGCGCGCGGCCAACGACCCGCGGTGGGCCTGCAGCGCGTCCCGGATCGGCATCAAGTCCGCCAGCAGCTGCTCGGTGGTGCGGTAGTCCTTGCCGGGGCGGTGCGGAGTCTGTTCCGCGTGCCGCCGGACCGTCGCCTGCAGCCGCGCCTTCACCACGTTCAGTTTCAGCCGGATCGGCTCCTCGGCATTGAGCCGCAGGTAGCGGGGATCCACGCCCTCGACCTCGGCGAGGTCGCGCTCGATGTCGGCGCGCAGCTGGGTGGGGACGCCGGCGATGCGCTCGCTGACCGACAGGTCCTCCTGCAGGCTATCCATGATCTCCACCAGCCGCCGGATCGCGTACGACTTCTGCAGCAGCAGCACCTCGCGCGTCGTCTCCGGCGTCACGAACGGGTTGCCGTCGCGGTCGCCGCCGATCCAGGACCCGAAGTTCAGCGGCCTGGCGGTGGCCGGAATGGTGACGCCGAGGCCGGCCATCTGCCGGCTGAGCTCATCGAGCACTTGGCCCAGCGGCCCCCGGATGATGTCCTCCAGGAAGTACAGGGCGTTGCGCGCCTCGTCCAGGACTTCGGGCCGCTCCAGTCGCAACTCGTCGGTCTGCCACATCAGATCGATGAGCTCGGCGAGGCGCTGCTGCGCGCCCGGCTGACCGGGCTGCTGCAGGACCCCGGCGATGCGGCGCAACTTGGTCAGCGTGCTGCGGCGGGCGGCCTCGGTGGGATGGGCGGTGAACACCGGGCGGGCCGACAGCCGGCCGACCACGTCGCTGAGCGCTGCCAGATCCGGCTTGGCGGCTGCGATCCGGGCCGAGGTCTGCGCCAGGGCGCCGCCGACCTGGGCCCGCTGGATATCCAGCGCCCGCCAACGGTGCACCTGCTCGGCCACGTTGGCCAGGTGGAAGTAGATGAGCAGCGCCCGGGCAACCCTGGTCGCGGTGGGAAGGTCCAGCTGCCGCAGGGTCCCCAACGCGACACTGTCGCCGCGCTGCACCGCCTGCCGCACCTGGGCGGTGACCGCCTGCATCTCCTCGCCTTCTTGACGCACCAGCGTCTGGTCGAGGAGTTCGGCGAGACGTTCGAGGTCCGCCTGCAGAGCGGCGTCGATCCTGGCGGTCATGCGGTCGATGACGACACGGTCCTGGTCCGGCACTACCCCACCTTGTCGAAGCCGGTCCCGCAACGCAAGCCGTCCCATCGGGCCGCTGTGGTACCCGCCTGGGCGCCGGCAGCATGGCCTGCAGCATGGCCGATCCGCAGCGCGATGACGGCGCGGCGCGATCGGCCCGCAGCGCGATGCCGGCGCGGATCGGGCACGATGGCCGCATGGTCGATTGGGTGCGGCTCGGCGCCGACATGGAGGAGCTCGCCACGCAGACGATGCGGGGAGCCAAGCGGGTGACCGGCATGCTGCGCCCGATGACGATCCAGCCCTATCGCGGCTTCGTGGTGGATGGCGTGGCCAACATCCGGGCCCGGGTGCGGGAGGAGCAGCGATTCGAGGACGCCGGGGAGGCGCTGCGCATCGACGCGACCCTGGCGGCCAACCTGCTGCGCTGGGTGGTGCTCGACATGCCCGGCGTCGATGTGGAGATCACGGTGGGCGGCAACACCGTGACCGCCACCAGCAACCCGGACGGCTTCGTCATCGCAAAGGTGCCGTTGCCCGACGCCGAGCCGGGCTGGCACACCGTCACCTTCCGCGCCGCCGATGCCGACGGCAGCCTCGTCATCGCCCAGGGACGGGTCGTCGTGCCGGACCCGTCATCGCAGATCGCCGTCATCAGCGACATCGATGACACCATCCTGCGCACCGGCATGACCGAAGGGCTCAAGGCGGTGCAGCGCACGCTGCTGCGCGACGCGCATGGTCGCCGTGCGATCCCCGGCACGCCGAGCCTGTACCGAGGGCTCGCGCGGGGGACCGGCCGCCGCCCCGAGGCGATGTTCTTCTACGTCTCCTCCACGCCCTGGAACCTCTACGACATGCTCGTGCAATTCCTCGCGCTGCGCGGCTTCCCCCGCGGGCCGCTGTTTCTCACCGACTGGCGCCCCGGCAAGCAGGTCGAGGGCGGCGAGGAGGACATGCAGTACCGGGGCCACAAGCGGGCGCGGATCCGGCGACTCCTGGATGCCTACCCCGAGCTGCGCTTCGTCCTCATCGGCGACAGCGGCGAGCACGACCGGGAGATCTACGCGGAGTTCCTGCGCAGCGACCCCGACCGCATCGTCGCGGTGTTCATCCGCGAGGTGAGGCCGACGCTGGCCATCGGGCCGCGCTCGAACTCGGACGGCTCGACGCCGGAGGTGGGCGAGGACGGCGTGATGCTGTGCAGCGACGCGCTGCAGATGGCGCAGGCCGCGCTGGGCCTCGGGCTGGTGGACGACCTCACATTGGAGGAGGTCCGCATCGAGCTCGGCGCGCGGTTCTAGAGTCGCGCGCGCCGAGCCGCCGCGTCAGCCGGATCCCTCGGTGTTACCGGGATCGGCCGCCGTCGGGTCGTGCAGCTGGTAGCGGTCGATGGCCTCCCGGACCGAGGAGGCATCCACCTCGCCCCGACGCGCGAGCATGCTGAGCGTCTGCACCGTGATCGACTCGGCGTCCACGAGGAAGTGGCGCCGGGCGGCACCGCGCGTATCCGAGATGCCCCAACCATCGGTCCCCAGCGAGATGAAGTCCTGCGGCACCCAGTTGCTGATCCCGTCCTGCGTGGCGCGCATCCAATCGGAGACCGCGATCACCGGTCCGGGCCGGCCCTGCAACCGCTGCGTGACGTAGGGCATCGCGGCCTCCTCCTCCGGGTGCAGGAAGTTGTGCCGATCGCAGTGCAGACCGTCGCGACGCAGTTCGGTCCACGAGGTGACCGACCAGACATCGGCGTGGACGCCCCACTGCTCCCGCAGCAGCTCGGCAGCCCGCAAGGCCCACGGCACCCCTGAGCCGGAGGACAGCAGTTGGGCGCGGGGGCCGGGTGCCTGCGGGTCGGCCTCCGCGATGAGGTGCATCCCGCGCAGGATGCCGTCCACATCAACGCCCTCCGGCTCGGCCGGCTGGGAGATCGGTTCGTTGTAGACGGTGATGTAGTAGAAGACGTTCTCCGGGTCGTCGCCGTACATGCGACGCAGGCCGTCGGCGACGATATGGCCGATCTCGTAGGCGTATGCCGGGTCGTAGGCCACACAGGCGGGGTTCGCGGCCGCGTAGAGCAGCGACTGTCCGTCATTGTGCTGCAGGCCCTCACCGGACAGCGTCGTGCGACCGGCGGTGGCGCCGAGCAGGAAGCCACGCGTCATCTGGTCCATGGCCGCCCACAGCGAGTCCGCGGTCCGCTGGAAGCCGAACATCGAGTAGAAGATGTAGAACGGGATCATCGGCTCGTCGTGGGTGGAGTACGAGGTGCCCGCCGCCACGAAGGAGCCCACGCTGCCGGCCTCGTTGATGCCCTCGTGCAGGATCTGCCCGGACGTGGCCTCCTTGTAGGCCAGCAGCTGGTCCCGGTCCACCGAGATGTAGTTGTGGCCGTGCGGGTTGTAGATCTTGGCCGTCGGGAACACCGCATCCAGGCCGAACGTGCGGGCCTCGTCGGGGATGATCGGCACGAAGCGCTTGCCCAGTTCCGGGTCGCGCATGAGGTCCTTGAACAGGCGGACGATGGCCATCGTGGTGGCCACCTCCTGCTTGCCGGAGCCCTTCTTGATCATCTCGAACGGCTTGGGCCCCGGCGCCGGCAGGGAGACGCTGGACTGCCGCCGACGCCGCGGGAGTGCCCCGCCGAGCGCGGCGCGGCGCTCCCGCATGTACTGCACGCGCTCGTCGCCGGGTCCGGGGTTGTAGTACGGCGGCAGATACGGATCGGACTCCAACTGCTCGTCGGTGACCGGCAGCTGGACACGGTCGCGGAAGGCCTTCAAACCGTCCAGGGTGAGTTTCTTCATCTGATGGGTGGCGTTGCGGCCCTCGAACGACTCCAGGGCGTAGCCCTTCACGGTCTTGGCCAGGATCACCGTGGGCTGGCCGGTGTGATTCATCGCCGCGGCGTAGGCGGCATACACCTTGCGGTAGTCGTGGCCGCCGCGCCGCAGCGCCCAGACATCGGCGTCGGACCAGTCCTCGACCATCTTCGCCGTGCGCGGATCACGGCCGAAGAAGTGCTCCTTGATGAAGCCGCCGCCCTCCGCGCGGTAGGTCTGGAACGAGCCGTCGGGGGTGGTGTTCATGAGGTTGACCAGCGCGCCGTCGCCGTCCTGGGCGAACAGCTGATCCCACTTGCGGCCCCAGATCACCTTGATCACGTTCCAGCCGGCGCCGCGGAAGAACGCCTCGAGCTCCTGGATGATCTTGCCGTTGCCGCGCACCGGCCCGTCGAGGCGCTGCAGGTTGCAGTTCACCACGAACGTGAGGTTGTCCAGCTCCTCGTACGCCGCCAGCTGCAGGGCGCCGCGCGACTCCGGCTCGTCCATCTCGCCGTCGCCGAGGAAGCCCCAGACATGCTGCTGCGAGGTGTCCTTGATGCTGCGGTTGTGCAGGTACTTGTTGAACCGGGCCTGGTAGATGGCGTGCAGCGGCCCCAGGCCCATCGACACGGTCGGGAACTGCCAGAAGTCGGGCATCAGGCGGGGGTGGGGGTAGGACGGCAGCGATCCGGCCGGGTGGGAGACCTCCTGCCGGAAACCGTCCAGATCGGTCTGCGACAGCCGGCCCTCCAGGAACGCCCGGGCGTAGATGCCCGGCGCCGAGTGGCCCTGGATGAAGATCTGATCGCCGCCACCGGGATGGTCCAGGCCGCGGAAGAAGTGGTTGAACCCGACCTCGTACAGGTGCGCCGAGGAGGCGTAGGAGGAGATGTGGCCGCCGACGCCGATCCCGGGCCGCTGTGCGCGGTGCACCATCATCGCGGCGTTCCACCGGATCATCCGGCGGATGTCGGCCTCGATCGCCTCATCGCCGGGGAACCACGGCTCCTGGTCGGTGTGGATGGTGTTGATGTAGTCGGTGCTGCGCAGCGACGGCACCCCGACCGACCGCTCGCGAGCGCGGCGCAGCAGGTCGAGCATCAGCACGCGGGCCCGATAGGGGCCGGCGTGATCGACGACGGCGTCGAGGGAGTCCAGCCACTCCTGCGTCTCCTCCGGATCGGTGTCGATGTACTGCGACGGCAGGCCGCCTTCGATCGGCGCGGGCGAAAGGGGATTGGCGGTCACGGCGCATCCTTCACAAGCGGGGGCTCATCTGCGCTCATCATTGCGTGCGACGGGCCGAAATGCAGCCCACCGGGCGCAGAGGGCCCCGTGGCGGCGCTCCGCAAGGCGATCACGGCCAAGGGGCTTGCGCGGGCCCCACTTGTTCGGGTTGGCTTGGCGCAGCAACGCCGTGCATGGCGGCGTGCCGCAGGAAGGGCGCAGAGAAGTGGCCATCGGTTCGTCGGTCGAGCGGGGGCAGGCACAAGCCGCAGTGCAGCGGTTGGGTCTGGCCGAAGACGCAGTCGTGCAAGTCGTGGGATGGGATGACGACGGCGATGAGGAGTTCCTCGACGCGGTCGAGCAGCACGTCATCGAGATGGTGATGGGCGAAGCCACCGACGTGGTCGATGGGGTGCTGATCTGGTGGCGCGACGACGACGCCGACCTCGCCGATGGTCTGTTGGATGCGCTGTCGATGCTGGCCGACGACGGCGTGGTGTGGTTGTGCACGCCGCGGCCCGGTCGGCCCGGTCATATGACCGGATCCGATGTCAAGGAGGCCGTCCAGGTGGCCGGCCTGCAGATCACCAGTTCCATCAGCGTGGGGGCCAACTGGCAGGCGGCGCGGTTGACCGCGCCCAAGCAGGGTCGCTGACGCGCGCCCCGTCGGTCCGACACGGAGCGTCGTGATGAGTCAGTGTGGCCGCCGCTGCCATAGGGTGCGGTCGTGACCTTTCCACCGGCGGGTTCGCAGGCCGAGCAGGAGGCGTTCGAGGCCCTGCAGTCGCAGTTGGTCGACGCCTTCCACGTGTACGAGGACATGCCCGACAGCGAGCATGCGCTCGTCGTCGTCCCGAGCATGACCTTCGACCGGGAGCTGCTGGAGAAGGTCGCCGGCGTGGACCACTACGAGGAGCGACTGCTGGCGATGCTGTGCGCCCTGCGCCGGCCACGGCTGCGACTGGTCTATTGCACGTCCACCCGGGTCTCGGAGACCGTCGTGGACTACTACCTGCACCTGATCACCGGCGTGCCGCAGCACCATTCGAGGCCGCGGCTGACGATGGTCTGCTGCGACGACGCGTCCCCGGTGGCGCTGACCCGCAAACTGTTGGACCGGCCCAACCGGATCGCGGAGATCCGCCGGGCGATCGCCGGAGCGCCCTCGGCATCGCTGCTGGTGCAGAACACCACCGACCTGGAGCGCTCGTTGGCAGTGCAACTGGGCATCCCGCTCTACGGCAATCCGCCGGATCTGGATCACCTGGGGCACAAGAGCGGCAGCCGGGAGGTGTTCCGGGAGGCGGGCGTGGATCTGCCGGACGGCTTCGAGCGGCTGCGCGACATCCACGATGTGGCAGTGGCGCTGGCGCAGTTGAAGGGCCGGCACCCGGAGCTCGCCCGGGCCGTGGTGAAGGTCGAAGAGGGCTTCTCCGGCGAGGGCAATGCCGTCATCGGCCTCGATTCGGTGGATGGCCGCTCTCAAGCAGACCGCCTCGCCCAGGTACGCGCCATCCTGCCGTCGCAGCTGAAGTTCGTCGGCGACATCACCTACGAGCAGTACGCGGCGAAGTTCCTGGCCATGGGCGGTGTGGTGGAGGAGTTCATCGACGGCGCGAACAAGACCTCGCCGTCGGCCCAGGGCCAGATCGTGCCCACGGGGGAGGTCAAGCCGCTGTCCACGCACGACCAGATCCTCGGCGGCGCCGATGGCCAGGTCTTCGAGGGCAGCACGTTCCCGGCGCGCCCGGAGTACCGATTGCGCGTACAGCAGGCGGGGCAGGCGGTCGGGCACGTCCTGCAGCAGCGCGGCGCCCTGGGGCGCTATGCCGTGGACTACATGGTCGCCGACACTCCCAGGGGAAGGCGCATCGCCGCCATCGAGATCAATCTGCGCCGCGGCGGCACCACCCACCCGATGATGACCATGGAGATCCTCACCAACGGCACCTACGACCCCGCCACGGGACAGTTCGTCACCCAGTCGGAGCGGATTCGCACCTACTGCTCCACCGACAATCGGCGCCACCCGAACTACCGGCGATTCTCCATCGACGACTTCATGGACCTGATGGTCACCAACCACCTGAACTACGACCCGGTGACCGAGACCGGGGCGGTCTTCCACATGCTCGGCGGATTGTCCCGGTACGGGAAGTTCGGCATGACCTGCATCGCGGAGGACCTCGAGCATGCCGGCGCGATGGACCGGATCATCACCGACAAGCTCAACCGCGCCACCGGCGTGGACCAGTCGTAGGCGGGTCCGGCTCAGCGGAACCCGGCCATCAGGCGCGCGAAGCGGGCCGTGCGGCGCAGCAGCGGACCGCCCGGCAACTCTGGAATCTCGTCGACGATGGGCGCCAGGGCCAGCAGGCCGCGCGGATTGCGGAAGCGCAGTTGTCGCGTGGCGGCAGCGAAGTCGGCCCGCCCGCCCGCCAGGTCCAGCAGCACCTCCTCGGGTGCCAGCACCGCCGGGTGCTCCTCGTTGTCTCTGAAGGCCGTGGTCCAGCCGCCGTCGAACACCTCGGTCCCGACGGTGGCACGTCGCCCGACCGCGACGGCGGACGCCACCAGGCCGGAGCGGGCGGCCACTGCGCCCGTGGCATCGATGAGCGAGGCCAATCCGATCTCATCCAGCGTCGGTTGCGGCTGCGCGCCGGCCGGCATCAGGTCGCGCGCAGTGACCGCGAGCTGGTAGGCGGCGGCGTGCACGACCGTCCCCATCGGCAGGACGCCGAGCGGGGAGGGAGTCGGGAGCAGGCCATTGTGCTCCAGGTCGCCTGACATCAGCCAGTCCCGGGTCTGCTGCAGACTGCCCACGATTGAGGCCCGGACCTCGTCGTCGGTGGCGTCGGCATGGGCTTCGGCGAGCCGGCGCGCCGAGGCCTTCATCGACTCGGTGCTGGTGGCACCGGAGTGGGCGTCGGCCAGCAGTCCCGGGATGCCGCGGCTGTCCGGCCACGTCCCCAGTGCGATCACCAACTCCCGCGCCATGCGTTGCCGGGAACGGGTTCGGCCGGCCAGGTCCACCGTGGCAGCGACCTCGGCGAAGATCTCCCAGGCCCGGATGGTGCGCTGCGCGAGCTCGTGCGGCGCCTCGGTCAGCAGCCCTTTCGGCTGTGGGATCTCGATGTCGCGGCCGGTCACGGTCTCATCCTGCCCCAGCCCCGCTTTTGTGCACGCACTCGGTCTGCGATCCAATAGGCAGACCGACGTCTTGGGAGGGAACGATGAGCATCGCCGTTGGAGACCAGGCTCCGGATTTCTCGCTGCCGGACCAGCACCGGCAGCAGGTCCGGTTGAGCGACTACCGGGGCAAGAACGTGGTGCTGATGTTCTACCCGTTCGCGTTCTCCGGGATCTGCACCCCGGAGGTGTGCGACGTGCGCGACCGCTGGGCGGACTTCGTCAATGACGACACCCAGGTCATCGCCGTGTCCACCGACTCGGTCCACGTGCTGCGCGCCTTCGCCGAGTCCCAGGGGGCGGAGTACCCGCTGCTCAGCGACTTCTGGCCGCACGGGGCTGTCGCCCAGCAGTACGGCGTGTTCGAGGAGAACGTGGGCGTGGCGCTGCGCGGCACCTTCATCATCGACCGCGACGGCATCGTGCGCTGGACGATGCTCAACGGGATCGGCGAGGGCCGAGATGCCGCGGACTACCTGAAGGCGCTGGCCGATCTCGACTGATCGCCGCTAGGGCTGGACGAGTCTCGTCCGGAGCGCAGCTACGGTGGCGTCGTCGATGCCGAGTCCCTCGCGGATGTAGTCATCCAGGGAGCCGTGGGTGCGCTGCGCGGCGCCGCGGGCGGCGAGCAGGTAATCGGGGGAGACACCGAGCACCGGCTCCAACAGCCGTTCCGCGGCTACCCGGTCGGGCAGGCGCGCCAGGACGCCCTCGAACATGGCGCGAACCGCGGGACCGCTGGCCAGGTAATCGGCCATGATGTCGTCCCAATCCGCGCCGAGGACGTGCAGCAGCACCGCCGCCAGCCACCCGGTGCGGTCCTTGCCCGCGGTGCAGTGCAGGAGGACCGGGCCGGCGTCGGGGTTCGCCAGGAGTCGCAGGACATCGGCAGTGGCCGACATGCCGCTGCCCAGTTCGGCGAAGTCCCGGTAGGACTCCAGCATGATGGCCCGCAGGTCTCGACCCGCGAAGCCGTCCGCCACCTGATGGCCCGCGAGTGCCTCAGCGGCGAGCTTGCCCAGGTTGGCGGCGCCGGCGTATGAGGCATCCGCCAGGACGTCGGCCGCCCGGGCACTGGCGGACGGCGGCAGATCCGTCGGCTGCTGCTCGCGCTCCAGGGCCGACCGCAGGTCGATGACGGTACGGATGCCCAATGCCGACAGCGCCGTGCGCGCGGCTTCGCCGGTCGGGGCGGCGCTGCGGAACACCAGACCCGCACGCACCGTGCCGGAGCGGGTGGCGATGCCGCCGAGGTCGCGGCCGTTGGGCAGATCGGCGAGACTCACCCTTGCCACGGTACGGGCGGGAGCCTGACGCGTCGGTGCCGGGCTGGGCTCCGGCTTCGGTACCCTGAGACGCAGCGTTGCGGGCGCATAGCTCAGTTGGTTAGAGCACCTCCCTTACAAGGAGGGGGTCAGGGGTTCGAGTCCCTTTGCGCCCACCGAGGCGGAATCTGTTGCGGGGCAACAGGTTTCGCGGATGCCTGATCACTCAGATCTGGCCTGTCTCCCGGTCCGGTGTGAGTCAAAATGTGAGTCATTCTGCGGAGAGCGGCCCACCCTGTGCGTCAGGCTGAGGACGGCGGGGCGAGTTCGGCCTTGGTGTCGGTCCCGAGGGAACCTGATCGGGATAGCATCGGAGGCTGCGTGTGACACAGAGGAAGTCATGGGAGATTCTGCACCCAGTGTGAGCAGTGGTCCGCGACTCTACCGCGAGCTGGCGGAGTGGTATCCCCTGCTGACGCCGGTCGGCGACTACGCCGAGGAGGCTGCCTTCTACCGGCGGCTGTTCGAGACGCACTGCCACAAGCCGCCCCGGACCCTGCTCGACCTCGGTAGCGGCGGCGGTCACAACGCCGCACACCTCAAGGCGACGCTGGCCTGCACGCTGGTCGACCTGGCGCCCGCGATGCTCGCGCTCAGCCGTCGCCTCAACCCGGAGTGCGAGCACGTCCAGGGCGACATGCGCACCGTCAGGCTCGGCCGCGTCTTCGACTGCGTCCTCGTGCACGACGCGGTGAGCTACATGGCGTCGCGCACCGATCTCGCGCGCGCCATCGTCACGGCCTTCGAGCACACCGCCCGTGGCGGGGTCGCCATGTTCCAGCCGGACTTCGTCGCCGAGACCTTCGAGCCGGGCACCGAGACAGGCGGCAGCGACGATGGTGGCAGAGGCTTGCGCTACCTGGAGTGGCGCTGGATCCCGGAGGCAGCCACGAGACCTACGTGACCGACATGGCCTACCTGCTCCGCGACGAGAGCGGCACGGTCGAGGTCATCCACGACCGCCACGTGATGGGGCTGTTCCCCAGGGCCGTCTGGCTCGAGCTGATCGCTGACGCCGGCTTCGAGCCGCTCGCGGTCCCCTTCGAGCACAGCTCGTACGGCAACACCGGGCACGAGGTGTTCCTCGGGCTGCGGCCCGACGAAGAGGCATCACATGAATGAGCCAAGGCCCCGCTTCTGGGAGGTCTTCTTCGAGGTCTACGAGGCTCTGCCCCGACAGGGTCCGGGCAACCGCGCCTGCGCCGAGAAGGCGCTCGGCCTGTGCCGGGAGCTGCCGCAGGCGCCTGCCGTGCTCGACCTCGGCTGCGGCGTCGGCGGGCAGACGCTCCATCTCGCCGAGCTGCTGCCCGGCGCGCTCATCACGGCCATCGACAGCCACGCGCCGAGCATCGAGCGGCTGCGGGCGACGGTCGCCGAGCGCGGGCTCGCGGAGCGGGTGCGACCCGTGGTCGGCGACATGGCGCAGCCCGAGCTGCCACCCGAGAGCTTCGATCTCATCTGGTCCGAGGGGGCGCTCTACAACATCGGCATCGAGAACGCCCTGCGGATCTGCCACGGGCTGCTGCGCCCGGCGGCTACCTCGCCTTCACCGACGCGGTCTGGCGCAAGGAGAACCCACCGCCCGAGGTCAAGGCGAGCTTCGACCTCGACTACCCGACCATGGGCACGGTCCCCGACGTCCTCGCAGCCATCGGCAAGACCGGCTTCTCGCTCGTCGGCCACTTCACCCTGCCGGACGAGGCCTGGTGGGACGACTTCTACACGCCGATGGAGCGACGCATCGAGGAGCTGCGCGGCAAGTACGCCGGCGATGCCGAGGCGCTCGCCGTGCTCGACCAGACTCGCGCAGGAGCCCGAGATGCACCGGCGGCACTCGGACTACTACGCCTACGAGTTCTTCGTGGCGCGACGCACTGAGTGAGTCTCCGCGGCGCGATCCTGATGGGCGTGATGGGCTACCGCCGACGGGTGGGGTTCCTCGCCGGACTCACCGTCGCCCGATCAGCGAGTTCTCCCTGAGCTTGGCGACCCTCGGCCTGAGCTTGGGGCACATCGACAGCGCAACGGTCAGACCGATCACCGTGGTCGGGCTCATCACGATCGGCCTGTCGACCTACCTGATCCTGTACCCCCTACCCCCTCTATGATCGGCTGGCCCCGTACCTGGGCATCTTCGAGCGACGGCCGCGCTGCTCCCGATCACATCGAGGTGCCGCCCGAGGTCAACGGCGTGATCTTCGGGGCAGGTCATTACGGCAGCCGGGCTCACCGCCGCCGGCCTGCAAGTGCTGATCGTCGACCACGACCCGCAGGCGCTCGCGCGCCCCCCGCACGCGCATGTAGAGACCCTCTACGGGGGCGCCGAGGAACCCGGACTGGCCCTCGCCCTACCCATGACCTCGGCCGGGTGCGTAGTCAGCACCATTCCGAGCCGGGATATCAGTCTCGCTCTGCTGCACGGGATCCGTGAAGCAGGCTTCACCGGGCCCTTCCTAGCCACGGCCCACAACCCGCTGGACACCCGCCTCCTGATGGCAGCCGGTGT
>CAVPOB010000035.1:0-28389 GCA_963706835.1 uncultured Actinomycetota bacterium
CGGCACTCCCACGGTCATCCTTGTCGGGCGACGTCGCCGGCCCGTCGCTCCGACCGTGCGTGCCGTGCTCGGAGTCCGGGGGAACCTGGCCAGCCGGACAACCCGGCCGAGGGGCTGGTCTGGATCGAGATTGTCGAACGCATCGACACCCCGGGATTCGACGGCACATACGTAACCGTGACCGACTTGCATCGGACGGTGCTGCAGAGCCATCCTGTGGTCGCTCAGCGGAGGCGGGGCTGGGAGCCTAAAGGCACGCCTAGACGCCTCCGCGCCTCGGACTCTTGGGTCAGTGGCTCAGGAGATCGGGCTATGATGTAGTGGGCGAGGACGACGCGTGGCTTGTTCCGGCATCACGCCAGCCGTGGGGTCCACTCGTCGGACGGGTCAAGCCGTTCATCGAGGGGGAGAACATTCGTGACTTCGCCATTGACGTCCGAACTCTCGCCGCTTGGCCCGATTTGGACGTCCTTGCCCGACATTGTTCCGGAGACAGACCGACTGCCCAAGCGTTGGCTATGGCCGAACCGGACGCTTCTTCGGCAGCGGACCGTTCGGGAAGTCCTTTGAGGACCGCGGCCGACCTTGGTATGACCATCTGGAGACCTATGCCACGAAGCTGCGGACGCCGCTTGGGATCGCGTTCCCGTTCGTGGCAACCCACAACCATTTCGTGCTGGACCGCGGAAGGCAAGCTTTTCAAGCAGACGGCGCCGGTGATCAAGTTGCCGGCGGGGGCCAGTGAGGACGATCACCTGGGGTTGTTGGGGGTGTTGAACTCTTCGGCGGCGTGTTTCTGGCTGAAGCAAGTCAGCCACGACAAGGGCAACGGTGGTATCGGAGGCGGCATCGCGGATGAAGTGGGAGCGATTCTTCGAGTTCACGGGTACCAAGTTGCAGGAGTTCCCGCTACCGGCAACGTTGCCGCTGGAAGCGGGGCTGCGGCTCGACTCGTTGGCCCAGCAGTTGGCCGCGTGCGTGCCGTCGGCGGCATGCGCAGCAGGTTCCCCGTCGCGCGCAGCGCTTGACTCTGCCCGCACCGAGTACCTCCGGGTCCGTGCGGACATGATCGCCGCTCAGGAGGAGCTGGATTGGGAGGTCTACCGCCTCTACGGCCTGATCGACGATGACCTGACCCACGACGGGGAGGTCCCCGGAGTAGCGCTGGGCGAGCGGGCCTTCGAGATTGCGCTGGCGCGCCGGGTGGCCGCTGGGGATGAGACGACAGCGTGGTTCGCCCGGCACGGTTCGGCCCCGATCACTGAGCTCCCTGCGCACTGGCCGGCCGAGTACCGGAACTGGTCCAGCGTCGGCTGGACGTGATCGCGTCGTACCGACGATCCGGTTGTTGGAGCGTCCGGAGCACAAGCGGCGGTGGGCGGTCGGAGCCGTGGGAAGTGAAGCAGAGCCGGGCGGTCTCCGAGTGGATTCTCGACCGGTTGGAGGACCGGGCGCTGTGGTCGGACGGCAGCGGTCCTCGCGTAATGTCGATTGCAAACTCGCTGGGCGGTGCGCCATGACGCGGACCTCGCGAGGCCGCCCGCACGCTGACCGGCGAGCAGGACCCGGACTTGGCGGCGCTGGTCGGCACGCTGGTCGCTGATGAGGCGGTCCCGTACCTGGCTGCCCTGCGCTACACGGAGACGGGTCTGCGCAAGCGTGCGGAGTGGGAGACGGTGTGGGCGTTGCAGCGTCGCGAGGACGCGGGGGAGAAGGTTCAGATCCCGGTGCCGCCGAAGTACGACACGAAGGACTTCGCCAAGGTCCCCGTACTGGCAGGCGCGTGGGAAGTTGGACGTGCCCAAGGAACGGTTCATCTCCTACCCGGGTGCGGAGCCGTCGGGGGATGGCAGCCTGGTGATCGGCTGGGCCGGCTGGGATCACGCGGAGCAGGCTCGGGCGTTGGCGCGGTTGATCGTGGAGCGGGTCAACGCGAGGGATGGGGGCGCCGAGCGGGTGACTCCGCTGCTCGGTGGTCTGGTGGAGCTGGAGCCGTGGTTGCTCCAGTGGCATGACGAGCCGGTGCCTGGGTTCCACGCCAGCCCGGCACAGGCGATCCGTGGTCTGCTCGATCAGCGGCTGGCAGGCGTCGGGCAGACCAGGTCGGATGTGGCACGGTGGCGGCCTCCCGCACCGCTGCGGGGACGGAGGAAGGCGAGTGCCTGAGATCGAGCGAAACGCACTGCTGCGCGAGGTGTTCGACATCCCGGAGGTGGTCGCGGCCTCCGACTACGTCCTGCAGCTGCACACCGGCGTCGACCACGCCGCGCAGACCGTCGCGGAGTACGTGGCCACCGAGTCGCTGGCGAAGTCCTTCGACGAGGCGCTCGGCTACATCAAGGCGGCCTGGACCAGGGGCAGCCGCAGGGGGTCTTCCTGCACGGCTCGTTCGGCGCCGGCAAGTCGCACTTCATGGCGGTGCTGGACCTCATGCTGCGCGGCGAGCCCGCGGCGCGCGGGCGGTGCCGGGCCTACAGGCGGTCGTCGCCAAGCGCTCCGATGTGCTGGCCAGCAGGCTCTCACCGCCGAGTACCACCTGATTGGCTCGGGTTCCCTGGAGGAGGCGCTGTTCTCCGGGTTCGCCCGCCGGATCGCGTCGCTGCACCCGGAGGCGACGCCCCGTTGCTGCACAAGTCCGACCGGCTCTTCGCCGATGCCGCGAGCCGGCGGTGCCGCCAACGAGGCGCGAGTTCTTCGCCGCGCTGAACGCCGGCAAGTCCTCCGGCGGGTGGGGCGCTACGGGTCGGCGTGGACCCCGGAGTCCTACGACCGTGCCGCCGCGGCGCCGCAGGGCGACGAGGACCGAGCCGGCTGGCCGCCGACCTGGTGGCCACGATGTTCACCGGCTACACCGCAGCCGGGGAGTGGCTCGACATCGCCGACGGCCTGGCCGTGATGACCCGCACCGCCAGGGACCTCGGCTACGACGGACTGGTGCTGTTCCTCGACGAGCTGGTGCTGTGGCTGGCCTCGCACGCCTCCGATGCGGCCTTCGTCTCGAGTGAGGCCTCCAAGGTCGCCAAGCTCGTCGAGTCCGGGGTGGGCAGCGCGCGGTGCCGCTGGTGTCGTTCGTGGCCCGGCAGCGGGAACTGTCGGACTTCATCGGCGACAAGGCCGCCGGCGTGCAGCGCGCCCAGGTCGGGCAGACCATCCAGTACTGGGAGGACCGGTTCGACACGATCACCCTGTCGGCGTCGAACCTGCCGGACGTCGCCCACAAGCGGCTGCTGACCCCGCTGCCCCGAGGCAGCGGCCGTCGTCGCCCAGGCGGTGGCGGCGGTCAAGGCCTCGGAGTCCTGGGACGCGCTGCTGCAGGACGACGCCGGCTCCGGCGAGGCCGCGTTCGCCAAGGTGTACCCGTTCAGCCCGGCGCTGGTCGATGTACTGGTGGCCCTGTCCGGGCGGCTGCAGCGGGAGCGCACCGCCCTGAAGGTCATGGCGCTGCTGCTGTCGGCGCGACGCGACACCGGCCGCATCGACGAGGTCATCGGCGTCGGCGACCTCTACGACGTGATGATCGCCTCCGGCGAGCAGCCGCTCACCGAGGAGATGCGCCACCTGTTCGACGTGGCCCGCTCGCTGTACGACGACAAGTTCACCCCGGTGCTGCTGGCGCAGCCACGGCCTGAGCAGCGCCGACGGGCTGCCGCCGGACCATCCCTTCTTCAAGGACGCCCGGCTGGCCAAGACGCTGCTCGTCGCCGCACTGGTGCCGGAGGTGAAGTCGCTGCAACGGCTCACCGCCGGCCGACTCGCTGCGCTGAACCACGGCACCGTGCAGGCCTTCGTCCCTGGCCTGGAGGGCACGGAGGTCCTGACGTCGGTGCGGGCCTGGGCGCAGCAGATCGGCGAGATCCACGTGGGCGAGGGCAACGACCCGGTCATCTCGGTGGAGCTGTCGGGCGTGGACTACGACAGCGTCTGGCCCGGGTGGAGGCCGAGGACACCCCCGGAGCCCGCCGCACCCTGCTGCGGCGGCTGGTGTTCGCGGAGATGGGCATCCGCGAGCCAGCCAGATGGCGTTCGGCGGGCCTGCCGTCGAACGGATGTGGCGCGGCACCAAGCGCAGCGTCGACGTGGTGTTCGGCAACATCCGCGACCCGCACGACGATGCCGGACGAGGTGCTGCAGGCCGACGACGACCACTGGAAGCTCGTCATCGACTACCCCTTCGACGAGGGCGACCACGGGCCGCAGGAGGACATCAACCGGTTCGACGCGCTGCGGATCCGCAGCCGCAGAGCCGCACGGTCGGCTGGGTGCCCTACTTCCTCACCGCGGCGCCCTGGCCGACCTCGGCAGACTCGTCCAGTTGGAGCACCTGCTCGGCGGCGGCGGCGGCCAGTTCGACGCCAACGCCGCGCACCTGCCCCCGGACCAGCGGCGCTCGCCGCGCAGCAGCCTGAAGAACCTGCGTCGTGCGCTGACCGAGACGCTGCGCGACCCTGCGCCAGGCGTACGGGATCGCTGCCGCGAAGGCCGACGACATCGACAAGGCGGGCTTCGGCGAGGTGACCCAGCTGCCCACGCTGTGGCGCGATGCAGCCGCTGCAGCGGCCGACCGGCGGCCACACTGTCCCCGGCACTCGAACGGTGTCGTCGACCAGATGCTGACGCTGCAGTACCCCGACCATCCCGGTTCGACGCCGGCGACCGCGAGGTCAAGCCCGGCGACCTGCACGGCATGTGGGAGGTCATGAAGGCGTGCAGCCGGCCCGGGGGCCGGCTCGACCCCGTCGAGCAGAACCGCCGGTCCGTCGTGCGGCGGCTGGCGGCCCCCTGCGGCTCGGCTACGTCGGGGACTCCCACTTCGTCTTCGACGAGGCCAACTTCGTCTGGCGCAACGTTTCCTGCGGCGGCAGCGCGAGACGGCCTGCGGATGCGATCCCGGTGCCTCGATCCGCGGCTGGCTGGCTCCACTGGGGCTGACCGCGAGATGGGCAACCTGATCATCGCCGCCTTCGCGCTGCTAGAGGACAAGCAGTTCCAGGTGCGCGGGGCCCATGTCGACGGTCTCGGGCCCCGTCGACGATCCGCGACGACATGGTGCTCGTCGACCCACGCCTGCCCAGCGAGCAGGCCTGGGATACGGCCACCGAGCGAGCCGCTGAGCTGTTCGGCCTTCAGCCTGGCCAGCTGCGCACCGCTGCCAACGTGGGTGCGTTGGGCCGGCAGCTTGGCGAGGCGGCGCGCGCCGACTGACACCGTGCCGCCGGCTGGTAGAGGCCCTACGGAAGCACCGGAAGACGCTGGCGCTCACCCCGGACTCCGCTCGCCTGACCACCGCGAACACAGGGGTTGCGGTGGTCGAAGGCCTCTCCACCGCTGCGGACGACGTCTCCAGGGTCGAGGCGCTCGCAGCGATGTCGGTACCGGAGGAGCCTCAAGCGTTGGCGAAGTCCATGAGCAGCGCCGAGGACATGGTTGGGGCATCGACGGACACGACTGGACGACCCTCGACGCGGTCGCCGAGGCCGCTGACGCCGGAGATGAGTCGGCGCAGCAGGCGGTGACCGGCCTGCGTGAGGCAGCCGCCGCGGAGGAGCTGCACATTCGCCTGCTGTCGCGCCTACCGGCGGCCCACACCGCGGCCACGCAGTGGCTGCTTGCCAATCGACCCTCCACCACGGGACCCACAGGCGGGCCGAACGGACCCGACGATGTCGAGCTGGAGATCGACGGGGACCGACTCAGCGCCGAGATGGCCGCCCTTCAGGGCAAGATCCAGCAGGCGATCGGTGCGGAGCGCGGCAGTCGCGTGCGCATCACTTGGCGGGTGCTGTGACCCACGGTGCCGTCCGTGCGGGCCGCGCTGCACCGTCCGCGGACCCGCGCATCATCGACGCCTACGCGCGCGAGCTGGTCGGCAAGGCCGCCACCTCGCGCGTCCTGGCCCTCGCCGCCGACCCGAGCTACGACGGGCCAGCGGTGGTGAGCGTGAACGGAAACGACGTCCGTGTGCGCGGGTGTCTGTCGTCGTTGGCCGTCCGGGAGGTTCTGGTGGACCTGCCCGCCGACGCGTACGCGATCGTCCTGACCGACCGCACCGCCGACGACCTCGGGGACGCACTGGTGTGCCGGTTCCGCGCCAGCGCATCGAGCCGCTGGACTCCTGGGCCACCGTTCCGGGACTGTTCGGCGGCCGCCACCTCGATGACGGGCTCCGCCATCCCTACCCGTGGTTGCCCAGCGAGCTGCTAGACCGGCTGCCCGCCCGCGGCTACCCCCGCAGCCCCACCGAGCGGGTCACGCGCGACCACATACTCGGGGCCCTCGCCGCAGAGATTCTCGACCTCGCTCCCGACGACCTGGGCCTCGGCACCCTGCTGGACCGCCTCGGAGACCTGGGCGTGCGCCAGGCCTGGACCGATGTGGCGGACGAACCGCGTGATGCCCTGCCGCGTGGGTGGGTGAGCGAGCAGGGCCGGCCGCCGCTGCCGTTCTCCGCCTCGTCTCCGCAGACAGCACCGCCCACATCCACGTCCTGGCCCTCGGACTCATGCTGGACGTTCTCTACGGCACAGACATCTCCCACTCCGAGGTCGCGCAGGCACGACACGCGTGGGAGAACGGGTACCGACTACCCCGGGTGGCGCCGCGCCGCTGCGCAGATTGGCGCCGCTGCCGCGAGCGAATGCGGGCCGTGGCCGACACCGACCCCGGCTCCCGACAGGTCGTCTGGCGTGACACGCACGAGGCGTTCGCCGTCGCTGCCTTCCCCGACGGGGTCGCCCACTCCCCCAGCCATCCGGACGGGTACGGCGCACGACTCGGTTCCGTCGCTGACGCCCTGTCGGCAGGTACCGGTCAGGCGGATGGCGGGGAGAGCGCCAACGCAGCCGCGCATTTGGGCGATATCGAGGCCGCCGCGGCCGTGCTGGGCCAGCACGACCTGGCCTGGACCGACCGTCGCACCGACACCGAGCGGTACAGATGGCAGTGCGGCTCGTCCGCTGGCTTGCCACCGACCCCGAGGCTGCACCCGCGACCTGCCCGAGGCATTGGCGCGCCACATCGCGGCGACGGCTGGGTCGATCGGGCGGTGGCGGACGTGTGGTCCGGCAGCATCCACGCCAACGTCGCCGGGGCCTACCGGGTGCTCTGCAGCGGGTGCTCGCCACGCCGTCAGCACGACGAAACGTTCGCGCCACTGCTCGCCGCGGCCACCGAGCGCGACATTCTGCCGACCGGACGTCCTGCCCGTGGAGGATGTTCTGGCGAGGGTTATCGAGCCGATCAGCCGGGCCGTGCCGGTGGTGATGATCGTCATCGACGGGCATGAGCGCCGCGGTGGCGGCAGCGGTAGCAGACGGCATCAGCCGCTTGGCTGGGCCGGAGCAGGTACCGTCGCACGCAGTCACCCGTGCCGCGGCGCTGGCGGCGCTGCCGACGATGACGCGGTACTCCCGCACCGCCTGCTGTGCGGGGACGCTGCGCGACGGCACCCAGGCGGATGAGAAGCGCGCGTTCACGAGGCGCACCGGCGGTCCGCTGTTCCACAAGGACGACCTGCGGGCGCCCGCCGGAGCCGCGGTGCACCCCGACGTCGAGCAGCGATCGCGTCGGCCACGCGGGTCGTCGCCGTGGTTCTCAACACGGTCGACGACACGCTGGCCAAGCACGATCCGGACGGCACCCGCTGGACGGTCCCACCATCCAGCATCTCGAGCCCCTGCTCGAACTGGCTCGTCGCCACGGCCGCGCGTTGTGCTTGTCTCAGGACCACGGTCATGTCGTGGAGCGCGGCAGCCGCACCGAGCCGCGAGAGCTCGCCGACACCCGCTGGAGGCCGGCCACGACCGGCCCGGCCGAGACGGTGAGGTCGCGCTGGACGGGTCGAGCGTGCTTGCTGCGGGAGGGGCGATCGTCGCGCCGTGGGTGGAGGACCTTCGCTACGGCAACAAGGCGGCCGGGTACCACGGCGGAGCGTCCGCCGCGGAGGTCACCGTCCCCGATGCTGGTGTTCGCTGGACCCGACGTCGATCTGTCCCGCTGGGGGCGCCGGCATCAGGCCGCCGCCCTGGTGGGACGGCCTGACGGCGGCGAAGCCGGCGGCCGTCGCCCACCGCGCGGGTCGAGGCTCCGCGTCGCGCTGCCCGAGTGTGTCGCGCCGGCCGGCGGGAGGCGCTGTTCGCGATGGAGGCGCAGCGCCCGCAGCCTCCACTGTGCTCGCGGTGCGCGACCAGCGGACGGCCCGTCGATCGACGCCTTCCTGCCTCCCCGTCTATCCCCGCATGCGGGCGGCCGCCGGTCGCGCCGCGCTGCCCGATACGCGGTCCGACGGGTGCGGGTGCTGCTGAGACGGCGGCGGTCGGGCCCCCGCGGAGAAGGTGGCGGCGCCCTGGCGGTAGGCCAGGCCGGCTACCTATGGCGCTGTCGGGCCTGCGACGACTGCTCAACGTCGAGGGGTACCCGTGTCGTCGATGGATGCGATGGGCGCACCGTCGTGCTGGACGAGGCGCTGTGGCGTCAGCAGTTCGGTCTGGCCGGACCATGAGCATCCCACCCCCGATCACGCCGGCCCAGCCCACGGGAGGCGGTCGGCGCACGTCAGCGAGCGGCGCCGCCGCGAGGTCATCGACGCGCTGCGCCGTGGCACCGTTCCCGCGCACGGCCTGGACGTGCTCGCCGTCGGACTCGGCCGCTTCGAGGCGTCCGTCGACCGACGGAGCTGCCGACGTGGCCGGCAGGCGGGTCGATGTTCAAGGCGGTGCGCGGCGAGTACGGCGCAGGCAAGACGTTCTTCTCCCGATGGCTGCGTCGAGCGGGCCCGCCGGGCCGGATTCGCCACGGCCGAGGTGCAGATCAGCGAGACCGAGACACCGCTGCACCGGCTGGAGACGGTCTACCGGCGGATCACCGAGAACCTCGACCACGGCCCAGTTCCCGCCGTCGGCGTTGCGCGACGTGATCGACGGCTGGCTCTTCACGCTCGAGTCGGACGTGATCGCCGCCGGCGTCGATCCCGCCGACGAGGCCGCCCTGGACCGCGAGGTGGCCGCGCTGCTGGAGACGCGGCTGGCCGCGGTGGCCCGCACCGCCCCGCGTTCGCGACCGCACTGCGCGGGTACCGTGAGGCCACCTTGACGCGGGGACACCGCCCAGGCCGAGGGCGTTCTCGTCGTGGCTGGGCGGGCAGCCGCACGTCGCCGCGTCCGTGCGGCGGACGGCGGGCGTGCGCGGGGACCTCGACCACTTCGGAGCCCTCGGCTTCCTGCAGGGTCTGCTGGTCGTCCTGCGCGACTCCGGCTTCGCCGGTCTCGTTCTCGTGCTCGACGAGGTCGAGACCCTGCAGCGGGTGCGTGGCGACGTGCGCGACAAGGCGCTCAACGCGCTGCGCCAGCTCATCGACGAGGTGCACTCCGGACGGTTCCCCGGCCTGTACCTGCTGATCACCGGCACGCCCGCGTTCTTCGACGGCACCCAGGGCGTGCAGCGACTGGCCCCGCTCGCGCAGCGGCTAGCCACCGACTTCTCGACCGACCCCCGCTTCGACAACCCCCGCGCGGTGCAGCTCCGGCTTCCCGGGTTCACCCGCGAGTCGCTGGTCGAGCTCGGCGGCAAGGTGCGCGACGTCTACGCCGTGGGCGGCCGACCCGCCGGGTGCCCGCTGTCGTCGACGACGCCTACATCGCCGATCTCGCCGACTGCCGTCGCCGGCCGGCTCGGCGGCAGGTGGGGTGGCGCCCCGGCTGTTCCTGAAGAAGCTCGTCGGTGACGTGCTCGACCGGGTCGACCAGTTCCCCGACTTCGACCCCCGCCAGCACTACGCGCCCACCGTCGCCTCCGGCGAGATGAGCCGCGCCGAGACGGGCTGCCGCCGGGGTGGACGACATCGACCTGGAGCTGCCGGAGTGAGCGTGGCAGGCACCGGCGTGCGCGGGGGGACCGGTGAGCACCGGCCTGGCGCCGGCGCTGGAGTACCACGTGGTCAACTCCCTGGGCTGGCGCGACCTGCGGCCGCTGCAGCGAGCGGCGGTCGACGCCGATGCGCTCCGGCGAGGACGCGCTGCTGCTCGCTCCCACCGCCGGCGGCAAGACCGAGGCGGCAGTGTTCCCGCTGCTCTCCGAGATGGTGGAGGGCGACTGGCACGGGCTGTCGGTGCTCTACGTCACGCCGCTGCGGGCCCTGCTCAACAACCTGCACCCGAGGCTGACCGGCTACGCCGACTGGGTCGGGCGGCGGGTCGGGCTGTGGCACGGCGACGTCGGACCCGGCGGCGCGCCGGCGGCATGCTCGCCGATCCGCCCGACATCCTGCTGACGACGCCCGGAGTCCCTTGAGGCGATGCTCGTCTCGACGAACGTCGACCATCGGGCGCTGTTCGGGCACGGTGCGCGCGGTCGTGGTCGACGAGCTGCACGCGTTCGCAGGGGACGACCGCGGCTGGCACCTGCTCGGCGGTGCTGGAGCGGGTGCAGCGGCTCGCTGGGCGGCGCCTGCAGCGGGTCGGCCTCAGCGCGACGGTCGGCAACCCCGACGAGCTGCTGGCCTGGATGGGTGGCGGAGTGGCGCCCCGCAGGCGACGGTCGTCGCACCCGAGATGCCGCGCCAGCGCCGAATCGTGGGCGCGCCCCGCCATCAGGCGACGTGACCCTCGACTACGTCGGGTCGGTCGCCAACGCGGCCACGGTCATCGCGGCCCTGCACGGAGGGGAGAAGCGCCTGGTGTTCTGCGACTCCCGCGCCCAGGCCGAGCAGCTGGCCATCGAGCTGCGGGCCCGGGAGATCACGACGTTCGTGTCGCACTCGTCGCTGTCCGCCGAGGAGCGACGCCGCAGCGAGCAGGCGTTCGCTGAGGCCCGTGACTGCGTCGTGGTCGCCACCAGCACGCTCGAGCTCGGCATCGACGTCGGCGACCTCGACCGGGTCATCCAGATCGACGCCCCGCGGACGGTCGCGTCCTTCCTGCAGCGACTCGGCCGCACCGGACGTCGCCCCGGCACCACGCGCAACACCCTGTTCCTGGCCACCCGGGACGACGCGTTCCTGCAGGCAGCCGGGCTGCTGCGGCTGTGGCAGGCGGGGTTCGTCGAACCGGTCGTGCCGCCGCCCGAGCCCCCGGCACATCACCGCCCAGCAGCTGCTCGCGCTCGCGCTGCAGGAGGGAGCCTTCGGGCGCAACGGCTGGCGCTCGTGGTGGGGCGACCTGCCGGTCATGGACGGGGCACAGGAGGTGCTCGACTACCTGATCGGGGAGGGCTTCCTCGAGTCCGACGGGGACCTGCTCTTCATCGGGCCGGCCGCCGAGCGGCGCTTCGGCCGTCGACACTTCATGGACCTGACCGCGGTGTTCACCGTCGACCCCGAGCTGAAGGTCCTGCACGGGCGAGCCGAGGTCGGCAGCGTGTCGCCGACGTCGCTGACGCTGCGGCTGCCCGAGGGCGCAGCCCCGCGTTCTGGCGCTGGCCGGGCGGGCGTGGGTCGTCACGCACGTCGACTGGCGGCGGCGCGTCGTCTACGTCGCACCGTACGAGGGTCGAGGGCGCAGCCGGTGGTCCGGCCGCGGTGGCGTGGGGCTGGGCCGGGAGCTGGCGCAGTCCATGCGCGCGGTGCTGCTCGGGGAAGAGCCGGGAGTGCCGCTGTCCCGGCGCGGGGTCGCGGCACTGGAGCGGCTGCGGGTAGAGCGCGCCGGCACCGTCCACCCGGACGGCACCGTCCTGGCTGTCGACGAAGACATCAGCCGTTGGTCGACCTACGCAGGCGGCGCAGCCAACACCAGCCTGGCTGCTGCCCTTGGAGGCAGGCGGATTCGAGGCCACCAGCGACTCGCTCGGGATCAGCATTGCCGGGCGGGTCCACGCGGAGCAGGTTCGCGCCGCGGCTGTGTCGGGGCTGGCGGAGGCGCCATGCCAGCCATCACCGATGAGGCACTCGACGGGTTGAAGTTCTCCGCCGCGCTACCGCGGGAGGTGGCAGCTTCCGTCCTCGCTGAGCGAATCACCAGGCCGGACACTGCCAGCGAGGTCGCGCTGGCACCTATCACTCAATTTGGGTGAGCAGGAGTTCGCCGTCAAGCCCGACCTTGCCGCAGGCCTCGATGTAGGAAGCGCGCAGGAGCGCAGTCCCACCCGAGAGGTTCCTGGCGCTCCACTCCTGCGGATCGGTCCCCCGATCAGGTATCCGTGCTCCACCCGACCAAGTGGGAGTCACACGTAGCAGCCCCTTCAGGAACTCGGCATAGACAACGAGTGCATCGGCAGCCATCGCCCTGAAGAGCCTCCCACCCACCTCGAACGCAGCTAGGTCCATGACGTTGTTCGGGACCCGGGGACGGCCGAAATGGACCACGTATGTGCTGGCATTCTGCCAATACTGTGCGAGCCGATCGGCCTCTTCAGTGGTCGGGATAGTCCACTCAACGCCGAAGTCCGCGGGTCCGAAGTCCATCTTGGCGTGCGTGGGCTTGACCAGGAAGTCGGCCAGCAGACGAATGTGGACGTAGAAGGAATCGAGCATGCACCGCGCGGCGAGGAGGTCCCCCCGGTCGATTGCCTGGTCGTACTGGGTGGCGATCTCGCTGATCAGCTCAATCGAGTAGTCGAGTTGGTAGGCCCGCCGTGCCTCAGGCGATGTCATGAGTTCGTGGAGGTTGTCGGACATGGTGCGGACAGTACTGAAGTGCCGTGCCGACTCCGTCTCCCGAGGGGGATCGCGTCCGGCGAAGCGGGTCGGGGCCTCAGTTGGGGGAAATGGAGGGAACCTGAGGCTTGGGTCCGGGAGCGACGTGCATCCTGAGGCACGATCTGCGGCAGGTTGCTTCGAATCAAGGGTGGCCGTGTTGGTAGCCCTTGCTGGCGAGGCGGCTGCGCCAGTCTCGAGCGGGATCCGGCAGACCGGTCGTGCTCGGCGAGAGCGTGGATCCAACGGTCCTCCACGGCACTGACCGTCGTGGAGGGTCGTGGCGTGTTCAGCGCAGTGGCGACTGGCTGCCAGTCCACCCGCTGTGCGTCCATGTGGCCGTCAGCTTGCGGCGATCCGCTCGCCGGACCGAACAGGGGGGTCACGACGTTGGATCGCTCCGGAGTCGGGAGGGATTCCGACGGCACGTCCGATGCCGGCGACGGATCGGCGCTGGCATCGCCGTCGGCGGCAGCTTTGGGGACAGGGATGTGCAGGACCCACCCGGTCAAGATGAGATCCGGGTCGGTTAGCCGGCGGCCCTCTGGCTGAGTCACCGATCGGCTGGCCTCGTAGATCTCGGGCCATCTCGCTGGTTCGCCGAGCTCGTTCCATGCGATGTCCCAGAGGCAGTCCCCACGTCGGACGGTGTACTCGTCGTAGTGCGGTTGGGGGTCAGCGGCCTCGCTCGAAGCGGTGGCGTGCATAGGACTGCCGGCAACCCAGCCGGCAGCCGGAATGGCAGCGGCTCCTTGACTAGCTGAGGTGGGGGGTATGGGTGCGGCGGAGGCGGCCATGGTGGTTGGGACGCTCACGGCCAGGGCGACGACCGCGCTGATGAGCTGACTGGCGAGTTGCTGCTGCGGGCCCAATCGTGGAGCGGGCAGGCCACGCAACCGGGTGACCACGTCCGCGATCACGCTGCTCACGAACAGTGCCCATCCGGCCCATGCCGCGTACTTCAAGAGGCTCAGCAGCAGGGTCCCGTCGTCCCTGCTCGTCAACGACGTCCAGGCCTGATCCCAGTCCGGGATGGAATCGGGAATCGGGCTGCCGGCGACGGCGTGAAGCCACATCGGCACGCCGGCGATGACAACCGTGAGAGCTGCGAGCGCCGCGACGCCCTGTGCCCAGGTTCGGGCTCGTGATGTGGTCACGTCTGGCCCTCCTTCACCTGACTGTCAGGTCCGCGGTCGCAGCGCCGGTGCCGCTCAGTGATCGGATGCCGACCAGGCTCAGGAACACGGTCGGGCGGGTGACCGTCGCCGTCACCGAAACCCGGCCGCTGGCCACGGTGACCGAACCCTCCACGCCGGCCTCGGACAGCGTGGCCCGGGCGGCCCTGCGGGCGGCGGCTGTGTCGAGGCGCGCGTTGCCGGCTGCCTGAACCTGGGCGACGTTGACCTGTTGTGTGGCTGCCCGCGCTGCCTCCCCCGCGGCGGCGGTGGCCTGCTGGACTGCACGCAACTTGGCCCCGCCGTCGACCACCAGTCCGACCGCGACGAGCAGAGCGGTGACCATGACGACCAGGGTCAGGGTGATCGACCCACTCTCGTCTCGGCTTCTCATGGCCGGGCCCGGTACTGGTCAAGGGAGGAGCTGGCACTCGAGCTGACCTGCTTGGAGCCTGGTACTCCCGGAATGCTCAGATCTGCGAGTCCGAGTCGGCAGCCGACGGTGGCCGACACTCTCGCAGGGGTGCCGGCAGGCCGCGACCACTGCGAAGTGTCGATGTCGACCGAGGTCTGGGTGCAGCGCAGGCCGGCGCTGGACAGCGCCGCAGCGGCGGCCGCTGTCGCTCGGGAGGTTGCCTGGGTGTGCGTGCCGGCCGCGGACGCCGCCCGAGCTGCCTCCGTGGCCGCGACCTCCACCGCTTGGGTCGCTTGGGCGATCCGTCCGGCAAGGACGATAACCGCCGTGATGAGCAGTAGGACTGGCGCCCAGATCACGAGCTCGAGCGAGGCCGTGCCGACGTCCTTGTGGGCGCGAGGCATGAGGTTCATCCCTGCTGGCTGATCAGCCCGTGGGCTTCGCGGACCCACACGGAGGCGTCGCGGCTGAGCGTGAAGGTGATCGTCCCCGACTGTCCTGCACCAGCCCAGTCCACCTCCCAGGAGGAGGTGGCGGTCACCTGGTACTTGCCTGGCGCTTCGTAGCGGTGGCCGCAGTTGGGGGAGGGCTCCGCGTCGTACGCCGGGTCGTAGGCGGTGCCCTTCCCGCAGGAGACGATGGTGCCGTCACCCATGTCCCACACGACCTTGGTCACCTTCGCGTCCGCCGAGACCGTGACGGCACCCGCGGAGGCACTCCGTCGGATCGGGCCCCACGTCCGCGGAGTCGGATCCTCAACCCACATCCAGGTCGGGATCCCGAGGAGCGTGTAGGTGTCCGCGCCCTCGGGCGGCGTGATACCGGCGCCGACCGCCCGGAGGTTCATCGAGTCGATGGCTTCCTCAGCCAGCGTGACCGGGTCGACGAGCATCGGCGCCCCAGCGGCTCCGGCCGACGGCGCCCAGAACGCATGCCCACCTCCGATAGCGGCGGCGATGGAGGGAGGCTGGCACCAGTAGATGGCGCCCTCCGTGTGCCCTCCCCACAGCGGATCGTCGGCTGGCGGTTGCGGGGACATCCGCTGCACCCAGCACTCGTCCGCTTGCGACCAGACCCCGAATGAGCTGGTGCAGTCAATCTTCTCGCCCAGGTGGGTGCAGGTGCGCTCAGCCGGGGACTTGTGGTCGACCTGCGTGACGGTCGCCCCACCTGATGAGCCAGCGCCAGACCCGTCATCGCGCGGATTCAGAACGACGTCCGCGGAGCCGCTTCCTTGGTGCAGAGTGTCGATGATGCACTTGATCGTCGGCTGCACTGGGAGGTGCGACAGCCAAGACCGCGAGGCCCGCAATGATCGCAGCAGATCCGCCGCGAGCTCAGCATGTCCGGTCCTCCGGATCGCGCTCACCTGTGACCTTGAGGACTGCCCACCCGGGCGCGGGGAGGTAGTCGGTCTGTCACGACCGTGTAGTCGAGCTGCTCGCGAACTCCCGGGGTGCGCTTCCCATCTGGGGCAACGATCGGTCACTCCGGCTGGCGTCGATGCAGGCTCGGACCACGACTGTAGGGGGATCAGCGTCCAGGTCGATGCTCACCGGTTCGGCGGAGACCAGGACGAGCTGGGCTCCGGCAGGTTCCGAGCTGTAGCCCTGGCTCAACCCCTGGGAGACGTTCTTGCAGCTCGCTGTCCAGAAGGTCACCGGCGGCCACGACATCGTTGAGGTCGTTCACGTCCGTCCGGGCGCCTGTGTAGAGGTCGACGATCGGTCTGCTTGAAGGCCACGGCGACGCTTGTCGCCTGCTCGAACGCCTCCTGCTCCGCTGGCGTGAGTGTCGAGGTCGGCGTGGGTGAGGCCGAGGTCGAAGTCTGGCTGGCCGCTGGTGTTGGGCTCGTGCTCGGTGTGGGGCTGTCTGGCGAGCAGGCGGTCAGGAGCAGGGCAAGGGCCCCCGTGACGGCAACGGTATGGAGCGTTCGGCTGGTCATGGTGCTCCTAGGTGGGGGGCTGTTCGATCGTGCCCGACACTGTCTGGCGGATCAATGGGGTTGGCAGCAGCGGGAGCACTGCCAGGGAGTGACCCTGGACCGTGGCGGTCACCGTAGTCGCGGTGCGTTGCACGGTGACGGTGGCGTCGGTGAGGATGCCGTCGCCGGCCGTGGCGATGAATGAATCGGCGGCTTCACGGGCGGCTGCGGTAGTGCCTCGGGTGGTGGTTCCGGCGGTGACGGCTTCGGCGGCGGCTGACTGGGCCACGTTGCGGGCGTGGTAGTGCAGCGCCGTTTGGATGGCTCCGAAGATCACCAGGAGCATCACGGGTACCAGGATGACCAGTTCGAGGCTGAGCGAGCCCCGGTCGCGGTGGGTCAGCTGATCTGGTTGGCCCGGGACATGACGGCGTTGGTGATGATCGCCACGACCGCAGTGGCCACCAGGAACAGCGCCAGAGCGATGACGACCTGCTCCAGGGTCACGCTGCCGGATTCGTCGCGAGTCCGCTCCAGCCGTGCCCGGGTCCCGCTGAACAGGGTCGTGAGGATCTGCAGGTAGGTGGTGAGCATGGTGGTGTCCTTTCGAGGTGGTGCCCTGCGTGGGGCTGTGGGGGTTGGGGTTCATCGGGTCACCCGAGGGCGATCCGGATGACGGCGGGGGTGGCGAGCAGCAGAAGGAAGATGACTCCGAGGGCGGCGGTGGGCATGGTCAGCGCTTCGCTGGCCCGGTTGGCGCGGGCGTGGTCGGCGGCCAGGACGGCGTCGCGGTTGGAGGCGGCGCGGGCGCGCAGCGAGTCGTAGACGGCCACGCCCTGCTCGCCGGACATGCGCATGATGTCGCCGAGGTCCGCCAGGCCCGGGACCTGCAGTGCGGCGCCGAGCTCGGACAGGGCGTCCCACGGGGGCTTGCCGGCCCAGCGGGCTTGGGCCAGTTCCTCGCGGATGCGCACGAACACCCAGGAGTCGCCGACCGCGGCCGCGGATTCCAGTGCCTGGGTGGTGCCGGCCCCGGCCTGCCGCTCGAGGGCGGTCAGGTCGGTGAACGCGCCGACCGCGCGGGTGAACTCCTCCCGGGCCACCGCGGCATCGGACTTGGCGTTGTAGGCCGGCAGCAGGGACAGCAAGGCGCCGATCACGATTCCGGCCAGCACCGGGACGGTGAACGGCAGCTGCCAGCCGAACGCGGTCAGCAGGGCAACGAACAGGGTGGGGAACACCAGCCCCACGAGGAAGAACGCTGCTCGTTGGCCCAGGTAGCGGGCCGTCGGTATCCCCAGGACCGCGAGGTCTGCGGTGGGGGTGCGCGCCCAGCTGGTCGGCAGCCGGCGCTGGATCCACACACCGAGCCGATCGGTGAGATCCGCGCCAGGGTCCGCCGACGGCACAGCCGTGGCCGGGGCGCGGCTGGGGTCCAGCCGGTCGAGGGCGCCGGGCAGGTCGGGATGAGCGGGGACCAGCCAGGCGACCACGACGGCCAGGCCGAGCCCGGCCAGTGCGCCGGCGAGGATGATGGCGGTCATCGACCGGCCTCCCGCGCGACCTGAGAGCCGAGGAACCTGGGCAGCGCCCGGCCGGCGGCGACGTGGCGAAGCCACAGCAGCGCTCCGATGTAGGCGGCCAGTAGCACGCCCAGCATCAACTGGCCCAGCGGGCTTCCGTACGGGGCGATGTAGTCGCCGTTGAGGAACATCAGCCCCAGCGCGCCGAGGGTGATCATCGTGATCCACCGGGCGGTGGCCCGGGGCTTGGCCCGGTCGGCCTCGATCTGGCGGCGGACCCGCACTTCGGCGGCGACGGATTGGGCGAGCCCGTCGAGCACCGTGGCCAGCCCGGCTCCGCGTCGGCGGGCACCCAGGATCAGGGCGGCAGCGATCAGGTCGCCGGTGGCGTCGTCGAGGTCGTCGGCGAACGCGCGGAGCGCGGCCTCGGTGCTCCACCGTGCCCGCAGTCGCACGACCAGCCGGTTGACCTCGGGGGCGATCGGCGCGGGGGCGGAGCGTTGGGTGGCGATCAGGGCTTGCTCGAGGCCCATGCCGACGGTGAGCACCCCGGCCAGGGAGCGGGTCCACTCGGCCATCGCGTCGAGCCGGTCGATGCCGACTGCGGGCGCGGGGGCCAGCAGGTAGGGCAGGCCGACGGCGGCGAGCGGTCCGAGCGGGACGGCGAGGAACCATCCGGAGACGGCGAACACGATCAGCCCGCCGAGCAGGCCCAGGACGGCCAGGGCGCGGGCGTCGGTGCGGCGCTGCCACCACTTGGTCCATGGGTTGGTGACTGGGCGGGCCGGTCCTGCTGGGACCCGGCGCAGCCCGGCGACCACGAGCAGCAGCCCGCCGATCAGGGTCATGGTCGCCAGCGCGGCGAGTAGGGCGGTCATGGCAGCCCCAGCTCGGCGGCCAGGTGATGCGGGACGTGGCCGCGGCGGGCCACTCGGTCCTCGCCGGCGGTGAACAGGTCGGTGATCGCCTGCCCGTCTCCGGTGTGCTCCAGGGCGATCACCTCCTTGACGTAGCGGTGCGCCCGATAGTGATCGGGTCGGCCGGTCGGCTCGTGGTGCACCCCGATCTGCACGATCAGGTCGATGTGCTCGGCGACCTGGCGGCGGGCGTAGTCAGAGGTGACCTGCGGACCGGCCGCCATCGACAGGGTGACCAGCCGCTCGACCGCGGCCCGCGCCGAGTCGGCGTGCACGGTCGACATCGACCCGGCACCACCAGACATGACGTTGAGCATGGCCAGCACCTCGGGCCCGCGGACCTCCCCGACGATGATCCGACCCGCGTTGAGCCGCCACGTGTCCTCGACCAGGTCGGCCACCGAGATCTCCCCGGCGGCCCGGCCGTTGAAGCCCCTCTCCCCGGAGCCGGGGCGGGCCTCGAGGGCCTTGATCCGCCGGTCGGGCATGGTCTCGTGCAGGTGCAGCTCGTACTCGGTCTCGATCGTGACCACCGAGATGTGCGCGGGCAGCTCCCGGGCCAGGGCGCGGATCAGGGTGGTCTTGCCGCCGCCCTGCGGGCCGGACACCACGATCGACTTGCCGGCGCGGACCGCGCGAGACAGGAAGTCGGCCACCTCCGGGCTCATCATCGCCCGGCCCACCAACTCGGCCAGGGTGACCGAGACCAGGCGGTGCAGGCGGATCACCGCGATCGGCTCCGCGGCCACCCAGCCGATGGCCGCCAGCCGGGCGCCGCTGTCCAGGCGCATGTGCAGCCGTGGGTGCGCGGGGAGAACGATCTCTGGCCGCCGCGTTGCCGGGAGGCGATCCAGGCGATCATCTCGGTCAGCTCCGCGTCGCTGTCGGCCACCGGCGGGCCGGGCTCCACGCGGCCGTCGGCGTAGCAGAGCACCGTGCGGCGTGACCCGTACAGTTCGATGTTCTCCACGTCCGGGTCGTCCACCAGCGGCTGCAGGCGACCCAGGCCGAACAGGGAGTCCATGACCGCCTTGTGCAGGTGATCCCGGGCAACCCTGTCGCGGCTGATCACACCGGCCGAGGCTTCGGTATCCGCGAGCTGGCGCAGCAGCGCGGTCACCACGTCGTCGCCCATCGCCCGCTCCGCCTCCGGGTCGATCCCGGCATCCAGCACGGCCGACAGCTCCTTGGCGGCGGCTTGGCGCAGCGAGGCCACCAACGCCCAGTCGACCCCCGGATCCTGGTGAGCGACCCGTGGGGTCGGCCGCCGCCCCGGGGTCTGCCGAGGTCCGGAGAACAGGTCAGCCGGGTCGGCGGCCGGTCGGGGTGCCGGCCACGCCCGCCTTGGCGGGGTCACGGTCAGGTCGACGGCGGGGGATGACCACAGGGGGAGGGCAGCCAGGTCCGGTGGGCGTGTTTCGGTCATCGGGTCACCTCGCCGGCGACGGAGGGCCGCGCGGCAGCCGTGGCCGCGACCGCCGATGCGAGGACAGCCAGGGAGCGGTTCAGCGGGGCGCGGGTTGCTGAGCGGGGCGCGGGTTGGCCGTGCGAGAGGGTGGCCGCGGTCCGCGGATCCCACGCCACATCCCCGACGACCGTGACGCCGAGGGCGGAGCTGACCTCGCGGGTCGAGTAGGGCCGGCCAGGACCGACGATCAGCGCCCGCAGCGCGTCCGAACCGTGCCCGAGGGCGTCCAGCTCCGCGCTGAGGACCGGGACCCACCCGCGTGCGGCGGCGATCCCGGGCAGGTCCGAGCTGGTCACCAGCAGCATCAGGTCCAGGTGGTGGGTCAGAGGATCCGGTCCGTTGCGGGCGCCCCACCGGCCGAGGTCGACGATCACGTCGAGGCCGGCGGCGTCCAGCTCGCGCAGATGCTGGGCCAGCGGCTGCCACAACCCGGCGACCGCGGGCGCCTGGGCCGCGTTCGCCAGGCCCGGCAGCAGCCGCACTTGCCCGCCGGGGAGGTCGATCAGGGAACGGGTCAGCGCCTCGTCCATCGGGTCACCGAGACTCAGGGCGACCGCGACGTCGCGCAGCCCGCGATCGTGGGCCACGGTGCCGCGCAGGAACCCCGCCAACACAGCGGACCCACCCGAGACATCGGCTTCGACCAGGAGCACGGGGCGGTGCCAGTGCAGCGCCATGCCCAGCGCAGTGGTGGTCACCCCGGGGGCGCCCCGCGCGCTGGTCAGCCCGATCAACGCCATCAGCGGGCCGCCTCGTCGGCGTCGAGGATCAGGGCGGCGCGGCCGGTCGCGGCAAGTGCCGCGAGGGTTGCGGCCTGGGGGGCGGGCACCGCCACGTTCGCGACCGTGTTGCCGGAGATCTCGTCCACCGACGTCGACACGAGCACCGCCGCGGTGCCGGTCCCGATGGATGCCGGGACGTCCTCCTGGGCGCGGGGCGTCGCCACGATGCGCACGCGGGCACCGGGCAGCAGGTCCACGGTGGGTGCCTGGCCGGCGGGAAGGAGGATCCCGACCACGGCCTGCCCGGCGGTGGGGATCGGGTCGGTCGTGACCGCGGAGGTGGGGACCGGGGTCCCGACGGGGACATCGACGACCACGGTCTGGCCCACGAGGGAGTCGAGCTCGGCGGCGGGGGTCAGGGATGCAGGGGCCAGCCCGGACACTTCCGCGGTGGTGAGTTGCTCGGCGGTGAGCACCTGGCCGCGTAGGACCGGTGCGGCGGCGACCACGACGGGGGTGGTGGTCCCGGACGTGGACACCAGCCACGCCGTGGTGAGTCCCCCTGCGGCGACCAGCGCCACTCCGAGGCCGAGGACTGCGGGCCGGCGGCGCAGCCGTGGCGGTGCCGGGGTCGTGGCTGCGGCGGGTGCCGGAGTCGCCGTAGCGGCGGGCGGGGGTGTGGTCGACGTCGTCATGAGGTGACCTCCTCGACGAACGGCTCGTACGTGCCGCTCAGGTCGGTGATGGGGAAGAACGGGCCAGAGCGTGGGGCATCGATGCGCCAGTCGCCGGCGGCCCATGCCAGCGGGATGGCGTAGTCGGCGCGGGTGCCGTCGGCGTGCTCCACCGCCAGGTGCGCCGTCACCGGGCTGGAGGCAGGGTCTCCGTCGAGGCGCCAGCCCAACAGCGAGCCGGGTGCGCCGTCTGCGGGACCGGCCTCGGACTGGGCCCGCACTGCGTCGGCGAGTCGATCCCGGGCCCCGACCACCTGGTCGGCCAGGACCGGTTCGAAGACCTCCGGGCCGGCCGTCGGGTCGACGCGCACGCTCAGGTGGGCTGCGGCGATCGCCGCCCCAGGGCGCTGCGGGCGAATCCGCTGGCCCGAGTCTCGGTGAGTTCCGTGGGTCCGGCTGAGGACGACACAGGCAGGGCGATGCCGCGCCAGTCGACCATCGCCACACCTGCTGGGCTCGCCGTTGTCGTTGGGCTGGGCCGGGCGGTCACCCACCACACCCCGACGCAGGCGAGCACCAGGAGCAGCACGCCAACGGCTGCACCGGCCCTTCGCGGGCGACGGTCACCGGCACCCGACTCCTGGGGTCGCGACGCGTCGCGGGACCGGCGCCGGGAGCGACGCGTCGGCTCGGGCAGCACCAGCGGGCCGAAGTCGTCGTCGTCGGCGAGCAGAACGCCACCTCCTTCGGGCGCCGCGGCCTCCGTGCGATCCGCTCGGATCTGCTCACGTGCGGGAGTGCCGGGATCGACAAGGTGGCCCGGTGGGCCAGAGGGCTCGATCGACTCGACCCCCGGGCGCGCGGCGGAGGCAGGAGTCGGGGAGGAGAGCGCGGCGGGCCGTCCATCCGCGGCCTGCTCAACCATCGATGACGCAACGGGCGGATCAGTGTCCGGGCGAGGAGGGGTTGGTGCGATCGCCGCGCCAGTCGCGGCTGCGAACGCTGAGATCCGCGGCCCCGGCGCTGAAGTCCCGGCGGCGACTGGCGCAGGTTCGACCTTGACCAACGGAGGCTGAGCCTCGTCGTCAATCAACCGCAACCCGACGAACTCCTCCGATTCTGGGCGCTCCATGTCATTGGGGTCGATGCGGTCGGTGGTCCTGTCGGGCAGGGACTCGGAATCCGGACCGTGCGTCTCGGCTGGTGCGCCCTGGGCGGTCTTGGGCCAGGGGGTGTTCGGCGGCGACTGCCCAGGCCGCGGACTCGAACGCGGACGGCGCCTGCGACTCGCCCGCAGCGGCGATCAGATCGAAGAAGAGCTGTCGCCCCGACGCTGCCTTCTCGGCCATCTCCCCCTCCTTCCGCGCGGACACCATAACATGCATTGACTTCGTCGCCTACACCTCCCGGAACCTGCCTGCGGGTACTCAATCTCGTGAGCTGCTCGTCTGGGACCCCCTTACGTGCAGGGTCAGGACCGTGCCAATCTGCCGGTCGTGGGGAGGGCAACTCAGATCGTGGCGGCCAACGAGTTGGCGTGGCTGCGCTGGAGGACTGCCGCTACGACCTCACCAGTCGATCGGTGGATCGAAGGGCGCGGACTGGATGCTCGCTCCGTCCGAGCCGCCGGGTGGACGCTCGGATGGGCCGACTCCGGATGGCGCGACATCACCGACCTGCTGGACCGGCATCGCATCCCCATGGGCGTGGCCACGGACGCGGGCCTCGTACGCCGAGCCGAGACAGGGCGGCTCTACGACGGGTTCCGCGGGCGGGTCGTCCTGCCAGTGCGTGGGCTAATCGACGGGAGCATCCGTGGATTCACCGCACGCCGAATCGACGACTCCGACGAGCGCGCCCCGAAGTACATCAACTCCCCGACCAACCGAGCCTTCCGGAAAGGCCAGGAGTTGTTCGGCGCGTGGGAGGCCCGCCAGCTGATGAAGGATCGGCCGTGGCCAGATCGAGTCCCTCGTCGTGTGCGAGGGACCGATCGATGCCATCCGCATCGACTGCGCGGGGCGCTGGGCCGCAGTCGCCCCCTGCGGCACGGCGCTGACGAAGGCCCAGGGCGAATGGATCGTCGCCCTTGCCAGGGCCAACAACGTCTCCGTCGTGGTCGCCTTCGACGGCGATGCGGCCGGTCAGACTGCCGCGTGGAAGGCGTGGGACCTGCTGACAGACCTCGGCGCACCCGGGCTTCGCCTTGCCGATGTTCCTCACGGCCGGGATCCAGCCGACCTTCGGGATGGGGAACTCGGCGAAGCCTTGGGACAGGTGGGAGCCGCGCCAGGCCTTCAGCGAGGAGGGCCAACGGCCTGAACAGAATGGGCCGCTGCGAAGGGCTCGCCCGCGCGTCGGGGCAGGGCGTCTTCCCGCGTTCAGCGACGTAGCCCCGCCGCCCGGTAGCCAACTACCCGCTGCGACGCACGCGATCTGGTGGACGGCTTCCAACGCCCGTGAACCCTGTGCTCGACCGCGAAGACGTACCCGAGGTCCCAGCACGCGGTCGACGCCTTCCCGGAAAGTCGCAGAAGCCCGCGGACGCCTCCAACGTCCGCCCTCATCGGCAATGAGGTGCGGCGCGTTCCCGACCCGGTCAACCCATGTCACGGACCTGCAGCCTCCCGCCACCGGCGAGCCCGGACACGCACCGAGGTGTGGGAGGGTCAGCGTGAAGGCACCAGAGACGACGCACCCGCGGAACCGGAGGCCATGACCCAGTGAGCCCATCGACGTTCACCTGGCTCCAGTTCGACGAACAGCAGTCCCGCCGGGCCCGCGAGTTGGTCCGCGCACTCTCAGAGCCCGGCACTCTCGACTCCCTGGGAATCGGGACGATCCGCGACGGGTTCGCGAACATCCTGCTGCCGGGCACGTCGACGATCCAGACCCGCGCCCGCTACTTCCTCCTCGTCCCATGGGCCGTGCGCCGCGTCGAAGCGACCAACCCGCGCAACCGTGACAACTATGACAAGCGCTTGCGCGATGTCGAGGTCGCGACGATCGACGCCCTCAAGCTCAACGAACCGTCGGCGCGCGGAATCATCGGTGTCGAGCGCGGGCGGAGGACCCGCAACCTGGCGTCGACCATCTACTGGTCGGGCCTCGCGGCGTGGGGAATCCGCGCCGCGGCGGACCTCACCAGAGCCGACGTTCGCGACATCGCCCTCGCTCCGCGCTCGGTGCGTCGCAATGACGACGGCGAGAGCACCCCCCTCACGATCTGGGATGACATTCCCGACCCACCGAAGGGCTTCCCCGATGAGCCGTTGCCGATCCTGCCGACACCCGACGAGGCCGACTACCTCCTGAGCAAGATGGCCACGACCCGAAGCCGGACCGCGAGCGACAAGGTCCGCAACGCCCCGGGCCGTCCCACGCTCCTTGCGGAGGTGGCCCGCAGCCCTCAGACCGCCGCGGTCGAGCACCTCTGGGACATCCCGAGCACGCTCCTCGGGGAGAATTTGACGGCTCTCGTCGAGCTCGCGCATGGATTCGCGACCGCTATCCAGGGCGCGCGGCTCCGCTATCTCGACCTTCTCTTCGAACGCAAGGCGACGATGGGCGGCGAGCCACTCGCCGGCCGCGCGGAGCTGGACATGCACATCGCCGAGTGGCTGGCCGAGATGCACCGCGACGCGGCCCGCATGCACGCCTGGCAGGCGCGCATCCCTGAGATGTTCGCGCTCCTCGCCGAGTACGGAGTCACGGTCCGGCCGAGCACACGGGACTTCGTCGCGACGTGGTCGACGGCCGCTGTCGAGGACGCCCCAGTCGCCCTTGCGAGCACCGCGCTCGCGGATCTCATCACAGCGCGCGAGGCGCAGGCTCAAGAAGCTCTCCGCCCGCCTCACCCACGACTCTCCCCTCCACGCGTGGAACGGAGAGCTGCTGGGCATCGACCAGGTCGATTTCCGATGGGGCGTCGCACGCCGCCACATCCTGGACTGCCTCGAAGGCAAGGAGGCCGGCCATGCTCAGTCCTGACGACGGCATCACCCTGCTCGAGGCCCTCGCACCCCCGGCAGGCTTCCGACTCGACGTCGCCGTAGGCACGTCGTACACACTCGACCTCCACGCGCTTCTCGCTGTGCCTGCGGCGTTCGCCCTGCACCGTGGCTCAGACGACGACGCAGCCACCGACCACACGGCCCTCGCACTTCTCGAAGCTCTCCGCTCCTATGCGGGACGGATCACCGTATTCACCGACGCCGGCCACATCGCCCTTCCACCGACTTCCGCGGGCGGTGTCTTCGGCTTCCTGGAGGAGACGGTGGTCCCCGTCTGCGCACCTCGCGGCGGCGCGTTCCATCCGAAGCTCTGGGCGCTTCGATTCGCGGACGACGACGGCAAGCTGCTGCACCGTCTCCTCATCGCCAGCCGCAACCTCACGTTCGACCGGTCGTGGGACGCCCTCGTCCGACTCGACGAGTCCGACGGCCCCGGAACACCGCTAGCCCCGCTGACCGACGTCATCGAGGCCCTCCTCGACATGCCCGCCGCCCTCGCCCAGCCCTCGCCCGAGCGGGCCGACACCCTCCACGACCTGGCGCGCACGATCGGCGAGGCGCAGTTCGACATGCCCGTCGGGTTCGACTCGATGGCTCTGCACCCGCTTGGGTTCCGCCCAGGTTCCAGCAGGGAGTGGCCCTTCCCGCGGAAGTCCAGGCGAACGCTCGTCGTCTCGCCATTCCTCACGGCTGGCGCCCTTCACCAGCTCGAGGACGAGACCAGAGAGTTCACGGTCGTATCCCGGGGCGACGAACTGGACCGGGTGTACGCAACGAGGCTGGAGTCCACGCGGCCGCTCGCCTTCGAGGTGAACCCCCACCTCGTCGACGTCTCAGACGATCCTGAGGTCTTGTCGGGCCTTCACGCCAAGGTCTTCGCGTTCGACGTCGCGGGAAGCCGCACCCACATCTTCGCGGGCAGCGCGAACGCGACCACGGCAGCGGTCACGCAGAACACCGAGGTCCTGCTGGAAATGGTCGGCCCGACGCACCAAGTGGGCGTGCGCCGCTGGTTGGAAGATGACGCTGACCCAACCTTCCAACGGGTGCTCACGCCCCACGTCTGGGGCGAGGAGCCGACCGAGCGATCGGCCGTTGAGGACGCCTTGGACGCGATCCGGACGGAGCTCGCGCGCCTCACGCTCACCTGCGCGGTGAGCGCCGACGAGGACGGCTGGTTCACCGCCCGCTACACGAGCACGGACCCGCTTCCCTCGCACGAAGGGGCCGTGCTCTCGGTGCGGCCGCTGGGCGAGACCAACTGGACCGTCGTGACGGCGGATCACCTCGACCACACGACTCGCACTCCGTTAACCGGCCTGAGCTCGCTGCTCGGCATCCGAGTCGAGATCGGCAAGGACGCGATCGAGCTCGCGCTGTCCTGCACCATGACCGGGGCGCCCGCCGACCGTGACGACCGCCTCCTCGCGCTCCTCATCGCGAATCCCGACCGCCTCGTCAGGTACCTGCTCATGCTGCTCACCGAGCGACCCGATGACCGGTTCGACGGAGCCCTGCGCGAGATGGAGCGTGCGGTCTGGCGACGCGACAGCTACTCCCTCGGCACGGTCCCGCTCCTTGAGCTCCTCCTGCGCACGCAGGTGCGTTTCCCCGAACGTCTGGCCGCTGTCAGCCGGCTGCTCGACGTGGTGCGCAGTTCGCCCGAACTGCGCGACGACGCACTCATCGAACTGTGGGACCGCCTCACCGACCTGCCGAGCTTGGACGGACAACGATGATCGACCTCGAGCGGGAGATGTCCCGGCTGCGTTCCTTCCAGCGGGCGACTGCGGACTACGCCTTCGTGCGCCTGTTCGGAGCCGGGACGGAGAGTGGCAGCCGATTCCTCGTTGCGGACGAGGTCGGGCTTGGCAAGACGATGGTCGCGCGCGGCGTGATCGCCCAGACCATCGAGCACCTCCAGGCAACCGGCGATGATCGGGTCGATGTCGTCTACATCTGCTCGAACGGAGCGATCGCCGCGCAGAACCTGCGGAAGCTCGCGCCGGCCGGTGTGCCCGTCGAACACCGGTCCGAGCGACTTCCGCTGCTCGCGTTCCGGCTCTCTCGGCGCGAGCATCACCCGGTCAACCTCATCGCGCTGACGCCTGGGACGGCCTTCGCCAAGGGCTGGGCAACAGGGCAGGTCGAGGAACGCGCAGCCGCGCTGCGTGCACTTCAGCAGCTCTGGGGCGGACGACGCGTCATGGGGCGTGGGATCGGACGGATCTTCGCCGCCGGGATCGGCGCCGGGCGGCACGGGTCGAAGGAGGAGCGAATCCGCGCTCTTGCGGCCGAGCAGGGCGACTTGTCGCAGGAGGCTCTCGAGATCTTCGGCCGCGAGGTAGGCAAGGTCAACGCCCGGCGCGCGCAGCGCGGCGACGCCGACCTGGACACGGCGTTGCACGAGGTAGCGAAGCGCTTCGCCCGCGTCGACGATCCCGGCCGGGCGGCCGTTCAGCACCGCAACGAGCTCATTAGCGAGTTGCGGAGTGCGCTCGCGATGACGGGCGCCCACCTCCTGCACCCCGACGTCGTCGTCCTCGACGAGTTTCAGCGGTTCCGGGACATCCTCCACGGCACGGGCGAGACCGACTACGCCGCAGAGGTCGCACGCCAACTCTTCGAGTACCACGACGAACGCTTCGACCGCACGACCCGCATCCTCCTGCTCAGCGCGACGCCCTACGTCATGCACACGACCAGCGCCGAGGCGACGGCCGGCGGCAACCACCACTACAAGGACTTCCTCGAGACGTATGGCTTCTTGGCCGCAGGCCTGCCCGGGATCGATCCCGAGGTAGCGAAGGCCGAACTGGGCCGCGGCCTGTCGGCCCTCCGTACCGCCCTGCTCGACGCCCCATCGTCCGGGGTCGAACCAGCGGTTGCGGCGGCGACCGACGTCAGCGAGCGGCTCCGGAAGGTGATGGCTCGCA
>CAVPOB010000036.1:0-151873 GCA_963706835.1 uncultured Actinomycetota bacterium
AGGCGCCGTGCCGCGGCCGAGGGCATCGAGGTCGATGAGGCGCGCTGAGTGCGCTCAGCAGGAAGGGGCGGAGATCGGGGGCCTCCCGGCTGGCATATCGTTCCGACGAAGTCATTGGGCCGGACGCAGGGCTTGAGCGGACTCACAAGTCACCTGCACACGACCGGATAAGAACGACGGGTGGAACCTCACGCCGAGCCAGCAGTACCGGTGAGATCCCAGTGTGGCGATCCGACCCTTGCTGGCGGTTATCGACCGGCCAGGACCCGGCAGCCATTCTGCAGCCATCCCGAATCGCCGCCCCCTACCTCAACCGAACCCGACGCGTCCGAGCCGGCCCCGTCCATACGATGGCTAGCTGTGGCACTGGTTGCGGCTCGACATCGTCCCCGGCCGGCAGTATTCACTGGCTCCCGCTATTGCTCGAGGATGCATCTGGTCGCAAGTGCTCGAGGTGGTCGAGCCTCGCGTGAACACCCGCAGCACGACCCGCTCGAATCATTGCCGGGCGCGCGGGCGGGCAGGTCGGTGCGTGCTCGTCCCGACACGGCCGAGCGGGGGCGCAGCGACCGTGGTGGTCGCCGCGCCCCCGCTCGGGCGGGTGCGGATCGGGCTGGTGGGTAGGCGGGGTCAGGCTGCGGCGGGTTCCGGCTGCGCCTCTTGTTCGCGGGGTTCCGGCTCGTCGCCGCGGTGGCCGGTGATCGCCGACAGCAGTACCGCGGCGGCCGCGACCGCGAGCAGCAGGGAGGCCAGCCCGGCCGGTGCCTGCAGGAACTGCACCGCCCAGCCCAGCCCGGGCGACACGCCGACGACGGTGCCGACGATGTCCTGGGAGGTGGCGGCGAAGGGATCGGCCTGCGCGTTGGCGTCGCCCTTGGTCACCAGCGTCCCGTCGGCGCCGATGCCGAGCAGCCGGTGGGTGGTGACGCCCTGGCCGACGCGGAAGGAGATGACGTCCCCGGCCTCCGGCTCGGCGCCGGTGTCGACCAGCACCAGCGAGCCGGTGGGGATCTGCGGCGCCATCGACGCCGACTCCACCACGTAGGCGCGGTAGGGCGCGGCACCGGTCGCGAACAGGCCGGCGGCGACCAGGAGCACGGCGGCGGCAGCGGCCAGGACGACACCGAGGACTCGGGTGATGGCGGTCATGGGGATCCCTTCGGGAGCAGGACGGGCGCGGGCGGGCAGGCGGCGGGCCGGGAGTGATGCGCGGCGGGCCGGCCCGCGGGGTGCGCGGACCGGCCCGCCGGACGGGCCTGCCGGAGGCCCGGTGCGGCTCAGGCGCCGGGGTTGATGCCCGGCTGGGTGGCCACGACGCTGTAGGGCAGGCTCAGCGGGACCGCGATCGGCAGCTGCGACTGCAGCTTCTCCGACAGCTTCAAGGAGAACTCCACGGTCGCGGTGTCGCCCGGGACCAGGCCCTCGGTCAGCCGCAGGTCCGACGGCAGCGGGGTCACGCCCGGCGTGCCGGGCGGGTAGTTGCCGTTGAGGTTGTCGGAGAAGAACACGCGCTCCCCGTCGACGGTGATCTCGATCTCGGCGTAGGTGCCGAGCTGGTTGACGGCCTTGAAGGTCGGGTGGTTCGGATCGAACTGCAGCCACACGTCCTGGGCGTTGCGGCCGATGTTCTTCACCTCGAAGTCGCCGGTGGCCACCTCGCCCGGCAGCAGCGATCCCAGATCCAGGTCCGGGGTCGTGGTGCGGCTGCCGTCGACGCTGACGGCGATGCTGCCCATCGACATGGTGATCGCGCCGCCGGAGTTGATGTCGGAGAAGTAGCTGCTCGTGGTGCCCACGGCGGCGGCCCCCAGGCCCAGTGCCACCACGACGGCGGCGGCGCTTGCGACGATCTTGCGGTTCTTGCTCATGGTTGTCTCCTGCGAATGCTCGGGCAGCCCCGACGGAATCCGCGGGCTGCGACTGTGCGATGAAGACCGGCCCCCCGCCGCCCGCCTTGTCCCCAAGGCCCCCGGTGGAGTGTCGGTTCCGTCTGACACCGCGGGTATCCCCCGACCCCGGCACCGCAACCCCGATCCGCCCCGCCCGAACCCGGCCCGAACATGCCCCGAACGAACCCACGAACTCCTGCCGCGCTTCAGGCTTGGTGGCAGGGCGGTCGAGTCAGTCCTGAAGGGGCTGATCCTGCCCGCGGCCTACCAGCGGGAGCGCCGCAGGCTGGCCGAGCGCCGCAAGGCCGCCTTCGCTTAGGAACCGACCAGGGCCGAACCTCGGGGTGCCCCCTCTGGGGGAGTCTGGCAGCTGGACTCCACCGAGTTCGAGACCATCGCAGGAGGGACGTAATGGGGGTGCCCCCGCTGGGAGCGCAGCGCGCGGGGAGGCTGGCCGGGTGCCGGGACTACTTCAGCAAGTACGAGGACCGGTTCCACGTGTCCCCGACCGCGAACCAGCACGACGCGATCGACACCGTCGAGCTGGCGCCGGCCGAGTGCGCGGAGTTGTTCTGGCACCCGCTGGTCGACGACTGCCCCGTCGACCCCGAGACCGGGGGAGCTGCTCCCGGTGGTCACGCTGGTCACCGATAACGGCGGGCCGTTCCGCTCCTTCCGGTTCGAGGCCTTCATCGAGCTGGACCCCGGGCAGCAGATTCCGGCAGGCGGTCCGCCTTGGCCACGGCTCCAACCCAGTGTGCAGCGCCCGCTACTCGCCGTCACTTCCGACAGCGTCTGCTACCGCCTGCGCCACCACCCAGTGCTTGACGATGGCGTCATACTCCGGGGTGAACTGGTAGCCGCTATGCGTTGCGAGGTCGTACCGCTCGGCGTCGATTTCGAAGACGTACACGTCGTCGACCTCGGCCTGCGGTTCGGCCGGGTCGGCGAAGATCGGGAAGCCGATCGGGTCGCTGCGACGGTAGAGGTTCCGCCAGTTACCGGGCCCCAGCCGGTTCTTCAGGGTCTCGTCCTTCGGCAGGGTCTCGTCCTCTCCAGGGGTCTTGTCCTTCGCAGAGGTCTTGTCCTTCCCCAGAGACCTGCCGTTCTCGCGGCTCTCGTCCTGCGCTGTCCGGGCGAGCGGCGCGTCGGGCTCGGCGGAGTCGAAGTCCCACATCCGCGGCAACGGCCGCGTGCCGAGTTGCTCCGGTCCGAGGACGGCGGGGAACAGTCGGCCGAACCAGGCCCGCAGTTGCGACCCGTACGTGACCAGGCGCACCCGCTTCAAGTGATCGTCGCTGAGCCTGGTTGCGACGGCGGCTGCGATCACCGCGCCCTGGCTGTGGGCGGACAGCACGACCGTGTCCTGAGGCGCGTCGGGTTCGTCGAGCAGCACGCGGACCCGACGCGTGATCTCCGGCACGACGCGCTCCCCGTAGCTGGGCGGGCCGAACGGGTGCGCCGTACGGGGCAGGAAGGTGGCGATGTCCCACAGCACGCCGGCCTGGCGGCGGGCGCTGTCGGACTTCCGCACCTGGCTGATGAACCAGAGCAGTGCCAGTGCCAGGGCTAGTGCGAAGTACAGCCCGGCGTCAGTCAGGAGGTGCAACCATTCGTACTCCTCCCAGGGCGGCCGGCCGTACACCGCGCCGACCACCATGACGAGGAAGGCGACCACGGTGATGATGCTGATCCGCCCCACCAGTCGTTCGGCGCGGTGGACGAAGGCGGCGCTCCGGCGAGCCGCGACGATCCTGCCCTCGTCGTTGGGGAGGTCAAGCGCCCCCGGTCGCCTGTCGATGTCCGCGCGGACCACTCCCTCCAGCGGAGACTCGTCCGTTCCCTCAGTGGGAGAGCTGACCTTGCGTCGGAACAGCGATCGCGTGAGCAGCAGCATCAGCACCACGGCCAGGCTCCATACCGGCGTCATCGTGGTCGACCACAGCACGACGTTGGGCAGCACGAGCGTCTCCTGGGGCGGGTCCTCCACCAGCAGGCGAACGCCCTTGCTGAGCACGACGACTCCGTCACCGATCGGCACCGAGCTCTGGCTCACCGCACCGTCCTCAGCGTCGCAGGCGCTTCCCAGGCAGCTGTTGTCCAGCGTCAGCGCGGCCTCCTGCGTCTCCAGCCTGACCTCCTCCACATCCTGCTCGCCGCCGCCGACGATGAGGCCCTGGACCAGGCGGGTCGCTCCTTCGTGCACGGTGCTCGCCTGGGCAACCGACACCGTGCCCTCCACGACGACGACCTCGTCCCCCCTGACGTTCACCTCGCCATCGGTGACCGTGATCGGGCCGGTACCGCTGAGTTCGGCCGGGGTCGCCGCACGGCCGTCCGCGTCGAGGAGCAGCGCCGTCGGCGAGGTATCGCTGGGGTAGCCGGCGGCGGTCTCGGTCACCGACTGGTCGCCGTTCAACAGATCCGCCGCCCCCACCACCAGGGAGGTCGTGAAGAGCATTGCGACGGCGACCGCACCGCCCAGTAGCACGCCGGGTGCGGCCCCCCGCCACGCCTGGCGGTGGCTGTCTTCCTGCTTCCCCGTCAGTCGATGACGCACCCCGAACACGGCTGCCCCTGCGAAGGCGACGGCACCCACCGCCAGAATCCAGGCCGCCATGTCGGTCTCTTCGCCGCGCGCCCCGCCCGAGCGGGCAACCCCAGCAGCCGTCGCCAGCACCAGCAGGAGGCTCGAGAACAGCCCCCACCGCGATGAGACGGAGGCGAATGCCAGGAACACGACGTGCGCCGCCAGGGCGAGGAAGAGGACGCCCAGCAGCAGGCTGCTGTCGAAGAAGTCGCGGGCCTGATTCAAGCGGCCCTCCTCGATCCCGAGCCAGTCGGTGATCCCGGCCACTGCGAGTGCTGCGAGGCCGAGGACGAGTGCGGTCCGTGACGTCCCGCTCCGGCGGCGGTCCAGGGCCCGGGCCGGTCGACCGGGGAACTCGATGCCGTCGCGCCAACTCAGAAGCGTCGACAGGAAGGCCAGCATGACTGCAGCCGCGGCCAGTACCGCCGCCAACCGCAGCCACTGGCTTCCGGCTGCGCCGGCGGCCATCACCGGTGCGGTGAGGCAGGCCGTGACGACCGACAGCGCCACGGCGACGTGGTTGGTGATCAGCGGCTGGATGCGCTGCTCGCCGCGCCACATGTACTGCCGCTGCAGGATCGCCGTGCCCTGCCTGGCGGTCGCGTTGCTGCGGCTGCTGGTCACCGTCTCGTACCGGGCACGAGACTGCTTCGAGAGGAAGACGAGGAACAGGATCGCTGCCACCGGCACAGCAGCGGCGATGACCAGGCGCTGCGACGGCTCGTTCCAGCCAGGCCTGCCGAGGATGTCGGGGACCCACTGCGGCGCCCAGCCGGGCAACGAGCAGACGCGGGAACCGCCTCTGAAGCACTGCCAGGCCAGCAGATCCATGCTGACCACGCAGACGGCCGCGGTCGCCGTCATGGTCATCAGCAGCCCCGCCCAGCGGGCAGCCACGGCGGTGACTTTGCGGTCGGCCGCCTTGTCCCCCGGCCGGCCCTCCCGGTCGATGCCGGGACGGGTCCAATAGGCGACGTTGACCATCGCGAACGGCAGCAGCACCAGCCACGCCACCCGCTTCACCCTCTCCAAGAGCGTCCCTGCGCTGGAGGTGAGTCCGCCCCAGGAGTAGGCCTCGACGGTGTCGGGCTTCCCCTCCCTCGCGGCCTCGGGCTTCCCAGCCCTGACGTAGAAGCCGGTCAAGTCGTCGGTGTAGTTCACGGTCCGGGCGACGGGGCCCTCGCCATCTCGCCACAGCATCGACGCTGGCGGGGTCCCCGACACCCCGTGGATCCGGATCTCATGGACTCGGCGACTCATCAGCGGCCCCTTCGCTCACCCTGAAGCCGATACACCGTCGGGGCGACATCCCCACCCCGCCCCGAGGCCCGACGCCGTCAGCATGCCGGATCAGAGCTCCAGCCATCGGGCATTCGACGCGGATGTCCCCGCGCGGCGCCGTTCAGACGCAGTTCCGTCCGCCTCCGCTTGCGCACGCTCCTGACGGATGCCGACCTGAAGGAGTGATGGGAGCGACAACCGGGCGAGCGCGGGACGGCAGGACTCGGGATCTCCCTCGCGAGCAGGCGTCACCACGCGGTGGCGTAGCGGCGCAGGTGCGGCGGGCCCGCCGACATACGCTCCAGTCACCGGGATGGGTCGGATCCGAGGGTGGGCGATGCCAGTGCTGCGAAGCCGCAAGCGACAGGCGCGCGCCGCGGTCACTGTGGCGGCCGTGGGAACTGGCCACCGCCGGGGGGCGTCCGGACCGAACCCGAAGCCCTGCAACCGTGCCTCGACGCTCGGCGACCGTGGTCCCGCTCGCCTGGTCCGACAGGATGCCGAGGAGGTAGCCGCGGGCGTGGAGGGTCGCCAGCGTCGCGACGGCGTCGGGGAAGGGCTGCCCCGGCCCGAAGACGAGGGTGTCGCCGAGATCGAAGTAGACGGTGGGGCCGGGCATAGTCGCTCACCGCCGTCGGATGCGATCTACGACGTGCACGCGCAGGGCGACCCCGACCGACGATCGTGCCGTCGTCGGATCGCTGGAGCAGGTCGTAGCGCAGGATCTCCCCCGCCCGCGCGTCGGACGGCACCTCGATGCGGAGCCCCATCCGGGCCGTCTCGCGCGCCGCGAGGGCGAACGGCAGGCGGGTTGCCGGGCCGGCTCCGAATCCCACCCGGATGTGCGGCGCCACCCCGGATCGGCCGCACCACTGGGTTGGCGAGCCCCGGTGAGGCATCGACGAGTCGTGCAACCCCGCAGTACCGTCGGGAGGCCGCCCGGCTGGTGATCGACACCGACCGGACGATCGCCGAGGTGGCCCGTGAGATCGGGCTCGGGGAGCAGTCGCTGGGCCAGTGGCGTTGTCCCAGTACACCTCGGTTCGCCCCACCAGTTACCCAAGTCAAGTCCTTCTCGTCGCACTCGCGCCCGTGGCGACGCCAGTTCGTACCCGTCGGGTGTCGCCCGCACCTCGACGACGACTTCCCCTTGCCGAACCCGTGTCGGGTCGAGTCGTGCCCAGCTCTCGAGAGCGGGGTTGTGTCAACGTTTGTCTTGACACAACATTTCAGGGCCTGTTTCGCTGGGGCCTGTCATGCGCGACAGCTCCCACAGCCCTGGGAATCCGCCACTCGAGGGGGAAGCATGAATGATCGTGATCAGCATCTCGAGTCGGCCCCTGGGGGGGTCCGGACTGTCAACGACAAGGCAGAGCTGGCTCAGATTGTGGACCCGAAGGTGACGGCGGTCATACTCGCACCGTCGGCTACCCCGGGATGGCTCGCGGAGGTAGTTGACGCCTTGGAGACGGGGGACCTGTCTATCCCGCGCACTACCCTCGACGGAGTAACCGTCGAGGAGTTCAGCAAGTGGCTCGGCGAGGAACTCGCCAGCGCGAGCCTGAGCGCCGAGGCAGGCGACGCCTTGCTCGCGGATCTACTTGCAGTACCTCGAGCTGCCGCCGACCTTTCCGGGTCCCGGCGCCTGATCGTGCGCATCCTGACTGCCGAACCCACCACCGACTGTGGCTTCCATGTCGACACGACACGGCCTGGCGTCGCCCCCTGGGGACTGCTCAAGACCTACAACGGTCCCGGCACCTCCTATGTCGATCCCGCCAACGTCACGAGCATGAGCGACTTCTACCGCTACCTGTCCCGCAGGGAGCGGCTCGAGCGTGAGGATGGAGACGTCGAGGAACTCGACATCGATCCCGGGTTCCTGCACTATCCGGCGGGCATCGACGTGGCAGGGGCGTGCTCGATGATCGCGTTCAAGCACCTCGACGTATCGACGATGTGGTCCGAACAGGACCCGGCACGAGCGTGGATCCACTGCTCACCGATGGCGGGGAAGCCCAGGCTGGTCATCAACGCGACCGGATGCGACCCTCAACCCCGTGGGCGCCCAGGAGCAGGTGCGAACGCTCGGTGAGGTCTGGATCGAGGGGCGCCAGCAATTGCAGGAGTCGACGACCTGCCAGGTACGGCCCGTGATTGGTGCGGTACCAATCACGGGGCGCCCAGGAGCCCTCCAGACATGTCCGTGCTGCATCCGCGACATCGCCAACTCCTGTGAATGCCACCCCGGTCCTCCGGTTGACGTACTTCCATCCGCCGAGGATCTCTTCGTGCACAACCAGTGGGACATCGAGTGACAGCGCTTCGGCCAGCACCCGGGGCGAAGCGTCGGGACCGTTGGTCGCCAGCAGGAGTCGGGCGCTGGCAAGCCGCTGCATCAGTTGCGGCCAGGGCAGCGACGCCACCACCTCCACGCCGGGCAGGTTGAGATCCACACCTGGCCTCGCCCCCACGACAAGGCACGTGATCCCCTGGCGGGCAAGGATAGGCAGGCACCGCCGGGCCAGTTCCCACCCCTTTGCCTCGGCCCGCCAGCCCGTTGCGGCCGTCACACATACGACGTCGACAGCGGGTGCCGGAAACTGGCTCCGGCGAGCGGCGTCGCCGACGGCGACGTAGTCGGTGAAGTCGGATTCGCTCAGCAGGGCACGGGGCGTCGGAGGCAGCCAGCGCTCCGGGTCGCGGAAACAGTGGCACCAAGCCTCGCACAGCGCGCCGTAGTCGAGCGGGTCAGCATCTGACGGGCCCAGGTCCACAGCATCGCGCGATCGGCGCTGCCGCGGTTGCGCGGAGGCCCGATCGGGATCGGGCTGCCCCTGGTCGAGGGCCGGGAAGAACCCGTCGCTGGTCATTCCGACCAGGCGCAGCCCCGATCGCAGCAGCCCTGCCAGGGTCTCCATGCGCTGGGGGCTACGGACCCGGGCATGCAGGGCGACCCAGCGCGTCGGGTTGCCTTTGCTGTCGCATATCGGCGCGAACGGCCACTGCCAGACGCCGGGAGGCAAACGCCACCCCTGTGATTCGGCGAACGCCCTTGCCACGCTTGGCTGGGCGGTGGATGATGATCCAGCACTGCCGCCGGGCCTGCCTGACGCCACACGAGGAGTGTCCATGTCGCCTGAGGATCGGTCAACCGCCAGCCTCTACGGACCGCACAATCGTGCCACCAGGATCGACGTCTTCGACGAGCTCGGCCACACCCAACTGGCTTCCCTCCGATCCTTCTTCCGTAGGCTCGGGGCCCCGCATCTGCTCGACGAGGTCGTGCTGCCGACCCTCGACGACGGGGACTCATCCATCTTCGCCGCGGTCCGCGACCGGCCGTGGCCCCCCTGGGGCGTGGGCGCTCGCCTGATCAGTGCGGTTTGCCAGGTGCAAGAGGTCAGCGATGAGAGCTACGCGCTCAGCCCGGTCTACGTCACCGATGAGGACGCAACGAATGTGGGACTGGTCAGCGCCCTCTACAAGGAAGTGCTGGAGAGCCTGCTCACCAGCCCCCGGGCCGAGGTCAACTACTTGGTAGCGGAGGGGTCGATACTCGCGGCCCGAGTCCTCGACATGCTCGGCTTCAAACCCAGTGAGGATGTCTTCCTCACCGAGGCGTCGCGCTACTACACCTGGCGGATCGCCGCCGCGCAGTTGCATGAGCGCCTAGGCCTCAACCGACTCGAGACGGTTGACCTGCTCGCCGATGACATCCCCGAGACGACGCTCATGGACAATGCGCTGCTCCACCAGACGGTGCTTCTCGGCATCCTCGCCGAGTGGCGGAACCTCCCTTCCGAGATCATTGGATTGGTGCGCGGCGGGCACGCGGGCAAGCCCGGTGGCGTTCCTGGAGGCACGGGACGCTGGGGGGGCGTCATCGACCCGCCGTACTTCGTCACGCTGGAGAACTTCCTGGGCGACGTGGGGCGCAGCGCTCTCCGAATGGCCGTTGAGCGCGAGCAGGACTTCGTCCCGGCCAAGATCCACGACGAGCACGGGGAGCGCGTTGACCAGCGGCAGCGCCGGAACCGTGTCATGACCGACCTGGGGGGGATGGAGCGAGACATCGCCGAGCAAATCAAGGAGGTGCTCGAACCCACCCTCACCCGATTGGGAATGGAGCCGTTCCCGGTCGGGGAGATCGAGATCCAACTCGCTGCCAGTGGAGACGGCGACTACTTCCACATGCACCGGGACGCAGATGAGTCCAGCACCCGCGTCCTCACGTTCGTATGCTTCCTCCACAACGAGCCAAGGCGATTCTCCGGCGGCGAGCTGCGCATCTTCGACAATGCCGTGATCAACGGCTCATCCGTCCCCACCGATCGCTCGCAACTCATCTCCCCCCGAATGGACGTCGCTGTGCTGTTCCCCAGCAACAACGAGCACGAACTCCTCCCAGTCCGTGTCCCGTCGAAGAAATTCGCCGACAGTCGGTTCACGATCACAGGCTGGATTCACCGCGAGGAGTAGCCGTTGACCGAAGTCATAACCCTGGTCGCCGGCCCGGAGCTGACCGGACGGCAGCGGAGCGTCGTGCAGGCGTTGCACGCCGTTCCGGCACCAGCGTTGGATGGCCTGCTGGCTCGCCACTGGCGGCTGTTCCACCGGCACCTCCAAGGGCGGTACCTCCTGGGAACCCCGGAGCAGGCGGGAGACTTCACTGAGCGGCTAGACGATCCGGCTTTGGTACTCGTGCAGTCCCTGTTTCCGGGCTCGTCGTTCGAAGTTGCCGCACACGAGCGGATCCGTACCGCTTCCGTGAGACTGGATCGTCCCATCTTCGTGATATCTGCGCCGAGGGCTGGCAGCACGCTCCTGGCCGAGACCCTCTCCCTGGCATCAGGGCTGTGGTCTCTCGATGCCGAGGGCCACGGGGTCGTGGAAGGCATTCGTGCGCTTCACCCGGCAACGCGGGGCTACACGTCTCAGCGCCTCGACCAGGATGACGTAACGCCAGAGGTCTTGACCTCGATGACGGCCGGCTATCTCGCCGAGTTGCAGGACCACGATGGCCGGCGCTGGCTGGAGTACCCCGACGACGAGCGGCCCGCCGCCCCCCGCATGCTAGACAAGACTCCCGAGCATGTGCTGCGCATCCCCTTCCTGCGCGCAGTATTCCCGGATGCTCGATTCTTGCTCCTTCACCGGGAGATCAGACCGAACGTCAGCAGCATCTTGGCGGCGTGGTCCCACCCAGGGTTCACGAGCATCTTGGACTTGCCTGGATGGTCGCATCAACGTTGGTGCTTCCTGCTGCCGGAGGGCTGGCGCACGCTCGACGGCGCACCCCTGTCTGACGTGGCGGCCTACCAGTGGCGTCGAGCCAACGAGCAAGCACTCGACGACCTGATGTCCATCCCGGAGGACTGCTGGACCAGCCTTGGCTACGAAGAGTTGACCACTGGCCCTGCCAGGGCAGTGCGCCGGGTGTGCGACGATCTGCAGCTCGAGGTTGGGCCTCGACTGGCCGCACGGCTGTCCCGGCCCCTCCCCTTGTCGGCCACCACGACGACGCCACCGTCACCGGTCAAGTGGCGCAGCAACCCGGACCTGCTGGCCTCGTCGCTGCGGGGACTCGGGCATGTCGCTGGCCGGTTGCGGGCGCTGGACTCGGGCACAGCTGCGCTGGCCGCCCCGGCCCGCCCGACCAACCCGCCACGCCTGGAGTTCGCTTGCCTACTGCACCAGCTGGAACCGGCGCCGGTGCCCGCCCATGGACTGCGGCCCAATCCCACGTTGCGCGTGCAGGTCGGGACTTCCCCACCGGTGGGACTGGTCCGCCGCACCCGCTTCCGGGAGCGCTTCCTGCCGGGGCACCCGTTGCTGTGGGTCGAGAATCCCTTGACGGGGGCGTTGGACCCGTTCTGGGCCCGCCCGCAGGACATCGGCTGGCTGCGCGAACTCGAGGCCGGGCGTGTCCCCGACGTGGCTCCGCTGGGGACCGGCCAACTCCTGCGGGCAGGAGTTCTGCAGGCCGCCGACGGATCGGATCAGCCCCCGACCTCCCCGCCCGACGACGTCCTCGAATCGGCCCGCGAGGCCTTTGCGGTGGATTGCTACGCGCGGCTGCCACGTCTGCTGCACTCAGACCAGCGCCATGCCTATGCGGCCTACTACCGGGCACTCGTTGCCTCAGGCCGCTGGAACATGGGCGATGGGCAGGTGACGCGGCGTCACGGCTGGCACGACGAACCGATGGCCCGCTTCCTCCACCACCAGTTGACTCCGTTCGTCTCGCGGGTCGCGGGGGAGCCGGTCAAGGCAACCTACTGCTACTCGTCGGCCTACCATGGCGGGGCCGCTCTCCCTGCCCACGTGGATCGCGAACAGTGCGAGTTCACGATGTCGCTGCTGCTCGATCAGTCTGCCGAGTTGGCGCACGACCCCTGGGCGTTGTGGTTCGCCGCTCCGTCCGGCCACCGGCGGGTCGTCCTGAACCCAGGGGAGGCGGTCCTCTTCCGGGGCTGTGACTTGCCGCACTGGCGCGACGCCGCCCCAGCGGAGCATGAGCAGACCATGCTCTTGTTCCACTACGTTTCAGCGGGTTTCGCAGGACCCCTCGACTGAAGCCAGTGGCTGCGGAGGAGGCCGACGGGCGGCCCTCAGGGGCGGATCGGTTGGAAGCCCGGCGGGAATGGCCGGTCCCAGCCCTCAGGAGCCAGCGCCGCCTTGTCGATGTCGGCGGCGCCCACCTGGGGCGGTAGTCGCCGGGCTGCCCCGAGCCGTTTCCGGAGCACTACTGGAGCCAGCCGGTCACTCCCCAGGAGCCTGCGCCACGGTGGGTCGACCGGACTGTCACCTAGCATGAGCGAGAAGGCCTCCGCGGTGAGTACCTGGTCCCACACGAGGTGGACGCGCGGTCGCGGTCCCCCGTTGTGTGCCGCATGCACACAACCATGGTTGACCAGGTGCGTAGTGCCCGGTTCGAGCCAGAACGCGTCATCGTCGAGCACGAGCAGAGCATTCGGGGTCGTCTCCAGCGGCAGATGGAAGCGGACCCTCGGCACCACATGTCCGCTCGGAGCGCGGACGAAGACGTGCTCCTGGTGAGGGCTCAACCCTGCGCCCGCTCCGAGTACAGCAACGCGCAGGTTCACCAGATCCGGCAGCCTCGCCGCGAATGAGGCCAGCGCTGGGTACGCCAGCGGAGCAAGCACCGACTTGTCCCGCCGAGCGAGGTCGTGATCGGAGCTGAAGTCGTTCGCTCGGCCGCTGGAGTTGAACAGGCTGTACTGGTGCACCTGCCCGTAGGGCAGCACCCACGACGTGACATGTCCTGACTCCGTAACGGTGGAGGGCTGGGCCTGGGCGAGTAGTTGGCGAACATCCCGGCGCAGTTCCTCGAATCCGGCTGGCTCCAAGCGATGCAGCCGCAGGCAGCGCAAGCTCGCGCCGCGACTGCTGGTGTTCCGCAGGCCGTCGAGGAGTCCATCGGGGGTCATCGGGCGCTCCTATTGCTGGGGACGGGGAATGAAGGGGCACGCCTGCAGGAGCGGCGCTACGTTCACCTGTGTGGGCAGCTGGGCCCAGCGGGCCAAGCCGTCGACGTCCAGCCAATCGCTGACCCGGCGCCCGTCGCCAACCAGCACCGGCGGCCGAGGCTCCAACTCCTGGGACAGTTGGTGGTCGTGGAACTTCGTCCGGTCGCCGGAGGGGAGGGGGCGCAGTTCGATCCAAACGGCGGGCACGCCGTAGGCGTGGGCAACAATCACGCCGTGCAGTGACGAACTGATCACCAATTCGGAAGCGGCGATCCGGGCGACGACCGATTCCAGCGGGCCCTGCGGGTCGATCAGGGCGACCTCGCCGGAGGACCACCTCCCGCGCAGGCGGGCGGCATCGGAGAAGTGCGGAACCAGTGCGACGCCGCGTCGGTGGGTCGGTGGGGGAAGAAGAAGCGGCAGCAGCAGGGCGGGGTCGCCGTACAGCGGCGGACACTCCACACCGCTGGCCAGCGCCCGCTGGCGGGTGAGCGGGCCGCGGACGGCCAAGATGCGGATGCCCTTGGCGATCGTCTCCGTCGAACACATCACACCCGCGCCCCAGACCGTGGCTGCAGGCCGGGCCAGCCCGATGACGCTGCCCGTAACGAGTACCTTGGGGCGGCGATCCTCAGCTGACACGTACACCGGGGCCCGGCCCGTGATCCGGCGGATCAGCCAAGGCGTCAAGGCGTCACCGAGATTGGGCCGACTTGGGACTCGGCACCAGAATGCTGGTACGCGCTCTACGACGAGGTCGCTCGTCGAGCCCGGCGCGACCGACGGCCCGCCAAAGGCAGGGCTTCCGGCAGGGCCGCTCACATCGATGTCCCTGTCGAAGACCCGGCCAGCAGGGCAGCCAGGTCGGATCGAGTCGCATCGTCCAGTCCTTCCCAGCTCCAATACCAGCGGCACCAATCTGGCCCTGGACTGCCCTGGTCGACATCGACCCAGTGGAAGGCCTCGGGTTCGGCGCGGCGAGCGTAGGCTCCGAGCGTGTTGAACTCCGAGAACCCCCGAGGGGGCTGTGCGAGCACATAGTCGGCCAGTTCCACACCGTGCGTGAAGCGGCTATGTTCTCGAATGCGCGGGTATAGGGAGCGCGGGTACACAAACGGAGGCCGCTGCATGAAGTCCGCTGGTACCGACCAACCGAGGAACTGCTCGGTGCATGCCCGCCAGGGGTAGTGCCGTCCCATGGAACCGATGGCGCGTACCGCAATGACGGGCCGGCCCCTCGGAGCGAGATCCTCCGGACGGACTCGGCGGCAGAGGATCATGTCGGCGTCCAAGTGGCAAATCAGGTTGGCGTCGGAGAGCTGGTCGGCATAAAGCTTGGTGACCTGCTGGCCGAGGTAGTCGTCGGCGGCGTCGTCGCACACCTCAAGACGTACGCTCCGGGGCAGTGCTAGGTCTCGGCGCACTGCGGGAAGCGACGAGCGGGGAACGACCAGGATCACCTCGCCGAATCCTTCAGCGAAGCGTGCGACGCCCTCGAGACACCAGCGAACCCAAGGCAGGTCTCGCCACCACGTGCGTATCACGATGTCACAGCCCACGTCGGTCCTCCCCTTTGCGACAGCATGGCAATCCCGGTTGCGAGAGGCCAGCGATCGCCGACTCATTGGGGGGCCTGAGCAGGACCCGGCGCTCTGGCCTGTGGCCATGCTGTTCGGCAGGTCCATCGAGCGTGGGTACGAACGTCGGGTGAGTGCGCGGGGCGGTTGCGTCACAGCAAACGCGACCAGGCGACGCTACGTGCGGTCTAGGAGAAGTTGGCGAGCAGCCGCCGGGTTGACGCCCGGGCCGAGGAAGCTCGATGCGGCGTTCGCGCTCCTGACGAAGGAAGGTTCCCCTCCCGGGCCGCTGATCGCGGCGAGCGTGCTGCGGGAGTGGGATCCGTTCTTCGCCCGACCCGGCGCGAAGGGCCGCAACGAGGTTGACCCCGAGGAACTGGTCCGGGACTGCATGCGGTCACGGCGGCCGGCTGCACGATTCCGCCGAGACCGCACGAGAAGATCGTGGTCAGGTTCGTCCACACCGACGGCATCGTCGAGTACCAAGAGATCGAGACCGATGAACACGGCTGCTTCGAGACGTTCGTGGTCAGCGCCGACGACGGCGCCTGGAGCGTCACCGCCGAGTACCCGGGCAGTCGGTGCGACGGCCCGGCGACCGCGGGTCCGCGGACTATCGTGACGGACTGCGACCGCCGCGACAAGGACCAGCGCGAGGGCTCAACCTACGCCCGCCGACCGAGCACGCCGGCTTCGAGGGGCGCCGTGGCGGCCGTCAGTCTTCGTACATGCCGTGCGGCACGTGCCCGGGTAGCCGAGAATGCAGCAATCAGGCATGCGACGCTGCATCTACAGCCCCCGACCGGCTCGCGTGCCTGGCTCCCTTTGCCGTGGGGAAAGGACGACGACTCCGGGCCGTGGCCGGCCGGTTCGCCCAGCGATTCAGACGCGGAGGTCTCGGCGAGTATGTTCGGGAGAAGTTGTCCGTATGTACGACGCCATCTGGCTCCACTTCGCGTTTCCCCGGGCTGAACCGGCTATCTGGCCCTGCGCGTGCGGACCCGGGCGTCAGTCGCTTAGCTCGAACCGGTAGTCGGTCTTCTGGCGGGACCGCTTCGGGTCCTTCATCCATCCCCAGGTGATCGCCTCGCCCTCTCTGAGGCGTCTCGGCTCGAAAGCGAGGAAGCGCCACGTCGAGGCGTCGATCTTCTCGCTCTGGTCGACCTCGACGTCACCGACGTACAGCGCCGGGCCGTACGCTCGCGCCGGCATGTCGCCGTAGGTCTCGACGACGAACTCGACGACATCTGAGTCCGCGGGAAGTCGCGAGCGGAAATGGGTGAGTTCGGGTGGGGCGAACCGGCGCCGTCGGATCCGAATGCTACGGATCGGAGGCAGCTCGGGCGACAGCGGCTCACGCGGCGTGATCGGGGAGCCTGAATCGGTGGACATGGCTTCCTCCAGTCAGCTTACGACGATGTGCAGGTCGTCGAGTGCGAGTGCCCGCTCGTCAGAACGGTTGAAGCGCAGCAGAATCGTCGTGACGGCTGTCACATCGATCGTGCGGCCCACCGCGAAGCAGTCGGCCTTGAACCGCAGAGTCTTCAGCATCGTCTTCATAGTCGACGGATTCCGGGGGAACGGGCGGGGCACGCCGCCCACATCATCGGAGTCCACCCACGCCTCAGTCCCGTTCTGGTCGCGCAGCCCGAGTTGGAACCCGGTGGGCGGCCCCTCGTCGGCTCTCTCGAATACCTCCGCAACGCGGATCCATATCTCATGCCCGGCGAGGTCTACCGGCGTGGCGAGGTCCTGGGCAAAGAGGCGGCCGTTGCCGCCCGGAGGCGCCACCATCCCAATGCTGTCGCCGTAGAAGGAGCCGTTGAAAGCCCCGCTGCCTTGGCGGAAGGGGAACTCGTCGGCGCTCAGCCCGCCGAGTTGTTGCGTCGGGGCGTTGAGGGAATTGGTGCCGATGCCGTTGCCGTCCTGGTGGTTGTCCACGGTCAGAGCGTCCCGCTGTTCGAAGGAGAGGTGCACGTGTTGCACGGACACACCGCCCGGGTGGCCCGTTCCGGCCAGGTAGTGCGTGGTTGCGTGATTCAGCAGGGCTGCCCGGAAGAAGGCGCACCCGTACGCGGTGAGGATGCGTTCGTGATCGTAACGGGAGAGCACGGGCGCCGTCGGCGCTGCCTGCGGCCACGTGCTGTCGTCATCCAGCCATTCGCGGTTGTAGAACTGGTGATTCGTGCGGTGGACGTACAGCTGCGACTTGAAGGGCGCGGGCTCGGCACGGTCGTAGAAGATCGCGCCGTCGTTGGGCCAGACGTCCCCGTCGGAGGCGGGCAGGATCGTCATGAACGCGTAGTCCCTCGGCGTTCGGGAGGTCGCCCCGCCCTCTGTCGGCGCGAGCGCGAGGACGCTGCGGATCGATACACCGGGCAGCCCGATCACCTCGGGAACGAGCACGACGGCCTCGCCGCCCTGGGAGTGCCCCATGAGGCCGGCGCGACCGAAGTCGATGCTTCCGAAGAGGACCGAGTTCGGGTCGGCGTCGAGTTGTTGCAGCACCGCGATCGCGCCGATGATCAGATCCGCCCGACGCTCGATGATGGTCGTGCTGTAGCCCATTCCGTTCTGTGCGTTGCAGTCGACCGAGACCGTGACGAACCCCATCTTCGCGAGGTCGCCCTGGAAGTAGTCGTAGCCGAGGTAGCTGGGGTCGGCAGGACTGTGGTTGCCATGGGCCATCACGACCAGAGGGACCCGGCCCAGGCGCTTCAGGCGGGAGTTGAAGGGCTGATCCGCGCCGTCGTCGTCGGCAGGGTAGTAGACCCGGCCGATGTTCGGTCCGGTAGCAAAGTCCAGGCTCCCGACGGGGTAGATGTTCCGGGCGGACGGATCCCCAGCGTACGGTGCATCGACGCAGGGAACGGAGATCTGCACCGCGCGCCGTCCCGTGCACCCGGGGAGGTCTTGCGCGACGATGACGATGTCGCCGTATTGGACGGTCGTGTTCAGCGTCACGATCGGCGCCGCGCCCTTCGCGGCCGGATTGCCGTTCACCCAGACGCTGATGATCGCCCCTGGCGCGCTCTGCGTGATCATCACATGGCTGTCGCCGCCCTGAACGGGTCCCACTCCGGGCGCGGGGAGACTGGAGCACGGCTCAACAGTCATCGTGCCGTCCCCGCTCGGTGGATCGCCCGTGCACAGTGCCTGGGAGGCCGTGATGACCTCGGAGCTCGTCAGGTCTGGCGAGAGGCCGCCGATACGAATCGAGCCGCCCCAGCAGCCCCAAGTGCCGACGGCAGTGCCGCCACGGGAGACCGTGACCTTTGCCCCGTTGGCGATGTTCGAGATCGCGAGTTCGTTGCCGCCGGCGTATTGCGGGGCGATGACGGGAACGGGCAGCGGCGACGGCGGGGCTCCGGTCGTGTGTTCGATCGACGGCGCGCTGGGGTCGCCGCAGAGATCGAACCACGCGCGGACGTGCTGACCTGCGCCGAAGGCCGGCGTGACGTTGACGCCCTGGGGATCTCCGCAACCTGCAACGCGGCCGACTTCTGCGCCGTCGGCCGTGACCCAGACGTTGCCGCCGACGAGGAGGTTGCCTACTCCCGTGCGGGTGCCGCACCGGTACAGGGGCAGCGGGAAGACCTCTGGCCGGGGTGGCCCGGCCGGGTAGTCGGCCGTGTGGTCGCGGACCGTGACGGAGGGTGAGAGATCACTTGTTGCGGTGGCCGTCTTCTGGCGAGCACGCACCTGTTCGCCGGCATTGAGCGCCGGGACGGTGACTGCAACGCCATACGGAAGGACAACATCAACCGTCGCCGAACCGGCGGGGGCTCCGTTGACCTCCACTTCGATGGTCGCGCCAGAGACGCCCCCGAGCACCTGCACCGCCGTGGCGCATCGGTACGGCTGGACGACGACCGGGGGCGTCAAGAGGTCGGGATCGTCCCTGATGTCTGCTTCCCGGCGGTCGATCTCCTGCCAGCCCATACGACGCCCTCGACTCTTCCGAACCGCCGCCTGTCTGTCTTCGGAGGCGGACATCTTCACCTTGGCCCTGGTGTGATCCCTTGTCTAGTCCGAACCCTGGCCTCATCTCGCGCATTCGGCTCGGCGCGCGCTCGCGCGAGCCCTGAAGGGGTGTTGACGTGGATCCTGATGGTGCCTGGCCTCATCGAGCACCCCTCGCGGTCCGGGAAACGGCCAGGGCGCAAACCTGAGTTGGGTCACTTCGGCAGGATTTCGACGGTTCGGTGGCGGGTTCACGCGTGATTCGGGTTCGGTTAGTGTGCTGGCAAGGCACGAAATCGTCCTGGTGGGAGCTCCTGGGTGGCTTGGGTTCAGCGGGTCAGGACGGCATCGGGGGCGACGGCGGTGCAGATCGCCGAGTCGGTCGGCGCCGGATCGTGCGGCACGTCGGCTCGGCAAGCGGCGAGGCCGATCTGGGGTTGTTGATGGAGGAGGCCCGGCGCCTGCTGGCCGATGACGCGGCTCGGCCGGCGGTGCCGCGGTCGCGGGTGCTCAAGTCGCCAGGGGGTGCTGGACCTCGGGATCACGCCGGTGCCGGCGAAGGCGGAGATGCTGGGCCCGTCCCAGGGCCAGGGGTTGTTCGCGGGTCCGGCCCGACGCTGGCTGGCGCCCGAGGCGTCCTCGACAGAACCCTGGAAGACGGCCGCCTGGTGCGCGGCCAATCCTCGGGACGCGACGCCCCCTACCGGCGGTCGGAGTAGGACGCCGACGCCCGGGCTGCTGCGGCTTCACTGCACTCGCGATTCCAGAACGTCAGCAGCCCTTCCGCCACAGGCCTCAGGTCGGCGCGAGATGACGGCCGTGCGGCATGCCATCCAGGCGGCCTCGATGACCACGGTCGGCTGGCGCGCGTTGCCGCCAACGCAGTTGCCACTAGCGTGCAGGATCCGCATATTTCCGCCCATGGCCGCCAGGCTCCGCGTGCGTCGGAATCCGTTGCAGCGCAACATCGTTCCTAAACTGCGGCGACCATTGGCGGGAGTTCGGGAAGGATCTGTAGGTTGTGGGTTCGAATCCCACGGGGCTCACGGTCTGAAATCCCTTGCACTGCATGGGATTTCGGCGTTCTTGGGGTTGTGTGCCTGGCGGTTGTAGGGGCGATCTTGGGCGTCTTGGCAGCCATCTGGCAGCCTTCTTGGTCGGCGCAGCCTCGGTATCGCACTGCGACTCGGTCAGTTCGCGGTCGGCTGCGCGCCTACGATTGTGGGCGGGGAAGTGCAGTTTCGTGCTCGATCCCGTCGAAGACGTGGAGGGCTCTCCCGCCGGCTCAAGACGATCGAGACCAGCCCGGCCGTGCGCCCGAAGGGCCGGCGGACTGTCTTCCAGGCCAGGGTGGGCAGCCCAGCAACGAGCGTTCCGCCGGGCACCTGGACCGAATCTGGCCTGACACGATCCTGACCGAAATCATCCAGCAGCCCGGAACGGGCGCCCCCATCGCCGAGAACAGACTTGCTCTTCCGCGCCTCCCGGCCCGCTGGTAGGTGTTCGTTGTCTATCGGGGATTCAGGATCATCGGCAGACCGTTCGTGGGGCGCAAGGTGATCAGGGGTTCTTCGTCCACGATCCAACCGTCCACCAGAATGGGCGACCAGCGCCGGGCGAGCGTCGCCAACCCGATGACCGCCTCCGTCCATGCGAACCCCTCACCCAGGCAGACCCGCTTCCCCATCCCGAAGGGGAAGAAGGCGTCGCGAGGATGTCCGGGAGCCTTCAGGCTGAACGCACAACCCTGGGGTGCGGCCGAGTCCTCCCGCAGCCAGCGGTCCGGACGGAACTGATCAGCGTCGTCCCCCCACCACCGGGCGTCGTGATGCATCACCCACTGGGGAAGGAACACGTCCGTGCCTGGTTTGACCGGGCAGCCGCCGATCTCGCCCTCCTCGACGTACTTGCGGCCGAACGCCCACACCGGCGGGTACAACCGCAGGGTTTCGGCGATGACTGCTCGCGTGAACGGCAGTGCGGGCTCGAACCCCAGCGCGGGGTCGAGAGGCCCGGGCGGAAGGGCATCGACCTCCTCGTGCAGCCGCGCAGCGACGTGCGGATGCCGGTGCAGCAGGAGCCAGGCCCAGGACAGCACCAGGGCCGTCGTCTCATGCCCCGCCAGCAGGAGTGTGGTCACCTCGTCCCTCAATTGTTGGCTCGACAACGGCTGCCCGTCGTCGTCTCGGGCATCCAGGAGCCGCGAGAGCGCGTCCCCCGCATACGTGTCCGGGTTGGCGCGGTGCTCGGCGACGAGTTCGTCCGCGATCGCATGCATCACCGCGCGACCGCGCCGCAATTGGCGACCCGGGGGCAGCGGCCCCTTGAGAAGCAGCGAAGCGGCGGGTGAGCGAGCATGCTCCAGCGAGGACTGGATGTCTGCCAGGGCTTTGCCCACCACTGACGAGTGCCCCTCGATGTCCATCCCGAACATCGCCAGTGCGACCGCTCGCAGGGTCACAGCCGACATCTCCTCCGTCATCTGCACCTGCACCTGTCCATCAGCTGCGCGGCCCGACCAATCCTGATCCAGGTCGTCGAACACCCGCGAGAACACTGGCGCGTATCCCGCAAGTTGGGGTTTCGAGAACACCGGTGCGACAAGTTTGTGATTGCGTGCCCACAGGTCCCCTTCCGCCGTGATCAATCCGTTCCCCAGCGCCAGGCCCAGGTAATTCGAGATCCGGTGCTTCACGGTGATCTGGGCATCGACGGTGAGAATCTGGCGAATGTAGTCGGGGCGGGACGCGATGATCACGTCGTTGGGGACACGGACCAGCACAAGGTCGCCGTATTCGCGCACCCAATCCGCAAGCAGATCGTGGAACGGTCTTGCCCGTCCCACGAGCAGCGCGACCCCATCCCGCAGCAGACCGAGCCAGGATCGGCCGGGTCCGGGAGGTGAGAATGCTGCCCCGTCCAGCACAGATTGCTCATCATTTTCACGAGAACTGACGTCGGGCATTGTGACCCCCAGAACGGAGACAAGCGCTACCCGCGGCTCGTCGAGTAGACCTTTCTGCGATTGCGACCCGACGCTATCGGGCTCTTCCTGCTGGAGGTGGGGGTGGGTCAGTCCGCCGCGTGCGGACGCGCTCCCGTGGTGAGGACCGGACGGACTGGGCTGCCAGGGCCTCGTTGCCAGTCGCCCCGCGCCATCCCTGCTGCGTGGACCGATGCCCTCGCACACCAAGTCCTCAGCGACGCACCGCGTGACAACGGCCCAACCCGTCACCATGGCGCCACCAGCGCCGATCGATACGCCTTGCACCTCAACCTGATCCACGGTGAGCAGGTTGAGGTGGGGACGGGACTGCGACCTAGCGGGGTGGACCCCGGCAGGCCGACCCGCCCCCCGACAACTCGGACCGGGAAGCCGTGTCTAGCGCCGCCTAGCGCCGCCTAGCGACCTTCCTGGCGGCTCCGTGTGGTCGGCTGTCACTCGTCGTGGAATCGAGCCTGGAGGATGACCAGGTCGTCGCCGTCGATGAGGTGGACGAGGCGGTGTTCCTTGGTGATGCGCCGTGACCAGGCCCCGGTGAGCATGTGGCGTAGCGGCTCGGGTTTGCCGATCAACCATCACTCGCAGGCCCCCGGCCGGGACCGGGGGCCGGGGAGTTCAGGACGCGGAGCGGGCCGGTGGCTTGAGCATGAGGACCAGCGCGACGATGGTGAGGAGCACGAATGCCGCGGCGCTCACGCGCAGCGGCGCCGGCACGTCGGGAGTGACGAACGCGGGCAGCGCTGTGATGGCAGTCAGCACGAGCATGATCGCCGCAGCGCGGATCGCCGCCCTGCTGCCGCGCAGCCAGCCGACCAGCACAGCAGCGATGATCGCCACGCCAACGACGCTTCCGAAGACGAGAACTGCGAGCGGTGGGCCCACCTCGCCATCGGGGGTGGGGAACGCGATGGACACAACGTTGGCCAGGCCGAGCAGCATCGCCAGGACGAAGCCGACCTTGTTCGCCGTGCTGTATCGCTGCACCGTCGCCTCCGATGCCAGATGTGAGTCGTTGCTGATGGACATGGTGGCCTCCTGCTGGATGTGTTGGGGTCTCCACGGTGTGCCCCGGCAGGTTCCCGCCACCAGAGCAGGCTTCCATCCCGGATTCCCTTATTTCGGGGAAGACGGCGGGAACTTCTTCCCGCCAACCGGACGCTGTCCGTGCGGCACAATGGGCGCGTGCCGGAACGGACGCGGCCCGCGATCCGGGTGCTGGTCGTCGATGACCACCCCGTGGTCCGGCGAGGGCTGCGGGCGCTGCTGGACACGCTGGCCGGCATCGAGGTCGTCGGGGAGGCCCGCGACGGCGAGACTGCCGTGGATCTGGTGCAGCAGGTCGGACCGGACGTCGTGCTCATGGACCTGCACATGCCCGGGATGGGCGGGATCGAGGCAACCCGGCGCATCGCACAGCAGGGCCGGGCGCCCGCGGTGCTGGTGATGACCATGTTCGACGGGGACGAGATGGTGGTCACCGCGGTTCAGGCCGGTGCCCGCGGGTATCTGGTGAAGGGCGCGGAGCAGGACGAGATCAGCCGGGCGCTGCGGGCCGTCGCCTCTGGGGAGGTGATCTTCGGCCCCGACATCGCTGCCGGGGTGCTGGGCATGCTCGGTGGCGCCGCTGCGGCTCAGGCCGAGCAGGATGCGTTCGTCGACCTCACCGGGCGCGAGCGGGACATCCTGCACTTGCTGGCCTCGGGGCAGCGCACCGCCTCGATCGCCGCGCAGCTCTACCTGGCGCCCAAGACCGTCAGCAACGCCCTGACGTCGATCTTCGCGAAACTGCAGGTGGACGGCCGCGCCGAAGCGATCGTTGTTGCCCGCGAGCACGGCTTCGGGCGGGACGAGCCGTGAACGCGTTGGCCCTGGCCGGGTTCGTCGTGGCGGGGACCGCGCTGGCCGCAGGGCTGCTCATCGTGCGGGCAGGTGTCGCGCAGTGGGCGGGCTGGCTGACGGCGACTGCAGGGGTCACCGCACTCGTCGGCACCTGGCTGACCACCGACGCGGCCACGACCATGCAGGGCCAGGTGCTGCTCGTCTGCGCATGGATGGTGCTGCTACCCGCGGCGCTATGGGCCTATCCGCAGCCTCGGTGGCGGCACCCGCTCGACGCTGTCTTCGGAGTCACGCTGGTGGTGCCCGGAGTGGTGGCCTGCTTCTCCACCGCCCAACCCCCGGTGGTGGCCCTCATGGGCACGACCGCCGTGCTGGCGCTCGTGGCGCAGACCTGGTGGCGGCTGGAGCGCAGCGACGCGGCTGACAGGCGGTCGCTGGCGTGGGTCGCGGTGACGGCCAGCGTGCTGGGACTGCTCAGCTTGGCGCTGCTGTTCACCGCTGGCCAGACCTGGGCCGGTCCGGTGGCGGTGGGGGTCCTCGCGGCTGTCCCCGCCGCCATGGCCGTCGGGGTTCTGCGCCCGGAGACCGTCGACGTGCGGGGCCTGGCGGTCACGTCCGCTGTGGGCCTGGCGTTGGGCGTCGGTTACCTTGCCTACTTCGCTGGGACCCTGGCCCTCCTGGACGTGCTGGGTGCGGACCGCCCGGAGCCGTTCGTCCTGGCGCTGATCGGTCTGGCGGGCGGGGTCATGCTTCACCCGGTGTCATCGATGCTGCGCGCAGTGATGGACCAGATGCTCTTCGGGGATCGCCCCAACCCGCTGGACGCCGCCAGCCGGGTGGTGGGCCGGATCGGTCGGGACCCCGCGCAGGCGCTGGCGTTGATCCGCGACGACCTGGCACTGCCGTACACGGCGCTGTGGCACGGTCCGCGCCTGGTGGCCGAGTCCGGCGAGCCGGTCATCCATGTGCGGCGGATCGTCACCGGCGTCGGGGAGCCCGAGGAGGTGGCGCTGGTGGTGGGGATGCGCCCCGGTGACCTACGCCTGAGCGTCGGCGACGAGCGGACCTTGCGACTGCTCGCCCCGCTGTTGGCCGAGATCGTGCGCGGGGCCGAGTTGTCGGCTGACCTGCAGGAGTCCCGTGCTCAGGCCCTGACGGCGATCGCCGACGAGCGCCGGCGGCTGCGCACCGAGCTGCACGACGGGCTTGGCCCGGCGCTGACCGGAATCGCCTTGACCACCGACGCCGCGCGCAATCTCGTCTCCACCGACCCGCAGGCCGCCATCGGCCTGCTGGACGATGCCCGCCGCGACACCGTCGATGCCATCGGCGAGGTGCGCCAGATCGTCTACGGGATGCGCCCGCCCGCGCTGGATGAGTTGGGTCTCGTCGCCGCCCTGCGTCAACAGTCCAGAGGTTTGGTGCCGACGGTCCGGTTCGAGGTCGACGGTGACGTGGCCGACCTGCCCGCTGCCGTGGAAGTCGCCGCGTACCGCATCGTCATGGAGGCCCTGACCAACGTCGCCCGACACACCGACGCACCCGTTGCGACGGTGACGCTGACCGCGTCGGCTGATCGGATCACCATCGAGGTGACCGACCACGGAGGAGCCAGCGCCGGCTGGGAGCCCGGGGTGGGGATCAGTTCCATGCGCCAGCGCGCCACCGAGCTCGGCGGGAGCCTGTCCGTCGGCCCGGGCCCCCACGGGGGCCGAGTCACCGCAGTCCTGCCGGTACGGTCCTGAGCCGATGCAGATCACGGCGCCGCCACGCGCTGCGCCGCACGTGCCGCAGCGACTCCGCCGCGAGTCCGAGCAGACCAAGGACGACGCCGACCCCGCCGGCACGGCGCAGCGGCGGGCGAACCGCCAGAAGGTGCACTCCGTCCGGCGGAGCGCCGAGGAAGAGGCCGAGGTCCAAAGAGTCGCCGCTGCCAAGCACCTACCCGCGTCAACGCTTGTCCGGTCCTGGACCCTGGAACGACTCGACCGAGAAGCTCCGCCTGACCTGCCCCACACTTCGCCGCCAGTTGATCGTCCTCGCATTCAGCAGGTCAGGGTGTCGCGCGCGGGCCCCTGGTACGCGGTCCAGGTCGTCAACTGAGGCATGGTGACGCGGCCCCGCCGCCGTTGGATTGAAGCGATGTACCGGTCACTTTCGATGTACCCCATGTCAGCTGACTCGGCGCGGGTTGAGGAGATCGTGCAGCGGACTACTGCGGTCTTCAAACAGAGCTCAGGGTTCCGGTCCTGTGGTCGGGCTCTTTCGCGTTCGGTGTCCGGTCCGCGGCTGCCATCAGCCGGCGGCCGCCGCTGGCGGGTGCGGAACCCGCGATGCGCGGTCCCGTGGACAACCCGGAGTCGAGTGGAGTCGCCCAGGTCAGCGGCGGACCGGCTCGGAGAGCTGCGACAGCCCACGCCGGCGCAGTCCAGCCGCCACCGCAGCAGTGCTCCGGCGTCAGCATCCCGGGCATGCCATCTGCGGACCGCGGCCTCGGCGCCCCGAGTCCCCTACCATCGGGACATGACCGCCGTGCGGCTTCTGGACCTGGTTCGCGAGCATCGCGATGAGGTCCAGGCCGCGGTCGAGCGGCACCAAGGCCTCTCGTTCGCCGTGTTCGGGTCAGCCGCGCGCGGAGAGGACAGCGAGTCCAGCGACGTCGACATCCTCGTTCGCTTCGCACCGGGCAGTTCGTTGTTCGACCTGGCCCATCTCGGCGACGAGTTGGAGCGGATCCTCGGCCGCCGCGTCGACGTGGTGTCCGAAGGGGCGCTGAAACCGCGTGACCAGCACATCAGGGAAGAGGCGGTTCGCGTGTGAGCCGATCCGATGATCTGCGGCTGCTCGATGCCGCGCCTGCGGCTAGAATCGCGTGCCGCGCAAGCTTCAACGTCCTTGCGAGGCCCAGGGGGTCGCATATGAGAGTCGGATACGTCGTCCTGTACGTGAACGACGCCGAAGCATGTCGCCGCTTCTGGATCGACCAGGTCGGGATGGTCGAGAAGCGGCGCACCGAGGCGGGCGCGTTCACGATCGCCCAAGTCGGGTTCGCCGACCAGGCGTTCGCGTTCGAACTCGTGCCGCTGGAACTGATGAAGGACAACCCGGACGGGCTCGACCTCGCAACACCCTCGATCGCCTTCGCGGTGGACGATCTCGACGCCACGCGAACCGGTCTGGTGGGGCGTGGTGTGCAGGCGAGCGAGGTGGGCGAGCACGCAGGCACGCGGAGCTTCGCATTCGCGGACCCCGAGGGTCGCTGGTTCGCCGTCACCGCCGGATGAGGACGGAAACGCCCCTCCGGCCTCTTCAGACCCAGGGGATCGCGAGGGCCGTGTTCGCGCTCCGACCCCGCGCGCCTGAAGGGAAGCGACCTCTGGTCTTCTGAGGTATCTGCGCGCCGCAGGAAACGCTGAGGTTTCTGCCACTCGGGTCGTCCCGCTTGTGCTCCCCACAGCACTCGCCAGCGCCGCGGTCGTCCGGTCTCATGTGAGCCCGGACGACGGAATCTGCAGCGCGAGGGTGCACGCCAGCACGGGTGGGCCCCATCGGCGGCAGCGGCCGACGCAAGCCTCGCGCGCTACGGTATGAGCGCGTCCGTGCCCGGCGCACTGGGGGCTTACTTCGACCTCGAAGCAGCGGGCGCGGAGAACATCCGAAGCCGGGGCTCTGCGTGCCGCACCCTGGCGAGCTCACGGTCAAGGTGCGCGGTCTGGCAGTCGGGCACCGGTGTCGCTGGAGGAGCAGCAGGTCGTCGACCCCTGGGTCGAGGCCGTCGAACGTTGCCCTCGGGATCGCGCCGTAGCAGGCCGGCTTCGGGTCCAGCCCTGCGGCGGGGCCTTAGGCGGGGTCGGTCAGTGCGTCACCCGTTGCTGCAGGCCGCGGAACATCCCGCGGGTCATCACATGGTCGGCGGGGACGATCGTGGCCAGATAGGCCAGGTCGAGCCACTTCGGGGTCAGCCGGCCGCGATTGCGCACAAGCATCCGGGTGCCGCCGTCGTCGGTGGGGTCGAAGGTGAACGTCCAGACCCAGTCCAGGGACGCCCCGATGCGGTCGGCCCAGCCGGGGGGCAGGTGTGTGGTCGAGTGCAGGATCAGCACCCGAGGCGGATCAGCGCGTTCAACAACGAACTGCGCGGTCCCCGGCGGGCCGTCGGGGACCGTGTCGCCGGGGCGCAGGTCCCGAACCAGGGAGGGGTCGAGATGGGTCGCACTGGGCCAGTTGTCGGGGAACAGCAGCTGATCGACCCACCGCGGCGTGTACCAGCCGCCGCGGTGCCATCCCACCTGGGTCATCCACGGCCAGACATCCTCTGGCGGGGCATCGAGGGTGGCGGCATGGTTGGTCACGAAGGTGGGAGCTGGGATCAGATCATCGCCGGGCAGCGTCCGGCTGCGTTCGGCTCTGGTCGAGCCTGAGATCTTCCCGAGGCGGAAGACGGCGATGTAGCCAGCGAGCGCGCTGAGCCCAGCTGCTGCGGCGACGGACCGCCGGCTGATCCGAACCGTCACGGCCTTCACGGTAGCGCGGCAACCCGGTGCACGGCCCGGGCACCATGGGTTCGTGACACCACCTCCCGGTGAGCGCCTCGTCCACTTCACCGACCGCTGGCTTGGTGGCACGGACGACGCCCTGCGGCTATGCCAGTTCCTGAGCGACAGCTATGCGCTGGCGGGTGGGGAGTTCAACTGGGAGCCGCGGCGGTGGGAAGGGATGTTCTGGACTGTTGCTGCGGAGCAGCTGGAGGATCCGGCATGGGGAGCTGGCGTACACGTGTGGCACTCCCAGGATGGCTCGTTCCTGGCCGCCGCGATTCCCGATGGCCCTGGTGATCTGGCGTTGCAGGTCGATCCGCGGCACCGGTGGCTGGAGGATGACGTGCTGGATTGGGCGGAGCGCGACCTGGCCCGCACGGACGAGGGCGGCGCGCGGGTGCTGGACACCTGGGCGTTCGACTGGGACGCCGAACGCCGGGATCGGCTCGTCGGGCGTGGGTACACCACGGTGCCCGAATGGTCCTGGCAGAATCGGCGGCGCCGCACCTCCCAGGCCGTCTCCCCGAGCCCGCTGCCCGCCGGGTACGGTCTGCGCAGTGTCGATGACTCCCTGGACGACGCCGCTCGCTGGGTGGATGCGACGAACGCCGTGTTCGGCCACGCTACGCCCGTCGACAGCTACTGCTCGTTCCTTCGCTCTCCCTCCTACGACCCCCTGCTGCATATCCTCGCCGAGGCGCCCGACGGGTCGGTGGCGGCCTTCGCGGGATTCACGATCGACAGCGCCAACAGGGTTGCCACACTGGAGCCCGTCGGCACCCGGGCCGGGCATCGGCGACTCGGCTTGGCCCAGGCCGTGATCAACGAGGGCCTTCAGCAGGTAGCCGACCGCGGGGTCGAGGTGGTGCACGTCGCCAACTGGGGGTCGGCCGATGCCGGCCACCTGTACGCCTCCCTCGGCTTCGAGCACTACGCCACCCAAACGGCGTGGCGCAAAGCGTTGACAGGGGCGATTCCGTAACCGGCCCTCAAGCGGTCCAGGCCCTGCTGCCGATGCCTGATGCGGGCCCGATCGACATCGACGTACCCATGCTGCGCTGCCGGTGGTCGCCAACCGGGCGAATGGTCGACGCACCCATGCTGCGCTGCCGGTGGTCGCCAACCAGGCGAACGGTCTGGGGCAAGACGGCCAAGTGATGGACGACAAGATCACCACTACGAGTCGCCGACAGCAGCGCGGCTGGTGCAACTGCCGCCCCTGCTGGAAGATCGCGAGTCCGGGGCGCGGCGACTCACTGTCGAGGCCTGCCCTGTCCCAGTGCATGTAACTGCCGAAGCTGAGGAAGGCGAGCAGTCGCCCCTCGAACTCGACCATCTGGTCTGCCCGTTCCTGGGATAGGGCCCGGTCACCCCGCCCCATCGGCCCACGCCAGCACGCGCAGCGCCCGCAGGGTGTTCCAGCGGCTCGGCCGACCATCGCCGTCTTCGAACTGGAAGTGGGTCTCGCCCGCGTGGCTGTTCTCGAGCAGCCATCTGCCGTCTGGCAGCCGCTTCTTGCGGACCAATTGAACGGCCTCCGCAACCCGCGGGTCGGGGGCCTGACCGGTGCGGCGGAGGAAGTCCAGGCCCCGCAGCACGTCGTAGTGCCAGCGCGGCGGCCAGGAGAACTGCAGCCAGCCCTCGACGGGAACCTCACCGGTGGTCCTGCGCTGGAACAGCCGCCGCTGCAGCAGATACTGCTCGCCGCGGCGGCGGGCGGCAGCCACAGGCAGTGTCCCGCCCGACAGCTCGTACTCGAGCAGACCCTCGAGCACGCAGATCGTGGAGTCGAACGAGGACACGGATGCCCCGTTCTCCGCCTCGCAGTTCCAGCCGCCGTCTTCGAGCTGGTCGGCGAGCAGGTGGCCGACCACACTGTCGACGTCGGCGCCGAAGTAGGCGCCGATCACCAGGGTCCGGCCGTTGATGCACGGCTCGACCTCGCCGTCGAAGAACGCCTGCCCGTCATGCTCCCAACGGCAGTTCGCTGCGACCAGTTCGATCGCCTCCCGGGCGGCCGGGCATGCCGGGTCCAGCCCAAGGTCGCGCAGCAGCACCAGCGTGGGCAAGGTCGACGTCCACGGCTGCCCGGCGGAGAAGTCCGGCACGATGCCGGCACGCCAGCTCTCGGCGACGTATCGGGGGAAGCATGCGCCGCCGGCCCACTGTCCATCGGGGTCGCGCAGGGCGAGCAGGCGGGCCCCCCACCCCTCCTTCTCGACGCGGGCACGCTCGGCCGCGACCGCCTCGGCCGGCAACTGTTCAAGATCCAGCATCACTTGCCACCGAATCGCCGGGTCGCCGCCCAGCAGCCAGCCCCTGACGTCCATGACCGCAATCGTTGCTCCGGACTGGGCCCGTGTCGATCCGCGGAATGGACCGACCGGACAGGATCGGCGATGGGCACAGCAGCCGGGTCAGCGCACGCCAGCGTCAGGGGTAGGTGCCTGCCGGCGCCGAGGCCGACGCTGCGCATCTGCCGATGTGAGGCAACGTCGGCGAGGGTCGGTCTGCTCGTGCCTGCACGAGCGACACCGGCCAGCCGGGCCCGGGGGTCGCTCGCAGCGCTCCGGTTACTGCCAACCATGGTGGAGTTGACCGGCGTAGGAGGCCCTCCGCTGCCCGTTGCCGACGTTGTCGGTGTTGGTCAGCTCCAAGACTCCGCCCGCGGTGAGCGCGAGCGGAGTCTCCTCGGGCGTTGGGCGAAGTCACCCCCGCTGCGTCGCGCGGAGCGACTCGCTACCGAGGCTGGTTGCCATGGTCGCCGGCGATGCGGCGCGACGGGGCCAGGCCCAGGCGGAGCGCAGGATGAAGGCCAGCAGCAGCACCTCCAGTCCGATGGAGAGGCCGTAGAAGTAGGAGTAGGTCCAGGATTCCCCTGCCGCGTTGTAGATCGAGACGGGGATGTAGAGCGTTGCGACGACGAGGTTGACGGTGCGGTTGACCCGGGCGGGCAGTGTCGCGGAGAGCACGATCATGAGGCTCGGGATGGCGATGAGCGTCAGGGCAAGGGCGACGAAGGTCGGACCGGTGTCGAACTCGTGGACGGTGCCGGCCAGGATGTCGTCGAGGAAGCCGGGCTTGTACAGGGCGAGGTAGTCCACGTAGATGTACAGGAACATGAAGCTCGTCCAGGCTGCGGCAAGCTTGGCCCGCACAGGCAGGCGCAGATCTTCCAGCGCGGTGTGGGATGCAGAGGTACTCATCTGGGTCTCCGTCGTCGGGATCGGGTGGTTGGTTCCACCATCACCGACGCCCGTCGTCCGGCACATCAGCCCGCGAGCCTGATCTGGCCTGGCCGTTGGCCCAAGCGTCCTCTTGTACTTTCGGCGGATACGGCGATCCCGCGGGCCGCCTACGCTGATCGGGTGGTCTTAGACGCACTGCGGTCGCTGTGGGTCGAACCCCGACCTGCGAACCCCCCGGCCACCGGGCCCCGGGACTGGGCTCTGGTCGCAGCCTTCGCCTGCTGGTCCGTGGCGGAGGCGGTGCTCCGCGACGACATGGCGCCGGGTCCGCTGCTCCTCATCGCCGCGCTCGCGGCGATCGCCCCCCTGCCGTGGCGGCGTTCGCACCCGCTGGTCGCGGTTGCGGTGGCGTTCGGCGTCTTGACGGTGGTCGACATCGTCAGAATCCTGACCGGGTCGCAGGGCGTTCTGCCCTCCGGAGTCTCGGCAACACTGGTCCTGGCCTACGCCCTGTTCCGGTGGGGCTCCGGTCGTGAGGCCGCAGCCGGCCTGGGCGTGATCCTGCTCTGGCTGGTCGTCACCTACCTCGCAGACCCCATGAGCCCGGCGGAGACGGTCGCCGGATACGCCTTCTTCCTCTCCGCCGCCGCGCTCGGCGCCGCGGTCCGCTACCGCGGCAGGGTCCGCGCCCGCGACATCGACGAGGCCAAGGCCCGGGAACGCGAACAGCTCGCACGCGAACTCCACGACACGGTCGCCCACCACGTCTCGGGGATCGCCATCCAGGCCCAGGCAGGACGTGCCGTCGCGGCCACGCACCCCGAGCGCGCGATCGAGGCCCTGGCCACCATCGAGGATGCAGCGACCCGCACCCTCACCGAGCTGCGCGCCATCGTCGGCGTGCTGCGCGCCTCCCCGGACCGCGGTCTGGCGCCGCTGCCCGGCGTGGCCGAGGTGCGGCAAGCTCGCCACCAATGGCCAGACGCGGCCCCGCGTCGAGGTGACGCTATCCGGCGAGTTCGACGACCTCAGCCCGGCGGTCGGGGCCGCGATCTACCGCCTGGCCCAGGAGTCCATCACGAACGCTCGACGGCACGCCCGCCACGCGACCCGGGTCACGGTCACTGTCACAGGCGAAGCCGACCGGGTACGGCTGACCATCGACGACGACGGGTCCGCCGCTGGCGGCCGCGCCCCGGCAGGCTTCGGACTGGTGGGCATGAGGGAACGCGCCACACTCCTCGGCGGCACCTTCCACGCCGGTCCGGCTGCCGATTACGGCTGGCGGGTGGAGGCGGTCCTGCCCCGAACCGGGACGCCGCGATGAGCATCAGGGTCCTCATCGCCGACGACCAGCCCATCGTGCGCACCGGGCTGACGATGCTGCTCGACGCCCAACCCGACATCGAGGTGGTCGGCGCGGCCGCGGACGGGCGCGAGGCGGTCCGCCTGGCGCTCCAGTTGCGACCCGACGTCGGGCTGTTCGACATCCGAATGCCGCTGATGGACGGCATCGAAGCCACCCGGCGCCTGGCCGGCCCCGACGTCGCCGACCCGCTGCCGATCGTGGTCATCACCACCTTCGACCTCGACGAGTACGTCCACGGGGCGCTGAAGGCTGGCGCCCGCGGGTTCCTGCTCAAGGACGCCGGGCCAGCCCTGCTGACCCAGGCCATCCACGCCGCTGCCGATGGGGAGGCGCTGATCGCCCCCAGCGTGACGGTCCGACTGCTCGCAGCATTCGCCCACGCACACGCCGAGCCGGCGACAGCGCCCATGGAACCGCTGACCGCACGCGAGGAGGACGTGCTGGTGCGGGTGGCGCGGGGCCGGACCAACAGCGAGATCGCCGACGAGCTCTTCATCACCACCAGCACCGTCAAAGCCCACCTGGCCAGCCTCATGAGGAAGCTCGCCGCCCGCAACCGGGTCGAGGTCGCGATGTGGGCCTACGAGACCGGTCGCATGGCCACCCCCTGAAGGTCGGGACCGGCGCGAGGGCCGAACTGCCGCCAGCCGGTGGTCATCTGACCGCGGACGCGGTGCAGTTGTCCGGTGCCCTCCAGAAGTCCAAGCGGACGGATCCGGTGGTAGTGGGAGCCCCGAGGTCCTCGGAGGCCGGTGACTCGGAGAGGGCCGGGACGACTGCCGGGCGACTGGCGCAGGCAGGGACGCGCACGGCGAGATCGCAACGTTGCGGCACCCGGCACACGACCGGCCCGGTACCGGCGTCCTCAGCCCCCGAACCCAGCCGGCGGGCCGAGGCGGTACGCGATCGGCGTTCGGGACAGGGTGATCGGGTTCGCTGCGGTGGCGACGCCGCCAGAATCCACCACCGGCGCAAGCCCGAGTTGCTGCGCCAGGGCCAGCGCGCCGGCTATGTCGTTCACCGGGCCCGCCGGGACGCCGTGCGCGGTGAGTTCCGCCGTCCACGCCTCGGCACTGCGCGTGGCCAGTACGGCACCGAGCAGTTCGGCCAGCGCGGCCCGGTTCGCCACCCGCGACGGGTTGTCGGCGAACCGCGGGTCGGTGGCGAGGTCCAGTCCGAGCACCGCCGCCAGCGCGGCGAACTGCCGGTCGTTCCCGACGGCGACCGCGAGCAGCCCATCGGCGGTCGGGAAGGTGTCGTACGGGGCGATGCTCGGGTGCGCATTGCCCATCGCAACGGGCGCCGCAGCACCCGCGATCACCGCCTGGGACTGGTTGACCAGCGCCGACAGCGTCGAGCTCAGCAGGTTGACGGCGACGCGTTGGCCCCGGCCGCTGCGCTCCCGCTCGGCGAGGGCCGCCAGGATCCCGACGCAGGCGTGCAGCCCGGTGATCACATCCACGACGGCCACGCCGACCTTCGTCGGCTGATCGGGGCCTGGGCCGGTGATGCTCATCAGGCCCCCCATGGCTTGGACCAGCAGGTCGTACCCCGCCAGCTGCGCCCCTTCGCCCTCGCCGAAGCCCGAGATCGAGGCGTACACCACCGCCGGGTTGACCTGCGCCACCGTTTCGTAGTCCAGCCCGAAGCGTGCCATGGTGCCCGGTGCGAAGTTCTCCACCACGACATCGGCGGTCTCGGCCAGCTCCAGGGCCCGGCTGCGGTCGTCGGGGTCGGCCAGGTCGAGCCACCGCGTCGTCTTGTTGCGGTTCACCGACTGGAAGTAGGTCGCGGTGCCGTCGGCTGCGTACGGCGGTCCCCAACTCCTGGTGTCATCGCCCAGCGGCGGCCGCTCCACCTTCACCACGTCCGCCCCCAGGTCGGCCAGCATCATCGTGGCGTACGGGCCGGCGAGGACCCGGGAGAAGTCGGCCACCGTCAGGCCGGCCAGCGGCCCGGTCATCGGTAGGCGGGCAGACCGGTGAGCGCCTGGCCGATGACCAGGGTGTGGATGTCGTGGGTGCCCTCGTAGGTGAAGACGCTCTCCAGGTTCACCATGTGCCGGATGACCGGGTACTCCAGGGAGATCCCGTTGCCGCCGAGCATGGTGCGGGCCTCCCGCGCGACATCCAGGGCCGCGGCGACGTTGTTGAACTTGCCGACGCTGACCTGCTCGGTGCGCAGCAGGCCGGCGTCCTTCAAGCCGGCCGAGGTGCAGGGCCAGCAGATGGCCGTTGCCCACGGCGACTGCCATCTCGGCCAGCTTGCGCTGGGTCAACTGGAAGGCGGCGATCGGACGGCCGAACTGCTCCCTGGTCGCGGCGTAGTCCAGCGCAGTCTCCAGGCAGTCGCGCGCGGCGCCGATCGATCCGAAGACGATGCCGTACCGCGCCTCGGCCAGGCACCCAAGGGGGCCCGACAGCCCCCGCGCGCCGGGCAGCATGGCGTCGGCGGGCAACCGCACCCCGTCGAGCACGAGCTCGGAGGTCACCGACGCCCGCAGGCTCAGCTTGTGCGGGATGGATCGGGCCGTGAACCCGGGTGTGTCGGTCGGCACGACGAACCCGCGGATCGTGCCCTCCGCCCGGGCCCACACGACGGCGACATCGGCCACCCCGCCGTTGGTGATCCACATCTTCGTCCCGTCCAGCACCCAGTTCGCACCATCGCGCCGAGCGGTGGTGCGCATCGAGCCCGGGTCGGAGCCGGCGTCCGCCTCGGTCAGGCCGAAGCACCCGATGAGTTCCCCGGTGGCCATGCCCGGCAGCCAGCGGTCCCGTTGCTCGTCGGAGCCGTAGGCGTGCAGGGCGTACATCGCCAACGACCCCTGCACGCTGACCAGGGAGCGGATCCCGGAGTCGGCGGCCTCGAGCTCCAGGCAGGCCAGGCCGTAGGACGTGGCATCCGTGCCGGCGCAGCCGTACCCCTGCAGGTGCATCCCGAGGACGCCCAGCGACCCCAGTGCGCGGGCCAGCTCCCGGACCGGCAGCTCCCCGGACTCGAACCATCCGGCCACGTAGGGCCGGACCTGCTCGTCGGTGAAGCGGCGCACGGTATCGCGGATCTCCCGCTGCTCTGCGGTGAGCAGGGTGTCGATGGCGTACAGCTCTGTCACGGAGCCTCGGGACATGCGATCACCTCACGGGATCTGGAGGACTGGGCCGGATCTCACTCATACCACCCGACGGTCCCGCACCTGCTCCCGCGGGTCGGACCCCTCGACTGCGTGGCCGGAGCAGGGGTGCTGCGTACGATCTGCGTCGGCCGGATCGGTTGCCAGCACTGGAGAGCGCGACCGTGCGATGCCGGAGCCGCGGCGCTGCCGGTCGGCACGCCGGGCCGGCCAGCCCCCACCGCCCGCCTACCCTGGTTCCATGGACCCCGACGGCGTGGACCTGCTGCTCGACGAGCAGGGCCTGTGGACCACCGCGCCCGGACCGGGGCGGGGGTCGCTGCGGCCGGTGCCCGGCCCCGGCGGGGTGTCCCGGCAGCGGCTGTGGCCGATCCCGATCGATGCCGAACTCGGTGCCGCGCTGGCCGACCTGCTGTCGCTGCCCGACCAGGCGCCGACCGTTCGGGCCGCGGCGCTGGCGCGCCTGGTGGCGGCGCAGTTCGCCGCGGCGGCCGAATCGGTGGTGCCGTCGCGCACGGGGTGGCGCGCTGCCCCGGGGCCGCAGCGCACCGCCGCCCTCGACGACGCGGTCGCCGCCTGCCTGGCCGTGGCCGCCGTGCACGCCGATGACCCCGCCGCCCGGCTCGCCGCGTTCTGCAGCGAGGTGACCCAGACCAGGCTGCGCGGCATGCCGCCCCTGGACGCCCCCGACCGCTGGGCCGATCACGTCATCGCCCGCAGCGGCGCGAACGCCCGGACCGCCCTGGTGCTGGGCTCGCCGCAGGAGGATGCCCAGTCGTGGAGCCTGGCCCCGATCGCGATCCGCCTCGACGAAGCGACGACCCGCTTCCCGCCGGCGACCGCGGATCCGTCCCTGTTCGGGGCGACGGAGGCGATCTGGGGCCGCTGGCGGGACGCCGAGGCACAGGCGTTGCGCCGCGCCTGGGGCAAGACGCTGCCCCACGTCCTGGACGCCCTGGCGCAGGGGCGGCCGATCGACCTCGACGTCCCCGAGGTGCTGCTCCTGCTCGATCAAGTCGCCGACCGCCTCGCGGCCGCCGGCTTCGACGTGATCGCCCCCGGCGGGCTGTTGCGCGTCGCCCCGGTGCGCCGGCGCCTGGCGACCGAGGGCTCCGGCGCGGGCACGCTGCAGGTCACCGGCCTGGGCCTGGACGCGGAGATCGTGGTCGATGGCCGCACCCTGACCGACGCCGAATTCGCAGCGCTGGCGGCGTCGAAGTCCGAGCTGGTGTCCGTGGGCGGGCGCTGGCTGCGGATCGGTGCCCGGGACCGGGACCGTCTGGCGGCCCTGGCCCGCCGCCTGCGCCGACCGGTCACCCCGGCTGACCTGCTGGCCGATGAGGCCTTCGACGGGGTCGAGGTGGACGCCGCGCAGATCCTGCCTGCGGGACTGCGCCCGGCGCGCGACGTGCCCGTCCCGACGGGTGTCACCGCGACCCTGCGCCACTATCAGCAGGCGGGGCTGGCGTGGATGACGTGGCTGGCCGACAACGAAGTCGGCGGGGTGTTGGCTGACGACATGGGCCTGGGCAAGACGCTGCAGGTCCTCACCTGGATCGCGGCCGACCATGCCGGCCCCACGCTGGTGGTGTGCCCGATGACCCTGGTGGACACCTGGATCCGCCAGGCCGAGCAGTTCACCCCGGCCCTGCGGGTGGCGGCGTTCCACGGCGCCGACCGGGGCAGCGTCGCCGACCTCGCCGCGGGCGCCGACGTGATCGTCACGACCTACGGGCTGCTGGCGCGCGACGAGGGCTTCGCCGAGGTGGCGTGGCACCGGGTGGTCCTGGATGAGGCGCAGGCCATCAAGAACCCCGATACCCGCGCCGCTCGGGCGGCCCGGGCGCTGACTGGCGCGGCATCGGTTGGCCGTCACCGGCACCCCGGTGGAGAACCACCTCGGCGATCTGTGGTCGCTGTTCGCGTTCGCCGCGCCCGGGCTGCTGCCGCGGCGCAAGCAGTTCCATCAGCGCTTCTCCGGCGACGACGAGGACGCGATGGCGAGGCTGCGAGCCGTGGTGGGCGCCGTTCGTGCTGCGCCGCACCAAGACCGACCCGGGCATCGCGCCGGACCTGCCGGACCGGCAGGTGATCCGGGTGGACTGCGAACTGACCAAGGAGCAGGTGGGCGCCTACGAGGCGGTCGTGGCGGACCTGATGGGCGAGCTCGACGCGCTGCGCCAGGCGGCCGGCGCAGCGGCGCAGCCGGGGGTGGGCCGGCGTGCCGCGGTGCTGGGCGGGATCGCCCGGCTGAAGCAGATCTGCGTCCATCCGTCCCTGCTCACCGAGTCCCGCCGCGGCCTGCGCCACCGCTCCGGGAAGCTCGCGCGGTTGGAGGAGTTGGCCGGCCAGATCGTGGACGAGGGCCAGGCGGTCGTGGTGTTCACCCAGTTCGCCTCGTTCGTGCCGGACCTGGCGGCGCACCTGACGGGAGGTGCTCGGCGTGGAGGTGGCGACGCTGACCGGTGCCGACTCCCGATCGGCGCGCGCCGCCACCGTGGCCAGGTTCGGCGAGGCCGACGGCCCGCCGATCCTGATCGCGTCGCTGAAGGCCGGGGGCACCGGGCTGACCCTGGTCCGCGCGAACCACGTCATCCACCTGGATCGCTGGTGGAATCCCGCGGTGGAGGATCAGGCGTCGGACCGGGTGTGGCGGATCGGCCAGCATCAGAAGGTGTCGGTCCATGTGCTGGTGTGCCCGGGCACGCTGGAGGAGAAGATCGACGCCGCCCTGGCGGCCAAGCGCAAGGTCGCCGACGCCGTCGTGCGGTCCACCGAGACCGCGGTGACCGAGCTCGGCGACGCGGAACTGGCCGCGCTGGTCGGGCTGGTCCGGGAACGGGTGCTGGCATGAGCCGCCGCTCGGGAGGCTGGTCGGACTACCGGCCGGCGCCGCGCCGGTCCGTCGAGGGCGGTGTGGCGGTCGCCAAACCGGGCAAGGTGTCGCACCCGGTGGCGGTCGAGCCTGCTCGCCGCGGCGGAGATGGAGGCAGGGCCGCAGTTCCTGGCCCGCGGCCGCACCTACGCCCGCGCCGGGCAGGTCATGGCGCTGACGATGGGCGAGGCGGAGATCACCGCCGAGATCCAGGGGACCGGATCGGACGGCCGTACCGGGTGCGACTGTTCCGCACCAGCATCTCCGGCTCGGGCCGGGTCGGGGCCGACTGCACCTGCCCCTACGGCTGCGACTACGGATGGTGCAAGCACGCGGCGGCGCTGGCGTACGTCGCGGCGGCCCTGCTGGACCGCGAGGCCGGGGCCCGCGCCCGGTGGACCGGGGAGCCCGCCGACGACGAAGAGTCCGCGGTGGCCGGCCTGGTGCCGGCGTCGGCGCTGACGGTCGATGACGCGGCACTGGCGGTGCTGCGGTCCGCACCGCCGCAGCACGACCCGGCGCAGTCAGTGCAGTGGGCGGCCGGGATCGTGCCACTGCCGCCAGGCGTGGGGGTGTAGCGCGCGTCGGCGGTGCCGACGCATCCAATCGGGAGGGTTGCGGGCTCCCGTGTTGAGGGGTGGAGCCAGTGGGGTCGCGTCGCCGGTGTTCTGCGGCTCCAGCTGCGGTGTGCGGCCTGGGCGCCCTCTGCGCCGACGACATCTGCATCGGGAGCGGCTGTGCACCCGTTGCGGGGGTTTGCACCCGGGACGGGGGCTGAGAGGGCCTCCGGGGCGGCAACTGTGCACCCGGAATGGGGGTTTGCACCCGGGACGGTGGCTCTGGGCCCCGATCCGGCCAGTTCCGCCCCCACGGCGGGTGCAAACCCCCGAACCGGGTGCAGACCTGCCCCGCATACCGGACGTTCCGCCCCCGCGGCGGGTGCAAACCCCCGAACCGGGTGCAGACCTGGCCCCCACACCGGCCGGTTCCGCCCCCGCGGCAGGTGCAAACCCCCGAACCAGGTGCAGACCTGGCCCGCATACCGGACGTTCCGCCCCCGCGGCGGGTGCAAACCCCCGAACCGGGTGCAGACCTGGCCCCCACACCGGCCGATACCGCCCCCGAACCGGGTGCGGACGTCCCCAGCGCGGCCGGCCGATACCGCCCCCGAACCGGGTGCGGACGTCCCCAGCGCAGCCGGCAAATACCGCCCCGCGACTTGATCCGATGGACACCGCCGACGCGACCCGGGCCCCCGCGTCCCATTCGCTCCACCCCAAGACACCGGAGCCCACCACACTCCCGACTGCACTCACCCGCTTGAGCCAGGTAAGGCTGCACGGCCGACCAATCGCAGACCCCAGCCGCCCCAGCGCTCACCGCGACCCGATGGACCTCCGAAGAGCACCGCGCGACACTGCGGCTAGTCCTCGAAGCCGCGGTAGTACTCCTCGAGCTCGGTGAGCCTCCCACCGGCCCGCAGCGCGGCCAGTTTCGCCGGCTCGTTCGACGGGCCCAGCATCACGACGGTCGGCTGCGCTGCCACCGTCGTGACGTCGGGCTGCGGGGTGCTGGCCGGTGTCGGGTTGCCGACGACCTGGCTCCACCAGGTGCCAGCGGCGGCGTCGGGGAACGGCAGGTAGAACTGCAGCAGGGGGAGCCAGTCGATGCCCTGATCGGCCGGTGCGCCACTGGCCACACGGGCGAGGAGGTGGTGGGCCACCGAGCCTGATGCGTGCTTGGCCAGCCGCACGGCATCATCGCGGAAGGGCTCGCTGGTCGTGGTGTCCTTCGCCAACAGCGAGTGCGTGCCGATGTTCTCCCCGGAGGCCTCGTTGGTCGTGGCGATGCCCCGGGGGCTGGTCGGGTCGGCGTTCAGTTCGCTCTGGCGCTTGCCGCTCTTCGTGCGCTCCTCCTGCATCATGCTGGTCAGCTGGATGATCATCCCGCCGCAGCCGGGGAAGAGCGACCACTCCTCCTCGACCTCCTTGTCCAGGTCGAACGCGCGCTTGAACTCCTCCCACGCCCGGTCGCAGAGCCAACCAGAGGTGTGCAGGGCGTCGAGCTTGCGGTGGATCTCGCCGGCCTTCAGCTCCTTCTCGTGCTCATCGGCCATCTTCGTTTCGTCCTCGTCGCGCACCATGTCGCGACGCACCTGCTCCCGGAACAGCACCCGGAACAGCGTCACATCGGCATTGGCCAACGCGGCCGTGACCCGCGAGCTCGGCCCGTGCTCCATGCCTTCCAGCGCTTTGCCGAGGGTGTGGAAGATGTCGGTCTCCCCGAACCCGCCGGTGAACACGAACTGGGTGCCATCCAGCGACGTGGTGTCATCGACGTCGCCGAGCTCATCGCCGTCGTAGACCGGGTAGCGCAGCCGACGACGCAGCAGCCGGCGCTGCTCGGTGCTGTCCGCGACGCCGCCGTCGGCGAGGGCAGCGGCCAGCAGCGCGTCCAAGTCGGCGGCAACGGTCGGGTCCAGGGCCGGCTGGGCGGCCCGCACCCGGTTCCACCGGTACAACTCGCAGAAGTTGGAGTGGAACCACCAGTCCTCCACGGCGTGCAGCAGGTGGCCCAGCCGCACCATGAGGTCGCGCCGATCATCGGCCGCACCGCTGGCCGCTTGCACCCAGTCCTGCTCCAGTTTCGCCAGTTGCTGGGCGATCGCCTCGATGTGCTCCTCCAGGTAGGTCTGCACCTTGCGGGGCGACGGCTTGAAGCGGTCGAGGTCGCGATGGTGCTCGGCGTCCTCGACGATCGGGAAGTCCAAGTGCTCGTGCGGCCAGTACTGCGTGAAGTGGGCGGTGTGCACGGCATCGACCTGGGCCGCACTCATCGGCGGGAACTCACCCGGGCCCCGGTCCGGCAGTTCCGGTCGGCCGGCCGCGCGACGCACCCGGTTGATGTCCTCGATCGCCTTGTCGGTGGCTGCGCGGCCCTCGGCGGACAGCGTCTGATGGGCCACGCCGAGGCTGAGCCGCCGGAAGAACTCCGCCAGCGCCCCGTGCCGTTGCGCCTCGGGCTCTTTCTGCCCCCACAGCCGGTGGGTCCAACCGGTCAGGCCCAAGATGTAGGTGAAGGGGATCGTGACCGGACTCAAAGCGAGCGAGACCGGCGCCGCCGCCACGGACCACCCGCCGGTCAGCCCGAAGATGTTGAACGCGGCGGTGCTCAGTGCCATCTTGTGCGTCTTCACCCGCCCGGCGTGGTGGGCGACGGGGTCGCGGAACTGGGAGACGTCGGTGAGGTAGTTGCCGAACTCCAGGTAGGCGTAGTGCTCGGCGGGCACCAGGGCGGCCGGCACGGCCGAGGTGATTTGGCCCGCGACGAAGTGACTGATCCCGGCATGCGTGGAGATGTCACCCATCGGAACGCTCCTGCTCGTACACCAGGCGGATCCAGCCCTCCTGCGTCACGTGCGCCCCATCGGGCAGGCGCGCCTCCTGGGTGGCCGCCTCGATCGGGTCGTCGCGCCAGGTCGTCGCGCTGTCGCGATGGGTCCACACCTGCTCACCGGGCATCCCGCCGAGCTTGGGCATGCGGATCGTGGTCGGGTCCACCAGCACCGGGCCGATCCGGAACGACGGCGCCAGCACCCGCAGCGGCTCGGCCACCCAGTCGCGCAGCAGCGTGATCTCCTTGCGCGGCAGGATGCCGCTGGTCACGTGCACCGACAGGCCCGGATCCATCAGCAGGGTGACGGTGCGGGTCTGGCCCGGCCGCAGCGTGATCGTCGGATCGGGGGACACGTAGGGATCCTGGATCGCCAACTGCTCGGCGGGGTCGGCGGGGTCGAACGTCGCCGCGCTGTCGGCGTCCTGCTGGTAGCCCTGGCCCGGGCCTCCGCGCACCGCATCGCGCAATACCGATGGATGCACCGGGTGCACGCGCCAATAGTCGTCGTCGAGGTAGTAGCCGAACAGGCCGTCCTGCAGCCGCGTCAGCGAGCCGAGCCGGACCTCGAACGTGCGGCTGCGCAGCCGATCGAAGGCGTCCTGCCGGGCGGCCAGCGCCGTGGGGTCGTCGGCCCAGCGCTCGTCGTCGAGGTCATCGGCGATCTGGAGCGTGAGGCGGGCCCGCACGATGGCCAGCGGACGGCCCACCAGCGCCCCCGGGAACTCCCAGCCCAGCCGGGAGACCGGATCCACCGTCCACTGCGTCGTGTCGATCGCGCGCAACAGCGCCGACATCGGGCTCTCCCGATCCGCGGCGTCGGAGGCCTCGCGGCGCACCAGATCGCGCTCCACCAGTTTGGTCACCAGGGAGCGCACATGGGGATTGCTGATGAGCTCGCCCGGCGCGACACCGGTGGGTCCCGGGTTGCCCGGTGCGCCCTCCCACACCACTGCCCCGCCCACGTCGGGCGCCACCGCCACGTCGTGCCGCAGCTGCCCGGCCGGGGTGCCGTCGGCGGCGAACACCTCCAGGGCATGGTCGATGTGATCGGGGACCAGCCAGCCGGCCACCGGGGTGGACGGGTTGGCGGAACGCTGGTCGATGGACACCTCGCGGCTGTCGTCCTCGGCATCGACCAGGCGCAGCAGCAGCCGCGCCGGTGCGTTGATGCGGGGCCGCAGCAGCACCCGCGGACCGGTCCCGGGGTCGCCGGTCTCCGGATCGGACGCCAGCCGCACGTCGTCGGGCAGGGCGAGCTGATCGGACACCAGCAGCGGTTCGGTGGGCACGTCGACGGCACGGCCGTAGGCGTCGACGATCCGCGCCCGCAGCAGGCGGATGACGCCGGCCCGCGCCAGCAGTGCCGCTGCCGTGGGAAGCGGCTCGGGAGGGGGATCGCCGGGGGCAGGCGTGGCCGGTGGCGCACCATCGGGTCGGGGCTGCAGTACCAGGTGGCTGGCCACCCCCAGCAGGTGATCGCGCAGGCCCTCCAGCCCGGCCGAGAGCACATCCATCCGACCGGCCGCCTGGGCGACGTCGTGCAGTGCGGCCTCGCCGGCCTCGGTGATCTGTCCGGTGCCGACGACGTCGCGCAGATCCTCCTCCTGCAGCACGGTGCGGATCTCGGCGGCCATCGCCTTGACGCTGCCCGAGGTGACCAGCGAGCGGCCGGACAGGACCTGCCGGCCCGGCGTCGCCATGACCGCGGGCGGGGCCAGGTCGAGCTCGCCCAGCGTCCAGTCCTGGCTGTGATCGCCGAGGTCGAGCTCGATCTCCCATTCCAGGACCATCGGAATCCACGGCTGGCCGGTCCACTCGGTGACCGCGATCGCCGAGGACATCGTCCCCACCCGGGCCGATTCCGCCGCCAGTACCGTCGTCTCCAGGTCGGGGTCGCGGCCGTAGCGGCCGATCAGGACCTCCAACTCCACGCGCGCCCTGGCAGCCGCCTGCGACACCGACGAACCGGCGGCGTAGCGCGCGATCGTGCCCTCGACGTTGCTCGGGTCCTCCAGCGCGGCCTCATGCACTAGGCGCGCGGCCTCCGGCGGGAGGCTGTCGTGCACGATGGGCCGGGCCAGCAGGTCCGCTCCCTCGATGCCGTCCCAGGAGTCCTGCACGTCCCACCGCAGCCGGCACGCCACCGTCTCGTCGGGGGTGAAGCGGCCGTCGTAGCCGTGGCGCAGGTTGCGGTCGGTGCCCTGCACGGCGATGACGGGATCCTGCGGTTGGTACCAGCGCGGCAGCGCCCGCCGCACCTGTTCGATCCGGGTGCGCTCCCGCAGCAGGCCGTCGATGAGTTCGCGAGGGGTGCGGCGGTGGAAACCGAGCGCGCCGACATGCTCGGCGAACTCGAACGCCGCGGTGAAGGAACGGCCGGTCTCGGCGGTGGCCGCGCCCGCCGCCCCGATCACGCCGGTGTTCCCGAGCACCGCCGCGATGCCCTCAGCGCCGGCGACGTCGCGGGCGCCGGCGACGTCGCGGACGCCTGCGACGTCGCGGATACCGGCAACGTCGCGCACGCCGGCAACGTCGCGCAACTCCGCCGAGGCGATCCGGTCCAGCAGCGGCCCGTCGGGCAGGTCGGCCACCAGATCGCGGGGCGGGGCCGGCCGGTCGGGTCGGAGACCGGCCAGCCGATCGCCCTGCCGGATCCAGTCGTAGGTGTACCCGCCGGGCTGGGACTCGAAGGCCCGGGTGTGCAGCGCCTCGTCGACCTCGCTGGGGCCATCGTGCTCGCCGAGCCGATCGATGAGGCCGTAGGCGAAGGCGGCCGTTGCCGTCTCCTCGGCCGCTCCGCCGCCGGGCTGCTGCTCGCCGATGAGCCGTGCCAGCGCCTCGGTGGCCGTCGCCCCGACCGCCGCGGTCAGCTGGTCCGAGGAGGGCCGGTGGTCCGCGCCGTCGCCGCCGGTGCGCACCCCGTACACCGCGCCGTGGAAGACGCAGCGACGCGGCCAGACCCGGCTCGGCGCCACGACGTCGGCCTCGTCGGGGCTCGCCTCCGCCCACCGCTCCCGCTCGGTGCGCAGCCCCGCCAGCAGCGCCGGGTGCTCGGCCAGCCGGAACTCCTCGGTGGCGTCGATGGTCACCGGCTGGGCGGTGGCGGCCGCCGCGGTACTACCGGCCCACGTCCAGGAGATGTTCCCGATCAGGTCCAGCAGCCGGGCCCGCTCGCGGGCCTCGGGCGCGATGCTCCACTGCAGTGTCTTCAGGACCTGATCGAAGGAGGCTTCGGCTCGAACGGCTGCGAGCGGGTCGAGCCGCTGATCGCCGTACCAGCCGACCACGACGTAGGAGACGACCTGGCCCGCCGGCACCCCCTGCAGCGCATCGCGGAATCCGAACCGGTCGGCGACGTTGTCGAAGATGGCCGCCCACGCCGGGTCGCCGCCCGCGGTTGCCGACAGGGACTCCCGCGGCACGTACCCGGGCGGCGGCTCCCCTTCTGGCACTCCGGGCTCCCCGGGCCACACCTGCAGTGCCCGGCTGCGCCCGTACTCCGACTCCAGCACCCACGCGGCCCAGTCGCGTCGGCTGCCAGGCTGCAGCCGCAGCACCAGCCAGCGGTCCGGCAGGGCGGCCGGCTGCAAGGTGCCGTCCTCGGCGGCCTGCTGCCGGGTGAGGCTGTCCGGCATCGCCCAGTGGACGTAGACGCCGCGCTGCCTGCCTGCTCCAGCGGTGAACGGATCCGATGTGGGCCGGTGATCGGGCGCGAACTGTTCGGCGTCGAGCAGGTGCATGGCGATGTCCGCGTGGTCTACGGCACCGTCCTCGGCCACCACGAGCGCCTGCACATCCAGCGGCACCAGCAGCGGGGAGCCGACGCCGGGGAAGTCCGGCCGATCCACCGCGAACCGCGAGGGGTCGATCGCCCGCAATCGGGAGCGTCGCACGTACTCGGCGCTGAAGGCGATGTGCCTCGGATCGATCTCCACGAGGCCTCCTCAGCCCACACCGTCGATGTCGGCGACCACGTCGAGGACCCGCAGCGGCGTCGTGGCCGCGAACACGATGGTGACCCGACCGCCGCTGTCGGGGTCGAAGCCGTCGCCCTCGAACCGCTGCCGGTAGGGGAACTGCAGCAGCTGGGTGGTGAGTTCGGCGCTGGAGACCCCCTCCGGCCAGGCTTCTTCGTCGTCATCGGCGGTGAAATCCACTGCGGCCGCGGCGCCGGCGGGCATGGCATCGTCGATGCTGCCGGCCAGCGCCGCCATGTCCACCACACCACTGGTGCCCGCTCGGAACGGGACCGCGGCCCAGGCGTACTCGGTGCCGGTCGGCGGGTCGAGCGGCACCCGGGCGCCCGCCTTGCTGAGCGGCCGGCCGTCGGTCACATCCCGCAGCTTGACCCGCCGCCCCCCGCGGGGATCATTGTCGTCGGTCACGTTCGGCGCGGGGTCGACGCCGAACTGCAGACCGCGACGCGGCTCCTCGACGTGCACCTCATCGGGGAGGCCGTCGAACAGGACGAGCAGGACTGCCGGCGCCAGGCGCTCCACGCGCAGCAGGCGCAACTCGCGGCCGTCGCGCAGGCCTCGGACACCGATCCCGGGCCAGCCGGACACCGCCCGGGAACGCAGCAGGAACCCGGTCACCACCTCGGGCGCACCGTCCAGCGTGTCGTAGGGGATCTCGCCGACGTGGTGCTCGGCCGAGCCCACGGGTCCGCCGGACGGTTGGCGCCGCACTCCCTCGGGCAGTTCGATGTGGGGGGAGACGTTGCGCTCCCGCTTGTCCAGCATCTGGCGGGTGGCGCCGTCCTGGGCAACGGCGGCCGAGCGCACCTGGCTGTGCGCGCCGGCTGCGGACAGCGCCCCCTCGACCGCTGCGTCGGTCCAGTCCCGGTCCAGCCAGAAGAAGCGGATCGACTCCGGCGGCAGCAGGTCCGCATCAGGTACCAGGTAGGCGAACGGCACCCCGTGCAGCAGGCGCAACCGGGCCAGCCAATCCACGACCTCGGCCGGCGCGGCTGCGGCCTGGCGCTCGGCGTGCAGCCACTTCGCGCGCAGCCCGGGCACCATCTGCTCCGAGCGGTACCACTGCAGACTCATCCGCCACCTCCCGGCCTCGCGCCGGACTCGTCGACATCGCGGGCGAAGGCCGCCGCCAGCGCCGAGCGCAGGCCATCGCCGTAGGCGCCCTCGGCCAGCCCGGCCACCGCGTCCAGACCGCCGGTGATCCCGGCGTCTGCGGGCAGCGACGCGCTGGGAACCGCGGTGCCGAACGGTGCATCCGCGGCAAGGCCCACTGCTGCCTGCGCGGCACCGCGGGAGAACCCCGCGCGCTGCAGCAGCACCGCGTCAGCGGCCGGCTCGTACTGCTCGCGCAACGGCACCGGGTTGACCAGCGGCCCCAGCGGACCCCCGGTGGGGCCGAGGATGTCGATCGGTCCGCCGCCGCCGAGCAGGTCCTTGATCACCCCGAGGCCGAGATGCTGCTCGAAGCGCTCCAACTCCTCGCGCGGGAGCAGCTCGAACTGCAGCGCCTCGGCCTTGAAGCCGGCCCACGTCACGGTCGAGCCGGACCGGCGCCACCCGATGAGCGCGCTGACGAACCGCGGATCGGCCAGCGCCATCAGTCGGCCGAGCTCGAACGCTGCAGCGTAGGAGAGATCCTCGATGCCGTCGCTGCCGACCCGGATGGCCTGCTCGGCGGCATGCAGCGGGACGTCGTCGCGGTCGGTCAACTCGTGCGGCACCAACGGCCCGCGGTACCAACCAGCCGTCCGCTCGCCGCCCCGGGTGTGGCGGTCGAGCAGGTTGTGGCCGGTGGCCAGCACGGTCGGCGGATCCTCCACATCGTCGCCCACCGTCCCGAGCAGCCCGACATCCAGCGAGCGCATGAGCGTCTCGAAGTCGCCGTGCTGCAGGGTGTCGAACGTCCAATGCGCCAGCACCGGGAAGCGGTGCACCGCTCGATCGCCGGTCACGAAGTCCAGGCCCTCGGCCACGGCCTCCGCTGCGGCGGCGGCCTCGGCGCCGGGTCCCGTCGGGAACCGGGAGGCCTCGGCGGCGGCGCGCCGGACCTCGGCGATCGCCTCGTCGCGGGATGCCTCATCGACGAGCCCCCAGCCGGCGAACCGGTCGGAGGCGTCACCGCTGCCGGTTGCCGTGATCCGGCCGAGCAGGTCCGGTCCGAGCCGGGTGCGCGTGGCGGCATCGGTGGCCGCGTTGCCGGAGGACCACAGCGCTGCATCGGCCAGTCGCCACAACGGCGGCCGGGCGACCTTCACCGGGCCGATCTGCGGGGTGTGGTTGCTCGGCGGGCCCGGCAGGACATCGAACTGGCCCTCGATGCTGACCAGGTAGGCGCCGTAGTGCTGGCCGCCGCGCAGCACCCGGTTGGAGGCGACGACCGAGACGAAGCCGTCGTCGTCGGAACGGTTGGCGTCCTCCGAATCCAGCAGGTTCACTTCGCGCACATGGGCCAGGTAGGGCAGGTCGGTGCGGCTCGGGAAAGCCTTGCGCACGACGCGGCCGGTCACCTCGAGGACATCGGCCGAACCGGCGGCAGCGGCCTCGGCGGGCGTCATCGCGATGCCCTTGCGGTAGTCGGCGAGCGCGGCGTCGCTGAGCTGCACATCGGTGCGCAGCGTCCCCTCCCCCTGGGTGAGCACGATCAGGGCCAACCACGGGATGCGGCGGTCAGCCGCCGCTGCCGCACCGGCGGTCGTGCCGGTCTCTGCCAGCCGCTCCCATGGCAGGGTGCGGCGCTTCAGCACCGCCTGGGCGAACCGGTTGCTGAAGGGGCCTTGCGCATTGGGCGGCGGGAAGAGGCTGTACAGCTCGGATCCCGCCATGCGGTAGCGCGGGGCGACGCGGTGCAGGGCCTTCGTCGTGGTCGTCAGCTGCTCCTTGGTGCCGTCGCGATCGACGCTCTGCTGCATCTTGAGTGCGTACTCGCCGGCCAACAGCCCGGGGCGGATCGCCGAGTACAGGCGGACATGGCCGCGGCGTGGCGGGCTCACGAGTCATCCCTCCGTCGTGGTTCGGACCAGTGCACCTGCGACGAGCCGCCGGCCGCACCCGCCAGGCCGTGCAGGGTCTCCGCCAGGCCGCCGCGCCCCAGCCACGCCGCGACCACCGGCACGTCGTCGGGGCTGCCGACGACCGCGGCGAGATGCCAGCGCTTGTCGGTGACCACGTGCGCCGTCACCTGCTGCGCGCCATCGTCGGCGGCGATGCGGAACACGCCGTAGATCCGTTCGCCTTCGCGCACGATGACCGGATCGTCATCGGCGCGCGCCGCCCCGGCCAGCGACAGGGAGAAGCCATCGGGCGTGGCCGCCGCGGCGAGCGGCTCCAGGCCGACGACGATGGTCCGGGTGCTCCTCGGCAGGGTCGTGGACACCGTGCCGCGCTCCGGCACGACGTCGGCGGGGCTGACCAGACCGGTGGTGGCCGTGCGGCCGCCGCGCCGGGAGGATGCCGCCTCGGATCGCACCACGGCGCCGGGTGCGAGCAGGGTGTGCGCGGACACCCGGGCCAGTCGCGTGCCCGCATGCCACCCGGCGATGCCGATCGGCCCGCCGGCCACCCCCGCCACCGCCACCCGACTGGTGCCCTGCGGCAGCTGTGTGCGGCCCTCGGTGGTGGTGCTGTCGGCCAGCACCCGCCCGGCGCGATCCAGGGCCACGACGCGCACCGGGCTGTCGCCGGTCACCGCCACCGTCGGGCGTTCCCGGCGGGAGTCCCGGCTGCTGTCCGGGACCCGCCACACGTACACGCGACCTGTCGGCACCTCGACGCCATCGAGGAGCACATCGTGTTCCAGCAGGTGCAGCGCCCGCAGTCGGCTCGGCGCCAGTCGGGCATCGGTGGCACTCCACTCGTGGCGGTCCCCGGCGATCCCGGTCGCCGCCCGGCTGCCGGCGCGCGCCCCGATCTCCTCGGTGACCGGCGGGGCGACGGTGCGCAGGTGGGCGCCGATGCTGCTGCGTCCCGCCTCGCGGACACTCGCCAGCGACGGCGGTGCCAGCCGCGGCAGTCCGGCGCCGACCCGGGCCGCCGATGTCGCCGGGGCGGTGTCGCGGGGTACGGCGACCTCATGCAGCACGGCTTCCAGGCGCGGGGCCAACCGGGGCTCAGACGCAACGGGCGGGGCCGGGATTCGTGCCCGGGACACCGGCACCGGTTCGCCGACCTCGCGCCGCATGCCGCTGGCCAGCGACCGCACCCGGGGCGGCGCCGCCCGGCCCGTCAGCGGCACCGATCGCGCCGTCCGGGCCTGGGCGGGCACATCGCCGGAGACCACGGCGTCGCTGCGATGCTCCGCCAGCGCCGCGTCGTCGATGGCGCCGCCGGTGCCCGGGCCCGCAGCCAGCGCCAGCCGCCACCGGCCACCGGTGTCGCTGACGGCGGTGAGGCGCCCTTCGTTCAGCAGGCGGGCCACCGCACTGCCGGCGGCCTGCAGATTGGCCCAGGCGACCAGTTCCTCAGCCCGTGCGCGGTGCCGGTCCAGCGCCCCCCGCCACCGCAGCTGCTGGCGCAGCGGCAGCGGATGGACCAGTTCGCCGACGTCCACCTGATCCACGGGGATGTCCCCGGTGCGATCGAGCACCTTCGACCGGACGATCAGCCTGGCACCGGTGATGGCCTTGACGAGGTTGGCGGCCGGCGGCGCATCGCCGGCCTCGTCGTAGGTCCGCCAGACCGCCTCGGGCAGCGAGCCGATGCGGTACTCGATGATCACCTGCTCGTCGGTCTCGACCTCGTCGCCGTTCGGACCCTCCTCGTGCAGCGACACGGTCAGCTCGTTGTCGGCGCCGGCGATCCGCATCGGGCCGAGGTCGATGGCATCGAGGCCGAGCACCGCTGCGCCGTTGAAGTGATTCGAGGCCACGGTCGAGGTCATGAGCACGACGAACTCGGGCAGCACGTCCCACGGCCCGTCCACCGCCTCGTCGGCGGCGGAGGCCGGGGCACCGGATTCGACGTAGCGCCCCTCGCCGAGGCTCATCTCCAGGCCGGTCATCGCGTCGCCGTCGGTGAGGTAGCGGCGACGGAACTCCTCCCATTCCAGGCCCTGATCGGGATTCTCCGCCCCAGTGGCCCCGAACCGGACGGTGATCGTCACCACGTCGAGGTCGAGCTCGGCGGTGCCGCGGAACTCCGGGCCCACGATGTGGACCCGGGCCCCGATCGAGAACGAGAAGCCGATCGTCGCGCACCCCAGCAGCGGCACGCAGATGCGGATGCGCACCCCGGCCGACACCCGGATGTAGACCTCGAAGTCGTAGTGGAACGGGTCCCACATGACCAGTGCGTGGGCCCCCATCTCGAAGGCCGCCCACGCCCATGAGGTCCGGTAGCTGGCCTCCAGGCTGCCGCCGACCATGACCGCCGAGGAGGTCAGCGCGAAGTACAGGCCGCCCTTGATCGTGATCGTGTCGCTGACCGACCAGTGGAAGCCGAGCCGCGGGACGTCGGGGAAGTCGGCCGGCTTCGGGAAGCGCGGGTGATAGCCGCCCAGCGTCAGGACGAACTGGCCGGTGCGGAACCACACCACGAACGCGAACCCGCCGGTCAGCCGGCACGATTCCGAGATCAGCCACGAGTTGTCGGTCAGCTGCGCCTGGATGGCCAGCACGCCCTCGCGGGTGGAGAAGCGGGCCCGCAGCGCCAGTTCCACCGAGGCCATCGGCAACGACGGATCCGGCAGCACCATCTGGGACAGCCCGAGCACGCTGACTTCCAGCCCGTCACCGACCTCCACGCCGAGCACCGCCACCGACTCCACCAGCACGAAGGACGTGAAGCGCACGCCAGCCGCGAACCAGAATGTGCCCCGATGCGGCGGGAACGTGTCGGCCAGCTTGTTGAGCGCACCCATCGGGTTCTGCGCCAATGTGGAGTCCGACCGCATCGCATCCACCAGCGGGAAGGTGGGCACGTCCTCGATGCGCGCCGGCAGGACCAGGCGCCGGTTGATGCCGAAGCCGGCGCCGATCGCAGTGACGAAGAACGGTGGCGGGCCGCCCAGCGGCGCGGTGAGCACGCCGAATACGAACAGCGCCGTGTAGCGCTCGGCTGCCGGGGCCCCGGCGGGATGCTCGCCCCAGCCGCCGACCGCGGTCAGGCCGTACTCGCTGAACCGCAGCTGCAGCATGCCGAGGTAGTCGGCGCCGTGCTTGCGCAGGCCGCCGCTGAGTTGTAGGCCGCTGCCGTCGTAGGCGATGGCGAGGCCGGCCAGCGCGAGCTCGAGCCGCTTGTCGTCCAGGTGGTACAGGATCCCGAGGTCATCCACCCCGACCGCGAGCCCGGCCAGTTCCAGGCCGCCGTCGAACAGCACCCCGATGGTGTCGATGCTGCTGTCGAGATCCTCCACCACCAGCCCGAACTGATCGACGTACAGCGGCCCGAAGGAGCGCTGCACCGGGATCCACCAGGGCGGATCGCCGAGGCCCACGTGCACTTCGAAGCCGCTGGTGGTCACCTCGATCTCCAGGTCGAAGCCGGCGGCCAACTGCTCGTCATCGCCGGCGGCGCTCGGCTCCTCGGCCTGGCTGAGCATCTTCTGCGCGACCGGGTTGCCGCCGTTGTCGCCGGTCCCCAGCGGGATCGACAGCTTGCGCACCGCCAGCCGCATGCCGCCCGAGGCGGTGGTCCACCCGGTGATCCCACCGCCGCCGTCCAGCGTCACCCGGCCGTCATAGGTGCCGAACAGCCCCACGGCCGCCACCCCGATCGGGTCCTCCAGCAGGGCGCCCTGGCCGGCGCCGGTCAGCCGCAGGCCCAGCTCGTCGATCTCGATGCGCGGCGTGCAGCGCACGGTACTGGCGATGTCGGCACCGATGGGGTGAGAGACCAGGAAGATGGCGATCCCCCGGTCGGTGCCATCGGCGAAGTCGCCCCGATAGCCGTCCAGCGCCAGTCCGATATCGCTGCCGTCGGCCAGGGTGAGCGCCTCGTCGAACGCCAACCGCAGGCCGTACCAGCGGCGGCCGGCATCATTGCTGGCCTCCGGCGTGATCGACAGCGGGCCGAGGCTGTCGCCGAAGGCGGCACCGGAGACCGCCCCGACCAGTTGGGCGCCGACCGCGAGCAGCGTGCCCGGCAGCGCATCGAGGTTGCTGAAGACGTCCGGACGAAGCACGTACTTGCCGCCGACGACGTCGACCACATCGGCGGCATCCAGGGCGCTGCCGAGCAGTTGCGGCGTGCCGAGCAACGAGTCGTCCAGCAGGTCCTGCACCGCATCAGCGGCCAGGACGAGGTCGCCGACCAGTGGCAGCACGACGCCCAGCGCGACCTCGGCCACACAGCCGGCGGTGTCTGCCTCGGGGGTGCGGTCGGCCTTGAGGCAGACCAGTGCCGGGCTGAGGCCGGTGAGCGGCAGTCCGGCCGCCAGCGCCTTGCGGGTGGTCGCAGCGGGGGTGCCGTTCCAGAGCCCGATGAGGAGCCGGTCGGCACCGGGCGCCAGGTCACCGACCTCCAGGTGCACGAACGGGAGCAGCACCACGGGGTCGGTGCCGAGCAGCGTGGCCGTGGTGACCTCGATCGACACTTCGGCGCCGGTGACCCCGCTGAGCCCGACGCAGGCCGCCCCGCCGATCGACAGCCCGGCCACCGGTGCCACCGGATCGATCCTGACGCAGACCTGCGGGCTGGTCCCCAGCAGGACTTCGATGTCCACGCCGCCGACCGGCTCGATCGCGATCGTCGATGTCGCGGCGGTGACGGTCACCGCAGTGACGCCGACGGCGCCCAACAGGTCATCGAGCGCGCTGAGCAGTGAGGGGACCGCCGTGGCCTCGCGCAGGCGGGCGGCCGGATCGGTTGCCAGGGCCTGCAGCTTCGCGCCGTCGAAGTCCCCGGCGGTCCGCACGGCCAGGGCGTCGCCGAGCGCGCCGATCGCGGGCACTGCATCGGCGGCGGCATCGAGCACGAAGGGCAGCACCTGCTGCACTGCGGCGGCTGCCGCAGCATTGGCGATCGCGGTCAACGTTCCCCAGCCGGAGGCGGGCAGCAGCGGCAGCGTGATGGCCGTACCGCCCGTCGGCGTCACCGAGATGGCCAGGGTGGGGTCGGCGCCGCTGGCCCCGATTGCCACCCCAGCGTCATCGAGTCCGGTGACCGGCCCCAGCCGGACGTCCAGCGCGACGGCCGGTGCGAGGTCGAGGTCATCGCCCAGCAGGACCCCGACGCTGCCGCCGACTCCACCGGTCCCGGCCGCTCGTGCCGGCGCGTCCACCACCAGCCGGGCCCGGCCATCGGGCGCGGCGTCCGCGCGCAGGGTGAGTCCGCCCGGCAGTGCCAACGTTCCACCGGATGGTGCCTGGCCCGCGATCCCGGCGAAGGCATCGACGAGGGCCTGCAACCGGATCGGCTCCAGCCGCCGCGCAGTGCCGCCGCCGAGGGCGACGGCCGAGGCCAGCCAACCGCCCGGGTCGGCCAGCAGTCCGGCACAGGATCGCACCGGGAGCGGAGCGCCGGATGGTGCCAGCAGGCCAAGGACGTCCAGCAGCGGGTCGACGATGGTGGGCGCCTCCTCGTGCGCCCAGGTGAGGGCGTGCCGCAGCAGTTCGCCGGGTAGTACCGCGGCCGCGAACTCGCCCAGTGCCGACAGGTCGGGCGTCGGCAGCAGAGCGATGGTTGCCGGCAGCGCTCCCAGCTGATCCTGCGGCAGGGTGATCGCCAGCGAGACCGGACCGGCGGCGTCGGTGTCGAGTCCCAGCTGCAGCCGCGGCCGGCCTACCGGACCGAGCTCGACCGGGCTGACCAGCCCGAGACTGCCCTGCACCCGTCCAGCGGCGTCGACGGTCACGGCGGTGTCCAGCGCGATGCCCTTCGCCACGGTCACCGGGCTGAGTGTCCGCAGCCGCAGCGACCACGACGGCAGCGCCCCGAGGATCGCCACTTCGACGTCGGACGAGGCAGTGAGCACGAGGCCGTCGGCGGTCCGGCTGCCGCCGGCGAACCCGGCCAGGGCGTCCAAGAAGGCGTTGAGCCGGGCGGTGTCTGCGCGGAGGTCGGCCAGCAGCGCGGCCGGATCGGTCAGCAGTTGCGTCACGCCATCGGTGACGAACTCCAGGCGGCCGCTGGTGTCGAGCTCGGCAACGTCGAGGGCGGTCAGCAGATCGGTGAGCCGGCGCAGCGCACCGGTCGCGGGGACGGTTCCCAGCGATGCGGCGACCAGTCCCAGCAGCATCCGCGCCTCGGGCAGCGCCCCGGACGCCCCGCTGACCCCGTCGGCCAGGCTGCCGGCGGTGCTGCTGTCGATGACCCAGCGCTCATGCCACCGGCCCAGCACGCTGACATCGTGCAGGGTGATCGCGCCGCTGATGCGCGGGGCTGCCGTCGCCGCGGCCGGCACCGGTTCGCCGAGCTCCACGCTGAGGTCGACCGACACGCGGCGAACCCGGGGGTCCTGGCGCTCGCCGAGGCCGGTGCTCGGTGGCGCGACGAGCCACCCGTCGGTGCGGCTGATGTCGGCGTGCAATCGCAGGGCCGGCACCGCGCGGTGGTCCGCTGCGCCGCCGCTGACTTCGACGAGATGGATGTCGGCGCGCACGTCGGCATCGACCCGCACGGCCCCGGCTGCGGTCGCGCTGTCCTTCAGCCGGGTGCGCGCCCCGAGGCCGAGGTGCTTCGGCAGCCCGCGTCCGGCCGGAGGAGCAGCGAGCGCGGCAATCCCCCGTCCGATGATCTCGGTGAGCGCCCCGTCGATGTCGGCGGTGGCCAGCGCGCCCACCACGCAGTGGCCGGTGACCCCGGGCGCGAGTCCCGGCGCGGTCGTGGGGGCGGTGTAATCGGCGAACGGGAACGGGACATGGCGGCGCAGGGTGTCGGGGCCCTGCTGCTCGGTGACGATGCCGTCCAGCGCCGCGGTGACCGTCTCCAACAGCCCGGTCGCGGGGACGGCGACACCGGTCCGGGCGCGCAACCGCTGCAGGACCCGCAGCGCATGGCGGATGTCATCGTCGGCCAGCCATGCCAGCGGCGCGCTGCTGTGGGGCGTGCCGACGGTCACCACATCAGTGAGCAGTCCGGGCGTCGCGGCCACTCGGCGGGCGGCGTGGCCGGACGTGCCATGGGCGATGAGGGCGACGGGTCCGCCCACCGCGTTGCGCACCGCCGTCACCGCCGCGAGCAGCCGTGCGGTCAGACCGTCCAGGCCGTCGGGCTCAGCGGCACTGACGGCATCGGACCGCGGCGGCAGCAGGACATGCCAGGGGCCGTCACCGGTGACGTGATCGAAGGCGAACGTCGCGGCGTCGCGGCCCGGCTCGCGCAGGTCGATGACCTTGGCCGGGTCGGCATCCGGCCAGCCGACCGCCCATGGCAGGGGAGCGCTGACGAAGACCCGCCGGCCGGCGGCGGGCAGCCCGGGCAGGTTCGCCGCCAGGTCGAGCGCGCCGGGTTCGGCCAGGTGCGTGGTGGCTGCGAGGTCGATGCGCTGCCAGCCGGTGACCACCTGGGCGGCGCCGGGCACGAGGCCATCGGTGCCGGCGAGCCGATCATGGAGCAGTCGCAGCGCGGCACCCAGATCCGCGTCGACGACCTCGGCCAGCTCCGGCGCGACGGCCGTCGCGCGAGCCAGCAGTTCGGCGAGGCGTTCGGGCTGCAGGGCATCAGCGCCGGCGTCGAGCGCCTCGGTGAGTTGCGGCGGCAGGACGCCGCGGGGGATCCCGCCCGCACCTTCCGGGGGACCGTCCGGGTCCAACCAGGCCAGCAGTTCCGGCAGGTCGTTCGCGCCGGTCGATAGCGCCCACGGGTCGGCGTGGGTGCCGCGGCCGCTGACTGCTCCACCCGCAGTGGCGGCGAAGAAGCCGCGCCACTGCGCCTGCCCCTGCAGCTGCGCCATGAGCGTGGGCAGGTCGGCCAGGCTGAACCCGGGCACATTGGGCAGGCCGGGCAGGAGTCCGAGCAGCGGCCCCAACCGCCACCAGCTCGTCCCGCCGCCGGAGAACCATGCGCCGAACAGGTCGCCCAGCGCCATGACGACCGGCCCGGACAGCGTCGTGATGTCGAAGTCCGCGTCGATGTCGAGATCGGGGATGGCCACCACTCCGGTGCCGGTGACGACGGTGCCGCCGGTGATGCGGGCCATCGGCTCCGGGTCGCCGCCGCGGCACCAGCGCACGCCGAAGTCGACCCGCTCCGCCTGCACGATCAGATCCCCGGTGTCGAAGGTGAGATCGTCGCCCAGCGTGATCGCCAGGGTGTGGCAGCGGGCCACATCGAGGCTCACCGATCCGCTGCAGTCCGGCAGCGCCGGGAGGGTCGCATCCAGCAGCTCGGCGCGCAGTTCGACGGCGAGCCGGGCATCGGAGGCGATATCGGTCCCGACCTTGGCCGCGGCCCCGAGCAGCAGGCGCATGCCGCCGCCCGAATCGGTGCGGGACCACACCAGCAGATCGACGCCGGCCGTGGTGTCGGTGGCCACCGGCACCCGCCATGGGTCGGCCGCCGAGCCGGTCCCGGTCACGGCAGGTGCACCAGCCGCGCCCACCAGCACGGCCACCTGCCCCAGCAACTGCGACCAGGCGCCCGGCACGGCCAAGACGCGCGCGTGGTAGCAGCACAGTTCCCGCAGCGGGTCGATGAGCAGTCTGCCCGGCTCGGCCAACTGCGGCGTCCAGCCGGCGGCGATCGGGGCGCGCAGGCCGAGCAGCGATGCCAGGGCAAGGGCCTGCGGCGACCCGTCGAGCAGGTCGGTGAGCGTCTGCATCAGGTTGGACAGGGAGTCCGACGCCGTGGTGGCCAGTGCACCCATCACAGCGTCGGCGTCGGTGAGGTCCAGGGTCGCGAAGGTCGAGGTGTCCAGCACCACGTCGCGCGCCGTGAGGATCGGCACGAGCGCACGGTCGCTGCCCATCGCGACGCCACCGTCCAGCGAGCCGATCTGCAGCGCGTGGCCATCGCGATCGGGCGTGTCCACCAGGGCTGCGCCCCCCGCCCCGGTCACCCGCACCATCGCGCGCAGATCGGGCATTCCCGTGATCGTTGTCGGGGTGGCGAGGCTGACGCGCAGCAACTCGGCCTCGGCGACGAGGTCGGCGTTGGCCGTGCCGCCGGGCGCTCGGCCCCGGCCTCGCAGGCCGACCCGGACCCGCGGCGCGCCGGTGGCGGGATCGGCATCGCCGGTGACGGTGCAGCAGATGGCGGCAGCCGCGGTATCCACGAAGCACAGCTCGCCCGCCGTCGGCACGGTGGCTCCCACGAGACCGGCCAGTTCGCCGAGCCAGGCATTGCGCGCGGAGGCCTCCGCAACGACCGTTCGCAGCCACCCCTTCAGGGCGGTCTCCGGGTCGCTGCCGGTCAACTGGGCCAGCGGCAGGCTCGGGATGGCGCCGGCCGGGCCGAGGCCGAGCAGTGCAAACAGGTGGGCGAGTTCGGGGGCGCTGCCGGCACGCGCTCGCAGGGCCGCCAGCAGCAGCCGGACCGCCTCGGCGTCGAGGTTGGTGGCGAGATCGCGCAGATCGAGGTCCTCCGGCGTCTCGGAGGCGGTGAACGCCAGGCCCCGCACCACGACGCTGAGTGCCGCGGGCGGATCGGCGCCGGGGTCGGTCTCGATCGTGGCCTTCAGCGAGATGCCGGAAACCGTGAGCCCGTCCGCACTGACCAGCGGCCCGGGCTCCCCGGCGATCGAGGCGCTGATCGCCACCGCCCCATCAGGCCCGCCGACCATCGGGGTGATCCCACTGCTGTCCACTTCGAGCAGCGGCACCCGGACGCTTGCCGAGGCAACCACGCCATCGGCTGCCCGGCCGACCCGGCCGGCGACGCCGAGCCGGACGGTCGAGGGACTCACCGCTTCGACCAAGACGTACAGACCGCCGGGCCCCTCCTCGACCAGTGGGAGCCACGTCTCCCCGGCGGGCACGTCCGGCAGGTCGGGGTCGGCGTCGGTGCCCAGGACTCCGGCCAGCAGCCCCAGCAGGGCGTCGCGTTGCTCGGCGTTGGTGAGCATGCCCGTGAGGTGCTCCTCCGGGCGGGCGAGGAAGTCGAAGTTCCATCCCAGGCCGTCCCCGTCCTGCTGCAGCACGCCCAGCGCTGTTCCGAGTTCTGCCAACTCCGGCGCGACGTCGATGCTCACGGGCCACCTCCTCCGCGCCGCACCTTGGGCTCGGCCTGCAGCACGATGCCGAGCACCTCGTGCTGCGCGACGAGGGCCGCCGCCTGCAGTGGCGCGCCCCGCTCGTCGGAGCCCGCGGCCCCGGCAATCTCGGCTACCACCGCGACCAGTGCCCCCCAGGCGGCGGCGATCACGGCATCGCCCCACCGCAGCACCAATCCGGCCGGCCCCTCCGGCGCCCGCGGCGTGACGGCCAGCAACCCGGTGATCTCCTGCGGCGTCCCGATCGCCAGCGGCACGACGAGCTCGGTCGGTTCGGTGTCATCGGTCTGCAGGACGATGGCGATGAGCACCATGCCGGTGCGGATGGTGACCCGCGTGCGGGCGAGGTGCACCACCGCCTCATCACCGGCCTCGGCCCACACCAGTCGTTCGTGCTGCTCGGTCAGGGCACGGCGCACCAGCGCCTCGAGCTTGTCGGCCGGCACCTCGATCGGCTGCAGTACCGCCCCGGCCGGTATCTCTCGGAAGCCCCGGGGGTCGATGCGCTGCGGGCGCTCCAGCAGATCCTCGATGTCGCGGCGCGGACCCGGACGCGGTCGATGGCGGACGCCGAGCCCGGGTGGCTCAACCGGGGAACCCGGCAGGCGGCCCACTGCCCCCGGACGAAGGGGTTGCTCCCGGTCGTCCCCGCGATCCCGCCCGCTCCCGCGTTGTCCCACCTATTCCTTCACCGCCAGACCACTCGCTTGCGCTCAACAGCCTTACAGCGGGCGAGGACGGCATGCAACGGTTGGCGCAGTCAATGTGCCGGTGGCCGCAGCGGCGACGCCCACGAACCATGCCGAGCCGGTCCGATGCGAGGTGGTGCGCAGACCTGCCGGATCACTGCTCGTCCACGACCCGCGGGAAGATCGCGTGCGCGTGACGGACGCGGCGTCGGCCCGCCCGGCGTGGGTGGGCACGACCGTCAGGCTGCCTCCCGAACCGTTGGTTGGGGCGCGGGAGGCTGACGGCCGCACCAGGACCGCCGGCGCCAGGACCGGCGGGGAGGGTGGGCGCTGACGCCAGAACCGCCGCGGCAGGGTTTGGGCCGCTGACGCCAGGACCGCCGCGGCAGGGTTTGGGCCGCTGAGCGCCGTCGTGGCTGTGGCGGGCCCCAGGTCGGCGGGTGGATTGAGCTGGCCGTCGGGGCCCGGCGGCACCCCCGGTGCCCGGGTTCAGCCGCGTGGCCCACCGGGTTCGGCCGCGTGGGCGGGCTCGGCAATGTGGCGGGCGGGCTCGGCCGCGTGGGGGGAACGTCTGCACGTGGAGTTGGGTTTGGAACGTCCAGGTGTGCGGGGTAGGTCTGCACCCGGATCGGGGGTTTGCACCCGGCGCGGGGGCGGAATGTCCGATATGCGGGGCAGAACTGCACCCGGTTCGGGGGTTTGCACCCGGCGCGGGGGCGGAACCGGCCGACTCGGGCCCCAGAACCCCCCGTCCCGGGTGCAAACCCCCGTAGCGGGTGCACGGTTGCGGCCCCGGAGGCGCAGAACCGTCGGGCACAGTGGAATCGTGTAGGGAGGATCGACGGCGTGGCCCAGTACGAGAAGAACAGCCTGAGCCTGACCGCGACGGTCGCCATGGGCACCGGGGTGATGGTCGGCGCGGGGATCTTCGCGCTGACCGGTCAGGTGGCAGAGCTGGCTGGGGCGTGGTTCCCGCTGGTGTTCCTGCTCGCCGCGGGCGTGTCGGGGCTGAGCGCCTACAGCTACATCGTCGTGTCGCGGAAGTACCCGTCCTCCGGTGGGATCGCGATGATCCTGTCGAAGGCATATGGCCCGTCTGCGGTCGCGGCGGGTGCGGCGATGCTGATGGCGTTCTCGATGGTGATCAACGAGAGCTTGGTGGCGCGCACTTTCGGCACCTACACCCTGCAACTGTTCGGGCAGCCGCCCACCTCCGGGTGGGTGCCGGTGCTCGCCCTGGCCGTCATCCTGCTCGGCTTCGGGGTCAACCTGGCCGGCAACAAGGCCGTCGGCACCATCTCCAAGATCGCGGCGGTGCTCAAGGTCGGCGGCATCGTCGTGTTTGCGGCGGCCACGTTGTGGGCGGCCGGGTTCGACTTCCAGGCCGCCTCCGGCCCGGACGCCGACGGGTCAGGTGTCGGCGGGGTGCTGGCCGCGACCGCGCTGGGCATCCTCGCCTACAAGGGGTTCACCACCATCACCAACAGCGGCGACGAGGTGCGAGACCCCCACCGCAATGTCGGCCGCGCCATCGTCATCTCCCTGCTCGTGTGCGCGGCGGTGTACCTGCTGGTCGCGTTCGCGGTCGGCTCGAGCCTGACCATCCCGCAGATCGTGGACGCCCGCGACTACTCCCTCGCCGAGGCCAGCCGCCCCGCCTTCGGCGACGCGGGTGTCACCTTCACCGTCGTGATCGCGATCATCGCCACCGTGTCCGGGCTGCTGGCCAGTTTCTTCGCCGTGTCGCGGATGCTGGCGATGCTCACCGATATGCAGTTGATCCCGCACCGCCATTTCGGCATGCCCGGCGGTATCCAGCAGCACACCCTCGTCTACACCGTCGTGGTCGCGGGAACCCTCGCCGTGCTGTTCGACCTGGGCCGCATCGCCGCGATCGGGGCGATCTTCTATCTGGTCATGGACGTCATCGTGCACTGGGGCGTGCTGCGCCACCTGCGGGCCGACGTCGGTGCCCGTCCACCCATCCTGGTCGCCGCCATCGTCGCCGACCTCGTGGCCCTCGGCGCCTTCGTCGTCCTGCGCGGCGCCCAAGACCCCTTCGTCGTGGTCGGTGCCATCGCTGCCGTCGCGGTCATCTTCGGTTTCGAGGCCGTGTACCTGCGCCACCGCGATCCAGAAGGTGAGAAACCGGCCGGGAGCAGCTGACCACCCAGAGAGCTTCGACGGACCACCAGCCAGACGTCGGTGAGGATGGCAGGCATGAGGAATCCGCGCACTCCGAATCAGCGACGCGAGTTCCGGAAGCAACCCAGCAGAAACAGCATGGCCCTGTGCCGTTGGTGTGAACGGCCGCCACTGCCTCGGCCACCTCCGCGCAGGTCGTCGGCAACGCTCGAAAGAAGCCCCGAGCCGGGAGTGTCGACGGCCCCGACTGTGTCGCACTGCACCAGCAGCATCCGGCGATCTGCGGCTAGCCGTTCCCCGCTGAGCCCGGTCGGCCGTGAGCAGTCCCCGTCCGGGTTGCCCGGTGCGGCCGAGTTGTCCACTGGCCCCATTGCGCTGCCGAGACCCCCTGGCGCGCCCGGACGTCCCCCATCGCGGGTACCTGCCGCATTCGTGGGCCGCACTTCGAGTCGTCAGGCGTACGGCTCCGGTGCCACCTGGACCTCCCCATCCTCGATCGCGGCGAGGAAGCGGCGATAGTCGACCAGGGTCTGGTCGGCGTACCGCTCTGCGAACGTCGTGATGGTGCGATCGAACTTCGGCGACGTGCCCAGGTAAGCGGCGATGGCCTCGGCATCACCGGTACGAGCGTGGCCGCGGGCCATGATGTGGCCGCAGATCTGGGCGTAGGTATGCATCTGCCGTGGCGGCGCCGCGTCGACGTCGAAGGATGCCTTCCAGTCGCGCAGCTGCCGGACGTAGAAGTTTCGGCCCGTCTGACGCACTCTCGCCCAGCCCAGGAAGATGTCCGAGTGCGACTGGATCATGCGCTGCCCAGCAACGACCCGGTGCCCGGGATTCTGGTACTGCGAAGGGCCGAGGAACTCCTCCAGTACTGAGGCGTTGGCCTCCTTGGCCTGCAGGAAGAGGGGATCGCCCTCGTCCCGCCCTCGAAGCAGAAGCACGTAGCAGCGCGTCCCGACGCTGCCGACGCCGACGACCTTCAGCGCGAGATCGATGAGTTCATAGCGGTCGAGCAGCATCTGCCGGTCGGATCGGAGGGTCTGCCGGTAGTCCGCCAACGTCGCGTCCACGATCTGCCGGATCTCGTCCGGGCTGTGCTCCGGCAGGACTTTGTCCACTGGCACCAAGAAGGGGTAATCCTCGCGCCAATGGAACTGCCCGTCCCGGTACTCGGTGAGCTTCTGCAAGGCCTGCATGCTGGTCTTCTTGCGAGCCGTGCGCTCGATCGCGGCGAGGCGTTGGAGTGTGGACTTGCCCTGAGCGTCCACGAGTTCGGCGATGCTCTCCACGGCGTTCATCTGGTACCACAAGTCCAGGAAGCGCATCGTGGCGAACTGGGCCATGCTCGTGCGGTACGAGCGAACGAGTCGCTCGGTGAGGACTTGGCAATCAGACTCACTGAAGCCCTTATGCCGGCCGGCGATGAAGAAGCTGGCCGCGAGCCGCTTCAGGTCCCACTCCCAAGGACCCGGCAGTGTTTCGTCGAAGTCATTGGCATCGACGATGAGCGTCCGTTCCGGGGATGCGTAGGCCCCGAAGTTCGACAGGTGGGCGTCGCCGCCGAGCTGGACCTCGAGGCCGGTCGTCGGGGTGTTCGCGAGATCGGCCGCCATGATGCGGGCCGTGCCGCGGTAGAAGGCGAAGGGGGACACCGCCATCCGGGCATGGCGGACCGGTACGAGCCACTCCACGCGGTTCTCGTCCTGCTCCTTCAGCAGCGCCACCGGATCGCGCCGGTCCGGCGCCGGCTCCCACTGCGCGTGCGACGATCGCGGTGCCTTCTCCCGCGCCGCCCTACCAGCCGCGCGCCGTTCCTCGACTGTGCCCATGCCCATGGCTGCTCCATCTGTGGCGGGATCCAGGCGGCGGTCCGAAGCGAACCGCGCCGCGCGAAATGTACTCCCCGCCGGCCATCGGATGGCGGTTGACGCGGTGGGCACGTGTCCCCGGTTCAGCGGCGGGCGGATTGGTGCCGAAGCTTCGCCTCTGCTGCCGGTCCGCACCCCGTTCGGGGCTGGAACGATGCCACCAGTCGGCTCCCCTCGTGCAGGACACGCCGCGCGCCGGAAGGCGCGAGGCGGGCAGCAACGCACGCGACGGGCCAGTCTGTCTCGGGCCGGATAATTGCCTGTTGTCCGGTGCGCGGCGCGGCGGGCTCTACGCACCGCGAACGGTTCGCCGCTGCAAGAACAATCCCCTAGCTCCGACGTTTCACCCGAACTGCTGGGGGCAACAGACTGAGGATCGTGGGTCGACCCCAGGCCCGCGATGCGAGGACGGCGGGCGCATCGGTACCGCGCCGGGACCGGCTGCAACCGGATTCGCCACCGTGCGACGAAGCTGGTCGCCCCGGGAAGAACTTGTTCATAGATCTGTAAATTGCAGAACTCTGGTTCGTCAGTAGATTGCGGTTCATGACCGAACTCCTTACTGACGGTCAGTTCAGCACCGTCTACAACTTCCTGTCCTTCGGCATCGCCTCGATGCTGTTCACCTCGATCTTCCTGGCACTGGCCCTCCCCCGGGTCCTACCTCGGTACCGGCTGGCCCTCATCGTCTCGGCGATGGTGACCGGCATCGCCGCGTATCACTACTTCAGGATCTTCGACAGCTTCAACGAAGCGTTCGGGCCTGGCGGGAACCCCGACCTCTACAACGTCGGCTACCGCTACGTCGACTGGCTGCTGACAGTGCCGCTCCTGCTGGTGGAGATTGTGGCCGTGCTCGCGCTGCCAGCCGCGCGGCGCCAGTACCTCCTGGTGCGTTTGATCCCGGCATCGATCCTGATGATCGCCCTGGGCTACCCGGGCGACGCGCAACTGGACTTCCTGTTCTCCGCTCCCGTGTGGGGCGCTCTGAGCACGATCCCGTTCCTCTACATCCTCTATGTCCTGTTCGTGGAGCTGTCCAAGTCGCTAGTGCGGCAGTCGCCAAAGGTCCGCAGACTGGTGTCCAACCTGCGACTCCTGCTGCTGGCGACCTGGGGCGTTTACCCGATCGCCTTCATCTTCAACATGAACGCCGATGGCTTCGAGGCTGGCGGATTCGTCGCCCGGGAGATTGGCTACACCGTCGCCGACGTTGCAGCGAAGTGTCTGTTCGGTCTGCTCATCTACGTGATCGCCCGGACCAAGTCCTTCGAGGACGACCCGGAGTTCGCCGAGCAGGAGCAGGGCCACAGCACGCCCGTCGACGAGGACGTCGAGCCAGCCATTGCCGCTCGCTGATCCGCGGCTGATCCAAACGGTGAGGGGCCCGAGCCGATTGGTCGGGCCCCTCACCGTTGCCCCGTGCTGTCGGACGGCACGCGGATCTGGCCGCTGCCTCCCACAACCCCCGGGTCGGGCCACAACGCCTGGGCCCGGCTAGGGCGCCTTGCCGGCCTTCGCGGCCTGTTTCAGCGCCCGCTCGCTTGTTGGACAACGCGCCAGCAGCCACCCAGCGGCTCGTCAAGCAGATTCGGCGCCACACCTCGCGGCGTGGTCCCCGTCCGCGACCGCATCGTCCGCGTCTGCGGACCCCGAGCGTGGGGAGTCCCCACTGCCACCCGTCGCGAAGCACCCAGCCCGGCAACGGCGTCCAGCGAGTGGGCTGTCGGTGAGAACCCGGCCGGGCCCAGATGCTGCAGCGCGCCAAGCAGCACGCATCGATGGCCGCTCGGACCCATCTGCGGCGGTACCAAACTGCTCGTGGTGACGCAGATCGTTCAGACATGGTGCAGCGCGGGCGCCGGCACGCTCCCTGTGCCAGCCCGACGAGCCGGCACCCTTGACCACGACGAGGGCTAGGCTGCCAGCATGTCGCTGCGCGCCACCGCCGACGCCGCTGCGCTTGCCCGCGCAGCCGAACGACTGCGTGCCATTCCTGACGACGCCCCGGTGCGCCTGCGCAAGCCCACCTCCAATCTCTTCCGGTCGCGGTCGGCTCCGCAGGGGCACCGTCTGGACCTGTCGGAGTTCGCCGGCGTCCGCCGGATCGACACCTCCGCAAAGCGGGCGCTGGTCGGTGGGCTGACCACGTACGAGGACCTCGTCGCCGCGACCCTGCAGCACGGTCTCGTGCCGCTGTGCGTCCCGCAGTTGAAGACCATCACGCTGGGCGGAGCGGTCAGCGGGTCGGCATCGAATCAGCAGCCTTCCGCAACGGGGTTCCGCACGAGTCGGTGACGGCGATGGACATCCTCACCGGTACCGGCGAGGTCGTGCATGCCACCCCCGACAACGAGCACGCCGAGCTGTTCTTCGGCTTCCCGAACTCCTACGGCAGTCTGGGGTACGCCCTGCTGCTAGAGATCGAGTTGGAGCCGGTCGAGCCCTACGTCGCGCTGCGGCATCGGCGATTCACCGCGGCCGGCGACCTCGCAAATGGCATCGCCGACATCGTGCGGACCGGGCAGTTCGATGGGCAGCGGGTGGACTACCTGGACGCCACCGTCTTCGGTCAGCAGGAGATCGTGCTCACCCTCGGGCGCTACACCCGGACCCCGGCGCAGCGCCCTTCCGACTACACCGGCATGGAAATCTACTACCGGTCCCTGCAGCAGCGCGACACCGATGTGTTGACCACCGAGGACTACCTGTGGCGCTGGGACACCGACTGGTTCTGGTGCTCCCGGGCGCTGGGTGTCCAGCACCCGGTTGTGCGGCGCCTGTGGCCCAAGCGGTTCCTGCGCAGCGACGTCTACTGGAAGATCGTTGCGCTGGAGCGACGCCACGACCTGGCCAACCGGGTTCGCCGTAGCGCCGGGTCGCAGCCGCGGGAGAGCGTGATCCAGGACGTCGAGGTGCCGTTGTGAGCGACTGTCCGAGTTCCTGGACTTCTTCCACCGGCAGGTCGGGATCCGCCGGTATGGCTGTGCCCGCTGCGGCAGCGGGACCCCGAGCGGCGTTGGCCGCTGTACGCCTTCGACCCCGACAGGGTCTACGTGAACGTGGGCTTCTGGTCCTCCGTGGCGCGCCAGCGTGGCGCCGACCCCGCCGATGGGGCTGTGAACCGCCGCATCGAGGCCGAGGTCACGCAGGCTGCAGGGGAAGCAAGTCGCTGTACTCCACCTCCTACTACGGCACCGAGGAGTTCGCCCGGCTGTTCGGCGGGTCGCAGGCTACGCGGCGCTGAAGGACCCGCTACGACCCCGACGGTCGCTTCCCCGACATGTACGCCAAGTGCGTGCAGCGGGCCTGAGTCGGCAGTCCGGCGCCGCAGGCGGCTTCCGGCAGTAGGGTCGCAGTGAACGGGGATCATCGGCCGAGGAGGTTCGGGATGAGGCTCGCGGATGTTTTCGAGGAGTTCGTAGGGCCTGATGCCGATCTGGAGTTCGTCGGCCTATGACGGCAGCAAGGCGGGCCGCATGGGTTCCGACATCCGACTTGAAGTGCGCAGCCCCAGAGCGGTTGCTGCGCTGCTCGGCGCGCCGGGGCAGTTGGGTCTGGTGCGCGCGTACGTCTCAGGAGACCTCGTGGTGTCCGGGGACCTGTTCACCGCCTTGGTCAGGCTCGCCGAGGCGTTCCGGGGCAGCATCCCGTGGCGGCAGGTGCCGCACCTGACCAAGGAGTTCGCGCCGTACCTGTTGCGCCGCACGCAGCCGCCGCCGGAGGAGGTCAGCCTCGGGGGCCGCCGCCACGGCAAGCAGCGGGATGCGGCGGCGATCGCTCACCACTACGACGTCAGCAACGCCTTCTACGAGTGGATCCTGGGCCCCAGCATGGCCTACACGTGCGCGGTCTTCCCCACCGCGGACGCTTCGCTGCAGGAGGCCCAGCAGGAGAAGTTCGACCTGGTCTGCCGCAAGCTCGACCTGCGCCCGGGGCAGCGACTGCTGGATGTCGGATGCGGCTGGGGCGGGATGGCCCGGCATGCCGCGCAGCATTACGGCGTCAACGTCGTGGCCGTCACGCTGTCGGAGCAGCAGGCGCGCTGGGGCCAGCGGATGATCGCCGAGGCCGGGCTGGACCGGCTCGTGGACCTGCGCCACGGGGACTACCGCGACGTGCCTGAGACCGGGTTCGACGCGGTGTCATCGATCGGGTTGACCGAGCACATCGGCAAGCGGAACCATCCCGTCCTACTTCCGCTTCCTGCGCTCGCGCCTGCGAGACGAGGGGCGGCTGCTGAACCACTGCATCACACGCACCGATCCGAAGGAGCGGACGCAGCGCGGCGCTGCCTTCATCAATCGCTACATCTTCCCCGACGGGGAGTTGCTGCACCTGGGCCATCTGGTCGAGCGGATGGAGCATGAGGCGCTGGAGGTCCAGCACGAGGAGAACCTGCGCCAGCACTACGAGATGACCCTGCGCGAATGGTCCGGCAACCTCGAGGCCCACTGGTCGCGAGCCGTGGCCGAGGTCGGCGAGCGCAAGGCCCGGGTGTGGCGCCTGTACCTGGCGGTATCCCGCTACGGATTCTGTCGCCAACATGATCCAGTTGCACCAGGTCCTGGCCACGCGCACCTCGCCCGAGGGGCGGTCGGGGATGCCGCTGCGGCCGACCTGGTGATGCAGGAACCCGCCGACCTTGTGATGCAGGAACCCGCGAGTCGGCGCAGCGGCGGCCAACGCGTTCGGGACGCCCGAGCCGGGGCACGCAGTGCGACCAGCGCCGCGAATAGGCAGAGGACCGCCAGACGACCTCGCTGTGGACCAACTGCACGGAACGGACCAAGCTCCACTTGAACCAAGAGCGACCCGGCACCAGGCGCATGATGATCCCCGCGATCCGCGGTGTGCCGCTTGGGGCGGTGTCAGGTCTGGGCACCGTTCCGCGGGGGCTCGAAAGCACCCCGTGGAGCGACCGTGCACCCGTTGCGGGGGATGGCGCCCGGGACGGGGGCTCAGAGCGTCTCAGGGGCGGCGACTGTGCACCCGGTTCGGGGGTTTGCACCCGGGATGGGGGCTGAGAGCGTCTCAGGGGCGGCGACTGTGCACCCGGTTCGGGGGTTTGCACCCGGGATGGGGGCTGAGCAGCCCGATTCGGCCGTTTCCGCCCCCGCATCGGGTGCATACCCCCGAACCGGGTGCAGACCTGCTCGGAATTCGGCCGTTGCCGCCCCCGCGCCGGGTGCATACCCCCGAACCGGGTGCAGACCTTCCCGCACACCGGGCGTTCCCGCCCCGAACCGGGTACTGAGTTGATCTTCAGCCATCGGCGCTCCGACGATTCGATTCCGCTCTTGTACGACATCATCCAGACCTCGGGCTCTGACGATGGCCGGCATTGTCAACGCCGTCATCAGCATGGCCGCCGTCCAGATGACCTTCGTATCGTTCACCTTCCCGAACGCGGCGACCCTGATCGAACCCACCGCCGGATGGGCCTTCGCGCCGGTACTGCTGGTGCTGGGCACCGTGGGCGTCTCCATCGGTCGGTTCGTACGGCTCAACAGCTGGGACCTCGTCAACCCGATCCGGCTGTTCCGTGTCCTCTTCCGCCACGTCCGGGCACCGGGCAATGGCCGCGCCGCAGCAGGCTTCGTCGCCACCTACTCGGTGTTCCTCGCGGTGCTGTACGTGTCGGGCTGCATCCTGATCAATGAGGCGCTCTTCGCGGGTTGATCCGGCCGGCCCTCAGCGCCGGATCACGCCGGACAGCTCCACCAGCAGCAGCCGCAGCGACTCCCGGTCCAAGGCCGTGCGGTGGTAGCCGTCCCCCTCCGGGTCCACCGACAACAGGTCCACCCGGTCGGGGCCGGTGCGCACGATCTGGAACTCCGTCTGTAGCCGGGTGCCGTCCTCGCGGCGGACCCGATGCGCCAACTGGAAGCGCTGCTCGGAGCGCTCCACCAGCGCGCGGGCCTCGGCCAGGGTCAGCGCGGTCGGCTCCCCGTCGTCCTCGGGGATCCGCGCCTCGCCGTCGATCAGCCGCTCCGCCACCGTCCGGCCGAGGCCCTCGATGGAGATCATGGAGAGCCGGTGCAGCCCGAGCGGATCGACCCGATCGACGGCGGCGACCCCCTGGGGCAGGACGGCGATCATCCAGCGCCATGGCTCGTCCGGGGCACCGGAGTGGCCGCGCCGGATCTCGAACACCGACAGGTTCAGCGGCGTCAGGGCGGCGATCAGCCCCAACTCCCCAGCGACATCGACGTGGTCGCCATCGGGTGATCGGTAGAGCAGTCCGCGGGCGGCCAGTGAGCGCACCCCCTCGGCGAGGACATCATCGGCCAGGCCGGCCAGCGCCGGGACCTCGCCCAGGACGACGGCGAGCTCGGCCTGCGTATAGCAGCCGAAGTCGATCGGGCCCGTCGCGACGAGCTCCGACAACGAGGCCAGCTGCTCCTCCAGGGAGCTTCCTGCCGATCCGCCGATCATGTGTTCTCTCCTTCGATCCCGACGAACTTCGCGGCCGGACCGGCCGGGCCGACGATGCTGCGGGTGCGGATGCGATGGCCGCGGACCAGCAGGTCCACCGGCTCGGTGCGCGCCCCGGCGGCTACCAGGTCCGGCAGATCGGTCGGACCCCCTTCGTCGAGGATGGCCGAGATCGCCGGGGTCAGCGGCGCGCTCAGCGCAGCCAGGTGCAACGTCGAGAACAGCCCGGAGCCCATCTCCTCCTTGTACGGGGCGTCGGGGAGCAGGTCCCGCGGCTGCGGGGAATCCTCGGCCAGGTACAGGTCCCCGAGCGGGCCGATCTCGGGGACGTCCGGTGTCAGGACGTCGCTCCACCGCTCGGAGTCCGCCTCGTCGCGGCTGTGCTCGCGATGCCGCCGCAGGCCGGCCAGCGCACTGTCGACCCCCTCGCCAACCCGGATGTGGGAGGGTCGCAGCACCATCGGCCGGGTATCGACGTGGGCCGAGAGTCCCCACGGCCCCACGTTCTTGCCCGTGAGCCGGTAGATGGCGTAGTCGCGCAGGTGGACCACGTCGCTCCAGCGCGGCAGGGTGCCCCAGCGAAACGTGGCCTTGGTGCGCTCCAACTGGATCCACGTCCCGATGGCGGCCTTGCCGTGCAGCGATTCCCGCACCAGCGGGCCGTCGAGGCCGTAGTCGGGCGTGACGGTCTTGTCCACGGTGCGGTGGTGGCTCGACATCCGCTTGCGGCTGCGCGGGAAGATCCACCGCTCGTAGAGCGCGTCCTCCCCGACGATCACGTGGGCCCCCTGCAGGAAGTGCACCAGTGCCGGGACGCTGAGTCCGCGATCGAGCAGGTCCGCCATGATCTGCACTTCGAAGTCGCTGGCGTGATCGACCGCCCGGGCCAGTTTGGGGGAGAAGTCGGCGGCGGTTGCAGCGATCCGCACCAGGACCGCCATCCGCTGGCGGTCGCCCTCCAGGGTGTGGTCTCGTTCATGCGCCAAGCCCGACATCGTGGGCCGCCTCCTGCTCGATACTCAGTGCACCGATGATCCCACACGGCCGGGACGGCACACCGCGATCAGGTCGGTCGCTTGAGCTCCAGGACCGGCAGCCCGCCGCGGATCCGCGCGTCCATCCGGATCTCCTCGCCGGCCATGTATTGGCGGATGGCGCTGGCCAGTTCCCGGGGATGGGTGAAGTTGATGGCGTGAGCGGCGCCCTCGAACAGCACGATGGTCACCTCGTCCGGCAGATACGGCATCGCAGCGCCGATGCGGTCCCAGGACGGCCGCAGCGGGTCGCGGCTGCCGATCACGATCATGGTCGGCACGGTGATGGACAGGAACCGCTCGTAGGCCGGGTACTGCGCCATGCGCGAGAACAGCTGCAGGGCGCGCAGCGGGCCGAACCGCAGGTAGTCCGGCGCCACGACCGGCAGCAGGGCCGGCGGTTCCCGCAGGCCGTCGGCGGCCATCTGCAGGAGCGCCCGGGCCAGTGGCTGGTTGTGCCGACCGCCCGCGATGCCCACCATGATGGCCCGGTCCACCCGCTGCGGGGCGATTGCGATGAGTTCGGCGGTGATCGCGCATCCCAGCGAGTTGGCCACGATCGTCGCGCGATCCAAACCGACGGCGTCCAGGAATCCGTCCAGCGCGGCGCCCAGGTCAGCGATCCCCAACGGCACGGGCGGCTTCGGGCTAGCGCCGAACCCCGGCAGGTCGGGGACGTACGTGCGGTAGGTGTTGGCGAGCAGGCCAGCGGTGGGGAGCAGGTAGCGGCCGGACACCGCGAATCCGTGCACGTGCACGATCGCCGGGGCATCCGGCGGCCCCGACACCCGATAGCGGATCTCGTTGCCGTCCACCGTGACCCGGCGGTGCTCAAGCGGAGGGGGCCCGGACATGGGGCAAGGATAGGTGCCCGGTTCGTTACCGGGGCGCTCAAGCGGCGTATCGATCGCAGTCGTCATCGGTGCTCGGAGCGTCACCGGGCGTAGTCTCGGCCCATGGACGCCACTGCGGCAGCGTAGCCCGCTGTCCTGCTTCGAGGCGATCGGCGCTCGCCCCTTGGTGGCCCGCACCGAGCATGCTTGCGGCATGGCGCTGGCCGCAGCCGGGCGGGAGGGTGAGGCGCAGCAGCACATCGCCGCGGCGCAGTCGCTGTTCGGCGAACTTGGCATCCGAGCCTGCGGGGCCGGTCGGCATGCCCGCTGGTAGATCGGCGGCGGCGCTGCGCGGCGCCGCGGCGGATGCACGACCTCAGCAGGCGGCTGGCGTGGACCCGTTGCGGGGGATTGCACCCGCGACGGGGGCTGGCGTGGATCCGTTGCGGGGGATTGCACCCGCGACGGGGGCTCCGGACTCCTCCTGGGAATGGTCCGTGCACCCGGCATGGGGGTCTGCACCCGGGACGGGGGTTCTGGGCACCTCCGGGGCGGCGACGGTGCACCCGGAATAGGGGTCTGCACCCGGGAAGGGGGTTCTGAGCCCCGATCTGGCCGATTCCGCCCCCGCGGCGGGTGCAAACCCCCGAACCGGGTGCAGTCCTGCCCCGCATACCGGACATTCCGCCCCCGTGGCGGGTGCAGACCCCCGTGGCGGGTGCAGACCTCCGGGGCGGGTGCAGACCCCCGAACCGGGTGCCGACCCCCGAACCGGGTGCCGACCCCCGAACCGGGTGCAGACCCCCGAACCGGGTGCAGACCGGACCCGCGGCCCCCACGCCGGACGCTGTGCCTCCGCGCCGGGTCCAGACGTGCAGACGTCCAGAGGTCCAGCCGTCCCGCGGCGCAGCGGGCTAAGGCCGTCCACGCAACTGGACCCACTGGACACCGGGGACGCGGTAAGGCCCCCGGCGACCCGCACGCTCGCTCTACCCAGCGGCACCGGCGCCCACCAACTCCTGATTGCGATGAGCGCCTTCAGCCTCACCCGCCGCAGCTTGCCGCGGGTACTACCGCCGCCCAGGAGCAGCGTCACTGCCTTGCGCGAGCTGCTCGTACCAGGACGCGGTAGCCGCGATCGCCTCGGGCAGCGGGGTGACCGCGAACGGCCCGAAGGCCTCCTGAAAGGCGCTGTCGTCGACCTCGTACGGTCGCGTCCACTGGTAGGCCAGCGGAAGCAACTCTCGCGACTCGCGGTGGAACGGCGCCGCCAGGCGCAGCATCAGCGGTGAGACGGCACCGAGGCTGCGCCGCTGCGGCAGCGAGCGATTGATGATCTTCAGGAACTGCCGGCCCGTCACGGCGGGGGCGTGCGGCAGGATCCAGGCCCGGCCGTCGGCCGCGTCCGAGCTCCCCAGGATCACGTACGCGCGCGCGACGTCGGGCAGGTAGGCCGCGGCGTGCGGCACGTCCAGCGAGCCGAGCCAGCGCAGCGCCTTGCCGTCGACGATCGGCTCGAACGCCAGGGCGCTGATCGCCGAACCCGTGCAGCGCGGCCCGAAGTAGTCGGAGGCCTGGCCGATGGCGACTCGCAGCCTGCCGTCGTTGTGGGCGGCCAGCAGCTCGGCCGCCATGCGGGCGCGCAGTACCCCTTTGGTGTCGGTGGCGCGGTGCGGCGACTCCTCCGACATGGGCTCATCGGTGGGGCCGTAGCCGTAGAGGTTGTCGACCATGACGAGCTTGCACTGGGCGGCCGCGCAGCCGTCGATGACCCGCTGCAGCATGGTGGGGAACTCATGTGCCCAGCGGTGGTAGGCAGGTTGCGCCGCCATGTACACCACTGCTGCGCCATCGAGCACCCGGCCCAGGTCCCGGGCCGAGGTGATGTCGGCGTAGTCCTGTTCCACATCGGCCGGAAGGTCCGCCTTGCCGGTGCGGTTGACGGCGCGCGTGGGGATGCCGGCCTCGTACAGGGCCCGGGCGATGGCATTGCCAGCGCCACCCGTCGATCCGAGGACCACATGCAATTCGCTGCTGGCCATGCCACCAGTGTGGTGCGCCCCGCGGGGTGTCGCAGCGAATCGTGGCGACTGCGATCACTCGGGCGCGAACCCGGCGACCACCGGCCGGTGGTCGGTCACCTCGACCGCCCGCACCTCGTTCGGCCGTGCGACCGCCAGATCGGGGGTGGCGAAGATGTAGTCGCTGCAGTTGTCGTTGCTGGTCGGGTCGGTGCAGATGCGGGTCGGCTGCGTCGTGGTGAAGCCGGCGTCGAGGAAGACCTCCAGGTTGCTGATCCGCTTCGGCGGGGTCTCGCTGGCGTCCCGGTACTCGTTGCGCGGATTGAGGTCCCCGGCGAACACGGTGGCCGCCCGACCGTTCCAGTCCTCGACGATGCGCTGCATCTGCTCCAGCCGGGACTGCTCGGCGTCTGCGCTGTTGCGGGCCTGCAGATGCATCGCGTAGACGGTGGTGCCGTCGGTCAGCGTCGCCCGGATCGCCGAGCGGCGCTGTGCTCCCCCCTGTTGCCCGAGGTCCAGGCCGGCGATGTCGCGCAGCGGCACCCGGGTGGCCACGGCGTTGCCGAACTGGCGGTCGGCCGCCGGCAGGTAGTCGATCCGGAAGTCCGTGCTGGTGCGCAGCCAGGCGTCGAAGTCGGCCATCGCCGTCAGCGGCCAGCCGCGCGCGACTTCCTGCAGCGCGACCACATCGGCATCCAGGCCGACGATCGCCTCGGCCACGTCGCGCAACGCCATCGCACCCGTACCCGCGTGCTGTCCCTGCCCGGTGTTGTACGTGGCCACGACCAGCAGGCCTTCCGTGGGCGATCCGGCAGCCAGCGCCGGATCGGGGCCGGGCGCCACGGACCCTCCGACGACCCCCGCCTGGACCAGGCCCGCCAGGATCAGCGCCCCGGCACCGGTGATCGCTAGCGCGGGCGCATGCAGCGCGCTCGGTTCGGCGCACCGGTACTCCTCGGCCGCTGACCGCCGCACGATCAGGGGCAGGCAGGCCAGTCCGACGGCGAGCGCCGGCAGCCAGGCGTTGTCGATCGGCAGCGGCATCTCGTAGTGGAGCGGGTAGAGCAGCAGGAGCACGAACATCGCGACCCAGGCGGCGGCGGAGGCACCGGCATGCCGCCATTCGGCGAACGGGCCATTCGCCGCGATCGCGGCGCGCCGCAGCAGCAGCGGGGTGGCGATGGTGCCGAGGGCGGCCAGCAGCAGGACCACCGGCCCCGAGGTCCAGACCATCCCGAGTGCCGCTCCCAGGACCACTGCGATCGGCAGCAGCAGGGTCTCGCGCGCCGTGGGCCAGGCCAGTACCGCCATGGCCGCCGCGACCGATCCCACCAGCACCGCCGTGGTCAGCGGCAGTCCCGCCCCGGAGCTGGAACCCACGTACGCCGGCGAGGTCCACAGCAGCAGTTGCGGCATCAGCAGCACGGTCCACGTCCACACCGGCGCCCGGCCTTGCGGCGGCCCCGCACCCCGCATCGGTCCGTCATCACGGGTGAGGGCATACAGCGCGGCGCCCAAGACGATCAGCGGGGCCAGGAAGCTGGGGTCCAGCCAGGCGCCGATCCCCTGCGACCACACCACGTCATCGGTCGCCCGCCAACTGCGCAGTGCAATGTCCGCTCCGAGCCCCACGAGGGTGCCGCTGGCCAGCACATCGGGCCCGAAAGGCCCCGCCGCAATGGTGGGCAGCAGGGCGCTGATTGCCAGCAGCCCCACCCCGACGGCCGCGATCGCCACTGCGAGGACCGGCGCCGCCTGCAGCACGACCCGCATCAATGCCAGGGCGGCCAGCAGCACTGGGACGGTTCGCCCTGCCAGTGCCGCCCGAACGAACGGGAGCAGCAGCGGCGCGGCGAAGACGGTCACCAGGACCACCGGGGTCACGACGAACCCCAGGGAGCCGACCAAGTGGTAGCCGAGCGGGAAGAACGCTCGCAGGCACTGCAGCAGCAGTTCCAGGGCGGCCGCGAACGCCAGCACCTGCGCCACCGGCAGACCGCCCGGCGCCGACGCGATCGCCCACCGCCGTGCCACGCCGCAAGCCTAGGCCTGCTGCCCGAGGTCCCGCGCGCCCGCTCGTCGGGCCAAGCCGAGCCCCAGCCACACCCCGGCGGCCGCGCCGAGCAGGTCTGCCAGCAGGTCCCACACATCGCCGCCGCGCTCGGACAGCCACGCCGCCTGGATGACTTCGCTGGCGATGGCTTGCAGGGCGAGGCCGAGCAACAGCCACCGCGCCGGTAGCCCCGCCAGTACGCCGAGCAGTGCGACGCCGGCGAACAGGGCGAAGTGCACGAGCTTGTCCACTGGCAGGCCGGATCCGGAAGAAGGCGGACTGGGCGTGTAGAGGGCCCAGCACTGCACGATGACCGCGCAACCGAATGCGACGGCCCAGGCGGTGCGCGTGCTCACTCGGCAGTAGCGCTGCTCCCGGCGGCCCGCTCTGCCCGGGCGGCCGCCTCCTTCTCCTGCATCTCGGCCAGGGTCGGGGCCCCGCCGCCAAGCCTGGCCGGCCACCACCATGTGCCGGGCGGCGGCGTCTGCGGGTAGCGCTCCAGGGTGAGGTCGAGCAATGCCTCCAACCGCTGGCGGAACTCGTCCATCACCTCATCGACATCATCGTCGGGGGTGGGATACAGCGGCTCGCCCACCATCAGGGACACGATGACGCCGCGCTCCATGTCCCGCTTGCGCCCCTTCGTCCACAGCCGCTGGCCGCCGAAGGTCACCATCGGGATGAGCGGCACCTCGGCCTCGGCAGCCATGCGTGCGGCACCGTTCTTCATGGTCTTGATCTCGAACGACTGGCTGATGGTGGCCTCGGGGAAGACGCCGACGATCTCGCCGTTGCGCAGCCATTCCACCGCGTGCTGGTAGGCGCCGGCCCCGGCAGAGCGGTCCACCGGGATGTGATGCATGGAGCGCATGATCGGTCCGGAGATCTTGTGGTCGAACGTGGACTTCTTCGCCATGAAGCGCACCAGGCGGTTGCTCGGCCGGGCTGCCCGGCCGCAGAAGATGAAGTCCAGATAGGACACGTGGTTGCTGGCCAGCACTGCGCCGCCCTTGGTCGGCACGTGCTCGGCGCCGTGCAGGGTGAACTTCAGGCGCAGCAGCCCGAAAGCCCCGTAGGCGCTCATGATCACAGGGGGGTAGACCAGATCCATGTCGGCACCCTAGCCGCCGCACGACGGCCGATGCCGTGGAAGCGCTCGCTGACGGGCGTGCGCAGGTACGATCATCCCGGCAGCCGCATGTGTCGTCGGCTCGGATGGGATGGGTCATGGAGCAGCAGCCAGCCGAGCGACCGGGGCAGACACCGGACCCCGGCAAGACGCCGCAACCCGGGGGCAGTTTGTCCATCTGGTCGATCCCCGACAAGGGAGACCCGCGTCTCCTGCCGCCATGGTTCCGTCGGGCGGTCGTGATGGTGCTGATCCTGGTGATCGCCTCCCGGGCCGCGGTCTGGGCGTTCGGCCAACTCACGAACTTCTGGTTCACGATCTTCTTCGCGTTCTTCCTGGGCCTGGCCATGGAGCCGGTGGTGAACCGGTTGGAGCGGCGCGGCATCCGGCGCGGCCTGGGCACGTTCATCGTGCTCGGCGGCCTGATCGGCGGCACCGTGGTGTTCTTCTGGGTGTTCGGCGCGCTGCTGGCCGAGCAGCTGGCGGGCCTGGTGCAGAGCGTGCCCGATCTCATCGAGAACGCCATCGTCTGGATCAACGACACCTTCGACACCGACTTCAACGTCAACGAGATCCTCGACGCCGTCGGGGTCTCGGTCTCCGACCTCGCCGGCTACGCCGCCGACCTCGGGCTGGGCCTGTTGAACGTGGTCTTCTCAGCGGTCGGCGCGGTGTTCAGCCTCTTCACCGTGCTGCTGTTCGCGTTCTACTTCGCCGCCGACGGTCCCCGGTTGCGGCGCACGGTGGCAGCGTGGCTGCGGCCCGACCGCCAGCGGACCTTCACCCAGGTGTGGGACATCAGCACCCAGAAGGCCGGTGGCTACGTGATTTCGCGCGGCATCATGGCGGTCATCTCGGCCATCTTCCACGGCATCGTCTTCTACTTGATCGACCTGCCGTACTGGCTGCCGATGGCGCTGTGGGTCGGCCTGGTCTCCCAGTTCATCCCGACCATCGGCACCTACCTCGCCGGCGCGCTGCCCATCATTTTGGCGCTCGCGGAGGGCGACCCGGTGAAGGCGCTCATCGTGCTCGCCGCGGTCACCGCCTACCAGCAGGTGGAGAACTACTACGTGCAGCCGCGCGTCACCCAGTCCACCTTGGAGATCCACGCGGCGGTGGCCTTCGGCTCGGTCATCGTGGGGGCGACGCTGTTCGGAGCGACGGGCGCGCTGCTGGCCATCCCGGTGGTGGCGACGCTGCAGGCCGTGGCAGATACCTACGGCAAGCGCTACCAACTCGTCGATGAGTTGCGCGATCCGGATGAGATCGCCGGACTGCCGATGAGGGATCAGTCGCTGCCGAACCCCGCCAAGGAGGAGTGACCCGGGTCCGTCAGACCAGGGCTGCCGAACGCAGTCCGGTGTCGGCGAGGACCTCCAGCGCCGCGCCGTCTGGTCGGGTGCCGTGGATGGTACGTGCCAGTACCAGCAGGTCGGCGGCAGCGGCCACGAGATCCAGGTAGGCGATACGGCGCTGGATCGTCGGGGCGGTGTCGGCGCGCCGTTCGGCGATGACCGCGATGGCTGCGAGCAGGTTCGCCCAGGCGGTGGTGGGCCGCCCGTTGAAGAGCAGCATCCGCTCGGCGTCCTGCGCATGCTGCGTTGCCAGGGGGTGATCGGCGGCGGCAACCGTGGCCTGCAGGGTCGCGGAGGCGGCGTGCCACCGGCCCGTCGTACCGCTGCGCAGCGTGATGATCGTCATCGGCCCTCCCAGATCCGCTGACGCTGTTATGCCCGTCACAGACCGGACCAAACCCACCTGGCAGGCTGGTACTCCACCAATCGCAGGGGAGTCCCCATGTCAGAGGCCCCGGTCATCGTCGAGCGGTCCGGCCATGTGCTGGTCATCGGTGTGAACCGTCCCAGCAAGCGCAACGCCTGGAACATCACGGTCATCGAGGCGGTAGCCGAGGCGTTTCAGGAGCTCCACGACGATCCGCACCTGCGCGTCGGCGTCGTGCACGGGGTGGGCGATCACTTCTCCGCCGGGCTGGACTTGGCCGAGGTGGGCCCGAAGGTGGCGCAGGATGGCCCAGGTGCCCTCGCCGGATCCGGCGGGGTGGACCCATTCGGCGTCTGGGCGGAGCCCGTCGGCAAGCCGGTGGTGATGGCGGTGCAGGGCATCGCCTACACGTTGTCCATCGAGCTCGCGCTGGCCAGCGACATCGTCGTGGCAGCCTCCGACGTGCGGTTCTGCCAGTTGGAGATCGGCCGCGGCATCCTGCCGTTCGGCGGGGCGACCTTCCGGGCGCCGGAGAAGCTCGGGTGGGGCAACGCAATGCGCTTCCTGCTGACCGCCGATGAGTTCGGAGCCGCGGAGGCGTTGCGGATCGGCCTGGTGCAGGAGGTCGTGGCGCCGGGGGAGCAGTTGGACACCGCGATGCGGATCGCCGAGCGGATCGCCGAGCAGGCGCCGCTCGGCGTACAGGGCACGTTGGCGAACGCCAGGGCGGGGCACCGCGGCGGTCAGGACGCTGCCACCGAGCACCTGCGCGGCGTCCTGCCCCAGGTCATGGCCAGCAAGGATGCGCTCGAGGGTGTGCAGAGCTTTCTGGAACGGCGCAAGGCCCGCTTCACCGGCGAGTAGGGGGAGTCGCGGCGCCGGCGGCTGGCGGCTGGCGTCGGCTGGCGGCTGGCGTCTGGCGGCTGGCGGCGGGGGCTGGCGGCTGGGGCGGGGCTGGCGTCTGGGGGCTGGCGTCGCTCTCGGCGGCTGGCGTCGGGGGCTGGCGTCTGGGGGCTGGCGTCGGCGGCTGGCATCGGGGGAGGCCCTGGCATCGCTCTCGGCGGCTGGCATCGCGTCTCGGCGGTGGTCCGGCGTCTACAGCACGGACGTCAGCACGCGGGGGACCACTGCACCCGATTCGGGGGTTTGCACCCATCGTGGGGGCGGAACATCCGATATCCGGTTCATGGCTGCACCCGGATCGGGGGTTTGCACCCGAGACGGGGGCGGAAACGCTCCGATCGGGGCTGACAGCCCCCGTCTCGGGTGCAGACCCCCGTGCCGGGTGCAGTGTTGCCGTTCGGGAGGCGCCCGGGGCCCCCGTCTCGGGTGCAGACCCCCGTGCCGGGTGCAGTGTTGCCGTTCGGGAGGGGCCGGCAGCCGCCGTCTCGGGTGCAGACCCCCGTGCCGGGTGCATTGGTGCCGTTCGGGAGGCGCCCGGGGCCCCCGTCTCGGGTGCAGACCCCCGTGCCGGGTGCAGTGGTGCCGTTCCGGAGGCGCCCGGGGCCCCCGTCTCGGGTGCAGACCCCCGTGCCGGGTGCATTGTTGCCGTTCCGGAGGGGCCCGGAGCCGCAGCCCCGAGCCAGAATCCCCGTAGGGGGGTGCCGAATCCCCCGGCGACCGTCATCGCGCAGTACCGGCAGCCGGTCGAGGTGCCGCCGCGGCCGGTGGTGAGCCGGCGCTTCACCACCACTCGGTGCCAGGAGCCCCCTTGTAGGGTCCGGCGATGCGGCTGGTGGGCCAGTCGCCGTAGAACGGGCTGGGCAGCGGCGTGACCCGCTCGCCGTTGACCGTGCAGGCATCCACCCGCTGCGGGTAGCAGGAGATGGCGCCGGCGATGGCCTCGTACCCCGGCGTCGGGTGCGCGTACCACCAGAAGGCGTCGCGGACCTCGGTGCCGTCCGGCAGTACCAGGTCGGCGTAACTCGCCGGCCCCTTGTACTCGCAGTGCGTGCGGGTGCGCGAGGGTCGCAGCAGGTCGATGCGCACATCCTCGGCCGGCAGGTAGTACGCCGGGGCGTGCGCGGTCTCCAGAATCCGCCACGGCCGTCGGGACTCGGCGATCACGATGCCGTGGTGTTCGATGGTCACGTGATCGGTGCTCGGCTCCAGCTTCGGGGGCCGCGGGTAGTCCCACACCGATTCCTGGCCTGGGCCCACCGGGTCACGGGTCGGTCGGTTCCTCATCAGACATGCTCCGTCGGGATGGCTGGATCGCCGGGATCCAGGCGGAGTGCATCGGCCGGCAGTTCGGCGAGGCTGCGGCGATGATGATCGCGGGAATCCGACAACGAGTGCCGCGCGATCGGCTGCCCCCTGCGCACCAATTCGACCATGAGGTCGCGGTGAGCGCCCTCCGGCGGTGGCGAGTCGTTGGCCCGGTCCACAACGATGAGCTCCCCGGTGGCCCGCCCATCGGGTAGGGCCCGGTAGGCAGCCTTCCTGCCACCGACCGTCGCCTTCTGCTCGCTGGTCTTCCAGACCGGGACAAGCGGGGCATCGGGCCCGGGTCGCTCGGCGCGGGCCACGACCTTGTAGACCATCTCCGCGGTCGGCGCCCCACTGCCGGTGACCAGCCTGGTACCGACGCCGTAGCCGTCTAGCGGAGCATCGGCCAAGGCCTGCATCCGGTACTCGTCCAGGTCGCCGGTGGCCACGATCCGCGTCCCAGTTGCGCCCAGCCCATCGAGGATCGCCCGCACTCGCCGCGCGTGCTCGGCCAGGTCGCCGGAGTCCAACCGCACGGCCCCCAGCGCAGTCCCCGCCGCCCGGACCGCGCGCTGCGCGCCTTGTTCGGTGTCGAAGGTATCGATAAGCAGCGTGGTCCCCGTGCCCAGGCTGGCCACCTGAGACGCGAATGCGGCGTCCTCGCTGTCGTGGACCAACGTGAAGGCGTGCGCGGACGTCCCTCGCGTCGGCACGCCGTAGCGGTGCCCGGCGGCCAGGTTGGACGTGCTGCCGAAACCGGCCAGGTAGGCGGCCCGGGCAGCGGCCACCGCGGACTCCTCATGCGTGCGCCGCGACCCCATCTCGATGACGGGCCGACCCGCAGCCGCCGTGACCATCCGGCTGGCGGCTGAGGCGATGGCGCTGTCGTGGTTGAGCACCGACAGCAGCCACGTCTCCAGGACGACGGCCTCGGCGAAGGTCGCCTCGATGCTGAGGATCGGAGAGTACGGGAAGTACAACTCGCCCTCGCGATATCCCCAGATGTCGCCGGAGAATCGGTAGTCCGCCAACCATTGGGCGGTCGGCTCGTCCACCACTGCAGTGCGCCTCAGGAAGTCGAGCTCTGGCTCGCCGAACCGGAAGTCGGGAAGGCCGTCGAGGATGCGACCGATGCCCGCCACCACGCCGTACCTGCGGCCCGGGGGCAGTCGGCGCGCGAACACTTCGAACACACAACGCCGGTCCGCGGTGCCGTCGGCCAAACTGGCCTGCAGCATCGTGAGTTCGTAGTGGTCGGTGAACAGCGAAGGTCGGGTCACCGAAGGCTCCGACGCCCGTCGGGCCCCGTCGGGGTGCCGCATGCGGCATTGCGGCGCTGCAACTGCAGCCGAGTGAACGCACGGGTCGCCTCGGCGATGATCTGCTCGCTCGCTCCGCTGCTCAACTCCGTGCGCTGACCCGCCAGCGGGCCGGGCCAGTCTCGGACCTCGTGCAGCACCCATCCGGTGGCCGTCGGCAGCATTTCCAGGCGCCAGTCTGGATCCTCCGGGATGCACAGGCGCAGCCCATCCTCGGCCTCGCTCCCAGTCTCGGCCGCGACCGCCAGCTTGGGCGGCAGGGCACGCAACATGGAGATCAACTCCGAGGTGAGATCGCGCGACATGGGTCCATCCTGCGCAGGTGTGCCGCGCATTGCCACCCCGCACCGAGCGGGGCAGCGTTGCCACCCCGCACCGGTCCGGGCCGCGTTGCCACCCGGGGACAGCGTGCCGGCGGCGTTGCCACCCGGGACCGGTCCGGGCCGGGTTGCCACCCGGGACCGGCGTGCCGGCCGGCGTTGCCACCCGGGACCGGTGTGCCGGCCGGGTTGCCACCCCGGCCGGGCCGCGTTGCCACCCGGACCGGTCGGAGCCGGGTTGCCACCCCGCACCGGTCCGGGCCGCGTTGCCACCCGGGACAGCGTGCCGGCGGCGTTGCCACCCGGGACCGGCGTGCCGGCCGGGTTGCCACCCCGGGCCGGGTCGCGTTGCCACCCGGGACAGCGTCCGGGCCGTGTTGCCACCCCAGACCGGTCGGAGCCGGGTTGCCAACCCCGACCGGGTGATTGGGGCGATTGCCACCTCCAACCAGGCCTGGGCCCGCGCATTGCCGCCCCGCACCAGACGCGGGGCCCGGGAGTACTCTGCACTCCCCGGCCCGCGCGCCTGGTGGGCGTTACGGCAACAGCACGCTGTCGCCGATCACGTGGATGACGCCGTTGGAGCCGAAGATGTCGGTCGCCACGATGTTGGAAGCATTGATCTTGGCGGGAGAGGCCGAGCCGGCCGGGTTTGCCGTCACCGTGGTGGAGCCGCCAGCGAGCATGTCCACCTCGACCGAGCCACCGCCGGCCTCGAGCGCAGCGGCAACCTCGGCGAGGCTGAGGCCCTTCTCGCCGTCGGTGTTCAGCCCGGTGACGTGGTACAGCAGCACGGTCCGGAGCGTGTCGAGGTTGTAGTTCACAGCTTTCAGCGCGCGGAAGAGCGTCCCCACCTCGGTGCGGCCGCCGAAGGTCGCCTGGAACACCGAGTCGGTCGGCGCGAACACGGTGAGGTCGGCGCTCGGGTCGTCCAGCGCGCCCTTCAGCCCGGTCACCTTGACCGCGGCCAGGAGGATGTCGAAGTCGCCGCCGTTGCGGTCGAAGGCGTAGCGGCCCTTGCTGGCCTCACGGGCGACGTCGTACACGGTCGGTTCCCCGCCATCACCGGCGGCCTGCGCCGGCGCGGCGAGCAGGGCGCCGCCGGCGATGAACGCTGCAGCGGTGGCGCCGGCCAGGGTCTTCTTGAAGCGATGCATGGTGTGCCTCCCGAGGGTTCGTTGTGGGTGGTGCTTGCCTCGTAGTTCGGCGCGAAGCGGCGTGGCGGATGCACTCATCGCGATTCGGGCGCACCCGGGCCGGCCGGTCGGCCTGTCCGACAACTACCGGATTGCTTGTGCCAGGCTTGTCTGGTGGTGAGCAGCGAACCGGTCGATCTGACCCGCTACGGGTGGATGGCGCTCGGCGTCTCCATATGCGTCTTCCTGCTGAAGCTCGTCGCCTTCATCATCACCGGCTCGGTCGGCCTGCTCTCCGATGCGCTGGAGTCCACGGTCAACATCGCCGCTGCCGCAGTCGCGATCGTTGCGCTGCGCGCGGCGTCGAAGCCCGGCGATGCCAATCACCACTACGGGCACGGCAAGGCCGAGTACTTCTCCGCGCTGGTCGAGGGCTTGATGATCCTCACCGCGGCCCTGCTGATCATCTGGACGGCCGTGGAGCGACTGATCAATCCGCGACCGTTGGAGCAACTGGGCGTCGGTCTGCTCATCTCCGTGGTCGCATCGGCCATCAACGCCGCCGCGGCAACGATCCTGGTCCGCGAGGGCCGTCGCAGCCGATCCATCGTGCTCGAGGCCGATGGCAAGCACTTGTTCACCGACGTGTGGACCTCGGCGGGCGTCGTGCTCGCCGTCGGCCTCGTCGGCCTGACCGGCTGGGAGGTCCTGGACCCGCTGATCGCCATCGCCGTGGCGCTGAACATCGTGGTGGCGGGATGGTTCCTGATCCGGGACTCCACCGCCGGCCTGATGGATTCCTCGCTGCCCGACGAGGACCACGAGGCGATCCTGTCGGTGCTGCGGGAGCATGCCACCTCGGAGATCTCCTTCCACGCCGTGCAGACCCGCGCCTCGGGGCGGCAGCGGTTCGTCTCGCTGCACGTGCTGGTCCCGGGCGACTGGAGCGTGCAGCGGGGCCACGACATCCTGTGCGCGCTGGAGGATGACCTTCACCACGCCCTGGACGACCTGACGGTCTACACCCACCTGGAGCCGCGGGAGGATCCGCGATCCTGGGACGACGTCCCGCCCGGGGGCCTGGGCGCGCAACTGTAGCGTCGGGCCTTCGCCCGGTTGACCCGGTTGGGCGCTGCGGGAGCAGTCGAAATAGAGTCTGACTATGTCGCTACTGTTCAATCCCGCCACGTATGACCCGACGTTCCTCGACGATGAGACCCGCTCTGCGCTGAAGGCGCTGGTCGGCTTCTTCGAGGCAAAGGGCAACGACGCGATCCAGGCGGAGTACTTCGCCGGGACCTGGTACACGGACTTCCTGGAGTTCTGCGCCCAGCACAACCTGCTCGGCATGATGGGCACGCCCTCGGCCGTCGGCGGTCTGCTCGGCGGGGCGGAGGGCGCGGCGCAGGCCCGCTGGGACATGGCCCGCATCAACGAGTTCAACGAGATCCTCGGCTTCTACTCCCTGGCCCACTGGTACGCCTGGCAGGTCACGGTGCTCGGGCTCGGCCCGGTGTGGATCAGCGACAACGACGAGGCCAAGGCCGAGGTCGGCAAGCTGCTGGAGTCCGGGGCGATCTTCGGGTTCGGGCTGTCGGAGAAGGAGCACGGCGCCGACATCTACTCCACCGACATGATCCTCACCCGCAACGGCGAGGGGTGGAAGGCATCCGGCGGCAAGTACTACATCGGCAACGGCAACGAGGCCGGCCGGCTGAGCGTGTTCGGCAAGTTCGCCGACGACGATCCCGAGCATCCCGGGGAATACGTCTTCTTCCTCGTCGACACCCAGCACGAGCGGTACCACCTGCAGAAGAACGTCGTGCATTCGCAGATGTTCGTGGCGGCGTTCGACCTCGATGAGTATCCGGTCTCCCGCGCCGACATCCTGCACGTCGGCAAGCCGGCCTGGGACGCCGCGCTCGCCACCGTCAACGTCGGCAAGGTGAACCTCGGCTGGGCCTCCATCGGCATCAGCGAGCACGCGTTCTTCGAGGCCATCACCCATGCCAACAACCGCATCCTGTACGGCAACCGGGTCACCGACTTCCCGCACGTGCGCCGCATGTTGGCCGACGCCTACGCCCGGCTGATCGCGATGAAGGCCTACGCCTCCCGCTCCGCGGACTACTTCCGCGAGGCCTCCGAGGACGACCGCCGTTTCCTGCTGTTCAACCCGATCACCAAGGCCAAGGTGACCAGCGAGGGCGAACGCGTCATCAACCTGCTGTGGGACGTCATTGCGGCTCGCGGGTTCGAGAAGGACACCTACTTCTCGCAGGCCGCCGCGATGATCCGGGCGCTGCCGAAGCTCGAGGGCACCGTGCACGTGAACATCGCGCTGGTGCTGAAGTTCATGCCGGCCTACCTCGGGGCGACCATGGGCGGCGCGGCGGACTACCCGGAGGTCCCGGTGCGGCAGGACGCGGCCGACGACGCCTACCTGTTCCAGCAGGGGCCGGCATCGGGCCTGAGCAAGATCCGCTTCAACGATCCGCGCCCTGCCACCGACCGCTTTGCGCACCTGCCGAACGTGAAGGTGTTCCTGGACCAGTCGGCGGCGCTGGCCGATCTGGTCATGCAGGCGCCGCCGTCGGCCGACCAGCAGAAGGACCTGGACTACCTGCAGGTGCTCGGGCAGCTGTTCACCCAGGTCGTCTACGCGCAGCTGATCTGCGAGAACGCGGCTCTGGCGATGGACGGGCAGCCTCGCGCGTCGTCGGTGAGCGACCTGTCCGGCCTCACCGAGGCGCACGTGGATCGCATGTTCGCCGTGTTCGTGCAGGACATGGCCGAGCAGGCGGTGGCGCTGCACGGCCAGGCGTCGGCCACCGACCAGCAGCGGCAGTTGGCCCTGGCCCTGGTCAAGGCCCCGGTGATCGACGATGCAGCGGAGGACGCCTTCGTCGCCGAGGTGCTGTCCTATGACGGCGCCTACGTGCTGCGGCCGTAGCCACGCCGCGCCCGGCTACACAGCGTTGCCGGGAGGGGCCGTTGGATGCGGCCCCTCCCGAACGCAAACGCAAACCTCTGTTCTGCGGCCTGTTCTTGGCCCAGGAACGGAGGTTTCCGTTTGTCGCCAGCCAACCGAGTGGTGACACCCCGATGCTGGTGACGCTGCGTTATGCGGGGAACGCCTCGAGCCGCATACCGGCCGTCCGCAGCCGGTCGATGCCGGCAGTGCCGAGGCCCGTCGCCGGTGTCAGCACGCCCACCTGATCCGGCAGTTGCTCGGTGTCGAGCACCAGGGCGAGCGCGCACTGGCTGATCATCATCGCTGTGGCCTGGTACCCGGGGTCGCCCTGTGCGGCCACGACGCCGTCGTAGCGGCGGCCGTCCGCGGTCTCCGATACCAGCCGCATCGCGAAGCGGCCGGTGCGCCGCGTCTCCTCATCCGGCCCCTCGCCCGGCTGGGGCAGGAACCGTGCGATGAGCGATCGGGTCGGGCCGAAGGACAGGGCGACGTACCCCGCCGCCATTCCACCGGTCAGGCCGGCCGCGCCGACCAGGCCCGTGACCCCGCCGCCGTTGGCCATCACCTCGCGGTAGCGGAAGTCCTGCGAATAGGCGTAGTCGAGCAGGGCGTTGCTGCGCCGGACCACCCGCGTGTTGACCGCTGCCATGACGAACGGCGAGACCCACGACTGCAGCCCCTTGTCGTAGGCCGGGGCCTGGGCGTCGCCGCGGTCACCCGGCGACGGCTCGGCAGCCCGCTGCGGGCTCAGCGAGTACGGGTCGGCGGCGATTCGGGCCAGCGCCCGGTCCTTGCCGGCCTCCTCCAGACCGACCAGCGCCGAGGCGGCGGTCCCACCGCTGAACCCGCCGCGGATGCTGACGACGCCGAGCCGGGTGTCGCCGAGGCTGCCGTCGCTGTCGCTGAGGGCGGCCTGGTGCAGCGCGAAGACGCCGAGGTCGGACGGGATGGAGTCGAACCCGCAGGAGTGGATGATGCGTGCGCCGGTGCGTTGGGCGACGGCATCGTACTCATCGATGGAGCGGCGCATGAACAGCACTTCACCGGTCAAATCGACGTAGTGGGTCCCCTGCTCGGCGCATGCCCGTACTACGGGCAGCCCGTAGCGGTAGTAGGGTCCGACGGTCGTCAGCACCACTGCGGTGCGAGCCGCCATCTCGTGCAGCGCTGCATCATCGGAACTGTCGGCCACGATGACCGGCCAGGCGGCTGTCGCTGGTAGCTCCTCCCGCAGGGCTTCGAGCTTGGCCCGCGAGCGGCCGGCCAACGCGATGCGAACCTCGGCAGGGGCATGCTCGGCCAGGTACTCGGCGATGAGCCGGCCGACGAACCCGGTGGCGCCGTAGACGACGATGTCCAGATCCCTGCTGGTGGTCCGGTCGCCCTCAGGGGTGGCACTGCCTGCGTCTTGGGTCATTGCCTCAGACTAGGGGCTGCCGACCGCGCCATCACCTCCACGACCGGACCGGCGACCGTGGCCTCCCAGCCGAGGTCGCCCAGCAGTTCCCGCAGCTGACCGATGTCGGCCGGGGACTCGCCACTGTCCACGAGGCTGCGGGCCAGCGCCCCCTTTGTCGCCTTGTTGTGGTGGCTGACCGCGACCCGGCGACCGCCGCGGAGGGTGACGATCCGGACCGCCGCCCACTGCGGGCCATCGCCGCGCCAGAGGCCGGCGTACGCCTGGGAGCGCAGATCGACCATGAGGTGCTCCTGCGCCATCGGCTCCAGGACTTCTGCCAGTGCTTGCGCCCACACGCGGCGCGGCGTCGCCAGGCCGGGCAGCCTGGAGGACCCGGAGAGCCGATAGGCCGGAATCGGATCATCGGGGCGGAGCAGTCCGAATAGGCCGCTGGCGATCAGGACGGTCCGCCCGGCCTGCGGAACTGCGGGCAGATCGAGCGCCGCGTAGAGCACCCCGGTGTACACCTGGGCTGCCGGGGCGCAGGGCTGCTCGGCGAGCGCCGCGTTGCGGCGGACGTCCTCGGAGCGCGCGGCGCTGAGGCCGAGCACACCGAGCGCCTGGTCGGGATCGGTCCGGCACAGCCGCGTCAGCGTGTCCAGAACAGTGCGGCGGATAGGATGCAGGGCTGGGAAGGGCAGCGCCGCGATGTCGAGCCGCGGCCCGGACTCCGGCGGGGACTTGCCCTCGGAGGGCGGCAGCAGAATGCGCATCGACGGCAGCCTAGCCACCCGGCTCGCCGCACCTGGAGGCCATGGCCCGACGGTGGGCGTACCGTGGAAGCGACAGAGGAGACCGATGGGCACCACACCACAGGACAGCGGCGGTTTCGACGACATGCCGCCGCTTGACGATGAGTGGGTGAGGGGCGCCGCGAAGCGGGAGGAATCCGCTGAGGACCGGGCGGCCCGCCTGCGCCGGATCGCCGCGGAGCACGAGCGCATCCAGCGGCAGATGGAGGCCGACCGGCGCAGCGCCGCCACGCAGCACCGCAGCGATCAGTGGCGGCCCTGGATCATCGGCTTGGCCATCATCGCGGCGCTGACGCTCGTCTTCATCATTCTCTAAGTCGGTCCGGCACGGGGCCGAGCAGTCGTGCCGCGGCCGCTGCGCCGTGCTCGCCGCTGACGATCGCGCCCTGGATGCTCGGTGTGCTGCGGTGGTCCCCGATGACGAGGGTGCGCTCGGACAGCACGGGGTTGCGCCGCAGCGGGGCGCCTGGCTCGTGGCGCGGCAGCGCGTGCCGTATCGGGTAGCGGCCGATCGCTTCCAGGCTCTGCGGCGACCGATCGAGCAGGCGAGCACATTCCTGCCGGGCGGATTCGGCGGCGGCGGTGCCGTCGTGGTGACCGACCGCGGTGGCGGCCACGAGGTGCCGGCCGGCGGGGCCGTACTCCGGGGCTGCCGCGGTCATCACCGCCACATTGCAGAGCATCGGCGAGCCTGAGCCGTCCACGAGCAGAACCGGGTCCGCCTCGACCGCATCCGCGGCGAAGTACCACGTGGTCAACGCGCCCATCGGAGGCGTTGCCAGGCCGGGCAGGAGCCCTGCCGCCGCGGGGCCATCGGTGGCGATCAGCACAACCCGGCCGGCGACCGCGCCGGTACCGGTCTCGACCAGGCCCTCGCGGACCGCTGCGACTGGCGTGGCGGTGCGCACGGCAGCGGCGGGGAGGTCATCGGCGAGCTGTGCGGGAAGAGCCTGCATGCCGCGGGCCGGGACGGCCGGGGTGCCGCGGACGAAGCTGCGCAGCACGAGGTCGGCGTACCGGCGGCTGGTCTGCAGCTGTTCGTCTGCGAAGACGCCGGACAAGAAGGGTGCCACGACACGCTCCAGTGCCCGACGGCCGACGCCCCAGGACGCCAGTGCCTCGCCAATCGGGCGGTCGGGCCGCTGCCGCAGCCGATGCACGGGCTCAGTGCCGCAGGCCGCCGCATATGCAGCGAACGACGCGAGTTCCCAAGCCGGTGCCGGGTGGCCGCGCAGGCTGCTCCACGCCGCGGGCAGGGCTTCCCGAGGTGCGCGCCGCGGGTCGGCCAGACGCTGGCGGCGACCGTCGCGGACGACGTCGACACCGGCGGAGAAGGCTCGCAGATCCAGCGCGGGGTAGTCGAAGGTCCGCCTTCCAGCTGGGTAGGCCGGGTTGAAGAGCTGGAAGCCGCAGTCGAGCTGGAACCCGTCCACCAGATCGGTGCGAATGCGCCCGCCCACCGTGTCCTGCTGCTCCAGCACGAGCACGTCGTAGCCGAGTCGGTGCAAGATGCGGGCCGCGATGAGCCCCGCCAACCCGGCGCCGACGACTACTGCGTCGAAGGTTTCCCCGGCTGCCGCCATGCCTTCACGGTAGGGGGCGGCGGTGCGGCGCGCGGCGCCGCCTCGCACACTGGATATCACTCTGCCCAGAGGGAGCGCTGTGACGAACCGCCTTGCCCGTTCCGCGAGTCCGTACCTGCTGCAGCATGCCGAGAACCCGGTCGACTGGTGGGAATGGGGCCCGGATGCGTTCGCTGAGGCCCGGCGCCGCGATGTCCCGGTGCTGCTGTCTGTGGGCTACGCGGCCTGTCACTGGTGCCACGTGATGGCGCACGAGTCGTTCGACGACACCCAGCTCGCCGCGATGCTGAACGACGGGTTCGTCGCGATCAAGGTGGACCGGGAGGAACGGCCCGACATCGACGCGATCTACATGCGGGCCACCCAGTTGCTGACCGGCAGCGGCGGCTGGCCCATGACGGTGTTCCTGGACCACGAGGCCCGGCCGTTCCACGCCGGGACCTACTTCCCGCCGGTGGACCGGCACGGCATGCCGGGCTTCGGGCGGGTGCTGGCCAGTGTTACGGGCGTGTGGCGCAGCGACCGGCCACGCGTCGCGGCGCTGGCAGAGCGCCTGGCCGAGGCGATCCGCAGCGTCGATGCCAGCGCGAGCGGACCGATCGATCCGACGGCCGCATTGGTCAGCTCAGGTCCGGGCGCTACCGCCGATCCGGGGACCGAGGCGGTGGCGGCGCTGGAGGAGCACTTCGATCCAGTCCACGGCGGATTCGGGGGCGCCCCGAAGTTCCCCCCGAGCACCGCCTGCGAGTTCCTCCTGCGCCACCACGGGCGCACCGGCAACCCGATGGCGCTGACCATGGCCGAACTCACCTGCACGTCCATGGCGCGGGGCGGCATGTACGACCAGCTCGGCGGCGGGTTCGCCCGCTACAGCGTCGATGCCGCTTGGGTCGTGCCGCACTTCGAGAAGATGCTGTACGACAACGCGCTGCTAGCCCGGGTCTATCTGCACCTGTGGCGGGCGACCGGTTCGGCGCTGGCGCGACGCGTGGCGCACGAGACCTGCACGTTCCTGTTGCGGGAGTTGCGCACTGAGCAGGGCGGCTTCGCGAGTTCCCTGGACGCCGATAGTGACCCGGTGCTGCCCGGGCAGCAGCGCGAAGGGGCCTACTACGTGTGGTCGCCGCAGCAGTTGCGCGACGTGCTCGGCCGTGAGGCGGAAGAGGTCGAGCGCTGGCTGTCGGTGGATGAGCTGGGGACGTTCGAGCACGGCACCTCGGTGCTGCAGCTGCTGGAGGACCCGCCGGCGCCGGATGTCTGGGAGGCGGTGCGTGCCCGACTGCTGGACGCGCGGGAGCGTCGCCCCCGGCCGGCCCGCGACGACAAGGTGGTGGCGGGCTGGAACGGCTTGGCGATCGCCGCGCTCGCGGAGGCGGGCATCCTGCTGCAGGAGCCCCGGTTCGTCGCCGCGGCCGAGGAGTGCGCCGAGTTGCTGCTGTGCGTGCACCTGGCTGACGGCCGCCTGCGCCGGGTGTCGCGAGATGGTGCCGCAGGGCTGGCCGACGCTGTGCTGGAGGACTACGGCGGCCTCGCCGAGGGTCTGCTCACGCTGTACCAGGCCACCGGTCGGGCGCCGTGGCTCGCCGCCGCCGAACAGTTGATCGTCACCGCCCGCAAACGGTTCGGCGATGGCGGGGCGGGCTTCTTCGACACCGCCGAGGACGCCGAACCGCTGCTGACGCGGCTGCGGGATTCGGCCGACCATCCGCTGCCGTCGGGATGGGCCCTGCTGAGCGGCGCGATGCTCACGCTTGCGGCACTGACCGGCGACGAGGAGTTGCGCGGCGCTGCCCGGGACGCCACCGCCGCGCTGCTGGTGCGGCCGGGCGGTTCGGATGCCCGGTTCGCCGGTTGGGCGATGGCGGTGCGGGAGGCGCTGGTCACCGGTCCGCTGGAGGTCGCCATCGTCGGGGAGCCGGGCGGCGAGCTGCACCGCACCGCGATGTCGGGGACCTCGCCGGGGCTGGTGGTCGCCGTCGGGGAGGTGGCGACGCCGTACCCGGGGCTGCTGGCCGACCGGTCTCGGCTCGACGGCAGGGCCACGGCCTACGTCTGCCGCAACTTCTCCTGCCGACTGCCCACCGACGATTCCGCGGAGCTCGCCGAGCAGGTCGCCGAGATCGCCCGCCTGCGAGGCTGATCGGGCGTACGGTGCTGCCCAAGGGCGAGCAGCGCCGTGCAGCGCGACGCAGGGTGCTGGGAGAGGCGGGCCCATGGCGACGACCCCGTCCCGGGAACCGGCGGGCGGCGAGGCAGCGTATTGGCGTCGGCGCGCCGAGCAGGAAGCGGCGTTCAAGCAGACCGTCCTGCAGGCATGGGAGGAGCAGGTCGAGGCGGTGGCCGACCCGGCCGCGCGGGACCGGGTCCTGGCGGCGCTGGCCGCTGCGGCGGCGACCACCGGCGCGGTGGAGGATGCCCTCGAAGCGGTGCGCCGCATCAGCGACCCGAAGACCCGCGGCTTCGCCCTCGGCCCGCTGTTCGGCGCGCTGGCGCAGGCCGGGCGCGCCGGGGACGTGCTGGAACTGGCCGACAGCGTCACCGATGAGCGGATCCGGTCGGAGGTGCAGGCGCAGGCCGTGACGGCGCTGGCCGACGCGGACGCCCTGGATGAGGCGCATGCGCTCGCCGGGCGGATCGAGGTGCGCTTCCTGCGGTCCCGGGCGCTGGAGCGGGTGGTCGCAGCCGCAGTGCGCTTGGGTCGGATCGACACTGCCCGGCAGATCGCCGATTCCATCGAGGACGCCGATCCGCATGACCTGGCCGAGCAGGAAGCGGCAGGGGCGATGGCCGAGGCGGGACGCTGGGACGCCGCCCGGGAGATGGCGGCCACCATCGCCGACGCCGGGCAGCGCGACCAGGCCCGCCTGCACATCGCCCTAGCCGCCTGCTTCTGGCGCAAGCAGGCCGTGGCGGAGGAGATGATCGCGCTGATCGAGGGCGCGCCGGCGCGGCGGCAGGCGCAGCAGGCGCTGGCGATCGCCCGGGGCGTGGCTGCTCAGCGATCCCAGCAGCGCCGCGCGGGCCGTTCCCCGGGTGCCGCTACGGCTGGCTGAGATCCCCGAGCCCGGCACCCATCATGAAGCCGACCGGGTTGCCGCTGAAGGGCACGTCGACCAGCCAGACGCCCAGCGGTGATGAGCACCATGTCCCATGGGGCGACCAGAAGCACGGCGCGTTCTTGCCGATGTTGACCCGGCTGGGCCGGATCGGCATGACGGTCGGCTGTCCCAGTGTCCCGCTCCCGCACCCTGCCGGTGCTGGTGATGAACGTCCCGATGAACGTCAGGATGGGGTCGATGATGGCCGGGAACGCGGCCCGTGGGCAGATGCCGCGACGCCAACCCACGCCAAGCCGTTCGGGTGCTTCACCGCCGGATCAGGGGCCGCCTGTCTGCGTGCTCCCGTTGTCGGGGTCGCGGTACCGGGTAGGCCGGTGGCCAGTCCGCCCTTGCGTCGGCGGTTGGCCGGCAGCGGCAGCGTTGCGGGTCGCTGGCGTCCGTGATCTGCTTCCAGCCCGGATGGTCCACAGGCCCCCCGCGTCGTGGGCCACCCCAACACGGGCCAGCGCACAGCTCCCTACCGACCGCGTCCCGGATCTCGACACCCGTGCCAACCCGTGCGCCGGCGTCGGGCCGGCCTGACTTAGGGTGGCGGCAGTCGCACTGCATCGCAGGAGGTCCCCATGGATGACACCGTCCGCCGGCACAAGATCGTGCTCGACGAAGACGAGATGCCCACCACCTGGTACAACGTCATCGCCGACCTGCCAGCGCCGCCGCCCCCGCCCCTGCACCCGGGCACCAAGGAGCCGGTCGGTCCGGATGCGCTCGAGCCGCTGTTCCCGATGGACCTGATCATGCAGGAAGTGGCCACCGACCGGTACATCGACATCCCCGGCGGTGTGCTCGACGTCTACCGGCAGTGGCGGCCCTCCCCGCTGTACCGGGCGCACCGGTTGGAGCAGGCCCTCGGCACGCCGGCCAGGATCTACTACAAGTGGGAGGGCGTGAGCCCGGCCGGGTCGCACAAGACCAACACCTCGGTGCCGCAGGCGTACTACAACGCCAAGGCAGGCGTCGGCAAGATCACCACGGAGACCGGCGCCGGCCAGTGGGGGACTGCGCTGGCGTTCGCGGGTGCGCTCTACGGCCTGGACATCGAGGTCTGGCAGGTCGGGGCCAGCTACGACCAGAAGCCGTACCGCCGGATCATGATGGAGACCTTCGGCGGCACGGTGCACCGCTCCCCGTCACCGTTGACGGCGGCCGGACGCGCGGTGCTGGAGCAGGACCCGAACCACCCCGGATCGCTGGGCCTGGCCATCTCCGAGGCCGTCGAGGTGGCGGCCCAGGACCCGGGCACCAAGTACGCGCTGGGCTCGGTGCTCAATCACGTGCTGCTGCACCAGACGGTCATCGGCGAGGAGGCGCTGCTGCAGTTCGCCAAGATCGGCGAGAAGCCCGACCTCATCGTCGGCTGCACCGGCGGCGGCTCGAACTTCGCGGGACTGTCCTTCCCGTTCCTGCGCGAGAAGCTGGCCGGGAACATGGACCCGGTGATCCGGGCGGTGGAGCCGGTCTCTTGCCCGAGCCTCACCCGCGGGGTGTACGCCTATGACTTCGGCGACATCGCCGGGATGACGCCCCTGTTGAAGATGCACACCCTCGGGCACGAGTTCATCCCGGACCCGATCCACGCCGGTGGCTTGCGCTACCACGGCATGGCGCCGCTCATCAGCCACGTGTACGAGTTGGGCCTGATGGAGGCGCTGGCGCTGCCGCAGACCGAGTGCTTCGCAGCGGCGCTGCAGTTCGCGCGCACCGAGGGCATCGTGCCGGCGCCGGAGCCGACGCATGCGATCGCGGCGGCGATCCGGGAGGCGCTGGCCTGCAAGGAGACCGGCGAGGAGAAGGTCATCCTCACGGCGCTGTGCGGGCACGGCCACTTCGACATGGCCGCCTACGACGCCTACCTGCGCGGTGCCATGGTGGATGAGGACATGACCGACGAGCGGCTCGCGCCGGCACTGGCCGGGATCCCCTCGCTGACCTGACGGGATCGAGGCCCGCGCCCGGCTGGGAGATGCTGCGCAATCTCCCAACGGAAGATGGGCTCTTCGGCTCCCTGAGGGCGCAGAAGCCCGGTTTCCGTTGGGAAATCCGGTGGTGGGCCGCCGCTGCGGGTGGTGCGGGCCAACCCGCGGGCTGGGCGTGGCAAGGTCGCCACCGCCTCAGCGGGAACGGCGGGGCTCCCATCGGAACCACCGCAGGGCCACCAGCGCCGCGCCGGCCAGCCATCCGGCCATGACCAGCAGATGCCCCCAGAACGCGCCGTCGAGCGCCCCGCCGCTGGTGGCGGTCACCGCCGCCGCCACCGCGTGCCGCAGCGGGAAGGCCCACCCGATCGCATTCAGCACCGCGGGCATCTCCTCGACCGCGATGAAGATGTCCGAGACGAACGACAGCGGGAGCAGCAGCGACAGCGTGGCCGCGACGACCGCCTGGGGTCCGTCGACCAGGCTCACCAGGGCCAGCCCGCAGGCGGCGAAGCACATGATCGCCAGGGTGAAGACCAGCAGTGTCGGCAGCCAGCGGCCCGGCGGGAGGCTGACCCCGAATGCCGCGGCACCCACGCCGAACACCAGCGTCACGGTGAGCAGTCCCACCAGCAGCGAGGACGCGATGTGGCCCACCAGGTAGGACCAGGGCGGCATGGGGGTGCCCCGCAGCCGCTTCAGCACGCCCTGGCCGCGCTGCTCGGCAATCCCGCCGGCGAGATTGACGAAGGCGGCCACCGCCACGCCGTACACGGCGAATCCCGCGGCCAGGTACTGGGCCAGCGGCAGGCCCGCCCATTCCGCGTCCTCGCCGCTGACGACGGCGAAGAACGACAGCATGAGCAGCGGGAACAGGACGGAGAAGAAGACCGACATCGGATCGCGGGCGACCTGCGCCAGCGCGTACCGGGTCTGGCCCAGGGCGTACCCCCAACTGCTCGGTGCGCCTGAGTCGATGACCGTGATCTGCCCGGCCGCACGCTCCTCGACCGGGGGCTCGAGGGCGTTGGCGTCACCGAGGCCTGCCTCCGCTTCGGCGGCTGCCTCCGGTGAGGCTGCCCGATGCTTCCCGCGCCGGGTCGATACCCCGCCGCTCGGCTCCCAGGTCAGTGCCTGCCGGGCGATGACGATCCCGGCCACCAGCCAGGTTGCCATGACGGCGATGTTCCCCCAGTCGGGGATGCTGGCGTCGATGTAGGGGTTGAATCCGTCGGTAAACGACTCCACGAACGGCTGCAGCGGGAACACCGCGGCGATCCGGTCCATCCAGGTCGGCAGGTCCCCGATGCCGAAGATGCCGGAGACGAAGGCCAGCAGGATCAGGCTGGTGTTGGCGAAGGCGGTGGCGGCGTTCGGGGTGGGGGCGACGGCAGCGACGGCCAGGCCCAGTGCCGTGAAGCAGGAGGCGCCCACGACGAAGGTGAGCAGCAGCGCCGGGATGTTGGCTGCGATGATCTGCACGTCGTAGAACACCACCCCGACCGTGATCATGATGACCACCGCCAGGGAGGCCACCCAGACCGCCGACAGCACCCGGCCGGCCAGCTGCACCCACGGCCGCAGCGGGGTGCCCCGCAGTCGCTTCAGCACCCCGGACTGCCGGGCGTAGGCCAGCGAGATGGCCAGGGACATGTAGCAGGCCATGCCGGTGGCGAAGACCGCGAACACCGGCGCCGTGTACTGCGCCAACCGCAGGCCGGTCTCATCGTCGATCACCGCGTTGCCGTAGATGGCGGACAGCACGACGAGGAAGGTCAGCGGGAACACCAGCGTGAAGAACGCCGCGAACGGATTGCGCCAGAAGTTCCGGTTGGCATAGCGGAACTGGCTCCACAACTGGCGCGGGGTCGGCACCGGGTCCGCCGGCCGTGCCGCGGCTCGGGCCACCGCCGTGCTCATTGGTTGTTCCCCTGGGTCAGATCGAGGTACACGTCCTCCAGGCTGGGCCGGCTGGTGGTGAGCCCGACCAGTTGGATGCCGCGCTCCAGCGCCCACGACGTGAGGGCGTGCAGGTCCGCGGTGGGGTCCGCGGAGCCGAGGTCGATCTGGTTGCCGTGCGTGCGGGGGCGTCCCAGCCCAACCGCCGGCAGATCATCCGGCCCCAGGCCGTCGGGCAGGTCGAAGGAGATCACCGCGTCCACCCCGCCTGCGGCGACGAGTCCCGCGGGGGTGTCCAGTGCCACCAGGCGTCCGGACTGGATCACCGCGACCCGGTCGGCGAGGTGCTCGGCCTCCTCCATGTAGTGCGTCGTCAGCAGGATGGTGGTGCCGAGGTCCCGCAGCGAGGCGATGAGGTCCCAGGCCTGCCGCCGGGCCGAGGGGTCGAACCCGGTGGTCGGTTCGTCGAGGAACAGCAGTTCCGGATCGCCGACCAGCCCCAGTGCCAGGTCGAGCCGGCGGCGCTGACCGCCGGAGAGGGTCTTGGTCCGCGCCTTCGCCTTGTCCGACAGCCCGACGCGCTCGATGACCTCGGCCACGTCCCGGTGCTTCGGGTACAGCCCGGCGTACATGGTCACCAGTTCGCGGACGGTGAACTCCTCATCGAAGCCGGCCTCCTGCAGCACGATCCCGATCCGCTGCCGGTAGGCGCTACCGCCGGTCTGCGGGTCCATCCCCAGCACGGTGACGCTGCCCCCGGAGCGGTGCCGGTGGCCCTCCAGGATCTCCACCGTGGTCGTCTTGCCGGCGCCGTTGGGTCCCAGGAATGCGAACACCTCGCCGGGCTCGATGGTGAAGCTCAGCCCATCGACTGCTCGCAGGTCCCCGTAGTGCTTGCGCAGTTCATCGACGACCACGACCGGGCCGTCCTGGGTCTGAGGTCTCATGCCTCCATGATGGTCCGCGGCGGGGAAGTGGGTAGGGGAGTTGGCCCCTCGGCTGCTTCCCTCGCGCGCCGGTGGGGATGCGCGAAGGGCGGGAGGACGCGGCCCATCATGTCGTCGGGGTCACGTGGTCCCAGGGCCGGCGGTCGTGACGCGAGCCGCCCTCGACCTGTTCGCGCTTCTCGTCCTTCTGGGCGCTCCTCTGGTGAGGGCGCAGCCAGATGTGCCTACGCCCATGAACGGGACGCGATCGGATGGGCGGTGACGAACACTCCTGAGCAAGCTGTTCGAACGCACGATGACTTGGTGGACACCTTCGCACGCTTGTTGCAGTGCTGGACGGTCACTCGCGGCGGAATGCCGCCCGCTGGAGACGCCTGCCGCCGATGACTGGACGTGCTCACATGCCGCTGTCGGGCGCCCGGGACCAGCCTTCGAGGGTGTCCGCAATGATCTGGAGCTCCGTGAGCGTGCCGTCAGCGATGGCGATCACGAAGTCGTAGGCCCCATCGTCGGGGGCGTCGACGCGCCAGCCGTTGATGTGGCAGAACACGACCGTCGCGAGCCAGGCCAGCCGCTTGTTGCCGTCAACGAGGCAGTGGCTCCTCGCCGCCGGGCAACCAGGAGAACTGTCTCCAGGTCACGGCACCTCGCGCCCATAACGCGGGCGGGGCCGCACGGCATTGGACGCGGGTCCGTTGTGCAACCGGCCGTGCTGCCCGGCCACTGTTGGCCGATCAGCTCGGCCGACGTCTGGTCGAACGCACGCTCCTTCGACGCACCACCGACGGTCGATCGTTTCTAGCCAGCTGCTCTCGGGGACTCGGGAGCTGGCCCTGAGCACGCCAACAGGCACCAGGTATGCCAAGGTTCGCCGCATGGTGGACGTGCGTCTGGTCGAGGTCGACGCGGACAACTGGAGGGCGTGCGCGGCCCTCCGCGTCGGTGAGGAGCAGCAGCGTTGGGTCGCCGACGTCACCTACTACTTGTGCCTGTGCACCTACGGCGGCACCTGGCATCCGCTCGCCATCCAACGCGGGGACGACGTCGTTGGGTTCCTCATGTGGGCGGTGGATGACGACCACAGCCGTTGGATTGGCGGGCTGATCGTCGACATAGCCCACCAGCGGCACGGCGTCGGGCGTGCGGCGATGATCGAAGCCATCCGGCTGCTCATCGCCCAACCCGGCTGTGCGGGCATCGGGCTCAGCCACCACCCGGACAACCGTGCCGCCCGCTCCCTGTACGGCGCACTCGGCTTCTCAGACACCGGCGAGACCGACGAAGATGGCGCTGAACTCGTCAGCCGGCTCCGGCTGGACGACGCGCAGGCACTGGCAACCATCGATTGATCCTCGACGGCGCCTTCGACCGGGCCGTGACCGACCGGGTCGCCTTCCTGCGCCAGCACCTCAACCGAGCCACCAACCCCGCATAAGCCGGGCCGCCCCTATCGCCGACACGGACGCGACAACAGCGCAAGCCGATTCGCGTACCGGCAGCTGCGAGTAGGACGTTGTCGGTCGTGCCGCAAGCAGCCCCCTCTTCGATGCGGGATGCCGCGGGTCTGCAGCCACTCCCAGCCCCGACACAAGCCGACCAGCACGGGCAGCACCACCGGCACCACCGTCCCGAGGCCGTCCGCGACGGGCGGCCCCGTGATGCCGACCACCCGGCGTGGCGGTGTCGCGCCGCTGCTCACCGTGGTGGGCGGGGCACCAGGACCGGCGCGCGAGCCAGGTAGCCGCGGAACTCGGGGTTGTCGCCCCAGGTCGCCTGGCCGCGCGCCTCCAGCAGGGGGACACCGTTGACGCGGGTCAGCAGAAGCGCCACGAACAGCGGATACACCAGGGTGAGGTACTGCCACCCGGACAGCGCCGACAGTGCGACCCGGAACCCGGACCTGTGCCACGGTCACCTCGACCGACCCAATGCATCGACGCTGGCCCTGGCGGCCAGGTCAGATCCAGAGGCCATGGACGAACGACGCCCCGGCCACCCCCGCCGCGAAGCCCGCGCCGCCTGGACTCGCACACGCCACAGGCGGCGGAAGGGGCGCCTGCGCATGGAGCCCCGGGTGGCGGCGGCGGTGTCCCAATGGCCCCGCCCTGGACCGCGGCACTCACCGATAGGGCCCATAGACAGGCCCGCGCGGCGCGGGTCGTTGCACCGAAGGCGTCAAGACTGATGGCGTGTGGCGAAGAACTGCTGCATCGCCCTGAACCCTGCCTGGTCAATCTTCGAGTGCTCGTTCTCCACGTCGTAGAACCTCAGTACAGCGGACCAAAGCCCGACCGATCGACCTCTCCAGATCACCGAAACCCTCGTCTGGCGGTTCCCGATCCGCGTGAACACCCACTGCACCGTTCCGCGGAACGGACCCCGGACTTGCTCCTCAACGGTCCGCAGGTCGGGTTCGAACTCGGTCACTCGAAGCACCTGTCGCACAGCGTCACGCCGATCGGCTCCCCCCGGCTTCGTGCTGGCCGCCATCTCCCGCACGCATCTGACTGCCGGCCACTCGCCTCCCCCGCGCACCCGGGGCCCGAAACGTGGGCGTCCACCAGGGCGTCCGCCCGGCGTACTCGTCAGCGAACGCAGGGATGATCTCCGACGGGGTCGCGTCGATGACTGCGTCATCCACACAGTCGTACGTCGGCATCGCCACACACCTCCTCCGTCTTCCGCTGTGCCTCGCTCAGCGGCCACCTGAGGTTCCTTGTCCTGCACCGACCGCCGGAAGGCAGCGGGCGAAGGTCCTCATCGCTCGGTGCGTGCGATGCCCCCGTGCTCGATGGCGACATGGCGTCGCGAGGACGTGGGTGGCCGAACGTGAAGCCGCCCCGCCGCCAAAGGCCCAACCAGGCCCGGACGGTGCAGTCCAACCGGGAGCCGAGCGGCTTGGCGAACGTGGCCCGACAGGCGGCGATGCGGGTCACTGCCTCGGCGCGCCGATGCGGGGTGCGGACGAGAACGCTGTGTAGCAGGGTCGATCAATCGTCGATGTGCGCTGCACCCCGCCGCTTCAGCTCCTCAATCCCGGCGCGCATCGCGTCCAGCTTCGCCGCCGGGTGGCCATCCCAGTCGGTGAGTTCACCCGCGACGCGCAGGGGCGCGCGACTGCGGAAGGACTGCGTGGGGTTCCCCGGGAATCGCTTGTCGGTGACGTTGGGGTCGTCCTCGAACTCACCTGTCGGCTCAACGAGATAGATGCGCCCTCGTCCCTCGCCTGCAGCAAGTTCAGCGCCCCACACCGCGGCATCCAGCGTGGCGGTGAAGTAGACGTAGTGCATCGTGCGGCCGTCCTCGAAGTTCGACTCCCGGCCGGGCACCAGCAGTTCACCCACGCCGAGAGTCGCCTTCGTGCCGTGCAGGTACACGCCGGCCTCGTAGACCTCGAACGGCACCGGTTCCCGCTGGGCGTCCACCCGTCGACAGTAGTCCCGAGTGCGAGTCGGTGGCACCCACGAGCGGCAGGTGACCGGCTTCGATCTGCGTCCACACGCGGCGCAGTGACGCATTGGGCGCCGCGACACCGGGGCGGTGTGCGGCGAAGCGATGCGCCGATGGTGAGCCGCGTTCGGCGCACGGCGTCTGCAGGCCGTCGCGCAGCTACTGCTCGCCGACAGACCGCGTCAGCCGCCCAGGCGGACGATCCGGCCGGCGAGTTCGACCAGGAACCGTGCGCGGCGCAGGAGTGGCTCGGCTGTCGTGGCGTTCAACAGTGTCGTGCCGTACTCGACCTCTGCCTTGGCGCCGGTCAGTTCGCGCATGGCCTTCTCGGCCGCGGGTGCCTCGGCCCGCCTGCCGAGGGCGGTCCGCAGCTCCTTGGCCGCCGCCGCGTGGTCCTTGCCCTTGCGGGTTGCGCCGGTGAGCTCGGTGACGATCGCGTCCTTGGCGCTGATGCCGGCGTGGATGGCAGCACCGGCGGCCGCCGTGTGGCGCTGGTCGAGCAGATCGTCCTCTGCCGAGGCGAGGTACTCCTCGGCCTTGGCCAGGAAGGCCCTGGCGTGATTGCGCTGCTCGGCTCCGGGCATCAGGCAGCACCGCCGGCCGTGCGCGGCATCGGACCGATGAGCGCCAGCCCGTGACGGAGGATGTCGCTGACGACGGGTTCGCCCGACCGGGCCGCCTCCTGGAAACGGTCCGGCGTGAAGACCAGGACGTCGCAGCCGTTGCCCAGGCCGGTGCTCACGGCGTCCTGAAGATCGGTCCTCCCGTCCCACCCGGGGGCCGCGATGACCGCGAGGTCGATGTCGCTGCCCTCGCCCGCCTCGCCGCGGGCGATCGACCCGAAGAGGACCACCGACTCCACGCCGGGACCGACCGACGCCGCGACGGCCGCCCTGAGCATGGCCAGCGGGTCGGCGAGCGCGCGAAGATGCGCCACCGCAGCGTGCCCCTCGTTGATGGTGTGCACCCCGGCCCGGCCGATGGTCTGCGTCTCCACGATGCCGAGCCGGGTCAGGGCTTTGAGCGCCTCCTGGACCGACCACAGGCTGTGCCCGCCGCCGACCAGGCCGTGGAGCTGTCGGCCGGTCACCGGCGCGCCGGTGCGCAGCAGCGCCGAGAGCACGGCGCCCCGCGCCCCCGGGATGAGTCCGCCGAACGGCTCCCCGAACACCATGCGATCAGCCTACCAGTCATATGACTGGCCTGACATTCATACGACTGCCAGAATCTCCACGACAGACCTGCCGCCGCTGCGTCCTACTGGTGCCGAAGTGACGCGCCCCGGATGATCCCCACTGGACTCCTGACAGCGCGCTGAGCGCTGGCCGCACCACGACGTGACGGTCACGTTGAGTGACCGTCGGGAGCCTGCACCCCAATCCGACCGACACTCGGGCGGCCCGATGGGCCTCAGGTGGGAGGCGCGACCCCGGTTCGTCACGCTGTGTGAGATCGGGCAGGTGGGACGGCGGTCCGGGACCGGCTGAAGCACCGCGTCATACCGCGCCCGACTCGCGGCGCTGTGACGCAGCTGCCGCATGCCGTTCTGCATTGAGCAGGTCGTGCTCGGGTCGAACCCGGCGTGCTCGCGCGACGTTACAGGTCCAGCAGCAGCGCGAGTGTCTCGCGGACCTCGGTCAGGACCACCGGCCCAACGTTTCCGGTGCGCTCGTGGATCCGAGTCGTGGCCACGGATCGCAGGTGCTGGCACTGCGCCGAGGAGCGGGCCGCGAGTCCGTTGTCTTCGTCGGGATCGATCAGAACCTCGGTGCTGCTCGTGCGGGTGGCTCGGGTCAATGGGACGACCTGAACGACGTTGGGTCCACCCGCGAGGACCCGGGCGGCGGTCACGACGATCGCCGGCCGGCGTAGGCCGGCCTCGCTACCGGCGGGCATGCCGAGGTCGAGCCCTATGACGTCACCCGGCGTCAGCATCGAGCCACGCCGTCTCATCCTCGTTGAGCTCTGCCGAGAGGTCCCGCGCCATGGCGTCCTGGCGGAGTGCTCGGATGGCCCGGCTGACCGTCTCATCGATCGTCTCGTGCCGCTGCGCCGCCAGTCGCGTCACCTGCGCATGAGTGTCCCTGCTGATGCGGATCGTCGTTGTCTCGGCCACACCACAACGGTACCGCGTGTAGACAGATTCGTCTACACGCGGTCGCATGGCCGTCCACGGGAAAGCAGCCGAGCTGCCCGACTCGCGGCGGAAGGTGGCAACCTGCTCCAGCGGAGCGCCGGTCAATTGACTCGGGGCGCGAGGCTTGGCCCGATGCGATCGGCGATGTCCGCGACGCCATCGAGTAGCCCTGAAGCGACCTCGATGACGAGCGTGTATGCCTCGTCGTTGGTGAGGGTGAGCCGATGGCCGTTGAGTCCCAGGAAAGCAATCGTCGCCGCGAGGGCCTGTCGCTTGTTGCCGTCGACCAGCGCATGGTTGCGGGCCAACGAGTGCAGCAGTGCGCCCGCCTTCTCCTCGAGACTCCCGTAGGCGTCGACCCCGAAAGCGGTTGCTTGCGGACGCGCCAGCGCCGACTGCAGCAACCCGTGGTCGCGCACGGGCACCTCAGGGCCGAGCGTTCGCCCGGCGACATGCAGCAGTTCGGGCAGGGCCAGGTAGATCACTGGCCGAGGCGCTCCAAGGCCTCCGCATAGCGGGGCAACTCATCGTCGAGCACCTGGTCAAGCAGCTCGGCTCGACTGTGGCTCTCCACGTACTCCCGCACGGCTTGCCGGGCCACGTCCTGCATCGAACGAGACTCCAGCTGGGCGCGGCGGCGGAGCGCCTCGGTCTCCTCATCCGTCAGTCGCAGGATCATCGCCATGACCTGATGGTGTCAGGGATGACACCACGACTCGGGGTAGCGGCCGGATCCCACCAGGTGCCACGGTTTGTCCCGCTCTGCGTGGTCGCGGGGCCGCTCGGGTGGGCCGCAACCGAGACGCAACCGGACCGCAACCGTGGGGGAGCAGCGTGTCGGGGCATGACGGTAGCAGGAGTGGGAGCGAGGGGCACGGACCCGTCCGGAAAGCCGGCCGCTTGGGTGCACCCCCAGTGCTGCATTCCCTTCCCAATGCTGGGTCCAGGTTCGGATGTCAGCGACGCACACCATGATCGCGCTGAATATGGTGAGTTGCTACCCTGGTAGCATCTCAACGCCTACCAGAGTAGCATTCTCGTGTGAAGTTGAGCATCAGCCTCTCCGAGGAAGACGTCGCTGCCCTGGACCGCTACGCCGAGGCGGCGGGACTCGCCTCGCGTTCTGCGGCGATCCAGCGCGCCATCCGAATGCTGGGTGACCCCGCCTTGGACGATGCGTACGCGGCCGCGTGGGACGAGTGGGAAGCCTCGGGAGACGCAGACGCGTGGGAGACCAGTCTCGCGGACGGGCTCGCCGATGCTGCGCGGTGAGATCCGGTTGACCGATCTCGACCCGGCACAGGGACGCGAAGCGGGCAAGCGGCGACCAGCGGTCCTGGTCAGCAACGACCGCGCCAATGCCACCGCGGCCCGGCTGAGCCGCGGCGTGGTGACGGTGGTCCCGGTCACCAGCAACGTCACCCGCGTCTTCCCGTTCCAGGCCCTGCTGAGCGCCGACGAGACCGGCCTGCGGGTGGACTCCAAGGCGCAATGCGAACAGGTCCGCTCGGTGTCGGTGCACCGGTTGGGCGCGGTCATCGGGCGCGTCCCACCGCACGTCATGGAACGACTGGACGACGCTTTGCGGACACACCTCCAGCTATAGCCGGCCTCAGTGACCGCCAGCGGGGTGACCTCCCTGCAGCTGGACCGCCGACCCATGGCCGAGAGCGGCCGGTCGGCGCGCCGGGCGGTCGCCGACATGTCGCCTCCGAATGCGAAGCCGGTGCCCCTGCGCTGTCGTCCCCGTCACCATCGCCTGCGTTGCCGGGCGGGTGAGTCTTTCGCGGCTACTAGACGATCAGGTGGGACGCGGCTCGCCTCGCGGACCTTCGCGGGCCGCTGGGCGATGCAACTTCCTTGGCAACTCGCTCTGTCGGACTGGGGCCGTGAGGAATACCTCCAGCGGCTGGTCACGACCTTGATCGTCGGCGGTGATCCGCCTCGCTGGAACACGCCCAGCAGACCGACCGAGCAGGGCCAGCGCTTCCTGCAACCCCTGGATGAAGTCGCCCACGGTGTGGAGTCGGACGGCCTGCGCCAGGTCCTGCCCGGCATGTTCGCCATGGAGGGCACCGCCAAACGGCACCTGGCCACCAACCACGTCTTCGACCAGGTCGACGACACCACCATCCGCGTGGGCTACATCTTGACCGTGCTCGAAGCCGAGACCGCCCCGGCCGTCGTGGCCACCGCCTGGGTCACCGACACCTTCCACCACCAGGGCGGCACCTGGCTGGTGGACGAACACGCCATCGCCATCGACGCCAGCTTCCAGGCCCCGGCATGACCCCCGTTCCTTCCCCGACCGTGTTCGTGGCCGGCGGGGCCGGCTGAGTCGGGGCGGGGATCGTCAGCAGCTGGCTCGACGCCGGCGCGACCGTGGTCACCGTGTCACGCGACCAGACCAGGATCGATCGGCTGCGCCACGCTGCCGGCGAGGGTCATCGTGATCGGCTGATCACCGCCGTGGGGTCGGCATCCGATCCGTCGGTGGTCGGCCGGTTGGCCGATGACCACGGCCCCTTCGACCAGGTCGTCGCCTCGATCGGGGGCGGCGGCTGGGAACTCGGCCCACTCCAGGCGATGGACGCCGAGGGATTCGCAACTGTCGTGCGCGATGGCATCACCGCGCATTGGCAGGCAGCCAAGACCCTCCGCCCCTCCCTGAAACCTGGCGGCAGCCACGTCTTCATCAACGGCGGGGCGGCACTCGACATCGTCCCCGGCACCGGTCCGCTCTCCCTCGTCGCCCGAGCCCAACTGACCCTTGCCGAGATCTTCGACCTCGAGCACCCGCCACCCAAACCCCGAACCGTCAGCCTGATCCTCGGCTCACCCATCGCCACTCCCCAGCGTGGCTCCCGGGTGGACCCGCACTGGCTGACACCCGGCGATGTCGGCGACGCCTGTGTGCGGATCCATCACGGCGTCGAGGCCAGCGGACCGATCACCATCACCACCCGGGCCGACATCGCGCGACTCGGCGCCCCACCTCCGTCTGGTTGATCTGGTCGATGCCGTCGGAGTCCGGATCGCTACGGCGTGCCCGGCGGGCCGGCCCGGCGGGTACGCACGTAGAGCAGCGCATCCGACCCGAGGCGCTTGCTGCTGGAGGCACCGTGGCCCTGGCCGGAGTAGAGGACGAGGGTGCAGTGGGGGATCAGGCGGGCGGCCTCCTCGGCGACCTCCTTGGGGACGAACATGTCCCGGTCCCCGCAGACCAGGAGGATGGGCACGCTGATCCGGGGCAGCGCGTCGCGCGCGTTGAACGCCCGTTCGGCCTCCGCCTCGACCATGATGTCGTGCCGGTAGTGCTCGTGCGGCGCCCCGCCCATCATCCGGCCCAGGCCCGGGGCCAGGATCCGGCGCAGCCACCGGTAGCGGTCCCCGGCGAGCATGTACTCGCCCATCGCCATGCCGGCGGCGATGCGGTCGCCGTCGCTGACGCCCTGGGCCATGCGGTAATCGATGTCCTTGCCCCGGTCGCTGACCTCGTGGGCGGCCCCGGCGACGATGAAGTGCTCGGCGCGGTCCGGGTGATCGGCGGCCAGGTACAGCGTGATCATCCCGCCGTACGACACGCCGAGCACCAGGTCCACGTGGCCGTCGAACTCGTCATCGATCAGGGCGGCGTAGTCGTCGGCCATGTCGGCCACGCTGTGCCCCTGGGGCATGTTGCGGCGCCTCGTGACCACCCAGGCGCGGTAGCCGTCGTCCACCAGCGGGCGCAGCAGCGGCTGCACCCTTCGGCGCAGCATGAAGCCCGGGGGGAGGGCATTGCCGGGTCCTCCCGGGATGAAGATGAGCGACCTCGGGCCTTCGCCCCACGTGGCATAGGCCATCGAGTTGCTGAAGACGCCCGTCTGCACCCTGTCTCGGTCCGCCATCACAACCTCCCGGACTGCTGGTCGCGACCGCGCAGCGGGCCACGACGCGCGGTCTCAACTCACCGTCCTCCCCGCCGGACCCGGCGGCCAGGGCCGATCGTCCCAGCCGGGGTCGAGGCGGCAGTCCGAGGCGCCCGGCTACGGGGCCGGCTCGGCCGGGCCGCCGCGGTGCGCGGCTTCGATGGCCCGCTTCAGTTCGGCCAGCGTGTCATCGATCTGCCGCTCGTAGCTCCTGCCCTTGGCCGCCATCCGGATCGCCACGCCCTCCAGGAACGGGATGGGGGAGGAGAGCTCCGCCCGCCAGGTCAGCCGCGTCCCGGCCGGCGCCGGTGCGAAGGTGATCGTGTCGGTGTCCTTGGTGACGGTGTGGTGCTTGTTGACGATGCGCTCGTTGGCGACGTGCTCCTCCCGGGTCGCCTTCGCGGTGTAGGTGATGGGCAGCACGAATCGGGTGCTCCACGACCATCCCGTGACCACGCCCTCCGGCGAGGTCGCCACGTCGGTGACGGCGACCCGCCGCCCGAGCGCGCGGGCCATCGCCTGCGTCTGCCGACGCGGGTCGGCCACGAAGGCGAACACCTCCTCCACGGGGGCCTCGATCTCGATGCTCCGGGTCGCTGAACTGGTCACGGCCCCTCCTCCCGACTCCCTGCCGGTGTCCGCACCCCCAGGCAACCACCGCAGCCGAGGCTTCTCCAGGGCCCGATGACCCAGCGGATGGGAAGGGGCCTTGGTCGAGGAGCACGCGGCCCCCTGCGCAGGGCGTGACGATCCGGTACGAGGTGCCCGACGTGGCCCGAGCCGTCGCTACGGCGGTATCGGCCGGCAATGGCGGAGCAGTTCCGAGATCGGACCATGGCCCGGGATGACGGACGCCCCGCATCGTGGTCGCCGTCGGCGGCCTGTCGCCGCGACGCGTGCTGCACTGGTTCCCCGCAGCGGGAACGTGCTGACGCGGTGAGCGAGCAGATCCTGGCGGCGACCATCCCCCTGTTGCAGCCACGTCAGCTGTGGTTCCGCCTCACCTCGGAGACGGACGTCGTGGAGGAGCCGAACGGCCAGGAGGTCGCCGGGGACTGACGCAGCAGCCGGCGTTCGGAGGCGGCGGGGCTGCATGCGCGGACGACGCGTCCGGCCTCCGGGTCTGGCGACGGAGTGGCCGCGGCGGCAGCGAAGCAGATCGCCCCAGAGGCCGCACTTGGTCATGTCGGACCCTCGTGGCACTGTGGATTCAGGTCAAGAGCAGGCAGCGTTGACGCCCTCCGGCGAGCTGCCTCGGCAACCGCTCGCCTCGGCACGGTGCCCCCGGAGGAAGACCGGCCCCGCCGGGAACTCGGTGGGGAACCGACGGCCCTTGGAGACACCCATGTCCCCCTCTGTCCCTGCATCCCTGCTGCCCCTCGCCGACGGGTTCAACCCGCGGCTTCTTCCCAACCTCACCCCGCCGGTCGCCGGCGTCCGCTCGTGGGAGTGGCTGGCCGATCCGTCGGTGGATCCGGCGCAGAAGGAGGCCTACCTGGAGCAGTTCCGGCGCGGGCCCGGGACGGTCGACCCGTGCCAGCGCGGCCTGCAGGTCGAGCCGCTCGCGACGAGCGACGTGATCGACAGCCACCTCACCCAGGACATCGTCTGGGAGCTGGCAGGTGCACCCCCGGTGACGGTGGGGTTCGGCGCGGCCACGGAAGCCGAGTCCACCGACGTCTGGCCGTTCTCGGTCCCGGTGGCCGTGATCGGCACCGTCGCGCCGTCGCGCGATGCGGTCCGGGCGCTGGGCCGGCGCGTTCGCGAGGAACTCACCGCCTCCCTCACCGAGCAGGGGATCCGCCTGCGGACGGCGACCGCGGTCGATGTCGGCCGGCGCTGGCACGAGCCGGTCGTGATCGCCGACTACACGGTGGAGTCCATCGTCCGAACCGCCGCCCGCCTCCACCTGCAGCCGTTCTACTCCGTCTGGCGGGTCGCGGACAGCCGCACCGTCGTGGAAGTGGTGGACGTTGCCACCGGCGATGTGGTGGCGCAAGGCTCCGGCCGTGTCGGCCAACTCAGCACCCGCACCTGCCCGATGATCCCGGGATCGCAGTGCGGCGACCTGTGCAAGGTGACCGGCGGACCCTGGATCTCGCACTCCATCCACGCGATGGCGCGCTGGGAGAAGAAGCGGGCCCGGATGATCGACGCCCTGGGCTGCGACACCTGCGGCGACGGGGCGATCACCCTCTTCATGGGGAAGGTGATGGGTGGCGGCCGCCGGACCTACTCCGCCGCCCCCGAGCCCGGTCGCCAGAGCCGCCACGACCGCCTGGTGGCGCCGGAGGTGGAGCCGGGCTGACCGCACGCCCACGCCTGCGCCGGAACCTTCGCCGCCGGTCACGTCCACGTGTACCCGGCCGGACCTGGCCATGTCGCGGGCTGCGCGGGCACGGGGACTGCCGAACCGTTGACGGGCTGCGCCGCACGCCGGGCGGGCCCCGTGTCCGCCTAGGCGTCGCACCGTACGTGCGACGCCTGGGCGGAGGCCCGGCGCTGGGGACGGCCGCTCGCCGCCGTCCTCGGCGCCCTGCGGTTCGTGCTCGGGCGGACGCTGTCCAGCGGTGGCCTTCGAGTGCGGTGGCCCGGGGAGCTCCTGTCGGCGCGGGCTCCCCGGGCACCTGTTGCTCAACGGCAGATCAGCCGCCGACGCAGCCGGTGTCCACCGGTGCGCGGGGGCTGTCGACGAAGCTGGCGATCATCGCATCGGCGCACTGGCTGGCCGGGTCCGTCTGGCTGTACCCGGCCACGCCGTGCCCGGCGCGGGGGAACTCGACGAACTGCGACCAGGGCCCGAGCATGTCGCTGACCTGCGCCGACACGGCCGGTGGTGTGCGCAGGACATCCAGGGAACCGGCCAGCACCAGGGAGGGGACCCCGACCTGGTGGATCCGGTAGCTCTGCGCGGGTGCCGGCTCGACACCGATCTGGTCGCACACGTTCGGCATCGTGGGCTCCCCCGATAGGAGGCCCGCGTAGATCGGTTCGGCTGCGATCACTGCGGCCAGGTCGGCCGGTTCGAGCAGCGGGGCGCGGGCGGCGCACTCCACGCCGATCCAGTGGCCGTCAGATGAGGCGAGCCCCGCGAAGACGGGGTACAAGAGCGCCAGATTCAAGTCGAGCACGGTTGATGGGGAAGTAGGCCCAGCGACAGGGCGCGGTCGCCGGAGTCCCGTCGTAGTACTGCAGGTTCGCGCGAACAGTTCCAGCAGCGGCAACGTGTCCGGCACGAGCATCCCCAGATGAAGCACCCAGATCGCGTCGTCGCCGGTGTACTGCATCGGGATCCCGGTGTACGGGTCGGTCCCGCTGTAGGGGGCGGCGTCGTAGCGCGCCTTGATCGCGGCCAGGCTCGACTCCACGGCGTCGCGGTCCAGGCCTGCGGCGTCGATCCACGCCCGGAACCCGGCCTTGCGCATGGCCAACACGCTGGCGGGATCGATCTCGGTGAACGGCGGGTGGACCGAATCGAGCACCACCAATCGCTGTCCGCCCGGCTGCTGCCGCAGCAGTTCGAGCGCCAGCGTCGTCCCGGCGGAGACCCCGTAGACGTTCCACTTCGGGACGCCGAGGGCCTGGCGCAGTGTCTGCGAGGTCCTCGGCCACGGCGGGACGGTTGTAGTCGTCGAGGTCCACGCCGGCGGCCCGCAGGGTCGCGGCGCAGTCGATGAGGGTCTGATCGACCCGCGCCTGCTCGGTGATCAGGTCGTCGGTGGTGCTGAGGTTCAGGTACCAGGCCGTGGCGGACCAGCTGAGGCCCAGCGCATCGTTCTGGCAGATCAGCGACGGTTGAGACCGCCCCGTGCCCCGTGTGTCCAGCATGATCAGGTCGCGCTGCTCGGCAAGCTGCTGCGCCCATCGCGGCAGCCCCGCCCCGGCAGGCCCGCCCCGGACTGGGTGAACGCGTCGATGCCGGACTGGCACGGCCCGCCGGTCAGCAGCAGGTCGGGATCATCGGGCGGGTCGGCCGTGCCGGCGTGCACGAGCACCACGGGCAGGACCACCGGTTGTCCTGCGCCATCGGCGACGTCCGGTCCGCCGGGACGGTGAGCAGCCCGCACTCGGCGTCGATGCCGGCCGGCAGCCGCCCCGCGAACTGCTCTGCGGTGCAGGGCACCATCTCGAAGTCCGGCTGGTACACCCCGCTGCCCGCCGAAGCCGGGCCGACCGCGAGGTCGGCGACGGCCGTCGCCGACAGGCCAGGTTGCGGTCGCGCCCAACCTTGTCGTCGCGGTGATCTGGGACGCTGGACAAACGAGAGGCACGGAACGCACTTGAGCCCTACGTTGGCGCTGATCCCCGCTGCTAGCAGGTCGGGCCACAGGGGACCGTGAGTCCCCATTCAGCCATCCCAGGATGGGAGACTCGCGGGAGTTGACGTGCTGTCAGGGCTGGGGCCAATGCGGGTCTCGACCATCGGCCCCTCGAGCGGAAGCGGGGCTGCGGCTCTGCCGGTTGAAACGGCGGCGATGCGGGAATCTCAGCACTCGTACTCCCGTAGCGGCCGCTGGTCGTGCACGACCCGGTGGCCGAGTTCCCGCAGCCTGGCCTCGATGGCCTCCGAATCGCCGAGGTCCAGCCAGTCGGCCAGTTCGTAGGCAGCGACCTTGTGGTGTCGGAGCAGGACGAGCACTACTTCCAGTTCCTGCCCGCGCTGAAGCATCTGCTGGGCTTGGGGAAGTAGCCGGATCCGGTGAGTCCGGGGCCCAGCGACCCTGTTCGTTGGGGTGCTAGAGCTGGAGCCTATGCGGGAGCCCAGTCATAGGCGCAGACGCCCAACGGGCGCTGTGCGGATCAGGCAGGGGCGCCCGACGTCTCCGGTGCTGCCGGAGCGACCGTCGTCGGCGACGATGCGGTGGCTGCGATGACATCGTGCAGCGTGTTGATCCGGCGCTGCAGGTAGCGGGTCTGCGACCAGAACCAGATCAGGCCCCAGAACCAGGTGGTGAAGGATCCCACTCGGGTGGGCGATCCGACGGAGGCATTGAGTCGGCCAGCGGTCTTGGCCAGCCCGTACAGGTTGAGGAATGGGATGATCTGCGACCACCATTTGCCGTTGGCGGGGACTTCGGTGCCGGTGACCGCCGCCAGTTCCTTGTTGATGCGGTGGTGCCAGACGAGGTAGTAGATCCCCAGGGTGATCAGGCTCAACCACCACACGCCCCAGGCGCTCTGCTTGCGTACGTTCATGCGTTGCTCGCGTTGGACCGCGGCAGCTCAGCCGCGGCTCGACCTGATCACGCCCGGGCCGAGTCCTGGCCAATCCTCACCGCGGTGCGCAGCGGGCAAGCATTGGGTAAGGAGTGGACGGCCTACGCGCGAGAAGTCGGTTCCAGCCGCGGTCTGCGACTCCGCCGACAGCGACGGCCGCTCGAATTGAGCGCTCCGCCTACGGCTGGAAGGGGCTGGCGACCAGATAGTCGTGAGCCGCGCCGTAGACGTCTTCGCACGGCCGGCCGTCACCGTCCTCGTCCCAACTGGTCGGCTGTCCCAGTTCCAGCCACTTGTAGTAGACCTGGTCGTAGGACAGTCGCACCTCGGACAGCCATTTCACTGAGCCGTCGGGACGCGGGGGAGGCGCGGTGGCGAAGTCGCTGCACGTGCTGTCGGGCGGATAGTCCTCCAGCGTGGGCATCAGATCACGGTCGGGAGCGGCCACGACGTAGCGGCCGTCGTCATCGAGCACGCTGAAGTACAGGTGCGGGTCCGCCGATGCTGGGCCGCCGTCTGCTGGCATCCGCAGGCAGTCCATGGTTGCTCCAGCCGCGGGCGGGTCTGTGGAGCCGCAGTCGCGCAAGACCGTGTCCCTCGTGACGCCGATCAAGACCGCCTGAGCATGGCGGCGCACGCCCTCCATGGTCAGGCCAGTTGCGGTGGTCGGGGCAGGCGCCAGAGGCGAATCGAAGACCGCGGCAACGAGGTCAGCGGGGTAGTCCGCATCGCACGGCTGCCCGTTGCCATCCGGATCCATCGCAGCCGGGCTGCCGCTGCTCAACCAGTAGTGCACCAGTGCGGGGTAGGACAGCCGTTGCTCGCCCCCGTCGACTGGTCGGGGCGCGGCAAGCACCGCGCACGAGGTGGTGCCGGCCGCGAAGTGGTCGGGGTGGAGTGTGCCGATAGAGGGATCCACCGTCGCGAACGTGAACCGGCCGGTGTCGTCCAGCACGGAGACCAGTTGGGTGACATTAGTCGCCTGGGCGCAGTCCTCGCAGTCGTCGACCCACCGGCAGGTCACCGCTGAACCGGCGGTCACCGGATCGGGCCCCTCGCACCAGAACCGCCCAGGCTGGGTCCCCGGGATCGGTGCCCCCCAGTACTGCTGGATCTGCCGGTGAGTGACGATCTCCTCGACGCTCTCCTCGAGGTCGGCCAGCGCGACCGGCGCCGAGGGTGGCGGTGCGGTCGACCTGTTCGGGGTAGTCGGGGCAGTTGGGTCGGTTGCGCCGTCCGCACATCCTGCCAGCGCCAGCAGCAGGGCCAGTCCGAGGGCGGCGGCAGCCCGCCGCAGCCGTGTCTCCATGGTTCCCCCTTGGTTCAAGGCTGGCTCGAGCCAGCGCAGCGTCCCAGGGTCCGAGGTCCCATGTGGGGGTGGCGAGGAACGGTGCGCAGTGAGGCCGGGCCAGCTGATCGGCCCGATGTTGGCGCTGATCCCCGCTGCGAGCAGGTCGGGCCACAGGGGACCGTGAGTCCCGATTCAGCCATCCCAGGATGGGGGACTCGCGGGTGTTGACGTGCTGTCAGGGCTGGGGCCGATGCGGGTCTCGACCATCGGCCCTTCGAGCGAAAGTGGGGCTGCGACTCTGCCCGTTGAAGCGGCGGCGATTGCGGGGATCTCCGTACTGGTACTCTCCCAGCAGTCGCTGGTCGTGCACGACCCGGTGGCCGAGTTCCCGCAGCCTGGCCTCGATGGCCTCCGAATCGCCGAGGTCCAGCCAGTCGGCCGGTTCGTAGTCGAGCCCCACGCCGAAGTCGCGGTTGGCGAACTCCTCCATGATTTCCTGGGGGGCGTGCTCCGCGGTCCGTAACCTCGCGAGCGGGAAGTGGAAGTAGTAGAAATCGTCACCGAACCACGACACGACGTCGTAGGGGTGGCTGTCGGGCAGTTCGTCGAAAGGGACGACGTCGCTGTCCGGATCGTCCTCATCGACGAGCACCGGATTCGTACCGAAGTACGAGTAGGCCTCTTCGACCAATGCCAAAGCGGCGGGGTCCCCGCGGCGGACTTCGCCCAGCGTCCCGCTGTTCAAAGTGCGGATAAGGGCCGCGTCGGCCCGCGCCACGTCCAATGGGATGACCGCCAGGTTGTCGCTCATCGGATCGACGCCGACCACGTAGTCGATCGGGCCAGTGCCGCTCACGACTGTCCCCAATCGTGTAGGTCGGCACATGCAGTGCCGGCGCCAGCGTCATGGCACGCGCTCTGGTTGGAGCCTGGTTGCCTGCCTTGCACGGCGATTGCGATTGGCGTTGCTGGCCAGGCCGTCGGCTGCGGCATGCGGGTGTTCCTTCATTCTGCTGGGGATCGTGCCCTTTCGGGCTGGTAGAACGTGTGGTTCCTGGCCTGGCTGTCGAGCCCCGAGTCGCGCCCCGTCCGCTGTCTCCGTCCAAGAACGGCTCGGGGCCCAACCGCCGTGCCCGGCAACGCTACGGATAGGACCGGCGGGAGATGGTGGTGCCGTCGGCGGCCTCCAGTGCGGTGACGATCCGGACCGCTGCCCGGGTGGCTTCGACAGCGGCGGCGAAGACCTGCAGACTCGTGTCATTCATCTCGCCCTCTTCGCTGCCACGCAGTCCGAGAGCGGCCGATTCGGGAATGTCCGGCCCGACGGTGATGCTGATGGAGCCGTCAGGGGCGAACCCGTGGTCCACTTCGACCGAGCCCTGCAGCGACTGTCGCAGGTGCAGGGCTTCTTCCACGCACGCCAGATCGTTGCCGGGGTCTTCCGCTCCGTCGGTGTTGTGGCCGTCCTCCACGATGGTGATCCGCCGCAGCGCGCTGCCCAACCGTCCGTCGCCCGATGAGAGCGGCGGGCGATCCAGAACCTCCACCATCTGGTCGAGCTGGAGCCTCGCCATCATGAGCACCGCCGTGGCGCCGAAGTCATTCGGAGGCCGCTCCTGCCAAGGGTCGACCTCGCCGGGGTCGCTCTCCCAGAGCGCCTCGCTCGCGGTCAGGAAGTCCAGCCCGCGCGCGATCGTCACCCGGTCGGGGACGCCGTGGAACCAAGTCATCCGGCGGCCCTCCGTCCCGCTGCGGCAGTCGCCTCGGCAGGCTGCTCGGGCAGCCCGAGCTCGCTGACGAGCTGGTCCTGCAGTTCCCGGAGTGCCGAGGACCGAAGGGCGTTCCCGCGGCGCAGGGTCGCTGATGGTTGGATGCCGACCAGTTCGGCCAACTCCAGCAGCGTCCGGATGTAGCCATCCTCGTCGCACAAGGGCAGTTGGCCGGCGGTTCGGATCCAGGATGCGTCCGGCACCTCGCCGTCGTCCGGTTCCTCGATGCGCGCGCGGAGGTCCTGGGCCCGGAAGGCGTCGTCGGACTGCTCCTCCGCCTCGAGAATTGCAGCCCTCAGGCTGGACTCCAGCATCGGGAACGCGACCTCGAAGTCGATGGGCCGGGCGCCGTTGAGCAGAGTGCCGCTGGCTTTCCAGTTGTCGATACTGACATCGACGGCGAAGACGTTGCCGTCCTCGGTGGCGCCCTCGACCCACCGGGCGAAGTCGTCGGCGCCGTCGAGGTCCAACTGGCGGAGCAGGTCGTCCCGATCAGCGAAGTGGAGGTCGCCCCCGAGCATGTCCGACAGCCTGGCGGCCGCCAATTTCCGGAGGTCTCCCAGCAGCGGCCAGAGGCTGGTGTGCTCGGGATCCGCAGCGATAGCCAGCAGATCGGTGTCCAGGCGTCGCAGCCAGCCGGCAGACTCCTCCAACGGCAGCGCGTCGAGCTTGATCCCGAAGAGCCGTCTGGCGGCACGGAAGGCGGCAGACGGTGATCCCTGGTGCCTGGCAAGCACATGCGCCAGATCGTCGGTGGTGATGCAGTGCAAGGTTCCCCCTTTAGCCTCCACATTACGGGCAGGGTCCGACGCGCAGAGCGAAGTGCATGGACCCCTGGGGCGGTGCCCGGCGTCCTGGCCTGGGTGGCAGCCGCACCCTCAGAACTGCTCGGGCAGCATGTCGAGGAACTCCTCGACGGGGTCGTACTCGGTGCCCAGCGAGTCCTCGATACAGGTGACGTGGATGTTGGGCCTGATGCCGAACCCGTAGCCGGCGAAGCTCACGAGGTAGTCGTTGCCTTCCCCGGGCGGCAGCGGGTGGGCAGCGAAGTCGAAGTACTGCATGGGCTCGCCCGTCAGGTCCCGCGAGTCCTGGCAGCACTCGTCGGGGGAGGGGTCGCGGCAGATGTCGCACTCGCCGCAGTCCTCAAACCAGCTCTCCACCGTGCGTGGTTGCTGCCAGATGCAGATGCCGTGGTCAGGGATGATGATGGACGCGATGAGCACACCGGTGAAGGGCCGATCCGTGCGGTTGCGCACGCCAAGGACGTACGTGGTCAGGCCCGTCTCCTGGGAGTAGCCGTCTGTTCCCGCGTACTGGATCTCGACGTCGTCGAGCGAGCATCCCGTCCCCATGTCGCGTCCCCCTCTGCGATTTCGCGGAGCGCTGCCCTGAGTCTCGCCACCGGATGTCCGTCGTGGACCCCACCGCTGGCGTTGCGCCTTCCCCGGACTGCTGCCAATCTGTCCCAGACCTCCGACACGATGGCCCAGCCTCGACTCGAGGGGCAGCGACTGCTTCCCTCCCGGTGGACGCAAGGCACGCCGGACGGGGTGCCTCGAGGGCTCCTGGGGTGCCGCGCGTCAGCGCGATTCCAGCCCAGCTTCCTTGCGGATCCACTGCAACGTCGCGACCACGCGGTGACAGTCAGCCCGGGTAGCTTCGGTCCGCAACCAGTCGACTGCGCCCATCTTCAGCACCCCGGGTGGCTGACCCTCGAAGGCGGATTCGAGTCTCGCACGCAGTCCCTCCGGCCAGAGGCCCTCACCGTCCCGTGCCTGGGGCTTCAGCGGAGCGCCGCCGAGGCTCCGGACGAGCCGGTTCTCCCGAGCCTTGAAGCCCTTGAGCGTCTTGGCCGCCCGCTGTCCCATGTCGTCGCTGTCCAGCAGCGCCATGACGGGCTTGCTTGTCGCCTCAGCAACGATCACGGTGACTGCGGGAACCTGCTGGGCGCCCTCGGCGGGGATGCAGTGGATGCCGTCCAGAAGGTCGGCCCGACCCGCGATGTCCGCGCCGAGTTCGAGGTATTCCTTGTCCGTGCGGCCTTCGACAACGAGCACCATGTCGCAATCCTCGGGGATGGACTGGGCCCGCCTGATCAGCCCGGCAGTGCCGCTGTCCCGGAAGAGGGAATCGGTGTGACGGTGGTCGCGCTCCTGGTGGACCACAGAGGCGCCCTCACCGTCCTTCGCGACACTCATGATGCGGGCCTGGTCGTCGGCGGGGTCCGGTACCAGGAACGGCGAGTGCGTGGTGATGATCACGGTGGTGGCCGGTTCCGCAGCCAGACCCATAAGGGCCCGGCGCAGGTCTTCCTGTGCCGCAGGGTGGAGGAACGACTCCGGCTCCTCCACGGTGAAGACCAGGGAGCGCTTGCTCTGCTCGGACAGGTAGCGGAGGATCGCGACGAGCACGCCCGCCCGGACCCCGGTGCCCTTCCCACTGAGGTCCGACTGCACAGCGTCGCTCAACTGCACGCCCATGGATGACAGCGTGTCCTGCAGGGAGGGAATGGCAGGAAGGAGATCTGCCGCAGACATCTCAGGGAATATCCCCCCAGTCGTTGAGGCGATCCGGGCGCTTAGCGGCCCCAGCAACTGCCGCTGGAGGTGGTGGCGGTACTGCTCCCGCGCGCCCTTCGCAGTGGCCAATTCGTCCTTGAGATGGTCCTCGATAACGCCCTCGAGCACCTCCCGGAACGGTCCTGCCAGCACCGATTCCAGGGCCTCCCCACTGCGCACGGAGACGAAGCGGATCTGGTTGCGGAACTCGGCGACGAAACGGTCATGCTCTTTGCTGCCAGGAGCCGGAAAGGAACCCGGTCCCTTGCTGAGTGGCGTGGCTCGTGGCGATTCCCCCCACCGTCAGGTACTCGATCCTGGTGACGTCGTGGTCCTTGAACCTCCATTCCACGTTGTGGAACACCTTGCCTTCAGACGCATATGCGCCCTTCGGCTTCAAGTTTGGGTTGGCGGCGCGCTCGTAGGCCAACGCCCGTTCCAGGAGTCGTCGGTCGGGACTCGGGTTTCCTGTTCTGGGCCGGGCATCGGTTTCGAACGCCGTCCGAACCTTGATGGACCGAGGACGCCGCTGGCCGAACCGGGGCCGGTCCTGGTCGGCATCCACTCGTCGGTCACCGGGCGCGTCCCGTGGATCAGGGACCTGGAGTGCCAGTGCCATTGCCCGCAGGAGGTTCGACTTGCCGGTGTTGTTGGGGCCCACGATGCAGTTGAGGCCCTGGTCGAAGCGCACGGTCTGCGTGCCTGCAAAGGAACGGAAGTTGCTGATCCGTACTTCCGTGAGTTCCACCCTGCCCCCAAAGCGCTCCGGGCCCAGTATGCCCACGTCGAGCCGTGTGTTTCCCCGAAGACCACGGAATCCCCATGGCCACCTTCGCCGACGGTGGCGCCGGGAATGTTCAAGCGACGGGCGTTCCGAGCCGGAACGGGATGCAGGGGCGGCTGTGCCCGCGGTACCCGCACTTGCTGCACCGGCCCTTGTTCGCAGGGACGCTGCAGGTGCGCGAGTCGTGCCCGGGGCGTCCGCAGTTGCCGCACCATTTGCTGCCCGCCATCGGTCCTCCGATGGTCACCCGGAATCCGGTCGCGGCACCAGTGTGCCGGGACCGGCTCCGCGTTGCCCGACGCTTCCCGGTGGCAGCTGCGGAGGCCGGCCGGCCGTCGGGCCCCGTCGCGCCCTCGAGCGTTGATTGATGTGCTGACTGCCAGGACAGATTCCTACGCGAGGAATGCAGGCAACTTCGGCATGTGCTCGTGTGCGTTTCTCGGGGGAATCGGAAGGTCAAGAAGACGGCGTCCCCTATCGGGGTGGCGGTGATCGCTGCGCTGGCACTGGCGGGCTGCGGGGGCCCGGAGTCGGCACTGGATCAGGTCGCGAGCGGCGGTTGGGTTTCGCTCTCCCGGGGCGAGCAGGTCGACGTGTGCCTGCACTGGATCCGGGACAACCTGGACAACCGCAACGACATCCCGGACAGCGCCGGGGCGAAGCAGGGCCTCTCGTGCGTCGAGGGCAATGAGATGGCCATCGACGTGAACTACGGCTGCGCCGAGATCTCCGACGACGTCCGGGTCTACTGGCAGCCCGACCGGTCGGCGGGGGGCTCCGCCACGTTCGGGGCCTCGCTGCTCGGCGGCGCCCCGAACGCATTGGCGGGTCGCAGGAATCGCCCAGGGGCCCACTCCCCACCCGCGTCGGGGCCCCTGATCGCGGGATGGTGACGGTCGTCGGCCGCACCCGCGTCCTTGATCGACGTGATCGCCCACCCTTCAGGTCCTGGCGGGTGGGTAGCAGGAGCGCCACCCGGCCGCGGCCATCGCCCGTCCGGGTGGCACGGGCTGCTGTCTGCCGATGCCCGCCCAGGCCGCGCCGACCGACGGATTCGTTCATGCGGTCGGTGGCGGGCAGATGCGTCGCGCCACCCCGTGTCCGCGGTGCGGAGCCGACTGCCGGCCAGCGGCACGACGCGACCGCTCGCGCCGGGACAGTGGCCGGGCGAGCCGTCGGCAACAGCCGTCAGTCTCCGACGACGTCGGCAAGTGACTCGGCCCGCGCCACCCCGATCATGTTCACGTCGCCCTGGGAGACCCCCGGCGGGAGCTGTCCGATGGCCCAGCCCTCGCTGGTGGTCTCGCAGTACAGGTACCGGCGGCCCTTGAAGTCGACGTAGTGGCCGGACTCGCCGGAGACCCCGGCGACGCCCAGCGCCGCGTGCCCCGGGGTGAACATCATGGCCACGTCGAACCCCATCCGCCGCAGGATCGCCGCGGCAAGGATGGTGGAGTCCTCGCAGTCGCCGGTGTTGTCCGCGATGGTCTCGACCGGGTAGCGCCAGTACTCCTCGATCCCTGTGCTGTCCAGGTCGTAGGTGTAGGGGATCTTCTGCACCAGGGACAGGACCGCGTACACCTGCTGCCGCCGGGTCAGGTTGTGCTGGGCCGACCAGTCCAGCACCGCGCGGGTGAGCCGGTCGATCTCCTCGGTGGTGCCCCGCACGATCCACTCGTTCACCGCGGCCTTGTGGTAGGGGACGCCCCGGACGTTGTACGGGGCCGCGGGGTTCGTGGCCCGCAGGGCCGCCAGCCGGTCGGCGTTGACGAACACGGAGGCCGAGCCGGCGAACGGCAGGTCGAGCTGGGACAGGTCCCAGGACACGGTGTGCTCGCTCAACTCGGTGGACAGGGACTCCTCGGGCCGGGCGCCGGGGTCCACCGTCCGCCGCCGGCGCCTGCGCAGCACCTCCGGGACCTGGTCGAGCTCCACGTCCCGCTCGGGCGCCAGGGCCAGCGCGGCGTAGGACAGCAGCAGCAGGCCGGTGACCAGCCAGATCAGCTGCTCCCCCGTCCGGAAGGACAGGTAGATCGCGATGCCGGCGGCCAGCAGGTCCACCCAGCGGAACACGTGCCCGGTGGACATCAGGGCGACCCGCAGCGGCCAGCCGCGGCGCGCGTCCCGGAGCACGAAGCCGATGAGGAAGGTCAGCACCAGCCAGATGACGAAGGCTCCCAGCAGGAGGTGCTGCAGGGAGATCTGCAGGGAGTCCACCCACGGGACGGCGAGCCAGCCCACGGTGAGCAGCGTGAGGATGATCGTGGCGATCAGGGGGGCGACCATGAGGCGCGGCGCCCAGTCGGGCAGGGCGTCCCACATCCGGGCGAGCAGGGGGAGCCGTACCTCGTGGACATCGACGGCGCCGCCGCCGGACGCGCTAGGCATCCGCGTCACCTCCCGGTTCCGAGTCGTCGAGGAGCCGGTGCGGGTCCTGGATGGCCAGCAGGTCGATGACGGCCACATAGTCGGGGTCCGCCATCCGGCGCAGATCCGTGTCGCTGTCCGGCGGCAGCCAGGGCGCGCCCCGCAGCACGTCCGGGCATAAGACCCAGCGCCACCGGTCCTGGCGGCCGGCCGGCCTGCGGTAGCCGGGCAGCAGGGGGGCGTTGTCGGTGGCCAGCAGCCGAGCGACCTCCCTGCGGGCGTCCGTTCCAGGCTTGAGCGACCCGGTGAAGCTGGGCAGGGCGGCGGCGATCGGACCCTGGCCGGCCCGCAGGCACTCCGCACCAGCCGGGGCGTCCGCCACTCGAAGTCCCACTTCGTGAAGATGCCGCGCAGCCGGTCGCGGGTGTCGGCGATGGCGCGCTGGGCGTCCTCGCTGCTGTGCCGCTCGAGGATCAGCCCCTGCTCCGGCAGCACGATGCTGAACCGGTGTGTGGTCAGCGCCGCGGGTCCCTCCCCGGCGGCCACCGGGTCGGCGACCCGCTCGAGCTCCGCCAGCGCGGCCACGGTCTGGGAGTGCAGGCAGCGGATCCGGTCGGCCTCGTGCCCGGCATCGTCGCGGGCCGGGCGGTCGGCCAGGGGCGCGCCGGTGTCGCCGAACCAGGTGATGAGATCGTCGACCAGGTCGTGCAGCAGCAGGTAGACGCCGCGGTCGACGAGGCCCGTCGCCCGGATGCTGGACAGCTTCGTGAGGTCGTCCAGCCGGCGCTGGGCCCGCTCCACCTTGTACTGGCGGATGCCGAGGACAACGCCTAGCGCCAGCAGCGCGAGGAAGGCCCCGACCGGCCAGGTGACGACGCCCACCGCGGCCGCCAGCGGCGCCAGGCTCGCCAGTGCGGAGCCCTTCACGACGGTCGCGCCGATGTCGGGGACGTCCCGGCCGGTCCGCTCCGCGTCCAGCACCGCAGCGTCGAGGGTGGGGTTGGGCGCCTTGCTGGCCAGGTCCGCCAGCCGCTTGCGCTCCCGCTCCAACTGCTCCCGGATGCCGACGGCCTGCTCCCAGGTGGGGCGGGTCATCCCGGAGCGCTGCAGCCGGTCGAGGAGGGAGTCGCTGATGCTGTGCCGGAACTTCTGCGTGATCCCCGGGATGGCGGCCCCGCAGCGGCCCATGATGTCGGGGATGGCCAGCAGCGCAGTCTCCTCCGCCTGGGCCAGGACCGCCCCGGGGCGCTCCCTGAAGTCGAGGTCCTTCATCCCCGCAGCGATCGTGACCAGCTGGTTCGGCTGGGCGCCGAGCAGGACGTCCTTCTGCCCGGGGATGTCGAGGTCGGTGATGACGCGGTGCCCGTGTGCGCGGTAGTTCTGCTTGGGGTCGGGCTCGGCGAGGACCTGCTCGCGGAGGTGCTCGGCGGCCAGCCGTGCCGCCGTCGCCCGGGCGACGGACTCGCGGCGGTAGATGACGGACCTGGTGGCCGCCGCGGTCACCCGGGGGAGGTCGTCGTGGTCGGTCAGCCCGCCGTTGAGCAGGCAGTAGACCAGGTCTGCGGTGAAGACGCTGGCGTCCTCGGCGGTTCCCGCGACGGTTCGCGTCGTCGATCTGGGGACGGTGAGGATGCCCCGCAGCGCGAGGTCCTGGCGGCGGTCCAACAGGGAGGTGAGCAGCTCCACCTCGGGCCGGTCCAGCTCCCGGCCGATCTGCAGCACGCACCACTGGGCCAGCTGTGCCGCGGGGAACCGCTGGTTCAACTGCCCCCGCACGTCCTCGACGGCCCCCGCCAGGGCGAGGACGTCGGGCGGCGGCTGGCCGGCCGGGGACTCCGGGACGAGGTGGACGACGTGGAGCGCCTCGTGGGCGGGCACATCGATGGCGACCTTCTCGAACTCCTCGAGGTTCAGTGCGTTCACCGACACCATGGCGGCGCGCTGGCCGTCACCGATCTCATCGCCCGCCAGGCCGGCCAGGGCGCGCAGGCGCCGGACCTCGACACCCTCCTGCCCGTGGACAACGAGGAGGGACGGTTTCACTGTTGCCTCCATGGGGTCGGGAACGGCGCCCCGCTAGCCCCTGGCCGCGTCGAGCTCGAGCTGGTCCCGCAGTTGTGCGAGGGCCCCCTCCAGCCGATCCAGCACCACCTGGCTGGCCTCGTCCGCCTGCCGCTCGGCCGCCCGTCGGAACACCGGCACAACCGCGTCGGTGAGTCGCTGCACGGCCTCGAGCAGCGACTGGGGGCCCGCCGCCGTCCGCAGCCGCTCCCACGTCGCTTCGATGCCCTTGATGAGGTCGTCCCGGGCGCCGAGCCCGACGACGAGCTCATCCATGGTCCTCCCGAGCTCCACCGGGGACCCGGCCGGGGCCAGGAGGTTGCTGCCCGGGCTGGCGGTGAACGCGGTCGCCGTGAACTGTCCCTGCGGCCACTTGCGGGTGTCCAGCGGCAGCAGGTCGCGCCGGAGGGCCGACGGGTTGACGATCCGCGGGAACTCGTCGCCGCCCCCGAGCATCTCGATCACGAGGCCGTGCGCCAGCTCCTCGATGATCGTGTCCCGGCTGAAGTACTCGGGCAGCAGCGGTTCGAGCTGCTGGGCGTAGTTGGAGTTGATGTGCGGCGGCTTCACATCCGTCCGGCCCATCGCCAGTCCCTCGATGACCTGCCGGTAGTCCCGCTGCCAGAGGTCGGCCTCCGCCAGGGCGTGGATCGGCACGGCGTACTGCGTCATGATCGCCACCGCGCGCTCCGGGTCGGCGCCCTCGCGCAGTGCGATCGAGTCCGGCCCGAGCTTGGCCTTGAGGTGCCGGTGGGCGTCCCCGGTGGCCGCGTAGGTGACGACCGCCCCCTGCAGCTTGTCGCCGGTGGTGTACTGCACCCGGGCGGGGATGAACGTCCAGTAGACGCCCCGGGCCAGCTTCAGCAGCCCGTCCAGGTCATCGGTGAGCGTCGCCTCTGAGTCCGCGGCGGCCGCCAGGTCGGCGGGGAACCGCGGCTCGCCCTCGGAGTCGTGGATCGCCAGCCGCTCAGCGCGATCGCGGAGGGCCTGCCGCAGGCCCGCCAGGGCCGACTCGCGGTACTCCCGGATGTCGGAGCCGACGGCGAGGATGCCGCCGCTGCGCTCGAAGGCCTCGTCGAGGTCGCCGTACAGCTGTGCGACGAGGGCCTGCTGCTCCGGCCCCCCGTAGCTGGACCGGAAGTCGCGCAGCGCCTCCTCCCACACCCGCAGTGCCAGTTCGCTGTCCTCCACCTCGGGCTGCACATCCTCGGGGATCAGCAGCTGGGTCTCCTTCGGGCCGCTGTCCTTGCCGATGAGCCTGTCCTGCTGCCACTGCACCCGCAGCTCTTGGCTCATCGCGGCCAGCGCGGACTCCGCGTCCCGCGCCCAGTCCAGGTAGAGCAGGACGCGCTCGTGGACCCGCCGGGCGAGCTCGGCCTCCGCGATCTGCTTCGGCTCCTTCACCAGGTCGCTGGTGTACTTCTCCACGGCCCGGCCTACCTTGGCCGCGGCACTCCTGCGCCGCTCCTCCGCCTTGCCGGTCAGCTTGGCGAAGATGCCGGCCTTCTCCAGCCCCTGCAGATCGTCGAGCAGGTCGCGCAGCTCCGGGCCCTGGATGCCGTCCTTGTCCATCACCTGGTCCATGGCGGCGGCCGTCTCCGCGTGGCTGGAACCCACCTCCCTGGCCCGGTCGGAGTAGACCTTGGCCAGCCGCTGAAGGGTGCGCTGCATGAACGGCAGGGATTCCCCGGCGGCCAGCAGCGGTCCCAGCAGGGCCCCGTCGATCTGGGGCGTCACGTCGTCCACGGCCCTCTGGTAGGACTGCCGCAGGTCATCGCTGAGCGCTCCGCCGTCGGTGAGCCGCTTCACCTCGGCCAGCAGCCGGCTCGCAGTGGCGAGTTCCGGCTTGCGCTCCAGGGTGGCAGCCGCCTGCATGCCGATCTCGACCAGCCGCTTGGGCTCGTCCACCAGGGCGACGCCCTCGAGGGCCTGCCGGAAGATGGTGTTGTCGACTGAGTGCTCCACGGACTGCACCAGCTTGCCGCGGTCGGCCCGGGCCGTGGCCGCCACGGCCGACTCGCTGCCCTGCGGGCCGGGAGCGGCACCGGGCTCGGTGGAGTCCTGGCTGGCGGCGACCGCCGAGTTCGGGATGAGCACCGTTCGGATGAAGTGCTCCATGTAGCGGGCGCGGAGGTACTGCCGGTAGGTGTCGCCGGGGAAGACGACGGCGCCGACGCCCATGGAGCAGTAGGCCAGCGGGTGGTTGTAGGCGTCCCGCGCGCCGAAGGCGATGTCCCAGTTCGTCTGCGCCTGGCCGAGCAGCGGCGCCCCGTGGTCGGTCATCATCAGCTGGTACAGCGACTCGGCGGTGACCGCGTGGATGTCGTCGATGCTGCCAACGGTCCCGACCCCGCTGATGTTGGAGTCCATGAGGAACATCTGGTGGACCAGCCGGCCGTCCCCGACCCCGGTGGCCCTGCGGCCGGCCCGGTTGCGGTCGAAGTCCTCGAAGAACGCCGACCGGTTCAGCATGAAGTGGTCGACCTCGCGGAAGAAGGCGAACGCGTTGGCGTTGTGCTGGCGGACCATCATCGAGCTGAAGGCGCCGCTCTGAATGGCCTCTCGGTAGACCCCGGGCAGGTAGATCACGGCGTAGATCTTGATCGTCGGCATCCCGGCCAGTTGCGCAGCGGCGTAGACGCTGTGCACGACCTCGAGGAAGCCGCTGCTGCCCGTCCCGCCCACGGAGGAGGCCACGATGAACACCCGTACCTCGCCGGGGGCCCCGTCCTGGGCCTGGGAGCCGGCCGAGAGCTGGTCCCGCTCCACCTCCTGCGCGTCGCGCAGCGCCTGCTGGATCCGGTCGGTCAGCTCGCCCTTGCGGTTGTAGAACGCCAACCGGCCCAACCGCCGGGACGCCTTGAGGGCCTCCACGACGTTGCCGTCCTCGGGGCGGTAGCTGTCGGCCCACCAGTGCCGCAGGTAGGGGTCCTGGTACATGTCCATCCGCAGGGTCTGGGCGGGGTTGAAGCCGCCCGGCGGGATGAGGTTGAAGTACTTGTCACGGGACAGTCCGGTCCGCACCACCTCGTCGTGCTGCTGCTCGAGGTTGAGCGCGTCGATGGCCAGGAACTGCAGCCGGGACCGGAAGGCCTGGTCGATGCGCTCCGACTCGACGAACGCGTTGATCCGTGAGATCACCTGAGCGCCGGTGCCGCCGATGCCGATTACCACACCCGTTGACATGCGTTCTCCTTCTTCACTGGGCAGAGGCCTGAGTTGCCGAGGACTGGACGAGCTCATAGCGCAGCTCTACGTCGCCGATCTTCACGCGGTCGAAGATGTCGAGGTAGGAGTCGCCATCGGTCGGGTCGATCCCGACCGGGTCGAAGCCCGCGAAGACGCGCACGGTCCCGGAGCGGGTCCTCACGTAGACGCGCTTGCGGTGGCCAGGCCCGGGCTTGGTGAAGAACCGGGCCCTGCTGTCCCGTGCCTGGGGCAGCGGGTGCTCGGCGCTGGGCAGGTTCATGGTCTTGCCGCGCAGCTCGATGCTGCGGCCGGACCCGTCGGGCGCCGTGTAGCTGAGGAAGCCGGACAGCGGAGGCGGGATCGTCCACAGCCGGATGAGCCAGACCGCCACCGCGACCAGCAGGGCAAGCAGCGCCAGGGCGAGCAGGATCATCCACCATGGGACGCCCACGCTGATCTGCGCCTCGGTGCTGGTGCTGACCGTCTCCGTGCGCTCCAGCTCCTCGGCGGCGAAGGGAGGGTTGAGGTACTTGCGGTTGAGGAGGTCGGCGCTCGGGGTGCTGAGGGCGACCTCGGTGGCCACGGCCACGGCTACGTACTCGCTGGGGGAGCCCCAGGCGATGCCATCGTCCGCGGCCTCGGCGTTGACCGTCAGGGGGAGGGTCACCGATTCGCCGGGGGCTAGGGTCACCGGCTCGACGCCCTCTGGGAGCTGCACGTCCAGGGCCTCTCCGTTGGCCGTGGTCGCTGAGACGGCGACGGGGTCGGCGGTGATCGCGAGCTTCTCCCGGGTGTTGGTGAGGGTCAGCTCGCCGCCGGTCTGGCCGGACAGCCGGTCCAGGCTCGCGCTGGTGGAGACTTCCCGGGCGAGGTCCTGCTCCACGGCGGAGCGGATCTTCAGCAGCTCGGTCCGGGCGACGGTGTCGCGGAAGTAGTCCTCCAGCTCGCCGGGCTGCACCCCGACGACGGAGACGACCTCGCCCGGGAACGCCCGGCGCAGCAGCTCCACCCCGGCGGTCGTGCCGATGCCGATGCCGGTGGCCTCGAGGGAGTGGGTGTCCTCCAGTGCAGTGCCCTGGGCGGCGAGGGCATCCCAGGCGGCGCCCTGCGCGTCGGCCGAATAGGGGCTGGACGGCAGGGGGTTGTTCGCGCCGTCGCTGACGAACAGCAGGGATAGAACGCTGTTGGCGTCGACGCTGGTCATCTCTCGCTGGGCGAGCTCCAGTGCGGCGCCGATATCGGTGGCGGTTCCCTGGAAGCTCTGCCCGCTCACCGACTGCACGAGGGCGGCGCGGTCCTCATCGGAGGTCATCACCCGCGACGGCTCGGGCCGGGTGGTCTCGTCGAAGTAGATCATCGAGACCCGGTCGCCGGGCTGCACGGCGTCGGCGAACGCCTGGACAGCGGCCTGGGCGGCCAGGTAAGGGGGATTCGGTCCGTCCAGCATGCTGCTGGAGGTGTCGACGACGACCACGTAGTCCGCGGCGATGCCCGGGGCGTCGAAGAGCGCGAGGAGCTCCTGGGCGTCCCGGGGTTGTCCGGACTGCTCGTCGGTGTCCTCAGCGAGCGATGCCGAGGTGGGAAGCACGACGAGTGCGACGGCGATCAGCAGGATGATCAGCGCGGCCGGGGCGGTGCGGGCGACTCGGGGCCGGTGTGCGTGCTCAGCGGTCACGGCATCCCCTTCGCTCCAGTCGTGATCATCATAGGGCTCGGCTCCGACGATGCCCCGGCTCCAGCGATCGGATCTTGGTCGTCCGGGCACGGGTCAGGTGCCCGCATCGCAGGCGGAGTTGCTACCTGCTGCTGTCCGCCAGGGGGTGGGCGACGGTCGACCCGTCGCCGTACTCCAGCATGTACCGCCCGGGCGGCAGGCCGATCAGCGGTCGGATCACGAGCCGCTCCACAGCCCGCTGCAGCGGGCGGGCCCCGTACTCCGGGGAGAAGCCCTCCTCACAGACGACGTCCTCGATCTCGTCCGTGATGTCCGCCATGATCCCGCGGCCGGAGACCCGGGACAGCGCCTCGTTGATGTTCTTGCGGGCGATCTTGCGGATGACCGACGGCTCCAGGGGCCGGAAGACCAGGGTGCCGTCGAGCCGGTTGAGGAGCTCGGGGGCGACCGTCCGCTTGATCTCCTCCCGGAGCTGCTCCTCGGCGATGCGCGGGTCCGAGTCGGAGGTGAGATCAGTGCCGACCTGCATCTGGTTGTCGCCGCGCCGCAGTCGGACCTTCTCGTCATCCGAGCCCGTCGCCAGCAGTAGGTCGCCGTCTGCCGAGCTTCCCATCGAGACGGAGGTGATGGGCTCGGCGTGCGTCTCCCAGGTCTCGCCGATCTGTTGGCCGGTCGATGGATCCCACCGGCCCACCGTGCCGGGCGCCAGTGCCGCCGCGACCGCGGACTGCGTCTGGCAGTGGTCCCGATAGCCAACGCCGTCAACTGACCGGGCCGCAGCCGATTGGGTCGCCGACAAACTGGCGGGTGTTCGGGTCCCATAGCTGGAAGCCTTGCCCGGCACCGATCACTGGGGCGATCCTGTTGCTACCGATGGTTCCGGCTGCGACGGAAGTTACCGGCCCACCGGGCAACTCGAACGGCTTCCCCAGCGGCTTGCAGGCATCGGGGCCCAGGGTTGGACCGACTGCTCCTCCGACCACGACGCCAGAATGGTGTGACCATTGCGGGAGGTGGCGAAGGCCACGGCGGAGATCGGACCGACATGGCCGCTGAAGAGACTGCCGGTCAGGCGCCTTACTCTGCGGCCCTCAGCAGCAGGGTCTCGTCCCGTGAGCCGGTTGCGAACACCCGCCGACCGTGGCTCGTGACGCCGAAGCCCAGGGGTGTGGTGCGGTCACCGCGCTGCCGCGGGGGCTCAGCAGCGGTGGTGCACGCGGGCGTGTCCGCGGCCGCGGCAGTCTGGGTGATGCCCGGGGACGTCGCGCTCGAAGACATCCGCGGTCGGAATTTCGCGGCTATGCCGTGTCGGTGCTTCTCCTACTCGTCGCACGGCGGTAGGCGCCGGTCCACAGTCCGGCGAGCACGACCCGCATCAGCACGACGCTGGGGCTATGCTTACCGGCGCCAACGGCCGCCCTCCGGGGATAAGACCTGCGGTTGATCCCAGCAGGCTGCTTCTTGTGCAGTGACGCTGGCCGGACTAGTTGCGTGGAGGCGAGGTGTTGGTCAGCAGGCAGTCTGCCGTCGCCGTCGTCAAGGTCAAGCTGGATGAGCCGATCTCGTCAGGTTGGAAGCCTGGTCCCTGGCCGTTGCCCCTGCCCGCGAGAGACTTGTCAGGCCACGTCCACAGCAAGTCGGCCGACGTCGAGGCACGCAGCGATGTCCTGCAGAGCCAGGTGCGGCCCTTGCTGTACGAGGGTGAGGGCGGCGTCCGATGGCACCGGAACTGCTCCCGCCGCATCGCCGGATGGCAGGCCGAGGCCGTAGAGGCCATCCGGCTACCACCTAGCCTCGTCCCGGGCACGTATCTGGTGGCCATCCACCTTCGGCGAGACAGTGGCGACGATGATCCTTCGAAGCCGGTGGAGAAGCTCGCCAACCTTCGGCGGAAACCCCAAAGACCTGATTCTGCCGACGGTCCCGACCCTGATGTTTCCGATGACACGACCCGGTCGGATTACGAGGGACTCCTGCACGAGGTGCTTCCAGGGTCTGAGCTCTCGGGAAAACGCCATGCCTTCCTCGTGACATATACGCTGCTCGACCAGTGCCCGCCTCGCACCAAGGGAATCCCGTCGGAGTTGTACTGGCCCCGGTTGCTCGCGTCCGCCAACGATGAGAGCGCCCTGCACAGTTCGCTGCGCAGCCCCATGCCAGGGCCGAACGACGTCGAATTGTCAAAGTCCTGGTCAGCGGCGGTGCTGAAGTCCGGTGCTGCATTTGTCGGGCTGAACAACCCCGACGATGCATTCCACCCATCCGGAGAAGCGTACGTCCACTCCGTCTACTTGGACTCGCTACTGGTCGCATTGATCCAGCGCAACTGCCTCGTGCGAATAGCCGAGGACCTCGCCGATTCGTGGCGAGTGGAGCGGTCAATTCCGGATACTGGAGACCTCGAATTCCAGTCGATCCGGTTCCGTGGGCAGGTCTGGTGGACCGAGATCTCCGACACGGTGATCAGCAACCAGTTGCTGGGAGCGCTGCAGGACGCTTACCGACTGACCCAGCAGGTGGATAATCTCCACGGTCAGATCCGGGACATGGCCCAGTACAGCGATGGGCGCCGGGCCGCCCGGATCAACACCGCTCTCAACCTGCTGGTGGCGGGTGGATTCGGGTTGGGGATCGCAGCCTTGGCTGCTGATCCGGGCTGGGGTGCCCTGCTATGGGGACTTGGTCTCGGGGCTCTCGCGTTCGTGGGGCTGCTCCTCTGGGATCGGCGGCGCTCCGACAGCTGACTGGTCAAGTGGCGGCGACCGAGCCTGGTGCCCGCCTACGGAACCAATCGTTGGGATGTGTTCCTCGCCTTCGCACCCGACGACTTCAACTCAGTGGATGCCAGGTCAGCCATGATGGGGCTGCATCACCTCTCGATCAAGGCCTACGCATCGGCTAACCCAGCACTCAGAACCTGGCAGTCTGTGGTTGAACTTGGGTACACGCTGGTTCACGCTGCCCGCGCAGAGCAGGGATTGGAGGCGGGCACCGAACCAGGTCCGGGGGAGAACCCCAGTCCGCCATGGTGCCGGCGGACATCGTCGCGGTGCTCGACCTCTGCGAAAGAGTGGCCCGACGCTAGTGAGATCAGCTCAGATGTGGCGCGTTGGGGCGATGATGCTTCGCCCATCCCTTCGCCTGCCTTCGCATCCCTTCGCCTCCCCGCCGGGCCGGTCGCAACGGAAACGAGGTAACCACGCGTCGCGTGGCCATCGTCGCCAGCACGGACAAGCCACAGCCGGGCCGTATGGAGAATCGCTCTAGCGGGTGGATCGCTCGCACGACTGGATTGCTCGCGACTCGTACCCGCGGTTGCTGCTCCGCAGGCTGATCCGGCGGATGGATTCCCGGTCAATCTCGAAGTAGGCCGATTGCCCGTGCGCACCGGCCATCTCAGCGGCCGTGTCTTGGTCGATCCCGATCGCGAGGACACTTGGCTCCACCCAACGCCCGTCCGCGGACCGGCAGTCAACCCGCAATGTGTTCGTCCCCACCTCTGCCAGTCGCTGTGCCAGAGCCGCCTGCTGCTTGCTGTTCTCCCAGTCTGGGCGGGTCTTGCGACCGGGGTTGTATGCGGTGATGACGACTCCGGCCTGGTCGAAGGGCCAGTCAGATGCTCCGCGGCCGGCGAGGATCCTCCCCGCGCTGTCCGCAATGGTGGTCTGATCGAGTTCGGCCCAGGGCCCCTTCGTGGCTCGGTTGAGTTGCATTGCTTGCTCAGTCAGCGCTCGCACCGTGGCGAAAGTTTTCAGAGCTGTGCGGTGATCCCCCCTGCTGCCATCGAGCACAGTGCGGCCGTGCGCCAGGCTGTTCCGCATGGCCGCCATCTTGGACACCAGCCGACCGAAGCTCTTTGAGTTCAGCGGGATGGCGCGAGCCATCTTCGCGTCCGGCTGCTTCACCTTGAGGGAGTGCAGGACACCCGGCGCCCGTCCCGTCAGAATGGCCACATCGGTGAAGACTAGGCAATCCTCCAGCCCTAGTTCCGTCCTCTTCCGGAGCTGACGCCGGAAGTGCTTGATCACCTGCTCCTGGCGGGCCTGGGGCAACACCTGGAACCACTCGCTGCCCAGGCAGCTTTTGGCGAGTGTGAGCAACTCCCTCTCCAGGGCAAGCAGATAGCCGAGGAAGAGCAGCCCGACCTGGGGCTTTGCCAAGTCGGCCCTCGTGGTGATGAAGCGCGCCTGCTCCTCATCCAGCACGAAGACGAACTCCTTGTGCCGGAGCAGGTCCAGCAGCTTGACCAGGGGCGTGGACTTCTCCACGACCATGCTGGCCAAGAGCGGGCTGGCCGCGGCGCCCACGGTTCTTGCAGAGGTGAGGGCCTGCCTGCTGACGTACGCATCCACGATCCCGCGCCGATGCACTCCCGCGACGTCGAACCCCAGGGCGTCCAGGGCTTCGCGGGCATCCACGATGTCCATCCCTTCCGGGACGGAGTACAGCGGATCGTCAAGGATGTCCTGCACGCGCAGCAGCCGGTCAAAGACCCGGAGAAAGTGACCCGATCCAGCCTCGGTGGGCCCGCCTGCCTGGCCACGCGTAGGGACTTCGGAGGGATCGTGCCGCTCCATGGACCCTCCCGTCGATCGCGGTGCTCCTTGTTGTAGCAGCGGTCCTCGGCGGATGCGATCCAGGCTCGGTCCCACCGGGGCCCGGCGTGCCGCGAGGCCAACGATGGTTCACCGTCCTTGTCAGCGACCCTCCGTTGTGCCCAGCGGATGAGCGCGCCTTCACGTCGTCACCGCGCGGCTGACTTGGCACCACCCATGCCAGGCCCATCGATGAGGGGGAGACACCTGAAGACTCCGACATGGGACGACCGGACCCCGTGGGACTGGTCGGAGGTGTCCGAGGACGTTCTCGTGGACTCAGGCCCTTGGGTGTGGTCTCTGCCCTACTGCTGGACGTCGAGATCGTCATCACCGACGACGGGGACGCTTCGTACGTGGACCCGGCAACGGCCTCCGGATACGGGTTGGTCGGTATGGCCGAACGCGTGTCCCTGCATGGCGGATCGCTGGATGCGGGCCCGAATCCCGGGAGGGGTTGGACGGTCAGGGCAGTGCTGCCGAAGGGAGGGGCCTCACCATGACGCTGCGGGTGATCGTTGCCGACGACCAGGACCTCGTGCGGACCGGGCTCGCCATGATCCTCAACGCCCAACCCGGCATCGAGGTCGTCGGCGAGGCAGCCGACGGAGCGGAAGCCGTGGACCTCGCGCGGCGCCTCCAACCCGACGTGTGCCTCCTCGACATCACCATGCCGAGGATGGACGGCATCGAGGCGACCAAGGCCCTCGCCGGCCCGGATACCTCGAACCCGATCCCGGTCGTCGTGATCACGACGTTCGATCGCGACGAATACGTGTACGGAGCGCTCAAGGCGGGCGCTCGGGGGTTCCTCCTCAAGGACGCCGACACGGAACTCCTCGTCCAGGCGATCACGGCCGCGGCCTCCGGCGACGCCCTCGTCGCGCCGAGCATCACCGTCAGGCTCCTCGAAGCGTTCGCCGCCACCGATTCCGCCACCGCCCCGATCCAACCCGTCGATCCACTCACCGACCGCGAGGAAGAGGTCCTGATGAAGGTCGCCCGCGGCAAGACCAACGCAGAGATCGCCGAGGACCTCTTCATCAGCCACAGCACGGTCAAGACGCACATCGCCAGACTGATGACCAAGCTCGAGGCACGGAACCGTGTCGAGCTCGTGATCTGGGCCTACGAGACGGGGCGCGTCCGCTGATCCGAGCGATCAACTCCGCGTCGACGTTCCGTTCCTTCCGGTCAAGTCCTGTGACGTCGTGTACGTGGGGTGATCCTTCGTCTTCGGTTGTCAGGCGGAGAGGGCGTGCGATTGCGGGGTGGCCGCCCCCTTGGTGCTGGTGTTTCCGACGGTGTGGGATCGGGCCAGGACGTCGAGGCCGAGGTAGCGGCGGCCTTCGGCCCATCATCCGACTGCTCGGCCAGGACTGCGCCGACCAGGCGGATCATGGAGGTGCGGTCGGGCGCAGCTACGCCACAGCGGTGGCGGCGAACTGCGCGTACAGATCGCCGGGCAGCGGGTGGTGCAGCCGCCAGGTGATGGCCATCGGCCGCTCTCCCTCATGCGCCACGTAGGTCGCCGGCCCGAGGAACCAGAACGACCGCTCGCGGTTGGTCTGCCGGGCGAACAGCAGGATGTCGGAGCCCAGTGACGCGTGGTTGCGGTAGCGGCGTCCGGTCGGGGACTCGGCGGCCGTCGTCGATTGGCTCTCCCAGTGGAAGAGGTCGCGGCTGATGGCGTAGTCGCGGTACAGCGTGGTGGGGGAGAAGTGGCCGGCGCTCTTGTCGATGGTGACGGCGAAGACGTCGGCCTGCTGGTCGGCGGCCCAGTAGACGCCTTCCCGCCATGGCGGGGTCTTCGCGCGGGAGGCCTTCTGGTGCAGCGCGGCCAGGATCTCCTCGCGGGTGTAGCTGGCGTGGATGAGCAGCGGGACGTCCGGTCGGTCCGGCAACGCCGGGCTGGAGGTGGTCGGGACGACGCTCCAGCAGGTCGAGCAGTTCCAGGTACTCCGCCCGCACCTGCGGGTGCCGCCACAGGAGGTCGGCAGCCTCGGCCAGGTCCGCGTCCTGCAGGTGCCGGCCGGCCAGCGCGACGACCAGCATGCGCAGCAGCGCGGCCTCCCGTGGACTGTCCGGCCGGGGCGGAACCGGCTGGACGAGGAAGTGCCGGAAGGTGCTGATCCGTTCGAGGTCGTCGATGTGGCGCTGGCGGCCGATGGCGCGGCGCAGCGAGACCTCCTCCGGGCCTGCCGGCGCCACGGGGAGGCCGGCAGCTTGGAGCAGGTCCGACCAGGACCGGTTGTTGCTGTACACGTCATCGAGCGCGAGACCGGTGTGGTGCAGGTAGTTGGCCAGCGTCGGCTCGTGGCCGTCGGTGGCCATGGCGGCGAGTTCGGCGACCAGTTGCGGCCAGCGGGAGGGCAGCGCGTTGCGGATGCTGGCCAGCACGATGTCCTTGGCCACCGGGTCCAGCGTCAGATGGCACCCGGTCGGCAGGTAGGGGAAGTCCTCGCGCACCTTCTGCTCGAGCTCCTTGCGGGTGCCGCCGAGCAGCGCGGCGAACCGGGTGTCGTAGCGGAACTCGGCACGGTGATGGCCCACGAAGTCCAGCACCGTGCACACGGACTTGCCGGGCGCCTTGCGCAGCCCGCGACCGAGCTGCTGCACGAAGACGGTGGCGCTGTCGGTGGGCCGCAGCATGATCACCGTGTCCACGTCCGGCACGTCGACGCCCTCGTTGAACAGGTCCACGCTGAAGACGGCCTGCAGGTCGCCGTCGGCCAACTGCCGCAGGGCGTCCCGGCGCTCCTGATCGGGGGTCTGCCCGGTGACCGCGGCGGCGGCGATCCCGGCGTTGCGGAACTGCTGGGCCATGAAGCGGGCGTGATCGACGCTGACGCAGAAGCCGAGCGCCCGCATCGAGCCGGTGTCGGGGACATGGTCGGCGACCTGCCCGATCACCCGCCGGGCCAGCACCGCATCGCCGGTGACGAGGTTGCTGAGCTCGGCGATGTCGTAGCCGCGGCCCCGCCGCCAGCCGACGTCGCGCAGGTCGAGCCCGTCGTGCAGGCCGTAGTAGTGGAACGGTGCCAGCCGCTGCTGATCGATGGCGTCCCAGAGCCGCAGTTCGGCGGCGATCCGGTCGCCGAACCAGTGCAGGATCGGCATCCCGTCGGCCCGCTCCGGGGTCGCGGTCAGGCCGAGGAGTTCGGTCGGAGCCAGGCGCTGCAGCAGCCGGTCGTAGGACGGCGCGGCGGCATGGTGGAACTCATCGACGATCACGACATCGAAGTGCTGCGGATCGAAGCCGATCCACGCCTGCGGCGCCGATGCTCTGGATGGAGGCGAACACGTGGTCCCACTGGCGCGGCCGGTGCCCGCCGACGAACTTCTCCCCGAACGCCGGCTGCCGCAGCGCGTAGCGGAAGGTGCGCAGCGCCTGGTCCAGCAGCTCCTCCCGATGGGCGACGAACAACAGCCGCGCCCGCGGCAGTCGCCGGGCCAGGCGGGCGTAGTCGACGGCGGCCATCACCGTCTTGCCGGTGCCGGTCGCCGCGACCAAGAGGTTGCGGTGGAAGCCGCGCTCGCGGGAGGCTTCCACCTGTTCGAGGAGCTGGTCCTGGAACGGTTCGAGCCGCAGCTCGACCGGGGGCAGCAGCAGGTCCGGTTGGGCAGTGTCCTCGCGCTGGATCGCCTTGGCGAAGGTCTGCGGGTCGTAGGGGACGAAGTCGCCGTTCTCCCAGGCGCTGTCGAAGGCCGCCTGCGCTTTCGACAGCACGCCCGGATTGCGCCGGCCGCTGACCCGGACGTTCCACTCCAGGCCGACGACCTGGGCGGAGTGGGTCAGGTTGGACGATCCGACGTAGGCGGTGGAACTGCCGGCGTCGCGATGGAACAGCCACGCCTTGGCGTGCAGCCGCGTGGTCGAGGTGTCGTAGGAGACCCTGATCTCGGCGCCGAGGCCGGCCAGCGCCTCCAGGGCCCTGGGTTCGGTCGAGCCGGTGTAGGTGGTGGTGAGGATGCGCAGGGTCCTGCCGGTGTCCGTGTGCCGGCGCAGCCGCTCCAGGAACGGCCGGATCCCGGAGAACCGGATGAAGGCGATCATGGCGTCGATGCGGTCTGCGGATTCGATCTCCGACAGCAGCTGCTTGGACAGCGCGGGTTCGCCGGGGGCGTTGTTCAGCAGCGTGGTGTCCAGGACCGGGATGAGCGGGGCTTGGATCGGCACCGGCCGGCCATCCGGCCCGACGGGGTGCACCGCATGCAGGACGCGTCCCGTGCCGGCTGGTTCCAGGTCGTCCACCGGAATGCGCGCCTCCTCGCCGAGGAGGTGGGTGATCAGACGCACGATCTCGGTCCCTGCCGTGACCCTCTGCTCAGCGGGCAGTGACCGGATCGCCTGCTCGACGAGGCGGGCGACATGCAGCGCCAGGCGGTCGGGAGCTTCGGCTGTGTCCAGCGGAGACTGCGCAACGCGATCGAGGATCGCCTGCATCTGCGATTCCAGCGCCGAGGTCAGCAGGTCCTCATAGAGTCCAGGGGGCAGGTCGGGCACGGCTGAAGCTTTGCAGCCTGCCGGCCGGGTCGCATCGCCCTTGGGATCTCCGTAGGGGGATCGGCGGGTGCTGTTGGGCGAAGCTTGGTGGGGCTGGAGGCGGCTGATGGGAGGGGGCCGATGAGCGTCCTGCGCACGGTCACGCTGAACAGCGGCTTCGACGACACCTTCACGATCTCCGGCCTGGACTGGGGCGGCGTCGGCAGGGTCCGGGCCTTTCGGTCGCTGCCCTCGGGCAAGGGGGTGAACGCGGCGCGCGCCGCGGCGGCCCTGGGGGTGCCGGTGTGCGCGTACAGCCTGGTGGGACAGGACGACGCCGCCACCTTCGCTGCGGCGCTGCAGTCGGAGGGGATCGAGCATCGGCTGGTGGCAGTGCCCGGCAGCACCCGGCACAACCTGACCCTGGTCCCTGAAGCGGGGGACCGGGTGGCGGCGCACCTGGTGGCGCAGGGCTTCCAGCTGCCCGACGCGCAGCCGGTCGCGGCGCTCGCCGACCGGCTGCTGCAGGAGTGCGGGCCCGGCGATGTGGTGTCCTGCAACGGATCGGTGCCGGGCGGGGCCCCGGCGACGGTGTGGGCGGACATGGTCGCGGCGTTGCGCGACGCCGAGGTGACCGTCGTGCTCGATGTGCAGGGCGAGGCGATGCTGCGCGCGCTGGCGGCCGGTCCGGTCGCGCTCGCCAAGCCGAACGAGTCCGAGATCGCCGCCCTGCCCGGCGTCGACCCGGACGGTCCCGACCCGGTCGCCGACGCCCTGCAGTCCCTGGCCGGCGCCGGCGTCGCGCATCCCGTGGTCACGCTCGGGTCGGCGGGCGCGGCGTTCCTGCGCGACGGGCGGGTGCATCGCGCGTCATGCACGGTCGAGCGCCCCGTGGTGGCGGTCGGGGCCGGCGACAGCTTCCTCGCCGGCGTCTGCTCGGCCATCCTCGCCGGTCGGGATGAGACCGCAGACCTGGTGTCGGCGGGCCTGGCCGCCGCCGCGGCCCACGTGGCCGGCATGACGGGGGATGGCCTGAGCGCCGGGTACGAGCAGAACCTGCGCCGGGTGCGCATCGAGGCGGCGTGAGGATCCGGACTCGGCAGGGTACGCCGTGTTCGCGTGGCGGAGCGTCCTCGTCGCTGCGATGGGCAACGAAGCCAGTGATCGTGATGCCCGACGGTACGACCGGCCAGAGCACCTACCACCGGCGATGCCGACTTGAAGGCCTCGGCCGATTGCCCCCCTCGACGAGGAGATCACCATCACCACACCCGCCGACCAAGCGGCCCTGGACGGTATGGGGTGACCCGGACCATCGAGGCCGAACTGGCTCCAGTTCGTGCGGCAGACCCGTCCGCAGGCGGCGCGATGTCGCATCGTCGGTGACCGGATGCCACCCGTGCTCGGGCAGCGCCGGCCGGGATTCCCCGGTCCGCGCGGGCCGACCGCAGCACGACCGGCCGCGGGGCAGGCCAGTGACGAACCCGGCAGCTGGTACGACCGCGGGGCGGTGGGATTGACCTCACACCTGGAGTCGTTCGGTGGGCTGCCCGGTGATGTCAGCGATAAGCTCGAAGTCCTTGTCGAGGTGCAGCACCGTCAGCCCCGCCAGCTCGGCGGTGGCGGCGATGATGACGTCGGGGATGGACGGTGCCCGGTGCTGGCCTTGGCCAGCGAGCAGCAGTTGCACCTCGACGGCCCGGTCCTCGATCGCCGGCGTGAGGTACTCCACCGGCATCGCCGAGAGCGGCGGGCGGGCGAGCATGGGCCGGGCGTCCTTCCCGCTGCGCGCCGAGTAGCCGACCTCGAGCCGAGTCACGGTCGCGATCCGCAGCAGTCCCCGCTCGATCCGCTGCGCCCACTGCTCGGCGTCTGGGCTGTGGCCGAGGCGAACCAGTGCCGATTTGTCGATCAGCCACCCGGTCATTGCCACGCAGCACCCATCAGCTGCGGGTCGGCCAGGTCCCCGGCCACCTCGGCGAACGAGCGCAGGTCGGCTGCCGACACCGCCTCCTGCGATGTCGCCGCATCTGCCGCAAGCCGCCGACGGATGTACTCCACACGTGACAGACCCAGGCGCGCGGCGTGCGCGTCGACCCCCGCCAGGACTTCTTCGGGCACGTCGCGGACGAGAACGTCTGCCATCAGAGCACCTCCGATATCATACGATATCAGAATCGTGTGCAGCCCTCAACTCGCGTCCGCAAAGGGTAGAGAAGCGGAACTCAGCCACCCGACAGCCGGGCCGGGGGCGCTGCGCGCGAAGGATCACCGTGGGATGTGTGACCGCGACACAACTACGCCCGGGAGCCGTCGGTCTGGGAGATGCCGCCTGGCCATGCTCGCGTACGGGGTGGTGCAACTGGTGGAGGGGTGGGGCTGTGGGGCGGCTGGCGATGGGCGGAGTACCTCGCCGTGGTCGCTACCTCGGCGTTCATCCCGTTCGAGGTCTACGAGATCGTTGAGAAGCCGACCCCGCTGAAGATCGGGGCCCTCATGCTGAACATCGCCGTGGTCGTTTCACCTGGTGCACAAGGGCCGCCTGTTCGGGATACGCGGCGGGCACCAGGCGTACCTCATGGAGGTGCGCGACTCGACCCTTCCTGCTGACCTGCTGCGCTCCCTGGGCCGATCGCCCGCGGAGCTGACCAGCCATCGGATCATCTGACCGCGCCCAGCGATCCGGCTACGCCGCGCGTGCTCACCATCCCACGGAACTGCCTCGGGCTTGCTGTTGCGTCCTTCTGGGCTGCTAGATGATTTCGGTCAGGATCGGTGTCAGGCCGGACAGGCGCTGCCGCCCGCATCCCGCCAACCCCACCAGCGCTCAAGTCAGCACGGCACAGGAAGGCGCCCCACATCGGGGAGGCCAAGCTCGATACCCGCGTCACAGTGGGCGAAGTGACGCGGCCGTCGAGACCCGCGGGACCGGGGGAGGGGGGTGTTGGCACCGGCTGCGAGTCGCAGGGGGATCCGGTTCGCATGTTCCGAAGTTTGAGAGAACCGGGCTGGGGCCACTTCGGCTGCCCCCTTCGTGCAGCGGAGCGGGCGAAGCCGCGAAGGTCCGCACCGCACCGGCGCACGCCTCAGCGAGCCCAGCTAGGGGTTGCCCGGGTCGCGGCGGGCCGCCTAGCCGAAGGGGAACAGCTGGTCGCAGTCCCCGAGGAGCTGCTCCGCTTCGTCGGGGCCCAGTGCGAGCAGCAGGTAGTCGTTGATGCCGCTGTACTGCAGTTGGCCGTCAGCGGTGAACGCGAAATCCAGCGGGGAGAACCCGCGCAGGTACCAGTGCACCAGCGCCAGCCTGGCCTCGTCGCGGAGCTTGAACGTGTTGGACGAGGCGTCGGTAGGGAGGTCGTTTTGCGCCGCCAACACCGCATCGGTGGGGCGTAGCGCGGCCAGGCCTTGGGCCGGGGAGTGTGGCGTCGAGCGCCATGATCGCGTCGGGGTGCCTGGCGTAGAGGGCTGCGGCGTGGACGACCACCTTGGCCTGCTTCTCAGCGGTCAGGCCCCCGGCGCCGATGCCGATGCCGTCGTCGGCAGACTCCCGCTCGGGGCGGCCGTGCGTCCTCGCCCAGGGCTCCATGACGAAAGGCCCTGGTCCGCGGGTCTGCGCGCAAGGAGGCTTGTGCTGGGTGATCCTTCCGACCAGAGAACCTGGGGGAATCATGAACAGTCGACTCGCTATTGTGGCCGCCGCAGCACTGGTGCTGGCTGCCTGCGCTGCGCCTGCAGACGAAGCGGGTTCCGGTTCGCCGGACCCGACGGCCAGTTCCGCCCCGGCCCCGGGAGAACCGCTCGAGTGGGATGACGCCGAGGCGGGCATCTGCTTCGACCGCGACGACGGCGGCACCATGCTTGCGGACTGCGACAACCGGCATGACGGCCAGGTCGTCGGGGTTGGCACACTGCCCTCCGCAGGCGGCCCGTACCCGGGGCCCGACGTGGCGGAGCGGGAGGCGTTCGAGTTCTGCGCCGCAGCGTTTGACGAGTTCGTCGGTGGGCCCTCCGACGAGTTGGTGCTGAGCTGGAGCGGCGCGGACGAGGAGGACTGGACCAGGCACTCCGACCAGGTCCTGTGCGAGATCGCCAGCGCTTCCAACGATCCGCTTCTGGGTAGCGCCGAGGGGAGCGGGGCGTCCGACGGGTCTGATTCCGGCGACAGCCTCATCCTCCTGCTGTCAGAGGACTTCCGCGGCCTCCCCGACCAGCCCGCCGCGGACATCGGCGATGGGTTGTCGGAGCAGGTGCTCGATGGTCAGCTCCTGCTGACACCGGCGCAGCCGAACATGAGCTACACCTGGGGTGTCGACCTGCCCAGCGTTGGCGGTGCGGAAGTGACCGCCACTGGGGGACCCGCTGGGGAGTCGACTGGCGCTGGGGCCTGGGGGGTGGCGCTCAGCGAGGAACTCTCCTCCGGGAGCAGCTCAGGGGTCATGCTGCTGTGCTGGACCGATGGCACGGCGTCCCTATGGGACACGGGCACGATCACTGCCTTGATGCAGGTTCCCGAAGCGAGTTGCGGACCGGACACAGCGATGAGCCTGAGGGTTGTCAGCGACATTCCTGGTCCATCCTTGATCGCGGTCTCCGTCGGCGGCTCACCCGTCACCAGCTACATGGGTGATGCGGACTACGGACCCTTGGTCGCGGCCACCCTGGTCGTGGAGACCTTCGACCAGCCCGGATTCACCGCCGCAGTGTCACGCTGGTCTGCCGCGGCCCGATAGCCCCGAGTGGAGGGGCTGGCAGAGAGGACCACTTGGCCGCGGCATCATGGCAACTGCACCGCCGAACTCGTTGCGGGCGACTCGTAGGGCCGCGGGCAGCACCGCGGTCAGCGCCGGCGCTGCCGACCATCGATGGATCCCGATCGCCGACCCCATGCGGCACCCCGGGTGCCGCGTCAACTCCAAGCACTGGGTGGACCGGCCGCTCTGGTCGAGGGCCGAAGGTGTCTTCGGCGCTTCATGGGCACAGCGCGCGATGTGCCCAGATGCACGCTGCGCCGCCACAACCAAGACCGGGGTAGCGCCACCGGGAGGCCGAGGTCGGCCTGCCACAAGGTCAACGAAGGGTGCGGCTCGCGCAGTCACGCAGGCGGGATCTCCGGCCACGGCCATCGAGACAACACGGCATGAGGACCACGGAGGCAGACATCAGGACCACCAGGTCCAGCAGTTGTCGCTCCAGATCAGCAGGCTCGGGGTCGTGCATCACAGCCTGGACCCCTTCCTGCCTGGGCCCGGTGGCCCTCACCAGTCATGGACGGTGCCGTCGGGCAGGCGGTTCACCGGCAGGTAGGAGGTGCGGTACTCGTGAGCCGCCCCCACCGCGTCGTCGTAGGAGACCCCGAGACCCGACTCCTTGCCCGGGTGCAGGTACCCATCGGCATAGGAGAACCCGGGCTGGAAGAGCTGCACGGCGGACTCGGAGTAGCCGGCGTACTCCTGGATCCCGAAGTTGTGGACGCTCAGGCCCAGATGCAGTGCGGCGGCGAAACCCACCGGGGGGAGATGTTTTCCGGTCCGTGCACACCGGTCCGGATGCCGCTGATGCCCGCGTCCTCGAAGATCCGTGTGAGGGGTTGTGATCCCCCCGCTGTGGGTCACGGCCATCCGCACGTCGTCGATCAGACGCTTGTCGATCAACGGCTGACGTCGTAGATCGAGGTAAAGACCTCACCGATCGCCAGCGGGGTAGTGCTCGCGGCCCGGACCAGGCGCATTGCGGCGGGGTCTTCGGCAGTCACCGCGGCCTCGAGCCAGAACAGGCGATAGGGCTCAAGATCCTTGGCGAGGCGAGCGGCCTCGATAGGGGTCAGCCGGTGGTGCCGCACGCCGTTCAGTACTGCGCCCACCACGCTGCGTGCACGGCAGAGAATCACCTCCGCATTCGTTGCGTGGGCTCTTCGTCCGCTGCTAGGAATCAGCCAGCAGGGGCGAGAGGGGCATCGCGTGGGACGCAGCGGGAGCGGGCGGGGCCGCGACCGGGATGATGCAGACGAGCGGGAACAACCGCGTCGTCCTGGTCCTGGACGCCGTCCCCCGACTCCGAGCAGTGGCCCGCGGCACCCCCAGATTGGCGCTCCGGTGCGACCCGACCTTCGACCCCGGCGGCCCGACTTCCGGCGACTGCGTCTCGACCTCGAGGACCTGCTCGATGAGCTGCAACCGACAGGGCCGATCCTTGACGACGTTCGGATCCGGCCGCGACCTGAGATCCGCCGCCCGCTGCGGCGGGTGCCGGCTGGAACGGTGCTGCAGCCGATCGAGGTTCCGGCCGGCAAGCTCGAGGGGCTCATCCGGCGTTCGCTCACCGAGCAGCATGAGCGCCTGGTGTGGGCCGAGGCCGGCGATGAAGTCGTCGTGGACCTCACCAGGACCCGGGTGGCGGTGCGGACCGGTGTCGTCCTGATCGCCATCAACCTGCAGACCGACGACACGCAGCCGACCGAACTCGTCGTGCCGTTGGCGATCGGGACTCCGAAGGACATCTCCGGACTGCTGGCCGTCACGCCGCGTGCCCCGGAAGGGCCAGCAGGTCTGGTGCTGCGGTGGGGCGATGCCGTCATTGCTGCCGCCTGGGGTGCGCTGATCGATGTGGTGGCTGAACTCGCACAGGCGGCGGGCTCCGATGAGCTGGGTGCGCCGCTGCAGCCGGCGGCCCTGGTGGCGCAGGACGAGGTGCTCGGCATCGTGCTGCAGGCCGAGCCCGAGGTTCGGCGCGGCGGAGGTGGACCGTGAGCATCGACGTCGCACCGGAGTTGGAGGGCCTCGGCATTGCCCTGGGCGTGTTGCAGCCCGAAGGGGATGGGGACGGGCTGACCTGGAACCTCGACTTCCTCGCCAACCCCGATCAGCACCTGACGAGCATCCTCACCAACGAAGACCAGCGCGACGCACTGCTGGGCCTGCTCGCCGATGTCCTGGGCACCGACGCCGACCCCGACCTGCCGAACGTCCCCGCTGGGGAGACCTGGCTGCCGCTGGTCGAGGAGGGGCCGGGGGGTCTGTACGTGTTGGTGGAGGCGGTGGACTCCTCGACCGTCCGGCTCAGCGTCGCCGGCCGGGTGGGTCGGGCCGCCGCTGGCGTGGATGCCTCGGCCAGCGTCCGGGTGCCGCTGCTCGAGGTGGCCAGTGGCACGATCACGCCGTTGGTCGGCGGAGCCGATGGGGCGCTGGCGGTCACCGCGTCGATCGCCGGGCAGTCGGGACCGCTGGTCAGCGAGGACGGGCTCACCGTCGATGGCGTCTCGCTGCGAGCCAGCATCGAGACCGACCCCGCCGCCGATCCGCCGGCAGCACTCAGCGTCGTGGTGCAGGGCCTGGCCTTCAGCGCCTCCGATCCGCCCGAGGACCTGGATCTGCGTGACCTCGCCACCAAGTTCGACGCCGAAGCGGTCCGGCTGCTCCTCGCCGCGCTGCGGTCGCGCGCCGGCGATGCCCCGGAACTCGCCCACCTGTTCGCGATGCTGGGGTTGGGCCCGGCCGGTTCCATCCCGAGCCTGCCGCTGGCCAACCTGACCGGCAGCGACCCGGAGACGGCGCTCAAGGGATGGCTGCGGCAGGTCATCGTGGACGCCGGTGCGCGCAATGCCTGGCTCGGCGAGCTGGCCGGGCTGGTGGGAGCCACCGTGCCGACCGCGGGCGAGCTGTGCTTCGTCGCCACCACGACGGCCGCCGTCTGCCTGACCGTCACCGGCGATGCCGATCCCGCCAGCGGTGCGCCACGGATCCGCGTTGGGCTGCGCGGCCGGGGCCGGGCACCCGGCGACACCGCCCACGCTGATCTGGTCGCCGAGGCCGAGCTGCTGCGCGTCAGCCTGAGCACGCCGACGCAGATCACGGGGCTGCCCGATCTGCGGGCGACCGTGCGGGTGACCGGGGCCGCGGGCCCGCTGGTGGACACCCCGAACCATGACGGCCATGCACTGCGGATCGGGTCGCTGGACGTCGGGGTCGCGATCGGCAGCGACCGGGCGCTGGTCCCGGTCCTCACCGCGCGCGACGTCGTGCTGGACACGACGACCTTCGAGACCCTGGACCTGACCGATGCCGATGCGGTGATGGGGGCGGCGGCGACCACGGCGTCGGACTCGCTGTCCAACCTCCTGCAGCAGTTCACCGACCTGCTCGACGGGTCGCCGGAGGCCCGCGCGTTGGCGTCGCTGTTGGGCCTGCGAGCACCGACCGCCAGTTGGACGCCGCAGCTGGCAGATCCGGCGAAACTGCTGGTGGACCCGTTGCGGGAGCTGTGCTGCTACCAGGCACGCGTGCTGGCCGTGCCTGGCGCCTGGTCGCAGCTGCTGGGCCAACTGTTCGTGCTGGTCGGCGCGGGTGCGGCGCCGGCGGTGACGGGAGCCGGTTCGGCGGCCGACCCGTGGCGCGTTCCGGTCTCCACGAACACCACCGGCAGTGTCGATCTGCTGGTCTGGTCGCGGGCCGGCACCTCGGGCAAGACGCACCTGCTGCTCGGGGCCGCGGCCAAGATCGGGACCGAGATCGCGACCGATGCGCGGCTCGCGGTCGAACTGCGCACCGAACTGCTCGACGCCACCCTGCCCGCGCTGCCGGATTGCACCGGGTCGGTCGGGCTCGACGTGGCCCGCTGCCACACCCTGGCGATCACGCTGGGCGATGACCTCACCTTCGACACCGGCGACCTCATCGTGCGGGCGCAGCGGGTCGACTTCGGCCTGCGCTGGTGCCGCGGCGGCGACCCGGAGCCGGTGGCGCGCATCACCGGCGGCACCGTGGTCACCGGCACGGGGGTGGTGACCATCCCCGACCTGGACATCGACGCGGGCTTCGACGTCACCGCGCTGTCCGGTCAGGTCGTCATGGCGCTCGGCGATCTGTTCGGCGCGTGGTTCTCCGGCGGCGGCACCAGTTGGTGGCGGTTGGGGCCGCTGCTCGGCCTCCTGCCGGGCCTGCCGGGCGTGCCCGGATTCAGCCTGGCCGACCTGCCGGCGCTGGCCGCCCAACTGCAGGGCCAGACGCAGTGGCGAGGGTTCTTCGACGCCTCGAGCGCTGGCATGGTCAGCGGCCGCGGCAGCCACGCCGACCCGTGGGCACTGTCGACCGGCTCCAACGACCTGCCCGAACTGGTGGCCTGGCTGGACCCGGACGGGCCCCCGGCCGGTGTGGGCGGGATCCCCCGCGGCATCCTGCCGCCGCAGCTCACCGAGGCCCTCGACGCCGGCGCGGACGCCTCGCAGCCCGAGCGTCTCGCGGAGCTGCTCGGCCGAGCCGACGGCGGTCGCCCCGGAGGCGGCCGAGGTCGTCGATGCCGATCTGGGCGCGGCGCTGCGGCTCCTGCACGATCGGCTCGCGGAGACCGATGGCCTGGTGCCCGGCGATGCCCAGGTGGTCGCCGGCTGGCAGCGCATCGACCTCGGGGCCACCACCCATCTCGCGGAACCCGGCGCGCTCGACCTCGCCACGGACCGGCCCGGCCTGCCCGCGGCGACCCGGCGGGTCTACGTCAGCGCGCCGCTGCCGCTGGCCGCAGCGTCGCCGGACGCCGACCCGACCAAGGTCATCGACCTGCGCGAGGCCGGCCGCAACGCGGCGACGTTCTCCTTCGACCACGTCACCGGTGCCGGGCCCTGGCATGTCCTGCTGCCGTTCGGGCCAACGCGGTCAGCGCCGCCGAGCCGGACGGCCTCGACGGTCTGATGCACGGTTGCTCGCGGCGGTCACGGCGGTGCGCAGCGCAGTCGGCGATCCGGTGGCCCTGATCGCCCATGGCACGTCCGGCCAGCTCGCGCCGGGCGGCCGCCACGCCGGGCCTGCTCACTGATGTCGTCACGGTCGGCACCCCGCACAGCAGCGCGCCGCTGGCCTGGTTGGCGCAGCAGGACGTCCGCCGCGCTGTCCGCGCGCGGCAGCGGCTGCGCGCCCGCGCCGGTGCTGCCGCCGGTGCTGCCGGCCCCGCGAACGGCCTGTGGCAGACGGTCTCCGCCGCGTTGGACGGCATCGTCACCGAACAGCAGGGGGCCGACAGCTCCGCCGCCACGTGCCGTTCCCGTTCGCCGACTACACCGCGCCGACCACGGCGCCGGCGCTCGCGCCGGGCGTCACCGGCCACTGCGCGGTGGGAGTCCTGCCGCCGCCGTCATCGACGGCGCGCTCACCGAGGTGATCGGCCGGGGATCCAGGCGATCACCGTGCCACCGGCCGGCGGGGGCTGCCGAAGCACCTGGTCTCGGGGCGCGCACCCGGCCGCCGGACGGTTCGACTGCCGCGGCGCCGTCCGGTTGACGCCGATGTCGCGCTGACCTCCATCTGGTCGAGGTCAGCGGCGGCGCCGCGGATCACCGGGCAGCGCCGTCGCTGCGGCTGCACGCCGACGTGGCCGCAACGACGGGGTGCCGGTGGCGCCGCCGAGCACCGGCCTGGCGAGCGGCAGGATCCCGGGGTTCGCATGTGTCGGTGGACCTCAGCGTGGAGGTGGGCGAACCGTCCCGGCAGCGGCGACGAGCGCTCCGCGCATCAGCGGCAGCATCACCCTGCACTCGACGTCAGCGTGCTCTGTCGACGGCACGAGCGCTGGTCATCGACAGCACCGACGGTTGGCAGCCTGGTGGACGGTGCCAGCGGGGCATCTGGGACGCTGCCGAGGCTCGGATGCTCCTTGGCCTGGTGGCGGCATCGCTGGGGGAGATCCCCGCGACCGGTGCGCTGCGGCGGCTCGCCGATCTGCTGACCGCCCTCGACGTGGCCGAATCGACACGAGCAACCGCCTGGAGTCGTCACGGATGGTTGACGCAGGTGCTGACCGATCGGACGCACTGCTGGCCGACCTCCGGCCAAGACCGCCCGACGAACGCGCTGCTCGACGCCGTGGCCGTTCGGTGGCGGCAGCCGGACCTCCGATGCCTACTGCTCATCGCCTCCTCCGATGTGGAGGTGGCGATCCTCGGGACGATGCCGAACTGGTCGCTGCGGCTGCGGACGCTGAGCCCGCAGACGGTGGTGAAGGGCTTCGCGCTGGACGCCGCCGTGACGGTCGATGGTGTGGCCGGGGTGCAGGGCATCTCGGGTGGTCAGCCTGGTCGAGTCGGTCCGGTGGGCCGCCGGGCTGGAGTTCGGCCTCGATACCGATGCGACTCGCCGGGTCGCTGGCCATGACCTTGCCCGAGGATCAACTGGGGAAGCCGCCCGCGTCGGTCGCCCTACTGCCCACGCTGGATCTGTCTGCACTGGGCGACTGCGGCGCCGGCGCCGCCGGGCGAACTGTCCGGCACGCCCTGACCTGCGCGCACCTGCAGGCACCGGCGGTCGTCGATCCGCTGCTCGACGTCCTGGGCCTGCTTGCCCCCGCGCAGCGCGCCGCTGCCGGTCCGTTCCGGTGCCGGGCTGCTCTGCGACCCGGGCGGCTGGCTGGCCGCCGCCGACGCCCTCGGCGGCACCGGCAGCGCACGGCGGCGGCGCCAGCGGTCGCGGACCGTGCAGGCGCTGGTCCTCGACGCGTTCGCCGGGATCGCCGGACAGGCAGCCGCCAGCGGGACGTTGGCGCTGCCCGGCGGCCTGACCCTGCGCGCCGACGCCGCAACCGACGGGCGCGCCCGACTCCGAGTCGACGCGCCGGCGCCGGCGGCCGGGACCGGTGGCGTCGGCGGCAGTGTCGGGGTCCTGCTCGGCGACGACCTCGACCTCGCGCCTGCAGTGGCCTTGGACGTGCGGCTCGGGCCGGTCGCCGGCCTCGATGATGCCGGCGTGACGATCGGGGCCAGCGGTGCCGATCCGACGCTGTCCATCTGGGTGACGAAGACCGGCGGTGCCGCCATCACGCTGCCCCTGCTCCCGGCCTCCGGCTGGGGGACCATGACGGCGATCGCGGATGCCGCGGCAGCTGCCGCCGTGCAGCACGTGCTGCCCTTCGTGCTGGATGCCGCCGTCGATGTGGTTCCCGCGATCGCCTCGGTCGGCGACGCCCTTGGCGTGCGGACTGCCGGGGACTTCGACGGCGCGAAATTGCAGGCCCTCGCGAACGATCCGGCGGCCCGCCTGCGCGAGGCGACGGCGGTGCCCTCGCTGCTCGGCTCGCTCGACGCCCTGCTGGATGCCGTCGGCGTCACCGGGGTGACCGTGACCATGGCGACGTCCACCATCGCGATCCAGCCGGTGAGCGGCCTGCGCCTCGAAGTCCGGCTGGGGGCCAGCCCGCAGCTGTGCGTCAACGTCGACCCGGTCGCTCCGATCACTGGCCTGTCGATCGGCGGCGCGGCCTGCGTCGGGCTCAGCGGGGTGACCGGGGCCGAGGTCTCCATCGAGATTACCGACAGCACGCTGCTCGGCACCATCCTGCTGGTGCTGCTCCCCTTCGTGCTGTTCCTGGAGTTCGGCGACCGTGCGTCCGGCCCGGACCGGCTGCTCATCGGGTTGTGGAACGACACCCCGGCCGCGGCGGGCCGCAAGGCACTGGCAGCCGGACTGCCGCTCACGGGCCTCAGCCCCACGCTCACCTGCCTGCAGGCCGACCGCACCCCGGAGGCGCAACACCGCCGGCTGCGTTGCCGAGGTCGCGCTGAGCGTGCTCCTGCCACTGCTCGGCGACCTCGTGCTGGCCGCCGATGCGGTGCAGGGCTTGCTGGACGAGTCGCTGCTCGGCGAGGCGCAACTGCTCGGCAACGCGCTGGATGCCGCCGGTGTCGTTGACGTCGTCAGTGGCGAGTACGTCCTGGCGGTGGTGTCTTCAGCGACCTCACCGGGCTGCCCGGCACGCTGCTCGCGCTCGCCGGTGAGCTGGTGTCGGCGGTTGCTGGCAAGGCCCTCGGCGACAGCCTCGGCCCGCTCTCGATTCACCCCGTCGTCGACGACGATGACGGTCGCACCTGGTACGGGCTGCGACTGGCCTTCGCCGAGGGGCTCAGCCTGGCCGACGGCAGCGACATCGGGCTGGCGCTGGACGGCTACCGAGGCGACTTCGCCGAGAGCACCGACCGCGGGATCGCCATCTACCTGATCTCAACACCCCGACGGCGCCGACATTGCCAGCACCGCGCGCTGCACCCCGCGCATCGAGATCGACGAGCTCGGCCTGCGGATGACGGGCGCCGGCCAGGGCGCCCTGCTGTCCGACCCGATCGGCGTGGCGGCCGTGGGGTTGTTCGGCAGCTACGACGGCCGGGTGAGTCTGGATGGCGCCGGCGACATCACCGGCTGGCAGACCGACTCGGGCGGCATGCGGCTGGCGGTGCGCAAGCTGTCCATCCCGCTGGGGACCGGCGAGAGCGGCGGCAACCCGGTCGCCCAGAAGATGCTCAGCCAGGCCGAGGAGCCCAACGCCGCCGGCGACGATGAGCAGTTGGCCGCCGGCTTCGATCTGGAGATCGAGGTCACCACCAGCGGCTTCGACGTGCACGTGGGGCTCGGCGATCCGCCGTGGTGGATCCCGGTGCAGCGCTCGTTCGGTCCGCTGTACGTCGATCAGTTCGGGCTGGTGGTCGAGGATCTGGACAGCAGCATCGACACCATCGGGGTGCTCTTCGACGGCGGCCTGGAACTGGCCGGGCTCGCGGTCGGCGTGGACGACCTCGGGATCCTCTACGACCTGGACGAGCAGGAGCTCAAGCTCGAGCTCGCCGGCCTCGCCATCGCCTACGACGGC
>CAVPOB010000037.1:0-11458 GCA_963706835.1 uncultured Actinomycetota bacterium
GACGGCCAACTGATCAACGGAGTTGTTGCCCAGGGCAAGACCGGTGACCGGCCGCCCGTCGTGCTGGAGCCGCCGCCGATCGAACACGTCGTGGAGTTCCCGGAGCCAACGCGTCCGACGACGCCGGAGACCGGTGCCGCAATCGTCGGTCCCATGGCTCTCGCCTCCGGGCTGCTGATGGTGGGGCTGCTCCTGGTGTTCTTGGCGGCCCAGCGCCGGCGGACGAAGACGCTGTGATGTCAGCCGGGGGGACGGCCAGCGGAGGCCGCCCCCCGGTTCGGCCGCGGGTGGTGTGGGACCGGAACGCTACTGAGGCGTCGAGCTGACGCGCACTACGAGCGTTGCGGGTTGGTCCGCCGCCCATGCCGACCTCGCGGGACTCGTTCCGGCAGCGCGACCCGTCCTGGCAGGCCGGCTGCCAGTCGGCGTCAGCGGTGCGTGTGCTCGGTCCAGCGCGCGCCATCCCAATACCGCAGTTGACCGGCGACGATGGGATCGGGATGCCAACCGGCCGGCGCTGCTGCTTCATGCGGCGCCCCACCGTCGAGGACCTGCGCTTCCTTGGCCTGGATGCGGGCGCGCTGCTGGGCGTGCAACCCGCAGAGGTAGTCGGTGGGGTGCGTGAGGACCACCGGTTGCGGGTCATTTCGGCGACACGCGGCGCAGAGATCGCGCTTCTTCCTCCCATGGATGAGCAGCGCGGCACCGCCACCGGAGATCAGGGCACCCAAGACAACGTTGTCCAGCAACGGGGTGTCCGGGTCGCCGAGGTTGAGCAGGAACGCTGCGACCCCGAAGACGAGCAGCCCCCAGCCCCATCCGATGAATTTCCCGGCGTCCCGCTTCGGTGCGACAGCGTTTGGACTGCTCGTGTCCATGCTCACGTGGGTCTCCATCCCGACTCGCCGCGACCCGTCCCGCACACGCGCCGTGGTGTGGTCAGAATGCCCCAGGGGTGCGGCACGCAAACCGTGCCCCTGGGACCGGAGAGCACGACGAGGCCACGCGGACCCTCGGCGCCGCATCACGCGACGCGCGGCCCGAGCACGCCCGCCCGCGTGGAAGGGAGTCCAAGCCGCGCCTCCACCGGCCGGCGCCCGCCGCGCTGCGGTACGAATGGGTAGCCGGTAGGCACGCGGAGCCCGCTGCGGACCGCGGATCGGAGGAGACCGATGAGCGTCCTGCGCACACTCACGCTGAACAGCGGCTTCGACGACACGTTCACGGTGTCGGGCCTGGATTGGGGCGGCGTCGGCAGGGTCCGCGCGTTCCGGTCCCTGCCCTCGGGCAAGGGAGTGAACGCAGCGCGCGCCGCGGCTGCTCTCGGTGTGCCGGTGTGCGCCTACAGCCTGGTCGGGCGGGACGATGCAGACACCTTCGCCGCGCAGTTGCGCGCGGAGGGGATCGAGCATCGGCTCGTCGCGGTCGCCGGCAGCACTCGGCACAACCTCACCCTGGTACCGGAATCCGCGGACCGGGTGGCCGCCCACCTGGTGGCCGAGGGCTTCCGGCTGCCCGACGCCCGGCCGGTCGAAGCGCTCGCCGACCGACTGCTGCAGGAGTGCCGGCCCGGCGATGTGGTGTCCTGCAACGGGTCGGTGCCGGCCGGGGTCCCGGGGACGGTGTGGGCGGACGTCGTCGCGGCGCTGCGCGATGCCGGCGCGATCATCGTGCTCGATGTGCAGGGGGAGGCGATGCGGCACGCGTTGGCGGCGGGGCCGATCGCACTGGCCAAGCCGAACGAGTCCGAGATCGTCGCCCTGCCCGGCGTGGACCCGGCGGGTTCCGACCCGGTCGCCGACGCGCTGCAGTCCTTGGCCGGTGCTGGCGTCGCGCACCCCGTGGTCACGCTCGGCGCGGCGGGAGCCGCGTTCCTGCGCGGCGGCCGGGTCCATCGCGCCGCCTGCCCGGTGGAACGCCCCGTGGTGGCGGTCGGAGCGGGCGACACCTTCCTCGCCGGCGTCTGCGCGGCCATCATCGCCGGTCGGGAGGATCCAGCGGACCTCGTCGCGTCGGGCCTGGCCGCCGCCGCGGCCCATGTGGTCGGCCTGACGGGGGAGGGCCTGCGCGCCGGGTACGAGCAGCACCTGGGCCGGGTGCGCATCGATGCCGGCTGAGGCGAGGGACCAGCAGTCGCCGGATGCTGCGGCGCGGCTGTGGGTCGCGTGGTCGGATCGGACTCGGCCGCTCGTGCGCCTCGATCCACCCGGTCGGCCTCAGGCCGCAGTGGGTGCCCACCACAGGTCAGCCCCAGGGGCTGTCGATCACCAGCCAGGCCAGGGCCGCGCAGTTGGCGACAACGGTGACCCAGAAGACGGTGCGGAAGGGTTGCTTGGCCGTCTTGTGCCGGAAGAACCGTTGGGCGACCAGCCCACCCGGCCAGCCGCCGAGCAGGTCGATCAGGTGGAGCGTGGACTCAGGCGTGCGCCGCGAGCCCTGCCGTGCCGCAGACTTGTCCGCGCCGTAGAGGATGAACGCGATGCCGCTGGACAGGCCGTAGGCGGCCAGCAGCACGGCAGGCAGCCCCGCCAGCACGACGAGGCCGGCCAGCAGTGCGAAGAACGCAACCGCCGCGAACATCGCCTGCGGCAGCCCGCGCCTGGCGCCCGCCCGTGCGGCACGCGGCGCGGTCACGTACCGCACGTGCGCGGCGCGGGGCCGGTTGCGCTCATCACGGCCCTGGCGTTGCTGGCCTCGCACCCCTTGGCGGGACGTCGGCCGGCCGGGAACGCGCTGATGTGGGCGAACACCCCTGCGCCGCCGTCGGACGGCTCAATGCCGAGGCACCGTTCGTCGTTCCAGTCCACGAGGACGCCCCGCCGGTGCCGGTCGCTATCGTGCGCGGGCACATCGACGACTCCTCTGCTCACGCGACCGGACTGCCATCGGCTCGACCCCTCGGGGCATGAACCCGGTCAGTCCCGCTCGACCCAGCGGTCGATGGCCCAGACCAGCGCGAGCGCGGCGGCCGGCTCGATGCCCTCGGCGATGTCAATGACGTACTGGTCGCGGATCTGGATCCACTTCTGGGTGATCTGGATCACGTGCCGGCCGTCGCTGTCGTTGACGGAGTAGTTCTTCTCCTTGATGTCGCCCTGGAGCAGCCACTCCTCGCCCGTGGCGAGGGTCACGTCGATCTTGTCCCGGACGAATTTCAGGGCCTGGGCGTGCAGGTGCGCGTACTGGTTCCCCGCCGCGTCGGTGACATCCATCCGCTTGGGGATGCCGAACAGCTTGCCCCGGACCTGGTAGAGCAAGGTGTCGTCGGCCGCCTTGATGTCGGCCTTCGGCCGGGTGCCGATCTTCCCGTCGACGAAGAACAGTTGCTCCTCGGTCTGGGGATCGAGGACGCGGAAGTCGCGTCCGGCGCCGAAGCTGCTCTTCATGAGCAGCCGGGTGTAGCCCGACGGAGCAGGTGGGATGGAGACAGCCACGGTGGGTCCTCTCGGTCAGCGTCGATGGGCCTGTGCCTCAGGGGATGCGGCCCACCGTCGGCATCATATGTGCCGGACTCCTTCGCCCTGGCAGCGCCGCGTGGGACTCGGCCAGCCACGGCCGGCTCATCAACCGGACCCGGCGCGGACCCGGTGCCCCGCACCCGGGCAGCGCTGACGCGGTCTGCGGCGCCCGCCGAGCGGGTCGCCGAACTCGTCGAGTCGGGGCGAGGGAAGCCGGTGGCGCCGGCGGGCAAGCCCTTCAAGGAGTGGGTGGAGATCGCCGCCATCGAGCGCTGGGAGTCCAACCTCGATGAGGCGCTGGCCTTCGCGGCGCGCTGAAGCCGAGCCCATCGGCGGCGCTCACCCGCAGCCGATCGATCGACGGCGGACGGCCACCCGCTGCGGCCACAGTGCGGCCAACCGCGCCGGGCCTGGTCCGATACACCGGGACCGGTCGCCAGGAAGCCCGCTGGGCGCTGCCGGTGGCGCGGCCAGCCGCGTCGGGGAGTGGGTCCGCGCCGACCACTGGACTGCGTCGAAGCGCTACACCACCTCGTACACGAAGTACTGCACCTTGATCCGCCCGCCGTACTGCGGGTGGTGGGGCAGGTAGGGCATCGGTTGCGTGCCGAACCTGCGAGCCCACACGCCTTCGCGTTCGAGTTCGGCCAGATGCTCGTCGTAGTGCTGGTCGCGCACGAGGTCGTCGCGGTGCGAGAAGACGATCTGGCCGCCGCTGCGGACGATCCGGCACAACTGCCGCAGGATCTCCGGGGACTCGAAGTAGGTGAGCGCTCCGATGAAGCAGACGGCATCGAAGGTGTCGTCGTCGTACGGCAACGGGAAATCCTGCATGTCCACCTGCCGGACCCGCTCGTAGGCGCCGCTCTGCTCCGCCAGGCGCAGCAGTCGCGCGGAGATGTCGATGCCCTCGATGCGGGAGTAGCCGAGGTTGCGCAGCGCCGCGCCGGTGAGCGCGGAGCCGCAGGCCGCGTCGAGGATCCGGCCGGTGGCGGGCACGGAGTTGCGCATGATCGCTGCGGCCGTCTGGGGTCCGACGTACCCCCAGTCCTCGAATCGCTGGTCGTATCGGCCGTCCTCGGCCAGTGCGTCGTAGTTGCGCTGCACGGTGGCGCTGTCGGTGGAGGAGTCCTCGCCCCAGATCTCGGGGGTCGACCCGATGATGTCCTCGGCCATCCTGACCTACCGCACGTCGTCGCCGGCTGCTGCGACCACCGTGCCCCCATCGGCATTGGAGCCTCGGCGACCGCTCCAACCCTGCCGGTTGGGTTCATCGCGTCAAGCATCGGACGGCGCCTGAGATCGCCACTGCGGCTCGCGATGGCGTTGGACGACAAGCGTCGAGATCGGCGCGCACTCCGACCCAGACGCGGGGTCATCTGCACACCAGGCCGTGCTCAACCATTGTCACGGTCTCTCGCCGCGGCTAGCCTCCAGGGGAACGGGCCCACGACTGCGGGACCCATCCGCACGGCTGCCGGCCGGAATCCCGTATCCGAAGGGGACATGGTGCGACAGACATTCCGCGCGTCACTGAGCGCGGCGATCTCGACGCTGCTCATCGCAACTGCACTGGTGGCGCCGGTCAGCGCCAACGCCGCCACTAGCGTCGTCGTCTTCGACGACATGGAGCACGGCGACCCGACCGCCAACGGATGGTTCTCGTTCAACGGTGCCGTCGGGGGCGGAGGCATCGCCGCGAGCAGCGCCGACCTGCCGCCGTCCGACGGCGGGTCGTTCTCGCTGGAGACCGGCTGGGGCTCCGGGGGAGTGGCGGGCTTCTATGGCGGGTTCGGCCGCACGAGTCCCACCGACATCACCGGCACCGACCACTTCAACCTGTGGATCAATCCGGATGCGGGCCAGGAGTACACCCTGGAGGTGAACCTGCAGGAGGACGCAGCCGATCCCGACGAGTTCCAGTACAACTGCCAGGTCTCGGCGACGGGCCCCTGCGCGACCAGCGGCGGCGGCTGGCAGCTGGTGTCGATCCCGCTGGCCGACTTCTTCGACGACAACTCCTTCGTCACCGGCGGCGACGGGACCCTCGGCACGGCACTGGACACGGTGGTCGTCGCGGTCATCGGCTCCGGCTCCGACGTCAACTTCCGCACCGACTACTGGGCGTTCAGCAGCGGGGCGCTGGTGCCCGGAGCGCCGGAAGTGATCGACGACTTCGAGAACGGGCTGCCCTTCGGCAGCGCCAGCCCGAACGGCGAGCCGATCGGCTTCTACACCTTCCAGGGCGACGGCAGCGTCGCGATCGCCACGGCGTCCACCCCGCCGGCGCCCGAACTTCCGGCCGTCGGAACGCCCAACAACGTCATGCAGCTGGACGCCGACGTGTCCTCCTTCGCCGGCTACATCCACGCCTTCGAGAACGCCGCGGTCGACACGTGGGTGACCCAGGACTGGTCCACGCGCGAGGGCATCTCGTTCTGGATGTACGGGCTGAACTCCGGGACGCAGATGTTCATCGACATCCTCGACAACCGCAACCCCGGATCCACCACCGACGACGCCGAGCGGTTCACGGTGCCGTTCGTCGATGACTTCACCGGCTGGCAGTTGCTGGAGTTCCCGTTCGCCGACTTCAACCGCAAGGAGATCGGCAACGGCGCGCCCAACGACGGCCTGGGCCTGTTCGAGATGCACGGCTATGCCATCGGGACGCTGGGCACCGGCGGGCCGAAGACGTTCTCCTTCGACGAGGTGAGCGTCTACGGCGTCGCCGAGCCCCCGGCGCTCGCGGTGAACTTCGCCCAGCAGAACACCTTCATCGAGGAGGGGACCACAGGCGAGGTTGCGGTGAAGCTGAACCGCCCGATGGGCCCGGACGACCCGGCGGAGGTCCGGATCGATTTCGCCACCGAACGCGCCAACGCGACACCGGGCGAGGACTACACGCCGACCTCCGGCACCCTCACCTTCGTCAACGGGGGAGTGACCGAGCAGTCCTTCCCGGTGGAGACGTTCGACAACACCAAGTTCACCGGCGACAAGCAGATCGTCATCCGCCTGACCAACCCGGTGGACGTCGAGCGCGGCGCGCTGTTCCAGGGCTCGGTGCTCATCGACGACAACGACCCGTTCGATCCGAAGCTCCTCGACGACTTCGAGCAGGGTGCGTTCCTGTGGGAGACCGAGGGCCTGGTCACCCTGGACGCCCAGCGCGTCGAGGCGGGCGATGCGGACGCGCGGCCCGAGCAGGATCAGGTCGAGAACATCGGCGTGGTCGGCGGTGCGCCCGGCGACAAGAAGACCTTCGACGACGCCGAACAGGCCGTGCGGGAGCTGGAGGAATCCGGGGGATCCCAGGCCGAGATCGACCAGATCGTCGCGGCCAGCGCAGCCCAGGCGACCGCGGCCGTGGAGGCTGCTGAGCTCAACGGCGCTGACGAGCGGCGACTCGACGCTGCCCAGCGCCGGATCGACCAGGCCGAGGCCGACGTGGCTGCGGGCCGCGACAGCAAGGCGGTGCAGAACTACCGCAAGGCGTGGCAGGAGGCCACCAAGGCGATCGATGCGCTGCTCAAGGACGGCGAGATCGTCTCTGCCGGGTCGATCGTCCGGGACTTCCCGCTCGGCCAGGACTGGACCGGCGACCGAGAGCCTCGACTTCTGGTACCAGGGCACCGGCAGCGGTGATCCCGTCACCGTCACGCTGAAGGACAACCGGGCCCCCGACCCCGGTCCCGTCCGGTTGGGAGCTGGCATGGGCCGACGAGTTCGACGAGCCCGCCGGCACCCCGCCGAACCCGGCCAACTGGGCCTACGAGATCGGCGACACGACCCCGGACGGCAAGAACGGCTGGGGCAACGAGGAACTGCAGTACTACACCGACGACCCGAAGAACGCCGCGACCGACGGCGAGGGCAACCTCGTCATCACGCTCGACCAGGCGGACGGCTCGCAGGAGTGCTACTACGGACCCTGCGAGTTCGAGTCGGCCCGCCTCATCACCCAGAACAAGGCGGAGTTCGCCTACGGCAAGATCGAGTCGCGGCTGCTCGTTCCCGACGGCGGCGACGGCCTGTGGCCCGCGTTCTGGAGCCTGGGCACCGACATCACCTACAACCCGTGGCCGGGTGCCGGTGAGATCGACATCATGGAGTACGTCAGCCGCATCCCGAACGAGATCTTCGGGACGATCCACGGCCCGGGCTACAACGGCGGCGGGGCGTTCGGCGACATCTACGACTTCGGCGAACGGGTCGATAAGAGCTACCACACGTTCACGGTGGAGTGGGAGCCGAATCTCATCACCTGGTACGTCGACGGCATCCAGTACCACCAGGCCGAGCCGTCGGACGTTCCTGGTCCGTGGGTGTTCGAGAAGCCGTTCTTCCTGCTGTTGAACTTCGCCATCGGCGGCAACTTCGGCGGGGCGATCGATCCGGACAACACCTACCCGCAGGAGTACCTGGTCGACTACGTGCGCGTGTACCAGGGCCCGGACACCGCGGAGCGGTTCGAGACCACGTTCACCGACAGTTCCACCGAGTGGCAGTCGGTCTCGATCCCGATCTCGGAGTTCACCCGCAGTGCCGAGCAGCCCGCGGGCGCGCCCGACGACGGCCTCGGCTTGGACGAGGTCTGGGGCTACTCGCTCACGCTGCCCACCACCTCGGTGGAGTCCCGGGTGGACCTCGTGCGCCGCACGCCGTTCCCGCCCCCGACCGAGGTCGTGGTGACCACCACCAACGACAGCGGTGAGGGGTCGCTGCGGGAGGCCCTGGGGCTCGTGGCCGACGAGGGGACCGTGACCTTCGATCCCAGCCTTGCTGGTCAGACGATCACGCTCACGTCGGGGCAACTGGCGATCGACAGCTCGGTGTCGGTAGACGCCTCGGCCGCTGCGCCGGTGACGATCAGTGGCAACGACGCCTCGCGCGTCCTCCAGGTGGCTGCGGGGGCAGCGGTCACGATGAATGACCTCGTCATCCGGGACGGCGTCGCCGCACCGCAGGGCGGCGGCATTCTCAACTACGGTGACCTGAGCCTCGAGCGCGTCGTCGTCACCGACAACACCGAGAACTCCGCTGCGCCGGCCAACTTCGCGAACGGCGGCGGCGGGATCTACAACGGCGACGGCGCGGCGCTGAGCCTCACCGACAGCACGGTGAGCAACAACTCCTCGGTCAACCAGCCCGGGGGCGGCGTCTTCGGGTTCTTCAACAGCACCGTTACCGTGGACCGCAGCACCATCAGCGGCAACGTGAGCGGCGATGTGGCCGGCGGTCTGCGCACCCTCGGCGACGCCACGTTGGAGAACAGCACCATCAGCGGCAACACCTCCACCGCCTGGCACGGCGGCGCCTGGTTCGCCACCGACGGCACCGTGGCCATCGTCAACAGCACGATTACGGGCAACAATGCACCGGGCGGCACTGCCGGTGGCCTCATGGTGGCGACCTTCGGCGCACCGGTCGCCGTGTCGGTGGCGAACTCGATCCTCGCCGACAACGGCAGCTACAACTGCCAGGTCGAGGGGGACCCGGCGGTGGCGGTGCTCACCTCCCTCGGCGGCAACGTCATGACCGACGGGTCCTGCAACCCGACGCCCGCCGACCAGGTGGTCGCCGCCGGCGCTGCTGGTATCGGCCTGCTGGCCGACAACGGCGGTCCGACGCTGACCCACGCGCTGGAGGCTGGCAGCCCCGCCATCGATGCTGCCGACGACGCGCAGTGCCCGGCCGTCGACCAGCGCGGCGTGACCCGGCCGCAGGGAGCGTCCTGCGACGCGGGGTCCTACGAGCGGGAGTAGCAGGGGAGTCCGTCCGGCCGGGCCGGCGCATCCCGGGGCAAGCCGCCCGCGGATGCGCCGGCCCGGCCGTCGTACGTCGGGGGCAGGTGCGCGGGCCCCCGATCAACTGATGGGCGCTCAGATGGTTGGGGCGGTCGGCACGGGGAATGCTGGAGCCATGGGAACCTCGTTGCACGCCTCCGAACTGCGCCGATTCGTCACGCTGACCGAGCAGAAGGTCTCTCCGAAGGAGGTGGCCAAGCTCTACGCCCGCGCCGAGATGCTGGCCAAGCTGCCCCGCTCGCTGCAGCGCTTCATCGTCGGCCGGGCCGGTGGCGATCCGTACATGGGGTTCGTCGTCGAGCCCTACTGCCTCTTCCTGGGCTACGAGATCGAGGACATGGCAGCGGCGCAGGCGCTCCTGCCGCCCGGCTACGAGCTGGTGCCGACGTCCATGTTCGGCGACGGTCAGCCGCGGCACATGGGCATCCTCGCGGCCTTCAACCTGCACGCCTCGGTGTTCTGGGGCAGCCGGATCGAGATGTACCTGATTGCCGAGGACACCCGGACCGGCATGCTGACCTGGGTCATCGTCGAGTACGAATCCAACACCATCAACTACGACCCGGGCGAGGGCTTCTCCGGCGCCACCACGAGCCGCTCGGTGATCACGACCACGCATGCCGGGGAGGTGCTCGTCGATGTGGCCAGCAAGGAGCGCCCCAACACGCTGCGAGTCACGGCATCGCTTCCCGGGGCCCCGATGCGCGCGCTGGACCAGCGGCTGTGGGTCGATGGGAACCTGTCGGTGGACTACGGCGGTCGGTTGATGGACGAGGAGTCGATCCCGTTCGGCCTCATCTTCGACCCCCGTGAGATGACGCAGGCCCTGGACATCCCGCTGGACGCGGTCGCCGTCGCGGAGAATACCTTCGGGTCCTCGTTCCTGGCGTCGGAGCCCGTCGAGGTCGCCTGCTTCCCCTACGCCCAGCACTTCCTGACGACCAACTACCCCCAGGCCAGCCCGATCCGCGACGAGGCCATGCTGCTCGACGCGGCCCGGGAGCACGCAGCGGCGGTGTAGTTGAGTCCAGCTGAGTCCAGTTGCGGCTGGAGTCGCGCGGCGCGGAGCTCGCATCGCATCACCGTGGTGAGTGGTGCCTGCGGAGGGTCGTGATCGCGCCCGACATCGGGACCGACCCTGGTCCGCTCCGCAGGCACTGCTGGGGCGCCTGCAGACATCGGCGACCAGTGCGGGTCCGTCATGGCCCAGCGTGTGGTCCCCGGCCACGCACGATCGCCCCGTGGCAGCGACATCACCCGCCGCGCTGCGTACTGTCGGAACCCGCCCCGCACCCTTGTGTCGTCAGCTGGCGCCGACTTGACCGGGCGCCGGGTGCGATGACCCATCAAGGAGGGACCGCTATGTGGATCATGCTCGACAAGGGCTTCATCTCGATGGTGCAGCACAAGGACGACCCGGACCTGATGCTGGTCCGCGCCCGTGTCGGCGCCGACCTGGCCAACGTGTTCGGCGATGACATCGACATCGCCGAGGACCCGTCCGCCGACTACCTGTACCGGACCGTGCTCAGCCGGCAGCGGGTGGCCGAGACGCTGCGCGACGCCGTGCTGGGCCTCGACTACATCAGCCACGCCAAGGACGTCGCCCTCGAGCGTTCCGCCCCGAACAAGCACCGCCACGACGCCTACTACGGGACCTGGACGGCGATGTCCAAGATGCAGCCCACCCGGCCCTACGGGGGCCGCTGGTAGCCGGGGCGACGACCGCTGCGGCGTCCACGGCCTGTTGGGCGCCCGACAGTGCCCCCCGGCGCCCTGCCCGGGCCTTTGACACAGCGCCGCCTGCTCGGTGGGTGCTCGCTCGCCCGGATCGGTGGAATCAAGCGTGCGTCCGTTCTCAGTCATCGTCCGGTGGCGAGTCCCTCGAGGAATCGCTGCCGTGCCGCTCTTCGTCGTGCGGGTGGTCCAGGAACTGCTGCTGCAGGTCGCTGCTGAGGTTCGGATCGGCGGTGACGGCGACGCGGATCAGCGGATCGTCGTGCTCGTTGCCGTCTCCGGCAGCATGCGGCCGGTGGGGGCCGCCGCGGTCGGCACCGCGACGTCATTCGCGCAATCAGCACTGCCAGGACGACGACTGCGAGCCAGCCGATATGGCATCCCCCTGTCCAATTCCTTGGTGCCGCAGGCCTCCGACAGGAGCGGTCCCCGAGCGCTGCTGTCCCGGGGCCG
>CAVPOB010000038.1:0-33902 GCA_963706835.1 uncultured Actinomycetota bacterium
GGTCGAGGCCCCCGACAGGCTGGTTGGTCGAGGCCGGTACAGCCGGACCGAGCCGATGTTCTTCAACCGGGGCAGCAGCCGGAAGCCGAGCAGGTCGGTGAACGCGAACCCGACCACGCAGGCGCCGTGGGTGTCGATGTAGTTGGCGTCGATCTGGGCGTCGGTGCAGTGGCGCAGCAGGCCCTCGATCATCGCGGCGACCTCGGAGGAGGAGCAGGTCTTCAGCTGGGAGTACACGCACACGCTCTTGCGCTCGACGTGCCAGTAGATCATCACGCCGGGGCCGCCGTAGCGGGCGTGCCACTCGGTCATCAGGTTCGACTCCCACGACCCGAACTTCTTGGAGTCCGACGCGCACGCCGTGCCGGCGCCCCACCAGCGCGGATCGCGCTCGCGCAGGGTGGCGTTGACGACCGCGGCGATGGCCCGCCGCAGGTCGTCGACGGTCGACGTAGAGGCGGCGCACGTGGCGCAGCTGCGCCTCGGTGTCGCCGTGCTCGCCGGTGGCCACGATCGCGCTTGACGCCCATGTTGGTGCCCAGCGCGAACAGGCACAGCAGCAGCCGGCGCTGCGCGCGTCGTCCGGCGGGATCTGCTCGCGGGAGGCGACGGAGGTGAACTCGGCCGGTGAAGCCGGTCAGGAAGTCGGCCTCCTTGAGCACGTCGAGCAGGTCCAGCACGCCCCACCGGCGCACGACCTCGTCCTTGACGCGTCCAGGTGCCCGGGCTCGGGCAGGGCGGGCTGCTTCGGCACCGCGATCCAGGCTCGCCGCGGCGGGTGCCGATCGCCGTGCCCGCCGTTCCGGCGGCCCTCGATCAGCGCCCGGTCCAGCCGGGCCAGCGACCGCGCCCAGCCGGTCACGCAGCCCGGCGATGAACGCCGCCGGGGTCGCTGGGCTGCGCGGATCGCGGCGTAGTGCACGTCCCGGTGTCCTCGAAGTCGGCCGGCAGGTCCTGCCTCCGGGTTGCGCCACCGGTTGCCGCCGCCGACGCAGACCTCGCGGCGCCGCAGCGCGTCCCGCAGCGCCACCAGGACGCACAACTCGTACGGGATCCGCTCGACCCGGCCGTCGCTCGTCGACGACCGCGTCGCGCCACGACCTCGGCACCACCCCTTCGAGCGGCACCCGGTCAGCCGGGCCGGTAGAAGCGGGTCTTGCCGTCCACGGCGCCGTACCGGGGCAGCAGGTCCACAGCGTCCATCACCGGCCGGTAGGCGGTGTTGTTGCAGCCGAACCGCAGCGCGGCCAGCAGCGACGGCAGCATCCGCCGGTAGTGGTTGGAGTACGAGCTGCGCAGCACGGTGCGCACCCGGGCCTGGAAGACCCGCTCGTTGGCCTTCGCCTCCCTGACGAGGTCCCGCAGGGTCGCCTCGCCGACCACCGGGAACAGCGCCTCGCGGACCGTCTCGTCGGGGTGGTCGACCGCGGCCTCGGCCAGCCGGAACAAGATCCCTTGTTTGCCGCGCACCCGGCGCAGATCCTCGGTCAGCTCCCGCTCGACCCGTCGGTCGGCACGGGTGTTGATCTTCAGCACCAGCGCCAGCAGCAGATCGACCAGCGCGTCGGTGATCTCCGCCGACCGGGTCCAGCACAGCGCCGCCAGCAGCGTCAGCCGCACCTGCCGCGGCGCACGCCGCCAGGTCCGACGGGTACGACCGGGTCGCCCGTGCGCGCCACGCCTCCACCAGCCGCTCCGAGCAGTCGGCGAACAACTCCGGCGGCAAGCCCAGCGCCCGCACGGCCGCGAGCTTGTCCACCTCCCGCAACAGGGTCTCCAAACTGGCCCGCCCCGGATCAGCCTTCAACTCGGCCAGCAGCCGCCGACCCGCGTCATCGGCAACCAGCGACACCAGCCGCTCGGCCCCGCCGCGGCGCCGAGGCGTCCGGGTGACAAGGTCGCAGAACGCCGCCTCGAACCGGGTCCGCGCCGACCCGACGATCCGCTCGGGCCGGCCCGGCGGTTCGAGCCTCTCGGTGCGGCACCGCACCAGTAGAGCCTCGCGCAGCTGCTCCTCGCGCAGTTCGAGGGGGCAGACCTCGGTAGCCAGCCAATCGGCAAGCTTGTCCTCGTCGCCCCGAGCGAACTCGCGGAAACCGAACGACTGCCTGATCTGCACGCGGTGACGCTCGATCGCCCGGCCCGACCATGGGTACGCCACAAACGCCGCGGCATCGACACCGACCTGCTGCGCCACATACTGCACCGCAGCCGCCGGAACCTCGTCCGGCGAGACCGGGAACCGGGCTTCCATCTCGAAGAACTTCAACAGCACCGCGAACCCCAGCCGGGTCACACCCGACTTGTTCGCTATCAAGCTCCAGTCCTCATCGACCAGCGTCCAGGACGCAACCACATCCTCAGGCGACCACTCAGCGCGCACGTGCCGAACCGTAGACGGATCGGCGCAAAGCGCCAGACACAGCCCCTACTTGTCGGTTCGGGCCAGCTTCAGGAGTACCGGGCCTACCAGCACCCCCTGGTGGACCACTGGCTGGCCACCCAAACCTGGGGTGAGTCGTTCGCGGTGCTCGACGCCGCCGAAGCCCTGCTCCGCGCGACGACCGTCCTGGCCGACCGGGCGGAGGCCGGCGACCCGGCCGCGATCCAGCACACCCTGATCCTGGCGCCGCGGCCCGGTTGCCCCGCCGGACCGTGTACGCCGCAGGCACCAGTCCGAGCGCGGCCCTATCGGCGGCCACCGCCGCCGGCAACGCCGGCCAGTACCGTGACGTCGGCCTGATCCTGGGACTGAACCCCGAGGCCGGCAACCACCCCGCCGGGATCGCGGTCTCCCTGACCGCGCTCGCCGCCGCTGGCGACCCGCAACTCACCCCCCTGGCCCGCCAAGTGATCGAGTCCGGAGACGGGCCCGCCGTCCTGGATGTCCTCCCCCGGCTCGAGGCGCTGCTGCAGTCAGAGCCCATGCGAAGCGCCGTCCCCGTCGTCACGGCTGCACACCGACATCCTTTGACGAACCCCGCCACAGCGACGGGGCATCACCGCCGCCGCAACCGGCGCACTCCCCGGCCGCAAACGACCGTTTCTGAGGCGTCTCACAGTCGATCGCATCTCTGGCGGGCCCAGGCGATGGTCCGCCTTGCAGAACTCGTGTCCAGAAATGCTGTCGCATCCGCTGCAGGGTCGACGGGTTCTGATACAACCTCGGCATGGCGAACGAGACGCTCGGGTACGCCCGGGTCTCCACCACGGACCAGGACCCACAACTGCAGCTGGACGCGCTGGCGGCCGTCGGCTGCGACCGGGTCTACACCGACCACGCATCTGGCGCGGCGGCTGCACGGCCGGAGCTGGACCGGCTGCTGGACCGCGCCCGGGATGGCGACACGATCGTGGTGTGGCGGCTGGACCGGCTGGGCCGCAGCACCCGGCACCTCATCGAGCTCGTGGCGCAGCTGGAGGAGCGCGGGATCGGGCTGCGGTCGCTGAACGAGCAGATCGACACCACGACCGCCAACGGCCGCCTGATCTTCACCATCTTCGCCGCCCTCGCGGAGTTCGAGCGAGGCCTGCTCTCCGAGCGCACCAGGGCGGGGCTTGCCGCGGCCAGGGCGAAGGGCAGGACCGGCGGCCGCCCTCGCATGCTCACGCCCCAGGCAAGACAGACCGCGATCGACCTGCGCGACACGGGCCGCGGCGTCGCCGAGATCGCCGAGACCCTGCGCGTGTCGCGGGCCACGGTGTACCGCGCGCTGGGCGGGGAGTAGGCACTCGATGCCGGTCCGCCGAGGGTTTCCGGGTTTCAGGAGTGGGCGTGTGAAGCGGCTGGTGCGAGGAGGGTTCAGTGGATCCGGCGGCGACCCTGCGGGAGACCGAACTGCGACTGATCCGCCGCCAGTTGGCCCGGTTCTCGGGTCGGTGTCACTACCTGGCCTTGGGGTGCTGCTAAGAAGCGTGTCACCAACCGCAAGCGAGCACGCCTCCGCGTGCAAGGTAACGCCACTGGAGGATGGTCTGGACACCGCTAAGCCCTGATGAACCGGCTGAGGGCTGGCTTCGGAGGTGGCGTGGCCGGGCAGGCCTCACCGGGTCTGCCGGTGCCTCATCACCTCTCCAGTACGGCAACTGGCCGCTTCCAGAACCCGTCCACACCCGGGAGAACCGATGATCGGTCCCCGGGTTTGCGGCTGGTGACACGTTTCTTAGCGACACCCCATCAATGACGCAGCGGAGCTTCACCTGTCAGGGACCAGATTCGCTCCGTTGCTAAGGGGACCCCCGGATGCTGCTCGGCTTCGCCTCCGGCCCCTCAGAGGCCGTGGCGCGCCAACTGTGCAGCCGTCACCGTACGCACTGCATCAGCCTCCCGCGAACGGCGGAAGCACATCCAGCACCGACCCATCGGTCAGTTGCGCGGTATCCGTCGCCCGGTAGCGGACGCCATCGCAGAGCAGCGCACTCATCGCCAGCACGGCGGCAACCCGTGATGCTCGCTGCGGATCCGCCGAGGCGACCACTGCATCGCAGATCTCGCGCACCGACCCCGGGTCCACCTGCAGCGCAGACTCCCCGACCGCCTCCCGGGCCGCCGCGAACAGCCGTACCGTCACTGCCACTGCTCAGCCCCCGATCGCCGACATCGGCCGGTCCGGTTGGACGAAGGACGGGCCGTCGATGCCGTGCCCGGCTGCTTTGCGCGCGGTCTCCGACCGCATGAGCCGGGCCAGCTCGCAGTCCGCCGCACCGGTCCGCAGCGGGCCGCGCAGGTCCGTCTCGCCGCGCGCGAACAAGCAGTTGCGCCACTGGCCGTCCGCCGTCAGCCGAACCCGGTTGCAGTCGCCGCAGAAGGGCGCAGTCACCGACGCGACGATCCCTACCGTTGCCGGCCCGTCGTCGACCAGGAACTCCTCTGCAGGGGCGCTGCCGCGGCCGGGCAGCGGGGTCAGCCGGAACCCGGCCGCGGCCAGCCGCGCCATGATCTCCGCGCCCGCCACCATCTGTGCGCGATCCCATCCGTGCTGGGGATCCAGCGGCATCTGCTCGATGAACCGCAGCGAGAGCCCCTCCGCGATCGACCACCGCAGCAGGTCGGGGGCCTGCTGGTCGTTGATGCCCCGCAGCAGGACAGCGTTGATCTTCACCGGGTACAGGCCGGCGACCTGGGCGGCCGCGATACCCGCCATGGTGTCCACGAGCCGGTCGCGATGCGTCAAGCGCTTGAAGGTCTCGCGGTTGAGCGTGTCGAGGCTGACGTTTACCCGGCGCAGCCCGGCGTCGGCCAGCGGCGCCGCCAGGCCGGGCAGCCGCAGACCGTTGGTCGTCAGGGACACCTCCGGCCGTTGCGGCAGCGCTGCGATGGCACGGACGATCTCCACCACATCGGGGCGCAGCAGCGGCTCCCCGCCGGTCAGCCGGACGCCGCGCACACCTTGCGATACTGCTACCCGGACCAGCCGCAGCAGCTCCGGCGTGGTCAGCACCTGATCCCCGGGGAGCCAGGGCAGGCCCTGCTCCGGCATGCAGTAGGTGCAGCGAAGGGAGCAGCGGTCGGTCAGCGACACCCGCAGGTCGGTATGCACCCTGCCGTGGCCATCGATCAGGCTCATGCGCAATTCACCCATTCATGGGTCCCGTCGGCGAACACCTGCCGCTTCCACACCGGCAGCGCCGCCTTCACCTCGTCCACCAGCCATTGGAGCACCTCGAACGCCTGCTGGCGGTGCGGCGCTGCGACTACCGCGGCGAACGCCAGGTCGCCGATGGCCAGGTCACCGGTCCGGTGGGCGGCAGCCGCACCGACGACACCGGGCTGCCCGGCGGCCCGCTCCACCACCTCCGCCAGCACCCGTTGCGCGTCCGGGTGGGCCTCGTAGGTCAACGACGCAACCCCGCGCCCGTGGTCGCTGTCGCGGACCCTGCCCTCGAAGGTGATCACTGCGCCCGCCCCATCGTCGGCGACCGTCGCGAGCAGCAGCTGCAGGTCGATCGGTTCGGCCGTTACCACCGCCCGGGACTGCGGTTCGCCCGGCACCGCGGAGCGGTGGCCGCCGCCGTCGAGCATGGCCACGGCATGCCGCAGCAGCCCTCCGGCGACTGCCATCCCGTCGCGCACCCCGCCCGGGCTGCCGGGCAGGCACAGCACCAGCGCGTCCCGGACCCGGTAGGCCCCGGATCGGGACAGGTCGGTGGCAGGCACCCGGGCGCGGGCATCGGCCCGGATGGCCTCGCCGATGCCGGGCAGCAGTACCCCGCCGAGCCCCTCCACCGCCGAGACCGTCACATCGCGGGGACCCAGTCCGGTCCCGCCGTTGGTCACCACCACCCGGGATCCGGCCGTGATCGCGGCAGTGACGGCCCCAGCGATCCGGTCGGCCTCGTCGGGCACCGACGACGGCCCGTCCACCTCGAAACCGAGGTCGTGCAGGGCTGCGACGGCGATCGCGCCGGAGTCGTCGGCGTGCCGCCCGGCGGCGACGGAGTCGGAACTGGTGATGACGGCGGCGCGGTGCCTCACCGGACCCACCTGCCGTTGCGGCCGCCGTCCTTTGCCTCCACTTGCACCGCGTCGAGCGTCGCCGCGGGATCCACCGCCTTGATCATGTCGATGACGGTGAGGCCGGCCACCGACACCGCGGTGAGCGCCTCCATCTCCACCCCGGTCCGGTCGGCGGTGCGCACCGTCGCGGTGATCCGCACCTCGTCCCCCGCGACCTGTAGGTCCACCGCCACGCCGTGCACCGCGATCGGGTGGCACAGCGGGATCAGGTCGGGGGTCCGCTTGGCACCCATGATGCCGGCGATTCGCGCGGTCGCGAGCACGTCGCCCTTCGGCACGGAGCCGGCGGCGATCAGCTGCGCCGCCGTGGTCCGCACCACGCCAGTGGCGGTGGCGGTGCGGGTGGTGACCTCACGCTGCGCCACGTCGACCATGCGGGCGCGGCCGGCGGCGTCGAGATGGGTCAGGTCTGTCATGGTCATCCCTTCGACCGCTCTATTGTCGGGTCTGTGCCCCGTTGGACGGCAGTCATCCTCACCGGCGGTCGCAGTGCGCGCCTGGGCCGCGACAAGGCGGCGGCACGGATCGGGGGCCGTCCCCTGCTGCTGCGGGTCGTGCAGTGCATCCCGCCGGGGATCCCGGTCGTGGTCAGCGGACCCGATCCGGCGATCGACCTGGGCCGGCCGTACACGCTGGCCCGGGAGGACCCGCCGGGGGGCGGGCCGGTCGCGGGACTGGCCGCCGCGCTGCCGCGGGTTGACACCGAGGTGCTGGTCGCGCTTGCCACGGATCTGCCTTTCCTCGGCGACGTGCCCGGCGAGCTGGCGCTGCGCATCGGCAGCGACGACGACGCCCTCATTGCCCTCGACGCCACCGGACGCGCGCAGCCGCTGCTGGCCGCCTACCGCACCGGTGCTCTGCGCCGCGCAGCCGCCGGGCTGGACGAGGTGTCCGGCGCATCCATGCGTCGGCTGCTGACCCACCTCCGGGTGACCCACTACTCCCCGCGCGCCGCTACGGTGGACCCGGCGCTGGATGTCGACACCCCGGCGGACCTGGCACGAGCACGAGGAGCAGCCATGTTGCAGGACTGGATCGACGCGGTGCGGATCGATCTCGGCACGTCCGGGGAGCTCGACGTGGACACCGTGCTGGATGTGGCCAAGGATGTGGCGCACAACGTGCAGCGGCCGGCAGCACCGCTGAGCACCTACCTGCTCGGCCTGGCCGTGGGCTCGGGGATGCCCCTGCAGGAGGCCGCAGCGAAGATCCGCGAGCTTGCCGGCGGCTGGAACGGCGACGGGCAATGACCGCATGACGCTGCGCGAGCCCGACTGGTACACCGCCCGAGCCGCCGCCCGAGCTGCGGCGCCGCTGGCCGCCGAGACCGTTGGGCTTGACGCTGCCGACCGGCGGGTGCTGGCCGCGGGGGTTCGATCCCGCAGTGATCTGCCGGCCTTCGACACCTCAGCCATGGACGGATGGGCCATCGCCGGGGACGGGCCATGGCAGGTGATCGGCACCGTGCTGGCCGGACAGCCGCCGCAGGTGCGGCTCGAACCGGGCCAGGCCTGCGTGATCGCCACGGGCGCCGCGGTCCCATCGGGCGCAACCGCGGTGATCCGCCGGGAGGACGGCGTCTGCGTGGCTGACGTGCTGCGGGCTCCGGCGCCGGCCGCCGGCACCGACATCCGGCCCCGCGGCGAGGAGTGCCGCACGGGCGACGTGCTCGCCGCGGCAGGCGTCACGCTCACCCCGGCCCACCTCGGCATGCTCGCGGCCGCCGGCCTCGACGAGGTCGAGGTGCGCCGACGCCCCCGTGCCGCGATTGTCCTGTTCGGCGACGAACTGACCCAGCACGGCATCGCCGCAACCGGGCAGGTCCGCGACTCCCTCGGTCCGCAGCTGCCCGGATGGCTGGAGCGGCTCGGAGCCGAGCTCCTCGGCACCAGCCGAGCCCGGGACAGCCTGCAGGCGCACATCGACGCCATCGCCGCTGCGGCACGGGACGCCGAGGTGATCATCACCACCGGGGGAACGGCGGCCGGGCCGGTGGACCACCTGCACCCGGCCGTCGCGGCCCTGCACGGGGAGTTCCTGGTGGACTCCGTCGCCGTGCGGCCGGGCCATCCGATGGCCCTGGCGCGGATCGGGCGGTGCTGGCTGCTGGCGCTGCCCGGCAATCCGCAGAGCGCCATCGTCTCGCTGCTCACCCTCGGCTCCCCCCTCTTCGCCGCCCTCCTGGGCCTGACCGAGTCCGCGCTGGAGACCGTGACCATCAGCCACGACACCGCCGCGCCGCGGCACGAGCACCGACTGGTGGCCTGTGCGGTGCGATCCGGGACGGCCACACCCGTCGCCCATCTCGGCTCCGCGATGCTGCGGGGGCTGTCGATGGCCGACGGGTTCGCGGTGCTGCCGCCGGGCGGAGCCGCCGCGGGGCAGGAGGTCGCATTCCTCCCGCTGCCGCGGTAGCGCCGCCTCGGCGGCGCCCATCAGGAGGGCATCTCCGCACCGGGCCGGGCGTAGAACCACCAGGCGATCACGGTGCCGATCGCAGCGAACACGCCGAGCCCGATGAAGAACGCCTGGGGCGCGGTCGCGGCCAGCAGGACGCCGAAGATGAACGGTCCGTAGGCGGCGATCGCCGCGGTCCAGCCGATCACGCCGCCGGCCTGCCGCGGCTGGAAGATCATCGGCATCTGCTTGAACGTGGAGGCGTTGCCGATGCCGGTGAAGAAGAAGATCGCCATCATGCCCCAGAAGAAGGCCGGGAACTCACTGGCGGCATCCGGGCTGACGCGCGTGGCGGTGAAGACAGCGCCGGCCGCGATGCCGATGGTCGACACCAGCGTGACCCGGCCGCCGCCGAGGCGATCGGAGATGGGACCGGCCAGGATCCGCGCGGCCGAACCCACCAGGGCCCCCCAGAAGGCGTACTGCACCGGGTCGATGCCGTCTGCCCCGAACACCTCGGTGCCGTACAGCTCCTTGATGAGCAGGGCGAACTGCGCGGCTAGCCCCGAGAAGGTGCCGAAGGTGATGACGTAGAGCACGGTCATCAGCCACGTGTGCTTGTTGCCGAAGATGTCGAACTGGTCCCGCAGACCGCGCGCCTGGACCGGCACCGACCGCAGCAGCAGCCAGGCCAGGATCGTCCCGACGATGATGAAGGGGACCCACAGGTAGCCGGCGTTCTGGTACCAGACCTCCTTGTCGACGCCGGCTGTGGTGTCGACGAACTGCTGCGACGCGCCGAGGACGGACAGGCCCACGATCCAGGGCGTCACGAACTGCACCAGGCTCACGCCGAAGTTCCCGATGCCGGCCTGCACGCCGAGTGCGGTGCCCTGCTTGGCCTTGGGGAAGAAGTAGGAGGTGGACGGCATGAAGCCGGAGAACGCGCCGCCGCCGATCCCTGCCAGGAAGGCCAGGAAGAGCAGCATGGCGTAGGGCGTCTCGGGATTCTGCACCGCCAGGGCCCACCCGACAGCCGGCAGCACCAGCAGGGCCGTGGTCAGCGTCACGAGTTTGCGGGTGCCGATGATGGGGGGAAGGAAGGTCCAGATCAGCCGCAGTGAGCCGCCGGCCAGGCCGGGCATCGCGGTCAGCCAGTACAACTGGGCCCGGCTGAGGTCGAACCCGATGTTGTTCAGCTTCGGGGCCAGGGCCGACACCAGGAACCACACCACGAAGCAGAGCGTGAGGTTGAAGGTGGTGACCCACAGGGTGCTCCAGGCCCGTCGGGAATCCCAACTCGCCGGGTCCTCCGGACTCCAACTCTCCAGCCAGTCGCGGCCCTTGCGGGCCGGAGCCGGCGATACTGGGGAACTCATAGGGGCCTTCCTCTCGTTGCGGCGGTTATTGGTGCTCGAACTTGTCGGTCAGCTCCGGGCTGGCACGGTGCAGCATCTGCATCACGGTGACGTGCATCCACACGGCCGCCGCCAGGGTGACCAGGAAGAGCACCAGGAATGTGGACTGCGGCATCCCGGTCCAGTCGGCCGTGTAGGCGAAGAGCGGGGGGAGGAAGAAGCCACCCAGTGCGCCCAGCGATCCCACCAGGCCCCCGACTGCGCCGACGTCGTGGGGGAAGTACTCGGGGATGTGCTTGTACACCGCGGCCTTCCCGACGCCCATCGCGCAGCCGATCAGGAAGACCAGGCCGGTGAACAGCCAGACGTTCACGCTCCACGGCAGCACGTCCGATGTCGTGCCGTCGGTGCGCTCCAGCACGATGTAGCCGTAGGGCATCATCAGGATCCCGGTCGCGACGAGCATGGTCCCGAAGGTGGCGTACATGACCCGCCGCGCCCCGTAGCGGTCGGAGAACCAACCGCCGACCGGCCGCAGCAGCGAGGCGGGGAAGATGAACAGCGCCGTGAGCAGGGCCCCCTCGTACAGCGGCAGGCCGTAGACGTCGACGTAGTACTTGGGCAACCAGGCCGCCAGCGCGACGTACGACCCGAACACCACGACGTAGTACAGGCTGAAGCGCCACACCCGCAACTGCTTCAGGGGGCGCAGCATCGATGCCAGCGAGCGGCCCTGCCCCGGCCGCCGGTCGTGCCGCGGTGCCACGAACCACAGCACGACCGCCATCCCGACCAGCAGCACCGCATAGAGGAACGGGACGAACCGCCAGCCGCCCGGGATGAAACCGCCGGCCAGCCCGGCCGCCGGCACCAGCGCGATGAGGGCGGGGCCGATGAACTTGGTGACCGAGGCCCCGACGTTGCCGGCGCCGAACACCCCGAGCGCCAGGCCCTGGCGGTTGCGCGGCCACCAGGCCGAGACCCAGGCGATCCCGGCGGAGAAGGAGTTGCCGGCGAAGCCGATGAGGAACGCGTAGAACAGCAGGACGCCGTAGCTGTTGGCCGTGGACACCAGGTACGCGGGGACCGCGGTGAGCAGCAGCATGGCGGCGAACACGCGGCGACCGCCCAGCCGATCGGTCAGGATGCCCGCAGGCAGCCGCCAGATCGAGCCGTTGAGCACCGCCACTGCGGTGATCCAGGACAACTGCACATCGGTCAGGCCGAACTCGTCGCGGATCGGGATGCCGAGCACCCCGAACATCAGCCAGACCGCGAACATCAGGGTGAAGGCGACGGTGGAGACCACCAGCACCCGCATCCGCGCCGACTTCTCCTGCGGATCGACGTCCGCGGAGGTGGCCTGCTCGACCGCTGCACTCATGAGCGCCCTCCTTTAAGCACAGCAAGACTATATACCCCGTGGAAACTCATTCTCACCGTGCATGTGATAGAAACGTCGTATGGCCACCGCGAGCCCGTCTAGCATCGGACGGACGCTCTCCCGGCTCGGACGTCTGCGCCGGGCCGGGGACCTGCCCGCCTCATCATCGACCCGGGACGAGGTCCGGCGTGTGATCGCCGCAGCGAGCGGGCCGATCGCGATCGACCGGATCTGCGCGGAGACCGGCCTGCACCCCAACACCGTGCGGCCGCACCTCGAAGTCCTGCTGGCGACAGGCGCCGTGACGCGGGAGCAGGGCAAGCGCGAGGGACCCGGCCGTCCCCCGTGGCTGTACCGGGCGGCCGAGACGATGGAAGAGTCCGAGCGACGCCGGCTCGCCGAGTCGCTCGTGGAGCAACTGCAGGGCACTGCCGGAGCCGGACTCGCCGAGGAGACGGCGCGCCGCTGGGCCGGGCCGCAACTCGAGGGCCAGCGACCGGCTGCGTCCGTCGACGAGGTCGTCGACGGGACGGCCCGATCGTTGGCCGATCTCGGTTTCGAGGTCGCTGTGGCACCGGGGCGGGACCGCATCGACCTCATGCAGTGCCCGTACCTCGAGCTCATCGCGGAACGGCCGGTGATCTGCGACATCCACGCAGCCCTGCTGCAACGGCTGCTCCGCGACAGCGGCCAGCCGGTCGGCCTCGATCGACTCGACGTCCTCGGCCGGCCCGGTGTCTGCACCGCGCACCTAGCCCGCAATGACTACCAGCCGCAACGCACCATCACGATGAGGAGCGCCGAATGACCACCACCGCTCAGGGCAGCCCCGACGCAGCCAGCGACTTCCTGGTCCGGGCCGGCCGGTTCTTCACCCCCGGCGAGGTGTCGCCCGACAGCCGCACCATCACCAAGGTCGGGGGCCGCGAAGGAGACGTGTTCTACCGCGACCGGTGGAGCCACGACAAGGTGGTGCGCTCCACCCACGGCGTCAACTGCACCGGCTCCTGTTCGTGGAAGGTCTACGTCAAGGACGGCATCATCACCTGGGAGTCGCAGCAGACCGACTACCCCAGCGTCGGACCGGACTCCCCGGAGTACGAGCCCCGCGGCTGCCCGCGCGGCGCGGCGTTCTCCTGGTACACCTACTCCCCCACCCGGGTGCGCTACCCGTACGTGCGCGGCGTGCTGCTCGAGGCCTACCGCGAGGCCAAGCGCGAGCACCCGGACCCGGTGGATGCCTGGGCCGCGGTGGTCGGCGATCCGCAGACCCGCCGGCGCTACCAGAAGGCGCGAGGCAAGGGCGGCCTGGTGCGCGCGACCTGGGGCGAGGTGCTGGAGATCATCGCGGCCGCCCACGTGCACACCGTCAAGGAGCACGGCCCGGACCGGATCTTCGGCTTCTCCCCCATCCCTGCCATGTCGATGGCCTCCCATGCCGCCGGCAGCCGGTTCATCAGCCTCATGGGCGGGGCGATGCTGAGCTTCTACGACTGGTACTGCGACCTGCCCGTGGCCAGCCCGCAGGTGTTCGGCGACCAGACCGACGTGCCGGAGAGCGCCGACTGGTGGAACGCCAGCTACCTGATCATGTGGGGCGCCAACGTGCCGGTGACCCGCACCCCGGACGCGCACTTCATGGCCGAGGCCCGCTACCGGGGCCAGAAGGTCGTCACGGTCTCCCCCGACTACGCCGACAACACCAAGTTCGCCGACGAGTGGCTCAACCCGCACCCGGGCACCGACGGCGCGCTGGGCATGGCGATGGGGCACGTGATCCTGAAGGAGTTCTACGTCAACCGGCAGGTGCCGCGATTCGTGGACTACGTGAAGCAGTTCTCCGACCTGCCGTTCCTGGTGACGCTGAAGGCGAAGGACGGTTCCTACGTCGCCGACAAGTTCCTCACCGCCGCCGACCTCGGCGATGACGGCGAGGGAGCGGCGTTCAAGACGGTGCTCGTGGACCACGACACGGGCCGTCCGCACGTGCCCAACGGGTCGCTGGGGTTCCGCTACAACGAGTCCGGCATGGGCAAGTGGAACCTCGATCTGGAAGGCGTGGACCCGGCACTGACCCTGCACGGCTCCGGCAATTCGAAGGTGGTCGAAGTCCTCATGCCGCGCTTCGACGTGGGCCAGGAGACCTCCGAGGGCGGTGGCGTGCACCGCCGCGGCGTCCCGGTGGCCCCGATCCACACCACCGGCGGCGAGCGTCTGGTGACGACCGTGTTCGACCTGATGATGGCCCAGTACGGCGTGGCCCGCGAGGGCCTGCCGGGCGACTGGCCGACCGGGTACGACGATCCGGCTCCCTACACCCCGGCCTGGGCGGAGGAGATCACCGGAGTGCCCGCCGAGCAGGCGATCCGCATCGCACGCGAGTTCGCGCAGAACGCGGAAGACTCCGGCGGCCGCTCCATGATCATCCTCGGCGCGGGCACCAACCACTGGTTCCACTCCGACACCATCTACCGCACCTTCCTGGCGATGCTGACCCTCACCGGCTGCCAGGGCATCAACGGCGGCGGCTGGGCGCACTACGTGGGCCAGGAGAAGTGCCGGCCCTCCACAGGCTGGGCGCAGCTGGCGTTCGCGCTGGACTGGCAGCGGCCGGCCCGGCAGATGATCGGCACCGCATTCTGGTACGTCAACACCGACCAGTGGCGCTACGACAAGCTCGGCGCCGACCTGTTGGCGACCCCGCTCGGCGAGGGCCGGTTCCAGGGCATGGCCATGATGGACACCCTGGCGCAGTCCGCACGCGCCGGCTGGATGCCGTCCTTCCCCTCGCTGAACCGCAACCCGTTGCAGATCACGGCGCAAGCCAGGGCCGCCGGGGTGCCGGTCGGGCAGTACATCAAGCAGCAGTTGCTGTCCGGCGATCTGCAGTTCGCGGTGGAGGATCCCGACGCGCCGGAGAACTGGCCGCGGGTGCTCACCATCTGGCGCGCCAACCTGCTCGGCTCCTCCTCCAAGGGCAACGAGTACTTCCTGAAGCACCTGCTCGGCACCGACCACGCGGTGCGCGCCGAGGAGTCGGGGCCGGGCGAGCGGCCGCAGAGCGTGACGTGGCGCGAGGACAGCCCCGACGGCAAGCTCGATCTGCTGGTCAGCATCGACTTCCGCATGACCTCCACCGGCCTGTTCGGCGACATCCTGCTGCCGGCGGCCACCTGGTACGAGAAGCACGACCTGTCCAGCACCGACATGCACCCCTACGTGCATGCCTTCACCCCGGCCATCGACCCGCCGTGGGAGACCCGCAGCGACTACGACATCTTCCAATCGCTGGGCCGGGCTGTGAGCACCGTGGCGCAGGGCCATCTCGGGGTCGAGCAGGACGTCATGAGCATCCCGCTGTTCCACGACACCCCCGACGAGCTCAGCGTGCCCGGCGGGGTGGTGCAGGACTGGCGCACCGGCGAGGTCGATCTGATCCCGGGGACCACCGCGCCGAAGTTCATCGAGGTGGAGCGCGACTACACCGCCATCGGCGCCAAGATGTCGGCCCTCGGCCCGCTGCTGGACACCGTCGGCACCGCCCAGAAGGGGGTCGTGGTCAAGACCGCGCCGGAGGTGGCGCTGCTGAAGCGCGTCAACGGCGTGATCCCCGATGGGCCCGCCGTGGGACGCCCCGCGCTGGTCACCGACGTCCAGGCGTGCGAGGCCATCCTGGCGCTGTCCGGCACCACCAACGGCCGGGTCGCCGTGGAGGGCTTCCAGCACCTCGAGGCGCGGACCGGGCAGGCGATGGCGTTCCTGGCCGAGGAGCACGAGGGCAAGCGGATCACCTTCGCCGACACCCAGGCCCGTCCGGTCCCGGTGATCACCAGCCCGGAGTGGTCCGGCTCCGAGCACGGCGGCCGCCGCTACACGGCCTTCGCCATCAACGTGGAGCAGCTCAAGCCCTGGCACACCCTGACCGGCCGGCAGCACTTCTTCCTCGACCACGACTGGATGACCGAGATCGGCGAGCAGCTGCCCACGTTCCGGCCGCCGCTGAACATGCACCGGTTGTACGGCGATCAAGGGACCGGCGCCGGCAGGGAGGTCACGGTCCGCTACCTGACCCCGCACTCCAAGTGGTCCATCCACTCCGAGTACCAGGACAACCTGTTCATGCTGTCGCTGTCCCGCGGCGGGCCGGAGATCTGGATGTCCCGCGAGGATGCCGAGGCGATCGGCGTGAAGGACAACGAGTGGATCGAGGCGTACAACCGCAACGGCGTCGTGGTGGCCCGCTCCATCGTCAGCCACCGGATGCCGAAGGGGACCGTGTACATGTACCACGCCAAGGACCGCACCGTAGACGTCCCGCGGACCGAGACCTCGGGCCTGCGCGGCGGCATCCACAACTCGCTGACGCGGCTGATGATCAAGCCCACGCACGTGGTCGGCGGCTACGCCCAGCTGTCCTTCTTCATGAACTACCTCGGCCCGACTGGCAACCAGCGCGACGAGATCACCGTCATCCGCCGCCGCTCGCAGGATGTGGAGTACTGAGATGCACGACAAGACGAGGAGCACCGCATGAAGGTCATGGCGCAGGTCGGCATGGTGATGAACCTCGACAAGTGCATCGGGTGCCACACCTGCTCGGTGACGTGCAAGCAGGCGTGGACCAACCGGGCCGGCGTCGAGTACGCCTGGTTCAACAACGTGGAGACGCGGCCCGGCCAGGGCTACCCGCGCACCTATCAGGACCAGGAGAAGTGGCAGGGCGGCTGGGTCCTCAAGCGCGGCAAACTGCGACTGCGGTCCGGCGGCCGGCTGCACCGGCTGGCGCGCATCTTCAGCAACCCGAAACTGCCGGAGATGAGCGACTACTACGAGCCGTGGACGTATGAGTACGACACGCTGATCTCGGCACCGCTGGGCGAGCACACGCCGGTGGCGCGGCCGAAGTCGCTGATCTCGGGCAAGCCGATGAAGATCGAATGGTCGGCGAACTGGGACGACGATCTGGCCGGCGGCCCGGAGCTGGCCCCCCACGACCCGGTCCTGAAGAAGATCAAGGACGAGGTCGGCGACCGGGTCAAGCTGGAGTTCGAGCAGGCGTTCATGTTCTATCTGCCGCGGATCTGCGAGCACTGCCTGAACCCGGCCTGCGTGGCGGCCTGCCCCAGCGGCGCGATGTACAAGCGCGCCGAGGATGGCATCGTGCTCGTCGACCAGGACGCCTGCCGCGGCTGGCGGATGTGCGTGACCGGGTGCCCCTACAAGAAGGTCTACTTCAACCACCGCACCGGCAAGGCCGAGAAGTGCACACTGTGCTACCCGCGCATCGAGGTGGGCCTGCCCACGGTGTGCTCGGAGACCTGCGTGGGCCGGCTGCGCTACCTGGGGATCTTCCTCTACGACGCGGACAAGGTGACCGCGGCTGCGGCGACCCCGAACGAGCAGGACCTGTACCAGGCGCAGCTGGACCTGCTGCTGGATCCCAACGACCCGGCGGTCCTCGAGGCCGCCCGGCGCGACGGCATCCCGGAGGACTGGATCGCGGCGGCCCGCAAGTCGCCGGTGTACCGGCTGGCGTGCGAGTACCGGGTGGCGCTGCCGCTGCATCCGGAGTACCGCACGATGCCGATGGTCTGGTACATCCCGCCGCTGTCGCCGGTGGTGGACGCGCTGCGCAACACCGGCCACGACGCCGAGGACGCCGGCAACCTGTTCGGCGCCCTGAAGTCGCTGCGGATCCCGATCGAATACCTCGCCGAGCTGTTCACCGCCGGGGATGCCGCCCCGGTGCAGCGCAGCCTGGCGATCCTGGCCGCGATGCGCTCCTACATGCGCGACCACAACCTCGGCAACGAGCCGCAGCCGGAGATCCCGGCCTCGGTGGGCCTGACCGAGGAGCAGCTCTACGAGCTGTACCGGCTGCTGGCGATCGCGAAGTACGAGGACCGCTACGTCATCCCGAAGGCGCATACCGAGACCGCGCGCACGCTGGAGGAGTTGGCGTGCTCGCTGGACTACGAGGGTGCGCCAGGGATGTATGAGTCGGGCCCGTTCGGAGAGGCCTCGGGCCGACCGGTGCCGGTGGCGGTGGAGACCTTCCACGCGCTGCAGCAGCGGCAGACCAGCGAGCGGATCGTGCCGTCGGAGGAACGCGAGGCGCGGGTGGGGCTGTTGAACTGGGACGGCGTCGGAGTGCCGCTGGGCATCCCGGCCGTCCCGCCGAAGCGCGAGGAGACGCAATCATGAGCCGTGCATCCCATCATGCGGCGGTGGCGCGGCTGGCCGCGTCCTGGCTGCTGTGGTACCCCGACACCGAACTGGTGGAGCGGCTGCCGCAGATCAGCGCCGCAGTGGCGACGCTGCCGCAACAGACCGCCGAGCCGCTGTCGGCGTTCCTGGACCACCTCGACGGCACCCCGCTGATCGACGTGCAGCGGCACTACGTGTCGATGTTCGACATGAAGCGGCGCGCCTGTCCGTACCTCAGCTACTGGACCGACGGCGATACGCGCAACCGCGGCGTGGCGATCCTGCGGTTCAAGCAGGCCTACACCGAGGCGGGGTTCACCCCCAACGACCGTGAGCTGGCCGACCATCTGGCGGTGGTGCTGGAGTTCGCGGCGATCGGCGACCGGCTCACCGGCGATGCCCTGCTCGCCGAGCACGCCAGCGCGATCCGGCTGCTGCGTCAGGCGCTGGCCGATATGGACTCGGCCTACGTGCACGTGCTCGACGCGGTGGTGGCGACCCTCCCCGCCATCACCCCGGCGCTGCACGCCCGGATGGCGGCACTGGCCGCCTCCGGACCGCCGGTCGAGCAGGTCGGCCTCGAGCCGTTCCCCACCGCGCTGAGCACGCTGCCCCTGGAGCCGATCGGAGGACGGCGATGAGCGATCTGAGCACCCTGGACATCCTGCTGTGGGTGGTCCTGCCGTACGTCACCGTCGCGGTGTTCGTCGTCGGGCTCATCTGGCGCTACCGGTACGACAAGTTCGGCTGGACCACCCGCTCGAGCCAACTCTACGAGCGCAAGCTGATCCGCATCGCCAGCCCGCTGTTCCACTTCGGCATCCTCGCAGTGCTCATCGGCCATGTCGTGGGCCTGCTGATCCCCCAGTCGTTCACCGACGCCATCGGCATCTCGGAGGGCACGTACCACTTCTTCGCAGTGCTGCTCGGCTCGTTCGCCGGGATCGCGACGGTCGTGGGCATCGTGCTGCTGGTCTACCGCCGCCGCACCGTCGGTCCGGTGTTCGCCGCCACCACCAAGAACGACAAGACCATGTACGTCTTCCTGCTCGCCGCGATCCTGCTCGGCGTGGTCGCCACCATGGTCGGCGCCGGCGTGCTCGGCGACGGGCACAACTACCGTGAGGACGTCTCGGTGTGGTTCCGGTCCATCCTGCTGCTGCAGCCGCAGCCGGAGGACATGGCCGCAGCACCGACTGCGTTCCAGGTGCACGCGGTCGCGGGGATGCTGGTGTTCGTGGTCTGGCCGTTCACCCGGCTCGTGCACGCCTTCAGCGCACCGTTGGGCTACCTGTTCCGCCCCTACGTGGTCTACCGCGAGCGCGACCCGCAGGCCATCGGCAACCGGACCCCGCGCCGCGGCTGGGAGAAGGTCGGCTGAGCCACCATGTCTCATCGGTTGCCGCAGCTCGGCACGGGCGCCACGCCGGCCCGCCGCCCCCGCCTGGCGGTGCCCAACCAGCACGGCGCCTGGGCGTTCCTGGCGGTGCCGCTGCTGCTGGGGTTCGTCCTGACCGGATGGACGGCGGTCGGTGCTGCGTTCGGTGCGGCCTGGGTGCTGGCCTACCCCGCGAGCTACTACCTCGGCCGGGCCGTGGTCATCCGGTGGCGCCGTGGATCATGGACCCGGTTGGCCAAGCGCGAGTTGGGGTACGCCGTGCCGTGGATCGTCGGCGCCGGCGCGCTGTCGGTGCTGCTGGTGCTGCTGCGTCCGTGGCTGATCGGCGTGGGGCTGGCGATGGGGCTGGCCTGGGCGGCCAGCCTCTGGTTGACCCGCACCGGGCATGAGCGGGGCGTGACCAACGATCTGCTGCTGGTGGCCCAGGCTGCCCTCGCGGTGCCGCTGCTGACAGCCATCAGCACCGATGCGGCACCGTCGACCGACGCGTGGCTGGCGGCCCTGGTCTGCGGCGTGTTCTTCACCGGATCGGTGCTGCACGTGAAGTCGCTGATCCGCGAGGCAGACGACCACCGGTGGGCCACCGGGTCCCGGGTCTTCCACGTCGCGGCGTTGGCCCTCGGCCTGCTGTCGCCCTGGCTGCTCCTGCCGTTCGGCGCTGCTGCGGTGCGGGCCTTCGCCGTGCCGGTGGGGACCCGGCCGGCCGTGATCGGAGCGGTGGAGACGGTCATCGCATCCCTGGTCGTGCTGGGCGGCGCGCTGGCGCTGTAGCAGTGCCCGACCGCGCTGCCGCGGCTGGCAGGATCGCAGCATGCACCTGTCCGGGCTGTCGGTCTACCCGCTGAAGTCGTGCGCCGGCATCGCTGCGCAGGAGTGGCCGCTCGACGGCCGGGGCCTGCAGCACGACCGCAGCTTCATGGTCGTCGATGCGATCACCGGGGCGTTCCTCACCCAGCGCGAGGAGCCGTCGCTCGCGCTGGTCCGACCCCGCATCCGCGATGATGCCGTGTCCGTGACCACCCCCGACGGCTCGGTGGAGGTGCCGCTTGCCGCCGAGGGCACGCCGCGCGAGGTGACGGTCTGGGAGCACCGGGGTCCGGCGACGGATTGCGGGGATGGCGCGGCCGCGCTGCTCAGCAGCCACCTGGGCCGCTCGGTGCGCCTGGTCGGGCTGGCGCAGCAGCACGAGCGTCCCGCAGACGTCTCGCACGCGGGACCGGGCGTCCAGGTGGCCTTCAGCGACGGTTACCCGCTGCTGATCACCAGCGAAGCATCCCTGGCCGATCTCAACCGCCGGCTGGCCCGGCCGCTGCCGATGAACCGGTTCCGGCCGAACCTCGTCATCGCCGGCGCACCGCCGTTCGCGGAGGACGGCTGGCGCCGCATCGTGATCAGCGGCATCGCCATCGACCCCGTCAAGCCCTGCACCCGGTGCCGCATCACCACTGTCGATCAGGCAACCGGGCGCCGTGATGACGGCGAACCGCTGCGGACCCTCGGCACGTTTCGCCGCGGGCCCAAGGGGGTGCTGTTCGGGCAGAATGCGGTGCACCGGACCGGCGGCACGCTGCGGGTTGGCGATCAGGTGCAGTTGGCGTAGCGAGCGGGACGGCGATACCACGGCCCGCGCACTCAGCTGTCGGTGCACCGGTGCGCAGGTGCTCACACGTCGGTCCTCACAGCGCCGCGGATCGCATTCCGGTCGCGATGCGCTTTGCGTTGCCATCGCGCCAGCCGGCCGGAGCGGCTGTGCCGGAGGCTGCGGATTGCCCGCCACCGTCGGCCCGGTACCGCCCGGGCCCACGAACGAGCGGCCCGACCGGTCGCCGAGCGGCGCCCCGGCACTGCCCCGGCACTGCCCCACCATCGGCCGCCGACCGTACGCAGGTCACCCGGCCAGCAGCGCGGCGACATCCCCGGCATGGCCGAAACTCCCCGGGACGTACCCGCACATGGGGTCGTCCGCGTACAGGTCGCCGGTGGCTCCGTAGGCGCGCGGCCGCGATCCGCCGCAGACGCTGCGGAACTCGCACGCCCCGCACCTGGCGTGCAGCCGGCCAGCGTCTCGCATGCCTCGGAAGAGGTCCGAGCTGCGGTAGATGTCGGCCAGCGGCGTTTGCCGCACGCTGCCGGCGCTCACCGGAAGGAATCCGCTGGGGTACACCTGGCCGTCGTGGGCGATGAAGACGAACCCGCGACCTGCATTGACCGATGTGGGCGGTCTGCGGACCCGATCCCCCTGGCTGAGGCCGAGGGCTCCCATCCGGCTGCGCAGCAATCGATAGTCCGGGCCGAGGTGCAGGGACTCCACAACGGGCAGTTCCTGCTCCTCGATGATGCGCCGGCAGATGCTGACCCTGCGGAAGGCCGGCGCCTCGGTGGTCTTCACCGAGACGATGCGGTTGGCGTCGTAGCAGAAGTTGAGGACGTCCTCGGCCTGCTGCGGTGTCAGCTGCGGCAACCGGGATCCACGACCGGTGGGGACCAGGAAGAAGATCGACCAGGTGAGCACGCCGCGCTGCGCGATGATCGCCAGCAGATCCGGCAGCTCTGCCAGATTCGATGGGGTGACGGTGGTGTTGATCTGCACCCGCAGCCCCGCATCCAGGGCCGACTGCCATCCGCGCAGCGTCCACGCGAAGCTGCCCGGCACTCCCCGGAACTCGTCGTGCACGGCCGCGGTCGCACCGTCGAGGCTCAGGGAGATCGCATGCGCTCCTGCCGATCGCAGCCGCCGCAGGTTCCCCTCGTTGAGCAGCGGAGTCCCCGACGGCGAGACCGCCATCGGCAGACCGATCCCGGCCCCGTACTCGACGAGGTCGACCAGGTCCGGCCTCTTGAACGGATCGCCTCCGGTGATGACGAAGAACGGGGGCGGATCGCCGAAGCCCCGCACCTGCTCCAGCAACTGCCGGGCCTGTCCGGTATCGAGCTCCCGCGCGCTCCGCAGCGGCTGCGCCTCGGCCCGGCAGTGCACGCAGGCCAGGTCGCAGGCACGGGTGGCTTCCCAGATCACGATGAAGGGCCGATGGCCCAGATCAATCCGGGACGGGCGCATCACCGGGCGGGCCGCCATCTCAAGCGGTGCGCTGCAGGCGGAGCCGCCAGGCATCGGGACCGCGCTCCAGGTACTCCACCGCGAAGCCGCCCGCGTACCGTTCACGGGCCTGGGCGAGCAGGGGCAGCGGGTCGTGTGGCGCCACCAGCACCAGGGCCGAGCCGACGGCGATGGAATCCAGGGCCCCGAAGATGGCGGCGTGCCGGATTGCATGCGGGAGAAGGCGGGCGTCGAGTTGCGGCTCTCCGTCCTCGTGGCCGCAGGTGCACGGCGCAGGTGCGGCGGCCAGGGGCAGGCTGTTGGTATCTGGTCTCATGGCCCCCACTTTACTACGATGGTTACCGTGGAAAACATGGGACCGGCCCCGGTCCGGAGCGCCGGGGAGCGAGCGCTGTCGCCGGCCCGGGCCAAGGTGCTCGAATGGCTGCAGGAGCAACCGGACGCGATCACCGTCGAGCAGGCAGGCCAAGCATTGGGTCTGCACAGCAACACCGCCAGGGAGCACCTGGCGGGCCTGGCGGCATCCGGCCTGGCGGTGCTCGGTGCGCCGCTGCCCGCCGGCCGGGGCAGGCCCGCGCAGCGCTTCCTGGCGGCCCCCTTGCTGCAGGAGCCGGATCGCCGGGTGCGCGACTACGCGGGGCTGGCGGCCGCGCTCGCGGGGCAGCTGGCGCAGACGAGCCCGGATCCGGTCGGCGATGCGCGCCGAGCCGGCCAGGCCTGGGGGCGCTCCCTGGCCGCGGCATCGCCCGACACACCTTCTGGCAGCGGCGCCGCCGCGCGCCGGGCCGTGGTGGACATGCTGGCCGAACTCGGGTACGACCCAGTGCCTGATGCCCGCTGCACCAGCGCCGCGCTGCGCCGATGCCCCCTGCTGGACGTCGCGCGGCAGTACCCGCAGGTGGTGTGCGAGGTGCACCTGGGCATGGTCCGCGGCATGCTGGCCGGACTCGGCGGAGATCCCTCGCGCGCCCACCTGTATCCCTTCGCCGAGCCGGGGGCCTGCCGGCTCACGCTGCCGGGGGCGCCCGCGGCGGGGTAGGCAGCGGGATCGAGGCGCCTGCGGAGGTCGACCGGTGCGCGGATCGGGCATCTGCGCGAGGCCGCGGGTCGCTGTCCCCGGCGGGCGCGCCGGACCGGGCTGGGCCGACCGCGGCAGTCGCCCGGTATGGCTCCGGCAGAGCACGCTGGATGGCGCGCCCAGCTGGGGCCCCCTGGTGCCGCAGGCGGTCGAGCCTGGTGCGGCGCAGGCCGTTCACACCCGGTAGAGCAGCACCTCGGCGGCTTTCACCGCCACGTGGATCGGCACCCCCGGTCCGAGCTGCAGTTGGGCCACGGAAGCCGCGGTGATGTCGGCGCTGACGTCGCCGGCCCGCACTCGCACCAGGTGCGCCTGCGGCTCCAAACCCGCCACCCGTGCCTGGTAGGTGTTGCGCGGGCTGCCGGTGGGGTGCTGCAGATGCACCGAGACCGCGCTGGGCCGGAAGACCGCCACCGCCGGATCACCGGCGACCAGCGGCCCCTGCGGGATGCCCAGCACCCGCCGGCCATCGGGGGTGATGAGCGCATCGGGCCCCAGGGCCGTGCCCCGGAGCATGTTCCACCCGAACAGGCCGGCCGCGAAAGCGCTGGCCGGCCGTGCCATGACAGCGGGTGCCGGGCCCGCCTCCACGACGCGCCCCTGCGCCAGCACGACGACCGAGTCGGCCAGCAGCACCGCGTCGAGCATGTCGTGGGTGACCAGCACAGCGGTCCGGCCGGCCAGGCTCCGACGCAGCGTGTGGCGCATGCGTGCGGCCGCCGCCACGTCCAGTGCCGAGAGCGGCTCGTCGAGCAGCACCAGCTCCGGCTCGGCCGCCAGCGCCCGGGCCAGCGCCACCCGCTGCGCCTGTCCGCCCGACAGCTGCGAGGGCCGGCGCCGCGCCAGGGCCGCGCCGTCCACCTGATCCAGCCACGCCGCCGCCGCCCGCCGCGACTGCGCCCTGCCCAGGCCCTGGCTGCGCGGACCGAACGCGACGTTGTCCAGCACGCTGAGGTGGCCGAACAGCGACGGGTCCTGGGTCATCAGTGAGACCCGGCGCCGATGGACCGGAACGCGCAGCAGATCCCGGCCGTCGAACAGCGCCTCGCCGTCATCGGGCTGCAGGATGCCGGCCAGGATCGACAGGACGCTGGTCTTGCCGGACCCGTTCGGGCCCAGCAGCGCCAGCGTCGACCCGGCCGCCACGTCGAGGGCGACATCGAGGCCGCGGGCGTCGCAGACCGCCCGGAACCGCAGGCTCACCGCAATACCCGACCGCGGCCGGCCAGGCCGATGACACCGGCTGCGACGACGACCAGCAGCAGCGACAGCGCCACCGCGGCCCCGGCATCGGACTCCCGCACCAGATAGATCTCCAGCGGCAGGGTCCGGGTGACGCCCTGCAGCGAGCCGGCGAACGTGATGGTGGCCCCGAACTCGCCCAGCGCCCGTGCGAAGCTGAGGATGGCCCCGGCGGCCAGTGCCGGCGCGACGAGCGGCAGTGTGATCCGCCGCAGCACCGTGGTCGGCCTGGCTCCCAGCGTGGCGGCCACGGCCTCGTGCTGCTGGCCCACCGAGCGCAGCGCGGACTCCAGGCTCAGGATCAGGAACGGCAGGGCGACGAATGCCTGCGCCAGCACCACCGCGGCGGTGCTGAACGCGACCCGGACACCGAGCACCTCCAGATACTGGCCCAGCAGTCCTCGGCGACCGAACGCCGTCAGCAGCGAGATGCCCGCGACCACCGGCGGCAGCACCAGGGGCAGCAGCACCGCCGCGCGGAACCAGCGCTGGCCTGGGAACGTGGTGCGCGCCAGCAGCACCGCCAGCGGGACGCCGAGGAGCACGCACAGCACCGTCGCCGCGGCTGACGTGCGCAGCGACAGCGACAGCGCGTCGCGGGCGGCGGGAGTGGCGAGCAGCGCCGGCAGATCACCCCACGGCACCCTGGTCAGCAGCGCGATCAGCGGGAGCAGGATGAAGCCCGCACCCAGCGCGGCGGGGAGCACGATCCAACGGGGAGGACCGCCGGGGCGGCTCATGGCGCCCCGAAGCCGCCGCGGGCGAGGATCGACCTGCCCTGCTGCCCGGTCACGAATGCGATGAACCGCTCGGCCGCGTCCGAGCCCGGCCGCACCGCGGCGATCGGGTACGTCGTGGTGACGTTGACCGCGTCGGGCACCTCGACTCCTGCGGCCAGGCCCGCAGCGGCGGCCAGGTCGGTGGTGTAGACGATGCCGGCATCTGCCTCGCCGGCGAGGACCTTGCCCATGACCCCGGCGACGGAGTTCTCCTCACTGACCGGTCGCCAGATCATCCCCAGGTTGGTCCGCAATTGCCCGGCCGCGGCGCCGCAGGGAACCTGCGGGGCGCACACGACCAGCCGCAGCCCCGGTGCCGACAGGTCGCCGACTCCCGTGACCCCTGCCGGGTTGTCCACCGGGACGGCAACTGCCAGCCGGTTGGTCGCGAACTCCCGCGGCTCGCCCGCGACGACGCCCTCGGCCAGTGCCGCCGCCATGGTCGCGATGTCCGCGGTAGCCAGCACATCCGCAGCCGCCCCATCGGACAGCTGGGCGACGAGGTCGCGGGACCCGGCGAGGTTGAGCACCACATCGGTCCCGGGCTCACCCGCCTCGAACTCCCCGGCGAGCTCCTCGAATGCCGCCCTCAGACTGGACGCGGCGAACACCGTCACCCGCTGGGCGGGGTCGGACGATCCGCTGCACCCGGCTGCAGCCGCCAGCAAGACAGCTGCGAGGGCGATCGACAGCCTCATGCCTGGATCCGCTCCACCTCGACGATGACGTTGGTCGCCTTGATGACCGCAGCGCCGATCGCACCCGGCTCCAGCCCCAGGTCCCGGACTGCCTCCGTGCTCATCAACGACACCACCCGGTACGGCCCGCACTGCAGCTCCACCTGCGACATCACGGGGTCGGAGACGACATCGGTGACCAGGCCGACGAAGCGGTTGCGCGCCGAGCTGGCCAGGACCGGGATGGCGGCGGGGATGGCAGCCCTGCGGCGGGCGTAGGCCGCCAACTGCGCGCCGTCGACAGTCTTGCGTCCCGCCGCGTCGCGGTCAGCAGACAACTCCCCGGCCTCGATCAGGCGCCGTACCGTGTCATCGCTCACACCGAGCAGACCAGCAGCGACAGCAATCCGCAATTGCGTCATGGAAAGAACAATATGTCCGCTTCTGCGGATCCGTGCGCTTGGCCCGTGGAGTGCGGGACAAGGCGCAGACGGGCTGCGCCTTCGGTCGCATGACCGCTGGAGCCTCAGTGGGCGAAGCTCGGTACCGGCCGTCGGAATCGTCTGGGAGGTCGCGTCTCGGCGCCTCCTCGCGGGGGAAAGGCCCGGCAGGTCCGGTGGGCTCACGGGACGGGGGCCGCCCGGCCCGGCGGCCGCTCCCCCGTCGGCGGAGGCAGTCAACGGCATCCCCTCGAAGGCCTGGTCCCGTCGAGAGACTGGTCACACACCCGCCCCGGGACGGAGACAGATTCCGACGGCACCCGGATCTGCGCAGTGGCCAAAGACCCCCAAGGTCGGTCCGGGCGCCCAATCCGATCAGCGGAATCATCGGAGCTCCCAGAATCAGAAGTATGGGAGGCGGAGGTGCCGGTATTCGCATCTGCTGCGAATCTCAGCACCGCGCAGGCGCACGCGCCGCAGCCTCTACCCCACGCGGTGCGGCGGTAGCCTCATGCGAACGGATTGAAATGGTCCGGGTGTGAATATCGGTGACGGGACGGCGTGCGGGCGATGGGACAGGCATCGGAGTGGTGGGCGCCGCCGTGGGTGCCGGGCGGCCCGCAGGACCCCGATACCGGCTGGTCGGCCGACGTGCGGGATGGCCCCGCATGGCATGAGGCCCCCGACGCGGTGGTGGAGCGGGTGCTGGCGCCGTTGGAGGACCGCTACGAGCAGTTCCGGTCCCGGGACCGGGTGCGGGACCTGGCGGAGGTGTTCACCCACTCCCGCGAGGTCGAGGCGATGCTGGACCAGATGCCGGACGCGTTCACCGCGCTGGACGTGAAGTTCCTGGAACCGACCTGCGGGTCGGGCAACTTCCTGGTAGCGATCCTGCGCCGCAAACTGGCACTGGTGGCCGCGCGGGAGTGCGGGTCGCAGGCGCAGTACGAGCACAGGCTGCTGCGGGCGGCAGCCTCGGTATACGGGGTGGACATTTCCGAGGTGAACGTGACCGACGCCCGCGCCCGGATGGGGCACGTGCTGGCCGACCACTACCGTGCCGACGCGGCCGGTGTGGAGCCGACGCCGGGATTCGTGTCGGCGGCCGCGGCGGTGATCGCGGCGAACATCGTGCTGGGCGACAGCCTGGCCGACGCCGAACGGATCGAGCTGTGCGACTGGCGGCCGCACCCCGGCGGCCGGTTCGTGCGGGTGTGGAGCTGCGCGCTGGTGCCCGAGGCCGACCGGGACCTGTTCTGGGCCGAGCGGGTGCAGGACAGCGAGCCAGTGCACTACCGGCACCTCGCCCCCGCCGGGCGGGTCGATCTCGCAGCAGCCCGGCAAAGGAGGCAGCGCGATGACCACCGCGAGCATCCCACTGGGCTCGACGGGGCCGCAGCATGTGCCCGACATCCTCGACGTGATCGCGGCGCTGTCTCCGATGCGGTGCCGACCCCGCCGCTGCTGGCCCGCGCCCTGCTGGACCTGCTGCCCGAGCGACGTGTGGAGCGAGCCCGGCTACAAGTGGCTGGACCCGGCGACGAAGTCCGGGTCGATCCTGCGGGAGGCCGCCCGCCGGCTGATGACCGGCCTGGCCGACTGGGAGCCGGACCCGCCAGGCGCGGGCCGATCACATCCTGCGGAACATGCTGTACGGGTGCGGCGTCACCCAGGTTCACGGCGGAGATGACGCGCCGGTCGGTGTACGTGTCCCGAGACGCCTCCGGCGCCCTGCTCGGTCGTCCAGCTTCGACACCCCCGCGGGCAACCTGCCCTTCGTCCCGGCCGACCACGACTACCCACTCAACAAGGACGGCAAGGCCGTCCGGCTCCTGCCGCATCTGCGGTGCACCCGTCGCGCCTGGAACGAGGCGACTCGCCGTGAGAACTACGCGTACGCGTTCATCCACGGGGCGTACCCGACGGAGGAGATGAAGGACATGAAGTTCGACGTGATCGTCGGCAACCCGCCCTACCAGATCGGCGACGCGACGGCAATCGGACGCAACAGCATCGCCGCATCTACCAGCTGTTCGTCGAGCGGGCGATCGACACTGGAGCCCGAAGTACGTGGCCATGATCGTGCCGTCCCGCTGGTTCACCGGCGGCAAGGGCCTGGACGACTTCCGCGACCGGATGATCGCCGACCGGCGCATGCGGGCCATCGTCGACAACCCGAAGCTGTTCGACTGCTTCCCCGGGGTCGAGATCAAGGGCGGCGTCAACTACTTCCTGTGGGACCGCGACCACGACGGCGACTGCGAGTTCTCCACCCGCATCGACGGGCAGATCATCTCGACCGACGATCGCGCGACCTGCGCGAGGGCGACGGCGTCCTGGTCCGCGACAACCGAGCCGTGCAGCATCGATCGACAAGGTCCGAGCGCGAAGTCGCACGAGACTGTGCTGGAGCGTCGTGCAGCGCGCAGGACCCGTTCGGCCAGTCGATCACGACCAACTATCCGGGCAGCGCCAGCCGAGCCGTTCGAGGTGCGATCCCCCTGATCTACGGCAGCCACGTCGGCTACGTCGGCCAGATCAGACTCGAGCGCAACCACGCAGTGGATCGACCGCTGGAAGGTCCTTCTCCCGAAGGCGCGGCGGACGGCCACGGGCGCGAGGTCTCCTACGTGCTCGGCGAGCCGATCGCACTCGCCCCCGGCTCCGCCTGCACCCAGACCTACATCGTCGCCGGGATGTTCGACACGCGCGAGGAGACCGAGAACTACGCGCACTACCTGGCGACGAAGTTCGTCCGGTTCCTCGTCCTGCAGCGCAAGACCACGCAGGACGTCACGCCCGGACCGGTTCCGGTTCGTGCCCACTGCTGGACATGACGCGCCGATGGACCGACGCGGACCTGTACGAGCACTTCGGGCTGACGCAGGAGGAGACCGACTACATCGAGGCGACCATCCATCCGCGCGAGCGTGATCCTGTCGCTGGACTCGCCCGATCCCGGCATCGCACCTGCCGGGCGGCTCCAAGTACCGGCCGCCCGGCGACCGGCCGAGGCAGCAGCCGCGGACGCCGATGACGGGGATGACGAGTGAGCCAGGCGACGCCGCGGGCCGCATCTACGTCTACACCGCGCCCGGCTACGACACCGAGTGGACGCGCACCGTCGGCTCCACCACCATCGACGGTCAGGGCCGGCTAAAGGTCGGGTACACCGGCCGGCCGGACCCGCAGGTGCGGATCAAGGAGCAGACCGGCACCGTCTACCCCGACGGTGACGGCATCGTCATCCACCTCGACGAGCCCGCGGTCCGCGACGGACGGCACCGCCGTTCACCGACCACGACGTCCACAAGGTCCTCGACGCCGCCGGCGTCCAGCGCATCCAGCGAGGTCGTCGAGGCCACCCTCGACGAGGTCCGTGCCGCGATCGCCGCGGTCCGCGCCGGGCGGCCGTTCGACCCCGACCGCACCGACGACTTCGCGATGCGCCCCGAGCAGGCCGAGGCGGTCGAGCAGCACCGCCGCCTACTTCGCCGACCACGCCGACGACACGCACCCGCCCCGGTTCCTGTGGAACGCCAAGATGCGGTTCGGCAAGACGTTCACCACCTACCAGCTCGCCAGGCGGATGGGCTGGACAGCGCGTCCTCGTGCTCACCTACAAGCCGGCGGTCCGCAACTCGTGGCGCGACGACCTGGCCAGCCACGTCGACTTCGCCGACTGGCGTGTTCGCCGACCGCGACCACCCGGCCGACCCGGACACGCCCGCCCCGCTGGTGTGGTTCGCGTCGTTCCAGGACCTGCTCGGCACCGACCGGCGACGGGCAGGTCAAGGACCACAACGAGGACCTGCACCTGATCGACTGGGACTGCATCGTCCTCGACGAGTACCACTTCGGCGCCTGGCAGGGCGCGGCGAAGGAGGTCTGCTCCGCGCCGCGCCCGGCCGCCGCCGAAGACGCCCGAGAAGGCCGCGGAGGAGGACTGCCCGAAGCCGAGGCCGATCACGCCGACGAGGTCGCCGACCTGGCCGCAGTCGGGCACCCCCCGGCTGCTACGCTGCGACCCCGGACACGGACCTCGACAGCCGACCTGGACGCCGCGCGAGCTGCGCCTGTCCGCAGGCACTACCTGTACCTGTCGGGCACCCCGTTCCGCGCGCTCACCGAGGGCGAGTTCAACGAGGACGCCATCTACAACTGGACCTACCCGGACGAGCAGGCCGCCAAGGCAGCACTGGGCCGCCGACCCCGGCCAGCGACCCCGCAGCGCAACCCGTACCGCGAACTGCCGCAGATGCAGATGTTCACCTACGCCCTGTCGGAGATGGCCTCGGCCGCGATCGACCAGGGCGCCGACGGCCTGTTCGACCTGTCCGGCTTCTTCGAGGCGAAGAAGGTCGGCTCCGAGTACCACTTCACCGACCCCGAGCGGGTCACCGAGTTCCTGAACATGCTGCGAGGCAAGCTGACCCAGTCCGCGACGGAGAAGCTGCTCAACGACTTCAAGCCCGCCGTTCCCGTACAGCGACGCGCGGTTCACCGACGCCGTCGAGCACACCGTGTGGTTCCTGCCCACCGTCGCCTCCGCCCACGCCATGAAGGCGGCCCTGGAAGCGCACCCGTACTTCCGCGACTTCCTCGTCCACGTCGCCGCCGGCGGCCGGCGCGGAGATGGGCGCCGACGCCAAGGCCCCTGTCGACAAGATGCTGGCCAACGCCGACGAAGCTCGGCAAGCAGACCATCACCTTGTCGGTCGGCAAACTCATGACCGGCGTGACCGTCCCCCAGTGGGGGGCCATCCTCATCCTGCGGTCCCTGAAGTCGCCCGAGTCCTACTTCCAGGCCGCCTTCCGCGTCCAGTCGCCGTGGACGCACCCGGCAACGACGACGGCACCCGCACGCATCAACAAGCACACCTGCTTCGTGTTCGACTTCGACCCCAACCGGGCGCTGACGCTGATCTACCAGTACGGCACCAAACTCGCCGGCGGCTCCACCGAAGACGGCCCCCGCCGGAGGTCATCGGCGAGCTCATCGAGTACCTGCCGATCTTCGCTTTCGACGGCGGCCGCATGGACCCGGTGGACGTGAACGCCGTCATGGACTGGGGAACCGCCGGCGCCGGCGCGGCGATGCTCGCCAAACGGTGGGGCAGCCCCCGACTGATCGACCTGTCCGAGGCCGTCCTGACCAAGCTGCTGGCCGACGCCGACCTGGTCGCCCGGCTGGAGCAGATGGAGGACTTCCGCAACCTCCGCGAGGACGCCACGCAAGATCATCGCCCAGTCGCAGAAGACTCCGCGACGGGCAAGAAGCAAGGGCGGCCGCCACCGGCGACGCCGGAGGACCCCGAGGTCAAGGCCGCCCGCAAGGCCAAGCGCGAGCAGGTCAAGACCCTGCGCGCCAAACTGCTGAAGTTCGTCCAGGCCGTCCCGGTGTTCATGTACCTGACCGACTTCCGCGAGGAGGCCCTGGTCGACGTCATCGAATCGTTGGACACCCAATTGTTCGAGCGGGTCACCGGCCTCACCCTGGACGACTTCCACAAGCTGTCCGACGTCGGCGTGTTCCACCCCGACCACATGAACGAGGCCATCTGGCAGTTCCGACTCTTCGAGCGCGCCAGCCTCGACTACCTCCACATCCAGCCCGACCAACCCACCACAGGCCGCCGGTTCGGACTGTGGGACACCACCGTCCCCGAACCGCCCGCTCATATGGGCTGAGCCGCGCCGCAGCGCCGGGAGGTCTGCCTCAGGAGTTCTCGTAGCTCTTCTGCAGCAGCGGCAGGGCTCGTTCCAAGTCCTCCGGGCTGGTCAGCCGGATCTCCAGGTCGCCGGTGCCGAAGTGGCCGATGCTTGCGCACGTCGCGGGTGAACCCCTGCTCCAGGGCGATCGAGCTGGGGTCGACCTTGGCGTAGACCAGCAGCGTCGCCGCTGTTGGGGTGGACCTCGACGCAGGCGAAGTTCTTCATCCGCCGGTAGGCGAAGTACAGCTTGCGGGTGGTGCGGGTGACGTCGTCGCCCATCGCGGTGAGGTGCGCGTCGAGGTCGGCGTACAGGGAGGCCAGCTCCTCCGGGGCCTTGGCGAGCATCTCGGTCACGGTCGCGGAGGACGGGGTCTTCGCCGACTTTGGCTTCTTCACCGGGTTCTCGGACGGCTCAGCCGCATAGGCCGCCTGGACGGAGCCGACCAGGTCCAGGGCCAGGTAGGCGCCTTCGAAGTCGCGGTACCTGACCAGTTCGATGCTGCGGCCCATTTGGGCGATGGCGTGCTCGTCGTAGCGGGTGAAGTCCCCCGCCACGCAGACCAACCGAGGCGCCGACCATTCCACGTCCTCGGCCGCCTCGGAGCCGAGGACCTTCTGCACCAGCATGGTGAAGTCCCCGCGGTGATCCATCAGCCAGTCCAGGTAGAACAGGCCCTGGTTGATGACGTTCTCGTTCATCGCCCGCTTGTACTCGAAGATCACCGGGGCGCCGTTCTCGTCCAGGCCCAGGGAGTCGATCCGGCCGCCGTGCTTCTTCCCGGTGGAGAACTCGCTGGCCAGGAACCGCACCCCGAACAGCGTCTCCATGTTCCGCTCGATGACGGTCTGGAGTTTCTTCTCCAACGTGACCGTGCCGGCGGGCATCGGCTCGGCGATCCCGTCGGTGATCCGGAACAACTGAAGGTCGCTCACGACGCTCCCCCTGCTGGTTGGCTCTGCCCCGGACCTGCGCCGAGGTACTGGTACACCGTGGCCCGGTGGATCCCGAACTCCCGCGCCAGCTGGGTCTTCGGCACCCCCGCCGCCGCCCTGGCCCGCAGATCGCACGACCTGCTCCTCGGTCAGGGTGCGGGCCCGGCCCTTGTAGACGCCGCGGCGCTTCGCCGCCGCGATGCCCTCGGCCTGCCGCTCCCGGATCAGCGCCCGCTCGAACTCCGCCACACTGCCCAGAAGGTTCAGCATCAGTTCCTGCATCGGGCTGTCCGCGCCGGTGAACGTCATCTGCTCCTTGACGAACTGCACCGCCACCCCCCGGCCGGTGAACTCCCGCACCAGGGCCCGCAGGTCGTCGACGTTGCGGGCCAGCCGGTCCATCGAATGCACCACCACGGTGTCCCCGTCGCGGACGAACCGGCGCAGCTCGTCCAACTGCTCCCGATGCGAGGTGGAGCCGGAGGCATGGTCGGTGTAGGTGCGGTCCACCTGCACCCCGTCCAACTGCCGCTCCGGGGACTGGTCGACCGTGGACACCCGCCGGTACCCGACCCGCTGACCAGCCACGCCCGCACCGCCCTTCCCAGTGTCGGAAAAGAGTCTAGGGATGACCTCCGACAGTGTCGCGGAAAGCGAGAACCACCCCAACGCGACGCTCGCCGCCGCGGCGGAAGTGTCGCCCCGAAACCGTCGCCTT
>CAVPOB010000039.1:0-16518 GCA_963706835.1 uncultured Actinomycetota bacterium
TCCCACGAACAGCCGAAACCCCTTGCAGCGCAACAGAAAACGGCGGAACCCCTACGAGCAGGGTCCCGCCGTTCGCGAGTAGGCCGCCGGGGACTTGAACCCCGAACCCGCGGATTAAGAGTCCGCTGCTCTGCCAATTGAGCTAGCGACCCGCGAAGAGCGTAGCAAAGGGCGCTGGCAGTGGCGAATCCGTCGCCCATCTCACGGCCGCCGCAGCGCGAAACGCACCTCGTCCCCGGGACGCAGCTGGGCGCAGCGAGGCCAGTCGTCGGCGACCACCGTGGCGATCACCGGGTACCCGCCCGTCGTGGGGTGATCCGGCCCCATGATGATGGGCTGCCCGCTCGGCGGCACCTGGATGGCGCCCGCGCTGCAGCGGTTCCGACGCCAGTTCGCCGTCGCGGACCCGTCGCAGGTGCGGACCCGACAAGCGAACCCCCACCCGGTTGCTGGCCTCGGTGACGGTGAAGGCCTCCTCGAGCAGCGCCGCAACCGCGTCGGCGGCGAACCAGTCCTCGCGCGGTCCCAGGACGACGCGCAGGAGCCCGGCCGGGCGATCTGCCACGGGGGCGTGGGACAGCAGCGGCGCTGCGGCGGGACGACCGGCCAGCGCCACCTCGTCGCCGGCGCTGAGCGAGGCAGGGCCGAGGTCGCTGAGCACGTCGCGGGACACCGACCCCAGCACCGGCTGCGCAGCCAGGCCCCCTCGCACTGCCAGGTAGTTGCGGACCCCTCGCCGCGGGATGCCGAGCACGAGGTCGGCCCCGGCCGGCCACGAGAACACCTCATGCACCGCCACAGCGACACCGCCCACGGTGATCGCGACATCGGCCCCGGCCACCGCCGCGGTCACGGTCCGGTCGGTGCGCAGCACGGCGCTGCCCATCGTGATCTCCAGGCAGGCCTGCCCGACCGCGTTGCCCACCAGTCGCTGCGCAAGGTCGGCGGCGGTGGTGTCGAAGGCGCCCGAGCCGGGCACGCCCAGGGGTGCCAGGCCATGCCGTCCTCGATCCTGGACCAGCAGTGGCGCCATCGAGCGCACCACGCGTAGCGACCCCGGCACTAGGCGACCTCGAAGCGGACCAGGGCGCCGGGCATGAGACGAGCAGGGGGGCGCCGGGCCGCGTCGAACAGCCACTCCCGGCAGGTCCCGAGCAGATGCCAGCCGCCCGGCGACGGCCGGGGGTACACCGCGCTGTAGCGGTCAGCGATCGCGACGGCCCCGGCCGGCACGCTGACCCTGGGGACATCACGTCGCGGGACCTGCAACTGCTGCGGCAGGCCGGTGAGGTAGCCGAAGCCTGGTGCGAACCCCAGGAAGGCGACCCGGTAAGTGGCGCCGACGTGCAGTGCGACGACTGCGTCGGGATCGAGCCCTGTCTGCTCAGCCACGGCGGCCAGGTCGGCGCCGTCGTACTCCACGCGCAGGGTGACGACGGGTACGGTCCGCTCCACAGGGCGCGATGGCTCCGCAGCCGCCGCAATCGCGCGCGCCACGCTCGCGCGATCCAGGGGTCCGACGCGGGACCGGACCAGCACCGTCCGTGCGCCCGGGACGATCTCCGTGTCGGGGTCGAACGCCAGGCGCAATTGGTCGGCGAGGGCAACGGGATCGGCGACGCCGTCGATCAGCCAGGCGCGATCGCCGTACCGAAGCAGGGGTACGCTCACGGCGCCGGGTCGACGAAGGGGTGCAGCCTCCATTCGGCGGCGTCCAGCCCCGCCCGCAACGTCTGCGCCAGGCCGACAGCGTCCGGCGTATCGCCGTGCACGCAGACGCTGTCGGCCTGAATCGTCAGCGTCGCCCCGTCGTGGCTGACGACCAGGTTCTCGCGCACGGCCGTCAGCACGCGCTCCAGCACGGCCCGGGGGTGGGTGATCACGGCCCCGCTTGCGGTGCGGCTGCGCAGCCTGCCGGTCGGCTCGTAGGCCCGATCGGCGAAGAACTCGCCGTAGACCGTCACCCCGGCCGTGATCGCGGTACACGCCAGCGTGCCATCGGCCTGGGTGAGGATCGGCAACCCGTACTCCTGCGCCAGGGACGCCAGGATCGCGGCCGGAGCATCGCTGACCACCGAGGCGTTGTAGAGCGCCCCATGGGCCTTCAGGTAGCGCACCGAGGTACCGACATCGGCGGCGGCGTCCAGCAGGTCGTCCACCTGGGAGCGCAGCGCTGCCAGCAGGGAGTCCGGCGTGAAGGGCATGTCGCGCCGTCCGAAGTGCTCGCGATCGGGGTAGGACACGTGCGCGCCGATGGCAACGCCGCGCAGCGCCGCGTGCTCGACCACCCGCCGCATCGACTGGGCATCACCGGCGTGGCCTCCGCACGCCACGTTCGCACTGGTGACGATCGACAGCAGCGCCGCGTCCAGGGCGGCACCGGACTCGCCCGGCATCTCGCCGAGATCGGCGTTGAGGTCGACCGTGCCGGACATAGTCGGATCGTAGTGCGCGCATGGCCGCAGGAACAGACCCCGACCGCGGTCGACGAGCGTGGGGTGAGTGACGGGACTTGAACCCGCGACATCCTGGACCACAACCAGGTGCTCTACCGGCTGAGCTACACCCACCATCGCGCCGCGGAACGATCCGCAGCGCCTTCACAGTGTACCTGCTGCCGGCGCTCAGCTCTGCGTGGTGCTGCCGCCGGTCGGCGTGCCGTCGAACACGGTGGAGCGGTAGTAGCGCAACTCGGCGATGGAGTCGTGCACATCCCCGAGGGCGCGGTGGTTGCCGGTCTTCTCCGGCGATTGGAAGTACACCTTGGGATACCAGCGGCGCACGAGTTCCTTGATGCTGGACACATCCACCACGCGATAGTGCAGATAGGCGTCGAGGCCGGGCATATCGCGCGCCAGGAATCCCCGGTCGACGTAGACCGATGATCCCGCCAGCGGTGCTTTGCGCGCCTCCGGCACATGCTGCTGCACGTACTGCAGGACCGCTGCCTGCGCCTCATCGACGCCGACGCCACCGGCGATGAGGGGGAGCAGCCCGGACTCGCGATGCATGCCGGTGACGAAGTCGGACATCTGGTCCAGCGCCTGCTGCGGGGGTCGGATGACCAGCGATATCCCGTCGTCGAGCGGCTTCAACTCGGCATCGGTCACCACGCAGGCGATCTCCACCAACGCATCGACTGCGAGATCCAGGCCCGTCATCTCGCAGTCCACCCAGACCAGCGGGGCGGAGGCGTTCTGGGCGGCTTCAGCGGGACTCGACACGCGAACACTGTAGTCGACCGGCGCGCGGCGGCTCGGGCGGCCGGACGGGTTCAGGCAGTGACGACCGCCACGTTGCAGGTCGCGTGATGCAGGACGCCATGGCTGACCGAACCCAGCACCAGACCGAGGAACCCGCCTCGTCCCCGCGATCCCACGACGAGCAGGGCCGCCTCATCGGATTCCGCCACCAGTGTCTTCACCGGCGAACCCCGCACGATCCTGTGCTCGACGACGACGTCCGGGTAGCGCTGCGAGAAGCCGGACAACTCCTCCAGAGCGGCGCGGGCCTCGTTGTTGGCGATGTCGCGGACCAATTCCGGAGGCTCCGGCGACGGCACACCGGTGATGGCCCCGATCGGCGGCACGTCCCAGGTGTGAACGGCGAGCAGTTGCCGTCCCTCGCGGCTGGCGACATCGAAGGCGAACGCAAGAGCGCCCACCGAGTCGGGGGAGCCGTCGATACCCACCACGACGCGTCCCTGCGCCGGGCGGCCCTGCCGCACCACGACGGTCGGTGCGGTGCAGTGCGTGGCGATTTCGCGCGAGGTCCCGCCCAGCAGCAGGCCCATGAAGCCTCCGCCGCCGCGGCTGCCGACCACGACGAGGCTGGCATCCTTGGCGTGTTCCAGCACCACGGCGGCTGCCGGTCCCGGCTCCACCACGACCGACACCGACACGTCAGGATGCTCCTCCCGCACGCGCTGTGCCCCGGCTTCGGCCTCCCGCCGGGCGGACTGCTGCACCGACTCCACCAACTCGGCATCCCACGGCGCGGACATGCCCAGGCCGAGGTCGGAGACCACGATCCCGAAGGCGGTCACGATGCGCAGGCCCACACCGCGCATCGCCGCCTGTTCGGCGCCGTAGGTGAGTGCCTCCGCAGCAGGATCGGAGTTGTCGAACCCGACGACCACCGGGCCCTGCCCGATCCCGGTCCGATCCTGAACCTGCTCGGCATTCGTAGGCGTGCGCGACATGGCTCCTCCTCTGGCAGCAACGGTAGCGGCACCGCAGTCCCATCGGCAGAGTCGGCCGACCCGGCGTCAGTCCTGGCCGGCCAACCGGCGTGCGTGCACGGCATCGAGGACGAGCAGGAAGGTGCCCTGCGCGATGACGGCCGCCCCGTCCCCGGTCGCCTGGTCGGCCGAGTAGCCGGGCCGCCGGCCGAGGCTTTCGCGGGCCGCGATCAGCCAGATCCCGCCGAGCACGTAGCCGACGTCCAGCACGGCGTTGACCGTGAGGACACGGCGCAGTTCCGCGGCCCGCGTCTGCTGCGCGCCGCTGCGTCGCCGCGACCAGCCGATCGCGGCGATCGCCCCGTCGATAGCGCCCCAGGCTGCGCTCTGGCGGCCGAACGCCCGCAGCACCGCGTTGTCGGAGCGGGTGCCGGCCCGCCACAGCACCCCGCCGACGGCCACGCTCCCGGCAGCCCACCCGGTGAGCACCCCCAGCAGGCTGCGCTCCACATCGCTGGTGCGGTCCGCGGTGCTGTCCATGATGATCAGCCTAGAGTGGGAGACATGTTGGGGCTGCCGTGTTTCGGATAGCGCTGCGGTCAGTCTTCGCCCATCGCGTGCGGCTGCTGCTCACCGCGACATCGGCAGTCCTGGGCGTGGCGTTCGTGGCTGGCATGCTCATGCTGACGGCGGCCCTGGACCGCACCTTCACCGACATCTTCACCAGCACGGCCACCGACGTGCAGATCTCCGCGGAGAGCGCGATCGGGATCGGTCCCGGCGATGTCGAGAATCCCACCGCCGGAGGATTCGTTCCCGACGAGGTGGTGGCGACGGTGCGGGGGGTCGCGGGCGTCGCTGATGCGGCCGGCCAGGCGTTCGGGCCGGGGATCGCGCTGCTCGACCAGGCCGGCGAAGTGGTCGGCGGGGTCGGGCCCCCGACGCTCGGGCTCACCTGGCTGGACAACCCGGCGCTGTCCAACGCGACCATCGTCGAGGGCCGGGCCCCGCAGCGGGTCGGTGAGATCGTCGTGGACGAGATCACCTTCCCGCGAATCGGCGTGCCGCTGGGAGCTGCGGTGGAAGTCGTGGGCCCGGAGGGACGGGTGGCCACCGAACTCGTCGGCGTCTTCCGGCTCGGCTCGTCCGGCGGGCAGGCTGGACTGACCCTCACGGCATTCGTGCCGGAGCAGGCGCAGGAACTGCTCGCCGCGCCGGGGCAGTGGAGCGGCGTGGTGGTGGAGACGGCCGAGGGCAGCAGCAATGCCGAAGTGGCGGAGCGGATCGCGGCGGCCATCGGACCCGGCTACCGCGTCCAGACCCGCGAGGAGCAAGTCGACACCGCCGTTGCGGCGCTGCGCGAGGGGCTCGGCTTCTTCACCACGATCATCTCGGTCTTCGCGGGTGTGGCGCTGTTCGTGGCGGCCTTCCTGATCTACAACACCTTCGCCATGCTCATCGCCCAGCGGGGCCGCGAGCTGGCGCTGCTGCGCGCCGTTGGGGCGACGCGGCGACAAGTGCTGCTGTCGGTGCTCATCGAGGCGCTGGTGGTGGCGGTCATCGCAGCCGTGGCCGGTGTGCTGCTGGGGTTCCTGCTGGCGCTGGGGCTGAAGGCGCTGCTGGAGGCCTTCGGGTTCGTCTTCAGCACCGGCATCGCGCTGACCGGCCAGTCGGTGGCCTGGGCGCTCGTGCTCGCCGTCGTGGTGACCACCGTCTCCGCGGTGCTGCCGGCCCTACGTGCCGCGCGAACGCCTCCGGTGGCGGCGCTGCGAGACTCCGGGCGGCCGGCCGAGACGGTGGGCCGCGCCCGCGTTGCGGCGGGCGGGGTGCTGCTGGCCGCGGCGATCTGGGCGATGACCCAGGCGTTGTCAGGTTCCCTGAGCGCCCTGCAGACCGCCTACGCCTCCGGACTGCTGCTGGTGGCGGGCATCGTGCTGGCGCCGGCACTGGCGAAGGCATTCGCAACCGGGGTCACGGTGCTGCTGGGATGGATCGCCGGTGTGCCGGGCAGGATCGCGGGCCGCAACGCCGCCCGGGCGCCGCGGCGCGTGGCCGCCACGGCATCGGCGCTGATGATCGGCCTAGCCCTGGTCAGCGGGGTGAGCGTCATCGTCGCCTCGGCCCAGCAGTCACTGGCGGCCCTGGTGGAGCGAAGCTTCATCGGCGACGTGCTGGTCACGCGCGAGGGCCGCGGATTCAGCCCCCGGATCGCCGAACAGGTGGCCGCCGTGCCGGGGGTTGGGCTGGTCGTTCAGCAGACCTCGGGTCCGGTGGAAGTGAACGGCTCCACGCTGCAGGTGACGGCGCTCGGGGTTGCCGGCGACGCGGCTGCCCTGGCACCTCTGCTGGGCGGGGCCTCCCCGGAGGATCTGGTCGCGGGGCGGGCCGTGGTGTCGGAGTCCGCGGCGGCAGACTTGGGCTTGGCTGTGGGCCAGCAGCTCGACGTCGTGCTGCCCAGCGGCGGCGTGCTGACACCGACTGTGGCGCTGGTGCTGCCGGACAACCCGCTCCTCGGACGGCTGGTCGTGCCCATCGGCGACTATCGTGCCGCCGGCGGGGAGCCGGACGATCGCGCGGTCTTCGCCGCATTCGACGGCTCGGTGCCGCGCGCAGAGGCCGAGGCCGCGGTGCGTGCGGTAGTGGAGGTGAACCCGCTGCTCAGCGTCCTCACGCAGACCGAGTTGCAGGAGCGCAACAAGGAGCAGCTCGACCAGTTGCTCTACATCGTCTACGCGATGCTCGGCCTGTCCATCGTCATCGCCGCGCTGGGCGTGGTGAACACCATGGCGCTGTCGGTCGTGGAACGCACCCGGGAGATCGGGCTGCTGCGCGCAGTGGGCGCGTCGCGGCGCCAGGTGCGCCGAATGGTCCGCTGGGAAGCGGTGATCGTCTCGGCACTGGGGGGACTGCTCGGCGTCGGGATCGGGATCGTCGTCGGGGCTGCCGTTCGGCGCTCGTTGGCGGATGACGGCTTGGAGGTCTTCGCCCTGCCAGCGGTCACCATCGCGGTGGTCTTCGTCGCCGCCATCGCCATTGGTGTGCTCGGAGCGGTGCTGCCGGCGCGACGAGCGGCGCGGCTGGACATCCTGCGCTCCATCGGCGCGGAGTAGGGCGGCCGGAGCCGGCTCAGCGTGCAGCGCTGTCTCGTAGGCCGGGCCCGCCGGTCCGACCGTGGCTCGCAGCAGGAGAGCACCATGCTCCTTGCGGTCGGCCCAGTCACTCGTGATCGGCGGCCGGCGTCCAGCGGGCGGGCCGTGGCGGTCAGGCGTTCTGCGGCGCGATGGTGCCGTTGGTGAAGAAGCGCCAGGCGTAGGCGATGGCAACCCAACTGACCGGAATCGACACCAGCAGGCCCAGGCCGCACAGCATGGCGCCGATGAAGTTGATCCCGATGCATGCCAGTGCCAGCAGGATCAGGCTGCCGACGTGCGACGACGTGACATCGAACGACTTGCGCAGCGCGGCGATGGGGTCGGCCTCACCGCCGCTGCGATCATCGAGGATCGCGAACGCATAGAACTGCAGCAGGAAGCCGGCGATCAGCCCGGGAATGATGCACAGGATCAGCCCGATGGTCACGATGACCGAGAACAGCAGCGTTGCGATGACGTAGGGGAGCAGCCCCTGGGTGCTGATCAAGTCGTTGACGTAGGGCGTCCGGCCGTCCAACACCGCCAGCGCCACCCGGATGATGCCCAGACCGAGCAGCAGCGAGACGAATACTTGCAGGACCGACCACGCCACCATCAGCACGGTGTTGTTCGGAGCCAGCCAGCCGAGCAGCGTGTTGGTGACCAGGATGACCAGGATGGTCACCACCAATGGACCGGCGTTCGCCTTGAAGGCGTCCCACCCGTAGGAGATCGCCTCCCCAGCGGAGAACCGTGGGGCGGCCATTCCACCGACGGGGCCGGGCACCGCGCCTGCGGGCGGGGGTGGCGGTGGCGGGCTGCCGGTTCCGGGTGGCGGCGGTGGCGGGGTCCCCCAGGCCGGCGGTGGCGGCGGTGGCGGAGTGCCGCCGGTTCCGGACGGTGGCGGCAGGGGTGGCGGAGTGCCGCCGGTTCCGGACGGTGGCGGCAGCGGTGGCGGGGTGCTGCTGGTTTCGGAGGATGGCGGCGGCGGTGGGGTCTCGCTGGACCCCATGGCCGGTGGCGGTGGCGGGTGGCGGCGGGGTGCTGCCGGATTCGCTCGGCGGAGTGACGTCGCTCGACCCGGCCTCCGATGGAGGTGTGATGCGGTTCGACTCCGGCCCGTGGTCGTGTTCCTCTGGTCGTCCCGTGCGGTTGTCCGTCATGGCGCCTCCTCCCGCTGCACCCTCGACGCTATCGGGCTGAGCCGGCCGGGATGGAGAGATCGCGCGTGTCTCGGCGGAGAGAATCGTCCTTCGCCTGCGGCGCCTGGGTTGGCGCGGGTGTGGGCAAGGCACAACTGCCCGAGGTGGTGCCGGCGGCAGGAGGAGAGGCCAATGCGCGAGGAGGCGGCCAAGCTCGTCTTCATCATCCTCCGCGAACCTGCCAGCAGGAGGAGTGGTGCGCTCCAGCAGGCAGCAACTTGCAGCGCCCCTGGGTGCTCGGGATAGCGTGGCGAACGATCCGTACGACGCTTGCCGTCTGGGAGGACGCTATGGACATCGACAGCATCGTCATCGTTGGCGCCGGTGCAGCAGGCATGAAGGCGGCGCAAACGTTGCGTTCGGAGGGCTATCGGGGGCCGTTGACCATCATCGGCGAGGAGCCGGAAGCGCCGTACGAACGGCCGCCTCTGTCCAAGGGCTACCTGATGGGGGATGAAGACCGGGACAGCGTCTTCTTCGAGTCACCGGGCTGGTTCGCCGAGCACGACGTGGCACTGCGCACCGGTGCAGCGGCGGTGGCCCTCGACCGGGCAGCTCAGGATGTGGTGCTCGATGATGGCTCGCGGGTCGCCTACGACAAACTGCTCCTGGCCACCGGCTCCCGTGCCAGAACCCTCCGTATCGACGGGGTGAACCTGCCCGGCGTGCTGACGCTGCGCACACTGGCCGATGCCGACGAGCTCCGGACCCTGCTGCCAAAGGCGACCAGCCTGGTCATCATCGGTGGTGGCTGGATCGGGCTGGAGGTCGCCGCTGCTGCCCGCGCGGCCGGGGTCGACGTGACAGTGCTGGAGAGTGCGGAGCTGCCCCTGGCGGGAGTGCTCGGCACCCGCGTGGCGCAGATCTTCGCCGACCTGCATCGGCAGCACGGGGTCGACCTCAGGTGCGGTGTTGAGGTACAGCAGTTGCTGGGCTCCTCCGACGGCGTTTCGGGCATCGACCTGGGAGGCGGTTCCGTGGTGTCGACCGACCTGGTGCTCCTGGGCGTCGGCGCCGAGCCCAACGTCGAACTCGCAGAGGGCGCCGGGCTGGCGGTGGGCAACGGCATCGAGGTCGATGCGACGCTGCGCACTAGCGACCCGTCGATCTGGGCGGCCGGCGATGTGGCGGCCGTGATGCACCCGCAGCTCGGGCGTCGGATACGCGTGGAACACATCGAGAACGCACTGTCTCAGGGGCCCGTGGCGGCCCGCGCGATGCTGGGCGGTCAGGACCCCTACTCCGATCTGCCCTTCTTCTACACCGACCAGTACGACTTGGGCATGGAGTACGTCGGTGCCGTTCCGGCCGACGCCGACCCGGAGGTGGTGATCCGAGGGGACGTCGACGCGCTGGAGTTCATGGCCTTCTGGATGGTCGAGGGCGCGGTGGCTGCGGGCATGCACGTGAATGTGTGGGATGCCACCGACGACATTCGGCAACTCGTGGCATCGCGGCGGCAGGTGGATCCGGGCCGGCTAGCGGATTCGGAGGTGCCACTCGCGGAGGTCTGACCGGTTACTCGCCGGTAGGCCTCATCGCAGACGCGATGGTCCCGATGCTGAGCGGGCATTCTGGGACCGAGCCGATCTTTGTCACGCTTCGCGGCAGATCGCAGTGTCCACAGCCCCCGAAGAGCCCCTGCGTGCAACCCTCAGCATGTCGGTATGTCCCCGGCGCTGGAGCAGTTGATCGCCGACCGGCGCGGTGTGGTGCTCCGCAGCGAGTTGCATGCCTTGGGAGTGAAGCCGCGCGACATCCATCGCCAGGTCGGTGCCGGGCTGTGGCGGCCGTCCGGCCGGTTCGTGCTGGTCCACCACCGGGCGGCGCCGGGCCTGCGGACGGCGACGCTGATAGCCGCTCGGCGCAACCCAGACGCAGCGTTGACCGGAACCTCCGCCGCCCTGCTGCGGCCCGATCCGGCCTGGTCGCCCCTCGACCTCGAGGCCACTCCCGCGATGATCATCGTGCCGCCGCACCGCAGGGGGCCCTGGCAACCCGTGCAGCACCCCGGCGCAACGATCGATTGGATGGACGACCTGCGCGTCGCGGATCGGCACACGGCACTGGTGGACCTCCTGCGATTCCTGGACTGGCCGCAGGCCGCCTCCGTGGCCGGAGCCGCGAATCGCAGTCCCGGTATCTCGCACGAGTTGCTCTCCGACTCGGTGCAGCGTCTCACCGGCCACGCGGGCGCCAGCCAGCTGCGCGTACTGGTACGGGCTATGCGTCGCGGCGCAGAATCTGGGCCGGAAGTCGACCTGCATCTGGCTTTGCAGCGCGCTCGGATCCAGGGCTGGGTGGCGAATCCGAGCCTCGTGATCGGCGAGCGGCAGTACCGCCCCGATGTCGCGTTCCTGCGCCAGCGGGTGGCCATCGAATACGACGGCCTGGCGGTTCACGCGACCCAGGAGGCCTTCTTCCGCGATCGTGAGCGCGACGCAGATTTCCAGTTCGCAGACTGGCTGGTCTTCCGACTCACCGCACGGACCCTCTACAGCGCGAGTCAGTGGACCGCCTTCATGACGGATCTGCGGCGCTGCCTCAGTGCCCGGCGCGTCTCGTAGCCCAATCAGAGCACCAATTCGCGGGCGCCGTCATCGCTGCCCATCACCATGCCCTCGGGTCGCACGCCGGTCCGATCCTCGACGCGTTCTTCGATGCCGGCGATCACCTCGGACTCGCTGCCCGGCTCAGCGATCACGACCGCGCAGCCACCGAATCCAGCTCCCGTCATGCGCGCCCCGATGACGCCATCCTGCAGCCATGCCGATTCGACCAGTGCGTCAAGCGCAGGGCCGGTCACGCGGAAGTCGTCCCGCAGCGACTCGTGGGACTGCCGCATCGCGGCGCCCAGCGCCTGGTAGTCATGCGCGCGCAAGGCCGCTGCAGCCGCCCGCACGCGCGCGTGCTCGCTCACGGTATGCCGGGCCACCGCCAGTTCCTCCCCATCCAGTTGCGACAGGTCGGTGGCATCCACGAGTCGGGACGTGCCCAGCGTGGCCGCCGCCCGCTCGACCGCGGCCCGGCGCTGGTTGTACGCGGAGTCGGCCAGGGTCCGCCGCTGCCGGCTGTCGACGACGATCAGGGCGAGGTCGCGGTGGGGGAACGGGACCGGCTCCAGGGCCAGCGTCGCGCAGTCCATGAGGAGCGCATGACCCCGCTTGCCGGCAGCGACTGCCAACTGATCCATGATCCCGCAGGCCACGCCGATGTAGTCGTTCTCCGCGCGCTGCGCCAGGACGGCCATGTCGGTCGCGGTCAACGCCCATCCGCCGAACGCCCGGAAGGCGACCGCAGCCGCCAGTTCCACCGACGCAGACGATGCCAGGCCGGCCCCGGTGGGGATGTCGCCCGCGATCAGCAGATCGAGGCCGTGCGACAGTCGGTGCCCCCGATCCCCGGCCACATGCGCGACTCCCAGGACGTAGTTGAACCAGCCATGCTCTGGGCGGTACGCGGTTGCGGCGAGGTCTGCGCCGTGGTCGCCGGGCAGATCCATCGAACGCGCGCGCAGCCGGGTGTCGGCGCGGGGTCGGGCAAGAAGCAGCGTCCCGCGATCCAGGGCGATCGGCAGGACCAGGCCGCCGGAGTAGTCGATGTGATCGCCGATCAGGTTCACCCGACCGGGGCTGAAGAATGCCCGCACACTCCCGCCCGGCCCGAAGGCGTCATCGAAGGCCGATCGCACGTGTTCGAGGTCCCGCACCGGATCCGCCCTTCTGGTGCGCAGCGCATGTGTGCGTGCGACGCTAGCGCTGATCGAGTCGCCCGGCGCGCCGAGGAGGCGATCGCGGAGATGCACATGACGGCGACAGCCCTGGGGACGGCGGTGGCGGCGAGCAGCCTGTCGGTCCCGGGCCCGCCCCGCAGGACGACTCGGCCGCGGCTGGCCAACACTGCCCGGACGTGCGTCGGCGGGCCGACACCCAACCGTCGCAGGGCTTGGTGCCGACGATTGAGCCCGGGACCGCGTCATGACGCTGCGCGATTCCTTCGGCCCTGATTTCACCTGGGGGCTAGCGACCGCGGCGTTCCAGATCGAGGGCTCCCCAGAGGCGGACGGGAAGGGCCCCTCCATCTGGGACACCTTCACCCACCGCGAGGGTGCGATCGCCGATGGCTCCAACGCCGATGTCGCCACCGACTCCTACCGCCGCTACCCGCAGGACGTGGCGATGGTGCGCGACCTGGGCTTCGACGCGTACCGCTTCTCGATCTCCTGGCCGCGAATCTTCCCGAGCGGATCGGGGGCGGTGAATCGAGCCGGGGTCGATCACTACCGCCGGGTCATCGAGACCTGTCTGGACGCCGGCGTCGAGCCGTGGGCCACCCTCTACCACTGGGACCTCCCGCAGGCCCTGCAGGACGCCGGCGGCTGGACGAACCGGGACACTGCCACGCGCTTCGCGGACTACGCGTTCCTGATGGGCGAGGAGTACGGGGACCCCGTGCGTCATTGGATGCTCTTCAACGAACCGCTGAACATCGCCATCTCGGGCCATCTGACCGGCGAGTTCGCGCCGGGCAAGCACTCGCTGCCGGCGACCCTGGCGTCGTTGCACAACGTGAACCTCGCGACCGGCCTGGGCTCACGGGCACTGCGGGCGGCGGATCCCGACGCAGTCATCGGCACGACGCAGTACCTGACGGCGCCCATCGGGTCGGGTCCCGGCCGCCATCTGGCCGCCATGGCGCAGCGGGCTGCCGACGCCGTGCTGAACCGCGCATTCCTGGAACCCCTCATCGGGCTGGGGTACCCATGGCGCGACGCCCAGATCCTCCTCGGCGTCATGCCGTACGTGAGGCCGGGCGACGAGCAGGCGATGCTCGCCGACCTGGATTTCCTCGGCGTGCAGTACTACACCCGGCTGCGCGCCCGTTGGCTGCCCATCCCGGGACTGTGGACGATGCCTGGTTTCGGCACCAGCGATGACATGACGGCAACGGGATGGGAGATCATGCCCGAGGGACTCGGCATGGTGTTGGACCGCGTGCACGCCTACGGCGCCTTCGACCGGATCGTGGTCACGGAGGGCGGTGCCGCATTCGCCGACCGGTTGACCGACGGCCGCGTCCACGACCAGCGGCGGATCGACTACTACCAGGCGCATCTCGCGCAGGTGGCCGATGCTCGCGAGCGAGGCGTTCCAGTGGATGGCTACTTCGCCTGGACCTTGATGGACAACTTCGAGTGGGCGCGCGGGCTGGAGCCGCGATTCGGGCTGGTGTACACCGACTACGACAGCCAAGAGCGGACGATCAAGGACTCGGGCTACTGGTTCGCCGAGGAACTCGGCGGCAGCGTGCGGCCGACCTGACGGTTACTCGCCGGTAAGCCTCATGAGAACGGGGACGCCCTGCGATGCACGCGGGGCCGGGCGACCCATCGCTATCTTCATGAGGCTTCCCGGCACCATCACCACAACGCAACTGCCTGGCCCAGGTAGTCGTCGCTCCCGAGTTGCGACACGATCCACGCGGCGACGTCCGCGCGTGGCAGCGATGTGCCCTTGATCTCGTCGAGCGAGGCGTGAACGTGCCCTCGCGGCGGATGGTCGGACAGGCCCGTGCAGCGGGCGATCGTCCAGCGCAGACTGCTGGCCATGATGGCTGCCTCCGCGCCGTTGTGATCCTTGATCGCGTAGCGGAGCAGCACTTGGATGGGTTTGGCCGCCAGGGGCAGCAACCGGCCGGAATCTCCCGCGCCCACGGTCGACATGCTGATGAAGCGGACCGCGGGGGTACGTCCGTCGATTGCCGACACGATCGTGCGTACGCAGTCGGTGATCTGCGTACTGGGGCCCAGCCCGGACCCACCCACTGCCGAAACCACCGCCTCGGCTTCAGCAGTCGCGGCCGCCACCGCATCGGGATCGGTGGCGTCGCCCTGCACGATCGTGAGGTTCGGGGCAGTCAGGGTCAGCTTGCCGGGAGTCCGGACGAAGGCGGTGACCTCGTGGTTCGCCGCAACCGCCTCATCCACGATGAGCCGCCCGGTGGCGCCGCCGGCACCGAACACGGTGACCTTCATGTCGCTACCTTCCCACCCAGTTGAACTCGTCGGGGTTCGGACCAGTCCGATGGTCGGCGTTCAGCCCTGTCAGCGCGGCCATCTGCCGGTCATCGAGGGTGAAGTCGAAGATGGCGAAGTTCTCCCGCATCCGTTCCGGACGCAGCGACTTGGGGAACACGATGTCGCCCCGCTGGACGTGCCAACGCAGGGTGACCTGGGCCGGTGTTCGGCCGACCTGCGCGGCCACCGCCCCGATCACCGGGTCATCGACGACCTTGCCGCGCGCGATCGGGGACCATGCCTCCACCGCGATGCCCTGCTGGTGGCAGAACTGTCGCAGGGGGTCCTGCACCAGGTAGGGACTCACTTCGATCTGATTGACCGCAGGGACGACCTCGGTCTCGTCGAAGAGCCGCTGCAGGTGCGACTGGTGGAAGTTCGAGACCCCGATGGCGCGGACCCGACCTTCCCGGTACAGCTCCTGCATCACCTCCCAGACCTCCACGTATCGATCCACGGCGGGCAACGGCCAGTGGATGAGGAACAGGTCCAACTGGTCGATCCCCAGTGCTTCCACGCTGCTGTCGAACGCTCGCCTGGCGGCGTCTCTGTCGTGGTGGGAGTTGTTCAACTTGCTGGTGATGAACACCTCGTCACGGGGTAGTCCGGAGGCCGCCAACGCCTCGCCGACACCGCGTTCGTTGCGGTACATCTGTGCCGTGTCGATGTGCCGGTAGCCGACCTCGAATGCCTGCAGTGTGACGTCGCGGGTCTGCTCCGGCGGCACCTGGAAGACGCCGAACCCCAGTTGTGGGATGTCGACGCCGTTGTTGAGCCGGACGGTCGGGATGTGCACCATATGCTCCTCCTCCCTCCCCATCCTGGCGCTCGGCCTCGAGTTGGCGTTCGCCGGGTCCTTCCGCCAGATCGAAGGGGTGCCGTCCGGGCCCGGTTTGGTGGTTGGCAGCGTGCCGAGACACCGGCGGCGTCCGGTGGAGGTGCGGCGACGGATGGCAGACCGTGGCAGGCTGCCCCACGACCGTGGATCCCGACGACTGGGTGGCGACTCAGATTCTGGTGGTCGGTGACCTCGACCGCTCGCGCGCTTGGTGGACCGGGGTCCTCGGTGCGCAGCTGTATCGCGAGTACGGGGGCACCAGCATCGTGCTCCAGTTCGCCGGCACTTGGGTCCTGCTGGTCACCGGCGGCCGACTGACCCCGGACAAGCCCGGTGTCGTGCTTGAGCCCCCGGATCACGCTGCGCCGGTGTCGCACGCCATGACCGTGCGAGTGGCGGATTGCCGAGCGGTTTACGAGTCGATCCGATCCAGGGGCGGTGACTTCCTGACGCCCCCGCACGATTGGGGCGTGGAGATCAGGTGCTTCCTGCGCGACCCGGACGGCCACCTCATCGAGTTCTCCGAAGCGACCGGCTGAGTGGGTGCCCGCCGCGTGCTGCTGCAGGCGCACCGCGCGGGCGGGGCGGGGCGGGGCGTGGCGGAGCGGGCAGCTGCCGGTCACGATCCCTGGCCGACCGCCGCCCCGAGCCTAGCTCGCGCTGGGAGGGCCGTTGCTCGGTTGCTCGCAGGCAAGGCGCGATTCTGATGCGATGCATCGGAATCCCCGCGCGATGGATCGACCATCCGCGGACTCGTGAGGTTGACCGGAGCTTCGGATTCGGGCGTGTGGTGGGCTCCGGCGTCGGAGGGTGGAGCGAGCGGGCCGCCGGGCCCGGGCAACGTCCTGGGCGTCCGGGTGGTCCCCGGTCCCAGCGGGCCCAGCTGCGTGGGCGGCCTCCGCCCGCTGCGCTCGGGGGACGCGTGCGGCGTGCGTGAGGGCATAAGCGTCTGGTGTGCCGAGCATGTCTGCACCCGATTCGGGGGTTTGCACCCGTCGTGGTGGCGGTGCATCCGGTATCCGGTGCAGGGCTGCACCCGGTTCGGGGGTTTGCACCCCGCGCGGGGGCGGAATCGGCCAAATCGGGTCGCT
>CAVPOB010000040.1:0-326479 GCA_963706835.1 uncultured Actinomycetota bacterium
AAGCTCGCGGCCTGATCTGGCTGGCTCATCGCATTCTGGGGTGCATTGCTACGAGCGGTGCCTCGGTGCGGGCGCCCGTTGCGCGCGGATCGTGCTGGGCTCCGCGGCTCCTCCAGCGGGGCGGAGATGCGCTTGGGCGCGGGTGTCGGCGCCCCGTGCGGGCCGAGGGGTGCCCCGGTAGCGCGGCTGTGCACCCGTTGCGGGGGTTTGCACCCGGGACGGTGGCTGAGAGGGCTTCCAGGGCGGCAACCGTGCACCCGGTATGGGGGTTTGCACCCGTGGCGGGGGCTGGGAGGCCCGAATCCAGCCGGTTCCGCCCCCGCGGCGGGTGCAAACCCCCGAACCGGGTGCAGACCTCGACCCGATCCAGCCGGTTCCGCCCCCGCGGCGGGTGCAAACCCCCGAACCGGGTGCAGACGCTCCCCGGCGCGGCGGGATGAGGCCGCTCACGTTGCTGGATCCGCAGGACACCGGGAAGCGAGCGGCCCTTCGACGGCACGCTCGCCCACCCGCAGACGCCGGAGCCCACCCCACACTGCCAAATGCGATGATCCCGGTGACTGTCGGCCATTGCGCCATCTGGCAGGGCGAGCGGCCTGCGTTCCCGCAAGGGCTGGGCAGTAGCGCACCGCATCGGGCTGACCGAGACCCGCAGCCGCCGCTGCCAGGCGGTCACGCGCGAACGGGATGCTCGATGGGCAGCCCGGTGATCTGAACGGCGGCGAAGTCCCGAGTGTTGTTGGTGTAGAACACGTCAGCCCGTTGCCTCACCGCAGTTGCAAGATGCACCGCGTCCAGGGCACGCAGGCTGAACGCAGTGGCGAGTTCGCTGGCCAACGCCGCGATGTCGAGCGTCACTTCGACCAGCTGCACCCTCCGCAGCAGCATCCGAAGGGCTGCCTCCTCCTCGGTGTTGCCGAGTCTGCGCGGCTTGGGCAACAACTCGACCGGCAGCATCGCGCTGCCCATCAGATCCGCTCCCGCCAACCTCGCCCGAACCGAGACTGTCCATGGCGAGGCTACGACGCTGTAGATGCACACGTCGGCGTCGAGGGCCACCTTCATCCGCGGTCCGCCATGATGTCGTCCGCCCACTCCTGTGGATCGATGGAGGGGTTCTCGACGACGGGCGGCAGGTCGGTCCCCTGCGTCCCGCGGCCCAGGTCGGCGAGGAGTTCGGCCGCCCTGGCTTCCAGAGGTGTCGGGGCATCGGTGTTGGGGGGCACGAGCGCCGCTACGACCCGGTCATGGCGGGTCAGCAGGATTCGACCGCCCGACTCGACCTCCGCGAGCACCTTCGCCAGGTTCGCCCGCAACTGGGAGACAGGGATCGAAGTGACAGCCACCACTGCAACGTACATCGATGTACGCCACCGTACAACTACCCTCCCCCCACGATCCTCCCGGCCTGCGCCGCGGCGCTCGTCATCAGGCACAGCGATGCGGCGGCGGCGAGGTTGAGGCTCTCCGCGCGCCCGACGTGCGGGATCGACACGGTCAAGTCGCAGGCGCCCGCGATCGCCGGATCCAGGCCGCGGGCCTCGTTGCCGAACACCCAGGCCACCGGGCCGGCCAGCACCCCCTCGCCTCCCGGCTCGCTGGGCAGCAGCTCGTACAGCGTGGCCGCTCCCCCGCCGTCGGCCGCCAGCACCGTGCAGCCGGCCGACCGCAGCGCCCCGATCGCCACCAACGGGTCCACGTCGCGCACCACGGGCACGTGGAACAGCGAGCCGGCGGTAGAGCGCACGCACTTGCCGTTGTAGACGTCCACGGAGCCGGTGCTGAACAGGACCGCGTCGGCGCCGGCGGCATCGGCGGTGCGCAGCACGGTCCCGGCGTTGCCCGGGTCGTTGATCTGCCACAGCAGGGCCGCCAGGCGCGGCGCTGCAATCGTGTCGAGCGGCACGTCGACGAAGCGGCACACGGCGAGCACGCCCTGCGGGTTGCGGGTCTCGGCCATGGCCTGCAAGACCTCGTCGGGGACGATGACGGCGTCCGGCCACCGCAGGGCCGTCTCGGCGGTGGCGTACAACTCCTGCACCGCCTCCGCGGCCTCGGCGACCGCCTGTGGCCCCTCGGCCACGAACAACCCCCGCGCCTCCCGTTCGCTGCGCTGCCGTAGCTTGCGCACAGCAGAAACCCGGGGGGACCGGACCGATGTGGGTCCGGCGCCCCCCGGGCTGCCGTGGTTCATGCCGGTCAGGCTGCGGCGTTGGCCGACCGCGCCGACTCCACCAGCGCCGAGAAGGCCTGCGGGTCGTTGACGGCCATCTCGGCCAGCATGCGGCGGTCCACCTCGATGCCGGCGTTCTTCAGGCCCTGGATGAACCGGTTGTAGGTCATGCCGTTGGCCCGGGCGCCGGCGTTGATCCGCTGGATCCACAGGCGGCGGAAGTCGCCCTTGCGATCCCGGCGGTGATCGAAGGCGTACACCCCCGAGTGCTGGACCTGTTCCTTGGCCTTCCGGTACAGGCGGGACCGCTGGCCGCGGTACCCGGATGCCTGCTCAAGGACTTCGCGACGCTTCTTCTGGGCGTTGACCGCCCGCTTCACGCGTGCCATGGCGTTGCTCCTTCGTTCGTCGTGCGCGCAGGTCAGCGCTTGCCGAGCAGGCGCTTGACCTGCTTGGCGTCGGCGGGGCTCACATCGGCGTCGGGCGTCAGACGCCGGGTGCGGCGGCTGGACTTGCCCTCCAAGAGGTGCCGCTTGTTGGTCTGCTCGCGGCGCAGCCGACCGGAGCCGGTCACCTTCACCCGCTTCTTGGTGCCGCTGTGGGTCTTCATCTTCGGCATCGTTGCTCCTGCTCGAGTCGTTGCGTTCACTCGGTCTGCTCGGCGGCGTCGCCGGCATCCTGGCCTTCGCGGCCTCAGCCTTGGCGGCCTGGGCCTCGGCACGGGCCTCCGCCTTCTTCTTGTGCGGGGCGACCACCATGATCATGTTCCGGCCGTCCTGCTTGGGGGCGAACTCCACGAACCCGAGGTCGGCGATGTCCTCTGCCAGCCGCTGCAGCAGCCGGTACCCCAGCTCGGGCCGCGACTGCTCGCGCCCGCGGAACATGATGGTGACCTTGACCTTGTCGCCCGCCTTGAGGAAGCGGACCACGTGGCCCTTCTTCGTCTCGTAGTCGTGCGGGTCGATCTTCGGCCGCAGCTTCATCTCCTTGATGAGCGCATGGGCCTGGTTCTTGCGCGCTTCTCGGGCCTTCTGGGCAGCCTCGTACTTGAACTTGCCGTAGTCCATGAGCTTGCACACCGGTGGCCGGGCCATCGGGGCAACCTCGACGAGGTCCAGATCGCTCTCGGCGGCCAGTCGCAGCGCGTCCTCGATACGGACGATCCCGACCTGCTCGCCGTTGGGTCCCACGAGTCGGACTTCGGGCACCCGGATCCGATCGTTGATCCGCGGTTCGTCGCTGATAGCGCCTCCTTCATCGTTCAGGCAGGCGAAACCCATCCCGGACGACGCGGCACGCTGCCGTTCCGGCGCGACCCGACGACCTGATGGCCGGAGGGTGGGAGTGGACTCCGCTTTTCGTGTGTGGTGCTGCTGCACCGGACCGGCCGTCACAGACCGGTCCACCATGTGTCAGTGTAGCGGGGTGACCGACCAGGAGACGAATCCCGGAGCATCTGGGGAGGCCTTGGCGGCCGAGTCGGCCCGCGACCTCGCAGCGCTGTCGGCGGTCGAGATCCTCGGCGCCCACATCGTGGACCTGATGACCGCCGCCGCCGTGAAGACCGGGCTGTACGACGACGGGGAGGCGGACCGGGACCTGGCCGAGGCACGCATCCTCATCGATGCGCTGGCCGGCCTCATCGACGGAGCCGCCCCGCACCTGGGCAGTCAGCACGCCGCCCCGCTGCGCGACGGACTGCAGTCGCTGCAAGCAGCATTCGCGGAGTTCTCCCCCGTGCCGGACGCACCCGGGCAGGGGCCCGGCGAGCGCTACAGCCGGCCACGACGGGCCCGCCAGGCACGCTAGGCCCCGCTCCTTCGGTCCGCATCCGAGGTTCCCTCGCCGGGCAGGCTCGGCCCGCCCCTCCAGCAGGGCTAGCGGCGGGCCCGCAGGACACACTCGGCGCACGCCTTCGGGACGGCCGCGCGGGGCCCGCCGGACACACTCGGCGCGCTCCTTCGGCACGGCCGCACGGGGCCCGCCGGACACACTCGGCGCACCCCTTCGGCACGGCCGCGCGGGGCCCGCCGGACACACTCGGCGCACCCCTTCGGCACGGCCGCGCGGGGCCCGCCGGACACGCTAGGCCCGCTCCAGGGCCCGCCACCTGTGCCGCCGGGCCTCGCGGCGCTGCTCGACGGGTCCGCGCTGCAGGCCGCCGATCGCAACAGCGACCTGCTCACCGACGGATCCGGCCCAGTCGCCGCTCTCGGGTACCACGACGTCAACCGCCCCGACCACCGCGAGGGCAGCCGCCGTGATGTGCTGCTGCGCCGCCATCTCCGGGGCCCGTGCGGCGTCGCGATACAGGATCGCCGCAGCCCCCTCGGGCGGCAGGGGTGTCACCCATGCGTTCTCCGCCGCGATGACCCGATCGGCGGGCAGCAGGGCGATGGCGCCGCCGCCGGTGCCCTGGCCGAGCAGGACCGACACGGTGGGCACATCGACCAGCATCAAGTCGGCCAGGCACCGAGCGATCTCCCCCGCCATCGCCCCCTCCTCCGCCGCGGCCGACAACTCCGCGCCCGCGGTGTCCACGATGGTCAGAATCGGAAGCGCGAGCTCCTCGGCCAGCGCGATGGCCCGGCGTGCAGCCCGCAAGCTCCACGGGCCGATGGTGCCCCCGTCCGCCTGGCGCTGCCGGTCCTGGGCGATGACGACAACGCCCCTGCCCGCGATCCGCGCCGGGCCCACGGTCAGCCCCGCGGCCGGGTCTCCGGCGCCGGAACCCGACAACTCCCACACATCGGTGGCTAGGGATCGCAGCACTGCCGCAGCGCCCGGCCGGTCGGCGGCCCGGGTGGCCAGCACGCGCTGCCAGGCCATCGGATCGGGGTGCGGCGGAGCATCCGCAGGGTCCGGGCGAAGTTCGGCGGGCGATCGCTGCGTGGCTCCCGCAGCCGGATCCGTGGCCCGCAGATAGCTCGCCACGTGCGCGCGCCACTGCCCGATCGGGGAGACCCGGTCGACCACGCCGCGCTCGACGAGGTGCTCGGCGACCTGCACGCCGGGCGGGAACGGCTCGCCCGTCACCTCCTCATACACGCGCGGCCCCAGGAACCCGACCAACGCCCCGGGCTCGGCGACACTGACCTGCGCCAGCGACCCCCAGGTGGCCAGTACGCCGCCGGTGGTGGGGGAACGCAGCAGGGCGATCGACCGAAGGCCGGCGCGGCGGTGCTCGGCGGCGGCGGCTGCAATGCCCGCCATCCGCAGGAACGCGGGCGTTCCCTCCTGCATGCGCGTGCCGCCGGATGCCGTGGCTGCCACGATGGGCAGGCCAGCGGCCCGGGCCCGGTCGTAGGCCGCAACGATCCGGTCGGCAGCGTCGTGGCCGATGGATCCCGCCAGGTACCCGAACTCCCCGACGACCAGGGCGACCGGCGTCCCCTCGATCTCGGCCCTGCCGGTGACGACCGACTCATCGGTCCCCGATCGGCTGGCCGCCCGCTGCCGCTGCTGGTGGTAGGCCTCATCGATCGCACTCGCACGCACGGGCTGATCCCATGACTGCCAGCTGGTCGGGTCGGTGAGGGCGTCGATCAGGGCGGCTGCGGCGAGCGTCGTCACGCGCACAGCCTATGCGCGTGCGTTCAGGGTCAACCGCGCCATCCCAATCGGGAGCGTGGTGGGCCTCGGTGACTGCGGCGGTGGAGCGGGTGAGGCGCCGGGCGCCGGGATCGCGTCCCCGGAGTCCAGCGAGTCCACCTGCGCGGGCGGCCCTGGACCCTCTGCCTCGGGGACGTCGGCACCCGGGGCGCGGGAGCGGTATCGGCCGGTGCGCGGGGCAGGGCTGCACCCGGTCGGGGTTTTGCACGCCGCGTCGGTGCGCGGGGCAAGGCTGCACCCGGTTCGGGGGTCTGCACCCGTCGCGGGGGCGGAAACGGTCGGTGCGCGGGGCAGGTCTGCACCCGGTTCGGGGGTTCTGCACCCGGCGCGGGGGCGGAACAGTCGGTGCGCGGGGCAGGTCTGCACCCGGTTCGGGGGTCTGCACCCGGCGCGGGGGCGGAAACAGTCAGTGCGCGGGGCAAGGTCTGCACCCGGTTCGGGGGTTTGCACCCGGCGCGGGGGCGGAATCGGTCGAATCGGGGCGCAGAGCCCCCGCCGCGGGTGCAAACCCCCGAACCGGGTGCACAGTTGCCGTCCAGGGGGCGCTCTCAGCCCCCGTCCCGGGTGCAATCCCCCACAACGGGTGCAGAGCCGCTCATGGGGGTGCTCTCAAGCGCCGTCCCGAGTGCATTCCGCAGCGGGGGCACATTCGCTCTGCCGGTGGGACGCCCTCTCAGCCCCGCACGGGCGCCGACACCCGCAGGCGGCGCAGTTCCGTCCCCCGCCCAGAGAAGCTGCGAATCCCCCGGTCCCCGCGGAACGGCGCCCACCCCTAGCCGCCGCCCGAACGCACCCCGGATCGCGATGAGCAGGTCAGCCGCGCCGCATGAGGCGCGACGTCTGGCGCAGCGCCCCGCCGGCGATGCTCGTCGGCGTCGTGCGGATGAGATCAGCGATGTCCACGCCGTCCAACTGCGTGCGCAGCACTGCCGCCATGTCGACCTCCCGCACTGCGGCATCCACCACTCGCCGCATGTCGATGTGCTCCAGCGCGACTTCGGTGAGGTCGATCCGCTTCATCGTCGCCTCGAGGACCTCATCGAAGTCCACCAGGTCGAGGACCTCCTCGATGTCGATCTGGGCCAGTGCCGCGGCGAGCACCTCCTGCAGGTCGATCTTCGCCAGCACCGCAGCGATGTCGATGCGTTCCAGCACCAGGTCCACCGCGATCGGCAGTATCGCCTCCGCCGTCGCGGCTGTCTCGAGCTCGGCCTCGGCCCTGCGCCGCCTGCCACGCTCCTGCACCGGCCCGATCAACGGGGTGGCCCACCGCACCAGCGTCTTGGCAGCGTCTCGCGCAGGAGCCAGCGCGGCCTCGGTGATCGGCCCCAGGAGCCTAATGGCCCGGGCCGCTATGCGCTGCGTGCCCTCCAGAGCCGCATCGCTGAGTCCGACACCGAAGTCGATCAGCGCCTCCGCCGGCAACGCCGAACCGGGCGCGTGGACTCCGGTAGCCCCTGCCAGGATCCGGCTGCCACTCCCCCCGGCCAGGATGGCCGACCCCAGCGCCAACTCGTAGAAACGCGCCAGCAGATCGACTGCTGCCGCCTCCGCATCGGACGTCGGAGCAGCCGCCGACGGGGTCGGCTCCGATGAGTCTCGAGCGGGTTGCTGCTGGGCGGCGGATGTGCCCGGCACGGCGAGGCGTACCGACCGTGCCGCCGCGCTGCGACGCAGGGCTGTGCGGGCGGCGGATGCCAGGTCTGCAACTGAGGCCGCCGCCCGCTCCTGCATCGCCGCGACCATCGCGGATTGCCGCTGGCTGCGGGTGGGAGACGACGGGACAAGCCCTGCCCCGTCCGTTCCGCCGCGTTCCCGCGCCGGCACGACGGCGACCTTCGCCGCAGACCCCTTCGCCGCCGAGCTCTTCGTCGCCGCGGTCGACCTCGTCACGCTTGCACTGCTGCGTGCGGTCTCCTCAGGTGCCGCGCTGGCAGCCGCCTGCTTTGCCGCGGCGGCCTTCTTGGGGGTGGCTTTCTCCGCGGTGGCGGCCTTCTTGGGCGCGGCCTTCTTGGGCGCGGCCCTTCTGGTCGGGCGCTCGTTCGCCCCGACGCTCGGCGCCTCGGGCTTCTTCGCGGTCGTCGCATCCGCGGCAGCACTCGTCGTCGCAGGCCTCTTCGCGGGGGTCTTCCTGGCCGCGACCTTTCTTGCCGCCGCAGTCTTCTTCGCGGCGGTCTTCTTCGCCGACGCCTGCTTCGCGGACGCCGCGCTTGCCGTGGTCTTCGCCGCGGCCGTCTTCGCCGCGCCTGCCGTCGCCGGCGCCTTCTTCGCCGCGGCCGTCTTCGCCGCGCCTGCCGTCGCCGGCGCCTTCTTCGCCGCGGCCGTGGTCCTCGCCGGCGTCTTCCTCGCCGCGGCCGTCCTCGCCGCGCCTGCCGTCGCCGGCGCCTCCTTCGCCGCGGCCTTCTTCGCCGCCGTGACCTTCTTCGACGTCACGGTTTTCCGGCCGAGGTCTTCTTCACCGAGGCCTGCTTCGTCTCGGTCTGCCGGGCCCTCGACGACGGCTCCTCCGCGGCGGTCATAGCCGGCATGCGGTGATCGCGGTGACCAGGATGCCGCGGCCGCCGAGGTCGGCGAGGTCATCCATGATGCGGTGGACATCCTGCTTCGGGACGACGGCGCGCACCGCCGACCAGCCGGTCTCGTGCAGGGCGGCCACCGTGGGCGACTCCAGCCCGGGCGTCAGGTCGCAGGCCCGCTCGACCAGGTCGTTGGGGATGTCGTAGTCCACCAGCACGTAGGACCGCGCCGTCATGACGCCCTGCAGCCGGCGGATGAACACCTCACCGGCTGGGTCGGGTCGGCCGCCGGACGGGCGCACGACGATGGCCTCGCTGCGTCAGCAGCGGCTCCCCGAGCAGCACCAGCCCTGCCTGCCGCAGTGTGGTGCCGGTGTCCACGACATCGGCGACCGCGTCGGCCACGCCCGAGCCGCACCGCGTTCTCCACCGCCCCGTCGAGTTTGACCACCGATGCGGCGACCCCGGCCTGCTGGAAGTAGTCCTGCAGCAAGTTGGGGTAGGAGGTCGCGATGCGCTGCCCCGACAGCTCGGCGATGTCGACGAAGCGGCCCGGTCGCGCGGCCAACCGGAAGGTGGACGGCGCGAAGCCGAGCGGCAGGACCTCATCGGCGGTCGCGCCGGAATCGAGCAGCATGTCGCGACCGGTGATGCCCAGATCCAGCGATCCCCGAGCCCACGTACAGCGCGACGTCGCGGGGCCGCAGGAAGAAGAACTCCACGTCGTTCTCGGGGTCGCTGACGACCAGGTCCCGAGGGCTGTGGCTGCGCAGGTAGCCGGCCTCGCGCAGCATCTGCTTGGCGGGCTCGGCCAACTGGCCCTTGTTCGGTAGCGCGATGCGCAGCATGGATGTCCTTCCGATCTACAGGTGCCGGTAGAGGTCCTGGGGCGTCAATCCGACGGCGACCATCATGACCCCCATGTGGTACAGCAACTGGGACAACTCCTCGGCGGTGCGCTCCGGGCCCCTCGTACTCCGCGGCGATCCAGGACTCGCCGGCCTCCTCGAGCAGCTTCTTGCCGATGCCGTGCACGCCCGACTCCAGCAGCGCCACCGTGTTCGATCCCGCCGGCCGCTCCGCATCCCGCTGCCGCAGTTCGGCGAACAGCTCCTCGAACGTCTTCACCGTCGCCTCCCTGGATCTCGCGCAGCGCAACGATCATGGCCAGTGCCGCGGCCGTCGCCTCGGCGCCCTTGTCCTCAGCCGACCCCGGCAGGCCGGAGCGGTCATAGGCCTGCTGCTCGGTGTCGCAGGTGAGCACCCCGAAACCGACCGGCACGCCGGAGTCGAGCGCGACCCGGTTCAACCCGGAGGTCGCCGCATCGCAGACGTAGTCGAAGTGGGGCGTGCCGCCGCGGATGATGACACCGAGCGCCACGACCGCGTCGAAGCCGGCCGCTGCGGCGGCCTGCGCTGCCAGCGGCAACTCGAACGACCCCGGTACTCGGAACACCGTCGCCGAGGCGCCGGCGGCCTCGACGGTTCGCATCGGCCGAGGCCAGCATGCCTGCGGTGATCTCCTCGTGCCACGTGCCCGCGACGATCGCGACCTTCGCACCCGCAGCGCCCACCGCTGCGTCCGGGCTGCCTACTCCGCTCACACCTCACCCCAACCCATCGACCGGCGCGTGTACGCCGCGCCTCGCCGACTCATCGACCGGCATCGCCACCGCGGCGTCAGTGAGTTCATGTCCCATCCGGGCCCGCTTGGTGCGCAGGTAGGTCAAGTTGTGGGCGTTGATGCCGGCCTCCAGCGGCACCCGCTCCACGATGCGCAGCCCGTAGCCCTCCAGCCCGGCCCGCTTGGCGGGATTGTTGGTGAGCAGCCGCATGTCGCGCACCCCGAGGTCGGCGAGGATCTGCGCGCCGGTCCCGTACTCGCGGGCATCGGCGGGCAGGCCCGAGGTCGAGGTTGGCGTCCACCGTGTCGCGGCCGGCGTCCTGCAGGCTGTAGGCGCGCAGCTTGTGCACCAGTCCGATGCCGCGGCCCTCATGCCCCCGCAGGTACAGCACCACGCCGTGATCGGCCTCGGCCACCAGCCGCAGCGCCTCATGCAACTGCGGCCCGCAGTCGCAGCGCAGCGAACCGAAGGTGTCACCGGTCAGGCATTCGCTGTGCACGCGCACCAGTACCGGACGGCCGTCGGCGACATCGCCGCGCACCAGCGCCACATGCTCGGCGCCGTCGATCAGGGAGCGGTAGCCCACGGCGCGGAACTGGCCGAACTCCGTGGGCAGCATCGTCTCGGCCGCGCGCTCGATCTGGCTCTCGGTGCGGCGGATGTAGGCGATGAGGTCGGCGATGGAGATCATGAGCAGCCCGTGCTGGTCGGCGAACTCGCGGCACTGCGGCGCCCGCATCATCGTGCCGTCGTCGTTGACCAGTTCCGCGATCGCGCCGGCCTGGGACAGTCCGGCCAGCCGGGCCAGATCGACCGCGGCCTCGGTGTGGCCGGCCCGGCGCAGCACACCACCGGGCACCGCGCGCAGCGGGAACACGTGGCCCGGCCGTGGTGAGGTCGAACGGCTCGGTGGCCGAGTCGGCGAGCACGCGGATGGTGTGCGCGCGGTCGGCTGCGGAGATGCCGGTGGAGACGCCGTCGCGGGCATCCACCGACACGGTGTAGGCCGTGCCCTTGCGGTCCTCGTTGACCGAGGTCATCGGGGGCAGGTCCAGACGGTCGAGCTCCGGTCCGGGCAGCGGCACGCAGACCACGCCGGAGGTGTAGCGGATCATGAACGCCACCTGGCTGGGGGTGGCCCGGGCAGCGGCGAAGATCAGGTCGCCCTCGTTCTCGCGGTCCTCGTCGTCGACCACCACGACGCTGTCGCCGCGGGCGATGGCGGCGACGGCGTCGGCGACCGGGTCCAGCCGCACCCCCTCCCGCGGGGAGGCCTCCGCTGCCCCATCGCGCGGCTGGGCACGGCGCCGCGACGACGGCTCGTCGTCCTTGAGCACCTCATCGGCGGGTATCACGGCGTCCTCCAAGCCAGCAGCGACTCGACGTACTTGGCCGTCACGTCCACCTCGAGGTTCACCGCGTCCCCGACGGTGCGTGATCCCAGCGTGGTCTCGCGCAGCGTCGTCGGGATCAGCGACACCGTGAACCAGTGGCCCTCGTCGTCCGTCGCCGAGCTCCACCACGGTCAGCGAGACGCCGTCAACGGTTATCGAGCCTTTCGGGACCAAGTATCGCCGCAACGGTTGCGGGAGTCGAAATCGCAGGATCTCCCACTGCGACCCCGGGGTCCGCTCCAGCACCGCTCCGACGCCGTCCACGTGGCCCTGCACGATGTGCCCGCCGAGCCTGGTCGATGGTGTCACGGCGCGTTCCAGATTCACCGCGTCGCCGGCGCGCAACTGCTGCAGCGCGGTGCGCCGCAGCGTCTCGGCCATCACGTCGGCGCTGAACGTGGCCTCGGCGGCGTCCACCACGGTCAGGCAGACGCCGTTCACCGCGATGGAGTCGCCCGGGGCGGCATCGCAGGTGACCAGTGGGCCGGCGATGCGCAACCGTGCGGCGTCGGCTGCCGGCCAGTGACAGCTCGACCACTTCGCCGAGCTCCTCCACGATGCCGGTGAACACCTCAGCCCTCCCTGGTCATGTCGATGCGGACGTCCTGGCCCACGGTCCTGGCGCTGCGCACGACGAAGCGCCGAGCATCGGCCAGGGTCTCGATGCCGAGTCCGGCAGGGCCGTGGCGCCCGACGCCCAGCAGCTGCGGGGCGGTGAACCACACGATCGCATCGACCAGGTCTGCCGCCAGGAAGGCGCCGGCCAGGCGCGGCCCGCCCTCCAGCAGCACCGAGCGCACCTCTGCCTCCCACAGCTGCTGCAGCACCGTCGCCGGGTCGGGGTGCGGGAGCAGCAGCGTGGGCGCGCGTCGTCGCGCAGCTGCGGCATCGGCCGGCAGTCGGCCGCGACCCGACCACGACGCGCAATGGTTGGGCCGCATCGGCATCGGCCGGTGCGCACGGTCAGGCTGGGGTCATCGGCCAGAGCGGTGCCGGTGCCGACCATCACGGCATCCACCTCGGCCCGCAGCCGGTGCACTTCGCGTCGGGCCGCCGGGCCGGTGATCCACCGACTGGTGCCGTCAGCGGCTGCAACCCGGCCGTCCAGCGTCGCCGCGGTCTTCCAGATCACCGCCGGGCGGCTGACGCGCACCGCGGTCTCCCACAGCCGGTTGAGCTCGGCCAGCGCCGGTTCGTCCTGCAGCAGGTCAGTGGCCACCCCGGCGGCCGCGCAGGGCTTCTGCTCCGCCGGCCGCGGCCGGGTTCGGGTCGCGCCGACCGATCACCACCCGCGCGATGCCCGCCGCCAGCAGCGCCTGTGTGCAGGGCCCGGTGCGGCCGTGGTGGCTGCAGGGCTCCAGCGTCACCACGGCGGTCGCGCCCGCGGCGGCCGCCCCGGCAACCCTCAGCGCCTCCACCTCGGCATGCGGCAGACCGGCGCCGCGATGGAAGCCCTCCCCGACGACCGCCCCGGAGCGGTCGACGATCACGCAGCCGACCTTCGGGTTGGGCGAGGTCCGGCCGGCCCGGGCAGCCAGTTCCGCCGCACGCCGCATCGCCGCACGCTCATCCACCCTGCCAGTCTCCCACGCGCGACCCTCCCGGGAGCCGATGCGGCTGCCCGGCTGCCCGATGGGCTCACACCGCGGCGGCCGCCTGTGCCAGGGACCGCAGCCGGTGCACCATCGCGGCGGGATCGTCGGCGCCGTAGACCGCGCTGCCGGCGACGAACACGTCGGCACCGGCAGCCGCGCAGCGCTCGATCGTTGCCTCGGAGACCCCGCCGTCCACCTGCAGCCACACGTCGGCCTCGGCGTTGCGCAGCGCCGCCCGGGCCTTCCGGATCTTGGGCAGGACGACATCGAGGAACGGCTGTCCGCCGAATCCCGGCTCCACCGTCATGAGCAGCAGCATGTCGATCTCGCCCAGCAGGTCCAGGTACGGCTCCACCGGGCTGGCCGGGTTCAGCGCCAGGCCCGCCCGCGCCCCCGCCGCCCGGATGGTCCGGGCCAACCGGATCGGGGCGTTGGCCGCCTCGGCGTGGAAGGTCACCGAACCGGCGCCGGCCTCGGCGAAGGCCGGGGCCCACCGATCGGGATCCTCGATCATCAAGTGGCAGTCCACGGGCGTGGAGACGCTGCGCAGCAGGGACTCCACGACCGGTAGCCCCAGCGTGAGGTTGGGGACGAAGTGGTTGTCCATGACGTCCACGTGCAACCAGTCGGCGGCACCTGCGACCCGCTCGCAGTCGTCGGCCAGATGCGCGAAGTCCGCCGAAAGGATGCTGGGAGCGATCTGCACGTGCACGCAACCCAGCCTACGGTGCCGCCTCAGCGCCGCCGCAGCACCGCCAGGAACATCCCGTCGGTGTCGTGCACATGGGGCCAGAGCCGGACGTTGTCCCCGTCGGCGGCGTCCTCGACCTCCGGCAGCAGCGCCGCGGCCGGCTCCACAACGACGTCGCCGCGCTTGCGCAGCACGTCGGCCACCACCAGCTCGGTCTCGGCCCGATGCGGCGAACACGTGACGTAGCCGACCACCCCGCCGGGCCGCACCGCATCCAGCGCCGCCGACAGCAGCGCCCGCTGCAGCGGCGCCAGTGCCGCGATGTCGGCCGGAGTGCGGCGCCACCGCGACTCGGGCCGGCGCCGCAGGACGCCGAGTCCGGTGCAGGGCACATCCACCAGCACCCGGTCCGCCCCGCCCGGCTCCCAGCCCTCCCGGGTGGCATCGGCCTGCTCGACGCGGTGCTCGCCGGGGATCGCCCGCAGCGCGTTGCGCACCAGGTCGGCCCGGTGGGCGTGCTGCTCCAGCGCGGTGAGGCGGGCGCCGCGCTGCGCCGCTATCGCCGCCAGCAGGGCCGCCTTGCCGCCGGGGCCGGCGCACATGTCCAGCCATCGCTCGTCGCGCCCGGTCACCTCGGCGCGGACCATCGCCGCCACCATCAACTGGCTGCCCTCGTCCTGCACACCGGCGGCGCCGGTCCGCACGGCGGGCAGCGCCCCGGGATCCCCGCCCGCCAAGCGGACCGCGTACGGCGACCACCGGCCCGGGCCGCCGCCGCACTGCTCCTGCACGTCCGCGACTGCGGCGAGCCCCGGCCGCACCGCCAGCGTCACCGGCAGCGGGGGTGTTGTTGACTGCCAGCAGGTCCGGCAGGCCGGCTGTGCCACCGGGCGCCTGCCGCAGCGCATCGGCGAGGGCCCCGATGATCCATCGGGGATGGGATTGGGCGACGCTGAGATAGCCGTACTGGTCCTGCGCGGGATCGGGGGCCACCGCAGCGGTCCACGCCGCACGGTCCCGGTCCGCCACGCGCCGCAGCACCGCGTTGATGAAGCCGGCCGCCTGCGGGGCCACGTCGCCGGCCAGGGTGACGCTGGTGGCCACCGCGGCATGCGGCGGCACCCGCATGAACAGCAACTGGTAGGAGCCCAGACGCAGCACGTCGCGGGCGGGCGGGTCGATGCGCTCCATTGCCCGCTGCGCCGCGCTGGCGATCACGGCGTCCAGCAGGCCGCGCAGGCGCAGCGTCCCGAAGGCCAGTTCGGTCGCGAACGCCGCATCGCGGCCGGTCAGGCGGCGCCGCGCCAAGACCCGCGGCAGTTCCAGGTTCGCGTACGCATCGCGCACGCCCACCGCCTCGAGCACCTCGTAGGCGGCGGCACGGGCGGGATCGGCGGCCGGGCGGCGCGGCCGCTGGCCGGTCGCGGCGCTGCTGCGGCGGGTCATGTCAGGGCGTCGTCCGGCCCCGGGCGCACCCCGCGCGCCCAGTCCGCGGCCGGCATCGCCTTCTTGCCCTGCGGCTGGAGCAGCCCGAGCCGCACCGGGGCGGTCGCGGTCCCCACCCAGACGTCGCGCTTGCCCACCCGCAGCGCACCGGCGGGCAGCGGCTCGGCGCCCGGATCAGGGGTCACCGGCAGCAGCTTCAGCCGCGCCTCGCGGAACGTGGTCCAGGCGCCGGGCGCCGGCGTGCAGGCCCGGATCTGCCGGTCCACGCGGGTCGCGGGCTGCGCCCAGTCGATGCGCGCGTCGGCGACGTCCACCTTCGGCGCGAAGGTGATCCCGTCGGCGGGCTGCGGCACCGGCGACAGCCGACCGGCCGCGATCCCGTCGATGGTCTGCGCCAGCAGTTCCGCGCCGACGCGCGCCAGCCGTTCCAGCAGGTCCCCGGCGGTGTCGGTCGGGCCGATCGGCTCGGCAACGGTGCCGTACACCGGACCGGTGTCCAGTCCCTCCTCCAACCGGAAGGTGCAGGCGCCGGTGACGTCGTCGCCGTACCAGATGGCGTGCTGGACCGGGGCGGCACCGCGCCACGCCGGGCAGCAGCGAGAAGTGCAGGTTGACCCAGCCGTGCAGCGGCACCGCCAGCGCCGCCGGCGGGATCAGGCCGCCGTAGGCCACGATCGGGCACAGGTCGGGCGCGAGCTCTACCGAGTCGCTGCTGGAACTGCGGCGTCGCGGGGCCGGGCCACCTTCAGCACCTCGATGCCGGCCTCTTCGGCGACCCGGGCGACCGGGCTGGGCTGTTGCGACCGGCCGCGGCCGGACTGTGCGTCGGGGCGGGTCAGGACGGCGATGACTTCGTGCGGCCCGGCCAGCAGTCGCTGCAGCGAGGGGACGGCCGGCTCGGGCGTGCCGGCGAACAGCAGTCTCATGGCGGTCTCCCGGTTGGCGACCACGAATGGCCGGCCGTGTCGCAGGTCGGTGCGCCCCGCGTCGTGGCGTCAACCCCGACAGCCTAGCGGTGCCGGGGTTGAGCGGGCCTACTCCAGGTCCAGCGGATCCACCTGCACCCGCAGCGCGGGGGCGCCCTCGGCCGAGCGGCGCACCAGGAGGTTGCGCAGCAACTGCACCAGTGCGGCCCCGTCCCGGGGTGGCACCGTGACCAGCAGCCGCTCGCGGCTCCCCGTCTGGCGACCGGGCCCAGGACCTCGGCGGTCGACGGCAGCGCAGCGCGCACCTCGGACAGATCCGCCGGGCGACCGAGGATGGCGACCGCTCGCCGCGCCGGCGGCATCCCGGCCTGCGGCGCGGGCCTGCAGTTCGCGTTCGGCGAACCAGCCCGGGCCGCCACCGGGTCAGCGCCTGCACGACCGGCCACGCCGGGTCGCCGACCAGCACCAGCGGCGCCTGCGGCCGCGCCAGTGCGGCGGCGTTGAACCAGCGGCGCGCTGCCTGCTCGCCGCTGCGCAGGCCGGGCTGCGCCAGTGCGGCCGCCATGTCGAGGACGACGACCGCCGCGTAGCCGTCCGCTGCGACCGGCTCCGCGCCCGGGGTGGCGATGACCAGCGCCGGTTCGCCTCCCACGGTGTCGCGCACCCGATCAGCCGCCGAGACGATAACTGGCACGTTCGGAAACGCTCGGCCCAGTTCCTCCGCGGTCCGGTCACTGCCGACCGACGAGGAGCGCAAGCGCTCGCCCTCGCACTGCGGGCACCGCCAGTCCCCGGCCGAACGGCCGCACCGGGCGCAGCCGGTCGCCGCACGCGCATCCAGGGCCAGCGGGCCGCCGCAGTGCCGGCAGTCGGCCGGGGTCCCGCAGTCCGCGCACCGCAGCCGGGGCACATAGCCGGGTCGGCCGACGCGACCAGCACCGGTCCCCGTTCCAGCGCGGCGCGAATCTCCGCTCCGGCGCTGGCCGGCAACCGGGCCGCCCGCTGCTGCGGACCCTCGTGGCCGCGGTCGTCCATGCGTGGCGCGGACTTTGGGCGCCCCGTGCCCATCCGCTGTCGGCGCCTCGCGCGCCCATCCGATGTCCAACCAGCGCTGCGCGTTCGTGCTGCGGCCGTACCCGCCGACCACGAACGCCGATGATCGCTGCGCCCGCATCGCCAGCACTTCGCGGGCGTGCGGGTACGGCGCCCGACGCTCGGCATGGCTGTCGTCGCCGTCGTCCCAGAGCAGGAGCACGTCCGCGGTCGGCAGCGGCGCGAAGGCCGCCGACCGGGTCCCCACCACGACCCGTGCCCGGCCCTGCAGGACCGCCTGGAAATGGGCATAGCGGGCCGCCGGCGAGCCGTGGGCGGAGAGCACGGCGACTCCCGGATCGGCGATGCGTTCGCCGCAGCAGGCCGACCAGTCGGCGAAGATCCCGGCCGTCCGGCACCACCGCCAGCCCGGATCGGCCATCGGCGGCGACCTCGCCCAGCGTGCCGGCGAACCAGGCGGCCCAGTCCTGTCCCGGGGGGCAGGTCCAGACCCAGCGGCCCGGGCCGGGCGACAGGCTGGGCAGATGTGGGAGCAACTCGGGCAGCGGCAGCACCTGCTCGGCCGCGGCCGCCCCTTGCTCGGCCGCGGCGCCGTGTCTCGGCGGGATTGCCAGGCGCATCACGTCCGCGCGGATGCCGGCGTAGTGCTCGGCCACCCGGGTGATGTGGCGCAGGCTCTCCGCGGTGAACACCGGCTCCGGCCCGACGACCGCATCGACCCAGCGCAGCGCCCCGGCGTGCTCGGCCCGCTCGGCGCGCCCGAGCACCCAGCCCTCGAGCGCGCTGTCGGCCGAACCGCACCCGCACCTTCACGCCGAGCCGCACGGATGCGTCGAGGCCCTCCGGCACCAGGTAGTCGAACGGGCGGTCGAGCCGGCGCAGCGGCGAGTCCAGCAGCACCTGGGCGACCGCCGCAGATGGGGCCGGGGACGCGACCGGAGGCGCGCTTGCCCGGGCGCGGCAGAAGTCCACCACGGGGGCCGATCAGCGCCAGCTGGTCAGGTGCAGCCTCAGCGTCGCCGATGGGCGAGGGTTCCGCTTGCGTGCCGATCAGCCCTGCGCTGCGGCCACGAGCGCGTCGGCCCGGTCGGTGCGCTCCCAGGTGAAGTCGGGCAGTTCCCGGCCGAAGTGGCCGTAGTTGGACGTCTCGGCGAAGATCGGGCGCAGCAGGTTCAGGTCGCGGATGATGGCCGCGGGCCGCAGGTCGAACACGCGAGGTGATGGCGTCGGCGATCTGGGCGTCGGGCACCTTGCCGGTCCCGAAGGTCTCCACGAACATGCCGACCGGGTGCGACTTGCCGATCGCGTAGGCCACCTGCACCTCGCAGCGCTGGGCCAGCCCTGCGGCCACCACGTTCTTCGCCACCCACCGCATCGCGTATGCCGCGCTGCGGTCGACCTTGGAGGGGTCCTTGCCGGAGAATGCACCGCCGCCGTGCCGGGCCATGCCGCCGTAGGTGTCCACGATCACCTTGCGGCCGGTGAGGCCGGCGTCGCCCATCGGCCCGCCGATGACGAACTTGCCGGTCGGATTCACCAGCAGCCGGTAGCCGTCGCTGGGCAGATCGATGGCTTCCAGGACCGGGTCCACCACATGCTTCTTGATGTCGGGGGCCAACGTGCCCGATAGGGAGATGCCGTCGGCGTGCTGGGTCGACAGCACGACCGTGTCGAGCCGGACCGCGCGGTCGCCGTCGTACTCGATGGTGACCTGGGTCTTGCCGTCGGGGCGCAGGTACTCCAGGACGTTCTCGTGACGAACCCGGGCCAGCCGGTGGGACAGTTGATGCGCCAGGTAGATGGGCAGCGGCATCAGCGCCTGGGTATCGGTGCACGCGTAGCCGAACATGAGCCCCTGGTCGCCGGCGCCCTGCTGATCCAGGACATCGCCGGCCTCGCCCTCGCGCTGCTCGATGGCGTCATCGACGCCCTGCGCAATGTCCGGGGACTGCTTGCCGATGGACACCGAGACGCCGCAGGATTCCCCGTCGAAGCCCTTGGTGGAGGAGTCGTAGCCGATCCCGAGCACCACCTTGCGCACCAGGGCCGCGACATCGGCGTAGCCCTCGGTGGTCACCTCGCCGGCGACGTGCACCTGCCCGGTGGTCAGCAGCGTCTCTACCGCCACGCGACTGGTGGGATCCTGGCGCAGCAGATCATCGAGGATGGAGTCGCTGATCTTGTCAGCCATCTTGTCGGGATGACCCTCGGTCACGGACTCCGAGGTGAACAGACGATAGGACATGGTGCGGCGCCTCCGGCAGGTCGATGTCGCGCGGTACGCAGACAGTACACCGCTGCGGCGACTCCCCCCGCCGCCGCCACCCGCTCGGGGGACGAATCGCCTATCCCAGCCGGCTGGCGACCTCGTCCCAGACCGCATGGGACAGCGCCGCCTTCGAGATTCGCGCAACGGTGACGGTCGTGCCGTCGGCGCCGGCAATGGTCGCCTCGTTGTCGTGCGTGCCGAATCCGACGTCCTCGCCCACCGGATTGATCACCATGAGGTCGCACCCCTTGCGGCGCAGTTTGGCCAGGCCGTGGTCCAGCACCGACCCGCGGGCATCCCCCGTCTCCGCGGCGAAGCCGACGATGACCTGGCCGGGACGGCGGCCGGCGACCAGGCCCATCAGGATGTCGGGATTCTCCCGCAGCTCGATGGTCGGGGGGCCCGGCACCGCGTCCTTCTTGATCTTCACGTCGGCCCGGTCGGTCGGTCGGTAGTCGGCCACGGCTGCTGCCATGACCACAGCATCGGCCGTGGCTGCCGCACGGCCCATGGCCGCCTCCAGCTCGAGGGCGCTCGTCACCGGCACCACCATGACCCCGTGCGGTTCGGGCAACGCGACGTTGGCTGCCACGAGGGTGACCTCCGCGCCCCGGACCGCCGCCGCTTTGGCCAACTCGTAGCCCTGCCGACCCGACGAGCGGTTGCCGATGAAGCGCACCGGGTCGATGGCCTCGCGGGTCCCGCCGGCGCTCACCACGACGCTGCGACCCCGCAGGTCTGTGGCCGCAGTCCCCCGGTGCAGCACTGCGCTGGCGATGTCGAACAGATCCAGCGGCTCGGGCAGGCGGCCGGGTCCGCTGTCGGCACCGGTCAATCTGCCGGAGGCCGGTTCGACGACCAGCACGCCGCGTTCGCGCAGCGTCGCCACATTGGCGCGAGTGGCCGGGTGGAGCCACATCTCGGTGTGCATGGCAGGAGCCATGATCACCGGGCAGCGGGCGGTCAGCAGCGTGTTGGTGAGCAGATCGTCGGCGAGCCCGTGCGCCGCGCGGGCCAGCAGATCAGCGGTAGCAGGGGCGACCAGCACCAGATCTGCCTCTTGTCCGATCCGCACGTGCGGCACCCGCTGCGCACCGGTCCAGACGTCGGAGGTGGCCTCGCTGCCCGACAGCGCCGCCCACGTGGTCGCACCGACGAACTGCAGGGCCGCCTCGGTGGGCACGACGGTGACGCGGTGGCCGGCCTCGATGAGCAGCCGCAGCAGGATGCACGACTTGTAGGCGGCGATCCCCCCGCCGACTCCCAGAACGATGGACCGGTCCCCCGCGGTGCCGGTGGACGGTGCGGCCGTCATCAGGCCGGGGCGTCCCCGGTGCCCTGGTCCCAGATCAAGCCGTCGGCGTCTTCGCCCTGTTCCTGCAGTGCGGCTTCGGCCGCCGCCTGCGCCTCGGCGGCGCGCTCGCTGGCCGACACCGCCCGAACCGCGCCGGTGTGGATCTCCCGCATGGCGATGGAGAGCGGCTTCTCCTGCTGGTCGAACTCCACCAGGGGGCCGACGAACTGCAGCATGCCCTCGGTGGGGGTGAAGTAGGAGTTGATCTGGCGGGCCCGGCGAGCCGCGTAGATGACCAGCGAGTACTTGGACTCGGTGGTCTGCAGCAGTTCGTCGATCGAGGGGTGGGTGATGCCCTCAGGGCGAGATGTGGTCACGAGACGAGAGTGCCTTCCGAAGTTGCGGTTGTCGAACCTGTGGCTGGGGCACCCAGGTGACGCAGTACCCCTCGCGCGCCCTGCGGGTGCAGCAGCGGCTACCGGCGCGGCGGCTCCGGCAACAAGTCTACCAACGCATCCACGACTCGGTCGACGTCGTCGTTGACCAGGACGTGGTCGAACTCGCCGGTCAGCGCCAGTTCCTGCTCCGCCCGCGCCAACCGTCGCGCCCGCGCGGCCTCATCCTCGGTGCCGCGACCGCGCAGCCGGGCGCGCAGCTCGGCGACGCTCGGCGGGGCCAGGAACACGAAGATCGGCCTGCGGCATGGCGCGGCGGACCTGCCGCGCTCCTTCGACCTCGATCTCCAGGACCACCGACACCCCGGCGGCGACATGCTCCCGCACCGGAGCCGCCGGTGTGCCGTACCAGTGCCCGGCGAATCGGGCGGATTCCAGCATCTGCCCGGCCTGCTGCAACTGCTGGAACTCCTCCGGCGTGCTGAACCGGTAGTGCTCCCCGGGGACCTCGCCGGGCCGGGGCGGGCGCGTGGTCGTGGACACCGACAGCCACAGATCGGGGCGGCGCCGCAGCAGCGCCGCCACCACCGTCCCCTTGCCCACACCTGATGGCCCGGTGACGACCAGCACTGCGGCGTGGTTGGCGGGCTGCGCCACCGCTACTCCCGCTCGCCACGGGTGCGGGAACGGCGCCGCACGGCCCTGGCATCGATGAGGTCGGCCAGGCGCGCCACCTGCAGGTGCCCCACTCCGGCGAGCCGCCGGTCGGCCGGGATGCCTGCCAGGGCCAGCAACTCCTCGGCGCGCCGCGGGCCGAGGCCGGGCATCGCGGCCAGCAGTTCCGCCATCGGCATGCGGCGCAGGTGGACCCCCTCCGGCCCCCGACAGGCCTCCATGGCCCGATGCAGGGCCTCGCCGCTGAACTCCAGCTGGCGCTTGAACTCTGCCCGGGACCGCCGCGCCACCGCAGCCGCTGCCGACCCGGCCAGGGCGGTGGTGCGGGTCCCGATGTCGGGCGCGGCCGTCACCGCGCACCTGCCAGCGCCTCTGCCGCAATGGCAGCGGCGGCCTGTTCCGGGTCCGGTGCCGCGGTGATGGGTCGCCCCACGACCAACAAGTCGGCGCCGTCGGCGATGGCGTCGGCGGGCGTGGCGATGCGCCGCTGGTCCCCGGCCGCCGACCCGGCGGGCCGGATCCCCGGCGTGATGAGGTGCACCCAACCCGGCACAGCGGCCCGGATTGCGGCCACCTCCTGCGGGCTGCACACGATGGCGCCCGCTCCGGCGTCCACCGCCAGTGACGCCAGCCGCACTGCGGCCTCGCGCGGCGGCCCGGACAGTCCGACCGCCGCGAGGTCCTCTGCCGACAGCGAGGTCAGCACCGTCACCGCGGTGATCCGGGTCCGCGGCGCGGCACTGGCCGCGGCCTCGATCATGGCGGCCCCACCGGTGGCATGGACGGTCAGGTAGGCCGGCTCCAAGTCCGACAGGGCACGCACTGCCCCAGCCACGGTGTTCGGGATGTCGTGCAGTTTGAGGTCCAGGAACAACTGCAGCGGGTGCTGATGGCGCCGGTGCGCCAGCGCCTCCACCGCCGAGCGCCCGTGCGCCAGGAAGAGCTCCAGGCCGATCTTGGCCGTCGTGACATGCGGACGGACCGCGTCGGTCCATGCCTCGATCCGGCCGAGGTCGGGCGCATCGAGCGCAACAGCGATCGGAGCACGTGACGCCATCAATCCCCCACTCACCATGTCAACGGCAGCGAACCCGCCCGACTCTACCCCGATGCTGCCCGTTGGTGAACGGCACCGAGGGTTGGGTCGCCGTTCACCGGCGCATCGCGCTCCAACAGCACGTAGCGTCGTGGAGAACGACGCTGGCGCCGCACGGGCGGCGCAGGAAGAGGGTGCGCGATGGCTCTCCGGAAGGCCCTCGCCGGCGCGTTGGGCGCGGGACTGCTCTTGGCTTCCTGCAGCTCGACCGACACGCCGGAGCAGATGACGGTGGCTGCCTTCGACTTCAACGAGAACCGGTTCATCGCCGAGGTCTACGCCCTCGTCCTGGAGAACGCCGGAATCGAGGTGGAGCGCTCCTACACCTATGCCGACCGGCAGGCGACGAGCGCAGCGTTCGGTGAGGGCCAGTTCGAACTCGTACCGGAGTACCTCGGGTCGGTCACCGAGAATGCGAACCTGGCCATCAACGGCGAGGACGCGTCAGAAGTGGCCACCGGCGACGCAGCAGCGACGGCCGCGGCACTGCAGGAACTGCTGGAGCCCTACGACGTCGTTGTCGGGGAGCCGGGCCAAGCGGACAACGAGCCGGAGTTCGCGGTGCGAGCCGAGTTCGCCGAGGAGCAGCAGGTGACGACCCTGAGCGAACTAGCGGCCCTCGAGGCGGACCTCGCGTTCGGTGGCCCGCCGGCCTGCGAGACCGGACTGTTCTGCCTGCCCGGCCTGCAGGAGGTGTATGGACTGCAGTTCGCCTCCTTCACCCCGCTCGACACCGGCGGCCCCAACACCCTGAACGCCCTGGAGGTCGGCGACATCGACGTGGCACTGGTCTTCGACACCGACCCTGCAGTCGATGAGCGCGGTTTCGTCGTGCTGGAGGACGATCGCGACCTGCAAGTGGCGGGCAACATCGTGCCGCTGTTCGCCAGCGAGGCGGCCTCCGAGGAGGTGCTCGAACTCATCGAGAACGTCGGCGCCGTCCTCACCACCGCTGAGCTGCGGGCCGCCAATGGCCGGATCAGCATCGAGGGCTACCCGGCCGAATGGGTCGCTGCCAGCTGGGCCGCCAGCAAGGGCCTCATCCCCGCCGAAGCGGTGCCCGCCGAGCCGACGCCGACCCCGCCGCCGAGCCCCACGCCGCCGCCGGAGCCCGAGCCGGAACCGGAGCCGGAACCCGAGCCGGAACCCGCAGCAGAGCCCGAGCCCGCCAATACCGGCGGTGGCGGTGGCGGTGGCTGGTCCCGCAACGCCGGCGAGCCGTCGGGGAACGCCGTGTCGCGGAATTGGGCGGCGCTGGCGCAGTGCGAGTCCGGCGGCAACCCGACCATCATCAGCTCCAACGGCCTCTACCACGGGCTGTACCAGTTCAGCGTGCCCACGTGGCAGGCCGTCGGCGGATCAGGGGCGGCGTCCAGCGCCAGCCCGGACGAGCAGACCTACCGGGCGCAGATCCTGTACGACCGTGCCGGCCCGGGCCAGTGGCCGGTCTGCGGGCGGAACTTGTAGGTCGGTCCGCAGCCCACGGACCGCTCAGTCGCGGTGGGCGTAGGACACCGCCTGCGCCACCGATGCGAAACCGCGCTCGGCGAGCAGGGCCGCCAGTTCCTGGCCGACCCGGGCCACGGCGGCCGGATCGTGGAACACCGCGGTGCCCACGCTGACCGCGTTGGCTCCGGCCAGGAGGAACTCCAGCGCGTCGTGCCCGGTCGCGATCCCGCCCATGCCGAGGATGGGCAGGTCGGGGAACGCCGCGCGGATCTGATACACCGCGCGCACGGCGACCGGACGGATCGCGGGGCCGGACAGTCCGCCGGTGACCCCGGCCAGCGCCGGCCGCATCGTCGCGGTGTCGATGACCATGCCGAGCAGCGTGTTGATGACCGAGACGCCGTCGGCTCCGGCATTGACGACTGAGTCGGCGATCTCGGTGATGTCGGTGACGTCCGGCGACAGCTTGGCGAAGATCGGCACGGCCGGGTTGGTGTGCCGGCGCACCGCCTGGATCACCGAGGCCGATGACATCGGGTTGCAGGCGAACACCAACCCGCGATCGGCGACGTTGGGGCAGGAGATGTTGACCTCGATGGCCGTGATGCCGTCGACGTTGCGCAGGCGCTGGGCCAGTTCGGCGTACTCCGCAACGGTCTCCCCTGCGATCGACACCACTGCCCGCGCGCCCTGCTCCTGCAACCATGGCAGGTCGTGGGCCAGGAAGGCCTCGATGCCCGGCCCCTGCAGACCGATGCTGTTGAGCATGCCGCTGGGCGTCTCAGCCATGCGCGGGGTGGCCCGACCCGATCGGGCGTGCAGCATGATGCTCTTGGTCACGACACCGCCGATCGCGGCGACGTCGAGGTACTGGTCGAGTTCCCGCCCGGCCGCGGCACAGCCAGAGGCGGTGAGCACCGGGTGCGGCAGCGGCGCCCACGCCAGAGCCGTGGACAGATCCACATCAGCGGGGGTCAACTGCTGGTGCGTGCTGCTCATCGGGCCTTCCCTCCGCGCCGACCGGTACCGGGTCGTTGCAGCGTCTTCGGGTCGGTGTCGATCGGTTGCGGCGCCCCGACGCAGTCGGCGGGCACCGTGCCGACGTCCGCCCAGCGCACCGTGTGGCCGTCGAACACCGGACCGGCGGTGCAGGAGCGGGTCATGCGCGTGCGGCCGTCGCCGCCGACGACCGGCAGCACACAGGTCATGCACACGCCGATGCCACAGGCCATCGCCTCCTCCACCGCGGTCTGGGAGTGCGCACCCCGGGCCGCGGCAGCGGCCGTCACGGCGGCCAGCATCGGCATCGGGCCGCAGGAATAGGCGATGTCGGTGTCGTGCTCGTCCATCAGATCGCCCAGGACATCGGTGACCCTGCCGCGCACGCCCATGCTGCCGTCATCGGTGGTCACCGTCGTGCTGGAACCGATCCGACGGCCCTCCAGGACGCCGAACAGCTTGGCCTCGGTCGCCGCCCCGAAGACGAAGTCGACGCGGCAGCCGCGCTCTTTCAGCCGCTCGGCCAGCCAGAACAGGGGCGCAGCGCCGTAGCCGCCGCCCACCAGCACGGTGGCCACCGGGTCCTTCGGCAGCACGAACGGCTTGCCCAGCGGCGCGATGACGTCGATGACGTCGCCCCGCCGCCGCTCGGTCAGCCACACCGTTCCCGGGCCGTGCGGCGACACCACCAGTTCCATCACTCCGCCGGCGGCGCCCTTGCGCTCCACGCGGTAGATGGAGAAGGCCCGGCGCAGCAGCATCCCGGACCGCTCGTCGCCGATCGCGACGGCCGCGAAGTGCCCCGGGCGGGCGCGCTCCGGAATGCCCGGCGCAGTCAGGGTGAGCACCCGGTACTCGCCGGCGCGCCGCGTCGAGAGGACCTCGGCTCGGTACTGCAGCGGACCGGTCGGTCGATGCACGCCTCCGGCGACCGGGGTGGTCCCGCGGCTCACGGCTGCTCCTGCCGCAACCGGTCGAGGTCCGATGCATACTCCTGCAGGGACCGCACACCGACCTGTCCCGAGCGTTGCGCCTCGATGCCCTGCACCGCAGCCGCCAAGCCCTGCACCGTGGTGATGCACGGCACGCGCCGGGAGACCGCTGCCGTGCGGATCTCGTACCCGTCCAGCCGGGGCCCCACACCGAACGGCGTGTTCACGATCAGGTCGATGTCGCCGGCCAGGATCGCATCCACCGTGGTTGGCTCCCCGTTCGGGCCGCGCCCCTCGTGCTGCTTGCGGAGCACGCCGGCCGACAGCCCGTTGCGCCGCAGGATGTCTGCGGTGCCGGCAGTGGCCAGGATCTCGAAGCCGAGGTCGGCCAGGCGCTTGACCGGGAAGATCATGGAGCGCTTGTCGCGGTTGGCGACCGAGACGAAGGCCCTGCCCGACCGTGGCAGCCCACCGGCGTATGCCGCCAACTGGGACTTGCCGTACGCGGTGCCGAAGACGACGTCGATGCCCATGACCTCGCCGGTCGACTTCATCTCCGGGCCCAGCACCGTGTCCACGCCGTGGAACCGGCCGAACGGCAGTACCGCCTCCTTCACCGCGATCGGGGCGCCGATGGGCAGGTGACCGCCGTCCCCGTCCGCCGGCAGCATCCCTTCATCGCGCAACTGCTTGATGGTGCTGCCCATCATGACGCGGGCAGCAGGCCTTGGCCAGGGGCGTGGCCGTTGCCTTCGACACGAACGGCACGGTACGCGAGGCCCGCGGGTTGGCCTCCAGGACGAACAGCACGTCACCGGCCATCGCGAACTGCACGTTCAGCAGTCCGCGCACCCCGACGCCGGCCGCGATGGCCTCGGTGCTGCGGCGGATCGCGCTCGATGTCGCCCGGGCCGAGCGTGATGGGCGGCAACGCGCACGCGCTGTCGCCGGAGTGGATCCCGGCCTCCTCGATGTGCTCCATGACACCGCCGAGGAACAGTTCCTCGCCGTCGTAGAGGGCGTCGACGTCGATCTCGATCGCGTCGTCGAGGAAGCGGTCGACGAGCACCGGGTGCTCCGGGTTGATCGTCGGTGGCCCGCTCCAGGTAGTCGCGCAGCATGTCGTCGTCGTAGACGATCTCCATGCCGCGGCCGCCGAGCACGTAGCTGGGCCGTACGAGCACCGGGTACCCGACACGGTGGGCGATGCCTGCGGGCCTCGTCGAAGGAGAACGCGGTGCCGTGCGCCGGCGCCGGGAGGTTCGCCGCATGCCAGCACGCGGCCGAACGCCCCGCGCTCCTCGGCCAGGTGGATGGCCTCCGGCGGCGTCCCGACCACCGGCACCCCGGCGTCCTTCAGCGCCTGCGCCAGGCCCAGCGGGGTCTGCCCGCCCAACTGCACGATGACCCCGGCGACCTCGCCGGTGCGCGGACTCGGCGTGCACGACCTCCAGCACGTCCTCCAGCGTGAGCGGCTCGAAGTACAGGCGACTGCTGGTGTCGTAGTCGGTGGAGACGGTCTCCGGGTTGCAGTTGACCATCACCGTCTCGTAGCCGGCCTCGCGCAGCGTCAGCGAGGCGTGGACGCAGGAGTAGTCGAACTCGATGCCCTGGCCGATCCGGTTGGGGCCGGAGCCGAGGATGATCACCTTCGGTGCCGTGCCCGGCTCGACCTCGTTCTCCTCGTCGTAGGAGGAGTAGTGGTAGGGCGTGCGAGCAGCGAACTCGGCGGCGCAGGTGTCGACGGTCTTGTAGACCGGGCGCACGCCCAGGGCATGGCGCACGCCGCGCACGACGGCCTCCGGCATACGTCGCGGATCTGCGCCGATCTGGGCGTCGGAGAAGCCGAGCCGCTTGGCCCGGTGCAGCAGATCGGCGTCCATGTGCTCGACCGCCGCCATCTCGTCGGCCATCTCGTTGATGCTGGCAGATCTGATCCAGGAACCACGGGTCGATGTGGGTCGCCTCGTGCACCTGTTCGATCGATGCGCCCCGCCCACAGCGCTCGCTGCACCTCGTTGATGCGGCCGTCGGTCGGAGCCGCCATCCGCTCCAGCAGGCCCGGCACGTCCACCGCGGCCTTGTCGCCGTCGAAGTCGGAAGGGCGCGTCGCGCTTCTCGATGGACCGCAGCGCCTTCTGCAGCGCTTCGGGGAAGTTGCGTCCGATGGCCATCGCCTCGCCGACGCTCTTCATGGTGGTGGTCAGCACGTGGTCGGCGTTCGGGAACTTCTCGAAGGCGAAGCGCGGCACCTTCACCACGATGTAGTCCAGCGTCGGCTCGAACGACGCCGGGGTCTCGGCGGTGATGTCGTTGGGGATCTCGTCCAGGCTGTAGCCGATGGCCAGTCGTGCCGCGATCTTGGCGATGGGGAATCCCGGTGGCCTTGGAAGCCAGCGCTGAGCTGCGAGAAACGCGCGGGTTCATCTCGATGACGATGATCCGGCCGTCATCGGGATTCACCGCGAACTGGATGTTGCAGCCGCCGGTGTCCACGCCGACGGCGCGGATGATGTCGATACCGAGATCGCGCAGCCGCTGATATTCGCGGTCGGTGAGCGTCAGCGAGGGGGCGACGGTGATGGAGTCGCCGGTGTGCACGCCCATCGGATCGAAGTTCTCGATGGAGCAGACGACGACCACGTTGTCGTTGTGGTCGCGCATCAGCTCCAGCTCGTACTCCTTCCAGCCGAGGATCGACTCCTCCAGCAGCACCTCGGTGGTGGGGCTGGCCAGCAGGCCCGCGCCGGCGATGCGGCGCAGGTCCTCCTCGTTGTAGGCGAACCCCGACCCGGCACCGCCCATGGTGAACGACGGGCGCACCACCACGGGGTAGCCGAGCTCCGCCACCGCCTGCTGGCATTCCGCCATGGAGTGGCAGATCCGGCTGCGGGCGCTCTCCCCGCCGATGGCGGCCACGATCTCCTTGAATCGCTCGCGGTTCTCGCCGCGCTGGATCGCCTCGACGTTGGCGCCGATCAGCTCCACGTCGTACTTGCGCAGCACCCCGGCCTCGTGCAGGGCGATGGCGGTGTTCAGCGCGGTCTGGCCCCCCAGGGTGGGCAGCAGCGCGTCGGGGCGCTCCTTGGCGATGATTTGCTCCACGACCTCCGGGGTGATGGGCTCGACGTAGGTGGCGTCGGCGAACTCCGGGTCGGTCATGATCGTGGCCGGGTTGGAGTTGATGAGGATGACCCGCAGGCCCTCGGCTTTCAGCACCCGGCAGGCCTGGGTGCCGGAGTAGTCGAACTCGGCGGCCTGCCCGATGACGATCGGGCCGGACCCGATCACGAGCACGCTGCCGATGTCGTCGCGGCGAGGCATCAGGACCGCCCTTCCATCACGTCGCAGAACCGGTCGAACAGGTAGGCGGAGTCGTGCGGGCCCGCGGCGGCCTCCGGGTGGTACTGCACGCTGAAGGCGGGGGCGTCGAGCAGCCGCAGCCCCTCCACCACGTCGTCGTTCAGGCAGACATGGCTGACTTCCGCCCGGCCGAAGGGGGTCTCGAAGGGTCCCTCCCGGGGCGCGTCGACGGCGAAGCCGTGGTTGTGGGCGGTCACTTCGACCTTGCTGGTCGCCAGGTCCATGACGGGCTGGTTGATGCCGCGGTGGCCGTACTTCAGCTTGTAGGTGCCCAGGCCCAGCGCGCGGCCCAGGATCTGGTTGCCGAAGCAGATGCCGAACACCGGGGTGCTGGAGCCGAGCGCCTCCTGCATGAGGCCGACCGCGGCATCGGCCGTGGCCGGGTCCCCGGGGCCGTTGGAGAAGAAGATCCCATCGGCGCCCAGGCCGAGCAGATCGCCGGGGCTGGTGCTGGCCGGCAGCACGTGCACCTCGATGCCGCGCTCCGCCATGCGATGAGGAGTCATGGCCTTGATGCCCAGATCGATGGCCGCGACCGTGAACCGCTTTGCCCCGATCGCGGGCACGACGTACGGCTGCGGGGTGCTCACGTCGGCGGTCAGATCGGCTCCGGCCATGCCCGGGCTGGCCAGGACCTGCTCGAGGTGATCGGGTGCTGTCGCCGCCTCGCCGCTGAAGATGCCGACGCGCATCGCCCCCCGCTCGCGCAGGTGCCGGGTGAGCGCTCTGGTGTCGATCCCGCTGATGCCCACGACGGCCGCGGCCTGGAGGTCCTCCTCCAGCGACCGCACGGCGCGCCAGTTGCTCATCCGCCGCGCCGGATCGCGCACCACGTAGCCGGACACCCAGATGCGCCGAGATTCCGGGTCCTCGTCGTTGGTCCCGGTGTTGCCGATGTGCGGAGCAGTCTGCACCACCACTTGGCGGTGGTAGGAGGGATCGGTCAGCGTCTCCTGGTAGCCGGTCATCCCGGTGGCGAACACCGCCTCGCCGAACGTGCTGCCCACCGCGCCGTAGGCGGTGCCGGCGAAACGGCGCCCGTCCTCCAGCACGAGCACCGCGGGCTGCGTGGTCGTCATACTTCCGCCTTCCCGATGAGAACCCTGACGGCGCGGATCAGCGCCACATGATCGGACGACTGCGGCATCCGCAGTCCAGTGGTGATGCTGCGACCGCCGTTGCGCCAGGTGATGGCGACGATGCCGTCGCGCTCGTAGACCTCCTGGGCTATGCCCTTCGCCGAGGTGACCTCCTGAATATCCACCGCCGGGATGAACAGGTCCAGGGCGCCTTCCCGGCGCAGCAGCACACCGCTCGACGCGACGCCCACCTCGGCGCGACCGGGCACACCGAGGCCCTCGGCCGCGATCCGATCCAGCCAGTCCTCGGTGGCGACGGAGGCGACGTAGCGGGCCAGGAACTCCTGCTCCGGCACGAAGGACTTGCCCGGCAGCGGGGGCAGTTCGACCCACGACTGACGGCTGCACCCGTCGGCGCCAGTTGCGCCACATCGCCACCACGGCGATGGCGGTGACGGCGAGCACGGCCACCGTCAGTCCCAGCCGCTCCGGCCAAGCGGTCACCGGGGCCTGCTCGGTGAAGTCCTGCGCTAGCACACCGGCCCGCAGCGGCGCCATCTCAGACCGCGGTCGCCGCGACGGCCTCGGCCAGGGCGCCGGGCCTCGGTGCGGCCAACTCGCCATCGGCAACAGTCGGCTCGCCGTACAGGATCGTCCACCGAACCACGCCGGGCAGCGTCATTCCGGCGAACGGCGTGTTCTTGCTCTTGCCCGCCAGTTCGGAGGGCTCCACGGTCCAGGTGGCGTCGGGATCGACCAGCACGATGTTGGCCGGCTCGCCCACCGCCACCGGCCGTCCCTGGCTGCTGAGCCGCCCGATCCGAGCCGGCGCGGCCGACATCCGGTCGGCGACCTCGGCCCAGGAGAGCCGTCCCGGCTGCACCATCGTCTCGATGACGACCGACAGCGCCGTCTGCAGTCCGACCATGCCGAAGGCGGCGTAGTCCCATTCGCACTCCTTGTCCTCGATGGAGTGCGGCGCATGATCGGTGGCCACGACGTCGATCGTGCCGTCGGCCAGCCCGGCGCGCAGCGCCTCGACATCGGCCGTCGTCCGCAGCGGCGGATTGACCTTGAAGACCGGGTCGTAGCCCCTGGCCCGCTCGTCGGTCAGCAGCAGGTGATGCGGCGTCACCTCTGCGGTGACGGCGATGCCCTGCTGCTTGGCGCGCCGCACGATGTCGACGCTGCCGGCGGTGGAGACGTGGCAGACGTGCAGCCGGGACCCGACATGGTGGGCGAGCAGGGAGTCGCGGGAGATGATCGCCTCCTCGGCGACGGCCGGCCAACCGCGAAGCCCCAGCACCGCCGAGACGTCGCCCTCGTTCATCTGGGCGCCCTCGGTGAGGCGGGGCTCTTGCGGGTGCTGGGCGACCACGCCGTCGAAGGCCTTCACGTACTCCAGGGCCCGCCGCATGATGACGGCATCGGAGACGCAGTGACCGTCGTCGGAGAACACGCGCACACCGGCAGCCGAATCGGCCATGGCGCCGAGCTCGGCGAGGTGCTCCCCCGCCAGGCCGACGGTGATGGCGCCGACCGGGCGGACCTCGCAGTAGCCGGACGCCAGCCCGAGTCGCCACACCTGCTCGACGACACCGGCGGTGTCGGCGACCGGAGTGGTGTTCGCCATCGCGTGCACCGCGGTGAAGCCGCCCAGCGCCGCCGCCTGCGTCCCGGACTCGATCGTCTCGGCGTCCTCGCGGCCGGGCTCGCGCAGATGCGTGTGCAGGTCGACCAGCCCGGGCAGCGCAACGGCGCCCCGGGCGTCGATCACCTGGGCGTCCGGATTGTCGTGCGCTGCGCCGCCCACCGGCGCGATCGCACTGATCGTGCTGCCGGTCACGACGATGTCGGCCGGCTCCTCGCCCAGGATGCGCGCGTTGCGGATGATCAGATCGGCCATGGTCAGTTCCCCCCCTCAGCGGCGGAGCCGGCCCCGCCGAGCAGCAGGTAGAGCACGGCCATGCGCACGCTCACCCCGTTGGCTACTTGTTCCACGATGACCGAGCGCTCGTCGTCGGCCACTTCCGCGGCGATCTCCATCCCGCGGTTCATCGGGCCCGGGTGCATGACGATCGCATGGTCGGGCAGCATCGCCATGCGGCGGGCATCGAGACCGTACCGGCGCGAGTACTCATGGGCGCTGGGGAAGAACGCGGCGTTCATCCGCTCCCGCTGCACCCGCAGCATCATCACCGCGTCGGATTCGGGCAGCGGGTCGTCCAGGTCGTAGGAGACGCGGCACGGCCACTTGTCCACCCCCACGGGCAGCAGGGTCGGCGGCGCCACCAGCGTGACCTCTGCGCCGAGCGTGTGCAGCAGCAGCACGTTGGAGCGCGCCACGCGGCTGTGCAGCACGTCGCCGACGATCGTGATCTTGCGGCCGGCAAGATCCCCCTGGCCGTCGGCGAGGTGGCGGCGCATGGTGAAGGCGTCGAGCAGCGCCTGCGTCGGGTGCTCGTGGGTGCCGTCCCCGGCGTTGACCACGCTGGCCTGCATCCATCCGGCATGGGCGAGCTGGTGCGGCGCCCCCGATGCGCCGTGGCGGATGACCACGGCGTCGGCGCCCATGGCGGCCAGGGTCAGCGCGGTGTCCTTCAGGCTCTCGCCCTTGGAGACCGACGACCCCTTGGCGGAGAAGTTGATGACATCGGCGGACAGCCGCTTCGCGGCCGCCTCGAAGGAGATCCGCGTGCGCGTGGAGTCCTCGAAGAACAGGTTCACCACGGTGCGGCCGCGCAGCGCGGGCAGTTTGCGCACCGAGGCGGTGGTCAGGTTGGCCATCTCCGCGGCGGTGTCCAGGATCAGCAGCGCGTCGTCGCGCGTCAGGTCGGCACTGCTGAGCAGATGGGTCATCACGATGCGCTCCCCTCGTTCGCAACGATGAGTTCCACGGCGTCGCGGTCGTCGATCTCGGTGAGCAGCACCCGGACCGCGTCCTCGCGCAACGTGGTGACGTTCTTGCCGACGTGATCGGCGCGGATCGGCAGATCCCGATGACCGCGGTCGACCAGGACAGCCAGCCGGACCGCCCGGGGCCGGCCGTACTCGTTCAGCGCGTCCAGCGCGGCCCGAACGGTGCGACCGGAGAAGAGCACGTCGTCCACGAGGACCACGATCTTGTCGTCGATGCCGCCCGGCGGGATCGACGTCGGCTGCAGGGGCCGGGTGGGATTGCGGCGCAGGTCGTCGCGGTACATCGTCGGGTCCACCGACCCCACCGGCACGCTGGTGCCCTCGATGGCGGCAATCGTCTCGGCGATGCGCCGCGCGAGGAAGGTCCCGCGGGTGGGGATGCCGAGGATCACCAGGTCCTTGCTGCCCTTGGCGTGCTCGAGCAGTTCGTGGGAGATGCGCGTCAGACTGCGCTTGATGTCGCGAGCATCGGCAACAGTACGGGCATTGCCGGATTCGCTGGTAGCGGGCGCCATGGGCACCGACCTCCTACCCCGCCTCGCCGGGCGGATCTCAGGCCGCCTCGCTGGACGGCGTTCAGGAAGATTCCTCCTGACGGTAGCAAACGGCCCGCGACGCGAACGATGCGGCACCCGATCGGGGGAAACTTTCTGTTACCTGCCATACTCTCCGTAGTGCAGTACATTCCTTGCGCTACATTACGTAGAGGCTGCGCAGTCTGCGGGGAGCCGTTCTTTCTAGGGGTGGGGGTAGGGCTATGGCAACGGACTACGGGCGAGCACTTGGCGCTACGACTGCGATCCATCCGGCAACAACAGAACCTTTCGCTGCAGGGCGTGGAGGAGAAGTCCCGCGGTCAGTGGAAGGCCGTCGTCGTCGGATCCTACGAGCGCGGTGACCGGGCGATCACCGTGGCCAAACTCGCCGCCCTGGCGTCCTTCTACGGCGTGCCAGTCAACGAACTGCTGCCCGACGGGGCGTCCAGCGCCACGATCGAGCCACCCCCGAGCGTGGTCATCGACCTCACCCGACTGGCAGAGATGCCCGCCCCGGCCGGCCAACTGCTGCAGCGCTACATCGCCGCGATCCAGGCGCAGCGGGGCGACTACAACGGCCGCATCCTGTCGATCCGGCAAGAGGATCTGCGCACCCTCGCCGTGATGTACGACCGCCGCCCGAGCCAGTTGGCGGAGGAACTCATCGCCTGGGGCGTGCTGAACCCACCGGCCAGTGCCAGTGTGGCAGCAGCCCCGCCGGCGCAGCGCACGGCCGCCCGGACGCTGCCGGTCGCCCTGCCGGACGCAACCGTCTAGCAGCGCGCGCCGGCGCGAGTCGGCGCCTCACACCCCGCCGCTGACCCCCACCATGTGCACCCGCATGCCATTGGTGGTGCCCGGCACACCCGGCGGCACGCCGGCGATGATGATGACCTTGTCGCCGGGCTGCACGCGGCCCAGTGCCAACAGGGCGGTATCGACCTGCTGGACCATGTCATCGGTGTGCTTGACGCCAGGCACGAGGAACGTCTCCATCCCCCACACCACCGACAGCACGCTGCGCACCAGCGGATTCTGCGTGAATGCCAGCAGGGGCATCTCCGGCCGGTGCCGGGCGATCATGCGAGCGCTGGCACCGGTCTCGGTGAAAGCGATGATGTACTTGGCCCCCACCCCGCGCGCGACATCGACGGCCGCCCGGGTCACGGCGCGCGCCGTCGACCCCTGGGGCTCCCAGTCCAGCGGCGGCAGCTTGTCCAGAGCCTCTTCCTCGACGTGCACGACGATGCGCGCCATGGTGTTCACGACGTTGGGCGGATCGACACCCACGCTGGTCTCGCCCGACAGCATCACTGCGTCGGCTCCGTCGAGGACGGCATTGGCCACGTCGCTTGCCTCGGCGCGGGTGGGCCGACTCGCCGAGATCATCGATTCCAGCATCTGGGTGGCCACGATGACCGGCCGACCGAATCGTCGGCACAGGTGGATGGCCCTCTTCTGCACCAGCGGCACGTGCTCCAGCGGGAGTTCGACGCCCAGATCGCCGCGGGCGACCATGATCCCGTCGAACGCCATGACGATCTCCTCGAGGTTGTGCACCGCCTGCGGCTTCTCGATCTTGGCGAAGACCGGCAGCCGGTGGCCCTCTTCGTCCATGATCCGGCGGACATCGTCGGCGTCCTTGGCGTTGCGCACGAAGGACAGCGCGATCATGTCGCAGCCGGTCCGCAGCGCCCACCGCAGATCCTCGGCGTCCTTCTCCGACAGGGCCGGGACGTTGACCGCCACACCCGGCAGGTTGATGCCCTTGGAGTTGGAGACCTGACCACCCTCAACGGTCTCCAGGTGCACGCGATCGCCCTCGACCGAACGGACCCGCATCGAAATCTTGCCGTCGTCGATGAGCAACTGGTCGCCCGGGTGCACGTCGGTCGGCAGCGCCTTGTGGGTCGTCGAGCAGATCTCCTGGTTGCCCGGCACGTCCTCGGTGGTGATGGTGAAGGGGTCGCCCGGGTTGAGCATGATGGGCCCGTTCTCGAAGGTGCCCAGTCGGATCTTGGGACCCTGCAGATCGGCCAGCACGCCGACCCCGCGACCCACCTGGTCGCTGGCCCGCCGGACGTTGAAGTAGCGCTGGGCGTGTTCGGCATAACTGCCGTGGGACATGTTCATCCGGGCCACGTCCATCCCGGCTTCGACCAGGGAGCGCACCTGCTCCAGTGATTCCGATGCCGGGCCCAGGGTGCACACGATCTTTGCGCGACGCATGGCTCGACCCTAGTGGCCGATTGGCAGGTACGCATCACGAATGGCAGGTAGGCATCACGAATGAGGAGCAGAACGGCGGTATGCCCACAGAGCGTGAGCACGAGGCGCCGTGAGCCGCACTCGTCTGCTGATCAGGAACGCAAACCGCTGCTCCCGACCGACCGGAGGGGCCGGGAACAGCGGTTTCCGTGTGTGTCCGATATGCGGTAGGGCTGCCGGTTGCGCAGCGTCACCTCCGCCCCGCGACCAGCGGCCCAAACGGCCTCAAACGCCGATTGGTCGCGCCGTCGGCGGGATCGGTGCCGGCAGGTTCGTGCTCCCCGTGAGGTAGGCGTCGACCGCCGCGGCGGCCGCACGGCCCTCGGCGATCGCCCAGACGATCAGCGACTGCCCCCGACCAGCATCGCCGGCGACGAAGACCCCGTCCACGTTGGTGGCGTAGTCGCGAGTCGCGGGCGATGTTGCCGCGGGCGTCGAGGTCCACGCCCAGCTGCGATCGACCCACGGGCTGCTCTCGACGCCCGTGAATCCCATGGCCAGGAAGACCAGGTCGGCCGGGATCTCCGCTCGCTGCCCGGGACCGGGGCGAACCGGCCGTCGACCATCTCGACGTCCACCAGCCGCAGCGCCCGCACCCGGCCGTCGTCGTCGGCGAGGAACTCCTCGGTGCTCACCGCGTAGACCCGCTCCCCTGCCTCTTCGTGGGCGCTGGAGACCCGGTAGGTCATCGGATAGGTCGGCCAGGGCTGCTTCGCCGGGCGCTCCTGCGGCGGGCGCGGCATGATCTCCAGCTGCGTGATCGACGCCGCGCCCTGGCGGGTCGCGGTGCCGAGGCAGTCCGCCCCGGTGTCACCGCCGCCGATGATCACCACGTGCTTGCCGGCGGCGTCGATCGGGGTGTGGTCCAGGTCGCCCTCGCACACCCGGTTGGCGTAGGGCAGGTACTCCATCGCCTGGTGGATCCCCTGCCAGCTCACGGCCGGGCACCGGCAGATCGCGCGGCTGCGTCGCGCCGACGGCGAGGACGACCGCGTCGTAGCGCTTGCGCAACTCGTCGGCGCTCAGGTGGTAGCCGATCTCGGTGTTGGGCCGGAATCGCACGCCCTCGGCCTCCATCTGCGCCAGGCGACGATCCAGGTGCCGCTTCTCCATCTTGAACTCGGGGATGCCGTAGCGCAGCAGGCCGCCGATCCGGTCGTCGCGCTCGAAGACGGCCACGGTGTGGCCGGCGCGCGCCAACTGCTGGGCGGCGGCGAGTCCGGCTGGGCCGGAGCCGACGACGGCCACGGTGTAGCCCGGTCAGCCGGGCGGGCACCTGCGGCGAGACCCAGCCCTCCTCCCAGGCCCGGTCGATGATCTCGACCTCGACCTGCTTGATGGTCACCGGGTCCTGGTTGATCCCCAGGACGCAGGACGTCTCGCAGGGCGCCGGGCACAACCGACCGGTGAACTCGGGGAAGTTGTTGGTGGCGTGCAGCCGCTCGATCGCCGCACGCCAGTCGTCGCGCCAGACCAGGTCGTTCCACTCCGGGATCAGGTTGCCCAGCGGGCAGCCCTGGTGGCAGAACGGGATGCCGCAGTCCATGCATCGGCCGGCCTGGGTCTGCAGTCGGTCGCCCGGGAAGTCGTTGTAGACCTCTCGCCAGTCCTGGATGCGGACATCGACCGGACGCCGGGCGGGCAGTCTCGCGGCCGGCCTTCAGGAATCCGCGGGGATCAGCCATGGCTCGTCTCCTTGCGATGATGGGAACGGGAGGGGCGCTGGTCGCCGATGCCCCTGGCGGCGGTCGTTCGGTCAGGCACGCGCGGCCTCCATGACGGCCTCGATGGGATCGCGGCCCTCCAGCTCGGCCTGCGCCTGCGCCTGCAGGACGCGCTTGTAGTCCTGCGGCATGATCTTGCTGAAGCGGGCCAGCGCTGCGTCCGGGTCGGCCAGCAGCGCAGCGGCCACGGCGGACTCCGTCTCCTCGTGGTGGCGCCGGATCCGATCCAGGACGAACTCCCGGTCGGTGCTCGTCGAGCTCCTCGACCTGCACCATCTCGGTGTTGACGCGGTCCCGGGCGCAGATCCAGCACGTAGGCGATCCCGCCGGACATGCCCGCGGCCATGTTGCGTCCGGTCTCGCCCAGGATGACCACGCGGCCGCCGGTCATGTACTCGCAGGCGTGGTCGCCGACACCCTCGACGACGGCGACGACGCCGGAGTTGCGCACGCAGAACCGCTCGCCCACCTTGCCGCGCAGGAAGACCTCGCCCGCGGTGGCGCCGTAGCAGATGACGTTGCCGGCGATGATGTTGTCCTCGGCCACCAGGACCGCCGCAGCGGTCCGGCCGCACGACCAGCCGACCACCGGACAGCCCCTTGCCGAGGTAGTCGTTGGCGTCGCCCTCCAGCCGCATCGTGATCCCGGCCGGGACGAAAGCGCCGAACGACTGGCCGGCCGAGCCGACCAGCGTCAGGTCGATCGTCCCGTCGGGCAGGCCCTGCGCATGACGGCGCGTGACCTCCGAGCCCAGCATCGTGCCCGACCGTGCGGTTCACGTTGCGGATGCCGACCTGGGCCCGCACCGGTTCGCCGCGGTCCAGCGCCGGCCGGCAGATCTCGATGAGTTCGTTGTCCAGCGCCTTGTCCAGCCCGTGGTCCTGGGGCACCAGGCAGCGGCGCGGGTGATCGATCTGCGGCACGTGCAGGATCGGGGTCAGGTCCAGGCCGCTGGCCTTCCAGTGATCGACGGCCTTGCGGGTGTCCAGCATCTCGGCGTGGCCGATCGCCTCATCCAGGGAGCGGAAGCCGAGGGCCGCCAGGTACTCGCGCACCTCCTCGGCGACGAACTCGAAGTAGTTCTGCACGTACTCGGCCTGGCCGGCGAAGCGCTCCCGCAGGACCGGGTTCTGGGTGGCGATGCCGACCGGGCAGGTGTCGAGGTGGCAGACCCGCATCATGATGCAGCCCATGACCACCAGCGGAGCGGTGGCGAAGCCGTACTCCTCGGCACCCAGCAGCGCGGCGATCACCACGTCGCGACCGGTCTTCATCTGGCCGTCGGTCTGCACCACGACGCGGTCGCGCAACCGGTTCAGCAAGCAGCGTCTGCTGGGTCTCGGCCAGGCCGAGCTCCCACGGCGCGCCGGCGTGCTTCAGCGAGGTCAGCGGACTGGCCCCGGTGCCGCCGTCGTGGCCGGAGATGAGGATGACGTCGGCGTGGGCCTTCGACACGCCCGCCGCGACCGTGCCGACCCCGACCTCAGCGACCAGCTTCACGTGGATCCGTGCATGCTTGTTGGCGTTCTTCAGGTCGTGGATCAGCTGGGCCAGATCCTCGATGGAGTAGATGTCGTGGTGCGGCGGTGGGCTGATCAGCCCCACACCGGGCGTGGAGTGCCGGGTCTTGGCGACCCACGGGTACACCTTGTGCCCGGGCAGCTGGCCGCCCTCGCCGGGCTTGGCCCCCTGCGCCATCTTGATCTGGATGTCGTCGGAGTTGACCAGGTACTGGCTGGTCACGCCGAAGCGGCCGGAGGCGACCTGCTTGATGGCCGAACGCTTGGAGTCGCCGTTGGGCAGCGGGGTGAAGCGCTCCGGATCCTCGCCGCCCTCGCCGGTGTTCGACTTGCCGCCGAGACGGTTCATCGCGATGGCCAGCGTCTCGTGCGCCTCGGCGGAGATGGAGCCGTAGGACATGGCGCCGGTGGAGAAGCGCTTGACGATCTCGCTGACGGGCTCGACCTCCTCGATCGGGCACCGGCGGTCGCACCCCTTCGGCGAAGGCGAACAGGCCGCGCAGCGTCATCAGCCGCGGCGATTCTGGTCGTCCACCTGTGGGTGTAGTCGCGGAAGATGTCGAACTGCTTGGTGCGCGTGGAGTGCTGCAGTTTGAAGACCGTCTCCGGATCGAACAGGTGCGGCTCGCCCTCGCGCCGCCACTGGTACTCGCCGCCGACCACCAGTCGCCGGTGGGCCGGGCTGATGCCGCTGGGCGGATAGGCCACCGCGTGGCGCTGCGCCACCTCCTCGGCCAGCACGTCGAGCCCGACACCGCCGAGCTTGCTCGTGGTGCCGGTGAAGTAGCGGTCGATGACTTCCTGCGACAGCCCGATCGCTTCGAAGATCTGCGCACCGCAGTACGAGGCGACGGTGGAGACGCCCATCTTGGACATCACCTTCAGCACGCCCTTGCCGAGCGCCTTGACCAGGTTGCGGACCGCCTTCTCCGGCGCGACGTCGCCGAGCCTGCCGGCCCGGGCCAGGTTCTCCACCGTCTCCATGGCCAGGTACGGGTTGACCGCCGCGGCGCCGTAGCCGATGAGCAGGGCGACGTGGTGCACCTCGCGCACGTCGCCGGCCTCCACGATGATGCCGACCATGGTCCGGGTCTTCTCCCGGACCAGGTGGTGGTGCACCGCCGACGGTGAGCAGCAGCGAAGGGATCGGCGGCGTTCTCGGCGTCGCCGTCGCGCTGGGACAGGATGATGAACCGCTTGCCCTGGCGGATGAGGGCGTCGACCTCGTTGCAGATGGCGTCGATCGCGCCGACGCAGCGCCTCGCCCGCCGCCGTGCACCGGGTAGAGGCCGCTGCACCCGGGCGGCCGACAGCCCGGGCAGGTCGCCGTCGTCGTTGATGTGCAGCGAGCTTGGCCAGCTCGTCGTTGTCGATGACCGGGAAGGGCAGCCGGACCTGCCGGCACTGCTCGGGCTCGGTCTCCAGCAGGTTGCCCTCGGGGCCGATGTAGGTCCCCAGCGAGGTGACGATCTCTTCCCGGATCGCGTCCAGCGGCGGGTTGGTGACCTGGGCGAACAGTTGGCTGAAGTAGTCGAAGATGTTGCGCGGCCGGTCGGAGATCGCCGCGATGGGCGTGTCGGTGCCCATCGAGCCGATCGGCTCCATGCCGTTCTTGGCCATCGGCGACAGCAGGATCCGCAACTCCTCCTCGGTGTAGCCGAAGGACTGCTGGCGGCGCAGCACCGACTCCCGGGAGTACACGATGTGCTCGCGCTCGGGCAGGTCGTCCAGGTGGATGACGCCGTTGGCCAGCCACTCGCCGTAGGGGTGCTCGGCGGCCAGCGAGGCCTTGATCTCATCGTCCTCCAGGATGCGGCCCTGCGCGGTGTCCACCAGGAACATGCGGCCCGGCTGCAGCCGGCCCTTGCGCACGACCGCTGGCCGGGTCGATGTCGAGCACGCCGGCCTCCGAGCCCAGGACGACCAGGCCGTCGTCGGTGACCCAGAAGCGGCCCGGACGCAGGCCGTTGCGGTCCAGCACGGCGCCGATGACGGTGCCGTCGGTGAAGGACACGTTGGCCGGGCCGTCCCACGGCTCCATGACGTGGCGTGGAACTCGTAGAACGCCCGCCGGTCCGGGTCCATCTCGGTGTGGTTCTCCCACGCCTCCGGGATCATCATGAGCACCGCGTGCGGCAGGCTGCGCCCGCCGAGGTGCAGCAGTTCCAGCACCTCGTCGAAGGACGCGGAGTCCGAGGCGCCGGGGGTGCAGATCGGGTAGAGCCGGGACAGGTCGCCGGGGATCAGGTCGGAGGTCAGCATCGCCTCGCGGGCCCGCATCCAGTTGCGGTTGCCCATCACGGTGTTGATCTCGCCGTTGTGGGCGATCATCCGGTACGGGTGCGCCAGCGGCCAGGAGGGGAAGGTGTTGGTCGAGAACCGCGAGTGCACCAGGCCGATCGCCGAGACGACGCGCTCGTCGGACAGGTCCGGGAAGAACGGCTCCAACTGGCCGGTCGTCAGCATCCCCTTGTAGACGAGGGTGCGGCTGCTCAAGCGAGGGGAAGTAGACGTCGGCCTCGCGCTCGGCGCGCTTGCGCAGCGCGAAGGCGAGCCGGTCCAGGGCGAGGCCGGAGGTGCCCGGCCCGGCGCCGTGACGAACAACTGCTGGAAGTCCGGCATCACGGCGGCGGCGGTCGAACCCGACCAGTTCGGCGCGGTGCGGCACGTCGCGCCATCCCAGCACGGTGAGCCCCTCGTCGGCCGCGATCGCCTCGATGGCGCCTCCGGACCGCGCCTGCGCGGCATCCTCGCGCGGCAGGAACGCGGTGCCGACGGCGTACTCGCCCTGCGGCCGGCAGCTCGAAGTCGACCACGGCCCGCAGGAACTCGTCGGGGACCTGCAGCAGGATGCCGGCGCCGTCACCGCTGTCCGGCTCGGCGCCGGAGGCCCCGCGGTGCTCCAGGTTCGTCAGCGCGGTGATGGCCAGCTCGACGATGCGGTGGCTGCGCTCCCCCGACATCTGGGCGACGAATGCCACACCGCACGCGTCGTGCTCGTAGCGGGGGTCGTACAGCCCAGTGGGCGCTGGCGTGGCTGAGAACATGGACGGTCCTCCGGAGAAAGGGGCGCGGAGACCGCAAGAGATCGGGATCGACCGCGCGCAACAGCTGAGGCGTGGCGGGACGACACTGGCCCGTCGCGCCATGATAGGCGATGGCGCCAGCGCCGCAAAGATCGCGGTCACGGCTGCAGCCGCTACCGCGCCTCCGCCAGGAAGCGCAACCGGCAGTAGTCCACGTGCCATCCGCCGTCCGCCAGACCCGCTGCTGCGGCACGGCGGTTCACGCTGGCCGCCAGCGGGGAGGCCAGCTCGCCGGGGACCGCCGACCACACCCGGGCACGGAAATGGCGGGTCCAGTCCGCGGCAGTCAGCCCGGCGGCCAGCGGCGTCGGCCGCTCGAACCACCGCAGTTCGCGCACCCGGAAGCCCGCGTCCTCCAGCCACTGCGCCTGTTCGCCCGGGGTCGGGAAGGTGTTGCCGACCAGCAGCGTCGGCGGCAGGCCGACATCGGACAGCGCGCCGCGCAGGGCGGCATCGATGGCCGCCACGTTGCCCGCTCCACCGAGCTCGGCGGCGAATCGGGCCCCGGGTCGCAGGACGCCGCGCACGGCACGCGCGGCCAGATCCCCGCGCGGCATCCAGTGCAGCGCCGCGTTGCTGAGGGCCGCATCGAACGGCGCGGACTCGCCCAGCGACGCCAGCGACATGCGCTGGGCATCGCCGACGACGAACCGCACGCCGGCGTGGTCGCTGCGGGCGGCTGTGACCATCTCCTCAGAGGCGTCCACGCCGACCACGCGGATGGCCCCCGCCCGCTGCAGGGCGGCCGTGAGGTGCCCGGTTCCGCAGCCGACGTCGAGGACCGATGCACCGATCAGCGGCCCGAGCAGGTCGATCAGCTCGCCGCCAAGGTCGGTGACGAAGCCGAAGCTGCGATCGTAGGCGCCCGGATCCCAGTCGTTGTTCGCCGCGACCGGCTCGATCACGGGTCCCGGCCGCTGGGCGGGGCGCCGGAATCCGACTGCGCCGGTGCGGAGGCGTCGGCCGACCCCGTCGCCGCGGCGTCGTCGGCAGCATCTGCGGTCACCGGTGCCGGGGCATCCGGGTCCGGCTCGGTGTACGCCAACCGCCCCGGATGGCGCCGGGCGCTGATGATGATGTACACCACCGCGGCGATACCGACGATGATCGAGGTCCAGATGTTCAGCCGCAGGCCGAGCACCGTGTTCACCGTGTCGATGCGCAGCGCCTCGATCCACACCCGGCCCGAGCAGTACAGCGCGACGTAGAGGGCGAACAGGCGCCCGTACCCGATCCGCCAGCGACGGTCGGCCCACAGCAGCACGAAGAAGACGCCGAAGTTCCACAGCGACTCGTACAGGAACGTGGCGTGGAACGTCTCGAACTCCTCGTAGCCCGGCGGCCGGTTTCCAGGATCGATCTCCACCGCCCAGGGCAGGTCGGACGGCCGGCCGAACAGCTCCTGGTTGAGGTAGTTGCCCCATCGCCCGATGGCCTGCGCCAGGACCAGCGATGGCGCGACCGCATCGGCGAAGTGCGACAACGGGATGCCGCGCCGACGGCACGCGATGGCGCCGCCGAGGAACCCGCCGGCGACCGCTCCCCAGATCCCGAGGCCGCCGTTCCAGATCTGCACCGCGCCGACGATCCCAGAACCGCCGTCGGCGAAGTAGAGCTGCCAGTCGGTGACCACGTGGTAGAGCCGGGCGCCGATGATGCCGAACGGGATCGCCCACAGGGCGACGTCGTAGACGGTCCCGGGTCGGCCGCCGCGCTGCTGCCAACGCCGGTTGGCCACGATCAGCCCGACGACCATGCCGAGCAGGATCATCAGCGCGTAGCCGCGCATCGGCACCGGTCCGAGGATCCACGTCCCCTGCTCCGGGGAGGGGATGCTGGCGCGGCAGCAGGATCACTGGGCCGCGCCTCCGTCGATCAGCTCGCTGCAGCTTGGCCGGATCGACGACGTCGGCGGTGTCGACCGGCTCGCCGTCGATGAGCACCGTGGGGGTCCCGCCGATGCCGTTGGTGTAGAACTCCTCGGTGGAGTTGGTGGTCCAGGGCAGGTAGACCCGGTCGGTGAAGCACTGGCTCGAAGGTCGTCAAGTCGTCCCCGGTGATGCCGACCTGCTCGGCAAAACCGATGAGCTGCTCGTCGGTCCAGCCGTCGCCCTCGCGCTCGGGCTGGTTGGCGAAGACCGTGGACTTGTAGACCTCGCCCTGCCCGGCGTCGACGGCGCACCCGTAGGCGGCGGCAGCACGGCGGGAGTGGTCGGTGGCCAGGCTGCGGTCCAGGAAGGTCGTCACGCGGGTGACCAGCAGGATCTGACCATCGTCGGCGCGTTGCCGCAGGTCTGCGCCGACGGCCGCCTCGAAGGACCCGCAGGCCGGGCACTGGAAGTCCTCCCAGACCTCCAGCGTCGTGGCATCCGGGTCCGAGCCGTAGGGGATGCCGTAGGCGAGCTCGTCGCCGGACGGGAAGCCGCCGGCTCGGCACCGCAGCGCTGGGGTCGACGACTGCGCCGGACTCCTGCTTGGTCTGGTTGGAGAAGATCAGGGCACCGCCGACGATGCCGCCCACCACGAGGAGGACCACCGCGGCGATGGCGATGTTGATCGTGCGCTGCCGGCGCTTCTCCGCGGCTTCCGCGGCCGCGCGAGCCGCGGCGGACTTCTCCCGGGCCGTCTTGGCCGAACTTGTCGGCTTCGGCTTGCTCTTGTTGCCCACTGGGTGCTCCCTCTCCCGTGCCCGCGGGATCGAATCCTGCCGTCCATCATGCGGTGCCACCGCCTGCGCCCAAAACACTGTGCCCAGCGTGTCGGCCGGTCGCGGCGGGTCCCGACGCTACTGCGAGGCCCGTCCCCGCACTCCGGCCGCCAGCTCGGCTCGCCAGATCCGCCACACCGCGCGCCGCCTCGGCCGGGTGCGCCGCCTCCAGCACCCGGCGCACGAACGCCGAACCCACGATCACGCCGTCGGCGTAGCCGGCGACCTCTGCCGCCTGAGCGCCGGTCGACACCCCCAGGCCCTACGGCGATGGGCAGGCTGGTGTGCTGGCGCAGCCGCGCCACCAGGGTCTCGGCCCCGCGCTGGAGACCGACGGTCCGGGTGCCCGTGACGCCCATGATGGATGCTGCATAGACGAAGCCACTGGAGGCTCGGCACACCGCCTCGAGCCGCTCCTCGGGGACTGACCGGCGCTGCCAGGAAGATCCGGTCGATGCCCGCGTCGTCGGTGGCCCGCGCCCAATCTGCGGCTTCCTCCACGGTCAGGTCGGGGGTGATGACGCCCACTCCGCCGCGCTGGGCCAGGGCCTTGGCGAAGCGCGTCAGCCCCGTACTGCTCGATCGGGTTCCAGTACGACATCACCACGATCGGTGCACCAGTGGTGGCGGCGCCGGCCACGACATCGAGGACGGCCTCGGTGGTGGCCCCGCCGGCCAGCGCGATCTCGGCCGCCCGCTGGATGACCGGCCCGTCCATCAGCGGATCGGAGTACGGCAGGCCCACCTCGACGATGTCGACCCCGTTCTCGACCATCGCCGCGATCAGGGACACCGAGTCCGGCACGCTGGGGAACCCGGCCGGCAGGTACCCGATCAGCGCTGCCCGGTCCTCTGCCTTGGCTGCAGCGAAGGTCTCATGCAGCAGACTCACTCAGCGGCCCTCCTTGACCTGGGCATCCTCGGCATCGCTCGAGCAGATCGAAGTACCGCGCTGCCGTCGCCACGTCCTTGTCGCCCCGGCCCGACAGGTTCACCACGATCACGGCATCGGGGCCGAGCTCGCGGCCCAGCCGCATCGCACCGGCGAGGGCGTGCGCGGATTCGATGGCGGGGATGATGCCCTCGGTACGGCACAGCAGCCGGAACGCTGCCATCGCCTCGTCGTCGCCGACCGGCTCGTACTGCGCGCGACCGCTCTCGTAGAGGAAGGCGTGCTCCGGTCCCACCCCGGGATAGTCCAGGCCGGCGCTGATGGAGTGGGTGGGTCGCGTCTGACCGTACTCGTCCTGCAGGACGTAGGTCCGCGCGCCGTGCAGCACGCCCGGGCTGCCGCCGGCGAACCGGGCCGCGTGCCGGCCGGGCTGCAGCGACTCCCCGCCGGCCTCGTAGCCGACCAGCCGCACATCGTCGTCGCAGGAATCCGGCAGAACAGGCCCATCGCGTTGCTGCCGCCGCCGACGCAAGCGATGGCGGCGTCGGGCAGCCTGCCGATCAGATCCAGCACTTGCTGCCGGGCCTCGCAACCGATGATGGACTGGAAATACGCCACGATCTGGGGGAAGGGGTGTGGCCCGGTGACCGTGCCGAGCAGGTAGTGCGTGTCGGCAACGTTGGTGACCCAGTCGCGCATCGCCTCGTTGATGGCGTCCTTCAACGTGGCCGAGCCGATCTCGACGGGAACGACCTGCGCCCCCAGCAACTGCATCCGCACCACGTTCAGCGCCTGCCGGCGGGTGTCCTCCGCGCCCATGTAGACCACGCAGTCGAGGCCGAACATGGCTGCGGCGGTGGCGGTGGCGACACCGTGCTGGCCCGCTCCGGTCTCCGCGATGACCCTGCGCTTGCCCATCCGGATGGTGAGCAGGGCCTGGCCCAGCACGTTGTTGATCTTGTGCGAGCCGGTGTGGTTGAGATCCTCCCGCTTCAGCAGGATGCGGGCGCCGCCGCAGTGCTCGGAGAAGCGGGTGGCATCGGTCAACGGGCTCGGGCGACCGGTCACGGTGCGCTGCAAACGCTCGAGTTCGGCGGCGAATGCGGCGTCGGTGCGCGCCTCATCGAAGGCTGCGGCGAGTTCGTCGAGGGCCGGCACCAGGGCCTCCGGGACGAACCTGCCCCCGTACTGGCCGAAGTGCGCGGCCTCGGTAGCGCTGCTGGTCATGACACCAGTGTGACGCACCCGGCCCGCGGGGGCGTCACTCCGACTGCGGCATGACCGAAGGGTGACTGCCGGCGGTCACCAGATCGTGCACCGCGGCCTGCGGATCGGGCGCGGTCGCCACTGCTTCCCCGACCAGCACGGCGTCGGCGCCGTGGTGGGCGTAGGCGAGCAGATCGTGCGGCCCGCGGACGCCGGACTCGGCGATCTTGACCCCGCCGGCGGGAATCGCCGGAGCGACCCGGGCGAAGGTCTCCCGGTCCACCTCCAGCGTGCGCAGGTTGCGGGCGTTGACGCCGTACAGCGTCGCCCCGGCGGCCGCAGCGCGCTCCACCTCGGCCACGTCGTGCACCTCCACCAACGGGTGCAAGCCGATACTGCGGGCCCGTTCCACCAGGCTCACCAGCGCCTCCTGGTCCAGGGCGGCGACGATGAGCAGCACCAGATCCGCGCCGTAGGCCCGCGCCTCCCACAACTGGTAGGAGCTGACGATGAAGTCCTTGCGCAGGATCGGAACGTCCACCGCATGACGCACCGCCGCCAGGTCGGCCAGGCTGCCGTGGAACCTGCGCTCCTCGGTGAGCACCGAGATGCAGTGCGCGCCCCCCGCCTCGTACTGCCGCGCCAGTTCCCCGGGATCGGGGATGGCGGCCAGGTCACCGGCGCTCGGGCTGGCCCGCTTCACTTCGGCGATCACGCGCACGCCGCCGCCGCGCAGGATGGATTCAGCGTCGCGAACCTGCGGCATCCGGGCCGCCTGCTCCTTCAACTCCTCCAGATCCACCGCCGCCATGCGATCGGCGAGGTCGGCCCGAACGCCGACGAGGATGGAGTCCAGCACAGACACCCCGCTCCCCCCTTCGCCGTAGGTTGTTGCAGCGTATCCGCCGCAGATGCCCAACTCAGGGGTGGGGTCACGGGTCGTGCGGCAGCGCCGAGGGCAGCCGGACCGTGAAGGCGGCGCCCCCCTCCGGAGCGGTTCCGGCCGAGGCGGATCCGCCCAAGCGGTCGGCAAGCCGACCCACCAGCGCCAGCCCGACGCCGGAACTGACCGGGCGCACGCCGCGGTAGCGCGTGTAGAGGACACCGGGTTCGAAGGCCTCCTGGAAGTCCTGGTCGGTCAGGCCCGGGCCGGAGTCGCGCACCTCGATGGTCGCGGCCGCATCCCCGGAGCGCAGCGCCAGCACGATGAGGCCACCGCCGGGCGTGACGCGCAGGGCGTTCTCCGCCAGATTGTCGATGATCTGCCGCACCCGGTCAGCGTCGGTGGTGACCACCACCTCCTGCCGCGGCAGCTCCACCGACAGCCGCACCCCCTCACGCTGGCAGCGGTCCCGCCATACTGCGCCGGCGGCCGCGACCAGCGCGCGCAAATCGGTCGGCTCGCGCTCGATGCGCAGCTCCGAGGCGCCCAGCCGGGACAGGTCCAACAGATCGGTGACCAGGCGCTCCAGCCGGCGCGACTCCGCCAGCATCAGGGCACCCGTGCGCGGCGTGTCGTCGCCGGTCACCACACCGTCGGCCAGGGCCTCGGCGTAGCCGGCCACAGCGGTCAAAGGCGTGCGCAGTTCGTGCGAGACCGACAGCAGGAAATCGCGCTGCCGACCCTCGCTGAGATCCAGCGCCGCCGCCAGCCGATTCACGACGTCCGCGATCTCGGCCACCTCGGTCGGGCCATCGGTGGGGACGGTGACATCCCGGCGGCCGGCGACCAGTTGCTCGGCGCCATCCGCGGCGCGGCGCAACGGGAGCGTCACCCGACGGCCGGCGAACAGCGCAACCAGGACCGCCACGGCCAGTCCCGCGACGACCGACAGGAGCAACCGTTGGAACGTCGGCTGGCTCAGCTCGCCGGACACCGCTGCGTCCGCCGCCAGCAGCACGCCGCCGTCGCTCACCGGTCTGCCCTCGATGAGGATCGTCGCCCCATCGAGGTTGATCGTGGTCGAGACCGACTCGCCGCGCAGCAACGGCGCGACGACTTCCTCCGGAACGCCTTGCGGCAGCGCTGTGCGCGGCCCGACGACGAAGGCCCGCACCTCCTGCAGCGCCAGCAGGTCGTTGAGCCGCAGCACGGCGCCCGGCCGCGGGTTCTGCAGGGTGGCGGCTGCGATGTCGGCGGCGCTGACCAGGGTGGCGCGGGCCTGCTCGACAAGCGTGGTGCGGATCATCGCCAACGAGACGGCCAGGGTGACCACGGCCGTGATGAGGGCCGCCGCTACTGCCACACCGATCGTGCGCGCCGTGATCGAGTTCCACCGCCGGCCGGTGCGCCGGATCGGCCGGCCCGCCCCGTTGCCGGACCTGCTCAACGGCCGTCCCCGGCGGCGTACCCGACGCCCCGCACGGTCCGGATCGGGCTGGCATCGCCGAGCTTGGCCCGGACCTGGGCGACGTGCACGTCCACGGTGCGGGTATTGACCAGCGACGCGTACCCCCAGACCTGCGTGAGCAGCTCCTCACGGGAGAAGACCCGGCCCGGGCTGGCCAGCAGGTGCTCCAGCAGATCGAACTCCGTGGCGGTCAGGGAAATCGGCTCGCCGTCGGCGGTCACCGCCCGGGTACGGCGGTCCAGCACGACCCGCCCCACTGTGACCGAATCGGTTGGGGTCGCGGGTCCGGCTGCGTGCCGCATCGCGACCTTCACGCGGGCGACCACCTCGCGCGGTGAGAACGGCTTGGTGATGTAGTCGTCCCCGCCCAGTTCCAGGCCGAGCACCCGATCGATCTCGTCGTCGCGCGCGGTGCAGAACAGCACTGGCGTCCAGTCCTGGTCGGCGCGCAGGCGGCGGACGACCTCGGTCCCGTCCATCGTGGGCAGCCCGACATCCATGATGACCGCCGATGGCCGCAGTCGCCGGATGTCGGCCAGCGCCTGCGCGCCATCGGCGACGGTGTGGACGGAGAAACCGTCCCGCGTCAGGTACAAGCGCAGCAGGTCGGCGATGGCGGGCTCGTCCTCCACGACGACCACCCGCCCGCGCGAGCCCGCCGTGCCGGCGTTCATAGAGGACATGGTGCCGCTCGGGGAATGCTCGGGAACGGATTCAGGACTTCGGCTTGGCGCCCAGTCCCGCCATCGCCATCACCTTGCCGGCGACAGCGCCCACCACGACCAGGACGACACCGGCCCAGAACATCGGCCAGTTGCCGATGACGACCGCGACCGTGCCGATCACGAACGCGATCACGATGATGATGACGGCCGTCCAGGCCGCAGGGGTCTGGCCATGGTTGTCGTGCAAGTCGCTCACCGGTCCTCCTCCGCGCAGGTGCCCCCATTGTGGCAGTGTCGGGCCGATACTGCGGGCGGGGGCTACTGCGGCGCGCCGGGCAGTGGACGCATGCTGTTGGCCACCGCGATGGCGCGCAGCACGGCCGCCGCTTTGTTGCGGCATTCCTCGTCCTCGCGGCCAGGGTCGGAATCGGCCACCAGCCCGGCGCCCGCCTGCACCAGGGCACGGCCGTCGCGGATGACCGCAGTGCGGATCGCGATAGCGGTGTCGACGTCGCCGGCGAAGTCCAGATAGCCCACCACCCCGCCGTACAGTCCCCGGCGCACCGGCTCCAGCTCGTCGATGATCTCCATGGCGCGCACCTTCGGCGCACCCGACAGCGTCCCGGCGGGGAAGGTGGCCGCCAGCGCGTCGAAGCTGGAACGGCCCGGCGCCAGGTCCCCCACCACTGTGGAGACGATGTGCATGACGTGGGAGTAGCGCTCGATCTTCATGAACTCCACCACCTCGACCGAACCCGGGGCACAGATGCGGCCGAGGTCGTTGCGGCCCAGGTCGACCAGCATGAGGTGCTCGGCGCGCTCCTTCTCGTCGGCGAGGAGGTCCTCGGCGAGATCGGCATCCTGCTGCGGCGTGGCACCGCGGGGGCGGGTGCCGGCGATCGGGTGCATCATGCAGCGTCCCCCGGTCACCTTGACCAGAGCCTCCGGCGAGGACCCGACGATGTCGAACCAGACCTGCTCGGGGTCGTCCGGGTCGGGGATGCGCAGCAGGTAGAGGTAGGGGCTGGGGTTGCTGCCGCGCAGCACTCGGTAGACGTCCAGTGCCTCGGCTGTGCAGTCGGTGGCGAACCGCTGCGACAGGACGATCTGGAAGGCATCGCCAGCCTTGATGTAGTCGACGCTGCGCCGCACCCCGGCCTCGTAGTCGGCGCGCGCGGTGCGGCGATCCGGGTCGGCGGTGGCGGTCGGGTCGAGCGCGGTGGCCGGCACCGTGGCCCCGCCGGCCAGGTGCGCCGTCATGGCATCCAGCCGCCGCACCGCATCGGCGTGGGCCTGATCGACCCGCTCTTGCGTGGCGTCGAAGTTCACCGCGTTGGCGATCAGCCACACCGTGTTGTCGGCGTGGTCGAACACCGCGAGGTCGGTGACCAGCAGCATCGCCAGGTCGGGCAGGCCCAACTCGTCGGGATTGGCGTCCGGGATGGCCTCCCATCGCCGTACCGCGTCGTAGCCGATCATGCCGACCATGCCCGATGTCAACGGCGGCAGGCCGGGCAGCGGCTCGCTGCGCAGGGCCGCCACCGTGTCGCGCAGGGCGTCCAACGGGTCGCCGTCGGTCGGCAGCCCCACCGGGACGCTGCCCACCCACACCGCCCCGCCGTCGCGCTCGGTCAGCATCGCCGCGGTGCGCACGCCGATGAAGGAGTAGCGGCCCCAGGTGCCGTCGTGCTCGGCCGATTCCAGCAGGAAGGTGCCGGGCCGGTCCTGGGCCAAGGCCCGATACAGCCCCACCGGGGTCTGGCCGTCGGCCATCGCACGCCGCACCACCGGGATGACCCGGCGGTCGGCGGCCAGCACGCGGAAGGCATCCAGGTCCGGCGCAGTGGTGCCGTCGGGCAGCAGCGCCGTCATCGGTCCCCCTCGGTCGCGAGCACCCGATCGGTGAAGCAGGTCCGGGTGCCGGTGTGGCACGCCGGACCGGTCTGATCGACGGTGTAGAGCAAGGTGTCGCCGTCGCAGTCCACCGCCACGCTGCGGATGCGCTGCACGTGGCCGGATGTCTCGCCCTTGGTCCACAGCCGGCCGCCGGGATCGCGAGAAGTAGGTGGCACGGCCCGATCGCGAGTGTCTGGGCCAGCGCCGCGGCATCGACCCAGGCCACCATCAGCACCTCACCGGTGTCCCACTGCTGGGCGACCGCCGGCACCAGGCCGTCGCCTCAGTGCCGGCACTGCGGCCAGCAACTGCTCCTCATCCAGGGTCTGCATAGCACTATTGTGCCGGTGGCGGCCTGCGCCCCACCCCGGCGACGCCTTCTGACGGGCGCTGATTAGCATGGGCGCTGTGTCGACGACGGACCTTGCGCGCTCCGAGCGCCAAACGCTGTGTGAACTGCTCGAGCAAGCCGGGCCGGACGCGCCGACCCTGTGCGAGGGGTGGACCGCCCGGGACCTCGCCGCCCACATCGTGGTGCGGGAGGGACGTCCGGACGCGGCCCTGGGGATTCTCGGCGGACCGCTGGCGGCATGGACCGAGCGGGTGCAGAACGGCGCGGCCTCGGAACCGTACGAGAAGCTGGTGCGGCTGATCCGCAACGGCCCCCCGATCTGGTCGGCCTTCCGGCTGCCGCTGGTCGACGGGCAGGCGAACACGGTGGAGTTCTTCGTCCATGGCGAGGACATCCGGCGCGCGCAGGCCGGCTGGCAGCCGCGCGAGGTATCGCCGGAGCTGGCGGACTTCCTGTGGGATCGGCTCCGGTCGTCCGGCAAGATGCTGCTTCGGCAAGGCCAAGATCGGCGTGATTGCGCGCCGCACTGATGTCCCCGACGCCGCTGATGCGAAGCTGAAGGGCGGCAAGCGGTCGGTCACGATCATCGGTGATCCCGGCGAACTGACGCTGCTCGCGTTCGGCCGGCAGGAGCATGAGGCGGCCGTCGAGGGCGACGAGGAGGCCGTGGCAGCACTGCGCGCCGCCCGGCTCGGCGTGTAGTTCAGGAGGCCATGCTCGGGCACGTCGATGGCCAGGACCACCGAGTCCTCCCTGCGGATCTTGGCCAACCAGATGAAGAATCGCCCGACGATGCCGTAGCGGCTCACGATGAGCCCCTTGGCGCGGTCGATGAGCTCCGGAGTCCTCGATGATCGAGGCGGTGGCATCCACCGGGTCGCCTTGCAGTCCGCCGCGGAAGTCGCACGGCGCGATGGCGACGGCGGCGTTGCGCCGCAGCCGCTTCACCTTCCCCGAGTCGCTGGCCGTGACGACCTGGAGGAAGCCGCCCTCGGACATCACCCAGACCGGGGTGGCGACCGGCGTACCGTCGCGCCGATACGTCGTCAGCGCTGATGTAACGCGCGCGGGCCAGACGTTCCAGCTCGGGGTTGCTCACGGCACACACCTTACGCAGTCCTACCGTGGTGTGCATGGGCCTTGCCGTACGTGTGATCCCTTGCCTCGACGTCGATGACGGCCGGGTCGTGAAGGGCGTGAACTTCGTCAACCTCCGCGACGCCGGCGACCCGGTCGCACTCGCTGAAGGCATACGGGGCCGCCGGGGCCGACGAACTGGTCTTCCTGGACATCACGGCCTCCTCCTCGGACCGCTCGACGATGTATGACGTGGTCCGCCGCACCGCGGAGCAGGTCTTCATCCCGCTGACCGTCGGCGGCGGCGTGCGCACCGCGGACGACTTCGACCGGCTGCTGCGTGCCGGTGCCGACAAGGTGGGGGTCAACACTGCGGCGATTGCCCGTCCCGAGTTGATCCGCGAGGCCGCAGAGCGCTTCGGCGCGCAGTGCGTGGTGCTGTCGGTGGATGCCCGGCGCGGCGGCGGGACGCCTTCGGGCTTCGAGGTCACGACGCACGGCGGCCGCCGCGGCACCGGCATCGACGCGCTGGAGTGGGCGGTTCGGGCGGCGGAGCTGGGGGCCGGCGAGATCCTGCTGAACTCCATGGATCGCGACGGGACCACGGACGGGTTCGACATCGACCTCATCGGACGGGTGCGGCACGAGGTGTCGGTGCCGGTCATCGCCAGCGGCGGCGCCGGTGCCCTGGAGCACTTCGCGCCCGCAGTTGCAGCCGGCGCGGACGCGGTGCTCGCCGCGTCGGTCTTCCACTTCGGGACGCTGCGGATCGGCGAGGTGAAGGACGCGTTGGCCGCAGCCGGATTCCCGGTCCGCCGGACTCACTCCCCGTAGTCACCGGTCGGCGGCTCGCTGAGCACGAACGAAAACCTCCGTTCCGGGGCCCTTCAGCAGGCGCGGAACGGAGGTTTGCGTTTGGGTTCCCGCAACTCGCGCGGAGAGGCGTCGCCGCGGCTACGCAGCGTCACGCAACAGCGGCCAGCGCCTCCTGCAGCGTGAAGCGGCCGGCATAGAGCGCCTTGCCCACGATGGCCCCCTCCACCCCCAACGGCGTCAGCGACGCCAGCGCCCGCAGGTCGTCCAGCTCCGACACACCGCCGGAGGCGACGACCGGCTTGTCGGTCGCCGCGCACACCTGCTGCAGCAGTTCCAGATTGGGGCCGCGCAGCGTCCCGTCCTTGGTGACATCGGTGACCACGTAGCGCGCGCACCCATCGGCGTCGAGCCGGGCCAGAGTCTCGAAGAGCTCTCCGCCCTCCTGGGTCCAGCCGCGCCCCGCCAGTGTTGTGCCCCGCACATCCAGTCCCACCGCGATCCGGTCGCCGTAGCGGGCGATGGCCCGGGCGCACCAGGCCGGATCTTCCAAGGCGGCTGTGCCGATGTTCACCCGACGGCACCCGGTGGCCAGCGCCCGTTCCAGCGACTCGTCGTCGCGGATGCCGCCCGACATCTCGACCTGCACGTCGAGGGATCCGACCACCCGTGCCAGCAGCGCCGCGTTGCTGCCGCGCCCGAACGCGGCGTCGAGGTCGACCAGGTGGATCCACTCAGCGCCGGCCGCTTGCCATGCCAGAGCGGCATCGAGCGGATCGCCATAGTCGGTCTCGGTGCCAGCCTCGCCCTGCACCAGTCGCACGGCCTTGCCATCTGCCACGTCCACGGCGGGCAGGAGTTCCAGTCGTTGGGTCACTGCACCACGGTAGAGCAGCCGAGCTACAGCGTTTCCACCCAGTTGCGCAGCAGCGCCTGACCGGCATCCCCGGACTTCTCCGGATGGAACTGCGTGGCGCACAACGGGCCGTTCTCAACCGCCGCCACGAACCGGCTGCCGTACTCGCACCACGTGACCAGGGGTGCCAGGAAGGCGCCGCTGGCCTCGAGCTGCCATTCCAGCGCCGCCGTAGGAGTGCACGAAGTAGAAGCGCTGATCTTCGACGCCGGCGAAGAGCCGGGAGCCCTGCGGAACGGTGACGGTGTTCCACCCCATGTGGGGCAGGATCTGGGCCTTGAGCTGCTCCACCGCGCCGGGCCACTCCCCCAGCCCGGGGGTATCGACACCATGCTCGACGCCGTGCTCGAACATCACCTGCATGCCGACGCAGATCCCCAGCACCGGTCGGCCCGCCGGCCAGGCGCTGTTCCACGATCTGGGGGCCGCCCACTTCTCGGATGCCCGCCATGCAGGCGGCGAATGCTCCCACGCCCGGTACGACGAGCCCGTCGGCGTTCAACGCGGCATCCCGATCGGCCGTGACCGTCACCTCCGCCCCGGTCGCCGCCAGCGCCCGCTCGGCCGAGCGCAGGTTCCCTGAGCCGTAGTCGAGCACGACCACGGAGCGCCTCATCCGAGCGTCCCCTTGGTGGAGGGGACGCCGACCACGCGGGGGTCCTGCTCCACCGCCGCGCGCAGGGCCCGCGCGAACGACTTGAACTGCGCCTCGACGATGTGGTGGGCGTTGCGACCAGACAGCACCCGCACATGCAGCGTGATCTGCGCCGTGGCCACGATGGATTCGAAGATGTGTCGGGTCAGGGTCGTGTCGTAGGCACCGATGAGCCCCACGGGGATCTCCGGCTCCTCGTGGACCAAGTAGGGCCGGCCCGACAGGTCGACGGCGGTCTGCACGAGCGCCTCGTCCAGCGGGACCAGCGCATCGCCGTAGCGACGGATGCCGGACTTGTCGCCCAGCGCTTGCCGCAGGGCGGTGCCCAGCGCCAGTGCGGTGTCCTCCACGGTGTGGTGGGAGTCGATGTGGAGGTCGCCCACCGTCTTGACGGTCAGGTCGATCAACCCGTGCTTGCCGAGCTGGGCCAGCATGTGGTCGTAGAACCCGACCCCGGTGCTGATGTCGGTGACGCCGGTGCCGTCGAGGTCCAGATCGACCAGGACCTCGCTCTCCTTGGTGGTGCGCTCCACGTGTCCGCGGCGGCTCATACCATCTCCTCCTCCAGGGCTCGGCGCACTGCCGCATTCTCCTCCGGCGTGCCGATGCTGATCCGCAAGTATCCCGCAGGCCCCACCACCCGGACCAGCACTCCGCGGTCGACCAGGCGCTGCCAGGTGATCTCGCGGTCCGGGAACGGGCCGACGAGGAGGAAGTTCGCGTCTGAGGGGTACACGTGCAGGCCCCGGCCGATCAGCCAGTCCGCCAGCGCATCCCGTTCGGCGCGCAGCAGATCCACGTTGGCCAGCAGCGAGTCTCGATGGGCCAGGGCGGTGCGGGCGACGACCTGCGTCAACGTGGACAGGTGGTACGGCAGCCGGACCACGCGCAGCGCGTCCACGATGGCCGGGTGCGTGGCGAGGTAGCCCAGACGGCCCCCCGCGAAGGCGAATGCCTTGCTCATGGTGCGGGTGACCACGAGGTTGGGGTGCGCCGCGAGCAGTTCCAGCGCCGTGCCGGTGCCCTGGCGGCGAAACTCTGCGTAGGCCTCATCGACCACCACGATCCCTGGCCCTGATTGGCAGGCCACCTGGACCACGTCGGCGTCGACGGCGATGCCGGTCGGGTTGTTCGGCGAGGCGATGAGGGTCAGCGATGGCTGGTGCTCGCTGATGGCGCTGCGCACCAGTTCGGCGGTCAGCACGTAATCGTCCGGCAGGGGGACCGTCTGGTACCGCGTGTAGCTGTTGCGCGCATACTCCGGGTACATCGAATAGGTGGGGGGGAACGTCAGCGCCGTGCGGCCGGGACCGCCGAAGGCTGCGAACAGGTGCGACATGACTTCGTTGGAGCCGTTGCCGGCCCAGATGTTGTCGGCGGTCAGGCCGTGGCCGAGGTAGTCGGCGAGGTCGCCGCGCAGCCCGACGGCATCCCGGTCCGGGTAGCGGTTGAGGTCCGGCGCCGCCTGCGCCACCGCCTGGGCGATCGCCGCCACGAGCACGGGATCCGGGCCGATGGGGTTCTCGTTGACGTTGAGCCGCACCGGGACGTCGAGCACCGGCGCGCCGTACGGCTGCTGGCCGACCAGCTCGGGCCGGACCGGAGGCCGATAGGTCACGGCGCGAACCGCACCGCAACGGCCTGCCCGTGCGCCGGCAGGTCCTCCGCGGCGGCCAGCGTCTGCACCGCCTCGGCGATGTCGGCCAGCGCGGCCCCGTCGTACTCGATGATCTGCACGCCCTTCAGGAACGACTGCACGCTCAGTCCGCTGGAGTGCCGGGCGCAGCCGCCGGTCGGCAGCACATGGTTGGATCCGGCCGCATAGTCGCCCAGCGACACCGGCGCATAGGGGCCGACGAAGATGGCCCCGGCGTTGCGGACCCGCATCGCGACCTCGCGCGCCTCCTCGGTCTGGATCTCCAGGTGCTCGGCCCCGTAGGCGTTCACCACGGCCAGCCCGGCCTCCAGGTCGTCGACCAGCACGATGCCGCTCTGGGTCCCGGCCAGCGCCTCGGCGATGCGCTCGCTGTGCTTGGTGAGCGCCACTTGGCGCTCCAGCTCGGCCTCCACCGCACCGGCCAGCTCCTGCGATGCGGTCACCAGGACCGCGGCCGCGATGGTGTCATGCTCGGCCTGGCTGATCAGGTCGGCTGCCACGTGCGCCGGGTCGGCGGTGTCGTCGGCCAGGATCATCACCTCGGTCGGGCCGGCCTCGGAATCGATGCCGATGCGGCCCTTCAGCATGCGCTTGGCCGCCGTCACCCAGATGTTGCCCGGGCCGGTCACCATGTCGACCCGCGCGACGTAGGCGAAGAACGCGACGGCCTGTGCGCCACCGGTGGCGTAGACCTCGTCCACGCCGAGCAGTCGGCAGGCCGCCAGCACCGTGGGGTGCGGCCAGCCGCCGTGATCGGCCTGCGGCGGGCTGGCGACCGCGAGGGAGCCCACGCCCGCGATCTGCGCGGGGACGACGTTCATGACCACGCTGCTGGGGTAGACGGCCCTGCCGCCCGGGACATACAGCCCGACCCGGTCCACCGGCAGCCAGCGCTGCACGACGGTGCCGCCGGGAACGACGACGGTCTGGGTGTCGGGGCGGTGCTGGTCGGCGTGCACGATGCGGACGCGGGCGATGGCCTCGGTCAGCGCGGCCCGGACCTCGGGATCGAGCCGGGCCAGGGCGTCGTCCATCACGTCGGCGGGGACCCGCAGGCTGGGCGCCCGGACGCCGTCGAAGCGCTCACCCCACTCCAGCACCGCGTCCGCCCCCCGGGCGGCAACGTCATCGATGATGGGGCGCACCTTTTCCTGGGCGTGCTCGACATCCATCCCGGCGCGGGGCAGCATCGTTGCCGGGTCGGCGGTGGAACCACGGAGGTCGAGACGTCGTATCACCCTGCCATTTTAGCGACGCAGCGCGGACTGCCTTGTCCGACCGGAGTGGGTAGCGTTGATCCGTGGCGAAGAAGAAGCAGGGCACCAAGGGCGGCGGCACACCAGCGACCAAGGCACTCGCCGAACAGGGCGTCCCATTCGTCCTCCACCCCTACCTCCACGATCCCGAGACTGCGTCCTACGGCTTGGAGGCCGCGGAGAAGCTGGGCTTCGATGCGCGACGGGTCTTCAAGACGCTGTTGGCCGACATCGACGGCGATCTGGTGGTCGCAATCGTGCCCGTGTCCGGCCAACTCGACCTGAAGGCGCTGGCCGCGGCAGTCGGCGGCAAGAAGGCCGTGATGGCCGATCCGGAGCGCGCCGAACGGGTGACCGGCTACGTCGTGGGAGGCATCTCGCCGATCGGCCAGAAGAAGCCGCTGCCGACGGTGCTGGATGTCACGGCCATGGAGTACCGATCGGTGCTGGTATCCGGCGGCCGCAGGGGCCTCGACATCGAGATCCTGCCCGAGCACCTCGTACGGGTCACCAACGCCCGCACCGCGCCCATCGGCCGCCCCGACTGACTCTGCGGCGATCCGCTGGCAGCACCGCCGGGATCCGATCCGCGCCTCGGGCACGCAGCCGTCGCCCGCCCTATCGACCGGCCGGCTGAGCGGGCAGGGCGGCCCTAGTCTTCCCGAGTGCACGCCCCGGCCCATCCGGCTGGGGGATGCCTACCCGGCCCACCGCCTTGACCCGACGATGACCGCCATGCCGAGCAGGAGGCAGATCATGGCGATCTGCAGCGGCAGCACGCGGCTGGCTCCGGTGTCGGGGGGAGTTCCACCCGGGGGCTCCGGCGGGAAGACCACCCCGGCACCCGACTTCGCGCTGGTGAAGACCAGCGAATGATCACGGCGATGTCGGAGCTGGGATGCCGTGTACCCGTCAGGCCCGGATTCGGCGAGCCCGGCGATGACAGTGGCCACGACCAGCGATCCGGTGTCCGGCAGCGCGGCCCGTGTACGTGATCACCACCGAACCCATCATCCCCACCTCGCAATTTCCGTGCTGCCCGACGCCCGACAGGGTGGATACGGCCCCCATGGCCAGAGCACGGTACGGCCACACCGCCTGGCGCGTTGGCCGAGAACACGCCGTTCTCGATGTCGGCCGCAACGCCTACACACTCACCAATACGGTGCGCTGGGTCCGGGGCCCGGTGTTCGTCCCGGTCAGGCAGTACGTCACCGTCCCGCCGACGGCCACACGCCGCCGGGGCTGCCGCCGATCGAGCAGGTCTCGGACCTGACCGGCGCCATCCGCAGCACTTCTCGCGGAAGCGATGTGGCGCACCCGATGGACCGCGCCCGATTGCCTGAGGAGGAACCTCAGCGGCCGTTCGCCAGCGCCGGGAAACCGGCGGCACCTCCGACGCGGCGCGCCTGCGACGGCGCAGGAGCATGAACTCGGTGCGGCTGGCGAACTGCCCGGGCGGCTGGCAGCGAGCTGCTGCCGACTGCCATCACGCTGCCGCTGGTTGCGCTGCGCCTGGTGCACCCGAGCGCACCCGCGACCACCAGGCACCGCCGACCCCTGGCGGCCGCTCAGTCCCGGAGGGCCGCGCCGCCGATCCTCACCCCAGGCACCCGGCCCCCAGCAGCGCCTTGAGGTCGGCGTACAGAGAAGGGCCGGGCCGCACCCGGAAGCGGTCCTCCAAGCGAAGCACCGTGGTGTGGTTGCCCTTCTGCAGGTGCAGGTGGACATCGACCGTGCCGGGGTGGTTGTGCAGGATCTCCTTGATGGACTCCACGACCGGCGGCACGCAGCGCGCCACATCCAGCGTGATCCGCACCGGGCCCGTGGCCTCGGTCTGCATGTCTGGGAAGGCGATCTCGACAGCTGTGATGCGGGGTGCCTCGTCCTCGCGGCGATCGAACTTGCCCTTCACCACCACGATGGCGTCCTCGACGAGCCGGGCGCTGACCGGGGCGTAGGACTTGGGAAAGACCATCACGTCGATCGAGGCGTCGAGGTCCTCCAGCGAGACGATCGCCCACGGCTCCCCGGAGGCCTTCGTCATCTTCCGCTGCACGGAGGTGACCAGGCCCGCCACCTTCACCGTCTGCCCAGCCCGATCGCTGTCGAGCAGCGCAGCCACTCCCAGGTCGCTGTTGGCTCGCAGCACGTGTTCCAGGCCGTTGAGCGGGTGATCGCTGACGTACAGCCCGAGCATTTCCCGCTCCGACGCCAGCAGTGTCGACTTGTCCCACTCCCCGACCGGAATGTTGACCTGCAGCGAGCCGGTGCTGGCCGGAGCACCATCGCCGAGATCCCCGAACAGGTCGTACTGCCCCACCGCCTTGGCCCGCTTGGACTCCATCGCGACATCGACCAGTTGCTCGTGGACCTGCAGCAGTCCCTTGCGGGTGTGGCCGAGCGAATCGAAGGCCCCTGCCTTGATCAGCGACTCCACAGTGCGCTTGTTGCAGACGACGACCTCGACGGCGTCCACGAAATCGGCGAAGTCGGCGAACCTGCCGTGCTCGGCACGGGTCCGCAGCAGCGAGTCCACCACGTTGCCCCCGACGTTGCGGATCGCCGAGAGGCCGAAGCGGATGTCGCTGCCACGGGGGGCGAAGTCGGACTCCGACTCGTTGACATCCGGCGGGAGGACCTTGATGCCCATCCGGCGGCACTCGTTGAGGTACACGGCGGACTTGTCCTTGTCGTCCTTCACCGAGGTGAGCAGGGCCGCCATGTACTCGGCCGGATAGTTGGCCTTCAGGTAGGCCGTCCAGTAGGAGACCAGCCCGTAGCCGGCGGTGTGGGCCTTGTTGAAGGCGTAGTCGGAGAACGGGACCAGCACCTCCCAGAGCTTGGTGATCGCCTCGTCGGAGTAGCCGTTGGCCCGCATGCCGTCGCGGAACGGCACGAACTCCGCGTCGATGATCTCCTTCTTCTTCTTGCCCATCGCGCGGCGCAGCAGGTCGGCCTTGCCCAAGGAGTAGCCGGCCAGCTTCTGGGCGATCGCCATCACCTGCTCCTGATAGACGATCAGCTGATGGGTGTCGCCGAGGATCTCCTCCAGCGGCTCGGCGAGCTCCGGGTGCAGCGGCACCGTCGGCTTGCGGTTGTTCTTGCGGTCGGCGTAGTCGTTGTGGGCGTTGGCCCCCATCGGGCCCGGACGGTAGAGGGCGAGTACCGCGGAGATGTCCTCGAAGTTGTCCGGCACCATCGAGCGCAGCAGTTGGCGCATCGGGCCGCCGTCGAGCTGGAACACGCCGAGGGTGTCACCGCGCGCCAGGAGCTCATAGGTGGGCCGGTCGTCCAGCGGCAACTCTTCCAGGAGCACCTCGTTGCCGGTGTTCGCCGCGATATGGCGCAGGCAGTCGTCGAGCACGGTGAGGTTGCGCAGGCCCAGGAAGTCCATCTTCAGCAGGCCGATGGTTTCGCAGGCGCCCATGTCCCACTGGGTGATGATCGTGCCGTCGTCGCGCCGCCACAGCGGCAGCACGTCCAGCAGCGGCTCTGCGGACAGGATCACACCGGCGGCGTGCACGCCGACCTGTCGCTTCAAGCCCTCCAGCCCGCGCGCCAGGTCGACGATCTGGTGCACGGTCTCATCGCTGTCGTACAACTCGCGGAACTCGCCGGCCTCCGCGTACCGCTTGTGGCCCTTGTCGAAGATGCCTGACAGCGGGATGTCCTTGCCCATCACCGCCGGCGGCATCGCCTTGGTGATCCGGTCGGAGACGCTGAACGGCAGCCCCAGGACCCGGGCGGAGTCCTTGATCGCGGCCTTCGCCTTGATGGTGCCGTACGTGACGATCTGCGCCACCCGGTCGGATCCGTACTTGTCGGTGGCGTACTTGATCATCTCGCCGCGCCGACGCTCGTCGAAGTCGATGTCGATGTCGGGCATGGACACCCGCTCGGGGTTCAGGAACCGTTCGAAGAGCAAGCCGTGCGCCAACGGGTCCAACTCGGTGATGCCCAGGGCCCACGCGATGAGCGCCCCGGCTGCCGAACCGCGCCCGGGACCGACCCGAATCCCGACGCTCTTGGCGTGGTTGATGAGGTCGGCGACCACCAGGAAGTAGCCGGGGAAGCCCATCTTGGTGATCATCGCCAGTTCGTAGTCCGCCTGGTCGCGGTGCGCCTGCGGGACCGGGTGCGGGGCGAACCGAGCCGCCAGACCCCGCTCGACCTCCTTGACCAGCCACGATTCCTCGGTCTCGCCGGCCGGCACGGCAAAGCGCGGCATGAGATCGCGCTTCTCGCCCAGCGTGACGTTGCAGCGCTCGGCGATGAGCAGCGTGTTCTGCAGCGCCTCGGGCATGTGGCCCCACACCTGCTCCATCTCGGCAGCCGACTTCACATAGAAGTCCTGGGCGTCGAAGCGGAACCGCTTGGGGTCGTCGATGGTCGTCTTGGTGCCGACGCACAGGAAGGCGTCGTGGACCTTCGCGTCCTCCGGGCTTGACGTAGTGCAGATCGTTGGTGGCCACGAGCGGGAGGTTCAGCCGCTTGGCGATCTCGAGCAACTGGTCGCGGAACTGCTTCTCGATGGCGATGCCGTGATCCATCAGTTCGCAGAAGTAGTTCTCCTTGCCGAGGATGTCCTGCATGTCGGCGGCCGTGGCCAGAGCCTGGTCGAAGTTGCCGGCCTGCAGCCAGCGGTTCACCTCCCCCGAGGGGCACCCGGTCGTCCCGATCAGGCCGGTGCCGTACCGCTGCATGAGCTCGCGGTCGAACCGGGGGTGGCGGTAGTAGCCCTCGATGCTGGCCAGGCTGGACAGCCGGTACAGGTTGTGCAGGCCCTCGGTGTTGCTGGCCCACAGCGTCATGTGGGTGTAGGCGAACTTGCCCTTGCCCTCGCTGACCTCGCCAGCACCCTCGTCGTAACCGCCGCCGAAGTCGAAGGCCCGTTTCTCGGTGCGGCCCTGGGGCGCGAAGTACCCCTCGATGCCGATGATCGGCTTGACGCCGGCCTTGGCCGCGGTGTTGTAGAACTCGAAGGCACCGTACAGGTTGCCGTGGTCGGTGATCGCGATCGCGCGCTGCCCGACATCCTTGGTCGCCTCGAACAGGTCCTGCAAGCGCGCAGCACCATCGAGCATCGAGTACTCGGTGTGGACATGGAGATGGACGAAATCCCCGCTCACGGTTTCCCCTCCCAGGCGTTCGGCCAACGACGTCCGCGCAACGATGGCGCGAGCCGGGCTTGCGGCCCGCCCGCACTGCCGTTGGGGGAAGCGTGCAACGGACGCGACCCGACAACCCTAACCCCAGCCCTCGGCGCAGATGCGCTGCCCATGCGGGGCGCCGGGGTGTCGTCCGGTCAAACCGCCGGCCGCGCTGCCAGCCACAGGCTCGCAGCCTCCGGTCCCCTCACGCAGGATTCGGCGCTTCCGGGCGGCCAGCGGCAGTAGGACCCCGAGAGTGAGCAGTGTCGCCGCGGCGAACAGCGAGGTCCTGACCGCGGTCGCCCCGGTCTCCGGCGTTGTGGGCCGTTCCGGCGGTGGGGGCCGGCGGTGGGCGGTTCCGGCGGCCCCGGCGGCGGTAGTGTGGTGGGCGGGGTGAAGGTGTTCGTGGCTGTGATCGCGGCGACCTCGTCGGCGGTGCCCGCCGGCTCGAACGGCGCACCCGGCCCTTCCACCACCTTGCTCACCGCGAAGGACTCCGCGGCGTAGGTGCTCGAGACGACTGCGGCGTCTCCCGCCACCGTTGCGCTGCTGGGTTGCACCGCCGGAGGACGTCGGCAATCGGCGCGGGGGCGGAATCGGGCGGTATGCGGGGCAGGGCTGCACCCGGCGCAGGGGTTTGCACTCGGCGCGGGGGCGGAATCGGGCGGATCGGGGCGCAGAACCTCCATCCCGGGTGCAGACCCCCGAACCGGGTGCACAGTCGCTCCGCCGGACGTGACCTCAGCCCTCGTATGAGCCCGGCAGCGCCGTGTACGGCTCACGGTGCCCGTGTCGCTGCAGGAGCGGCGAAGCCATCCACCCCCGTGCAGCGGTGCCCGCGCCTAGCCAGCCCACGCCCAGCCCAGTAAAGCCGGAGCCGCAGCCCCAGCCGCACGCCCTGGATTGGGATGAGGCCGTTGGGCTCGATGGTGCGGCGTTGCCCTTCGACACCGGCCGCCGCCGGCCCGCGAAGCGCAGCGTCGCTAGGCCCAGGAAAGGATGCGCGACAGCGCCTCCGCCAGGTCATCGGGGTACTGGCTGCGGAACGTCATCCGCCGGCCCGTGGACGGGTGGTCGAGCGTGAGCGCGACGGCGTGCAGCCACTGCCGCTGCAGGTCAAGCCTGCCGGCCAGGACCGGGTCGGCGCCGTAGGTCAGATCACCCACGCACGGGTGGCGCAGTGCTGCCATATGGACGCGGATCTGATGCGTTCGGCCGGTCTCCAAGTGGATCTCCAGCAGCGAGGCGTACCGATGCGCCTCCAGGGTCCGGTAGTGGGTCACGCTCGGTCGGCCGTCGGCGGTGACTGCCCACTTGTAGTCGTGCGCGGGATGCCGGCCGATGGGGGCGTCGATGGTGCCGGATGTGGGGTCGGGGTGGCCCTGTACCAATGCGTGGTAGACCTTCGTCACCGTCCGCTCGCGGAACTGCCGTTTGAGGTCGGCATACGCCTGTTCGCTCTTGGCGACCACCATGACGCCGGAAGTGCCGACATCGAGACGGTGCACGACTCCCTGCCGTTCGGCTGCGCCCGAGGTCGCGACGCGGTAGCCGGCGGCAGCCAGCCCGCCGATGACGGTCGGCCCGGTCCACCCCGGACTGGGATGGGCCGCCACGCCGACCGGCTTCTCGACCACGACCATCTCGGCGTCGTCGTGCAGGATATGCATCCCGGGAACCGGTTCGGGGGCACTGCTGGGTGGTGGGCCGCTCGTCGGCCATCTCGATTTCGAGCAGGGCATCGGAGGGCAGCCGGAAGGATCGTGCCACCGGCGCCCCCGCGACCCGGACCGATCCGGCATCGACGAGGTCTGCCGCTTTCGTGCGGGAGAGCCCGGTGAGCCGTGCCACGGCAGCGTCGGCCCGTTCCCCCACCAGTCCGTCCGGGACGGGCAGCATCCGGACCTGCGTCATGGGGCGCCCGATGCCTCGCCGCCGACCGGAACGGCATCGCCCTCCTGCTTGCCCGCCCGCCCGTAGTCGACACCGAGCAGGGACAGCGCCACGGCGAGCACGGCGCCTGCGACAACTGCCATATCGGCGACGTTGAACACCGGCCAGTTGGGCACCGCGATGAAGTCCACAACATGCCCCTGACCGATGCCGGGCTCGCGGATCAGGCGGTCGATGAAGTTGCCCAGGCCGCCCCCGAGGACGAGGCCGAGCGCCACCGCCCACCACATGTTGACCACTCGGCGCATCAGCACCAGGATCGCGACGATCACGACGGCAGAGAAGATGGTGAAGATCCAGGCATTGCCGCGGCCGAGCGAGAAGGCCGCACCGGAGTTGGTGGCGAAGGACCACTGCAGCCAGTCGCCGAGCACTTCGACCGGAGGCTGGCCCCGCAGGTCGGCAAGGGCCCAGGCTTTGGTGAGCTGGTCGATCACCACGACCGCCGCCGCAATCCCGAGCAGAGTGATTGCTGCTGAGCGGCGGGCCATGATCTCAGCGTATGCCGTGGCGCATCGCTGCCCAACTCGCGCCGGTCAGCAGCCGATCAGCGCCGCTCCTCGCGCTCCTTGCACGACAGGCACAGCGTAGCCCTGGGAAAGGCCATCAGCCGCAGCTTGCCGATGGGTTTGCCGCAGTTCTCGCACCAGCCGTAGGTACCGCGGACCATGCGCCGACGAGCCCGGTCGACCTGCTCCAGCATCTCCACGCTGTTCGCGGCCAGAGAGATCTCCTGTTCGCGCTCGAGGGTCCGGCTGCCGGCGTCGGCCTGATCGTCGCCAGAGCCGTCGCCCGCGTCACGCAGCATCTCCGCCAACTGGTCGTCCGCGTCGGCGATCTCCTCGATCAGGCGCTCCCGCTCGCGTTGCAGTTCGGCCTGCACCTCCGCGATCTCATCATCGGTCCACGGGTCCTCGCCGGGTCGCACCGGAATCGCGCCGAGTTCGGTGCCGGCAGCGTCGGGCGCAGTCGCGGACGCCGTGGTCTCGACTGGCGACGCGTCGGGGGCCGTTGCACTGGCGGCATCTGATCCGGTCGGCCCATCGGCGGCCGGTGCAGTGGTCGCACGCTTCTGGGCCGACGGCTTCTTGGCTGTGGGCTCGGTCACTGCTGTCTTCCTCACGGCCGCCTTCTTCGTCGCGGTCTTCTTCGCAGTTGTCTTCGTGGCCGCCGTCTTCTTCGCGGCGGTCTTCGTCGCCGCGGTCTTCTTCGCCGCCGTCTTCTTCGCCGCTGTCTTCTTCGCGGCGGTCTTCTTCGCAGTCGTCTTCGTGGCCGCGGTCTTCTTCGCAGCCGTCTTCTTCGCGGCGGTCTTCTTCGCAGTCGGGGTCTCGGCTGCCGTCTTCTCTGCCGTGGAACCTTCGGTCCGGCCATCGGCTCTCGCTGCCGCCGCCCCGGACTCCGCTGGCACCTTCTCCGGTTTCGCGACAGTTGCCTTCTTCGGCGCCGACTTCCTTGGCCGCGGGCTCGCCAGAGGAGCTCGGGTTCACCGCCGAACCCATGGTCACGAAGGGTTCCTCCGCGGAGGGCGGCTGCGAAGCGGCCGCCGCCACGCGCCGCGCAATCCGATCCGCGCCGGGGTCGGGAGCCAGCCACTCGTCGAATCCGGTGTCCGCCCTGCCGAGCCCCGGCACTCGGTCGGACAGGGCCCTCGTCGCCGCATCGAATGCGCCGCGCAGTCCACGCCGTGCCATTGCTCTCCCGCCCGCCTCGCGCCGCAGACGTCCGATGACGACACGGCGAACCTCGCGGCCACCGACCCCCGCCGCGGAACAGCCGCCTTCCGCGAGAACTTAGCCGATCATGCCCACTCGACGGCCCATTGCGGGCGGCGCGTCGCGCGCGGGCTAGTGCGGGACGGCTTGTGTGGGGGACAATCGAGGCAACCCGAACGGAGAGCATTGGAAACGCTGCAGTTCACCCTCCCCGCTGCCGGCTGGTACCGCGACCCCTATGATCCGTCCCGCCTGCGGTGGTGGGACGGCCGGAAATGGACCGCCTATGTTGCGCCGCTGCCGACGCAGCGGCCGGTCCGGCGGCGCTCCCCCTTCACCCGCGCCGTGGCAACGCTCCTTGTGCTCGGGCTCACCGCGGCGCTCATCTTGTCGCTCTTTTCGTGGTCCGGCGGGACCTTGGACATCCCTCGGCCCGACTTCGGCGGGGAGCCGCTCGGCCAGTTTCCGCCGCCCGGCAGTGCGCCGCAGCAGCCCCCCGAGACCTCCGTCCCCGCGACCGACCTGTCCGCTGCCTACGCGGCCTCAGTGACCGTGGAGGCAAGCTGTGGCGCGGGGTGCGTCGGCATCGGCGGCGGCGTTGCCGTCGGCCCCGACACGGTGCTCACCGCTGCCCACGTGGTCGAGGAGAGCAGGGTGGTCGGCGTGCGCGACGCGGACGGCACTGCCCGCGGCGCGGCTGTGATCGCCACCGACACCAGCCGGGATCTCGCCCTGCTGCACGTCGATCCGCACGGACTGCCCTATGTCTCGGTCCGCAACGCTGCGGCCGTGATCGGGGAAGAGGCGCACGTGGTCGGCTCACCGGGCGGCACGCGCCGCATCTCCCATGGCATCGTCACCGATGTCCTCGATCTGGAGCGCGACGGCGTCACGGAAGTGCAGACCAACGCCGACATCGACCAGGGCAACAGCGGCGGACCGCTGCTGGACGCCAATGGGCAACTGCTGGGCATCGTGGTCGCCGAGCACGAGCGCGACGATTCCATCGGCTGGGCGACTTCTGGTGCGGATGTGGCGCAGTTCCTGGCGGCGGCGCCGTCGCCCAGCAGCAGCGCGCCCGCCCCTTCGGCCGATGTGGAGGGTCAGTATCGCGACCTGTTGGAGGACCTGCTCGGCGGCTGGCTCGACTAGCGATCGATCCTCGCCCGCGGCGCTGCTGACTCCACGGGACGCGCCATCGTGCGCCGGCCCAGCATGTCGGGGCGGTGGCCGCGACGCCCGGGGACCTTTCCGCGACGCCCGAGATTGCGTCGTATCGACGGCGACCCTCCGAACGGCCCGTGACTGCGCCGAAGCATCCGATTCGGGGGATCCGCTCCGGTGCCGCTACCCTGGTCTCGCCCGCACGGCGATGACGGGGACGTCATGTTCGAAGCGGCCGGCAGCAGCGAACCGGGGATGGTGCAAGCCCGGTGCCGGTCCGGACACGGCCATCACCCCACCAGCTGCCGGAAGAACGGTGGGCGCCGAGCCGCAGGGCCTCGGCGTCGACCCAGTAGAACCGGCCACGGGCAGCCAACGAGAGGCTCGGCGCCGCCGGGCAAGGAGGGTGGGACCGCGGGCCGCACGGCTCGTCCCTCCAGCACCAGATCAGCAGCTGGCTCGGAGGTTGGCCGATGTATCGTCCGGTTCCCGCACGCATCGATCTGCCCGCGATGGAGCGGGAGATCATCGCCTGGTGGCAGGAGCACGACATCTTCCACCGAAGCCTGGCCGCGAGCGCGGGCAAGCCGATGTGGGTGTTCTACGAGGGTCCGCCCACTGCCAACGGCACGCCGGGCACGCACCACGTCGAGGCGCGGGTGTTCAAGGACGTGTTCCCGCGCTTCAAGACGATGCAGGGCTATCACGTGCCGCGCAAGGCCGGGTGGGACTGCCATGGCCTGCCGGTGGAGCTAGCGGTGGAGAAGCAACTGGGCTTCACCGGCAAGCAGGACATCGAGGCCTTCGGCATCGAGGCCTTCAACGCCAAGTGCCGCGAGTCGGTGCACGCGCATGTCGACGAGTTCGCGGTCATGACGCAGCGCATGGGCTATTGGGTGGACATGGACCAGGCGTACTGGACCATGAACCCCGCCTATGTCGAGAGCGTCTGGTGGTCCCTGCAGCAGATCTTCAATGCCGGCCTGCTGGTGCAGGACCACCGGGTCACGCCCTACTGCCCGCGCTGCGGGACCGGGTTGAGCGACCACGAGATCGCCCAGGGCTACGAGACGGTCGTCGATCCGTCGGTCTTCGTCCGCTTCCCGGTCACCGGTGGTGCGCTGCTGGACCGCTACCCGGGCCTGACGCTGCTGGTCTGGACGACGACGCCCTGGACCCTGGTGTCCAACACCGCCGTCGCGGTCAACCCGAAGGCCGACTACGTGGTCGCCCGCAGCCGCGGGGAGACGTTCCTGGTCGCGCATGACCTGCTCATCGCCACCCTCGGCGAGGAGGCGGAGGTGCTGCAGACCCTGCCCGGCGCTGAGCTGGAGCGGCTGCCGTACCGGCGGCCCTTTGACCTGGTGGAGATCCCGGATGCCCATTACGTCGTGCTGGGCGAGTACGTGACCACCGACGACGGTACCGGCCTGGTGCATCAGGCCCCGGCCTTCGGCGCCGACGACCTCGCGGTGTGCAGGGCCTACGACATGCCGGTGGTCAACCCGGTCGCCGCGGACGGCCACTTCGCCCCCGAGGTCGGCCTGGTCGGCGGCATGTTCTTCAAGAAGGCCGATGAGACGCTCGTCGCCGATCTGCAGCAGCGCGGGCTGCTGTTCGCCCACGTGCCCTACGAACACGCCTACCCGCACTGCTGGCGCTGCCACACGCCGCTGATCTACTACGCCCAGCCGTCCTGGTACATCCGCACCACCGAGATCAAGGACCGATTGCTGGCCCAGAACGAGGGCACCAACTGGTTCCCGGCCACCATCCAGTGGGGTCGCTACGGCGACTGGCTGCACAACAACATCGACTGGGCCCTGTCCCGGGATCGCTACTGGGGGACGCCGCTGCCCATCTGGCGCTGCGACGAGGACCACTTGACGGCCATCGGCTCGTTGGCCGAGCTCGGCGAGTTGGCCGGGCGCGACCTCACCGGCTTCGACCCGCACCGGCCCTACGTGGACGACATCACCTTCCCCTGCCCCACGTGCCAGGCGGAGTCGCGCCGCGTGCCGGAGGTCATCGACTGCTGGTACGACTCCGGCGCCATGCCGTTCGCGCAGTTCGGCTACCCGCACCGGGGGGCGGAGGACTTCGACGCCCAGTACCCGGCGGACTTCATCTGCGAAGCCATCGACCAGACCCGGGGGTGGTTCTACACGCTGATGGCCGTCGGGACGCTGGTCTTCGACCAGAGCGCCTACCGCAACGTCGTCTGCCTCGGTCACATCCTCGACGAGGACGGCCGAAAGATGAGCAAGCACCTCGGCAACGTCCTGGAGCCGGTGCCGCTGATGGACGCCCACGGCGCCGATGCGGTGCGCTGGTTCATGCTCGCCGCGGGCTCGCCGTGGCAGGCGCGCAGGGTCGGTCACCAGGCCATCGAGGAGGTCGCGCGCAAGACCCTGCTCACCTACTGGAACACCGTCTCGTTCCAGTCGCTGTATGCAAGGGCCGCAGACTGGAGCCCCGGGGCCGCGGTCGGCGAGCGGACCGACCTGGACCGTTGGCTGCTGTCGCAGGCCCAGGTGCTGGTGCGCGACGTCACCGAGGCCCTGGAGCGCTTCGACACCCAGCGTGCCGGTCGGGCGCTGGCCGCCTTCGTCGACGAGACGTCGAACTGGTACGTGCGCCGGTCCCGGAGGCGGTTCTGGGAGGGCGATCCGGCGGCGCTGGCTACGTTGCACGAGGCGCTGCGCATCATGACCCTCGCCATGGCCCCGTTCACGCCATTCATCACCGAGCAGGTCTGGCAGAGCCTGTTCGCGGGCGTCGAAGGGGAACCGGAGTCGGTGCACTTGGCGTCGTGGCCCACGTTGGAAGAGTCGCTCATCGACGGCGACCTCGGCGCCGACATGGCCATGGTCCGCCGCGTGGTCGAACTCGGCAGGGCCGCCCGGGCCAGTTCCGGGGTGCGCAACCGCCAGCCGCTGGCCGCGTGCCTGGTGGCGGGGGCACGTTGGGCCCGCCTGTCGCAGCAGCTGCGCGACGAGATCGCCGAGGAGCTCAACGTGCAGCGGGTGATCGGTCTGGCCGATCACGCGGGCGACTTGGTCGATGTGCAGGTCAAAGCGAACTTCCGCGCGTTGGGCAAGCGGTTCGCCAAGCAGACGCCGCTGGTGGCCAAGGGCATCGCGCAGGCCGATGGCGCGGCGCTGGCCGCCGAGGTGCGCGGGGCCGGCAGCGCCACGCTGGAGGTTGCGGAGGTGGGGCAGGTGACGCTCACCGCTGACGATCTCATCATCACCGAGACCCCCCGGGAGGGCTGGACCGTCGCCGCAGAGAGCGGCGACACCGTGGCGCTGGACCTCCACCTCACCGACGAACTGGTGCGGGCCGGCCTGGCCCGGGAAGTCACCCGGTTCCTGCAGGAGACGCGCAAGCAGGCCGGCCTGGAGATCACTGATCGCATCGATGTGGTGTGGTCCAGCGAGGACGGCGAGGTGGCGGCGGCGATCGGCGAGCACGCGGCCACCATCGCCGAGGAGGTGCTGGCGCTGCAGTTCTCCAACGGCGAGCCGGGAGGGGGCCACACCGCGGCGTCGGAGGAACTGCGGCTGCGGGTCTCGGTGCAGCGGCACTCCTGACCGCTGCTACCGGCGAGAGGGCCGCGCCACCGGCCGGCCCTGCTGGCGCGGCCCTGCGCCGGCGAGGCTGGCAATGAGGCGCATCGCAGGGGGCGTCTGGTGGGATCCGGCGTCTGCGGGTGGAGCGAGCGGGCCGCCGGGGGCCCGGTCGCATCCCGGTGTCCAGCGGATCCAGCAATGTGAGCGGCCTCATCCCGCTGCGCCGAGGAACGTCTGCACCCGGTTCGGGGGTTTGCACCCGCCGCGGGGGCGGACCGGCCGGAGTGCGGGGCGGGTCTGCACCCGGTTCGGGGGTTTGCACCCGCCGCGGGGGCGGACCGGCCGGAGTGCGGGGCGGGTCTGCACCCGGTTCGGGGGTTTGCACCCGCCGCGGGGGCGGAACGTCCGGTAGTCGGGGCAGGGCTGCACCCGGTTCGGGGGTTTGCACCCGCCGCGGGGGCGGAACCGGCCGGATCGGGGCCGACAGCCACCGTCCCGGGTGCAAACCCCCGCAACCGGGTGCACCGTGGCCGCCCCGGAGGCCCTCTCAGCCCCCGTCCCGGGTGCAAACCCCCGCAACGGGTGCACAGCCGCCGCCCCGGAGGCCCCGCACGGGGCGCCGACACCGCACCCAAGCGCAGCGCCGTCCCCTGCCAGCCGCCGGCCGCGAAGCCCCGCATCCCCGGGGAACGGCGCCCACCCCGAGCCACCGCCCGATGCAGCACACCCTGGATTGCGAGGAGCCGGCAATGACCCGCAGCGAGGCTACCGACCGGCCTCCGCGGTCTGCTTCAGTCGAGCCAGCGTGGTGCGCATATTCGCACGGTTGTGGGCCGCGCGGTCGCCCGGGATCAGCAACGAGCCGAGCAGTCGCACCGGCAGCCCGATCAGTCCGTCGCGACGGTCCAGCCACACCTCGGTCACCACGGTCCCCCCGTTCGCAGCCGGAACGAGCCGGTAGCTCCAGCGCGACAGCGACACCGGCCCGGCATCGACGTCGAACTCCAGCAACCGCGGCGCTTCGGCGTGCCGCACCGTGCAGACCGTCCACCACCGGACCGGGCCGCGTCGGTTGCTCCCGATGAATCGGTCCCCCGCCTCCAGGCGGCGGGGGGCCCGCAGCGCCCCGGTGGCCTCTGGGGACCACTCGCCCATTCGCGCGATATCGGCGATCAGGTCATAGACGGCTTGGACGGGGGCCTCGATCTCGATGCTCTCGGCGACCTGCGCACCCATCGCGCCCTACACCGAGGACAGCAACGAGGTGGCCAGGCCGATCATGAGGACCAGGACCAGGAAGGACAGATCCAGGCTCACCTGACCGAGCCGCAGCGGCGGTATGAACCGGCGCAGGAATCGCAGCGGCGGGTCGGTCACCGTGTAGACGGCCTCCGCCAGCACCAGCATCGGGCCCTTCGGCTCCCACGAGCGGGCGAACAGTTGGACGTAGTCCAGGACGAGTCGGGCCATCAGGATGAGGAAGTAGATCCACAGAACCGTTGCGACGGCACTTGCAATCGCGCTCACAGTCTCAACTCTGGTTGAAGAAGCCGTCCCGCGCCTGACGGACTGCGGGGGCGTCTCGCACATCGACGTTCTGCGGCGAGAGCAGGAAGACCTTGTTCGTCACGCGCTCGATGGAGCCGTGGAGGCCGAAGACCAGACCGGCCGCGAAATCGACGACGCGCTTGGCGTCGGCGCCGTCCATCTCGGTCAGGTTGATGATGACGGGGTGGCCGGAGCGATACTCCTCGCCGATCCGCCGTGCGTCGTTGTACGAGCGCGGATGGATCGTGTGGATGGCGTGCACCTCGGCGACCGCCGTAGCCGTACCGGCCCCGCGTAGGTCGCCGGCTCATGGTGGGTCGACCGCACCGGCGCGGGGTCGGAGACCGGCGCGAGCCGCCGCTCCGGCTCCTGGTAGCCGTAGTCGTCGTAACCGACAGCCATCGGGTCGTCCTCGACAAGGCCGAGATACACCCCGATCTTGCGCATTGCGTTTGCCATCTCTGCTCCTCGCGTGGGGGAAGGGCTAGCCACGAGGTCACCCGTGGCCATGACACTACCTGACGACGTTCCGTTCGCCGAACAGCGCGCTGCCGATGCGCACGTGTGTCGCCCCGGCACGGATCGCCGCCTCGAAGTCGTGGGACATCCCGGCGGACATGCCCCGGGCATGGGGGTGGCGCTGCTGCAGCGCCTGCGACAGCGCCGCGAGCCGGGCGAAGGCCAGGTCGGGATCGGCCTGCCGCGGTGGCAGCGTCATCAGGCCCGCCAGCACCAAGTCGGACTCGGCGGCGACCGCGTCGGCGAGCTCGGGGAGGTCCCGCGGCGCGGCGCCGCCGCGGCCAGCAGCCGCATCGGCCGGGGCGAGCTCGGCCAACGAGACCTGCAGGAAGATCGTGGCGGTGCGGCCGGCCTCGCGGGCGCCGCGCGCCAGACCGGGCACGACGCGAGCGCGGTCGACGGAGTGCACGGTCGGGGCGACCCGCCCGATGGCGGCCGCCTTCTTCGACTGAATCTGTCCGAGGAAGTGCCAGCGAATGGTCCGTTCGGCGAGGGCGGCAGCCTTCTGCTGCAGCTCCGGCAGCCGGTTCTCCCCGAAGTCGACGACGCCGAGGTCGTGCAGCACGGCGATGTCGGCGGCCGGCCACGTCTTGCTCACGGCGATCAGCGCCACCTCGGCCGGGTCCCGACCCGCGGTCGCGCAGGCCTGCGCGATCCTGGCGCGCACGGCCGCCAGGCCATCTGCGAGATCCCTGTGGCGCGTCATGCTGCGGGACCCAGCACTGCCAGCACTGCCTGCCTTCCGGTGATGCCGTCGCGCCGATGCGAGTACAGCGTCGAATCTTCCGCGGTGCAGCGCTCGTCGGGGGTGATGGCCCGGCAGCCGGCAGCCCGCAGTTGTGCCACGGTCCCGCCGACGAGGTCGATCGCTGCGGCACCCGATGCCGTGGTCGCCCAGGCCTGCGGAACCGCCGCCGAGACCTGATCGCGCACCCCGTCGGACACCTCATAGCAGGCCGGGCAGATTGCCGGCCCCAGCCGCACCAGCAGTTGCGATGTGTCAGCACCCATGCGTTCCAGGGCGGCGATGGTGGCCGGGACGATCCCGGCCGCCAGGCCCCGCCAGCCGCAGTGGAAGACCGCCGCGGCCGGCAGGTCTGGCGCGGCAATCGCTCCGGCCACACAGTCGGCGGATAGCGCCAGCAACCCAAGCCCGGGCCTGGTCGTGACCAGCGCATCCCCGGTCGGCGCCCGCCCGCCTACGGCCACCTTGTGGACCGTGCTGCCGTGCTCGGCGTCGATGACGGCGGCCTCGTCGACGTTGGCAGCCGCCGCCACCAACCGCCGATTGGCCGACACCGCAGCAGCAGCATCACCGACATGGTCGGCCAGGTTGAGGCTGTCCCAGGGAGGCAGGCTGCTGCCGCCGCGTCGGTCGGTCAGGACCAGCCGGACCGGGCCCAGCGCCTCGGCCCGAGCCGGGATCACTGCAGCCAGGCGGGCAGGTCGATGCCGTCCCCGGTCTCGTTGTCGAACTTGATCTTGCGGGGCTCGACCGGGGTCCCGCGGTCCTCCGTCGGGGCAGCGGCAGCCGCGCTGGGGCCGCGGCTCGTGGCTGCGTACGTCCACGACGCGCTCCCGGCCCTCCCGCTCCGGCGAGGTGTTGACCACCCGCTGCTCCTGGGCGCGCAACCTCGGCAGGCCGCCGTCGAAGCCCGCGGCGATCACCGTCACCCGCACCTCGTCGCCAAGGGTGTCGTCGATGACCGCGCCGAAGATGATGTTCGCTTCCGGGTGCGCCGCCTCGGTCACCAGCCGCGCGGCCTCGTTGATCTCGAAGAGCCCGAGGTCGCGAGCCGCCGGCGATCGACATCAGCACACCGTGGGCGCCGTCGATCGTGGCCTCCAGCAGCGGTGAGTTGATCGCGCCCTCGGCAGCCGTGACCGCGCGTTCCTCGCCCCGGGCCGAGCCGATGCCCATCAGCGCCGAGCCGGCCCCCTCCATGACCGACTTCACATCGGCGAAGTCGAGGTTGATCAGACCAGGGGTGGTGATGAGGTCGGTGATGCCGGAGACGCCCTGCAGCAGCACGTGGTCGGCCTGGCGGAAGGCGTCGATCATGCTGATCTTGCGATCGGTCAGCGACAGCAGGCGGTCGTTGGGGATCACGATGAGGGTGTCGACCTCGGAGCGGAGCGACTCGATGCCCTCCTCGGCCTGCACCGAGCGGCGCCGACCCTCGAAGTTGAACGGCCGGGTCACAACGCCGATGGTCAGCGCACCCAGGCCCCGGGCGATCCGCGCCACGACCGGCGCTCCGCCCGTGCCGGTGCCGCCGCCCTCGCCAGCCGTCACGAAGACCATGTCGGCGCCCTTGATGACCTCTTCGATCTCCTCGGCGTGGTCCTCGGCCGCCTTGCGGCCCACCTCCGGGTTCGCCCCGGCCCCCAGGCCGCGGGTCAGGTCGCGACCGATGTCGAGCTTGACGTCGGCATCGCTCATCAGCAGTGCCTGGGCGTCGGTGTTGATGGCGATGAACTCCACGCCCTTGAGCCCGACTTCGATCATCCGGTTGACGGCGTTGACACCGCCGCCGCCGATGCCGACGACCTTGATGACTGCCAAGTAGTTCTGCGGAGCGGCCACGGCCACCATCCCTTCTCGCCACCCTCAGGTGGATCATCCGATGCGCCGGCAGGACGCTGCTTCAACTTCCACTTGAGGGTCAATCCCCTCCCCCTACCGCCGCAGTGACACTAGGAGGGCGGGCGCATGGGGCGCAAGGGATTGACCCCAGAACACGCCGACGATTCTTCTTGGCTTGAAGGGGCGCTTCAGGGTTCTTGCCCCGTCGCTGTCCTAGGGCTGGGCGGGAGCCGGAATCCCTTGCAGCGCGGGCCGTTCCGGGACGGCCACGCTGTATCGCTCGGCACCCACGGGAAGGAGTTGCCCGAGGACCGCGAACTTCTCGGCGAGGCGATCAGGGGCACCGAGATCGACGATCGCTCCCGATGTCAGCCGCACCTCGACGCTGCCGCCGCTGGCGGTCACGGTCACCGTGTCGGTCTGCGGCAGCAGGGCGTCGGGGACCTGCTGCACCACCTGCAGCCCCACCAGTCGCTGCTCGTCCCCCACCGCCTCCAGCAGCGGCAAACCGGGCGGCCGTTGACCGACCTGCCGGATGGCAGCACCGGTCGGGTCCAGGACGCGGAATCCGGCCGCGGGTCGCCACGACGGCCACCGGTTCCTGCTCCGTCACCGCGATGGCGAGGGTGTTCCACCACCGCCAGTCGATGGTGGCCGCCTGGACGCCCTCGATGGATTCCAACCGCTGCCACCAGCGCCTCTGCGTCCACGGCGCGGAAGGCCTGACCGACCACATTCGGCGTCGCTGCCACGACGGCTGGCTTCACGCTCGGCCCAGCGCCCTCGATGACGATGCCGGCCACCTGGAAGGGGGACTGCATGCTCGAGGCCAGCATCGCCCCCGCCAGCACGGCGGAGCCGGCCGCACCGGCGACCAGCAGTCGCCATGACGGGCGACGCAGCACGGTGCGGCGGCGTCGCTGCCGCTGATCCGCCGAGTCCTCGGGCCGCGCCGCCGGCTCCGCAGTGGCCAGCCCGGCGCCGCTGGACGGCTCAGTCATGCCCGGCCCGTCCGGGCTTCCAGCAGGTCCAGCACCTCGGCGCCGAGCAGCGAGATGTCACCGGCACCGAGCGTCATGATGATGTCGCCCGGCTCGGCGAACTCGACGAGACGCTCGCGGCACCATCGCCCAGGACGGCTCGAAGACGACGCTGCCGGTCAGGGCGCGGCACTGCGGCGGCCATGGCCTGGCCGCTGGCGCCGGGGATCGGGGTCTCCCCCGGGGCGAAGACCTCCAGCACCACGACTCGGTCCGCGATGCCGAGCGCGTCGGCGAACTCCGTGAGGAAGAGGGCGGTGCGATAGTAGTGGTGGGCCTGGAACGCGACGATCACCTTCCCGTCCCCGACGAAGTCCTGCGCGGCCCGCAGCGTGGCAGCGATCTCGGTCGGGTGGTGGGCGTAGTCGTCGTAGACGCGCACCCCGGCCGCCTCCCCGACGTGAAGTCGAATCGGCGCCGCGTGCCGGTGAAGCTGCCAACCCGGCAAGGATGTCGGCGGCCGGGTAGCCGAGGCCGTGGACCACGGCGAACGCCGCTGTCGCGTTCAGCGCGTTGTGCAGACCGAGCACCTGCAGTTCGGCGACACCACCGTCGCCAGCGCGGGGCCGGATGCGCGATCGTGGCGCCGTCGGCGCGCTGCTGCTCGACACTCAGCCGATAGTCCGCGTCCTCGCTCGTGCCGTAGGTCCGCACCGCGATCCCGCTGGCCGCGCCCGCTCGGCCAACGCGCGCGCGCCCGGGATCGTCGAGGCAGATGCACCGCGAAGCCCTCCGCGATCGCGCCACCGACGCGACGAAGCCGTCGAAGCCGGCCTCCAGCGCCGACAGGTCGCCCCAGAAGTTCAGGTGGTCGGCTTCCAGATTGGTCACGACCGCCACATAGGGCTCCAGGCGCAGGAAGCAGCCGTCCGACTCGTCGGCCTCCACGACGAACCACGGGCGAGCCGGTGAAGCGACCGTTGGTACCCGGTCTGGCTCATCTCCGAGCCCACGATGTAGGACGGGTCGGCCCCGCAGTGCAGCAGCGCGACCGTGACCATGGAGGTCGTCGTGGTCTTGCCGTGGGTACCGCCCTACGGCAATGGGCCGAGCGCCCGCGCATCGCGGATCGCCAGGGCGGCAGAGCGCTCCATGACCCGCAGACCACTGCGGCCGGGCGGCCGACCAGTTCCGGGTTGTCGTCGGACACCGCCGTGGAGTACATGACCGTGGTGGCGTCACCCAGATGCGCCGCATCGTGGCCGACGTAGGTCGGTCGCGCCCTGCTCGCGCAGCGCCGCCAGTCGCTTGCTGTCCTTGGCGTCGCTGCCGGACACCGGCCACGCCTCGGTCCAGCAGCATCCGGGCAATCGCGCTCATCCCCGCCCCGCCGATACCCAGGATGTGGACCGCGCCGAGTTGGTCCGGGATCGACCACCTCCAGGTCGGAGGCGACCGTGGCGACGTTGGGGCCGTCGGTCATGATCGAGCACCCTTCCCGCGAGGCGACGGCCTGCAGCGACAGCCGGGCCAGTCGCGCGTCGCCGTCCCGCACGCCGTAGGCCGCCGCCGCTGCGGCCATGCCTGCGCAAGGCGTCGGCCTGCCCGATGAGATCTCCCACCGTGGCGAGGAAGCGCTGCGGCGTCATGTCGGCATCATCGACCAGCATCGCCGCCGCCGGCCCGCACGACGGGCTCGGCGTTGAAGCGCTGCTCCCCGTTGCCGATCGGGAAGGGAACGTAGACCGCCGGCAGCCCGACGGCTGCGATCTCGCCACACGTCATCGCACCCGAGCGGCACACCGCCAGATCGGCCGCGGCATAGGCGAGGTCCATCCGGTCGACGTACGGCACCGGGACGTAGTGCATGCGGTCCATCCGGCGCCGCCGGCACCAGCGCCGTGTCGGTCTTGGGGCCGTACGCGTGCAGGATGCTGATCTCGCGGTCGCGCAGTTGCGGCAGCGCGCCCCAGACCGCCTCGTTGAGCCGCTTGGCGCCCTGGGATCCGCCGAACACCAGCACGCAGGGTGCGTCGGGGTCCAGTCCGAAGAACGCCCGCCCGGCCCCCCGCTCGGCGTATCGGTCCAGACCGGAGATCGCGGTGCGCAGCGGCAGGCCGAGCCGCACGGCCCCCGGCAGGCTGCCGGCATAGTTCTCGGCGACGAAAGGCGTGAAGCGAGCACCCACCCGATTGGCCAGGCCGGGCTTCGCGTTCGCCTCGTGCACGACGATGGGCACTCCAGGCTGACGAGCGGCGAAGTAGGCGGGGATCGACACGTAGCCGCCGAAGCCAACCACCACGTCGGCAGCGGTCGTTGCAGCACGGCCTTCACAGCCGCTATCGAGGTCCGCAGCCGCCCGGGCAGGGTTGCCAGGTCCTTGCCGGGCTTGCGCGGCAGCGGCACCGGCGGGATCAGTTCCAACGGGTAGCCGCGTGGCGGGCACGAGCCTGGTCTCCAGGCCCTTCTCCGTGCCCAGCGCGGTGATCGCCACGTCCTGCTCGTGGTCGCGCAGGTAGTCCGCGAGGTTCATGGCGGGCTCGATATGGCCGGCGGTGCCGCCACCGGCCACCACGACATTGATCGTCATGTCGCGCCCTTCTCCTGGGGTTGCCGGTGCTGGCCGCCGGTCCGCGCACGGCGCTCGGATCGCCCCGCAGCGGGACGGGCCCGAGAGGTCCCGAAGCGCGGCGGCGCAGCGGGGCCGTGCACGGACCTGTTTGGCGAGGACCAGCAGGATCACGCCGATCCCCATCAGCACCGGGATCAGCGAAGAGCCCCCGTAGGAGACCAGCGGCAGGGTGACACCGGTGATCGGCAGCAGTTTGAGGGTGGCACCGATGTTGGTGATCACCTGGACCATCAGCCACATCGCCACGCCCGCCGCCACGAACTGCGTGAACCGATCAGAGGTCAGCTGCACCAGTCGCAGGATCGCGAAGATGAGCAGACCGAAGAGAGTGAGCGACGCTCAGCGTGCCGATCAGGCCGAGCTCCTCACCCAGGACGGCGAAGATGAAGTCGGTGTGCGCGGCGGGGAGCGTGCCCCACTTCTCCCTGCTGCCGCCCAGGCCCACGCCGAACAGCCCACCCGTGCCGAAGGCGTACATCCCCTGCGTCACCTGCCACGCCCCATCCAGCCGATCGGCTTCGGGGTTGAGGAACGACGTGAACCGCTGCACCCGGTAGGGCGCGATCCAGGCCAGGAAGACCACACGCCGCCAGTCCCACCGCTCCGATGAGCGCGAACAGGCGCAGCGGGGCCCCCGCCACGAACAGCAGCCCGCACAAGATGGACCATCAGGATCATCGCGTTGCCGAAGTCCCCCTCGAGCAGGACGAGGATGACCAGCAGCAACCCAACCGGCAGGACCGGTAGGAGGAGTCGGTGCCAATCGGTAACCGCGCGGTGTCGTCGCGCCAGCGCGTCGGCGCCCCACAGGATCAGTGCGAGTTTGGCGAACTCGCTGGGCTGGATCCGCAGCGTGCCCCCGATGCCGATCCAGTTGCGCTGACCGCCCACCTCGATACCGATCCCGGGGATCAGCACGAGCAGCAGCAGGAAGACCACGATCGCGAGGAAGGGCACCGCGAGACTGCGGATCAGCGTCAGGGGCAGGCGCGAGATGAGCACCAGCGCCACCACGCCCAGGACGGCGAACAGCCCCTGCTTGGTCAGCGTGGCCAGGCTGGAGCTGCCGCTCTGGATGCTGCCAATCGATGACGCCGACCACACCATCAGCAGGCCCAGGGTCAGCAGGAGGAACGTCGAGCCCACGACCAGGTACGGGATAGACCGAGGCCGGCCGAGGCTGCGGTGCACCCGCTGCACGGACCGGCGCAACAGTCCCGGGTCATCCAGTTCCGCTGCCCTCATCGCGACCTTCCTGCATCGCCAGCACCGCCTCGGCGAAGGCGTCGCCCCGGTGACCGTAGTTGCGGAACATGTCCCACGACGCGCACCCGGGCGCCAGCAGTACGCAGTCGCCCGACTGGGCCGCGGCGGCTGCCGCAGCTACGACCTCGGCCATCGCCCCAGTGTCGGTCCTATCGATGTCGATGCGGGGGACATCGGGGGCGTGTCGGCGCAGCGCGGCCGCCACCTCGCCGCGGTCGATGCCGAGCAGGACCACTGCCCGCAGCCGGTCTGCCACCTTCGGCACCAGCTCGTCGAAGGACTGCCCCTTCGCCATCCCGCCGGCGATCCAGACCACGTGGTCGAACGCGGCCAGCGATGTCTGCGCAGCATGGGCATTGGTGGCCTTGGAATCGTCGATGTACTGCACGCCGTCGATGGTGGCGACGTGGGCGATGCGGTGGGCCGCGGGCCGGAAGTTCCGCAGCCCGTCCCGCACCGCGCTCGGCGCGACGCCCCAGGCACGCGCCAGGGCAGCCGCTGCCAGGGCGTTGGCCACCTGGTGCGGCGCCCGCGGGTGGACGTCGTCCAGCGCGGCGAGTTCCTGGGCGGAGTTGCGGCGATCGGCGACGAAGGCACGGTCCACCAGCAGGTCCTCCACCACACCCAGCTCTGACGGGGCGGGCGGGCCGAGGCCGAACCCGATCGCGCGGCACCCCTCGATGACGTCCGCCTCCTGGACCATGCGCAGCGTCGCGGGGTCGGCCACGTTGTAGACCGCCGCCACTCGGGTGCGCTCGTAGGCCTTGGCCTTGGTGGACACGTACTGCTCGAAGGTGCCGAAGTGATCGACGTGGTCCTCGGCGATGTTCAGGCAGACCGTGGAATGGGGGCTCACGGTGTGCCAGAACGGCAACTGCGGGGCGCCGATCTCGACCGCGATCACATCGAGCCGCTGCTTGGCGACCACGCTGACCAGCGAGGTCCCGATGTTGCCGGCCGCCACGGTGGCCGCACCAGCCGCCCGCAGGATCGACTCCAGCATCAGTGTCGTCGTCGTCTTGCCGTTGGTACCGGTGATGACCAGCCAGTCCGCAGCCGTCGAAGGGTCCTGCAGCCGCCATGCCAACTCCAGCTCCCCCCAGACCGGCAATCCGGCCCCGAGTGCCGCCCGAATGATGGGGGCGGTGGGCGGGAAGCCCGGCGATACCACGAGCAGGTCCAGGCCGTCGGGCAGTGTATCCGCATCGCCCAACCGCACCTCAGCGCCCAGGTCGGTCAGGGCTCCCGCCCGCTCCTGACGCTGCGCATCGGTGCCCGCGTCCACCGCCACCACCGCAGCCCCTCGTTCCAGAAGTGCCTCGGCGCAGGCGAACCCGGCAACGCCGATCCCCGCTACCGCCACCCGTTGGCCGGCGAACTCGCCCCTGTCGGCTGCGCTCATGTGGTCACCCACTCCGCGTAGAAGATGGTCAGGCCCATCCCCACCATGAGGGCGTGGATGATCCAGAACCGCACGACGATGAGGATCTCCGGCCAGCCCACCAGTTCGAAGTGGTGATGCAGCGGGGCCATCCGGAAGACGCGCTTCCCGGTGAGTTTGAAGGAGCCGACCTGCAGGATCACCGAGACGGTGATGACGACGAACAGGCCGCCGGTCAGCACGAGCAGCAACTCGGTGCGCGTCATGATGGCCAGAGCGGCGATGGCACCGCCGATGGCCAACGATCCGGTGTCGCCCATGAAGATGCGGGCCGGCGAGGTGTTCCACCAGAGGAAGCCGAAGACGGCACCGGCGCAGGCGGCGGCGAAGACGCCCAGGTCGAGCGGGTCGCGCACGGTGTAGCAGGGATCGAAGGGATCCACCGCGCACTGGTTGTTGAACTGCCACACCGTCATCAGCAGGTAGGCCACGAAGGTGATGAGAGCGGCGCCGCTGGCCAGTCCGTCCAGCCCATCGGTGAGGTTCACACTGTTGGTGGCCGCGGTGACCAGCAGCCAGATCCAGAACACGAACAGCGCCAGCGGCAGTTCCCAGTTGAAGTCGCGCAGCACCGAGATCGCCTGCGAGGCCGGTGTCTGCCCGAAGTCGTCGGGGAAGTTCACCGAGAGCACGGCGAAGGAGATGGCCACGAAGGCCTGCCCAAGCAGCTTCGTGCGGGCACGGATACCGGTGGAGCGCTGCTTGAAGATCTTGAGGTAGTCGTCGGCCATCCCCACCATGCCCAGGCCGATCGTCAGGTAGAGCGCCAGCAGCCCGGTGGGGGTGGGCGGCGACCAGAAGAGCAACTGGGTGCCGAAATAGCCGATCACCAGGCCGCCGATGATGGCCAGGCCGCCCATCGAAGGTGTGCCGACCTTGCCCTCGTGGGCGGGGTACTGCACGTCGTCGGTCGACTCGCGGATGGCCTGCGAGTAGCCATGGCGACGCAGGAACCTGATGAGCATCGGCGTGCCCAGCAGGGACACCAGGCCGGCGATGCCGGCGGCCAGGACGATCGACCTCATCGCCGCCCACCACCTTCGGGGGAGTCAGCCAGCAGCGCCTCCGCCACGCGTTCCAGCGCCACGCCACGGGATGCCTTGACCAGGACGACATCGCCGGGGGCCACTCCCGCGCGCACCTGCGCGATCGCGGCGGCCACGTCCGGGACCCAGGTCGATTCGCCGTCCCAGGAACCCTCGTGGCTGGCACCCAGATCGATGGCCCGCGCCCCCTCGCCCACCGCAACGGTGTGACCGATGTTGAGGCGCACCGCCAACCGGCCCAGGGCATCGTGCTCGGCGGCCGAGTCGCGGCCCAACTCCAGCATCTCCCCCAGCACCGCCCAGGTGCGCCCGCCGGTCTGCCGGCCCATCGCCGCCAGCGACTTCAGGGCGGCCCGCATGGACTCCGGGTTGGCGTTGTAGGCGTCGTTGACCACGATGACGCCGCTGGGGGCCGTGCGGACATCCATGCGCAGCGCGGACCGGGCGGTCGCTGCGGACAGCGCCGCGGCGATCTGGTCCAGTGGCATGCCCAGGGCCAGGCCGACGGCGGCGGCCGCGGCGGCGTTGGCGGCCTGATGCTCGCCGTGCACCTGCAGGGCCACATCGGCGTGCGCGTCAGCGGTCGCGAGTCGGAATCGTGGACGCGCCATGGCATCCAGCCGCAGATCAGCGATCCGGACATCGGAGGTCGCAGCCTCGCCGAAGGTGAGCACCTCTGCGTCGGTCGCGGAGGCGAGTTCGGCCACGATCGGGTCATCGGCGGTCAGTATTGCGCAGCCGTCGCGCGGCAGGTCCACGATGATCTCGCTCTTGGCCTTCGCGATGGCCGCCCTGCTGCCGAACTCTCCCAGATGGGCGCTGCCGACGTTGAGCAGGACGCCGACCTTCGGTGGCGCGATATCGCACAGGTAGGCGATGTGCCCCACGCCTCGCGCCCCCATCTCCAGGACGAGCGTGCGGGTCGTCTGGTCGGCCTGCAGCACGGTCAGCGGCAGCCCCACCTCGGTGTTGAAGGATCCGGAAGGGGCGACCACCGGACCCCGCCGCTGCACGACTTGGGCGATCAGGTCCTTGGTGCTGGTCTTGCCGGAGGAGCCGGTCACGGCAACCACATCGAGGTCCGGCAGCCGATCGATCACCGCGCGCGCCAGCGTGCCCAGCGCCTCCACGGAGTCGGGCACGACGACGGTCGGCACCCCGGTCGGCCGCTCTCCCAACACGCCACAGGCACCGGCGGCCATCACCTCCGCGGCGAAGGTGTGCCCGTCCACCCGCTCTCCGACGATCGCAACGTAGAGCTGCCCCTGCTGCACCAGCCGGGAATCGGCGGCGGCACCGGTGACGATCGGATCGTCAGCGCCCGGATCGTGCAGCTCACCGCCGACGATCCGGGCCACCTCTGACAGCTTCAGGGCAATCATGATTGCTCCAACCGTGCCACGCCCGGCTGCCGGATAGCCTCCAGAACCTCCACCCGGTCGTCGAACGGCGCGACCACGCCCCGCACCTCCTGGCCCTGCTCGTGCCCCTTGCCGAGGACGAGCACCACATCGCCGGGCTGGGCGCCCAGCACAGCGGCCCGGATCGCTGCGCGCCGATCGCCGATTTCGCGCACCCGGCGCAGGAACGGATCCGGGACGCCCGCCAGGACCTGCGCTCGGATGGCTGCCGGATCCTCGGACCGGGGATTGTCATCGGTCACGATGACCTCGTCGGCGGTTGTTGCCGCGATCTCGCCCATTTTGGGGCGCTTGTCGCGGTCCCGGTCGCCCCCGCAGCCGAGGACGACGATGACGGAGCCGATGGCGAGCTCGCGCGCCGCAGCGATCACCCGGTGCACGGCATCGGGCGTGTGGGCATAGTCCACGAAGACGGGGAAGGCCGCGAACTGGGCGCCGATGCGCTCCATGCGGCCCGGCACGGAGCGGGCCAGCAGCAACCCCTGCCGAGCGTGATCGGCCGAGACTCCCGCGGCCCGCAGGGTCACGTAGGCCCCCAGCGCGTTCGCGGCGTTGAACAGCCCCGGCAGCGGGGACTCCAAGCGCAGCGTCCCGCCGTCCGGGCCGGCGACGGACAGCGCGAGATGGCCGGTCGGCGTCGGCTCGACGCGCCAGGCCCGCCAGTCCGCATCAGCCCCGCCGGCGCCCACGGCATAGGTCTGCACCGGTAGAGGGGACTGCGCCGCCAGCCGTACGCCCCAGTCGTCGTCCACGCACACGACGGCCTCGCCGCTGCGCGCTTGCGTGAACAGGCCCGCCTTGGCGGCGAAGTACTCCTCCATCGTGCCGTGGAAGTCCAGATGGTCCTGGGTGAGGTTCGTGAACAGGGCGACGTCGAAGCGAAGCCCATCGACGCGGCCCATCATCAGGGCGTGCGAGGACACCTCCATGACCACGGCCGTCACGCCCTGTTCCCGCATGACCGCCAGCAGCGCATGCACATCGGGGGCCTCCGGTGTGGTGCGCGCCGAGGGCACCACGCGGTCATCCACCCAGATGCCGGTCGTGCCGATGACGCCGGTGCGGTATCCGGCGGCGCTCAGGCCGCCCTCGATGAGGTAGCTGGTGGTGGTCTTGCCGTTGGTCCCCGTGATGCCGATGAGCAGCAACTGCTCGCTCGGGTCGCCGTAGACCCAGCGCGACAGATCCCCCAGCACTGCGCGCGGGTGAACGACGATCGCGTGTGCCAGTCCCGTCGCGGCCGCTGCGGCCGAACCGGCCGGGTCGGTCAGGATCGCGACGGCTCCCGCCGCCTTCGCCGCCGCGGCGAAGTCCGCGCCGTGGACGTTGGACCCCGGCAGTGCGGCGTAGATGTCGCCCGGCTGCACCGAGCGGGAGTCGTTGGTGATGCCGCTCACCTCGGTGCCGCCGGGCACGGGGTCGTGCCACTCGATCCCGGCCGCGTCACATTCGGCGAGCGCTCGGAAACGCGGAGCGGGCCGCAGCGCGCTCACGGCGTAGCCGACTCGGTCGGGATGGTCGGGATATCGGAGGGCGGCCGGCCGGACGGCGGCACCTCCAGCGCCGCCAGCGCGGCCTTCGTCACTTCGGTGAAGACCGGGCCTCCGAGCACCCCGCCGTAGTAGATCCCGCGCGGGTTGTCGAGCCAGACGCCCACCACCACGCGCGGCTCATCGGCCGGTGCCACACCGACGAAGGACGCCGTGTAGCCGCGGTAGCAGCCGCAGGCCGGGTCGACCCGCTCCGCCGTGCCGGTCTTGCCCCCCACTCGGTAGCCCGGGATCGCCGCCCCAGGCGCGGTGCCGTCCTCGGAGACCACCCGCTCCATCATCTCCACGACCGCGTCGGCGGTGTCGGCCGTCACCACCTCCCGCTCCTGCGAGGGCGGCGTGGATTGGACCGTGCCGTCCGGCCGCACGTAGGCGTCGATGAGTTTGGGCTCCACGCGGACTCCGTCGTTTGCCAGCGTTGCGAAGATATCGGCAATCTGCAGCGCACTCAGCGCCACGCCCTGACCGAACGCGATCGAGGGATAGGTCAACACGCCCCAGTCATCCAGCGGCGGCAGGATGCCCGAAGTCTCGCCCGGGTACTGCAGGCCGGTGGGCTGACCCACGCCGAACGCCTGGAGATACTCGTAGTACCGCTGCTCCTCGATCTTCTCCGCGGCCAGGATCGTGCCGATGTTGCTGGACTCGGCGAGCACACCGGCCAGGGTCAGTTGCAGCGTGCCGTGCGGGGTGTGGTCCTTGAACACGTGCGGTCCGCGAGGCAGCCCGGGCGGCACGACGAATGGCGTCGTCGGCGTCGCGGCCCCTTCGTTGATCACGGCGGCGTGCGTGAGCACCTTGAAGGTGGAGCCCGGCTCGAAGGCGTTGGTGACCGGCCGGTTGCGCCAGTCGTCCTCGCTGCTCGCGCCCGGGGTGTTGGGGTCGAAGGTCGGCACGGTGGCCATGGCGAGGATCCGGCCGGTCCCCACCTCAAGCGCCACGACCATGCCGTAGTCGGCGCCCGAGTCGGCGACCCGGCGGGCGATCGCGTCCTGAGCGACCCCCTGCAGATCGGCGTCGATCGTGAGCCGCACCCCCGTTCCGGGCACGGGCTCCACGCGCGCTACCTCGCTGCCGGGAATGATACTGCCGTCCGGTCCCCGCTCGGCGCGGACTTCGCCGGGCGCTCCGGCCAACTCCGGCTCCAGGCCATTCTCCAGACCGACTGCGCCTTCGCCTTCGGCGTTGGTGAAGCCGATGAGGTTGGCGGCCAATGGGCCGTTGGGGTAGGAGCGTTTGGTCAGGCGCTCGCTGAAGATCGCCTGCAGAGTGACCGAATCGTTGTCGGAGTCGCTGCGCCAGTCCTGGATCGCGCGCCACTTGGCCGGATCGACTCCCTTGGCCAAGTACACGAAGCGCTTGTCGCCGGTGAGCTGCTCCTGCAACTGCGCGCGATCGACCTCCAGGATCGGTGACAGCACCGCTGCTGTGGCGGCCGGATCGACCACGAGCGTCTGATCCGCCGTGATGTTGCGCACCTCCACCGTCTGCGCCAACGGGCGGCCCTTGGCATCGCTGATCGTTCCCCGCTGCGCCGGGATGACCGATGTGCGCAAGCGCTGGTCCAGGCCGGCCGAGGCCAGTTCGTCGGAACGCAGCGCCTGCAACTCGATCAGCCGGCCCCCGAACAGCGTCAGCACGAAGAGGAAGGCCAGCAGCGCGACGCTGGATCGCCGCCGCGGGCTGGCGGCGCGGAACCGGCTGGCGCGGCGCCGTCGGCCAGGTGGCGCAACGGCCGGCCGCTGTGGCCGCGGTCGGGATCGCGGCGGGCTCTGCACCCCGGCCATCAGTCCTCCCCCCTTGGCAGGACGGCCGCTCCGTCACCGCTCGGGGTCGGCGTCGGGGAGGGTGCGGGGCCGGCGCCTGCGGGGGCGGCGCCAGCGGCGGCGTCAGTTCCGGCGGCGCCATCGGGGGCGGCGCCAGTTGCGGAGGCCTCATCGGGAACGGGCAGCCGAGCACCGTCGCCGCGCGGCGGCGGCCCTGGGAGCGGCTCCGGCGTGGGGGTGGTCTGAACCCCGTCCGGCGCGGCGGGGAGGGGCGGCGCGAGCGGCTCCCGATCGGGGCGGCCCGTCGGCACCCGCGACGGCGCCGGGGCTGGCTCCGGCTCGGGCACGGTCACCTGCGGTGCGGGTGGCGATGGGGCTGCCTGCGCCGCCGCTGGCTCCAGGGCCCCCGACAGCCGCCCGGTGGCGGGATCGAGGAACGCCGGCGTGGTCGATGGCACCATGCCCAGGGCGGCGGCCGCCTGCTGCAGCGCGAATGGCGAGGCCAGCGATTCCACAGCCACCTCCAGCGACTGCTGCTGCTCGGTCTTGCGGGCCAACTCGCTCTCCAGCCTGCTCAGCGTGATGGAGCCGGCGGCCAGGGAGGTGTTCACGGTGAGCAGTGCCACCATGCCAGCGGCGAGCAGCGCGCCGACGATGACGGCGAACCGCCAGGAGGCCAATCCGTGGGGCAGGTGGAGCCGCGGAAGCAGCCCCGCGTCGGTCGCGGGACCGGGTTCGCGCCGGCTCTCGCCGACGGCCTCCTCGGGCGGGGCATCGCCGCCGGGCGGCCTGGTCAGGACGCTCACGCGGCCTCCCGCACGATCGCTCGCAGCCGCACCGAGGCCGCTCGCGGATTGGCCGCGACTTCGTCCGCCGCGGCCTGTTCCGCCCCTCTGGTCAGCAACCGGTAGTCGGCAGGCGGCCCCATCACCGGCAGATCCGCCGGCACCGGAGAAGTCGTGGCGCGCGCGAAGGCGCGTTTGACCATGCGGTCCTCCAGCGAGTGGTAGGACAGCACCACTGCTCGGCCCTGGACGGCCAATCGGTCCAGCAGGGCCGGCAGCACGCGCTGCAGCGCTCCGAGTTCGTCATTGACCTCGATCCGCAACGCTTGGAAGACGCGCTTGGCGGGGTGACCACCTGTCCGCCGGGCCGGGGCCGGCACACCGGCACGCACGATGTCGGCCAGTTCGGCGGTCGAAGTGATGCGGTCGCGACTGCGGGCCGCGACGATGGCGTCCGCGATGCGTGAGGCGAAACGCTCCTCGCCGTACTCGCGGAACACTCGCGCCAGCTCCTTCCCCGAGTAGTCGTTGACCACGTCGATCGCGGACCGCGCCGCGGACTGATCCATTCGCATGTCCAGGGCCGTGTCCCGAGCGTAGGCGAACCCCCGGTGCGCGGCGTCCAACTGCAGACTTGACACGCCGAGATCGAGCAGGACCGCAGCGACCGTCGAGATGCCCCGCTCGCTCAGCAGTTCGGGTAGCGCATCAAAAACGCTGTGCACCAGGACCGTCCGGCCGGCGGCGAAGGCCAGTCTGCGGCCGGCGATCTCCAGCGCCTCCCGATCGCGATCGATGCCCAGCAGCATTGCCGCCGGGGCCGCCTCCAGCAGGGCTGCCGCATGGCCGCCCATCCCGAGCGTGCCATCCACGACCCAGCGCGGCTCGGCACCGGCAGCGGACGGACCGGCCAAGGCTGGCAGCAGCAGTTCGACGACGCGTTCCAGCTTGACCGGGACATGCACCTCTGCGTCCGACGGCATACTCCGCACCCACCTTCACCCTGCAGCCAACGGTGCATCTGCCGATCGCCGGACTGCCCGTTGGACGACTCCTGGTCCCCGCCCGCACCGCTGGCCGCGATGGGTCGGATGGTGGCGATCGGCGTGCGGGGAAGTCACGCCGGTCACGCCCCGGGCACCGGGGAAGTGTGCCCGGGCCTCGCTGCGGGAGGAGGCCGGAAGTCGCCTACGGGAGCAGTCCGGGGATCACCTCCTCATCGAGTCCGGAGAATGCGCGTTCCTGCTCGGCGAGGTAGCGCTGCCAAGCGTCGGGCTGCCAGATCTCGCACGTCGATCCGTTGCCCGCGATGACGACTTCGCCCTCCAGGCCCGCATAGGACCGCAGATCGGCGGGCAGCAGAATCCGGCCCTGCTTGTCGGGCGCCTGGTCGTTGGCCGAGGAGAACAGCACCCGCAGAAAGGCGCGCGCGGCGGCATTCGACCGTGAGGCCTCGTTCAAGCGTTCGGCGTAGCCGGCGAACTCGGCGGACGGCCACAGCACCAGGCAGCGGTCCTGCCCCTTGGTCAGCACGATCCCGTCCGCGAGTGCTTCGCGGTACTTGGCGGGCAACACGAGGCGGCCTTTGTCATCCAACCGCGGCGAGTACGTCCCCAGCAGCATCGGGCCACCTCCTCTCACCTCCCAGACCTGGTCATGCCCTCCATTGCGCTCCACAATAGCCCATAGTCCCCCACTGTCTACCGAATTGAGCCCTCGAGCAGGTAGCCATCGGGCACCGTCCGCGCTGCGACGGGCGCGCGATGGGGTGGGCGTGTCGGCAACGGAATCGCTTCATGGGCATCTCGCGCTGTGGCGGACTGTGGGCGACCCCGGTGGACGTGCCTGTGCACCCGTTGCGGGGGTTGGCACCCGGGGCGGGCGCTGCGGGCGGCTCCGGGGCGGCTTGCGTGCACCCGGAACGGGGGTTTGCACCCGCGACGGTGGCTGCGGGCGGCTTCGGGGCGGCTTGCGTGCACCCGGAACGGGGGTTTGCACCCGCGGCGGTGGCTGCGGGCGGCTTCGGGGCGGCTTGCGTGCACCCGGAACGGGGGTTTGCACCCGCGACGGGGGCTGCCAGCGCCTCCGGAGCGGCAACTGTGCACCCGGAACGGGGGTTTGCACCCGCGACGGTGGCTCTGGGCCCGAATCCGGCCGGCTCCGCCCCCACGGCGGGTGCAAACCCCCGAACCGGGTGCAGACCTCGCCCGCATACCGGACGTTCCGCCACCACTGCGGGTGCAAACCCCCAAACCGGGTGCAGACCCGGCGTCGCACACCGACCGATTGAGCCCCGCGCCGGGTGCGGACATCGAGGCTGAGGCCGCTCACGCAACTGGACCCGCTGGACACCAGGGACGCGACCCGGCCCCACCCCCGGGGCCCCGCTCGCTCCACCCGCTCAGACGGGAGCCACCACACTCCCGATCGCGATCAACCTGGAAGCGATTGCTGCAAGCTCCTTGTCGCAGCGACGCAGCCCGGCAATGCTGCGCAGGGGCCTCGTCAGGCTGAACGCAGCCACCGGGCGCGCGTCGGCAGCACAGGTCGTCACAGCGGCGAAGACGTCGCGGTCGCGGCATCGCCGGCACACCACCCGACGGTCAGGGGCCGCGCCGGGGATGCGGCCCCACGCATCGCCGCATGACGGCTCAACGCAGCTCGCACGGGACCCCGCCCAACTCGCCGGCCCGATGCCCGGCCGACAAGGCAGATCGACGCCCGCGCCGCCCGCTGCGCAGCAGGCGCGGAACGGGTGGCGCGGACTGCGCTGCGCTAGGAGCTCTGCGGCCTCTCCAACGGGCCGCTCTTGGCCGCCGGGAAGTAGTTCTGGCCGATCCCGCTGGAACGCTTGGGGACCATGACGGAGCGGTCATAGGTCATGATCACGTCTCCGTGCTGGTTCAGAGCGCGCGTGAACATGCTGATGATCCCCATGGTCGGCCGCGAGGAGGACTCCCGCTTGTCGGTGCACAGGCTCTCGGCGTAGATGGTGTCGCCGACGTAGACCGGATGGGTGAGCTTGATGTTGTTCCAGCCGAGATTGGCCACGGCGTTCTGGCTCATGTCGATCACGCTCAGGCCCAGCACCAAGGCCACGGTCAGACCGGAGACCACGATGACTTTGCCGTCCGTCACGGGGTTCTGCTGCGAGAGGTGGGCATTGAAGTGCATCTGATTGGTATTGCAGGTCAGCAGCGTGAACCAGGTGTTGTCGGTCTCACTGATGGTCCGTCCGAACGGGTGCTGATACACATCGCCGGCTTCGAAATCCTCGAAGAACTTGCCCAGCACCGCCTCGTGCACCGCCATGGTCGCCTCCTTGTCCGCCCGCCCGACCAGATTGCGGGCGAGATGCTCTGCATTCGATAGTGCCGGTGGCGGCGTGCCGGTCAGCACGCGGGGTGGCGCTCGCGCGGCTTTCCGGCAACGGTCGGCTCCCATAAGGTTGAGGAGCAGTCAGCCGGAGGGAGCGCAGGTGACGGTGCAGTCGGGCACTCTGGCGTCGGGCGGACACGACGCGCCCGACGCTCTGTCCACCGATACCTTCGTCGAGGTCGTCGATCGGATCCACGCCCAGGTCTCCACCGTCATCCATGGCAAGCCCCAGGCCATCGGGATGGCCCTGCTGACACTGCTGTCCCGCGGGCACCTCCTCATCGAGGATGTCCCGGGGGTCGGCAAGACCATGCTGGCCAAGTCGGTCGCGGCATCCATCGGCGGCACGATGCACCGCATCCAGTTCACCCCTGACCTGATGCCCAGCGATGTCACGGGCAGTTCGGTCTTCAACATGGGCAGCCGCGCCTTCGAGTTCCGGCCGGGCCCGGTCTTCGCCAACGTCGTGCTGGCCGATGAGATCAACCGCTCATCGCCCAAGACCCAGTCCGCCCTGCTGGAATGCATGGCGGAATCGCAAGTCAGCGTTGATGGGGCGACGTACTCGCTGGAGGATCCGTTCTTCGTGATCGCCACCCAGAACCCGATCGACATGGCGGGCACCTATCCCCTGCCGGAGCCGCAGCGCGACCGGTTCCTGGCCCGGATCAGCATCGGCTACCCCGATCCGGCATCGGAAAGCGCCATGCTCTCCGACCAGGGCGACGCCACGGCGCAGTCGGCCATCCTGACGCCGATCGTAGATCTGCCCATGCTGCGCCGGCTGATGGCCTACGCGTCCGGCATGCACACCGCCGACTCGATCCGCGCCTACGCGGTGGCTCTGACGCAGGCCACCCGCAGCCACCCCGCGGTCCAGCTCGGCGCCTCGCCCCGGGCCACCGTGCACCTGTACCGGGCGGCGCGCACCCGTGCGGCGCTGGCCGGCCGAACCTACGTCGTCCCCGATGATGTCGCGGCGCTGGCCGAGCCGGTGCTGGCCCACCGCCTCATCCTGCACCCGGAATCCGCCATCGCCGGGACATCGGAATCCGCAGTGATCGAATCCGTGCTGGAGCGGGTACCGGTGCCCGAACCGGTACGGCCATGATGCCGGTACGGCTCACCGGGCGGGGTCGCGGTGCTGGCGCCGGCGGGCTGGTCCTGGTGATCGCGGGCACGTGGCTGGAACTGGCAGCCCTGCTGGCGGCCGGGCTGTTCGCGCTGGCCCTGACCGCAGCAAGCCTCGGCACCGCGCTGCTGCTGCGGCGAGGCGCATCCGTGGCCCGCGCCGACTCCTCGGCCGCAGCATCCGTCGGGGACGACGTGACCACGACAGCTGCGGTCCGTGTCCCCGGCGCTGCGCCAGCGGCGGTTGTCAGCGGCCTCGTTCCTCCGTGGGGCAGCTCGACCGACCAGCAACCAGTGGTGCTCCTGCCGCCGTGGCGGGGTGAGCGCTGCGCTGCGCGGACCTTCACCTGCCAACGGCGCGGACGGTACCCATGGCCCAGCGTCGCCATGCAGGTCCCCGAGCCCCTGGGCATGTCCTATGCGGTGGTGCGCAGCGAGGAGACGAGCACCTTCCTGGTCTACCCCAGGGTGCTGCCGGCTGCCGGCGCTGCACTGGAGCCTGCTGGTGCGTCGCCCGGCACGCCGACCGCCGGCCGCCACCTGCGCCGCTCCGCCGCAGCCGGCAGTGCCAGCGACCCGATCCCGCGCGCCTATCTGCCCGGCGACGAACTGCGTCGGATGCACTGGCCGGCCACCGCACGCGCGGGGGAACCGATGGTCCGTACCGACGACCACGAGCCGGTGCATCGAACTGTCGTGGCGCTGGACTGCTCGGCATCCGCCTACCGCACCGACGCAGGCTTCGAGCGCGCGGTCGCCGCCTCGGCGAGCCTGGCGGTGGCGCTGCTGAACGCCGGTCAGTCGGTGTCCCTGCAGACCCGCGCCGCAGGCCTGCTCACCACCGTCCGCTGGCTGGAGGGTCGGCAGGGTGTTGCAGCCGCATTGGCAGCCCTGGCCGAGGTCGCCCTCGGGACGGCCGGAGCATCGGTCGGAGCCGCCGCCGATGCCACCGCCCGATGGGTGGTCACCGGCGCCCACTACCAACCCGGAACTCGGCGGTCGTCCGAGCCGACCGTAGTGCTGTCCACCGAGACGATCCACAACCAGGAGCCGCCCGCAGACGAGCCGTCACCGGCGGTATGGGACGGCACCAGCAGCCTCACCGCGGCGCTGCGCCGGGCGACTGCCGTAGCCGGGCGGCCGGCATGAGCGCCAACACCGGCCGCCGCCAACTGCCGACCCAGATCGCCCGCGGCGGTTCCAAGCCCGGCGCGGTGCTGCCGATCGCCGCTGCCGCTGCGCTGGCGTTGGCCTGCGTCCCGACCAGCGTGCTGTTCGCCGATCGACTGTGGGTGTGGCCCGCACTGGTGACGATCGCGGCCGTGTGCGGAGCGGGCGGGTTACTGCGGGCGCTCCCCGTTCCGCTGCTGGTCGTTCCCCTGACGCAGAGCGCCGCGTTTGGCGCCGCCATGGCGTGGCTCTTCGGCGCCGGGTCCGAAGGGGGACCCTGGCAGTCGCTGGTCGCCTACCGGGACCTGGTGGCCGATGGTGTCGCGGGTGTGCGCACGGCAACGGCTCCGGTGGCCGGCACTGAAGAGTTCCTGGCGCTGCTGGCACTCGTGGTCTTCCTCGGCGCACTGCTCGTGGAGACCCTTGCGGTTGGCATGGGGCTGGCCGGGCTGTCCGGAGTGGTGCTGCTCGTCATGGCCATAGCGCCGCTGGGCATTCAGCCGAGCTCCTCGGCAGTGGTGCTGCTGGCGGCGCCGGCGCTGGGATGGGTGGTGCTGATGGCCGCCGACTCCGCCGTGCGGCTGCGCAGCGCCGCCCCCACAGCGCAGGGGCGCGTCGGGGCGGGCCGGTCGGCCGGTGGCGCAGCGGGCCTGGCAGTGATCGCGACGCTGAGTTCCGCGCTGGTGTTCAGCCTCGTGGCTCCTGCGGCGAACACGCCGTGGCTGCGCACATGGTGGTACAGCCTGTCGGGAACCCAGGCGCAAGGGACCGCCGTCGACCCGTTCGTCTCGGTGGAGGCGCGATTGCGCAGCCGCTCCAACGCTGAGATGCTCCGATACCGCAGCGAAGGCGGCTCCACATATCTGGGCATGGTGACGCTGGAAGCCTTCGACGGCACGACTTGGCAGCCCTATGAACCCGTCCCCGGCGTGCCCCTGACCAGTCGTTCGCCGGACGCCGTCACAGGCCTGGAGGGCCCCGCCGTCGATGTGTCGGTGACGGCGCTGTCCAACCAATATTTGCCGCTGCCCGATGGGGCATCGAGCGTGACCATGGCGACCGAGGACGCGCTGTGGTCATGGGATCCCCGCACCGGTGACGTCATCAGCGGCGGACCGGCCGCGGCGGGCGCGATCTACCGCGTGGGTACGACGTCGGTGCCGACCTCCGCCGAGGCGTTCTCCGGGGATCGAGCGGCACTCACGGGCGCGTCGCGGGAGAGCCGTTCCCTGCCTGCCGACCTGGTGGATCCGCTCGCCGGAATCGCCGCCGAGGTCACGGCCGGAGCCTCCAGCGACTACGACCGAGCCGTCGCACTGCAGCGGTGGTTCACCGAATCCGGGGGGTTCACCTATTCCCTGGACGTTCCCGATGCCGCGGGCAGGTCGCCGCTGCTGGCCTTCCTGGAGGACCGGGTCGGGTTCTGCCAGCAGTTCGCCACCGCCATGGCGGCGGTGTCGCGGGCGCTGGGCATCCCTGCTCGGGTGGTGGTGGGCTTCACGGGTGGGGCGCAGCAGGAGGACGGCGCGTTCGTGGTGTCGGCGGCTGATGCTCACGCCTGGCCGGAACTGTGGTTCCCGTCCGTCGGCTGGGTTCGCTTCGAACCCACCCCCGCACTGGGTACCGCGGCGGTCGATCCTCCGGCCTACACCCCGGCCCAGCCGAATCAGGACAACGCCGCCGAGCCGGACCCCGTGCCGCCGCCGGAGCAGGCGCCGCAACCCGCAGAGCCGCAGGCCGGCGAGGAAGCCCTCGGTGATGGGACCGAGCAGCCCGGCTTGCTGGGTCGGCTGCTCGGGCTCCTCGCAGCGATCGCCGTGATCGCCGGTCTCTTGGCGGTGCCGCGCCTGGTCCGGACCCGTCGGCGCGTCGACCGGCTGGCGCGCACCCGCCGCGGGGACACCGATGCTGCCTGGCGCGAAATCGGTGACACGGCCATCGATGCCGACCTTGCGTGGCCGGCGCATGGCACTCTGCGTCAACAGGCGGCAGTGGTGTCATCTGGCCTGGCGTCGGCGCAGAGCCCGGCCAGCGCGGCCCTGCCGCGAATCCTGCACGATGTCGAGGTTGCGCGCTACGCCCCCGCCGGCGCCCCGGCGGGCGGGGCGTCCTCAGTCATCGTGGTGGATGAGCCGGGCCGGTCGACGGCGCCGTCCGGGACCGGCGACCTGGCAGCAGAGACCGAAGCGGTTGTCCGAGCGATCGCCGCACTGCCACGCCCACTGGGTGACCGGTTGTTCCCGCGCTCACTGCGGCGCCGCCACCTCTAGGCAGCGACCGTTGGTCACTGTCCGGTTTCGCGCCAGGTACCGCTTCGGGGGACGTGATCGACCCTCTCCTGACCGCCGTCAGAACTGGCCGTTGCCCTCGCGCCTATTGCGCCAGCGCTCTTCCATCTTCGACATGAAGTCGTTCTGACCCGCGCTGGGTCTCGGCGCGGCAGTCGGTGCAACGCTGGGCGTTCCATCCTCCTGCTCGGCACCCTTTCCGGCACCTCCACGGGAGCCCAGCCAAGCCCAGAAACCGCCGGCGATCATCAGCACGAATCCGAGCACTCCGACCAGCGGCTGTGAGACGGCGACCCCGGCTACGACCGTGATGAGCCCGAACACGACCCCGGCCACACCCACGGCGATCTTGCGACGATCGATTCCCCCGCTGCGACCGCTTCGCAGGGAGGAGGCGAACTTCGGGTCCTCCTGGTAGAGGGCCCGTTCCATCTGCTCAAGCAGACGCTGCTCATGATCTGACAGCGGCACTTGACACCTCCCAGTACGGACGTAAGACCAGGATAGGACTTCCGTGCAAGGGTGGGAAGCCGAAGAAGTCACGTCCTGGTGGTGGGAAGCATAGATCCCGCAACACGTGATTGCCAGACGGGGTCGGGACCGGTGCGGAACTGCGCCAAACTCACGGTTTCGGCGGCGGTCGCAGGCCCTCATACGGATCTCCTCGGTCCAGCAGTCGCGCCGGTTGCACGCTGGACGGCCCGAACCGGTCCCGGACGCGGTCCAGCGCCTCCTCCGCGTCCCGCCGCCCCCGTTCGGGAGCACCCAGCAGCAACTGCTCAGTAGCGCTGGAGCGTTCGATCAACTGCTCCACCCTGACTCCCACGAGCCTCAGCCGCACCCGTTGCAGGCCAAGGGCGTCGTAGAGCGCGAGGGCCGTTCGGTAGATGTCGTGGCCGACGTCGGTGCTGTCCGGCAGGGTCTTGGAGCGGGTGATGGTGGTGAAGTCGGCGAACCGCACCCGCAACTGCACCGTGCGCCCGACGAATCCGGCCCGGCGCATCCGCCCCGCCACCTTGTCCGACAACCGCAGCAGTTCGGTCCGGATCACCTCCGGGTCGTCGGTATCGGTGGCGAATGTTTCATCGGCACCGATGCTGCGCTCCCGCTCGGTGGCCGACACCCGCCGCTGATCACGGCCCCAGGCCAGGTCGTGCAGATGGCTGCCGAGTGCTGCACCGAACGCCCGCACCAGTGTTGCCCGAGGCGTGGCCGCCACATCACCGACCGTGCGCAGCCCGAAGCGGTGCAACCGTTCCTCTGTCTTCTCCCCCACGCCCCACAACGCCCCGACGGGCATGGGGTGCAGGAATGCCACCACCTGATCGGTGGGAACCAGGAGCAGGCCGTCGGGCTTGCACCGGCCGGAGGCCATCTTCGCGATGAACTTGTTGGCCGCAACGCCGATGGAGCAGGTGATGCCTTGCTCGTCGTGGACCAGGGCCCGGATCATGGCGGCGATCTGCACCGGACGGCCGAGCCGGCGCGTGGCCCCGGCGACGTCGAGGAAGGCCTCGTCCTGACTCAACGGTTCCACCCGGTCGGTGATCGATCGGAAGATCGCCATCACCGCGGCGCTGGCATCGCTGTAGGCCCGGAAGTCGGGAGCGATGATCTCGGCCTGGGGCGCCAGTCGGCGCGCCCGGCTCATCGGCATCGCCGAATGGATCCCGAGCGAGCGGGCCTCATAGGTGGCCGACAGCACGACACCGCGGTTGCCGGCGCCGCCGACGATCACCGGGCGACCTACCAGGTCGGGTCGGCGCAGCAGGGAGACCGAGGCGTAGAAGGCGTCCATGTCCACGTGCAGGATCGTGCAGCCGGCATCATCGGAGCCGAGTCGCAGCGGCCCCGACCCGCGCCGCAACTGTCCTCGGCTCATCCGTTCACCATCCGCTGCTGCCCGGGCTGGCGTGCCACAGTTTGCTGGGCGGCCCGTTGCCGACATCCTCCCCCGCCGGGCGGACATCGGCATAGACGTTGCTGGCGAATCCGCTGGCGTGGATCAGCATTCGGCGGCGCGGGGCCGGGCCCGGGGCGCTCGGGGCGCTCGACTCGGGCGGGCGGCCGAGATACTCGCGCACCCCGGCGGCGCCGCGGTCGCGCCACACCCCCATGATCTGGTGCAGGTCCCAGGCCCCCGTGGCGCGCAGCGACACCCCGCGGCGACCGGTGCGCCGCACCTCGCCGCGCACCAGGAGCAACCAGTGGTGGAATACCGTCTCCGCATAGGGCTGCTGGGCATCCTCGAAGAACGTCGCATCGGCGGGGCCGGTGCCATCGTCAACCGTCAGGAAGACCACGCGGCGGCCGCTGCGGATGGGCGGAGTCTGGGTCGCCACCTTCATCCCGGCCACCAGCACTGAGGCGCGGGAGCGGCTGTTGACCAGATCGACGGCGCGCACCGCGCCGAGCTGCTCCAGCATCGGGGCGTAGAACGCCATGACGTGCATGCTGACGTCGAGGCCCAGCACCTCCAGCTCGGCGCGGACGCGTTCCCCGGCATCCATCTCCGGCAGCCCGCTGGCCGCTGCCGCGCCGGGCGCATCCCCGAGGTCCAGCAGGAGCTGGGCCGAACGATCGCAGGACACCGCCGCCGGCGCTTGGGACTGCCGCGCAGCGCTGTGCGCGGGATCGCTGCCCGACTCCCCCGTCCCCGATCCTGCGGGCCGCTTCCGGCGACGGCCACCGGCACGGGACAACGATCGGGTGTAGCGCTCCAGGTCGGCCAGTTGCAGGATCAGATCGCGCCGGGTGATCCGGTTGCGACGCACCGCATGGACATCGCTGCCGATCTCGTAGAGCCGATCGAGCGCGCCGATCGTGATGAGGTGCTCGGCGACCGGCCGGGAGATGCCGGCACGGTTCCACAGGTCGGCCAGATCGGCGTACGGACGGTTGGCCACCAGTCGGCCCACCTCCGCCTCCGACACCCCCTTGATCTCCCCGAAGGGCAGCCTGATGCCATCTCCGGCCGGCGCCCGCTCCACCCGGTAGACCTCGTCGGAGGCATTGACATCGATCGGCAGGATCGCCACGCCGAAGTGGCGCGCGTCGTCCAGGATGAGCCGCTTGGGGTACATCCCCGGGTCATGCGTCAGCACCCCGGCGAAGAAGGCGGCCGGGTAGTGCGCCTTCAGCCAGGCCGATTGATAGGTGGGAAGGGCGAAGGCCGCGGCATGGGCTTTGCAGAACCCGAACGAGGCGAACGCCATCAGCACGTCCCACGCCCGTTCCACCGTGGCCAGGTCGTATCCCCGGCGCAGCGCCTGCTGGTAGAACCAGCCCCGCAGCCGCTGCTGCCCCTCGGGGGAACCGAGGCTGCGACGCGCCTCGTCCGCCTCGGCCAGCGAGCATCCGGCGAGGATGGCGATGATCTGCATGACCTGCTCGTGGAACACCACGACACCGGCCGTCTCCTGCAGCACCGGCCGCAGATCCGGATGCAGGTACTCCGGCAGCGCCCAGCCGTGGCGGGCCTGCAGGAACGGCGTGACCATGTCGCTCTTCACCGGCCCGGGCCGGAACAGCGAGATGTCGATGATGATGTCGGTGAAATCCTGCGGACCGAACTTGCCGATGAGTTCGCGCTGGCCCGGGGACTCGATCTGGAAGCAGCCCAGCGTGCGGGTCGAGGCGATGAGGTCGAAGGTGCTCCGGTCGTCCAGCGGCACCGCGTCCAGGTCCAGCGATCCCGGCTGCTCACCGGTAATGGCATCGGCCGCCGCTGTCCGGCCGACCTCTGCCACGGCGTGCGCCATCGCCGATTGCATCCTGATGCCGAGCACATCGAGTTTGAGCAGTCCGAGCTCCTCGACGTCGTCCTTGTCGAACTGGCTCATCGGGAACCCCATCCACGAGGACTCGACCGGCGTGCGGTCCAGCAGCGTCGCATCCGAGAGCAGCACCCCGCACGGGTGCAGGGCGATGTGGCGCGGCAGACCGTCGAGCGCCTCCACCAGGTCGAGCACATGGTCCAGCTCCCCCCGGGCGGCCTGCCGGCCCAGCGACGAGGAGCGCAGTTCGGGCAGATCCCGCAGCGCCGCCCGGGCGTCGCGGGCACGGATGTGGGGGAAGGCCTTGGCAAAAGCATCCACCTCGCCGGGGGGCAGGCCCAGCGCCGCCCCCACATCGCGCACCGCGTGCCGCACCCGGTAGGTCTCCATCATCGAGACGCAGGCGCAGCGCTGCCCGCCGAAACGCTGGAGGATGCGCTGATAGATCTCGGTGCGGCGCGCCGACTCCACATCGATGTCGATATCGGGCAGCACTCTGCGCAACGGGCTCAGGAACCGCTCCATGAGCAGGCCGTGCCGCATCGGATCGACGCCGGAGATCCCGAGGGCGTGATTGACCAGACTCCCCGCACCCGACCCCCGCGCTGCGACCCGCACCCCCATCCCGCGGATCAGGTCCACCACCTCGGCCACCGTCAGGAAGTAGCCGGCGAAGCCCATCGTCGCAATGGTGCCGAGCTCCTCGGTGAGCCGGTGCTGCGCGGCGCGCGAGTCGGCATCGCGCCCGCCGTAGCCCCGGTCGGCCAGCCCGGACCAGCACCGCTGCCGGAGCACCTCGTCGGCGGCGGAAGGCGGGGCGCCGGCGCCGAACCGTTCGGGGAGCAGCACATCGAGCTTCGGGGACGTAGACCTTGTCCATCCCGAGGTGGGCCGCCGGGTCGATGATGCAGGACTGCCCGAGGCGGACCGTGCGCGCGAGCAACCGCTCGGCCTCGCGCTCCTCGCACCCGGCGAGCCGCACGACCTCGGCGGCGATCTCGGCCATCTCAGCCCCCGACTTCAACCGGCCCTCGGCGTTGGCCCGGTCCAGGTGGCGCCGATCCAGGGGAACCAGGCGCCGGACGGCATCCAGCACATCGACCACCGGGGCGCTGCGCCGATCGATGTAGCGCACCGCATTGGTGAGGACGGTGGGAGCACCCCGTTCCCGCGCCCAGCCGAACATCCGGGCAGCGGCCGGCGACGACAGCGGCAGGCCCCGCGCCGCCGCACTGGCAGGACGCCCGGCATCGTCCCCGGCGCGGTGGGAGGTCACCGCAACCACGGCGCAACCGGGGTCGAGCGCCGCTTGCCACTGCCGCAGGATGCGATCGGCCTCATCGGGCCGACGCCGTTGCAGCGCCCAGCCGATCGGCGAGACCGGTCCCAGCAACGCGACCAGTCCCGCCGCGTGCTCGGCCACCTGCGCCAGGGTGACTTCCGGCTCGCCCCGCTCTCCGGTGAGGTGGGCGGCCGAGATCAGCCGGCACAGCGAGGCCCATCCCCGGGCACCCCGGGCGAGGAAGACCACCCGGGCCCGCGGCGGCTCCAACCAGGTCCCGCCGCGGGCCGGTGAACGACGGGTCGCGACAGCGTCGTGGTTCGCAGCGGGCGCCGCGATGGCCAGGTCGACGCCGAGGATCGCCGCGATTCCCTCCTCGGCGCAGGCCCGCACGAATCGGATCGCGCCGTACCCGCCGTTGCGGTCGGTGAGCGCCAGCGCGGGCTGCCCGGCCGCCGCGGCCGCCGCGGCCAGGGCTTCGGGAGTGTTGGCGCCATAGCGCAGGGAATAGCCGGAGGCGGCTTGGAGATGGATGAAGCCGGTCATCGCGGCCCCCCCGCCACCGACCTGGCAGCGATCTCGGCGAACGCTGCCGCGTCCCGGACCAGATCGTCGGCCTGGCGCGCCGAGACGGCCGCCCGACCATCGTGCACAGCAGCGCTGCGGGTCCCGCAGATCGCGAAGAACTGCGACCACTCGGCCAGTTCGGGAGCGGTCGCGGCCAGCAGGCCCCACAATCCCTGCGGCTTGGTGCGCAGGGAGCGCGGCTGCGCGCGGCTGGCCAGGACGGCTGCCCCGCTGCGCAGAGCCGCCAGGTACGCCAACTCGTACCGGAGCGCTGCAGAGCCGGCCCATTCGGCGCGGCGCAGCGCGTCCGACGATGACGCCAGCAACTCGGCCACCGGGTCGGCCCATCGGTCCGACTGCACCACACCCTGCATCGCTGCTCCTCTCAATCGCATCAATCGAATGCCCGGACCAGGAACCATTGGCCGCTGCCGCGGTGGCGGCAGAGGTCGAACTGCCCGCGCTGGCCCTGCCGCTGCGCGACTGCCTCGACCCGCCACAGGTCGAACTCCTCATCGGCGGCCTGCGCTGCACGCCACCAGCAACCGACCTCCACCCAGCGACCGGCGACCTGCTGCACCTGGTACCGGCGGCGCCGCCAGACGAACCAGGCGGGAGCCGAATCCGCGTCGGCGGCATCCGTGGCATCGCCCGGATACGAGTGCCGCACCGTGATGGGATCGGCATACCGACGTGTCACCGGCCCTCCCGACGCTGGATCGCCGGAGAGTTCGGATCACCGGCGGCTCATCTTCGAACACATGTTCGACTTGGGCACCCTATGCCGGAGGGGGGACAGAGTCAACGGGCAGTTTGACCGAAGGCTGCATCGCAACTGGGAGCGTGGTGGGATCCCGAGTCGGAGGGTGGAGCGATCGGGCCGCCGGGGGGCCGGGTCGGGTCGGGTCGGGTCGGGTCGGGTCGGGTCGGGTCGGGTCGGGCGGCGGGCCGGGTCGGGTCGTGGCCCCGGTGTCCAGCGGATCCAGCAACGTGAGCGGCCTGTCGCTCTCTGCGCCGGGGACGTCTGCACCCGGTTCGGGGGCGGAGCGTCCGGCGCTCGGGGCGGCTGCACCCGCTCCGGGGGTTTGCCCCTCCGGCGCTCGGGCGGCTGCACTCGCTCCGGGGGTTTGCCCGTCCGGCGCTCGGGCGGCTGCACCCGCCTCGGGGGTTTGCACCCGCTTCGGGGGCGGAACGTCCGGTTTCCGGGGCAGGTGTGCACCCGGTTCGGGGGTTTGCACCCGGAGTGGGGGCGGAATCGGTCGGATCGGGGCTCAGCGCCCCCGTCCCGGGTGCAAACCCCCATACCGGGTGCACAGTTGCCGCCCCAGAGGCGCCCAGCGCCCCCGCCCCGGGTGCAAACCCCCACAACGGGTGCACAGTTGCGCCCCAGAGGCGCCCAGCGCCCCCGCCCCGGGTGCAAACCCCCACGACGGGTGCACAGTTGCCGCCCCAGAGACGCCCAGCGCCCCCGCCCCGGGTGCAAACCCCCGAAACGGGTGCACAGTTGCGCCGCGACAACCGCGCGACGCCGTTGCGCCACGACAACTTGCGCCACGACAACCGCGCCACGACCCCGCCGCGCCACGGGGCCCCGCACGGGGGCCACGCACGGGGCGCCGACACCCATAGCAAGCGCAGCTCCATCCCCGCGCAGAGGAGCCGCGAAGCCCCCACCCCAGAAGCCCCCACCCCAGAACGCCCCCACCACCGCAACGCCGGACACCCCGCAACGGCGCCCAACTCCGGCTACCGCCCGACCCAGTACACCTGAGTCGGAGATCGTCGCGATGAACCCGTTTGACCGAAGGCTGCGGGGGAAGGCTGTTGTTGTCGGATCGCGAAAGGGGACAACCATGATCACCGATCCCAACCTGCACTGGTGGGCCGTGTTCGGCCTGCGCCTGATCGCCGGGATCATGCTGGCCACTGCCGCGATCCTCCTACTGGACCTGGCGGCCCACACCTACGCCGCCTGATAGCCGCTGAGCCGCGGCCCAGCGGCGCCGGCCATCGCAGCCCCGAACGACAGTCCTCTCAAGCCGGCCATCCGCGCCGCGGCTGTCGGGCGTTTCCGCTGCTGTGCAATAGATTGGGCGGTATGGAACGGCACGGCGAGGAACCGGCGCAGGTACGCGCCGTGGCTTCGGCATTGGTCGGCCTCGGCGCCCAACACGGACCACGTGCCCTTGCCCAGCCGGCCGGCACAGCCTCGCAAGCGGCAGCGCAACTCGGCGCGCCGGTCGCCGCCATCGCCAGTTGCCCGCTGTTCGCCTGTGACGGTGGACCGCTGCTGGTCATCACCTCCGGCAGCCACCGGGCCGACCCCATCGTGCTCGCTGCATTGCTGAGCGCCAAGCAGGTGCGACCTGCCTCCCCGGCTGAGGTCAAGCGCTGGACCGGGCAGCCGATCGGTGGGGTAGCGCCGGTCGGGCACCCGCGCCCGCTGCCGACGCTGGTCGATGTGGAGTTGTCGCACTTCGCCACGGTGTGGTGCCCGGCCGGCCACCCGCACTGGACCTTCCCCACGTCCTACGCCGAACTGCTGCGCATCACCGCCGGCGAGGCGGCGGAGGTGGGCGATCTCGCGGCGACCGACGCATGATGGTCCTGCCGACCGGAGTGGGGACCCGTCGCGGGCCGATGGCGCTGCGATCACTTCCGGTGGCGGCTGCGGCGGCCGCCGTACTCAGCCAGATCGCGCTGATCCTGGTCCCGGAGACCCTCGCCAATGGCCTTACCATCGCCTCGGTCCTGCTGTTCGCCACGGCGAGTTTGAGCCACGCGGCGCTGAACCGCGGCGTGCGCTGGGCGACCACCTATGCCGTCATCGCGGCAATGACGGGCTGGACCGCGGAAGCCATCGGCACCACCACCGGGTTCCCCTTCGGCGACTACTCCTACGCCGACTCGCTGGGGCCGAAGATCGGACCGGTTCCGGCCCTCATCCCGCTGGCCTGGTTGATGATGGCCTACCCGGTGCTGCTCGCCGCCCGCCGCGTGGGCGGCAGCCGGGTCGGGCAGACCGTCTACGCCGCTGCCCTGCTCACCGCATGGGATCTGTTCCTGGACCCTCAGATGGTCAGTGCCGGGCATTGGGTCTGGTCGGACCCCGGTCCGAGCCTCCCGGGCATCCCGGGGATCCCGGTGCAGAACTACGCGGGCTGGTTCCTGGTCGGTCTGGTGCTGTTCGGCCTGATGGCCGCCCTGCTGCCGAAGGACCGCGACCCGGCCGATGATCGCGTCCCGGCAGCGATGCTGCTGTGGGTCTTCGCCTCCAACGTGATGGCCCATACCGTGTTCTGGGGCAACCCCTCGGTCGCGGCGGTGGGTGGCGCCGTCATGGGTGTGCTGCTGCTGCCATGGCTGCGCAGCGGGATCGCCCGCCGCTGGTTCTGGGTGCTCCATTGAGCCGGGCGTGGCCACTGGTGGCCGCAGCCGGCAGTGCGCTGGCCGTCGCCGGCCTGCTCCACTCGGTCAGCAACCTGCGCTCGCTGCGACGACCGGTCCCGCCCCGAACACCGACCGAGGAGCCGGTGGCGATCCTGATACCGGCGCGCGATGAGGAGTCGCGCATCGGATCGACGGTCGCCGCGGCCCTGGCCCAGCAGGGCATCGCCCACCTACGGGTCAGCGTGCTCGACGATGCGTCCGCAGACGCGACCGCTGCTGCCGCGGCCCGCGCTGGGGCAGGCGATCAGCGCCTGGATATCCGGCGCGAGCACCTCGATCCCCCGCCGCAGTGGCTGGGCAAGCCGTACGCCTGCCAGCGTTTGGCCGACGCCGCCACGGAACCGATCCTGGTCTTCCTCGATGCCGACGTCATCCTGCAGCCCGATGCGGTCTGCGCCGCAGTCGCAGCGCTGCGATCCAGCGGTGCAGACTTCGGCTCGGTGTGGCCGCGACAACTCGCCGAAGGGGCGCTGGCCAGGCTCATCCAACCACTGCAGCAGTGGTCCTGGGCCACCACCCTGCCGCTGCGGGCGGCCGCGGAATCGCAACGCCCGAGCCTGGCGGCGGCCAACGGACAGTTCCTGATCACCACTCGGGAGGCCTACGAGTCCATCGGCGGCCACGGCGCCGTGGCCGACTGCGTGCTGGAAGACATCGAATTGGCCCGCGCCATGAAGCGCGCGGGCCATCGAACGGCGCTGTGGGACGGCAGCACGCTGGCGTCGTGCCGCATGTACGACTCCTCGACTGCCCTGCTGACCGGGTACCGCAAGTCGCTCTGGGCCGCGTTCGGCCCGCGCGGCTCGCGGCTGCCGGTCCGGGCGGGCGCTGCCGTGGTGGCCTGGGGTGTCCTGGGGCTGTCGGGCATCGTGCCCGCGGCGGCGCTGCTGATCGGCCCCGGCCGCAGCACCCGGCTCATCGGGATGCTCGGGTACGCGGCGGGGGTGGCCAACCGGGCCCTCGTGGCGCAGCGGACCGGCTCGCCGGTGTGGCCCGACAGCGCGGGCCATCCGCTGTCGGTGGCGCTGCTGATCGGCCTGTCGATCGACTCGCTGGTCGCGCATGCCACCGGCCGCACCCGGTGGAAGGGGCGCCCGGTGGCCACGCCCTAGGCTGGGGCAATGGCCAACGTCGTTGTCATCGGCGCGGGCGTCGGGGGGCTGGCCGTCGCTTGCCGCCTGGCGGCGCGGCGGCACCGGGTCACGGTCCTGGAGGCCGGATCGCAGGCCGGGGGGAAGCTGCGCACATTGCGCCGCGAGGGCTTCGCGTTTGACACCGGTCCAAGCACCTTCACCCTACCCGCGGTCTATCGCGACCTCTTCCTCAAGACCGGGGCCCCGCTGGAGGATGAGGTCGATCTGCAGCCGGTCGACCCCGGGTTCCGCTACCGCTTCGCCGACGGGACGGCCGTGGTGCTGCCGGGCGTGGGCGTGGCTGCTGCTGCATCCGCCCTGGGGGACGCGTTCGGAGGGTCCGCGGCGGCGCAGTGGCGCGCCGCGATGGCACGGGCCGCGGCGATGTGGAGTCTGACGCGGGGCCCCATCCTGGGTTCGGAGCTGCAGGGCTGGCGCTCACTGGCCCGGCTGGCCCGGCGGCCCGCCGACATCGGCACCATCGGCCCGTGGCAGACGATGCACGGCCTGGCCCGCGACACATTCACCGATCACCGTGTGCAGCAGATCTTCGACCGCTATGCCACCTACACCGGCTCCGATCCGCGGCGCGCACCTGCCGTGCTCGCCACGGTGCCCTACGTCGAACAGACCTTCGGGGTATGGCATCTCGGAGGCGGACTGGGCACCCTGGCCGACGCCCTGGTGCGACGCGCCGAACGCCTCGGGGTCGAACTGCGGGTGGAGACAGCCGTTTCCGAGATCGCGGTCGAGGCCGGCCGGGTGCGCGGCGTCCGTACCGGCGATGGCCAGCAGGTCCCCGCAGATGTGGTGATCTGCAATGCCGACGCGCGGGTGCTGTACGAACACCTGCTCCCGCACGGATCAGCCCCTCGCGCGGCACGGGCGGCGTCGGCGGCACCGGCCTCGCTGTCCGGCTTCGTCATGCTCCTGGCGCTGCAGGGCCGATCGCCAGATCCGGTGCACCACGAGGTGCTCTTCCCGCAGCACTACGCAGCGGAGTTCGATGACGTCTTCGGCGGTCGGGGCCACGCGGCGCGACCGCCCCGGGATCCCGCGGTGTACATCTGCAACCCGCAGGATCCGACCATGCGACCGGATCCCGACCATGAGTCGTGGTTCGTGCTCGTCAACGCCCCGCGCCACGGAGCCGACGGGGCGACCACGGTGGATTGGGACGCGCCGGGCCGCGGCGAGGCGTATGCCGATGCGGTCTTGGGCATCATGGCCGATCGCGGCGTGGATGTCCGGGACCGGATCCGGTGGCGCATCGTGACCACGCCCGCCGACCTGGAGCGCAGTACCGGCAGCCCCGGCGGCGCCATCTACGGCAGCGCCAGCCACGGCCCTCGCGCGGCATTCCTGCGGCCGGCCAACCGCTCGCCGGTCGAGGGGCTGTTCCTGGTCGGGGGATCGTCCCATCCGGGCGGGGGACTGCCACTGGTCGCCCTGTCCGCCGAGATTGTCGCAGGCCTCGTCGGGCGGGCATAGGCGCGCGGGCATCGCTGCTGTCCGCCGGCCCGCCCACCTCGGCAACGGATCAGTTGCCTGCGCCGGAGCCGTCCTCGGCGCCTTTGGTCCAGCCGGCCAGCCGACCGCGCTCCGATACCGCGCGCAGCCGACGCGTGGCCGCCCGCTGCGATTCCTCCGTGGCGACCACCAGCAACTGATCGCCCACCCGCAGCCTGGTGTGCAGGTCGGGCACCTCGCCCACGCCGTCGCGGACCACCAGCGACACCTCGGCGCCGTCCGGCAGCCGCAGGTCGCCGACATACAGTCCGGCCAATCGGGAACCCGGCGGAATCGCAAATCCCAGCAGCGATGCCCGCATCCGGTCCAGCGGCGCGGCCTCCACCTCCAACTCGGCCGGTGAGACGCCGCCGGCAACGCCCAGCCGACTGGACAGCCACGGCAGCCCGGGGGCCTGGACGAAGGTGAGCACGACCACCAGGATCAGCGTGGCGTCGAAGACGGTCTGGGCCCCCGCCACACCTGCGCCGAGCGGGATAGCAGCGAACACGATGGGCACCGCACCTCGCAAGCCCGCGACACCGGTGAAGCCGATCCATGACAAGGGCAGCCGGAACGGCGGCAGCGAGAGCAGCGCAGCGAGGGGGCGGCCGAGCAGCACCAGGGCCAGGCCGGCCACCGCCGCGATGCCCGCCGCGTCGACGGCGCGCTGCGGGTCGGCCAGGAGGCCCAGCATGACGAACAGCAGGATCTGCGCCGTCCACGCCAGGCCCTCGGCGAAACCGATCACCGACCGCCGGTGCGGCAGTCCCTCGGCGTTGCCGACCAGCACGGCCGCGAGGTAGGTGGCCAGGAAGCCCGAGGTGGACAGCACGTCGGCCAACCCGTAGGCCCCGATGAGCAACGCCATCACCGCGATCGGATATAGGCCGGCCGAGGGCAGCGCCAGGCGCGGCATCAGCCACCTGCCGCAGTAGCCCACCACCACACCCACGGCGGCGCCGCCGACCAACTCCGAGAGCACGATGAATGGGATCTCCCAGGCCGGCAGCTCACCGACGGTCGTCGTGGACAGCACGACCACCAGGACCACCACGGGTGCATCGTTGAAGCCGGCCTCCGCCTCCAGCATCGCCCGCAGCCGGGGATGCAGCGGCAATCGGCGCAGCACGGAGAAGACGGCTGCGGCGTCGGTGGCGGCCAGCACCGCCGCCAGCAGCACGGCGGTGCGGGCATCGACGTCGAGCAGCAGGATCAGCGGCAGCGAGACCGCCGCGATGCTGGCGGCCACTCCCACGGTGGCCAGAGCCACCGCCGGCCCGAGGACCGGCCGGACGTCGGTCATGTTGGTCGTCAGGCCGCCTTCGGCCAGGATCACCACGAGGGCGGCGTAGCCGAGCACGGCTGCCAGGGTGGGGTCGTTGAAGTCGGCCCCGGGGACGACGCCGCCGATCAGCAGGCCCAGCACCAGGAAGAGCAGCAGGCCGGGAACACCCAGCCGGGTGGTCAGGCGCACCCCGAAGACGGCCGCCAGCACGACTGCTGCCCCCAGCAGCAGCACGCTCGCCAGGCCATCGACATCCACGCTTCATCTTTCCAGCACTGCGAGACCCCCCGCAGCGCAGCGGCGGCCGTGCGGGTCAGTCGGCGGGGCCGGGGGCCAGGCCGAGGTGCCCGTAGATCTCGCGGGTCGCCGTCGAGCGGTTCAGCGTGTAGAAGTGCAGGCCCGGGGCGCCGCCGGCGAGCAGGTCCGCGCACAGCTGCGTGGCCAGCTCCACGCCGAGCGCGCGGACGCCTTCGGGGTCGTCCCCCAGCGCCTCGAACCGGGCCGCCAGCTCGGCGGGGAACTCCGCCCCCGAGAGTTGGGCGAACCGCTGGATCTGCCGCACGTTGGTGACCGGCATGATCCCCGGGATGATCGGCAGGGTGGCGCCGCAGCCTCGCGCGCGATCCACCAGGGCGAAGTAGTCGTCCCGTCGGAAGAAGAACTGCGTGACCGCGAAGTCCGCGCCGGCCTGCTGCTTGTGCGCCAGCACCTTGGCGTCGGCCTGCAGGTCGACCGACTCCGGGTGTCCCTCGGGGAAGGCTGCCACGCCGATCCCCCAGTCGCCGTGCTCCCGCAGCAGCTCCACCAGCTCCACGGCGTGCGTGAGGCCGCCTGCAGTGGCCCGCCAAACGCCCCCCGGTCCCTCCGGCGGATCGCCGCGCAGCGCAAGCACGTTGCCCACCCCGACGCGCCGATACTCCTCGATCACCTCTATGAGCTCCGAGCGGGTCGCCCCTACGCAGGTCAGGTGCCCGACCGGCGTCAGGGAAGTCTGGGACGCGATCTGCCCGGTGATGCGCACGGTGCGTTCCTGCGTCGTCCCGCCGGCGCCGTAGGTCACCGAGACGAACGTCGGGCACAGCGGCTCCAGTTCGGCCAGGGCCTCGTTCAGCACCTGCTCCCCCCGCTCGGTCTTGGGCGGGAAGAACTCGAAGGAGTAGGTGCGGCCGCCACCGCGAGATGAGGGCGGGCAGGTCGAGCCGCCGGGGCGCGGACGGCTGGGCAGTCTCTGGCATGGACGCCAGCGTACTAACGGCCCGGCGGTCGTCGACGCTGCCGACGCGCGGCGACCGGCGCCGCTGCCGACGGATGCTGCCGCGTAGGGTGGTGCCATGGCGCACACGGGCACCCCCGCTGCGGCGGCCCCTGCGTCCGTCGGGGAGAATCCGCGCGGCCCGGTGGACGCCGTGCTGGACCAGTTCCTGTCGGAGCAGAGCGACGTGCTGCTCGCCGTTTCCCCCAGGCTGCAGCCCCTGGTGGAACTGGCCGCTTCCTACCTGTCCGGCGGCAAGCGGCTGCGTCCGGCCTTCTGCTACTGGGGCTGGCGGGCGGCCGGCGGCGAACCGTGCGACGGCATCTTCCGCGCGGCCGCCTCGTTGGAGCTGCTGCAAGCATGCGCCCTGGTCCATGACGACGTCATGGACGGCAGCGACACCCGACGCGGTCGACCCGCCGCGCATCGAGTCCTGGAAGCCCTGCATCGCGACCAGGGCTGGCAGGGCGATCCGGCGGTGTTCGGCGAGGGCGCGGCGATCCTGCTGGGCGACCTGTTCCTGACGTGGTCGGATCAACTGTTCACCGCCAGCGGGTTGCCGGCCTCGGCCCTGAATCGCGGCCGACCGCGGTTCGACTCCATGCGCGCCGAACTCATGGCCGGCCAGTACCTCGATCTGGTCGTACAGGCGCAATCGGAGCCCGAGCAGGACGAGATCGGCACCGTGCTGCGGTACAAGTCCGCGAAGTACACCATCGAGCACCCGCTGCAACTCGGCGCACTGCTGGGCGGTGGGTCGGATGCCCTGGTGGCCGGGCTCGGGGAGTTCGGGTTGCCGCTGGGAGAGGCATTCCAGTTGCGCGACGATCTCCTGGGCGTGTTCGGCGATCCGGCGATCACCGGCAAGCCCGCCGGGGACGACCTGCGGGAGGGCAAGCAGACACTGCTCATCGCGGAGGCCCGGGCCGCCGGCGACCGGCGGCAGCGCGAGGTGCTGCGCGGCGGGCTCGGTGATCGGCATCTCACGGCCGAGGCCGCCGAAGAGCTGCGCGCCGTTCTCCGGCAGACCGGTGCCGACACCGCCGTTGAGCGCCATATCGACTCCCGACTGGCGCGGGCCCTGGCGCGGTTGGACACTTTGGACATCCCCGACACCGCCCGGTGGGCACTGGCCGCGCTCGCCGACGCCAGCGCCCACCGGGCCCGCTGAGGAGCGAGTATGCGCACGGTCTGCGGACCCACCGATCGCGTCGTCGTCGTCGGCGCCGGGCTGGCGGGCCTGTCAGCCGCCATGCAGCTGGCCGGGGCGGGCCGCGAGGTCACCGTCATCGAACGGGCCCCGATCCCCGGCGGTCGAGCGGGGCGCATCAGCGATGCCGGGTACGAGTTCGACACCGGCCCGGTCGTCATCACGATGCCGGAACTCATCGAAGCCGGCTTCGACGCGCTGGGCGAGCGCATGGCGGACTGGCTGACGCTGGATCCCCTCGACCCGCTCTACCGCACCTACTTCCCGGACGGTTCGCGGCTGGACGTGCACGCCGATGCCGAGGCGATGGCGACCGAGATCGAGACCGTCATCGGCGCCGAGGAGGCCGCCGGCTACCGCCGCTTCGTCGACTTCGTCACCGAGCTGTACCAGCTGGTCATGAAGGGTTTCATCAACGGCAACTTCGACTCCCCGCTGGACGCCCTGACCCCCGACATGGCCAGGCTGATCGCCATCGGCGGCTTCCGGCGGCTCGCCCCCAAGGTCCACGAGTACCTGAAGGATCCCCGGACCCGCCGCGCCTTCACCTTCCAGGCGCTCTACGCCGGAGTCTCGCCCTACGACGCGCTGGCCGTCTACGCGGTCATCGCCTACATGGACTCGGTGCGCGGGGTCTTCGCGCCCCGGGGCGGCGTGCACGCCGTGCCCGCAGCGATGGCGGCGGCCGCCGCCCACCACGGCGTGCAGTTTCGCTACAGCACCGACGTGGTCAGGGTGGAGACCAGCGGGCATCGCGCCGTCGCGGTCATCACCGACAGACGGCGAGCGGATCGGCGCTGATGCGGTCGTCCTGAACCCGGACCTGCCGGTGGCCTACCGCGACCTGCTGGGCCGCGAGCCGGCGCGGCACCGGTTCCTGCGCTACAGCCCGTCGTGCTACGTGATGCTGGCCGGATCGTCGGCGCACTACTCGCAGATCGCGCACCACAACATCCACTTCGGCCACAAATGGAAGGGCGTCTTCGACGACCTCATCACCCACCGCAGGCTGATGAGCGACCCGAGCATCCTGGTGACCAATCCCACCTACACCGAACCGGGCCTCGCCCCGCCGGGCAAGCAGATCTACTACGTGCTCTTCCCCACGCCGAATCTGGACGCCGATATCGACTGGCGCACCTTCGAGCCGCGGTACCGGGAGCAGGTCTTCGCCACCCTCGAGGAGCGCGGCTACCGCGGCTTCGCCGACGCCGTCGAGACGCATGCACGTCACCACACCGCAGGACTGGGCAGACCAGGGCATGGAACGCGGATCGCCGTTCGCCAGCGCCCACACGCTGCTGCAGACCGGCCCGTTCCGGCCCGGCAATATGTGGGGGGACAACGTCGTCTTCACCGGTTCCGGCACCGTACCCGGCGTGGGCGTGCCCCCGGTCCTCATGTCCGGGCAGTTGGCCGCCCAGCGCATCCTGGGGCGCCAACGACGCCTGAGCGTGTCGCACCGACCGCACATCCGGTACCGGCTTCGATCGCTGCCACCGCGGGTACATTGAAGGTCATGACGGACGCGCTGCAGCACCACCGGCGGGCTGCCGGCAGCCGCCTACCGCGATCCGCTGATCTTCGCGCTGCTGTCCTTCGCCCTGCCCGGCCTGCTCGCGACCACCCTCATCGGGCTCGGGGCCATCGGCGTCGGGCTGGCTGCCGCTGGACACCGCGCTGTACGACTTCGCGATTCGTCGACACCATCCGGACCACGACCGCGGGAATGCTGGCTGTCGCGGCTCATGGTCTTCGTCGGCGTCGGGCTGCTGCTGCAGACCTGGCTGGTCCTGGGCTCCGACCTGAGCTCCGGCCTGCGACTGCCGCTTCTCGACGCTGGTCGGCCATCCTGACCGCCTGGACGGCACCGCTGCTGCTGGCACCGCCGCTGTTCAGCCGGGACGTCTACGCCTACCTGGCGCAGGGCCGGCTGCTCGCCGAGGGGTACGACCCCTACGGCAGACGGCGTCTCGCAACTGCCGGGCTGGTTCATCGAGGGCGTGGATCCGATGTGGGGCGAGACGCCCTCGCCCGTACGGCCCGCTGTTCCTGATGATCGCCCGCGGCGTCGCGGTCTTCGTGGGTGACCAGGTCTTCCTGGCCGCGCTCATGTTCCGGATGCTCGCCGTCGCCGGCATGATCGCCATGCTCTTCCTGGTCCCGCGGCTCGCCGTCGTTCCACGGCATCGACGCAGGCCAAGGCCGTCTGGCTGGCCGTGCTGAACCCGCTGGTCATCATGCATTTCGTCGCCGGCGGCCACAACGACGCGATCATGGTGGCCTTCCTGCTGGCCGCCTTTCATCGCAGCCTCGCCGCGGGTCGATCGCACTGGCGGTGCGACGCATGTGGCGCTGGCCACGTCGGTGAAGCCCATCGCCCTGCTCGCACTGCCGTTCGTGGGGCTGATGCGCACGCCGCGCGACTGGACCTGGGGCCGGCGGATCAGGGACTGGGTCTTCGTGTCAGCTCGTCGCCGGTGCGGTCTTCCTGGCCACCGCCGTGGTCGCCGGGGTGGGCTTCGGCTGGCTCAGGGCCCTGGGGACGCCGGGCGACGGTCAAGACCTGGCTGTCGCCGGTGACCGCCATCGGGCATGATCGGTCGGCTTCTTCGTGCAGGCCTTCGACTGGGCCGAGACCAACGAGGTGCCGGTGGCGCGTCTTCCGGGCCATCGGTGTGGCCGCATCGCTGGTCATCGTGACGTACCTTGCCTCTGAGCCCGCAGGGCCGCAGCGCCACCCGAGCGAGCGGGCCTGGCGATGTTCGCCGTCGTCATCCTCGGCCCCGTGGTCCAGCCGTGGTACCTGCTGTGGTTCATCCCGCTGCTGGTGGTCACCGGTCTGACACAGCGGCAATTGCGGGCCACGATCCTGGTCACCGCTGCCCTGAGCGTCCACGGGATGGTGGACGGCAGCGCCACCTCCGACGCCCTGTTGGAGCTCAGCAACGGCGTCTCGGCGTCCTGCTCGCGGTCGGCGTTCGTCGCGCTCATCCTCATCGCCAGCCCTCGGGAGCGGCGCCTCGTGCTGCAGCAGGACGAACCATGACGGGCTGCTACCGGTGACCCCGCAGGAGCAAGCCGCGGCCGACCGCGGCGCTCGATCGGCCCACCGCGTCGGGCTGGCGACCTGCGCCGCAGCGTCGCCCGCTGACAGCCTGGGGACATGAGCATACCGGGCCCTGCGCCGCGGCCGGCATCCGCGACCCCGACCTGATCGACTCCTATCTGCGCTGCCAGGAGCTCAATGCCGAGCACGGCAAGACCTACTACCTGGCGACCCTGCTGCTGCCCGCGCCGAAGCGGCCCTTCGTGCATGCGCTGTACGGCTTCGCCCGCTACGCCGACGAGATCGTGGACAACCTCGCCTCCACGCTCGACGCCCGGCCGAGAAGTCAGACGAGCTGCGGCCGCTGGGGCGGCGAACTGTTCAGCGACCTGCGCCGCGGCTCGCTCCGAGTGATCCCGATGCGGCGCGGCGGTCGTGGACACGGCGCTGCGCTGGGAGATCCCGTCGGAGCACTTCGAGGCCTTCCTGCACTCGATGGCCATGGACCTGACCGTCGACCACTACGACACCTACGACGACCTGTACGAGTACGTCTACGGCTCGGCGGCCGTCATCGGCCTGCAGATGCTGCCGATCCTGGAGCCGGCCCACCCGGAGCCGCTCGCACGGGCCGAGGCCCTCGGCGTGGCCTTCCAACTGGCCAACTTCATCCGCGATGTCGACGAGGACCTCGACCGCGGCCGGATCTACCTGCCGCTGGCGGAACTCGAGCGAGTTCGGCGTCTCGCCGGCGCGATCTTGCGGCAGCGCCGGCTCACGCCGGCAGATCCGCGCCGCGCTGCAGTACCAGATCGCACGGGTGCGCCGTCTGGAGCGCTACAGCCGACCCGGCATCGCGATGCTGCACCCCGCCGCTCGCGACTGCATCGACACCGCCCGGGTGCTCGTACTGCGGGATCGTGGATGCGGTGGAGGACATCGACTACGACGTGTTCACCCACCGGGCGACGGTCCCGATGCGCCGCCGACTCGCGGTGGCGGGGGCCGGCGCAGTTCGGGCTGCGACGGCCCGCCGGGTGTGGGGGCCCGGGCACGTCCCGCGTGACGGCGACTAGCGCTGCGGTCGGCCGCTGTGCTCGGACGCAGCAGACCGACGCCAGCGCGGCGGGCCGCCATGGGTTCGCGCTGCACGCCGCGCCGGCCCAGCCAGACCCAGGTGGCCAGCGTCAGCAGGATCAGCGCGAACCCGAACAACAGGTCCTCCACGGGGGCGTAGGCGATGCGGCCCTCGCCGAGGAACGGCGGGCGTACCCACGGCCGGGCGTGTCCTCGCCCACGATGGCGTCACCGTCGTAGCGCACCACCTTGCAGCCCGGTGAGCACGCCGTTGGTCAGCAGCTGGAAGCTGAACATGATCGCGTACGACACCCAGAACACCCGCCGCCGCACCAGCCGGGTGCGCAGCACGAACAGGTCGATCAGCACCGCGCCGATCACGGCCGCGACGGCGAGCTGGGTGTAGGTCATGTCCGCGCTCATCGCCCGCCGGCCAACCCTCGACCGAGCGGACCGCCTCGAAGGTGAGCAGTGCCGGCAGTCGGCACGATCGAGGAAGAACAGCGCCTCCTCCAGCGGCATACCGCCCGGGCAGGACGATGCCGAGCGACCAGGTCCTCCGCGAAGCTCCAGTGGCCGGCCGCGATGGCGTACAGGTCCCAGGCGACGAACAGCACAACCCCGGGCACGAGCGCCAGCAGCCAGCGCCGCCAGCGCACGCAGCACGCGGGTGCGCAGCACGATCTCCAGCCAGCCGCTGCCGATCACGATGAAGGCCAGGACACCGGCGTACGTCCACTGCTCCATGCGGTCGGCCTCAGCCCGGGGCCGCGCGAGCTTGCGATGGTCCCAGCTGACGGTCGGCTCCGGGACCAGTCGCAGGGCGACCATGTGGGCCGCCTTGTCCCGATAGCCGGCCGCCGCGGCCGCGCGGTGGTCGCGGGTCCATGCCCTCGTACTTGATGAGCAGATCGGCGAAGACGTCGCAGATCACCGTCGATCTCGCTGCTGACCTCCACGGTTCCCGTGAGACTGCACGCCGCGCAGCTCCGCGTAGCGCTCGCCGCGCTCGGCGAGCACCGCACACGCGCGGGTCGCGCCGCAGGTTGACCACCTTCTGCGATCTCGCGTAGGTGCGCATGTACAGTCCGTCCGATTGCTGCACGAACCACATCGGCACCGGGTCGGGAACCCCGTCCGGTCCGATGGTGCACAGGGTCACGGTGCGGCACTCGGCGAGGAATGCCTGCCAACTCCTCTGGGTCCATGCGGATCTGCTCGCGCCGATGCGCTCACCGGACCAGTCTGCCAGGTTGTCGTGGCGCGGGCACGCGGCACGCTGCGCCATGGCTCGGCTCCGCTGCCTGGCGGGCACTGCGCCGTACACTGCCAAGATGAACACGACCGTGCTGGGCGATCTCGCCGGGCGGATGCTCGGCGGGCGCTACCTGGTGGGACGAGCCGATCGCGCGCGGCGGCATGGCCACGGTCTACTTCGCCACCGACACCCGGCTGCAGCGCACGGTCGCCCTGAAGGTGCTGCGCCCGGACCTCGCCGCGGACACCGACTTCATGGAGCGCTTCCGGCGCGAGGCACTGGCCACGGCCGCGCTGTCGCACCCCAACGTCGTGGCCGTCTTCGACTTCGATCACGAGGACGGTGTGGCCTATCTCGTCCTGGAGTACGTGCCCGGCCACACCCTGCGGCATCTGCTGGCCCAGCACCGGCTGACCCCGTCGCAGGCCCTGGCAGTGCTGGAACCCATCCTGGACGCCCTGGTGAGCGCCCACGATGCCGGCATCGTCCACCGCGACATCAAGCCCGAGAACGTCCTGCTCGGTCCGCGCGGGTCGGTGAAGGTGGCCGACTTCGGCCTGGCCCGGGCCCTGGACGACGGCGAGCACCGGACCAAGACCGGACTGGTGATCGGAACGGCCGCCTACGTCTCGCCGGAACATATCGCCGGGACCGGCACCGGGGCCCCATCGGACGTCTACAGCGCGGGAATCCTGCTGTTCGAACTGCTCACGGGCACGCCGCCCTACGCTGGGGACAACGCGCTGTCGGTGGCGTACCAGCACGTGAACAGCGACGTCCCGCGGCCATCGGATCAGGTTGCCGGGACCTGCCCGACCGAGGTCGACGACCTGGTGCTCGGCGCCACGGCCAAGGATCTGACGGCCCGTTTCGGCAGCGCGGCGGAGTTCCTCGCCGAACTGCGGCCGCGTGCGGGCGCTCATGCCGCCGGCTGCAGCCGCTGCCCGAACCGGTCCGGCGACACCGGGGCCACGCTCGTGCTGGCCGGCGATCCCGCGGTGCGGACGACGATGCGATCCCGCTCGGCGGACCCGGACGAGGCCGACGACTCGCCGCACCGCCGGACTCCACCGAGACGCTCCCGCGCGAAGCCGGGCTCGCACCGCCTCCGCTGGCAATCCGGCGATGCCGAGGCCCCCGATGGGAAGGATCCAGATGGCAGTCCGCGCAAGCGCCGGCGCGGCCGCATCGTGCTGCTGTCTGCTGCTGCTGCCACGCCCTCATCGGGGGCGCCGTCATGGGCCTTTCTGGCCGGACCGCTGCAACGGGCGACGGTGCCGGACCTGGTCGGCCTCGCCCAGTCCGATGCCACGGCGGTCCTGGACGAAGCGGGGCTGCGGCTGGAGGTCGCAGATGAGCAGTACAGCGAGACGGCTCCCCGGGATACCGTCATCAGCCACGACCCGGCCGCGCACTCCGGCACCTTCATCCGCTTCCCCGTCTCCGCGGTCGTCTCCCTGGGACCCGAGCGCTACGGCGTCCCCGACCTGCGCGGCCAGACCGTAGCCGAGGCCAGTGCCACACTGCAGGGAACCAAGCTGGCAGTGGCCGGGCAGCAGACCGCCTTCGACGAGGAAATCGAGAAGGGGTTGGTGGCCGGGACCGACCCGCCGACCGGCACCAGCCTGAAGCCGCAGACCGAGGTCACGCTCATCGTGTCCGAAGGTCCCCCGCCGCGCCCGGTGCCGGATGTCCTCGGCCAACCGAGGGCCGAAGCCGTCGCGGCGCTGGAGGCCCTCGGCCTCGCGGCCGATATCGATGAGGCCTTCAACGAGCAGTATCCGGCCGGGCAGGTCGCCGCGGTCGCTCCGAAGGCGGGCACCGAGGTGGCCAAGGGCTCCACGGTGGCCCTGACGATCTCCAAGGGGCCGCCGCCAGTAGAGGTGCCGCGCGTGGTGGACATGAAGCGTGACGACGCCGTCGCCAAACTGCGCGCGGCGGGCTTCCAGGTGCGGCTGCAGGAGGGGATCGTCACCCCGCTGAACCGGGTCTACTCCCAGGACCCGCCACCCGGTGAGCTCCGCCCCAAGGGCAGCACGGTCACCATTTCGATCTTCTGATCGTGCGCAACCACACCCAGGCCTGGGCCAGTCTGGCGCTGCTCGGGGTCACCGTGGCGTGGGGCGCCACCTTCGTCGTGGTGCAAAACGCCGTCGAGGTGATGCCGGTCGCCGACTTCCTGTTCTGGCGATTCGCCCTGGCGGCCGTGCTCCTGGCGCTGGTGAACCCGCCAGCCCTGCGACGGCTGAGCCGCACCGACGTCCGCCGCGGCCTGGCACTGTCGCTGATCCTGGCCGCGGCCTACCTGCTGCAGACCGTGGGCCTGCAGTACACATCCGCGAGCGTCTCGGGATTCATCACCGGCATGTTCCTGGTCTTCGTCCCGCTCATCACTGCCGCACTGTTCCGGCGGCGGGTGCCCGGCAGCGCCTGGATCGCCGTGGCTCTGGCGACCTTCGGGCTGGCGGCTCTCGGCCTGCGCGGCTTCGCGCTCGGCTACGGCGAACTGCTCACCCTGCTGTGCGCCTTCGGCTTCGCGCTGCATCTGGTGCTGCTCGGGGAATGGTCCCGGTCGGCGACCGCGTACGGACTGACCGTGCTCCAACTGGCCGGTGCCGCGGTCATCAGCGGCGCCGTCGGCCTGTTCGACGGTCGCATCTGGAGCACGCCCGCCGTCGGGCGAGCTGTGGGGCGATCGTGGCCTTCATGGCGGTGGTCGCCACCATGCTCGCCTACCTGATCCAGACCTGGGCCATCCCAGTCGTGGGATCGGTGCGCGGCGCCGTGATCCTGACCGGGGAACCGGTCTTCGCGGGCATCTTCGGCGTGCTGCTGGCCGGCGACGAGGTCACCGCCCGAACGGTGATCGGGGGCACCTGCATCATCGCCGCGATGCTGTTGGTCGAACTGGCGCCCCGCCGCCAGCGCCAGCAGCTGCGAGTCCCACAGGGATCCGGCGGGGATTAGCGGCGCTTCGGAATTGGGCGGGGATTAGCGACTCATCGCGATCTTGGATGCACTGCTCGGGCCGTGGCTCGGGCTGGGCGCCGTTCCGCGGAGATGCGGGGCTTCGCGGCTGCGCTGGGCGGGGACGGATCTGCGCTTGGGTGCGGGTGTCGGCGCCCCGTGCGGGACTCCCGCAGCACGGCTGTGCACCCGTCGCGGGGGTTTGCACCCGGGACGGGGGCTGAGGGGGCCTCCGGGGTGGCAACTGTGCACCCGGTTCGGGGGTTTGCACCCGCGACGGGGGCTGTCGGCCCCGATTCGGCCGGTTCCGCCCCCCGCGCCGGGTGCAGACCCCCGAACCGGGTGCAGACCTGACCCGGAAACCGCCTGTTCCGCCCCCGCGGCGGGTGCAAACCCCCGAACCGGGTGCAGAGGTCCTCCGGTGCAGCGGGTTGAGGCCGCTCACGTTGCTCGATCCGCAGGGCGCCGAGAAGCGACCGGGCCCCGCCGGCCCGCTCCCTCCACCCACGGACGCGGGAGCCCACCACACTCCCAGTTGCGATGAGCCGGACTAGCGACTGAGCAGGTCCGCCAGGACGTCTGCGGCCTGCTCCACCGCAGCATCATCCACGTCGCGATGCGTGACCAGCCGCCCGATGCGCGGCGTCAGCGAGGAGACCAGGACGCCGCGCTGTTGGGCCGCAGCCGCCAGCGCCGGGGCCTGCCACTGGGATCCGCGCAGGTCCAGTACGACGATGTTGGTCTCGACCTGGGTCGGGTCTACGACACGGGGAGCGACCCGGCCGAGGCGTTGCGCCAGGCGGTGGGCCCGCGTCGTGGTCGTGGGCCAGGTCGGCCAGATGGTGCCGCCAGGCATACTCGGCCGCTGCGGCCAGGATGCCGACCTGACGCATCGCTCCCCCGGTCATGCGACGAGCGACCCGGGCCCGTTGAATCCGCTCGGCAGTGGAGACCAGCACCGAGCCGACCGGGGCGCCGAGCCCTTTGGAGAAGCAGACGCTCACCGTGTCGAACAGTCGGCCATAGGCGTCCAGGGGAATCCCCGTGGCAACATGCGCGTTCCACAGCCGGGCCCCGTCGAGGTGCAGCAGCAGCCCCTGTTCGTCGGCCAGTGCCCGCAGCGCCTGGAGGCTGCGCAAGGGTTGGACGGTTCCGCCGCCGAAGTTGTGCGTGTTCTCCACTGCGATGGCGGCGGTTGCGACGAGGTACGGGCTGCTGCGGGGCGCGATGAGGTCGGCGATCTGATCCAGGTCCACCAATCCCCGCTCCCCCCGCCAGGTCCGGGTCGTGACGCCCGAGACACCGGCCAGCGCGCCTACCTCGGCGCGGAGGATGTGGGCCGAGGACTCCGCCAGGATCTCCTGACCCGGCCCAGCCAACTGCCGCAGCCCGATCTGGTTGGCGGCGATGCCGCTGGGACAGAACAGTCCGGCCTCGTGCCCCAGGGCCCGCGCCACGGAGGCTTCGAGGGCGTTGCAGGTGGGGTCCTCCCCGTAGACATCGTCGCCCACGTCGGCCTGCGCCATGGCCTGCCGCATGGCCGGGGTCGGCTTCGTGACGGTGTCACTGCGCAGATCGATCACGGTAGGGGTGCACCTTCGTGTTGGAGCATGGCGTGCTTCATGTCGGGCCCGTAGCCGTAGGCACCCAGGCCACCTCCGGAGGGCACCACCCGGTGGCAGGGCACGAAGGGCGCAACCGGATTCGTCGCGCAGGCCGTTCCAGCGGCCCGAGCCGCACCCTCGTTGCCGGCCAAGGCTGCCAATCCGGCATAGGAGATCGTCGCCCCGGGCGGCACATCGCGCAGCGCCTCCCATGCGCGCAGCCGGAATCCGGCCGCGGGCAGCGCCACCGGAACCGAGCTGAGCGCTGCCACGTCACCTCCGCCGTCCCATGCCGCCACTGCTGCAGCGACCAGGTTCAGGAGCGCATCCTGGCCGAGGATGCCGTCAGCGACAGCGCCCGTGGGTTGGAAACTGCTGGCGACCACTGCCCCGCGCAGGCTCCAGGGACGATCCCCCACCGCTTCGTCATCGACGACGACGAGCAGCGGAGCGAACCTGGTCGGCAGAACCGCGGTGGTGCGCGTCACCGTAGGGACTCGGCCACCTGGAACGCCAGCTCCAGCGACTGGGCGCGGTTCAACCGTGGGTCGCACGCCGTCTCGTAGCGCACATGCAGGCCGTCCTCGGCCACCCCTTCGGTGCCGCCGACGCACTCGGTGACGTCGTCGCCGGTGAGTTCCACGTGCAGGCCGCCCGGGTGGGTGCCCAGCGAGCGGTGCACCTCGAAGAACCCCGCCACCTCATCGACGACATCGGTGAAGGATCGGGTCTTGTGGCCGGACGCCGCGGTACGCGTATTGCCGTGCATCGGGTCGCAGACCCAGACCACCGGGTGCCCGGTATCGGCGACCCTGGCAACGATGTCCGGCAGCCGCTCCCGCACCTGTCCCGCACCCATCCTCGTGATCAGGGTCAGCCGGCCCGGCACCCAATCCGGATCGAGCTTCTCGACCAACTCCACCACGTCGGCCGGATCGGCCGTCGGGCCGATCTTCACCCCGATCGGGTTCTGGATGCGGGCGGCGAAATCGACGTGGGCCCCGTCGACCTGCCGGGTGCGCTCTCCGATCCACAAGAAGTGGGCCGAGACGTCGTACGGGAGGCCGGATCGGGAGTCGATCCGCGTCAGCGCCCGCTCGTAGTCCAGCGAAAGGGCCTCGTGTCCGGCGAAGAACTCCACACGGTGGAACTCCTCCGGATCGGCACCGCACGCCTTCATGAAGCCGAGGGCCCGATCGATGTCGCCGGCCATCCGCTCGTAGCGCCGCCCAGCGCTGGTCGCCCGCACGAAGTCCTGATTCCAGGTGTGGACATGGCGCAGGTCGGCGTAGCCGCCCTGGGTGAAGGCTCGGACCAGGTTCAGCGCCGCAGAAGAGGCGTGGTACACCTCCACGAGTCGCTGCGCGTCCGGGCGCCGGGACTGCGGGGTGAAGGCGAGATCGTTCACCGCGTCGCCGTAGTAGGACGGCAGTTGGACCCCGTCTCGGGTCTCCACCGGCGAGGATCGCGGCTTGAAGTACTGGCCGGCGACGCGACCGATCTTCACCACCGGCATCTGGGCGCCGTAGGTCAGCACGACGGCCATCTGCAGCACCGTCTTCAGCCGAGCCCGGATGGAGTCGGCGGTATTGGCCGCGAACGTCTCGGCGCAGTCACCGGCCATCAGCACGAAGGCCTCACCGCGTTCGGCAGCCGCGAGCCGCTCGCGCAGGTCGTCGCACTCCCCGGCGAACACCAGCGGCGGCAGTGCCCGCAGGCGCTCCGCGGCTGCCGCCACTTCCGACGGATCGGGCCAGGGGATCTGCTGGGCCACGGGCAGTTCGGGCCACATCAACTCTGTGGTGGACATCGCCTCATGGTATTGCGAATCCGTGGTGGGCCAGTAATCGTGCAGCGTGCTGGTTGATCTGCGGAGCCAGTTCGCGGTGCGACATGAGCATCCCCGCCCCCATGGCTGGGGCCAGGATCAGCGCCAGCCGAGCCGCGTACGGTGGGGACAGTTGCACGACCTCGGTAACGGTGTCGGCATCGGCATTCAGCGGCGCGGCGGCATCGGCCTGCGACCCCACGGCCCATGCGACCCGCTGCGGTAGGGAGACCTCCACCCGGATGCGGGCCCGGTTCTCGGCGATGATCTGCTCGATACCGTCGGGGACCGTGAACGACTCCGGCAGCACTTCGACATCGGAAACGATGTTCGCCAGCAGAAAGGTGCGGGGCGCCCCCGCTGCATCCAGTGGACCGGCGTCCAACTCCCAGCCGCGCGAGGTCCGCAGCAAGCGGTACGGATCGACCTCGCGGTCGGAGACCCCCGGCCGCCATTGCCGGGCGTAGCGGAAGCGCAGCCGCTGCCGGTGCTCGATGGCTTCGCGGATTCGGGCGACCTGCTCGGCGCCGGGCTCCGGGTCTGCCGGCGGACCCTCCAGCCACTTGTTCGCGAGCACCTCCAGCGCTGAGTCCAGCACCTCGTTGTCCGGCTCGTAGTCCAGCAGCAGCCGCCCCGCCCGCCAGATCCTTGCCATGTCCTCCACGGTCAGCCGAACGACCCCCAGATCGGCCAGCGCGTCCGGATCGGTCAGGGCGATCATCTCCGCGGTGCTCGGGTCATCCTCCTGGCCGCTCGGCGACAGCCAGGCGATCCCCGGCAACTGGTAATGCTCAGAAGCGGCAGGCTCAGCGGTGTAGTAGGCGAGGATCTCGGTGCGCAGGTCCCCCGCGTCGGCGCCCAACTCGGCGGCCAACTGCCCCAGCGGGAGCCCGTCGGGGTAGTACCGCAGGATCTCCAGGGCGTCCAGGATTCTGGTGTAGCGACGGACGAAGCCGGGCACCGATGCCATCAGTCGACCTCCATGAGCGCATGGAGCATGTCTGCCACGGTCGCGCGGATGCGATCATCGCCCAGCAGCGTCACCCGTTCGTCGAGCCGCAGCAGCCGGACGGCGAAGTTCAGATGGTTGGTGACGCGGTACTCCAGGATCTCCGTGGCCTCCCCCGCCACGACGGGGCCGGGCTTGGCGGTCAGCGGATGGTGCAGTTCCGCATCCACCTGCTGGCGGAATCGGATCGGGACCTGTAGCACTCCTGAGGCCGGCTCATCGATCTCGAAGCGCAGCGGATCCAGGGTCGGACGAGTCGCGCGCACCGGCGGGGTCGCCGTCTTGGGGTGACCGATCTGGACCGTCGCCATCCGCTGCAAGCTGTACCCCTTCGCGATGCCGCTCTCCTGCTCCCAGCCCTCCAGGACCCATCCGCGGCGGGCCACTCGCAACCCGTAGGGGTGCACCGTCCGCGCCCGTCCGGCGTAATCGAACTTCACAACCGCCTTCGTGCTGACGGCGCGCTGCACTTCGCCGAGCACGGCGGGCACCGCGAGATCCTCGATCACGGGCCCGCTCGCCGGACCCGCGCTGGCGGGATCAGCCACGAGGCGTTCGAACCGACCGCCGCCGACCAGGACGGCGGCCCGCTGCAACTGGAACAGCTCTGCCGGCTCGAAGGCGACGCGGATGCGGTCGTCCCCGGGCCGCAGCACGTACCGAGCGTCTGCACCCTCCGCTGCGATGTTGTCGATGACGCAGCCGACGTCACGCAGGTTCCTCAGATCCCGGCCCAGCATGTCGCGCTGACTGTTGGGCGTGCCTTTGTACGCGCCGACCCGCTCGATCAGCGCGTTCACCGCGATCCCCTGCACCGGATGCTCGGCCAGCACCTGCAGCAGAGCGATGATCCGCTGCATCGCTTCCGTGTTGCTACCGGCTGCCATGGCCCTCCCTCCCGCTAGCCGGAGCCTACGCGCTTCGGCGACACGGCCGCCCGTCAACGGCACCGGCGCGGCGACGGCTTGCGCTGTGGCCGGGATCACACGGGAACAACTTGTGTATATGCACAACTTTCGGTCTACTAGAGATGCGCAGCCAGCGCCCAACCGAAGCGAAGGAGCACCACATGTACTCGGCGAAGATCCTCGGCAACAGCGGCAACGATGTCACCAACCAGTCCACCGCCAAGGCGCAGTTCGAGTCCGCCGTCAAGGCGAAGAAGTCGTTCTCGCAGAAGCCGGCCAAGAAGTGAGTTCCGGCCGAACCAGCCGCGCACAGCGCGGCGGCCGACGGTTCGAAACGGCGTGATCGCAGGGCACAGTCCCCGCCGATCGCGCCGTTTCGTGTTGTCGGTCCCCGCAGCCTCAGGTGACCAGATCGGGAGCCAGATGCACGATCCGGTTGTGGAAATGCATCTTCCAGTCGGGCCGGTTCGGCGAAGGCAGGAACTCCAGGTGCGTCATCCCGGTGTTGCTCGTTTCCACCGCGACCACGCTCCACGGACCCTTCTCGAAGACGTACTCCAGGAATGCTTCGATCACGCCCGCGTGGCAGACCACGACGACCACGTGCTCGGCGTGGTCTGCTGCCTCCGCAAGATGCTGCATCGTGCGGCTCACCCCGCGCGGCGGCATGGGCAGCAGCGACTCGATGAAAGAGCCCACCCGGGCCCGCAGCTGCATCCAGGACTCGCCGTCCACCGTCACCGGCTCGTAGGGGCGCAGCGTCCCCCACATCTCCGGCAGATACGGCTGCAGGTGCGCTTCGTCGATCGGCGAGCCGTCGGGGTGCACCGTCCCGATCTCGCGGATGCGATCGTCCCGCTCAACCGCCACGCCGATGCTCTCCGCAATCACCGCGGCCGTTTGCGCGGCCCGTTGCACCGAACTGGCGATCAGGCGATCCACGTGCAGGGAGTCGGCGATGTAGTCCGCGACTGCCGCAGCCTGGGCGCGCCCGATGTCCGTCAGCGGCTCGTCACGATGACTCGCGGTCAGATCCGTCAGGTTGACGTGGCTCTGACCGTGCCGGACCAAGTAGATGTGCATTGCAGCGATGGTATCGGGACCGTCCGGCGCCCCGGGCTCAGCGCGGCAGCGCCGCGACCACGTCCGCCATCAGTTGGCAGGAGTCGAACTGATCGCTGTCGAAGGTCCAGCCCAGCCGGACGATGACGGCGTCCCGAGACGGGATCATGGCCACCAACTGCCCCCAATGGCCCTCCATCGAGACGGTGTCCACCGGGATGCCGGGGGTGTTGCGGCACTCCCCGCCCACCGGATCGGCCGGGATCCAGGTCTGCGCCCCGTAGCCGGCGCCCTCGCCTTCCGGCAGCGCCCGGGTACCGGCCAGCTCCAGCCAGCCCGGCGGCAGCACCTGCTCGCCCTGCCAGGACCCGTCCTGCAGCATCAACTCCCCGAGGCGGGCCCAATCGGTGACGCTGGCCCAGAGGTAGGAGGACCCGACCCAGGTGCCCACCGTGTCGGTCTCCAGCGTGGCGGATGTGACGCCGATCGGCTCGAACAGCGCCGTCTGCGGGTACTGCCAGTAGGCCTCGTCGGTGTCGAACTGGGCCTGCACGACGGCGGCGAGGATGTTCGACACGGCGCTGAGGTACTCCCACGTGGTGCCCGGCGTATGGGCCAACGGATAGTCCGCGGCCCAGCCGGCCATGCTGGGCTCTCCGTTCAGCATCTGCACCACCGGGTCCCACGGGTTGTAGCCCTCATCGATCTCCAGGCCGGATACCATGTAGAGCAGGTCCGAGATGGTGATCTGCGCTCGGTCGTCCTCGCGCCACTCCGCCACCCAATCCGGCTCCCGGCCGGCAGGGAACGCATCCACGACCGGGGTGTCGATCGCTAGCCCCACTTCGGCGAACCGCTGGTGGGCGAGCATCGCGGCGACGGTCTTGGTCATGGACCAGCCGTGCAAGGCGACCCCGCCAGCGAACTCCGGCGCCTCCGCCAACGCCAACAGGCGGCCGTCCTGCACGACGGCGACGCCGCGGGTGTTCGCCGCCTCCGCGTCGCCGGCACCGATCATCGCAGCCGCCACCACCGCGTCGAGTTCATCCGTGCCGCCCACCGCGACGCCGTCCCCCGCGGGCCACTCGGCACCGCCCTGCGACGTCGGCTCATAAGGAAGTGCTACGGGGTTCGGGTCCGCATCCAGCACACAGCCGCGATCCGGCAGCAGCGCCGCGGTCCGCTCGAACAGCCCCCGGACGGAGGCAGTCGCCGATCGCTGCTCCCTGTCGATCGAGACCGACACAGCGGTAAACGCCTGGCTGGCCCCGGCCAGGTCCTCCTCAAGGAGCGCCTCCGCCGGTTCGTCGCGGCCTGCGACAAACGCCGCTGAGCACACAGCCTTCGCCGCCATGCCCGGAGCGTTCGAGGGAATGTTGTAGAAGGCAAGGAACCCGACCGCGGCCATGATCGCGATGAGCACGATGACCAGCAGCGTGAGCAGGATGCCGACGATCCACTGCATGGCTCGCGATTCACGCTTGGCAGGTGCGGTGTTGGCGCTGATGATCCACTCCTTCGCCCCAGTGCCCCGCTCCATCATGCCGCCACTCGCGGCCCATCGCCTCGACATCCGTCGTTCGGTTTCCACCGCTTCAGCGGTCACAATGCCCGTGTGCCGCCACTGCTCACCGCCGACGCCGTCACCGTCACCAAAGGCCCCCATCGAATCCTGACCGAGGTATCGCTCGGCCTGCACGAAGGGGACCGAGTCGGCGTCGTGGGGCGCAACGGCGGGGGCAAATCCACCCTGCTGAGGCTGCTCGCCGGCAGCGACGACCCCGACTCCGGCCGCGTGGCCCGCCGGTCGGGGGCGACCACCGCCCTGGTCTCCCAGTCCGACGAACTGCCTGCCGGTCCGGTCGGCCAGGTCGTCGTAGGCAGCGCTGCCCGGCACGAATGGGCCAGCGACGCTCGCGTCCGCGACATCCTGGCGGGCCTCCTCGGCGGTACCGAGGCGCCGGATCTGCCACAAGGCCTGGCCACTTCGACCACAGCCCTCAGCGGTGGGCAGGCTCGGCGGGTCGCGCTGGCCGCGGCATTGGTTGGAGACCCGGACGTGCTGCTGCTCGATGAACCCACGAACCATCTGGACCTGGCAGGGGTCGCATGGCTGGCTCGACACCTCGTCGATCGTCGGGGCAGCAGCGCATTGGCGGTGGCCACCCACGACCGATGGTTCCTCGATGCCGTGACGGTGCGCACCTGGGAGGTCGGGCGACAGAGCGTCGAAGCCTACGAAGGCGGGTACGCCGCGTACGTGCTGGCGAAGGCGGAGCGAGAGCGCGCCTCGGCGGCAACGGCGGCACGGCGGGCGAATCTGCTGCGCAAGGAGCTGGCCTGGCTGCAGCGCGGCGCTCCAGCCCGGACCAGCAAACCGAAGTTCCGGCTCGATGCCGCCGCAGCGCTGATCGGCGACGAACCGGATCCGCGCGACCGGCTCGCATTGCGGCGTGTCGCCTCCGCCCGGCTCGGCAAGACGGTCGTGGAACTCGACGATGTCACCGTTCGGCCGGCTGCTGGCAGTGACCCGGTGCTGTCCCACCTCACCTGGGGGCTCGGCCCCGGCGACCGCGTGGGCCTGCTCGGGCGCAACGGGGCCGGCAAGACCACGCTGCTGCGCCTGCTGCTGGGAAGCGACGCCGTCGTGCACACCGGGTCGGTCCGGCGCGGCGCGACCGTCGTGACGGGGCTGCTCGACCAGCGCATCGATCTGCCGGATCCGCAGGATCGGGTCCTGCCGTGGCTGGAGCGATCCGCTGCGCGCGTGGTCGTCACGACCGGGGAGGAGCTCACCGCCTCCCAACTGCTGGAGGAGTTCGGGTTCACCGGGGACGCGGCCTGGCGGCGGCTCGGGGATCTGTCCGGGGGCGAGTTGCGGCGCCTGCATATGCTCCGGCTGCTGCTGGGCGGCCCGAACGTGCTGCTGCTCGATGAGCCGACCAACGATCTGGATGTCGAGACGCTGACCGTGCTGGAGAACCTGCTGGACCGCTGGCCGGGCACCTTGCTCGTGGTGTCGCACGACCGCTACTTCCTGGAGCGCGTCTGCGACGACTTCTGGGCTATGCCGGGCGACGGCACGCTGCAGCACCGTCCGGGCGGGATCGACACCTACCTGCAGGATGCGGGTGCAGCCGCAACCGCCCGGGCCACTTCCCCGCAGCCGGGCACGGCCGGCTCGACCGACTCCACGGCAGCGCTCGACCGAGCCCGGCGCAAAGACCTGGCGCGCATCGAACGGGCCATGGACCGCGCCCAGCAGGCGATCGACGCGCTGCACGGGCAGATGTCGCTGGCCGCGACAGATGCGGCGGCGCTGGCCGACCTGGGCCGCCGCCTCAGCGCAGCCGAGCAGGCGCTGGCGGACCTGGAGGATGAGTGGTTGCAGCTCGCGGCGGACTGAGCCGAGGTCGCCTACGCTGGCGCTGATGGCCAGATACTTCGACGTCCACCCCGTCGATCCGCAACCGCGCAGCATCGCCACGGTCGCGGCCATGCTGCGCGACGATGCCGTCATCGCCTACCCCACCGACTCCGGCTACGCCCTCGGCTGCCGGCTGGACAGCGCCAGCGGACGGGAGCGCATCAGGGCGCTGCGCGGCCTCGGGGAGCGGCACGAGTTCACACTGGTATGTGCCGACATGGCCCAGGTCGGCACATTCGTGCGGATGGACAACGCAGTGTTCCGCGCCGTCAAGGCAGCCACCCCCGGCGCCTACACCTTCATCCTCCCGGCGACGGCTGAGGTCCCGCGCCGCATGGCGCATCCGAAGAAGCGGACGGTGGGCGTGAGGATCCCGCGCAACGCCGTCGTTGCCGCCCTCCTTCGCGAGCTAGGCGAGCCGCTGCTGTCCAGCACGCTGCGCCTGCCCGGCGAAACCGAGCCCATGACCGAGGGGTGGCTGGTCAAGGAGGAACTCGACACCCAGATCGACGCGGTGATCGACTCCGGCGAGTGCGGTCGGGAGCCGACCACGGTCGTCGACTTCACCGAGGGGCACCCGGTGATCACCCGACGCGGCGGCGGGGATCTCGCACCGTTCGAGGAGTAGGCGGGACCGGCCCCGGGCCCCGGCACGGTATCCCCTTCCCACCTCGCCGCCGCTCTCGGGCCGCTGCGATGGCACCGCCGCCCGAAACCCTTGGTGGTGCGTTCCCGCCGCGGGGACGCATCAGACGGGTCAGATGGCGGTCAAGGTGCGGGCGACCTCGATGAGTTCGGGGGGCGGATCCTTGCGCTTGCCCGCCACCTCGGCGATCGGCACTTCGACGATCGCGTCCTGCTGCAGCCCCACCATCACGCCAGAGTGGCCCTGGTGCACAGCGTCCACCGCCGCTACACCGAACCGGCTGCCCAGGATCCGATCGGCGGCCGTCGGCGTGCCGCCGCGCTGCACGTGCCCGAGGACCGTCAGACGGGTGTCGTACTCGGTCTGCTCCTGCAGCTCCCCGCGCACCATCTCGCCGACCGCTCCGGCCACGATCGAGCCGAAGGCGCCCTTGGGAGGGGCCCAGTCGCTCGTTCCCGCCTTCGGCACGGCGCCCTCGGCCACCACGACGATGGAGGACTTCACGTTGCCGCGGTGCCGATGACGGATGGCCCCGGCCACGTCGGCCACATCAAACGGATCCTCGGGAATCAGGATCGCCTCGGCGCCGCCAGCGATCCCTGCGGACAGGGCGATCCAACCGCTGTGCCGCCCCATGACCTCGACCACCATGATCCGGTTGTGGCTCTCCGCCGTGGTCTGGACCCGGTCGAGGGCCTCGGTGGCGATGGTGACTGCAGTGTTGTAGCCGACCGAGGCATCGGTGCCCACGACGTCGTTGTCGATCGTCTTCGGCACTCCGACCATGGGCAGCCCCTGCTCACTGAGGGCGCCCGCCGCCCCCAGGGTGCCGTCGCCGCCGATGCAGATGACCGCGTCCAGGCGACTGCGCCGGAAGACCTCCATGACGCGTTCCACACCGTCGCCATGCTCGTCCGGGTGGTACCGCGCGGTCCCGAGGATCGTGCCGCCCTTGGTCAGCAGCCCCCGGGTACTGTCGATTCCGAGGTCGACGGTGAGCCCGAGGGACATCCCCTCCCATCCGTTGCGGATGCCGATGACGGTGTGGCCGTAGTGCCCCTCGGCCCGGCGCACAACCGAGCGGATCACTGCGTTCAGACCTGGACAGTCGCCGCCTCCGGTGAGGACCCCGATGCGCATGGCACGACGCTAGCCGGTGGTTGCGCCGGACGCACCAGCACAGCGCGGATGCCCGCAATCCCCTGCTGCAGTCGGAGCTACCGGGTCGCCGCCGTCGGGTGCGGTGGGCTCATGTATCGGCGGATGAGCGAGCGGGCGGGCCCTAGTCTCGTCCCTGCAGTCCGGAGGGTTGAGGTACCGGGGCCTCAGCCCGCTGTGGCGGGCTGACGTCTGCACCCGGTTCGGGGGTTTGCACCCGAACCGGGGGCGGGACGTCCGGTATGCGGGGCATGGCTGCACCCGGTTCGGGGGTTTGCACCCGAACCGGGTGCGGGATCGGTCCATTCGGGCCGCTGAGCCCCCTTCTCGGGTGCAAACCCCCATGCCGGGTGCGCGGTTGCCGCCCCAGAGGCGCTCTGAGCCCCCATACCAGGTGCAAACCCCCGCAACGGGTGCACAGTCGCTCCCCGGCCAGCGTTCCCGGCGTGTGCAGCCGAACTGTGTCGGAGGTCGCACGTACCTTCGCCGTGTAGACGACCTGCACCGGCACTTGGGGGGCCCATGCGACTGCTGCACACATCCGACTGGCATCTCGGCGTCTCGCTGGAGGGCATGTCCATGCTCGAGCACCAGCGCGCGGCACTGGCCTACCTGGCGGACCTCGTGCAGCGCGAGGATGTCGATGCGGTGCTCATCAGCGGCGACATCTATGACCGCGCGCTGCCCGCAGTGGAGGCGGTCACCCTCTTCGAGGACGCGCTGGTGTCCCTGGCCCGCCACTGCACCGTGGTGGTGACATCCGGCAACCACGACTCTGCCGTCCGGCTGGGGTTCGGATCGCGGCTGTACGGCGACCGGGTGCATCTTCGGACATCGCTGGATCGGATCGCCGACCCCGTCGTGCTGGAGGACGAGTACGGCCCCGTCCACATCTACGGCCTGCCCTACCTCGAGCCGGACCTCACCCGTCACAAACTGGCGGCCGAGCCGGTGGCGCGGTCGCACGAAGCGGTGCTGGGGGCGGCGATGGACCTCGTACGCGCCGACCTGGAAGGTCGGTGCGCCGACCTGGAAGGTCGGTGCGCGGACCGGGTGCGAGCGCGTTCGGTCGTCATGGCCCACGCCTTCATCGTGGGTTCGACCGGGGATGACCCTGAGCGCAGCAGCAGCGAGCGCGACATCCGGGTCGGCAACGTGGACTCGGCCCCCGCCAGCGTCTTCCGCGGCATCGACTACACCGCGCTGGGGCACCTGCACGGCCCGCAGCAGCCGGCCTCACCCGGGCCCGGCATCGTCCGCTACTCCGGCTCCCCGCTGCGCTACAGCTTCTCCGAGGCCCGCCACCGTAAGTCCATCACCCTGGTGGACCTGGGGCCGGACGGCGTGAAGTCGGTGTCCACGGTGCCGGTTCCACAGCCCCGAGCCATGGCGGAGCTGACCGGTACGCTGGCAGATCTCCTCGACCACGAGGGCCACGCCGAGCACGTCGACTCCTGGCTCAAGATCACGGTCACCGATCCGGTGCGACCCGAGAACATGCATGCCCGGCTCCGGGAACGCTACCCGCACCTCATCACGTCGTATCACCGCAGTACGGGGATCCCCGGCGGCATCGCGGCGATCCCCGAGGCTGCCGACCCGATGGATGTCGTGGTGCAGTTCCTGGCGGCCACGCTCGGCGACGAGCCCTCGGACAGCCAAACCGAGACCGTTCGCGGACACTTCGAAGCGCTGCTGCGCGAGGGGCGGTCCGCCTGATGAAGATTCATACGCTCACCTTCTGCGCGATGGGACCGTTCGCGCAGGAGCAGCACATCGACTTCGACATGCTCGGCGAAGCCGGCATGTTCCTGCTCGAGGGCCCGACGGGAGTCGGCAAGTCGACCATCATCGACGCGATCGTCTTCGCCCTCTACGGGTCGGTGGCCGGCAGCGACGCCGACAACTCCCGTCTCGTCAGCGACTTCCGCGACCAGAACGACGAGCCGTTCGTGGAGATGGTCTTCTCGACCGCGCAGGGCACGTTCCGCGTGCGGCGCTCACCGGCGCACCTGCGGCCCCGCAGCCGCGGCACGGGTGATCCGGTCGAGCAGAAGGCCACCGCACGGCTGCAGCGACTGACCGGACCGTCCGACGCGGCCGGGGAAGCGCTGGCGGCTCGCCCGCAGGACGTCGCCGCAGAGGTGTACCGGGCGGTCGGGTTGAACCGGGAGCAGTTCCTCCGCACCATCGTGCTTCCGCAAGGCGAGTTCGCGAACTTTCTGCGAGCGGGTAGCAAGGATCGGCTGCCCCTCTTGCAGCGGATCTTCCGCACGCACCTCTACCAGGACCTGCAGCAACGGTTGAAGGATGCCGGCAAGCAGGCAAGGCAGTTGCGGCAGCAGGCGACCACCGGCGTCACCGGCGCGCTGGAGCAGTTTCGCGGCGCCCTCGGCGGGGATGCCGCCGCGGTCCTCGCCGATGTAGACGGAGAGCTCGCCGACGGCAACTCTGCGTTGCGCCGTGGCGCGCGAGGTGGACACGCTGGAGGCTGCGGCCGAGCGCGCGCGCCTGCAGACGGCGAAGGCCGCCGATGCCGCAGAGCGTGCGCATGCAGCGCTGGTGGACACCGACCGGCGGATCGGCCTGCGCGACACCCTGACCGACGCACTGCGCCGCCGAGACACACTTGCCGCTCAGGAGCCGCACGTGCACCGCAGCCGGACCGCCCTGAAGGCCGACGACCGGGCAGGGCGGGTCGCAGACCTCCTGGAGCAGACGGACAAGGCGCAGCGGTCCTACCAGGAGGCCGCCGCGGTGCTCGATCGCGCCCGGGCCGGCGCGCCCGCCGACCTCGCGGACCAGCCGACTGCACGGCTGCGCGCCGAACAGCGGGATATCGGGACCACCATCGGCGGCCTGCAGTCGGTGATCGGCGAGGAGACCACGATGCCCGGCAAACAGCGGGAGCTCTCGAATGTCCGGGATCGGGCAGCCACCGCTGGGACCGAATGCACGCGACTCCGAGAGCGGCTCGACGAGATCCCGCAGGAGCGAGCCGCCGCCGAGCGTGCACTGGAGGCGCTCACGCGAACGGCGAATGCCCTGCCGACGTTGAAGGCCGAGTCCACCGCACTCGCCGAGCGCGCGCAGGCCGCTCAGCAACTGCCCGCGGTGGTCCAGCAGGAGGCGGCACTGCGCGGCCTGGCCGAGCGGCAGTTGGCGGTGTTGGAGGCAGCAGCAGCCGCTGAGGCGCTCTGCACCGCCCGGTATCGCGCCAGCATCGCAGCGATCCTCGGCATGGCCCTGCAGCCCGGCGAATCCTGCCCGGCCTGCGGTTCGCTGGACCATCCCCATCCGGCTGCCCCCGGCGCCGACCATGTCACTGCCGACGACGTGGACGCCGCCGCCCAACGCACTGCGGCTGCCCGGTCGGACCTCGACCGCAGCAAGACCGAGCTCGGCGACCAGCAGCAGCGGGTCCGGGAACTGGTCCGGCAGGCCGCCGGACTGACCGCCGATCAGGCGCCCGAGGCCGTGGCCGCCATGGCGTCGCGGGTGGCCGAGGCCGAGTCCGCCCGCATTGAGGCGGACAGAACAAAGGAGCACCTCGTCGCCCTGAACGATGAGTCCCAGCAAGTGGCCGAGCAACTGACCACCGCGATAGGCCTGCGCGCTGAACTGACCGAGCGGGCGGCAGCACTCGCCACCGAACTCGACGGCGTCGTCTCGCGCGTGGTCGATGCCCGCGGCAGCCACGGGTCTGTTCGCGAGCGGGCCGAGGCGCTCGGGAGACGAGATGCCCAGATCGAGCGGTTGCTCCTGGCCCATCAGCAGCACGGCGTTGCCGAGCAGGCACTGACGGACGCCGCGGCAGCCTCGGCGGCGGCGCTGGAGCGGGAGGCCTTCGCCGACGCCGACCAGGCCATCGCTGCCCGCCTGACCGACGCCCAACGGCAGGCCGCGCAGCAACTCGTCGCCGACCACCAGCAGGAGAGCATCACGGTTGCCGGCATCCTGCAGCGACCGGAACTCCAGGGCGTGGACACGCAGGAGGTCATCGACCGGGGACCTGCGCTGCGCGCGAAGGACGAAGCCGATCGCGCCCTGGAGGCGGCCCGGACATGCAGCGCGGAGGCATCCCAGACCGCTCGTCTGGCAGCCGACCACGCTCGGGCGATCGAGGCTGCCGCCGAGCACCGCGACGCGGTGGTCGCGCGCACCGAGACCGACATCCTGCTGGCCCGGGTCGCGGAGGGCACCAACGCGCTGCGCATCGATCTGGCCACATTCGTCCTGGTGCACCGATTCCGCAGCGTCATCGAAGCCGCGAACCACCACCTGGTGCAGATGTCCAACGGACGCCTGCTGCTGGAGGCATTCGAAGATGTGGAACGTCGCAACGAGCGAGCAGGGCTGGGAATCCGGGTTCGAGATCTGCACACCGAGTCGGTCCGCAGCGCCAAGAGCCTGTCGGGCGGCGAAACCTTCTACGCGTCCCTCTCCCTGGCCCTGGGGCTGGCCGAGATCGTCACCGCTGAGAGCGGCGGCGTGGAGTTGGACACGCTCTTCGTCGACGAGGGCTTCGGCTCCCTGGACCCCGACACCCTCGACAGCGTGATGGGTGTTCTGGATGGACTGCAGCGCAACGGCAGGGTCCTCGGGCTGGTGAGCCATGTGACGGAGATGAAGGAGCGCATCGCCGAGCGCGTCGAGGTGCGCCGCGTGCACCAGACCGGGGCGAGCACGCTGCGGGTCGTCGCCTAGGGGGCCTGCTACCTGCGGACCCCGAGGCGATCCAGATCCCGCCGCTGCCCCACCGAGCGGGTGATGAGCGGGCCCGCGATCGCCATGATCAGCACGTAGGTGGCGGCGAAGGGTCCGATCTCTGTCAGCCCGGCGGCAACCGCGAGCCCGGCGATGACGATGGAGAACTCCCCCCGGGCGATGAGCGCCGTACCAGCACGCCACCGGCCGCGCGCGCCCACCCCGTCCCGGTTCGCCGCGAACCAACCGGTGCCCACCTTGGTCACGGCAGTCACCGCGGCCAGGGCCAGCACTCCGGGCAGAACCGCGGGGATCTCCGTGGGGTCGGTGTTGTAGCCGAACGACAGGAAGAACGCCGCGGCGAACAGGTTGCGCAGGGGCTCGAGCACCCGCCGCGCGCTGTCGGCGGTTTCGCCGGGGATCGCCAGACCCACCAGGAAAGCCCCGACTGCCGAGGAGACGCCGACGTACTCGGCCGCCCCGCCCACCACCAGGGTCAGGCCGAGGACGCGCAGCATGACCTGTTCATCGGAATCGTGCGTCAGCAACCGCTCCAGCGCCGGCCCCGCCCACCGGGACAGCACGATGACACCGATCACGCAGGCCAATCCGACCACGGTGCCGATGAGCCCGGCCGCGAGCGCGCTACCGGCCAGCAGGACCGCCAGCAGGGGCAGGTAGCCGGCCATCGCCACATCCTCCAGCACCAGGATCGACAGCACGGACGGCGTCTCCCGATACCCGAGGCGGCCCAGATCGGACAGGGTGCGGGCGATGATGCCGGAGGAGGAGATCCAGGTGATGCCGGCCATGGCCACGATCCCTGCAACGGGCAAACCCATGGCGAAACCGGCGATCGCTCCCGGAGTCGCATTCAGCACCAGATCCACCAGCCCGCTGGGGGTGTGGCGGCGCAGCGAATCGGTGAACTCGGCCGAGGAGAACTCCAGCCCGAGCGCGAGCAGCAGCAGGGCGACGCCGATGTTGGCCGCGGCGTCAAGGAACGGGGCGGCTGCCGGGGCCGGGAGGAGCCCGCCGTCGCCGACAAACAGACCGGCCAACAGGAACAGCGGAACCGCGGACAGGCCGATCCGCCAGGCCACGGCTCCCGCGGCCCCCAGCAGGAGCAGGAGAGCCCCGAGCTCGATCAGGAAGGCAGGGTCACCCTTCATCGTCGTGCTCGATCACGGATCGAGGGTACCCAGGATCCTGCGGACACCTGCGATACCCGACTCGGTACCGATCGCCACCAGCACATCGCCGCCGCGCAGCTGCTGCGCCGGCCCCGGTGAGGCGACGACCTCGTCTCGGCGCACCAGGGCGACGATCGACGCGCCGGTTGTGGTGCGAGCCCTCGTCTCCCCCAACGTCCGGCCGTCGAAATGGCTGCCCGACTCGACCTCGATCTGCGCGGCGACCAGGCCCGGCACCTCTCGCGTGAGGTCCGCGAAGCGCTCCGCGATGCGCGGCGCGCCCAGGAGTTCGGCGAGCGTGTCGGCCTCCTCCCGTGTGAGGGTGGCGACCTCGGTGCAGACATCCGGATCATCGACGTCGTACACCACGAGGTCGACCTTGCCCTCGCGATGGGCCACCAGGCCCAGGTGCCGCTGTGAGGCGGTGACGAACTCGTATCGGATACCGACACCAGGCAGCAGAGTCTCGTTCACATCCACGGACCCATCCTGGCAGCAGTGCGACGGCGCGGTCACCTGGCACACGTCCCGAAGGCCGGCCGCCTCCGCATCAGGCGTTGAACGCAGCGACGGGGCCCCATCGGTACAGGGCCCCGTCGGCGTGGTGGAGGTGGCGGGAATCGAACCCGCGTCCACTGGTGCAGATTCGGGACTTCTCCGGGCGCAGCCACGCTATCGGGCTCTCGACCGCCGCGCTTCGTGTGGCACTGCGCGATCATCCGGTCCAGTTACTGTGCGGAGTCCCTCACGCCCCCGTAACCGGGGCGATCAGCAAGTCTTCTTCACGACGCCGACATCTTGCGCGAAGACAACGCAAGGTCGACGGACTTCTACGCTCGCTCAGGCGGCGAGAGCGAAGTCAGTGCGCTCAGATTTGGCACTTATTGGTTTCCACGGATGGTTCACGAGATCGCCGTGGATCCTCGGCCCGCTTCTCCCGTCTCGACAGCCAATGTCGAAACCTGTCACCCCCTGTGTAGTTGTGCTCTGACCATACGTCCCAAGTCCGACACATGCCAGCGACTGGTGCAACACGCAGCCGCGGCGGTCTATTCCGGTCCGCAGTGGGCCGATCGCGGGCGCCGCGGAAGAGCTCAGGCGCCTCGTCGGTTGGATCAGGCCCTCGCGTTGAGCCGCGCGTAGGTCCCTTTCAACGTGCCGTAGAGCCGCCGGTACTCCCCGTAAAGCCGCTGGTACTCGGCCCGATCCGTGTCCTCGGGCAGGAATGTCCGATCCACCACCACATCGCCGCCGGCCTTCGCCAGGGGCACTTCCCCAAGGCATACCTGCGCCCACCGCGCCACGCCCCGCAGCTGAGCGTTGCGCGGATCGGCGACTCGCTCGACGCGGCAATCGAGCACTCCGGCGATGATCTGTGCCCACAGGTCCGACTGGGCGCCGCCGCCGAGGAGGCGTACGACGGCGACCTCCCGCCCCAGGAACCGCTGGTAGGAGTCGAGCAACCACCGGGCGTTGAATGCCACCCCCTCGAGCACCGACCGGACCATGGTGGCGCGATCGGTGCGGAAACTGACGTTGAGCCAAGCCCCCCGGATCCGCTTGTCCTCCACCGGCGAGCGCTCCCCATTGAGCCATGGGGCGAAGAGCACGCCTTCGCAGCCGGGGGGCGCCGCAGCCGCCAGCGACAGCAGCGCCTCGTAGGTCGGGGAGAGCCCCGGGGGTGCGGCGCCCTCGGCTCCGATGCCGCTGCCCCCGCCCACGAGTCCGTCGTCAGGGGCGATGATCTGCTCGCGCAGCCACTGCAGACAGGCCCCCGCCGAGTCCATGTTGTTCACCACGACGTGGTGGAGTGGATCCAGGCCCGGAACGGATGCGATCTGGGCGATGATGTTCGTCTTCTTGAAGGGGACGCGGGCGCTCAACCATGCCGTGGTGGAGATGGCCAGATGAGTCTGGAACGGAGCCACCGCCCCCGACCCGAGCACCGCGGCATGCAGGTCCGGGATGCCCGTGATCACCGGCACGCCAGAGCGGACCCCCAACCACTGTGCCGCCTCAGGCAGCAGCGGCCCGGCCACCGACCCGGTCGGCACCAACTTCGGCAGCAGGGCAGGGTCGCGCCGCGCCCTGCGGACGAGTTCCGGCACGTAGCCGAGCTCGGCGCCGATGCGGTTGTCGGTCAGCCAGGACAGGATCATCGAGGCCGGCGTCGCCACGGCCCGGCCGGTGCAGCGGAAGGCCATGTAGTCCACGGGCTCCAGCAGCACCGAGGTGCGCCGACCGATGTCGGCCAGTTCCTCGCGCAGCAAGAGCGCGTGCCCCGTCGGGTCGGTGCCCTCCGGCGACGGCCCGCCCCCGGTGAGGCGGAGCCACGGCAGCGCCTTGCCCAGGTGGTAGCCGCCAATACTGGGGAACCCGCCGACAACCCGGCGCGAGTACCGCGCGGCCCGGGCATCGGCCCACAGCAGGACCGGCCCGCTCGGCCGCCCATCGGGCCCCACGGGCACGGTGGACCCCCACTGACCCGTGATCGCCACAGCGTGCAGGGCGCCCGGGTCCACGGCGTCGCAGGCCAGCAACTCCGCCATGGCCTCGGCGAGCCGCTCCTCCCACTCCTGCGGATCCTGGGTGGCGCGACCGTCGCTGCCGATGTCGACCGCCACCCCGCGCAGGGCCATCGCCAGCAACTCGCCCTGCAGCGACACGCAGCCGACCTTCGGCCCGCCGTTGCCGAAGTCGAGCGCGAGGATCCACGGCTGGCTCACTCGGTCAATCCTGCCGATCAGCCGGTGCCACCTCGTGCATGATGTCCAGCACGCCGCTCATGATCTCGTTCATGGTCGTGTAGCCCTGCGGCGTGCCGCCCAGCCCGTACATGGCACCGCTCTCGGCCGGCTCGCCGCGGTGTCGCACCGCGTAGTCCACGGACTCGCGCAGCGCCTGGAGGAAGTCCTCGGTGACACCGGGCTGAGTGTTGGGCCGCGTCACGCAGAAGTGCAGGGCTGGCGGCAACTGCAGCGCGTTCATCCGCCAGCCGGACTTCTTGAGCGCGTCGTTGACCAAGTAGATGTCGACCGGCTCTGGGCCGTCGGCCGCCCGAAACGCCACCAGGAAGAGCGGATCGCCGATGACCGCCAGTTCCGGCATCTCCTCGATCCCCGCCCGGATGGCCTGAGCAGTCGTCATGATCTGCTCGGCGTAGTCCAGGTAGTCCTCCTTGCCCACCGACACCAGCGAGGCCCACGTGGAGGCAATCAACCCGCCGCTGCGCGACCCGGCGAGGCCCGGCGACAGATAGAGCCCTCCCGGCCAGTCGGACACGGTGTAGTACTGGTGCTTGCGCAGTTCCTTGGAGCGGTAGACCAGTACCGAGGTGCCCTTCAGCGCATATCCGTACTTGTGGGTGTCGGCCGAGATCGACGTCACACCGGGGACCCGGAAATCCCAGGGCGGGACATCGTGGCCGTTGCGCTCGATCCAGGGCAGGATCAGCCCCCCGAGGCAGCCGTCCACGTGCAGCCCGATGCCGTGTTCGAGAGCCAGCTCCGACAGCGCCTCGATGGGGTCGATGAGACCGTGCGCATAGTTGGCCGCGCTGGCCACCAGCGCGATGGTGTTGCTGTCGATCTGCGCTGCCATGGCCGCCACGTCGGCAAGGTAGTCCGCCCCCACGGGAATCAGCCGGGCCTCGATGCCCATCCAGTGGGCACCCTTGCGCAGCGCCACGTGGGCCGTGGTCGGCAGCACGACGTTGGGGTGCGTGACGCCGCGCTCGGCGGCCTGCTCGCGGTAGGCGTACAACGCGGTGATCAGGCTCTCCGAGCCGCCGCCGGTCACCACGCCGCAGAACCCCTTGGTCACGTCGCCGTGCAGCAGATCGGCGACCATCGCGATGATCTCGCCCTCGAACTTGGTCGCCGACGGATACATGTCGCGCTGCAGCACGTTGGCGTGCGCGAAGTCCCCGAACACCTCCGCCAGGAAGCGGTAGTGGTCGTGATCGCCCGCGTAGAGGCTGCCGGAGACCCGCCCCAGATCCCCCATCTCGTCCTCGCGCTGCGCCAGTTGCGCCATCATCTCGGCGAGTTGGCTTCGGGGCCGCCCGGTGTAGGGGATCCGGCGATACGTCTCCGTCGAATCCCGGTAGGGATAGAAGTCGTTCAGCAGTCGTTCGAGGCCTTCGTCAGCCATGGCACCTCCACGCTCGTGCCCACCCTAGGCGCACCCGGGTGATCTGGGGCCACTGGCGTTAGTCCTCGTGCCCTTTGCGCCGGCGACCCATGGCTCGTGCTGCCTCGCGCTTGGCATCCCGCTCGGCGATCGCCTGGCGCTTGTCGTAGGCGCGGCGCCCCTTCGCCACGCCGATTTCGACCTTCGCGTAGCCGTCGGAGAAGTACAGCGCCAATGGGATCAGCGTGAGGCCGGGATCACGCAGCCGGGCTGCGATCTTGGCGATCTCTGCCCGGTGCAGCAGCAGTTTGCGCGAGCGGCGGGGGGCGTGATTGGTCCAGGTCCCCGCGTCGTACTCGGGGATATGGACCCCTTGCAGCCATACCTCGCCGTCCTTGAGGACCGCATAGCCGTCGGCGAGGGTCGCTCTGCCGGCCCGCAGCGCCTTGACCTCGGTCCCGGTCAGCACGATCCCGCACTCGTAGGAGTCCAGGACCGTGTAGTCGTGCCGGGCCCGACGGTTGACCGCAATCGTCTTGCGGCCCTTCTCGCGCGGCATGGCCACCCCACCTCGTCTGTTCCGGCACGCCAGTCTACGCGACGGCGCCGATTGCGGAGCGTGACCGCGTGCAGTCGGCGCCATGGGCCCTGCTGGAACGCAAACGGAAACCGCCGTTCCCGTGGCCACATCACCGGCCGGAACGGAGGTTTGCGTTGGCGCACCGGAGGAGCCCCTGTGAGAGGCGACGGAGCGTGACGGTCAGCAGCGAACCGCGGTCTTCGACTGGCCGTACCAGCCCATCGGGTTGAACGGGACACCGTTGAGGTGCATCTCGAAGTGCAGGTGCGGACCGGTGGACCATCCGGTGGAGCCGACGAACCCGATCACGTCCCCCTGGGCGACGCGCTGGCCCGGCCGCACGTTCGTCCGGGACTGGTGGGCATAGAAACTGGCCACACCGTCGCCGTGGGCGATGATCGTGTGCAGGCCGAAGGGGCCGCCGCTGTTGATCTCGGCGACGACGCCGGCCTGCACGGCGAGGATCGGCGTACCCGCACCACCGCGGATATCGACACCGGTGTGGCATGACCGGTAGCCGTACACCGGGTGGATCCGGGGCCCGGCCATCTGCGAAATGCCGGCGCCGGGGATCGGCCAGATGAACCCGTCCGCGCTGGACCAGCTGACCCCACCTGCAGCGGCTCGCCGGGCGAGCTCGGCCGCGGCCTGTGCAGCGGCGGCGATGCGCTGCTGCTCCTGGCGCAACTGCTGATACTGACCCTGGACGTTGGAGCGCTGCGCCTCGGCCACGGCCAGCGCTGCATCCCGCTGGGCGATGAGCTCCTCGATCAGCGCCTTTGCCGCTTCCGCCTCGGCCCGCGCCTGCTCGGCCTCTTCGAGCTTCTGCTCAGCCTCCAGGCGCTTCTCCTCGGCCAACTCCTGCAGCGCCTCCATGCGCAGCTCGGTGTAGGCCTGGTCGGCGCGGACGGTCGCCATGTCGCTGAGCGCCTGGTTGTTCGCCTTGCTGACCGAACGGATGGCGGCGAGGCGATCGGTCAACTCGATGGGATCGGTTGCCTCCAGCACCATCTCCATCTCGGCGAAGGGCCCCATCTGATAGGCGCGCCGGGCGAACTCCCCCACGTCGGAGCGCAGGCCCTCGTAGGCGGACTCGATGGTGGCCAGGCGTTGCTGCGCAGCTTCGAACTCGGCCGTCGCCTGCTGGAAGGCCTCGATAGCTGCCTCGTGGGCTGCACGGGCAATGGCTTCTCGCTCCATGGCGTCTTCGAGCGCCTGCTGCGCGGGGGGCAATTCGGCCTCCGCCGCGGCCAGGTCCGCCGCGGCCTGGCTCACTGCTGCGTTGGCGCCCTCCACCGCATCGCTGGCATCAGCGACCTGGCGATCGATGCGCGACTGGTCATCCTCGGCCGCAGTGGCCGTCGAGCCGCCGACGAGCATGGAGACCACCAGCGAACCTGCGGCGGCCGAGGCGGCGAGGCGCTGCCAGGGGCGCCGTAGGCGCGCCAGACCCGCGATCCGATGGGATCGACGTGTCGCTGCCATGCCTCCACCTCCCCGATACACCAATGTCACAATACCGTCACATACGCGTCGGGTTGACACATTGGGGGTAATCGGTGCGTCGCCCCAGCCTTCATACCTTCAGATAGCGGCGCAGCGACACGAACGCAGCGATCGCGGCAAGGCCGACACCCAGCACGAAAACGGTCAGGGCGACCAGCCACACCGTGTCCCAATCGACGAACGGGGTGAAGCGGAAGTTCGGCTCGAGGAAACCGTCGATGAGCACGACCTTCATCGCTGCCAGGGCGCCTACGGCGAGCAGTCCGCCCAGAACCGCCGCGAAGACGGACTCCAGGATGAACGGCATCTGGATGTACCACTTCGAGGCACCGACCAGGCGCATGATGCCGGTCTCCCGTTGCCGACTGCTGGCCGCCAGCCGCATCGTGTTGCCCACCAGCAGCAACGTGACCACGAGCATCGCACCGGCGATGAAGAGGGCGACCATCTGCAAGCCGTCGAGCAGCCGGAAGAGCTTGTCGAGCACCTGCTTCTGGTCATCCACCCGCTCCACGCCCGGCACACCAGTGAACGCTGAGGTGATCAGCGCATAGCGGTCGGGATCGGACAGCTTGACCCGGAAACTCTCGCCGAGGTCCTCTGCGGTCGCGCTCTCCGCGATGGGGCTGCCCTCGAACTGCTCCTGGAAGCGCTCGAAGGCTTCGGCGGCGCTCTCGTAGTAGACCTCCTCCACCAGCGGGTCCAGGGACTCCAGGTCCGCCCGGATCTGTTCGCGCTGCTCGACGGTCACGGCACCGGCGCAGGACGGCACGTCGCTGTTGCGCGTGCACAGGAACAAGGAGACCTCGACCTTGTCGAACCAGAACCCCTTCATCTGGTCGACCTGCTGGCGGACCAGCAGGCCGGTGCCCAGCAGCGCCAGCGAGATGGCGATGGTGACGATCAGCGCCATCGTCATGGTGAAGTTGCGGCGTAGGCCGGTGAAGACCTCGCTGACGACGAAGCGTGCCCGCATCAGATTCCTCCGCCTATACCGAGTAGCCGTACACGCCGCGGGGTTCGTCGCGCTGCATGCGCCCCTCGCGCAGCTCGATGACCCGGCGACGCGCCTGATCGACCAGGTCCGCATCGTGGGTGGCCATCAGCACCGTCGTGCCCGTGCGGTTGATGCGGTCAAGCAATCGCAGGATGCCGATGGACGTCTCCGGGTCGAGGTTGCCGGTGGGCTCATCCGCCAGCAGGATCGCCGGACGGTTGACGTAGGCGCGCGCGATCGCGACCCGCTGCTGCTCGCCGCCGGACAACTCGTTCGGCAGCCGCTTCTCCTTGCCGTCCAGCCCCACGAGCTCCAGCGTTTCGGGGACGACCTTGCGAATGTGGCTGCGGGGCCGCCCGATGACTTGCAGCGCGAACGCGACGTTCTGCTCGACAGTCTTGTTGGGCAGCAGTCGGAAATCCTGGAACACCACGCCGATCTGGCGTCGCAACCGCGGGACCCGCCAGGTGGGCAGCGCTGCTACGTCGCGGCCGGCCACGTGCACGGTGCCGGTGTTGGGGCGCTCCTCCCGGAGGATGAGTTTGAGCATCGTGGATTTGCCCGAGCCGGAAGCCCCGACCAGGAAGGCGAACTCCCCGCGACCGATGCTGAGGTTCAGATCGCGCACGGCTGGGCGCAACTGCGTGGGGTACTGCTTGGTGACACCCTCGAACTCGATCACCGACGGTCCCCCTTCTCTCCCCGGGCCTGCGTACTCGCCCGACCACTGTAAACGCCCGCACCGGGACTTCCGGCCCGCGACGCCTCGACTCGAACCAACCCATCGGCCCCGGTCAAGAGTCCATGCATTCCGTTATCGAATCGTTAGGTGATTTGTGGTGCACATCACGTCACGCAGCGACATGATGTCGTCACAGAGCGATGGGGCGGGTGTTCCCCCCCACCCCGCCGCACCGTCGCTCTCAGCGCTGCGAAGCGGCGCTTACACCCTCCAGGTGGGAGGCCCCGGGATTTCCCCCGTTCCCGGGGCCTCGGTGTATTTCCAGCCACCATCAGGCCTGCTGGCGCCGCCAGCGGATGCCGCTCTCGATGAAGGCGTCGATCTCGCCGTCCAGCACGGACCCGGTGTTCCCGGTCTCCACCTCGGTGCGCAGATCCTTGACCATCTGGTACGGGTGAAGGACGTAGGAGCGCATCTGGTTGCCCCAGGACCCGGCGGTCTCGCCCTTGAGCGCGTCCATCTCGGCCTGCTCCTCCAACCGCCGCCGCTCCAGCAGCCTCGCCTGCAACACCTGCATCGCAGCGGCCCGGTTCTGGATCTGGCTCTTCTCGTTCTGGCACGACACCACGATCCCCGTCGGCAGATGCGTGATCCGCACCGCGGAGTCGGTGGTGTTGACGCTCTGCCCGCCGGGGCCGGAGGAGCGGAACACGTCCACCCGGAGCTCGCTCTCGGGGATGTCGATGTGGTCGGTCTGCTCGGTGACCGGCAGCACCTCGACGCCGGCGAAGGATGTCTGCCGCCGGCCCTGGTTGTCGAATGGGGAGATGCGGACCAGCCGGTGGGTGCCCTGCTCCACCGACAACGTGCCGTAGGCGTAGGGGGCCTTCACCTGGAAGGTGGCCGACTTGATACCCGCCTCTTCGGCGTAGGAGATGTCGAAGACCTCGGTCGGCCAGCCGATCCGCTCGCAGTAGCGCAGGTACATCCGCAGCAGCATCTCGGCCCAATCGGCGGCATCCACCCCGCCGGCCTCCGAGCGGATGGTCACCAGGGCTTCGCGCTCGTCGTACTCGCCCGCCAGCAGGGTGCGCACCTCGAGCGCCGCAATCGCCTGCGACAGGGAGGCGATCTCGCTGCGGGCCTCGGCCAGGGCGTCCGGGTCGTCCTCCTCGGCGGCCAACTCGGCCAGCACCTGGACATCGTCCAGCCGCGCCCGCAGGCTCTCCACGCGGCGCAGGTCCCCCTGCGCGAGCGACAGGCGCGACGTCACCTGTTGCGCCCGTGCCTGGTCGTCCCACAGGTCGGGCGCGGATGCTTGCTGCTCCAAGTCAGCGATCTGCGCCCGCAGCCCGTCGGGGTCGATGACCTTCTCCACGCTGCCCAGCGTCGCGTCGAGGTCGGTCAGGCGTGCCGCGATGTCGATGTCTGCCACAACTTCCAAGCGTACTGCCGCTCAGCCATTCGGCCGGACCAGCAGCCGTGCGGTGGCCGATGCCCGGACAGGAATCGCGTCGAGGCCCAGGGATGAGGCGAACGGGAGGCGCGCCCGGGCCGCCAGCTCGACCGACACCGACCCGTCGCGCACCTCGATATCGCGAACGGACAGCCCCGGCTGTTGCTCGGCCGCGATCGCCGGAGCGAGGTAGCGCCGCACCGCGCGGTCGACGGACTCCGGATCCAGGGGCACGCCGTCCACACCGGCAGCTCCCCCGCGGTAGTACGCCGTCATGTCCACCGCCTGCGCACCGGCGAGCGCGGCCTGATCGGCGGTGGCGGCCAACTGCTGTCGGGCGCCGATCACGGCGGCAGCGTCGGCGATGACCAGGATGCACCCGACCACGGCGCTGATGAGGAAGGCCTGCAGGAGCAGCAGCGACCCGCGGTCACCGCGGCGCGACGAAGGCATCCACGACTCCGTACTGCACGGCGCTGGTGGTCAGCCCGGGGGTGAGGCCCAGCACCGGGATCTGCGGCAGCTCGGCCTGGACCGAGACTTCCACCCTCACCGACGCTCCCGGCTGCAGGCAGCGGGCCGCTGCACAGGTGCGTCCGTACCGCGAAGGCCTGCACGCCGGGCCGATCGGCCAGCGCCAGGTCCGCGGCCAGCTCCGCCCGCCGATGGGCTTGCGACTCCGAGGCCGCGCTGAGGAACGCGCGCAGCGACTCACCAGCCGCCGATTCGCATGCCTGGTGGACGGCCGCCAACTGCTGCAGGGCCAGGCCGGCCCACGCGAGCGGGACGATGGCCACGACCGCGAAGAGCGTGAACTCCACCACCGCGCTGCCCCGGTCGGATCGGCGGCGGCGCAATCGCTTGGGCCTCATCGGACCGGCTCCAGCAGCGCGTGCCCGGTCCCGGAGACCACTGCGACGTCGGGCAGCAGCGCCAATCGCGGCCGCGCCTCAACGCGCACCGTCACCACCGGCACCCCGGACACCTCGTGGCTGGTCAGCCGAAAATCGGTGAGCGGCATCCCGCCGAGGCCCTCAGCGACCATGTCGGTCGCCGTGCGATGGGCAGCCGACTGCGGCGCCGCGGCCACGGCAGCCACCCGCGCCGACTCCGCAGCCGCGGCTGAGACGATCGCCTTGGCGTGGGCGAGCAGCACCAGCTGCAGCACGGTCAGGCCGACCAGGACCAGCAGCGGGACCACAGCGACGAACTCGACGGTTGCGTTGCCGCGGTCCGGCCGCGTCATCCCGCGACGGACTCGAACGCCCGCGACAGAATGCTGCTGAGCTGATCATCGGCGATCAGCCACAGCGCCGTCACCAGGCCGGCCGTCATCACCGCGACCAGGACCCAGCCCGGCACGTCCCCTCGATCGCTGCGCATGATCCTTCGCAACCGCTGCTGCATATCTCCCCCTTCATCGAAGGCCCTGCTGTGGGCCTACCCTCCGAACAACCCCAACTGCGCCGCACCCGGAAGCAGCGCCACCATGACCACGGTCGGCAGGACGGCGAAGACGACCGGCACGAGCATGGCGATGTCTCGCTTGCCGGCCTCGGTCATCAGTTGCCGGTGCGACTCCGCCGCGGCGTCGATCGCCTGCTCCCGCACGATTTCCGCCAACGGGCTGCCCCGTTCTATCGCCGAGAGCAAGCCTTGGACGAAGCGCTCGATCACCGGCAGTTCGACGTCTGCGGCCAGTTGGCGCATGGCCGCCGCGAAACCCCCGCCGGCCGCCGTGCGCTGCGCGGCTCCCTCGAACTGGGCGCCCAGCGGCCCCCCGATCGCACGAGCGACCCGTCCGATGGCGTCGCTCGGTGACGCGCCGGCCGAGATGAGCAGGGCCAGCAACTGGGCGGCCACGGGGAACTGCTCGGCGATGGCGCGGCGACGCCGTCGCGCCGCACGGCCCAGCAGCCAGTCGCCGAGCAGTAGGCCCGCAACAGCGGCCAGTCCGATGGCCATGAGTGCTGGACCCGTGCGCGCAAGGCCGCCGCTGAGGGCCAGCAGTACCGTTGCGGCCGCGGCCAGGGCGGCTGCCCGCATCGTCTGCGCGACCAGGAACCGCTCGGGATCGGCCGCCCACCCAGCGATCTGCAGTTTGCGCTGCAGTGCGGCCCGCCCCCCGAAGATGCGTGCGATCAGGTCCAGCAGGGGCGCGAGTACCTCCCACAGCGGAACAGAGCGGCGCTGCGGGGCGTACCCGGGCACGCGGTGCAGTGCTGCGATCAGGGGCGGCGGCGGTCCGCCCGCACGCCATCCCCGTACCGACACCAGCAGCCCCGCCGCGAAGAGCATGCCGACCAGCATGCCGATCATGGGCTCACCACCTCGGGCAGCCGCGCGGGTTCCGGCAGCGCACCGATGCGCGTCATGACCCAGTACGCGGCCGCCCCGACCACGGCAGTGACGAGCAGGACGGCGGCGCCCATCGGCGATGCATAGGCTGCTGCGGCCTCCCCTCGCACGGACAGCGCGGCCACTGCCAGCCACGGCGCGGCGACCGCCACTCGGGCGGCGTTCACGGTCCAGCTCTGCCGCGACTCGATCTCGCCCCTCATGCGCAGATCGGTGCGCAGGAAATCGGCCTGGGTAGCCAGCACTCGACCGACATTGCGGCCGCCTGCACTCGTCACCAGCGCGAGGCTCACCACCACGCGATCGGCGTCGGCATCGGCGAACTGCCGCTGCATGGCACCCAGGGCCTCGGTGAGCGAGCGGCCCTGCCGCCAGGAGCGGGCGTAGGCCCCGAACCCGCTCCGCAGTGGCTGTGGGCCACTGGTTGCCAGGCCGCACATCGCCTCCGGCAGTGGAACGCCGGCCCGCACCGCTGTGAGGAGATCGTCGATGGCATCGGGCCAGGCGGCACGGCGGGATCGGCGGTCGCGGGCGGCACGGCGGCGCCGCACGACCACCGGAGCGGCTGCTCCGACTACCGCTGCCAGCAGCGCCACCACTGGGATACCGGTGAGCACCAGAACCGCGCCGGCTGCGAGGACCGCCGTGGCACCCGCCTGCAGGACGGCACGGGCCAGCCCCGCGAGGTCCCGCTTCGGGCTCCTGGGAGCCTGCTGCGGCGGACGTGTCAGCCCCTGGACGATGAGCAGGGCTCCGATGGCGATCCCCAGCCCGACGGCCGCCCCCATGTCAGGCTGCTCCCTCAGCCACCGGTGCCCCCTGGTCGCGTCGGTACACGCTGCGCGCCTGCGGCCTGCCTGCGACAGCATCGCCAGTGGTCTCGATGATCTCGCGCACGGTGCGCGCTCCCCCGGCCCCGATCTCGAGATGGACCACGATATGGATACATGCGGCCACGGTGGGCACGACGAAGGCAGAACTGATGTTGGGGCCTGCCAGCAGCGGCAGCGTGCACAGTTTCAGCAGCGCCTCCGTGGCACTGTTGGCATGCACGGTGGACAGGGTGGCGATACCGCTGTTGGCGGCGATCAGCAGGTCCAGCGCCTCGGCCTGTCGCACCTCGCCGACCACGAGGCGGGTCGGCCGCATCCGCAGCGCCTCCCGCACCAGATCGCGCAGCTGGACCTCGCCGTCACCCTCCAGCCCTGCCGTCCGGGTCTGCAGGGCCGCCCAGTCGATGTGATCGCAGCGCACCTCGAAGACCTCTTCGCAGGACACGATGCGCTCACCCATCCCGACCGTGCCGAGCAGGGCATTCACCATCGTCGTCTTGCCGGACTGGGTCGCACCGGCCACCACGATCGAGCGGCCCCGCGCCATGGCCGCGCCGAGGTACGCGGCGGCCTCCGTCGGCAGCACCCGGGCGGCCACCAGGTCGTGCAGCGAGCGGGGCCGCAGCACGTAGCGCCTGATGTTCACCGCCCAATGGCGGCGCGTGATCGGCGGGATGGCGACATGGACCCGGCTGCCGTCGGGCAGCGAGGCATCGACGAACGGCTGGCTCAAGTCGAGCCTGCGGCCGCTGGTGCGCAGCATGCGCTCGACCAGCAGTACCACCTGGTCGTGGTCCAGGCTGACCTGCGAAACGGCGGCCACGCCTCCCCGGGCGACCATGATCCGGTCCGGCTCGTTCCACCAGATCTCCTCCACGGAGGGATCCTCGAGCAGTCGCTGCAGCGGGCCGAAGGGCGCGATGCGGTCCTGCACCGCCTGGATTGCGGAGTCATCAGGGCCGAGGATGGACGCGGCCGTTTGTGCGGCCAGCGCGGCTGCCTGCTCGGAGTGGCGCACGACGTCCAGGCCGTGCTGCTCAATAGCGGCCAGCGCCTCCGCCACAACATGGTCCACCGACGCGACCATCGCCAAGCCCCCCGTCCGGCCGATCCCCCGAGCGGCCGCGGCGCGATCCTATGCCGTCCCGTCGATCCACATCAACGAGGCGGCGGCGGCTGTGGACAACGTCACGTGCAACCGTCACGGTCGGTTGTCGGTGCCCCGGTGGCCATCGCAGAACGTGATGCCCGGCCTCGGGCGGCCAGGAGCCTCCGCTGTCGCGGGGCGCTGTCAGAATGTGGCCCGTGCGCGACGCGGCCTTTGCAGTCATCGATACCGAGACCACCGGGCTGGACCCCGCGCGCGACCGCGTGGTGTCGCTGGCAGTCGTGCCGGTGGACGGGGGTCGTGTGCGGCTCGGAGGCGGCCGTGCACCTGCTCGTCGATCCGGGTCGGCCAATACCGCCGCACAGCACCGCGGTCCACGGCGTCAGCGACGCCGACGTCCGTGGCGCGCCGGACCTGGCCGCTGCCCTGGCCGTCGCCCTGCCCGCGATGCGCGATCGCATCGTGGTCGGGCACAACCTGGCCTTCGACCTGGCATTCCTGGAACAGGCCGGCTATCGGCCCGACCGGCAACTGGACACGCTGCAGGCCAGCCGACTGCTCTGGCGCCGCGGGGCCGGGCACAGCCTGGACGCGCTGGCGGCCCGCACCGGCGTCGTGCCGCAGTTCCGGCACTCCGCCCTCGGGGATGCGATCGCGACTGCGCAGTCCCTGCTGGTCTGCCTGCCCCTGCTGGCCGCCCGCGGGCTGGAGACCCCGGAGGCGGTCGCCGACGCCTACGCGGCGCAGCGGATCCGCACCTTGCGCCTCAGGCGCAGCATCCGCCGCCGCAGCACCCGCCGCCGGACGGCTGCACATCGGCGACATCGGCGACACCGGATGCCCCGGTCAGTGCGCCGGCGACGCTGAGCAGCCGCACGGTGTCGGGGTGGCCGGACGGGCAGGTCGACGCTGCCGAGGACTGCGCCATCGGGCGCTGCTCGGTGTAGGTGTCACCGCAGGTCCGGCACCGGAACTCATACATCGGCATGGCGGAAGTGTACGACCGATCCGCCACAGCGGGCAGCTGCTCCGCCGCCGGTCGGCTGGTGCGGATCGGCCGAAGGCGCATGCGCGACCTCGACAAGGGCTGGCCCTGGACGGGGGACGTCCGCGCCGCCCGCCCAGCGCCCCGACACACTCGCAGCTTGAACTCAGAAACCCCCCCAGCCCTCGACCCGAGGACCGCGGCAAGGCGAGGCCGGGAAGCCGCTAGGGCTGCCGAGCACGCCCACGAGCAGTCGAGTACATGACCCTGCTCAACTACCCGATCGACGTCAGCATTGGCAGCGCCGAGGCTAGACCGGGTGCGAGCCGGCCCGCAACGCACGCGCCAGAGGATGCTGTCAGCCCTTGTCTGGCGACCAGAGGACGGCCCGCCGTCCCCATCCTTCGTGAGGATGCTGCCGGCGATGTCACCATTCTTGTGGAGATCGCTGACCCGCGACACGGCCGGTGGCGGATCGCCGGAGGGTCGCCCACGGATAATCTCCACCGTCGACCCCGACGCCCGGCGCCCCCGCAAGAGCCAGGCAGGACCGGCGAGACAGGGGCAAGGCCCACGTCGACATCGAGCCAGAGACCACCGTGGCCGTCACGAAGGGTGCTGGTCCGGCGCCTTCGCAGCCGACCCCACCCTGCCCGGCCACGGGGTACAGATTCTGGGGCAACTCCGGCTGGCACCGGGGGATGATGTCCGGGCTGGACGAGGCGGGGCGTGCCCCGCCTGATCGCGCAACGGCGCTCACGGCGCATGGTGCGGGCTACCTCGCTACTGCTGTTGAACTGGACTCACGGCAGCGGTGATCCCGTTCGGCCTCGTCGTTCCGCCCGGAACGGGTCACGGCTGCTACGCGTCGCTGACGCAGAACTGCACGTAGCTGAGTTCGTGGTGCTGGCGAGGGAACTCGTCGTTCTCGTTCGTCGGCGCCCGATACCACACCGGTGCACCCGAGTAGTCGTTGCCCGGGTAGCGGATGGTGTCTTTGCCACCCTTGACGATTACGTAGCGGACGTCGCCGTCCGACTCGTACTGGAGTGCCACGATCTCGTCGGAGTCAGCGACCACGTACTTCACCGCGGTGACCGTCACGGTCACCCGTTCACCGTCACGGTGGAGCCGACAACCGGATCGTCGATCTTCCCGCCGGTCGTGCCCGCGGGGCAGTCCTGGTGCCCAACAACGCGGGCGCTTACCCCTGCTGGTGCCGCGGCGATCACCCTCGCGACGAGCATCGCCGCCAACAACGCCGCAATGGTGCGTACCTTCTGCATGGATGTCCCTCTCTCGATGGATGGCCGACCCTCGTGGGTGACCGAACGCGGGGCAAGTCCGAGACGGGACTCGAAGCACCCTGCTGCGAGCGCCCTCACCCCACTTGCAGGCTCATCCCGAGCCTCGCCCCACGCCGGGGCCTAGTGCTGAGTAGGGGTCCCGCGTCAAGGGCTCGGCAGCTCATCGCGATCTCTGGTGTACAGCTTCGAGCGGTGGCTCGGGGTGGGCGCCGTTCCGCGGAGATGCGGGGTTCGCGCCTCCGCTGGGCGGGGACGGAGCTGCGCTTGGGTGCGGGCGTCGGCGCCCCCTGCGGGCCCCCGTGGCGCGGCGGTGCACCCGATTCGGGGGTTTGCACCCGGGACGGGGGCTGAGAGCGCCTCCGGGGCGGCAACTGTGCACCCGGTATGGGGGTTTGCACCCGGGGCGGTGGCTGGGAGGCCCCGATCCGGGCGTTACTGCCCCCACTGCGGGTGCAAACCCCCGAACCGGGTGCAGAACTGCCCGGAAGCCGGCCGGTTCCGCCACCACGGCGGGTGCAAACCCCCGAACCGGGTGCAGACATCCCCCTTGCGCAGCGGATGGGGCCGCTCTCGTTGGGAGACGGGGAAGCGAGCGGGCCCCTGGCGGCCGGCTCGCTCCACCTCAGAGGCCGGAGTTCACCACACTCCGAATTGCGATGAGCCGGCTTGGCGGCATGCCCTTGGTTTGCGGTGTGGCGGTGGACGGGCTGGCTCCGCGGTGGTTCGGTCGCTCGGCGGTGGCAGGTGGCTGATGCTGACCGTCGCTCCGGGCGACTGGTCGGTAGCCGGGCCCTTCCGGGCATTCCTCTGGCGGCGCTGCTGAGGGGTGCTCACTCCGCCCGGCCTGGCACCACCTCAGACCCCGGTGTCGTTGAGCACACTGGTGGCACCCGGAACTCATACATCGGCATGGCGGAAGTGTACGACCGATCCGCCACAGCGCGCGTTCGCTGTCAGCCGCTCTGCGCCGCCCGGCTCTGGGTGAGCAGCGTGCGGATCGCGCGCAGCGCCACCGAGAGCGTGGCCAGGTCGTGCGACTCCAGCGCGTCGATCTCCGACAGGACCTGCTGCACCCGGGCCAGTTCGGTCCCCCGCAACTGCTCCCATGTGCCGAGCCGTTCGGCCGCCGCCTCGCCGGCCGGCGTCTCCCGGGCCACCTGCAGGGTCAGCGCTGCGGCGGCGGCGTAGAGGTCGGAGCGCACGGCCAATCGCGCCAGCGTCTGCCAGCGCCCCACCCTCGGCAGGGTCGAGATCCGGGTGAGGAGCCGGTCGACACCGAACCGCTCGGTGACGGTGAAGTAGAGGCTCGCCGTCTCCTCGGGATGCTCCTCCACCCGGGACGCGACGGTGATGACATCGAGCAGCTGGAAGCGGAACAGCACGCTGGAGACATCGTGCGCCAGCGCGGCGGGGACGCCGAGGTCCTGGTAGTGATCGGCCAGCCTCAGATACTCCTGCAGTTCCGCGCCGAGCAGCAGGTCCGGCAGCACGGGGGTGAGGCTGCGGACGGGGTCGGCATAGGCGTCGACCTCGTGCTGCAGGTCCATGCCCACGCCCTTGCTCTGGATCAGCCAGCGGCAGCCGCGGTCCAGCAGTCGGCGCACCTCCTCGTGCAGCTCCTGCTGCGCCCGCGCCGCGACCTCGTTGTCGAGTTCTGCGATGCGGTTCCACAGCGAGCGCAGGTCGAAGACGTCGCGGGTGAAGGTGTAGCCGCGGATGACCTCGACCGGTGATGCTCCGAGGTCCTCCGAGACCCGGAAGGCGAACGTGGAGCCGCCGTAGTTGACCATGTCGTTGACCAGCTCGTTGATCACGATGTCGCGGCGCAGCGGGTGCCGCTCCATCCGCTCGGCGAACCGCTCGCGCAGCGGTCGCGGGAAGTAGTCGCGCAGGACCCCGGCGAAGTACGGATCGTCCGGCAAGGCCGAGGCGTCGAGGTCGTGCTTCAGCGAGATCTTGCTGTAGGCCAGCAGGACGCTCAGCTCGGGACTGGTCAGCCCGAGACCCGCCGACTGCCGCTCGGAGATCGTCTCGTCGTCGGGGAGGAACTCCAGGCCGCGATCCAGCTCACCGCGGCGCTCCAGCTCCCGCATCAGTCGCAGGTGGACCGGTAGCGCCCGGGCGCTGATCGACCGGGAGATGGCCAGGGAGAGGTTCTGGCGGTAGTTGTTGCGCAGCGCCAGCCGTGCCACGTCGTCGGTCATGCTGGCGAGCAGCTCGTTGCGCTGCTTCATCGTCAAGTCGCCAGATGCGACGACGGCATCGGCGAGGATCTTGATGTTGACCTCGTGGTCGCTGGTGTCCACCCCGGCGGAGTTGTCGATGGCGTCGGTGTTCAGCTTCACCCCGGCCAGCGCCGCCTCGATGCGGCCGGCCTGCGTGAAGCCGAGGTTGCCGCCCTCCCCGACCACGCGGCACCGCAACTGCCCGGCGTTGATGCGCACCGCATCGTTGGCCTTGTCCCCGACCTCGGCGTGGCTCTCGTTGGAGGCCTTCACGTACGTGCCGATGCCTCCGTTGAACAGCAGGCCCACGGGAGCCTGCAGGATGGCGCGGATCAGCTCCACCGGCGACATCGTCTCGGTGCCGTCGTCCAGACCCAGGGCCGACGCCACCTGCGCAGTGATCGGGATCGACTTCGTCCTGCGGGAGTGCACCCCGCCCCCGGCGGAGATCAGGTCGGTGTCGTAGTCCGCCCAGCTCGAGCGGGGCAGCTCGAACAGCCGCCGCCGCTCCGCGATCGCCGCCCCAAGGTCCGGGTCCGGGTCGAGGAAGATGTGGCGGTGGTCGAAGGCGGCCACCAGCTTGATGTGCTCCGACAGCAGCATGCCGTTGCCGAACACGTCGCCGCTCATGTCGCCGATGCCCACTGCGGTGAATTCCTCGCGCTGGGTATCGATCCCCAGATCGCGGAAGTGGTACTTCACCGATTCCCAGGCGCCGCGCGCGGTGATGCCCATCGCCTTGTGGTCGTACCCCTGGCTGCCCCCCGAGGCGAAGGCATCCCCGAGCCAGAAGCGGTAGTCGGCCGAGACGGCGTTGGCCAGGTCGGAGAACGTCGCGGTGCCCTTGTCGGCGGCCACCACCAGATACGGATCGTCGCCGTCGTGCCGCACCACGTCCTGCGGCGGGGTGACGACACCGTCGATGAGGTTGTCGGTGACATCGAGCAGGGCCGAGATGAACTGCCGGTAGGCGACCTGTCCGGCTGCCACCCAGGCGGCGCGGTCTGCCGGGTCGGGAAGCTGCCGGGGGAAGAAGCCGCCCTTGGCGCCCGCGGGCACGATGACGGCGTTCTTCACCGCCTGCGCCTTGACCAGGCCCAGGATCTCGGTCCGGAAGTCCTCCGGCCGATCCGACCACCGCAGGCCGCCCCGGGCGACCGCGCCGAAGCGCAGGTGCACCCCCTCCACCTGGGGCGAGTGGACCCAGATCTCGTGCAGCGGGATCGGTTTGGGGATTCCCAGGATCGCGGCCGGCCGCAGCTTCAGCGACACGCAGTCATGGGTGCTGCCCGGTGCCACTGAGCGGTAGTAGTTGGTGCGGTCGGTCGCCAGCAGCACCGACAGCACGGAGCGCATCACGCGGTCGGCGTCAGCACTGGCGATGGCGTCGATGTCGGCCCTGATCGTCTCGACCAACTGCTCCTGGCTCTCGCGGTGCCCTTCCGGATTGAAGCGGGCATCGAACAGTTCCACCAGCAGCCGCGCGACGTCCGGGTGCGCGTTCACGGCCTGTTCGACGTACTCCTGGCTGAACGGCAGGCCTACCTGTCGCAGGTAGCGGATGCAGACCCGCAGGATCACTACCTGCTGCCACTGCAGCCCGGCCGTGACGACCAGCGCGTTCAGGCCGTCGGCATCGGCCCGGCCCCGCCAGATGGCCCGCAGGGCCGCCTCGAACCGGTCCTTGAGGTGCTCCGGATCGGCGGGGCTGCCGGCCATCTGCAGACCGAAGTCGTACAGGTGCATCGACTGGCCGGCCGCTCCCGGGACGGGCATCTCGAAGGGGCGCTCATCGACCACCGAGACGCCCAGGCACTGCAGCTTCGGCAGGATCTGCGACAGTGCCAGCGGCGCCCCCCGCTGATAGATCTTCAACCGGCGGGCGGATTCCTCCGCCGAATAGGGCCGGTACATGTTGAGCGAGAACCCGTCGGCGGGCAGTTCGTCGAGGCGCCGGATGTCGGCCACGGCCGTTCGAGCCGGGTACTGCTCCTTGAACGACAGCGGGATGATGGAACCGAAGGCGCTGCGCAGCCGGGCCGCCTCCTCCTCCCCGGCCTGCTCGACGAGCGCCTCGGCGAAGTCGTCGTCCCAGGACCGGGTGGCGGCGGCGAGCCGATCCTGCAGGTCCTCGGCATCCACCTCCGGCAGCGAGACCTCGCGGGGCATGCGCGCGATGAAGTGCAGCCGCGCCAGCACCGACTCCGACACTGTCGTGCTGTAGTCCACCGACTCCGCGCCGAACGCCTCGGCGATGATCTGCTGCATCCGCACCCGCACCCCGGTGTTGAACCGGTCGCGGGGCAGGTACACCAGGATGGAGGCGAACCGCTCATAGGGGTCCCGGCGCAGGAAGAGCCTGGTTCGGCGCCGTTCCTGCAGATGCATCACCGATGACGAGACGTCGAGCAGCTCCTCGACATCGACTTGGAACAGCTCGTCGCGCGGGTAGGTCTCCAGGAACTGCAGCAGGTCCTTGCCGCCGTGGCTGTCGGGGGCGTAGCCGGACAGTTCCATCACCCGGTCGGTCTTCAGCCGCAGCAGGGGGATGTCTCGCACCGACTGCGCGTACGCGGCCGCGGTGAACAGCCCGAGCAGGCGGCGCTCGCCCATGACCTCGCCGCGCTGGTTGTACACCTTGATTCCGACGTAGTCGAGGTAAGACGTGCGGTGCACGGTCGCGCGCGAGTTCGCCTTGGTGATGGTCAGCGGGAACGGGTCTCGGGCGCGGCGGCGGGCAGGCTCGGGCAGGATGCCGCGAGCCCCTTTGCTGGAGGCGTCCTCGCGCAGGATGCCCAGGCCCGAACCGGCGACCAGGTCCAGCCGCTCGTACCCCCGCTCCCCCACCAGCCGGTACTCGCGGTAGCCGAGCATCGTCACATTGCCCTGCACCAGCCAGTGGAGGAAGTCGATCGCCTCCTCGCGCACGTCGTCGGGCAGGCCGACCACTGTGGCGCCCTGCAGCTCCCGCGCCGCGTCCTCCACGGCGAGCCGAATGGGCTCCCAATCCGCCACTGCGGCCGCGACATCGTCCAGTACCCCGCTGACGCGCAGCTGCAGCGCAGCCAGCGCCTCGGCATCGGTGTCCCGATCGAGCCCGAGGTGGATCCACGACTCGAGGTGCTCCTCCTGCGCCAGCGGCGGGCCGGGGTATTCGCGCAGATCGAGTAGCCGTCCGTTCTCGTCGCGCCGCACGATGACCTGCGGATGCGCCACGAAGTGGATGCCGACACCGGCCACCGACATCGCCCCGGTGAGGGAATCGACGAGGAAGGGCATGTCATCGGTGACGACTTCCAGGACCGTATGGCCGCTGGACCATCCGTGCTCGTCCAGGGAGGGGTTCAGGACCCGGATCTTGGGGCGGCCGACTTGGCGCACAAGGGCGCACTGACGGACCGACAACGCCAAGCCCACCAAGTCCAGCGGGTCCATCGCCAGCACGTCCTCGGCCGCAGTGTGCCGGTAGAACAGTTCCAGGTACTCGGCGAGCTCGGGCACCTCCACCAAATGGTGCTGCTGCGCCTGATCGACTGCGCGGGCCAGCGCTTCGGCCTTCTCCGCCATGGAGCGGCGGAAGCCAGACAACCGCACCGATCCGTCCTCGCTGGTGGTCATATCGGCACGGTAGCGCCGCAGCGGTCGGCGTTTCGACGCAGTCGGGTGCCCAGGTGCGGCGGGGTGCTGAGGCATAGTGTGGGCATGGCGACCACCGTGCAGTACACGCAGCGCTTCTCTGCCCCGCCGGAGATGGTCTGGCAGATGCTCACCGATCCCGAGTACATCACGACCAAGGGGATGCGGAGCGGCTCGCTGGAGGTCAACCCCGAGGTGGCGGCTCGCTCGGACGACACGCTCATCATCTCCCGGCGTCGCCTGCCCGCCCATCTCCCCCGCATCCTGAAGCGCTTCGTGGGCGAGGAACTGGTGCTGAACGAGACGCAGATCTGGGGCGAGGCGGATGAGCAGGGACGACGCACGGGCAGTTTCGTGATCGATTTCGGCGGGCAGCCGCTGGCGTTTCGCGGCAATCTGGAACTGCGGGCGGCCGGTGATGGCTCGGAGTTGACCACCGATGGCGCGCTGAAGGCATCGGTCCCTATGGTCGGCGGCAAGGCGGAGGCCGTCGCCAAGGAGTGGACGCTGCGCTACTTGGCGAAGGAGGAGAAGGTCGCCACGGAGTGGCTCAGCGGAACCTGACACCTCCAGGAAGCGGATGGAACTCGCTGGCACGACAAGAGACGAACAGCCGACCGTGGCCCTGTTCACGAATCCCGGGGCTGTGGGCGTCCCGGGATTCGCCGCCAGGATTTCCTCGCAAGCTCGGCCGGGCCGGCGCCGTTCGGCACCGCCGCGGTGGGGGTCATCATGGCAACCGGGCCCTGGAGCCCCACGACAAGAGGTTCCTGACGACCGCCGTCGTTGTGGGTCCGTCGAATGCCCCATCACCATGGCCGCCTCCGCGTAGGGTTCCACCTCCCCATGGCCGGCTTCTGCTATGCCGGCAGAGGACTGCACCTGCTCATCGCAATCGGGAGTGTGGCGGCTCTGGTGTCGGCGATCGGAGCGAGCTGGCCGGCGGTCGCCCGGGTTGAGCCCCGTCGCCCAGGTCGAGGCCGTTGCGGGAGCGCCCGTTGCAGGGACGGGTCCCCTTGCGGGGACGGGTCCCCTTGCGGGAGCGGCCCCGTTGCGGGAGCGGGCCCCGTTGCGGGACGGGTCCCCTTCGCCGGGGGACGTGCCCCGTTCGGGGGTGCCCCGGCGCGGTCGCGGAGCGGCCCCGTTGCGGGAGCGGGCCCCGTTGCGGGAGCGGGCTCAACGCTCTACGCAGGGGGACGTATGCACCCGGCGCGGGGGTTTGCACCCGGCGCGGGGGCGGAATCGGTCGAATTCCGCGGCATGGCTGCACCCGGTTCGGGGGATTGCACCCGGCGCGGGGGCGGAACCGGTCGAATTCGGGGCCCAGAGCCCCCGCCCCGGGTGCAAACCCCCATGCCGGGTGCACGGAACCCGCCTCGGAGGCCCTCTCAGCACCCGACCCGGGTGCAAACCCCCGCAGCGGGTGCACAGCCGCTGCTCGGGAGGCGGTCTCAGCACCCGCACCGGGTGCACCGCCGCCCCGCCCGACCGGGTGTCCTCAGCCGGCCCCACACGGGGCGCGACACCCGCAGGAGCGCAGCGCCGTCCCCAACTCAGCTGAGCCGTACAGCTCCTAACCCCCCGCGGAACAGCGCCCAGCCCAGCAACACCCCGAAGCACTACACCCTGAGTCGATGATCGCGATGACCCACGAAACCTGCTGGTCGTCCCCGGCGGGGCCAGGAGGCCTTACCCGACCAGGGGCGTCCGTTCCCTCACCTTCCCTCACCGGCGAACCGGCGAACCGCCGACCCGCCCGAACCGGCGGATCAGTCGGCAGGCCTTCAGTGACTCAAGCCATGTGCGGGTACCGGTAGTCGGTCGGCGGCACCAGCGTCTCCTTCAACGCCCGGGTGGATGTCCATCGCAGCAGATTCTGCGGCGCGCCGGCCTTGTCGTTGGTGCCGGAGGCCCGGGCGCCACCGAAGGGCTGCTGGCCAACGACGGCCCCGGTGGGCTTGTCATTGATGTAGAAGTTGCCCGCCGCGAACCGCAGGACCTGCTGGGCATGCGCGATCGCGGCTCGGTCCTGGGCGATGATCGACCCGGTCAGCGCGTAGGGGGCGATGCCCTCCAACTGGTGCATCACCGACTCGTAGTCGGCGTCGTCGAACACGTGCACCGCCAGGATCGGGCCGAAGTACTCGGTGGTGAAGTACTCCCGGGTCGGGTCGCTGCACAGCAGCACGGTGGGGCGCACGAAGTAACCTTCCGCATCGTCGGCAGTACCGCCGGCAGCGATGTCCACGGTGCTGTCCGCCCGCGCCCGCTCGAGAACACCGGAGAGCTTGGCGAAGGCCTTGGCGTCGATGACGGCGCCCATGAAGTTGGCCAGGTCGGTCGTGGGACCCATCGACAGCCCGTCGACCTCGCGCACAGAAGTCGTCGCCCATCCGCTCCCACAGGCTGCGCGGCACGTACGCACGGGAGGCGGCCGAGCACTTCTGCCCCTGGAACTCGTACGCACCGCGGATCATCGCCGTGCGCAGGACGGCCGGGTCGGCCGACGGGTGGGCGAGGATGAAGTCCTTGCCACCGGTCTCCCCCACGATGCGGGGGTAGGAGCGGTACTGGGCGATGTTCTCGCCAACCGTGCGCCACAGCATCTGGAAGACCGGAGTGGACCCGGTGAAGTGGATCCCGGCGAGCCGGGCATCGCGCAGGGCAACCTCGCTGATGTCCGGCCCAAACCCGGTCACCATGTTGATCACGCCGGGTGGCATGCCAGCCTCCTGGAGCAACTGCATCAGCACGTGCGCCGCGTACTGCTGCGTGGGTGCCGGCTTCCAGACCACGGTGTTGCCCATCAGCGCCGGAGCGGTCGGCAGGTTGCCGGCGATCGCGGTGAAGTTGAAGGGCGTGATGGCGTAGACGAAACCCTCCAGCGGGCGATGGTCGACCCGGTTCCAGATCCCCGGGGACGAGATCGGCTGCTCCGCCAGGATCTGGCTGGCGAAGGACACGTTGAACCGCCAGAAATCGATGAGTTCGCAGGCGGCGTCGATCTCGGCCTGGAAGGCCGTCTTGGACTGGCCCAGCATCGTGGCCGCGTTCAGCCGATCCCGCCAGGGTCCGGCCAGCAGGTCGGCCGCCTTCAGCAGCACGCCGGCACGGTCGTCGAACGCCATGTCCCGCCATCCCGGGGCCGCCGCCTGGGCCGCCTCGATTGCCGCAGCGGCATCGCTGCCGGTGGACTCGCGGGCAACGCCCAACACGCGAGCGTGCGCGTGCGGCTGGACCACGGGGATCTCGCCGCCGCCCGCCTCGCGCCACTCCCCGCCGATGCACTGCTGCAGGGCGATGGGGCCTGCCTGCTGCAGTTCGGAGAGCGTGCGCTGCAGCGACTCCCGGTGCGGCGACCCCGGCTCGTACATCCGGTTGGGCTCATTGACGGGCTGCGGGACCTTGGTCAGGGCATCCACGGCGTTCCCCTCGCGGTCGATTGCGTTCCCACCATCCTGTCAGCAGTCGGCACGCGGAAGCAGGCAGACCGCGGCGGGACTGGGATCGGCGACCGGGCCTTCAGACCGCCGCGGACAAGTGGTCCGGTCCCACGTTCTCGGGATCCCGCAGGGCCTCGGTGGAGGTCCGGATCGCGGTGTCGAGGACCTTCAACCGGCGCGGCAGGTCCATCAGGTTCGCCCCGATCGCCTCCAGGTCCTCTGGGCCGGGCCCGACCACGACGACATCGGCGCCACCGCTACGGACCTTCTCCGCCTCGCGCAGGCAGCGCTTGGTCACCTGCACCCGCCATCGCCGCTCCAGCCGGGTCAGCAGGGAACGGGGCCGGTCGTAGTGGAACGACACCATGGGGGCGATCACATACACCTCGTCGAGGCTCATGGCGCTGAGCAGGTCGGCATTGGTGGCCGACCAGGTGCCGCCGTCGACGTAGTTGCGACCCTCGATCTCGATGGGTTCGAACCACCCGGGGATGGAGCAGGAGGCCATGACCGCCTTGGCCAGTGGCGCGACCGGTTCGCTCGGCTTGCCGAAGGCCACACGGCGCCCGGTGTCGTAGTCCATGGTCACGGCCCAATAGTTGGGGTGCGGGGACCACTCGTCCATCGGCGTGATGGCGTCGACGAGATGCCCGACCCGGGCCAGCGATCCTTTGCCGGCCGGCAGGAAGCCGCTGATGACGGCGGTGGGCGGCATCTTGCGGGCATTGCCGATGCCGCTGACGATCATCCGAGCCGAACCCGGACCCAGCAGCCTGGGCCGCTTGGGCCGGCTGCCGCCCGTCGCCTTCTCGTAGTTGAAGGAGTACCCGGCGAGCGGGCCCTCGGTGATCGGCAGGCCGCGCTGGTGATCGACCATCTGATCCACCGACACCCCGGCGCCGAGGAGGGCGCCGATGATGGAGCCGACCGAAGTGCCGACGATGACGTCGCTGTCTCGCACGTCGAAGCCGTGCACGTCCTGCAGCGCCGCCAGGGCCCCCACCATCCAGGCGCCGCCCAGCACTCCACCGCCCCCGAGCACGAGCCCTCTGGCCGTTCGGCGACCGCGCGTCATGACTCGCTGACCTCCAGTTACCGCGCCGGTACGCGCGACTACGCCCTTACCGTACGCCTCCGACCCGAAGATGTGGTGGTCTCCACCAATTCTGCCAGCGCGCCGGCGATGCATTCAGCCAGCACGTCCACGTCCGGCATGGCATCCCGGTCGCCGAGGAGACCGTAGTAGACCCCGCCGTTGTAGGAGGTCAAGCCGATGCTGACCGCCTGATTGCGCGCCAGTGGGACCACCGGGTACGCCGCCACCATCCGGCACCCGCCGGCGTACAAGGGGAACTGCGGGCCGGGCACGTTGGTGACCACCGTGTTCCACACCCGCTGCGACAGGCCACTGACGGCACGAGCGCCCAGTGCATGCAGCGTCGGGGGGCTGAATCCGGCCAGTCCGACGATGGCCTGGGCCCCCAGCATCTGGTTGGTGGCCTTGTACTGCCCCATCTCGAAGGTGATGCGCTGCAAGCGGACCACCGGGTCGGACTCTCCCACCGGAAGGTCGCACAAGAACGCGGCAATGTGATTGCCCGTGGCCTCGCTGGCCGGTTCGGACTCCCGGACGCTGACCGGCACCATCACTCGGACCTGGCTGCGCGCGTTCAGGTTCTCCCCGCGCGTCATGAGCCATTCCCGCAGGCCGCCCGCCACCACGGCCAGCACCACGTCGTTCACCGTGCCGCCGTGGGCCTTGCGGATGCGGCGATAGTCCGCCAGCGACGTATCCGTCGACGCGAACCGCCGCTGCTCGCCGATCTCGCCATTGAGCGGCGTCGTGGCCGGTGGCCGCACCACGGTGGAGACGGCGCTGATCACTCCGCCGACCGAGCGGCCAAGGCCGCGGAAGGTCTCGTGCGCGTCCTCCAGACCTGTGCGCACACGGGCACGCCCCTTCGGCCGGCGATCTGACCCAGTCGGCAACGCCGCCCACAAACAGCTCCAAGCCGCTGGGTTCCCGCGCCGGGCGCCAGACGTCGGCGATGGTGTCGCGGGGCTCCGGCGTCACATCGAGGATCACCTGGCCGATGTCGACGGCCGACAGCCCGTCGATCATGGCGTGATGGGTCTTGGCGAGGATGGCGAACCGGTTGCCGGCCAGCCCCTCCACCAGGTACATCTCCCACAGCGGCCGGTCCCGGTCGAGGTGCCGGCTCATGATGCGGGCGACCAATTCGCGCAGTTGGTCGTCCGAGCCCGGTCGGGGCAGGGCCGAGCGGCGGACGTGGTAGGCCACGTCGAAATGCTCGTCATCGACCCAGACCGGGTTGGCGACCTTGCCCGGCACCCAGCGCACGCGCTGCCGGTAGCGCGGGACGAAGGCGATGCGATGCTTGATCAACTGCACCAGGCGGTCGTAGTCGAAGCCCTGCTCCGGCTCCTCGAAGATCGCCACGCTGCCCACGTGCATCGGCGTCGTGCGATCCTCCAGGTACAGGAATGACACGTCCAGCGCGCTGAGCCGATCCGCCACCGAAACCTCCTGCCGTCGGGTCTCCCTCATGGTCCCACGCCGCACCAGCGGGATTTCACGGGCAGTCGCACGACGACAAGCGCGTCATTGGTCCGAACGAGTGATCGAGCCGCAGCGGGCAGCTCCTCCCGTTGCGCCGCCCACGGCACCGGCGTACACATGAGGTGCGGTACCCAGTGCAACCGCAGTCAACTGCACAGCGAGGCATCGATCAGCACTGGGCCGGGATGTTCCGGCCATCGATGCCAGTCGTTGCCCAGCAACGGCCGCCTCGGACTGATTGCCCGCCACTGCACGCGCCGGCAACCGAGGGCAGAGCCGCAGGGCGCCGAGCGAGTGGTCCTCCCCCGAACCCTCAGCACCGGCGCGCGTCGCAGGGCAGCGGCACATGGTCGCCGAACCAGGCGCCGCCGCCAGCCTCTATCCCCCAAGTACGGCGGTGGATCCGCCCAGCATCGCTGGGGCCGAGCCCAGACGGGCAGTGGCATAGGCGATCGAGAACGCGGGGCTCTTCGATTCCCGTACTTCGAAGAGCCCCGCGGCATGTCCGCAGATGGTCTACGCGGCTTCTTGCCAGCCTCGCCCGATCACCTGCCAGAGGTCCTCCGGCGCCCGCCGCCACCCGCGGGCATCTGCCCAACCATGGCCCAGCAGCGCTCCGGCCGCCTTCGGCTGCCATGGAATGCGCACCGCCGGGCTCGCGATGCCGAGCGCAGCCAACACCGCGGCGAGCTGCTCGTCGGGGCGGCCGCCCCCCAGCGGATGGCCGACGCCGTTTGCTACCACGGCACGCGGCTCAGCCTGGTTGCGCAGGATCGGCCACCAGGAGGCGAAGCGGTGGACTCCCAGCGGCTCGGCGGCCAGCACGGGCACGACCACGTCGGCCAGCGCCAGCAGCGCACGGGGGAAGGCTGCCGCATCGTGCGCCCACCCCAAGTCGTAGGCGGGGTGCGCCGGCCGGATATCGCTGGGGAGGTCGATGATGACCGTCTGCGCAGTGGCGGCCGCGGCCCCCAGCACCGCGGCAGCACTGCCGGGCGCGACCTCCAGCCACCGTTCGGGTTCGGCAACGCCGGGCAGCAACGCGATGCTGTCGGCGATCGGCAGCAGCAGATCGGCGATGTCGGCTGATCCACTCGCCGCCCGACGCGCGGCGACGATGAGCCCGGCCGGTCGCTGCTGGGGCTCGATCAGCAACTGCCACTGCGGAGCGGCGAGGTCGGCGTCGATCATGAGCACCGACTCGCCGGCGCGCTGGGCGCCCACGGCCAGCAGGGCGGCGATGGTGGAACGACCAGGAGAACCGGGCGGACCCCACACCGCGATGACCCTGCCGGCGCCCGCGGCCGGGCCCACCGTCGACGCTGGCTGCGGAGCTGTCAGCACGCTGCGCAGCACGTCCGCATCGACAGGGTCGGCGACGCACTCCGCAAGCCCGCTGCGGCGCGCGAGCTCGGTCTGCGTCGCACCGGCGACCCATCCCACCGCTCGGCAGCCGCGAGCGCGCAACTGGCTCACCACGAGGGCATCGACACCGGCGACCAACGGGGACAGCAGCGCGCCGTCGGCGGCGCCTGCGCCGGCCCGCCCCATCAGGTCCGGCAGATCCGCGCACCGGTGGTACTGCACGCCGGCATCATCAGCCGGGGTCTTCGCCTCCTGTGGTCCCAAAACCAGGATGCGCAGAACCGCGCTCATCGGGCGGCCTCGTACCCGGTCACATCGACCGGGCCGGCGCGCGTGGCGGTCAGCACCGACGGCACGTCTTCGGGAGCAACTGCGATGACGACGCTCGCCGTTGCGCCGGACCACTGCTCGGGGTCGGTGACACTGAGCACCGTTGCCGCGGTCAAGACCGCCGCGCCCGAGCCGGTCGCCCACAGATCCACCTGGGCGCCGCGGTCCAGGCCCGGCGGCAGCCGCTCGAGGTCGACGGGGACCGCGATGGTCCGGTACTCGGGACCCTCGTCGGTGATCGCTCCGGCAGGGATGAGTTCGCCGGCACCCACCGGGCGCGTCAGGGATCCATCGACGAGGGTCTGGTCCAGGTAGCGATCCGGCCGGGAAACGACCACCGGCTGCAGCGCCAGGTCGCCCTCCTGCAACTCGATCCCCTCAGGCAGGTCGCGGGTCGCCACCGCCACCAGGGCCGTCGGCTCCTCGCCACCGAGCAGCACCAGCCCGGCGTAGGCCGAGGCGGCCATCAGGACGACTCCTCCGATGACCCGTGGATCAGCCGCCCGCCTCACCACCGTCGTCGCGCGCACTTCTGCCGGCATGTTGTCCCCCGATCCCCCCTGCTATTGTCCACAGGCCCGCCGCGGCCGGGCACCCGGTCGGTGCCGTGGTGCCAGAATGGCCCCGTGCCCGCCCGATTCCTGACCCTGGCAGACGTGGCCGAGACCCTGGCCATCTCGTCCTCCCAGGCCTACGCCCTGGTGCGGTCAGGCGATCTGCGTGCCATCAAGATCGGCGGCCGCGGTCAGTGGCGGGTCGAGGCCGCGGAACTGGATGCCTACATCGAGCGGATGTACGCGGCCACCGAGCGCTACCTGCAAGAGCACCCCCTGGTCGAGGAACCCGACCGCTAGGGACGCGGTGCGCAGTGCGACGGCGCTCGCAGCCAGCTGAGAGCCGTGAACGGCACCACCGTCGAGGAGCCGCCCAGGGCCATCTGCAGGTGATCCGACCCCACTCGCTGGACGCGTCCGCCGACCACAGACCCGGACACCGCCGCGACGACCTGGGAGCCGACCGCGGGGCGCAGCAGCCCGCCGATCGACCGGTTCCGCTCGAAGCGATCCGCAGGATCGCGATGGCCCGCGGCGAGGCCGCTGATCGATGCGATGGCCGGGAAGGGCACGATCCACACCTCGGCGCGGCCGTCATCGACCATCGCGACGGCTCCGTCGGCCACGGCGACCAGCGTTCCGGAGGCCACCTCTTCGCAGCCGGACGTGCGGATCGCGACTGCCACTCCGAGCGAGGCCCGTAGTCGGTCCGCCAACCCTACGGCCGCGTAGCGCGCCTCTGCCGCGGCCATTGCGTCGGCGGCGGCCGCAGCCTCCGCGTCGGCGAGCAGTCGCGAATAGCCGTCATCCACCTCATCACGCATGTGATCCCCCCGGCCTCGATTCTCGCACCGCGACGACGTTGTCCACACCTGCCCAATCGGCATTGAATGCACGTCATTAGGATCAAACTGCATCAAACGACATCATCGGGGGCCGATATGGAGATCTACTGGGAGCAGCCAGCCGCGGATGCACTGCAGAGCGCGCTCCTGCTCATCGCCGCAGGAGGAACGCTGTGGTACTGCGTGCGGATCGTTGCCGCACTGGCGCTCCTGGCGGTCTCGCGATGGCGTCCCGCACTGCGCGGTGCGGCTGTGCGCTGTGCGCCCTCCCTGTTGCGCCCCCTGATCGGACGCATGGTCCTGGGCGGGCTGCTGGCAGCGGGACTCACCGGACCGGCGGCCTGGGCGGGCGATGGTTGCGGTCCGGGCGCGCAGTCTCCGCCGCTGCTCGACCGCGGCGAGCGCTGCGGGGCCACCGATGAGGCGGGGCCGCCTGCGGGGTCGGGCGACGTGGCTGCATCGACGCCCGACGGCGGGGCCGGCGCCGATTCGACCGGGAAGACGTTCACGGTGAGCGCGGGGGACTCACTGTGGTCGATCACCGGCCAACTGCTCGGCGAATCCGGCACGCCGCAGCGGATCGCGGCGGCGTGGCCCGGCCTGTGGCAGGCCAACGCCGCCATCATCGGCGCGGACCCGGGCCTCATCCACCCGGGTCAGACCCTCAGCGTTCCGGCGGACCTCGGCTCAGGGGCGTCGCGATGAGCGCATCTGGCGACTGCGCGCCTGCCGAGCCCGCTGCGCATCATCCACGCCCGCGAACCCTTCACCCCGGCGCAGCCTGTTCCCGATGCCGCTGGCACGCAGCAGGAACTGCCCCTGCGATGGCCCACGGATCGCCACGGCGAGGCGGCCGCGGCCCAGCTGCGCCGCTACCCCGACCTGCCGCTCGCTGCCGGCGTGCCCCGCCCTGAGCCGTACGTCGCCCATGCTGCAGCGCTGGTGGCGGACGTCCTTGCGGGCGCACGGCCTGCCACGCAGTTGGGGCGTACCGCCGTGCTGGATGTGCAGCGTCGACTCGGTCGGCGCAGTGCCCTGCGGGCGGCCGGGCCGAACTGGACCGGCAGGTCCGCACGAGTGAGCAGCACCAGCACGATGGTGGTGTCCGGCACCGCGGCACAGGTCGCCGTGGTGTTCTTCATCGGACGGCGGGCACACGCCGCAGCGCTGCGGATGGAGTTCCGCCATCGCCGCTGGCTGATCACCGACGTGGATGCAGCGCTGTGAGTCAGCGCTTCCTCCGCTTGCGGTTCGCCCGCTCGGCGCGCCGACGCTCGGCCCGAGAGGCGTCGGGGTCCACCGCCACCGGTTCACCGTCGCCCGTCTCGTCGGTGACCGACGAGACGCCGCCGCTCTCGGTCGGCGCGGTGTACTGCAGCCGCTGGGGTCGCCGCGGACCCAGCCCGGCGAGCTCCAGTTCCACCTCAGGCTCATCCGCTGTCGCCTCATCGGAAGCGGCCTGCTCCGCCGGCTGTGCCTGCTCCGCGAGCTGCGGCTGCTCCGCGCGGCTGCGGCTGCGCTTGCGCGAGCGGCGCCTTCCTGCGGCGGTTCGGTCGCCGCGGCTGCCGCCGGCTCCGGCGCTGCACCGCTGCGCTGCCGCTGCGACCGCGCCGGCCACACGACCCCCTGCCGCTGTTCCGGAGGCATCGGCGAGGGCGCTCGGGGGCGCCTTGACCTGGACGCTGAACACCAGGCGCGCCACATCCTCCTTGATGGCGTCCATCATGCCGCCGAAGAGCTGGAACCCCTCGCGCTGGTACTCCACCAGGGGGTCCCGCTGCGCCATGGCCCGCAGGCCGATGCCGTTGCGCAGGTAGTCCATTTCCAGCAGGTGCTCGCGCCACTTGCGGTCCAGCACCGACAGCACCACCCGGCTCTCCAACTCGCCCATCGCCTTCTCGCCGAGCTCTGCCGCGCGCTCGTCATAGGCACGCTGAGCATCCGCCTGGAGGCTCTCGATCAAGACGCCCTGGGTGAGGTCGTGCAGGTCCCCGCCCGCAGCATCGACCACGTCCGCCAGCGTGACCCCCACCGGGTACAACTGCCCCAGCACGGTCCACAACTGCTCCAGGTTCCAGTCCTCCGGGTACCCCTCGCCGGTCTCCGCCGCCACGTAGGCGGCCACCGTCTCGGAGAGGAAGTCGCGCACCTGGTCGCTGATGTCCTCGCCTTCCAGGACCTTCTTGCGCTCGTCGTAGACGACCGTGCGCTGCCGATTGAGGACGTCGTCGTACTTCAGCACGTCCTTGCGGACCTCGAAGTTCTGCGCCTCGCGCTGCGCCTGGGCGCTGGCGATGGCGTTACTGACCATCTTCGCCTCGATGGGCTGATCGTCGGGAACGTTGAACCGGCGCAGGAAGCTATCGACCAGGTCGGCCTTGAACAGCCGCATCAGGTCGTCCTCCAGGGACAGGTAGAACCGCGACTGCCCCGGGTCGCCCTGACGGCCGGACCTGCCCCGGAGCTGGTTGTCGATGCGGCGCGATTCGTGCCGCTCGGTACCGAGCACGTACAGGCCACCCGCTTGCGCCACTGCGTCGTGCTCGGCGGCGACGGCCTCCTGCGCCTGCCGCAGCGCCTCCGGCCACGCGGCCTCGTACTCCTCCGGCGACTCCCCCGGCGTGATGCCCTGCCGCTCCAGCGACACCGTGGCCAGAAACTCGCTGTTGCCGCCGAGCATGATGTCGGTGCCGCGCCCGGCCATGTTCGTCGCCACGGTCACCGCTCCGCGGCGGCCAGCCATGGCCACGATCGCGGCCTCCTGCTCGTGGTACTTCGCGTTCAGCACTGCGTGCTTGATGCCCCGCTTCTTCAGCAGCGAGGACAGGTACTCGCTCTTGGCAACGCTGGTGGTGCCGACCAGGATCGGCTGACCGGCCCGATGACTGTCGACGATGTCCTCCACGACCGCATCGAACTTCGCCTGCTCGGTCCGGTACACGACATCGGCCTCATCGTCGCGCTGCACCGGCCGGTTCGGCGGGATGGGCACGACCCCGAGCTGATAGATCTGGGAGAACTCGGCGGCCTCGGTCATCGCGGTGCCGGTCATGCCCGAGAGCTTGTCGTACATGCGGAAGTAGTTCTGCAACGTGATGGTGGCCAGGGTCTGGTTCTCGGTCTTGACCTCGACCTTCTCCTTCGCCTCCAGCGCCTGGTGCAGCCCGTTGGAGAAGCGCCTGCCCTGCATGGTGCGTCCGGTGTGCTCATCCACGATGACGACCTGGCCGTCGGGCGTGACGATGTAGTCGCGGTCCCGCTTGAAGAGCTCCTTGGCGCGCACCGCATTGGTGAGGTAGCTGACCAGGGAGGAGTGCTCCGGGTCATACAGGTTGCTGATGCCCAACTGATCCTCGACGTGCTCGATAGCCCCCTCGCCGACCGAGACGGTGCGCTTCTTCTCGTCGATCTCGTAGTCGGCGTTGAGCACCATCTTCTCGACCAGCCGAGCGAACTCGGCGTACCAGTGCGTCTGGATGTCGGTGGGACCGCTGATGATCAGCGGGGTTCGGGCTTCGTCGATGAGGATGGAGTCGACCTCATCCACGATCGCGAAGCTGTGGCCGCGCTGCACTCGTTCCGCCATCGACCAGGCCATGTTGTCGCGCAGGTAGTCAAACCCGAACTCGTTGTTGGTGCCGTAGGTGATGTCAGCGGCGTAGGACTGCCTCCGGACAGCGGCCGGCATCCCGGACAGGATCGACCCCACTTCCAGGCCGAGGAAGCGGTGCACCCGGCCGGTCCACTCCGCATCGCGTTCGGCCAGGTAGTCGTTGACGGTCACGACATGCACGCCGTTGCCGGACAGCGCGTTCAGGTAGGACGGCAGTGTTGCCACCAGGGTCTTGCCCTCGCCGGTCTTCATCTCGGCGATGTTGCCCAGGTGCAGCGCGGCCCCGCCCATGATCTGCACGTCGTAGTGGCGCTGGCCCAACGTGCGGATGGCTGCTTCCCGCACCGTCGCGAACGCCTCGGGCAGCAGCGCGTCCAGACTCTCGCCATCGGCGTAGCGAGCCCGGTATTCGTCGGTCAGCGCGCGCAGTTCAGCGTCGGTGAGGTCGGTGTAGTGGTCCTCGATTGCGTTGACCTGGGTAGCGATGGCGCTCAGCTGGCGCAGCGTCTTCTTCTCGCCGACCCGCAGCAGTCGTTCCAGGATGCCCACGATGGCCTTTCCTCCAACCCGTCGGGCGAGTACGGCCGCCCGTTCTGCAATGGTACGAGTACTGCTGCGCGCAGCGCTCGATCGTTGCGCTGCGGGCGGCGGTGAGCCTGCCGCTGCCGGTCACGCCCGCCCCGCCCGCACATCGATGACACCAGCCCGTGCTCCGATCATGACCGCCTCGGTGCGCGAGGCCGCATGGAGCTTCTCCAGCACCGATCGCACATGGTTCTTCACCGTGTTCTGCGAGATGAACAGCCGAGCGGCAATCTCACGGTTGCTCGCCCCGGTCGCCAGCAACTGCAGGATCTCGCCCTCCCGCAGCGTCAACCCGAAGTCGGCGGCCCGCAGATCTCGCCGCAGCTGCTCGCCAACGCCGGCGGCCATCGCTGCGGTCAGCGACTCCGAGACCCAGGCCTGGCCGGCCAGTGCGGCCTGCACCGCCGCAGCGAAACTGGAGGTGCCGCCCCGATAGTCCCAGAGCACCGCGATCCCCGCGGCCAGCAGCGCTGTGAAATCGACATCCGCCGGGTTGACGATCACCGCCACGGTGGCCGGCCGATCCTCAAGGTCGGCGAGCCTGCCGCTCCACGCCCGCAGGCGCGAAGGGCCACAGAGCACCAGATCGAAATCCGTCGGCTGCACCGTGCCGCCGTCACCGATCAGCACCGGGTGCGACCCCGGCGCCGCATCGGCCAGGAGCGCTGCGAGGCCGCGGGCCAGGACGGCGTTGTCCTCCAGGACCAGGGCTGCAACCTCGCGGCGGGTCACCTCAGGATGCGACCGGCGCGGCCGCCACTTCCAGTCTGATCAGGCCGTAGCTGTAGCCGCGACGGCGGTACACCACGCTCGGCTTGCCGTTGGCGGCATCGAGGAAGAGGTAGAAGTCGTGGCCGACCAGTTCCATCGCGTCCAGGGCCTGTTCGACGGTCATCGCCTCGGTGGCGTGGGTCTTCTCCCGAACCACGACGGGGCCCTCGGCGTAGATGACACCGTCCTGGAGCGTCTCCTCGGCCGGTTCCGGAGTCTCAGCGGGCAGCGCAGATTCCATCGGCTCGACCGGGATCGAGGGCCGAGCGCCGGAGCGGGCCAGGTTGCGCCGCCGCTCGGCGCTGCGACGCAGCCGCTCATCGAGGCGATCCGCGGCGGCATCGAACGCGACGACCTTGTCGGCGGCGGCGTACTCCGCGCGCACGACCGGGCCGCGCCCGCGACAGGTCAGTTCCACGCGCATCGCTTGATCGGCCAGTCGGGGGTTGCGCTCCTTGGTGACCTCGACGTCGATGCGCTGCAGCGCGAAGCCATGGTCCTCGAGCCGCTCGAGCCGTCCCACGACATGGTCGCGGAAGCGCTCCGAGACGTCCACGTGCCGGCCCCTGACGACGATCTCCATGGTCTCCTCCTCGAGTGCCCTGCTTGCTACCGACGGCTCTCCGGCCGCACCCCCACGCTATCTTCCCGCGCGCACTGCTCGCGCACCGACTCGCGCCCGGCAGACGCCGCCAGCACCGCGGCGGACACCGGAGCGGCACCGGCGTGTCGCAGCGCCCGGGCAGCCTCGGCAAGGGTGGCCCCGGTGGTCACGACATCGTCCAGCAGGATCGCCGGCCCCGGAGGGAGCCCGCGACACGCCATGGCCCCGGCCACGTTGCGCGATCGTTCGGCGGCCCCGGCACCGATCTGGTCGCCCACCTTTCGCCGCCATCGCAGACAGCGGCGCAGGTGCAGCCACGGGAGGGCGTCGGCGACCTGTGCCGCCAACTCCCCGACAACGTCTCTGCCGCGTCGGCGGCGGCTGGCGGGCCGCACCGGGATCGGGACCAGCGCGACCGACCCGTGGGGCGGCTGCCAAGCCGCGACCGCTGCGGTCAGCAGTTCGCTCAGCGGGCCGGTGAGGTCGCGCCGACCGCGCAGCTTCCAGGCCCGGATCGCTTCGGCCAGGCCGCCGTCGTAGCGGGAAACCGCCGTGACCGGGCCGACGCCCGGCAGCACCGAGCGGATCGGTGCGCCGTCGGGCCGGCAGGAGACGCACCAGGATCCCGCGCCCGCGCAGACCGGGCAGGTCACCGGCCACAGCAGCCGGCTGATCGGGCGCAGGAACGGGTCGGACATGGCAGCAGGATGCCAGCGGGCGCCGATCCGGCAGTCCCGGGCAGACGCCGCCTGGGGACGCCGGGACGCTGCGGGAAAACCCCCGATCGCCTCAGCCGGGGTAGGCCGGAGCGGAGAGGTCGGCGACCAGGCGCACGCCATCGCCGGTAAGGCGGCCGGCGGTGCCGTCGGACAGTCCCAGCGCTGCGGCGACGCCTGGCGCGTCGGCGCAGAGTTGCCGCGGTCTCGGGCACGGCCAGCGAGGCGCCAACCGATCCCAGCAGATCCAGCCGCTGCAGCAGTTGCGGACCCGATGACAGCACGGACAACTCGTCGGCGGAGCGCCAGGCGACATCGAGCAGTTCCCCGGCAGCCCGCAGCGGCTGCAGTCCCTGCACCTGTCGGCCGCGGCTACCAGCGACAATGACGCCGACCAGGAGCTGCCGCTGCGGCCCGTCGCCGGCCAGGACGGCGACCCGAGTCCCGTCGCGGGAGGGTCGAACCACGCGCACCGGGCCGATCGGTCCCGCCAGCTCGACTTGCGCCACTGGCGAGTCGTCGCGGACCTCGGTCTGCAGCACGCGACCCTCCGGATCCGCCCACCAGACCCGATCCAGGCCGTCGATGTTCGGACCGGCCGAGATCGCTGCCTCGACCAGCCGCGGTGCAGGTCGGCCAGGCACCAGGAGCACCAGCCCGGAGCCGTCGGCCGCAGCGCCGGCGACCAGCCCGGACCGGGGCGCTGCAGCCGCGGAGCCGACCGCCGGAAGCGCCGCGGCCCCCTCGGCGACCGGGAGCGGCTCCGCGTCGCCCTCGGTCGCCACGGCGAAGGACCCCTGCGGCGTGACGCCGTACAACGGCGGCGCGGCGATGAGGACATCGGGATCGAAACGCTCAAACGCGGTCAGGGGTACTGGGCCGCGGCCCTCCAGCAGCGGCAGCGGCCGACCGTCCAGGGTGACCGCCATGGCGGTCAGCCCGGGCACCTGCTGCAACGTCCACGCCAGTTGCGCCCCCAACTGCTCGCGGCCAACGGCGTCGCCGACGCCCGGGCCCTGCAAGTCGATCTGTGCCACTCCGTCGGCCACCGGCACCGCGCCCAGCGCCAACTGCATCCCCTCGGGGATCGCGGAGACCACGCCTGCGGCGAGCCACTGCGACGGCCCCGCGAGCAGCGCGGACAGCAGTGCGGTCGCCAGAGCCTCTGCGTCGGTGCGCGGCAGCATCCGAACGTCGGGCACGGCACTGGAACGGGGCGGGTTGAGGTAGTAGACGTTGCGCACCTCGAACGCGCGCTCCAACTGGCGCTCGGACAGCAGCAATCCAGCCGGGGCTGCTGCGATGCGCCACTCCCCCGCAACCTCCGCCATCGGGAAACTGGCCGAGGCCGGCGTCGGCGCTTGCCTGGTGAGCACCCCGGAGGAGAGGACGCTGGCGACCTGGGAGAACCGGGCAGTCACCGGTGGTCTGGGCCTCGGCGAGTGCGGGCCCATCGTCGTCGGCCACGGCAACGCCTGCCCCCGGGTCCCACTCCCCGGCCGCTTCCGGGGTCAGGTAGAGCCGCGCGACCCGATAGTCGTCGCCAATAGCTGCCGATGCCGCCAGGAAGCCCCGGACGACCTCCGTACGCGACATCCCCGGCGCCGGCGGATTCGCGATCGGCCGCACCAACGGATCCGGCGCATCCGGGACCGGGCCGGGCAGGCCGGGCTCCACCGGTCCGCTGCTCGGGATGCCGACGCACGCTGTCAGCAGGAGCAGGACCGTCACCGCCGTCCATACGGCCCGTCTCATCGCCGAGCCTCCGGTGCGCCGACCTGCGGGTGCATGGCGGCGTCGAAGGCGGCGAGGTCCACCGGCACGGGGCGGGAGGCAGGAACCTTCGCGCCGGCCGTGACCGCGAGGGTCAGCACGAACAGCGTGCCCCGACCCGGCTGCGAGGTGCACTCCAGCGCACCCCGGTGCAGGAGCGCATCCTCCAGCGAGATCGACAGACCCAGGCCGCTGCCGCCCAGGGTGCGGGTGCGCGAGGGATCCGCACGCCAGAAGCGGTCGAAGACCCGCCGCGCCGACTCGGCATCCAGACCGGGGCCGTGGTCCCGAACGCCCACCGCTGCTGCACGGTCGTCGGAGGCGACGAGCACATCGGTCGGCGTGCCGCCGCCATACTCCAGCGCATTGCTGATGAGGTTGCGAATGATGCGGGCGATGCGGCGCTCGTCGGCGGCGATGGTGAGCCCCAACGGCATGGTGCAGGACAGCCGGCTGCCCCGCTCGGCCGCGAGGGGCTCCGACGCCGAGAGGATGGACCCCACCAGTGCCGACAGGTCGAAGTCGGCGACGTCGAGTTCGGCGGCGTTGGCGTCGATGCGACTGATCTCCAGCAGGTCCGACAGCAGCGACTCGAAACGATCCACCTGCGTGGCCAGCAGTTCGATGGCCCGACCGGTGTCGCGATCGACGACATCGCGCCGATCGTGCAGAACGTCGCTGGCCATCCGGATGGTGGTCAGCGGGGTGCGCAACTCGTGAGAGACGTCCGAGACGAAGCGCTGCTGCACGCGCGACAGATCCTCCAGCTCGTTGATCTGGTGCTGCAGGCTGTCGGCCATCGCGTTGAAGGATGTCGCCAGCTGCGCGGTCTCATCGGAGCGCAGGACGGGAATGCGTCGGTCCAAATTCCCCTCGGCGATCTGCCCGGCCGTACGGGCGGCCTGCCGGATGGGGACCGCCACCTGACGGGTCACCACCCACACGATGGCCGCCAGCAGCGCCACCAGCAGGGCGCCGGCGACCAGCGTCGCCGAGCGCACCAGTGTGATGATCTGCTGCTGCTCGGTGTAGGGGAAGACGTGGAACAACTGGTAGCCGCCGACGCCGGGAACGTCGACCGGTGCACCCACCACCATCGCCGGCTCGTCGCTGCCGTCAAGGTAGACCGCGCTGGTGTTCGTCCACTGCTGCGACCCCTCGACCCCCAGCGCGGTGCGCAGTCGGGGAGGGACGCTGGCCGGGGAGATGAGGTTGGTCGCGCGCTCCGGACCGGTGATCGGCGCCTGGGGAGGTTGCAGCAGCAGGATCTCGTAGGCTGCCGGGCTGCCCGCATTGCGTGCCAACTCCGACAGCACCCCGTCCACGATGCGCTCCGCGCTCGCGGTGGAGGGCCCCGCGTCGGCCGCCGCCAGGATCCGCAGCGCCTGCTCCCAGTCGGCCGTGGCCTCCGTCAGCGAACGGGTCTGCTTCGCGTCGAGCACACCTGTGGAGACCCGGTTGAGCAGAGCGACCGCCACCAGGCCCACCACCACGATCGAGAGCGTCAGCGTCGTCAGCACGGTGCGCAGCACCAGCGATCCGGACCACGCCGTAGCGATGCGGCCGCGTGCTCGGCTCAGCAGCGGCTGGACGGCTGCCATCTCACTGCGCGGCCGGTGGCTCGGGGTCGGGGTCCTCGCTGGTGGGCCCGGCCTTGTACCCCACCCCGCGCACCGTCAGCACGACCTGAGGCAGCTCCGGATCGTGCTCCACCTTCGCCCGCAGCCGCTGCACGTGCACGTTGACCAACCGGGTGTCCGCGGCATGCTGGTACCCCCAGACCTGCTCCAGCAACTGCTCGCGGGTGAACACCTGCCACGGCTTGCGGGCCAGACAGCACAGCAGTTCGAACTCCAGCGGGGTGAGCGGGATCGGTTGGCCATCGCGCGTCACGGAATGGCCGGATTGGTTGATGACCAGGTCGGCGACCCGCAGCGTCTCACTGCCGGGCGTGACCCGACGGCCCTGCGCCCGGACCCGGGCCAGGAGTTCGCGCGGTTTGAACGGCTTGGTCACGTAGTCGTCGGCACCGGCCTCCAGCCCGGCGACCACCTCGGAGGTCTCGGTCAACGCCGTCAGCATGATGATCGGCACATCGGACTCCCCGCGGATCTGCCGGGCGATCTGCACGCCCGTGCGGCCGGGCAGCATGACGTCGAGCAGCACGACATCGGGCTGGGCCTGACGGAAGACCTCCAGCGCCTTGTCGCCGTCGGCGCAGAAGGTCGCCTCGATGCCGTCGGCGCGCAGCACGATGCCGAGCATCTCCGCCAGTGCGGCGTCGTCGTCGACGACCAGGACACGCAGACCCACGCGCTTATCATGGCACCCCGTGTCGCGATCGCCGCCCGGTCGATGAATCCCAAGCCGTCACGGTCAGCCAGCAAGACCGAGCGCGAGGATGCCGATGGCGCCAGGAGCGTTGTTCACCGCGTGGGCCACGATGCAGGCGCCAACCGATCCGGTGATCCAGCGCACGGCTCCCAGCACGCTGCCGATGACCAGCAGCACGAACAACCGTTCCGGCTCGAAATGGATCAACGCGAAGGCCGCCGCGCTCACGAGCACCGCGACCCAGGGCCGGACCCCTCGCTTGGCCAGGCCCGACCACAGCAGGCCGCGGAACGTCAGTTCCTCCGCGATCGGTGCGCCGACCACGACCATGATGGCGAAGACCAGCAGCACCAGGCCGCTGGAGGTCTGCGCCAGCTCCTCGGCCTGCTCGCCAGCCGCGGAGCCGAAGTCGCCGATCAGGTTGATCGTGATCACGGTCGCCAGCAGACCGGCGCCGAACGCGGCCGCTCCGCCGGCCAGGCCCCGCCCCACATCGGCCCAGCCGAACCGCAGGCCGAGATCCACCGCCGGACCATTGCCGCGCCGCATCGTGACCACGATGGGCCATCCGGCCAATGCCACCCATGGCGCGGCGAGCGCGACCAAGATCCAGCCGGACTCCAGGTCTCGTCCCGCCAGCAGCAGCCCGAGGGCCACCACGTTCGCCAGGACGACGGAGGCAAGCGTGGCCCACAGCGCATCCCACACCGTCCAGGACGTGGGGCGCAGCGGCAGTCCGAGACGGACGGCGTCGACCACCGTCGCCGGCGCCGCCGCATACAGGGGCGGGTCGGCGCTTGCCACGTCAGTAACGATAGAGGTCCGGCTTGTACGGACCCTCGACGGGGACGCCGAGGTAGTCGGCCTGCTTCTTGGTCAGCGTCGTCAGTTCCACCCCGAGTGCCGACAGGTGCAGTCGCGCCACCTGCTCATCCAGGTGCTTGGGCAGGGTGTACACCCCCACCGGGTACTCGCCGGTGCGGACGAACAGCTCGATCTGCGCCAGCACCTGGTTGGTGAAGGAGTTGCTCATGACGAAGGAGGGATGACCCGTGGCGTTGCCGAGGTTCAACAGCCTGCCCTCGGACAGGACGATGACGGTATGGCCGTCGGGGAAGGTCCACGCATCCACCTGCGGCTTGATGGTCTCCCGTTCGATACCCGGCATCCGGGCGAGCCCGGCCATGTCGATCTCGTTGTCGAAGTGCCCGATGTTGCCGACGATCGCCTGGTGCTTCATCTGCGCCATGTCCTCTGCGGTGATCACGTCGAGGCACCCGGTGGCGGTGATGAAGATATCGGCGGTGGCCAGCACCGACTCCAGCTGCACCACCTCGTAGCCGTCCATGGCGGCCTGGAGGGCGCAGATGGGATCGACCTCGGTGATGATCACGCGGGCCCCCTGGCCGCGCAGGGATTCCGCGCAGCCCTTGCCCACGTCGCCGTAGCCGCACACCACGGCGGCCTTGCCGCCGATCAGGACATCGGTGGCGCGGTTGATGCCGTCGATCAGCGAATGCCGGCAGCCGTACTTGTTGTCGAACTTCGACTTGGTCACCGAGTCGTTGACGTTGATGGCGGGGAACAGCAGCGACTCCTCCCGCGCCATCTCGTACAACCGGTGCACACCGGTCGTGGTCTCCTCCGTCACACCCTTGATGTCGGCTGCGATCGCCGTCCAGCGCTGGGCGTCCTCGGTGAGGCTGCGCTGCAGCAGCTCCAGCACCACGGCGAACTCCTCGCTATCGGCACCGGCCGGGTCCGGCACCATGCCGGCCCGCTCGAACTCCGCGCCCTTGTGGACCAGCAGCGTCGCATCGCCGCCGTCATCGAGGATCATGTTGGGTCCGGCTCCATCCGGCCACCGCAGCACCTGCTCGGTGCACCACCAGTACTCCGGCAGGGTCTCGCCCTTCCACGCATAGACCGGCACCCCCTGGGGGTCCTCGGGCGTGCCGGCGGGCCCGACCACGACCGCGGCCGCGGCGTGGTCCTGCGTGGAGAAGATGTTGCAGGAGGCCCAGCGCACCTGGGCACCGAGCTCCACCAGGGTCTCGATCAGCACCGCGGTCTGGATCGTCATGTGCAGCGAGCCGGTGATCCGAGCGCCGGCCAGCGGCTTGCTGTCGCGGTACTGCTCCCGCATGGCCATCAGGCCTGGCATCTCGTGCTCTGCGAGTTTGATCTCCCGGCGGCCGAATCCGGCCAGGGAGAGGTCGGCCACTTTGAAGTCGATTGTCATGTCCTCACCTCGTGCAAGCGCCTCTCGACAACTGCCGAGTCGCGCGGTTTGGTTGCTGCGGGCCGGGGCGTCACGAGGCTTCGATAGCCCGACCACCGTCAGTCTGTCACCGGTGGCACGAGCGCGCCAACCAGCGACGCGCCGAGCGCCGGTGTCAGGATCGCTGCTGGCCCCTGCCGGCGACCAGGGCGACCATGGCATCGGACTCCACGGTGGCGTCCGGATCCGCCGCCGGGATCAGGATGCCCTGACCGATCGCCAGCGATCGGGTGCGTCCCGCCAGCTCCACCGATACCGGGCCGTCGACGGCGAGGACCACCCGGTAGCAGCCCGCCGGCAGCGTGCTGGAAACGCCCCGCTGCAGCGTGACCGCGAACGGCGCGTCCGGCGCGTCCAAGTGCCCCGGCTCGGCCAGCAGGCTCGGGTGTCGATCGGGTCGCAGCGACTCCAAGGCATCCTCGATCGCCACCTCCTTGGTGGTGAGCCCAAGGCGCAGGACGTTGTCGCTGGACGTCATGACCTCCAGGCCGACGCCGCGCAGGTAGGCGTGCGGGACTCCGGCCGGGACGTAGAGCCCCTGTCCCGGCTCCAGCACGTAGTAGCGCAGAATCGCAGCCAAGCCGACACCCGGATCGTTCGGGTACTCCACCGCCAACCCCCCCAGTGCCGTGGCGGCCGCTGCATCGCGGGCGGACAGCGCAGCACGCACCCGGCCCGGATCCCACGGTCCCGCACCGGGCTTGTCCGTGATCACTGTTCGGGCCACATCGACCCAGCGACCCGCTGCGGCGGCCTGACAGACCTCCTCGTCGTACTGCAGGGCGGTCAGGATGGCGGCCGCTTCGCCGGGCTCCCGCCAACCGGCGAGCACCTGGAACTGGGCCATCGCCACCAGCATCTCGTTCTTCTCGGCGGGGTCGCTGTAGAGCGTGCCGCCGCGAGGCTGTCGGGCGAAACCAGTAGCGGCATGGCCGGCATCGGGGTGCACCTGGATGCTGAGCGGATGGCTGGCGGCGAGGATCTTGACCAGCAGCGGCGACTGCTCCCCGGTGAGGACGTCGGCGGCGGACCCACCGTCCAGCAACGGCGATGGGCCGGACGGGTGCACCCCGAACCACAGTTCCGCCTGGGGCCGGCCCGTGCTGCGGCCGGTCCACGGGACAACCCCGTCGATCATGCCCCAGGGGTAGTCCTTCACGGTGCCGGAAACGATGACCGCCATCGCTCAGGCCCCGCCGCCGATGCCGCGCGGACCGGGCACTGCCTCGTCCAGCAGCAGCACGGGGACGCCGTTGCGGACCGCGAAGCGCGTGTGGCAGCGCGTGCACTGCAGCGCGACCGAGGAACCGTCGCTGACCTGCTCCAGCGCTGCGTGGTGGGGACAGGGACAGGCCAGGACGGCGAGCAGATCCGGGTCCAGTGCCTCGCTCATGGCGCGCTCCGAATGATGCGCAGGACTTCGTCGCGCAGCTCGCGCATCGCCTCGGGCGTGGGGGCCTCGGCATTGAGCCGCAGCAGGGGCTCGGTGTTGGAGGGCCGCACATTGAACCACCAGTCGGGTCCCCGAACGGTGAGTCCGTCCAACTCGTCGAAGCTGATCCCATCGCCGCCCTGGTAGGCCTCGCGGACGCGCTGCATGGCGGCGGATTGATCGGCGACGGTGCTGTTGACCTCCCCGCTGGCGCTGTAGCGCTGGTACTGCTCGACGAGACCGGACAGCGTCGCCCCCTCCGGCGTCTCACCGAGCGCCGCCAGCGTGTGCAGGGCGGCAAGCATGCCGCTATCGGCGCGCCAGAAGTCCCGGAAGTAGAAGTGCCCGGAGTGCTCACCCCCGAAGACTGCGCCGCTGTCCGCCATCGTGGCCTTGATGAAGGAGTGCCCCACCCGGGTGCGCACCGGGGTGCCGCCGTGCTCGCGCACGATCTCCGGCACCGCTGCCGAGGTGATGAGGTTGTGGATGATGGTGGCGCCCGGCTCGCGCTGCAGCTCGCGCACGGCGATCAGTGCGGTCAGCGCGGACGGGTCGACGATCTCACCCCGCTCATCGACGACGAAGCAGCGGTCGGCGTCGCCGTCGAAGGCCAGTCCGAGGTCCGCGCCGGTCTGGCGCACCCGCTGCTGCAGGTCCTTGAGGTTCTCCGGATCGATGGGGTTGGCCTCGTGGTTGGGGAAGGTGCCATCGAGCTCGAAGTACATCGGCACCACGGTGACCGGCAGTCGGTCCAGCCCCACCTCCTGGCCGAAGACCGCCGGAACCGTCAGCCCCGCCATGCCGTTGCCGGCATCCACGACCACGCGCAGATGACGGATGCCGCCGAGATCAACCAGGCCGCGCAGGAAGACAGCGTACTCGCGCAGCAGGTCGCGGTCGGAGATACTGCCGGGCACAGCGGCCGGCGCCGGCAGATCGCCCGACTGCAGGCGCGCTTTGATCTCCCCGAGGCCCGTCTGCGCAGAGACTGGCGCCGCGCCGGGGCGGCACAGCTTGATGCCGTTGTACGCCGCGGGATTGTGGCTCGCGGTGAACATGGCTCCGGGCAATCCGAGCGATCCGGAAGCGAAGTACAACTCGTCGGTAGAGCACAGCCCGATGCGGATGACGTCGGCCCCGCCGGCCGCGACGCCATGCGCGAAGGCATCGACCAGTTCCGGTCCGGAGGGGCGCATGTCGTGTCCCACCACCACCGCGCCGGGGCCGGCTTCGGCGGTGACGCCAAGGACCGGGACCAGCACCCGACCGATCTGCTCGGCCAGCTCAGCGTCTACCTGGTCGGGCACCAAACCGCGGATGTCATACGCCTTGATGATCTGATCGAGATCTCTCACCCCGCGACTCTATCGGCTCAGGGAGCATCGACGATGCGCAATACCCGCAGGTGCCCGCGCCGCCCCACCTCGATGGTGCCGGGCGGCGTGTCGGTCGCGGCCGGGCGAGCGGCATCGGGCGGCCGGGCCGCATCGCGGACCGCATTGGCCAGCGCTTCGAGGTCGTCACTGGTCGGCTTCAACGCATCGGGATCCGGCGCCAGTCGCACGATTTCCCAGCCGCGCGGAGCCGTGAGGCGATCGCTGTGGATGGCGCACAGGTCGTAGCAGTGCGGCTCGGCGTACGTCGCCAGCGGCCCCAGTACGGCGGTGGAGTCCGAGTAGACGTAGGTGAGGGTCGCAACGGCGGGCCGAGTGCACGATGGGCGACTGCAGCGACGGGAACTGCTCACAGCCGTCAACGTACAACGAGGCTTCGGAAGATCCTCACATTGAGGCTCGCTCGCGATGCGCGCCGCGGACGCCATCGGGCACTCCGCGTCCCGGACGCACCATCCGGGACCGTGCGACCGGGCTATCCGGTGCCGTTCAGGACACCCGGCACCGGATGAGCGGCCGGGATGCGCACTCTTGTCGATGGGTCGCTGCCCAGCGCGGCGGCGATGATCGGGCGGTCGTTCAACGTCCCGCTCTGCACCACAGCCGCATGCCACCAGGCCGTCCCCGTGATCCGCTCGACCGTGATCAGGGAGGCGGCGCCGGCAGTGACGGGCACGCCGACCTCCCGCACGGATCCGCCCGGCACCGCCACCTCGCGCGTCTCGGTCGCCCCATTCGCAGCCCTCGTCGTGACGGCGACCGTCACGTCGTCGAGTGGACTGACGATCGCAACCGTCGCCGGCGCCTCGGAGATCCCGGACAGCGGCAGAAAGGCTCGATCGGCCACCGGCTCGCGGGCCGCCGTCCAGGCGTAGTCGGCGACCGGGACGCGATTCAGCACGCCGGTGGCGTCCGGGGGCAGCGTCGCCGCTTCCGTGCTGCGCACTCCGGCCGTGATCTCGTGGTTCGCCGTGAGGCGGACGGCCGCAGATTCCCCGCGCAACTCCTCAGTGACATCGATGACGACGACATGCTCGGCTGGGACCGGGACCAGCCCCTCCGCCGATTCCCGCCCACCGCCGGCGGTGAGGTACTCGACCTCGACGGCAGCGTCCTGCTCGCCGCCGACCAGGACCAGTTCGCGCAGCCCTGCTCCCGCCGGTACACCGGGCACGACATGTTGCAGCGCGGGCGCGGCGGCGGCGGGGATGAACTCGGCGCCCTGGGGGATCAATCCGTCGATGCCGGTCGACCGCACAGTGGCAGCGATCACACCACCGGAGGTAGTCACATGCAGCGCCGCGGACGACACCCCGGGGATCAGCGAATCCACCCGCACGACCTCCTGCTCCCCCGGTCGCACCACCGCCCCGCTGCCGACGAGTTCGATCGCGCCGGCCGGGCCGAGCACCTCGACCGTCACCACTGCGGGAGAGTCCGTCGGGTTGGCCAGGAGCAGTTCGTCGATGGTGCCCAGCGACCCGGAGACACCGACGAACCACCATTCGGCGCGGGCCGGCAGGCACGTCGCCAGTGCCATCCCCCGCCCCTCCTCTGCAGGATCGAGGTACTCCCGGACCGAAGCCGTGTATCCGACAGCGTCGTCGGCGGCAGTGATCGCGATGGCACCGCCGTCGGCCGCCGCCGTCATGCGCCGCGCTCCCCCGGGATCAGGAAGCGGATGGGGGCCGTCGAGGGCACCGGTGATGACCCCGCCGCTACTCGGGGCCGCAGGATTCACGAACGCAGTGACGGCCTCCCCGCCGTCCCCGGTGGCCCCCGGTACCGGGCAGACCGTCGTGCGTTCGGCCAGCTCGCCTTCGGCGGGCCCCGCGGCCGCTGGACTGGCGAGGGTCATCGGCCACCAGTAGCCGGCCAGGACGACGGCGCCGATCAGCGCCAAGAGCGCTACGGCCGCGTATGCGTGGCGGGCCCTCATGGTGTGGCCCCCTGTGCCGTGTCGGTCAGGTCCAGGGCCGGCGCTGCTGCCGTGGGCTGGGCGCTGTCGGCCGCCGTCCGATCCGGGTCCGGCAACTCCTCCGGGCGCCGCCAACGGGGCAGCAGCAGGATGAGCAGGCCGAGCGCTGCTGCCGGCACGAGCAGCGCTCGGTCGCGGGAGCGCTGGTCGTGCTGCAGCACCAGCGTGGTCTCCGGGCCGGCGGCCAGCGGCACCTCCAGGGCGCGGTCGCCGGCAACCGGCAACACGGTGCCCGCTGCGGAGGCGGCCCATGACCCGTCGTTGGCTTGGGCCACGCGCAGCGCGAGCGGCTCGGACCGCTGCGGCAGCGCCAACTCGGTCTCGCCGCGCTCGCCTCCCGCGACCATGGGCACCGGTGCGGCCTGGTCCCCTGCCCCGATGCGAGCGCGGGCGGTCACCCCCGCGACTTCCCACAGGCCCCGCCCGTCGCTGGTCGACAGGCGGCGCAGGGCAGAGTTGCCGTCGAGGGCGGCGGTCAGGTCGGACTCGGCCACTTCGGCGACGATGTAGCGGACGGCGTTCTCTGCCAGAACTCGGACCGGCTCCGGCCCAACGCCGGCCGCCAGTTGCCCCACGGCCTGCGACAACTCGCGCCAGGTGTCCGGCGGCGGTGCCACATCGGCGTCGCCGAGTCGCGCCCCGGCGCGGTTGACCAAGGCATAGGTGACCGTGTCGCCATCCGACTGCTGCAGGACCAGCGCGCGAATCCGGTCCGGCGACGTCGCCTCCTCGGCGACGAAGGCGGGCACGACCGTCTCATCGGTGCGCTGCAGCGGACCGGCGAGTTCGGTGACCCACAGCAGCGACAGGTAGGACGGCCCCGCCACCAGTGCGACCAGCACCAGCGCAGACGCCACGCGGCCCCGCCGCCGCACGGCCGGACCGGCGGCGAGCAGTACACCGGCAGCGGCGACCACCATGCCCACCGCCATGACCAGCAGCATCGGCCCGGCGAAGGCGTACTGGGCCTGCGCCGACCCGACCGGCATGAACTGCTGGGTCGTGGCCAGGGTCGCGCCGACCAGACCGATCAGGATGATCCACCAGCCCCAGACGGCTGCTGCGCGGCTGCGCCGCCACACCAGGCCGGCCAGCGCGAGGGCCGCAAGCGGCAGGGCCGCCCACGCGACGGCCCCCTCCATGGTTCCGGGGTCGAGCAGCAGCAGACGCCAGCCGGGGGATTCTGGCGCAACCAGGTCGGGGCTGGTGATGCCGGCCTCGAACATGATGCGGCCAGGGTCGGCGAGAAGCGCCCCGCTCCAGGGCCACAGCAGAGCGGGAGGGACCAACGCCAGCAGCGCGACCGCCGCCCAACCGGCGACGGTTCGCGTGCGGGCCGCGGCGGCTCCCACGGCGAGCAGGACGGTTGCGGCCCAGATCAGCGGCACGAACGACGCGCACACGGCCAGCAGCAGGGTCGCCGCGGCTGCCGTGCGCAGCTGCGGCGGCGGGAGCCGATCGGTGCGCACGAACAAGCGCGCGACCAGTCGCACCAACCAGGGCAGCAGGACCGCGACCACTGCGGTCCCGAGCCGACCGTCCAGCGAGGGCACGATCACGGCCGGTGAGACCGCGTAGGCGATCGCCAGGCCCGCCCGCGTACTGCGCCGCGGAAGTCCGCGCAGCGCGAGGAAGGCCACGAATCCCGCCAGCGGCACGGCCCCGAGCAGGAGCAGCCCGGCGACCCATTCGACGGATACCCCGGGCGGAGCGGCCAACGCCATCAGTGGCAGCACGTACGGCGCGGCCGGCTCAGCCGAACCCAGCCCGACGTCGTGCCACGAGGATCGAAAGCCCTCCCACAAGGTGGATCCATCGGCCGCAGGGAGCAGCGCGCCGCCTTGCAGGATGCCCCTAGCGGACCAGATCGCACTGGTCGCCACCGCTGCTAGGACTGCCAGGACCAGTCCCACCCCAACGGCGGAACCGGCGCTGATCGGACGCGGACTGCCGCCCGTCGGCTGGGCCGACTGCCGCTGGAGCACCGAATGCTCCAGGGCCAGTCCCCATTGCTCGATGAGCCCGGGCCGCAACTGTCGCAGTTCGTGACGCGGAACCTGGGCAACCGCGCGCAGCCGACGCCGGGCCTGCACCACCCGGCCCGGGTGGAGATGCACCGACAGCCAGACCTGCATCTCGGCCCAGGCGCGACGCGGACCGGCCCCCGGCAGCAGCAGTACGGAGGCGACCAGTGTCCGTGCGAGCAGCATCAGGGAGGTGAATGGGAGCAGGAAGGCAGGCCCGTGCACCAGCGAGGTGTACAAACCGGCTGCCCGCACCGTCCGCGGCCCAGCCTCGCTGTTGCGCCGCAATCCGTGCAGCCCAGCCTCGCGGTGGTGCACGACCGCCGTCGGCACGACCAGCACGCGCTCGTCGGCGCGCCGGGCCCGCATGCAGAACTCGATGTCGTCGCCGTAACTGGGCAGGTACGGGTCGAAGCCGTCGAGCCGCTCCCAGACGTCGCGTCGGACGAGCATGCCGGGCGACCCGACCGCCAGGACATCGCTGAGATCGTCCCGCTGTCCCTGGTCCCGATCACCGGCATCGAGACCGGTGTAGCGCCGCCCGGAGTTCGTGATGGACAGTCCGCACTCGACCAGCAGCGCCGGGTTGTGCCATCCGCGGACCTTCGGGCCGAGTACCCCCGCCGATGGGGATCGGTCAGCCTCGGCCAGCAGCGCGGTGAGCGCGGTCGGATCCGGGGCGCTGTCATCGTGAAGCAGCCACAGCCAGCGGGTGGCGGGCGCGCCGGAGCCCGTCGCAGCGGCCGCCTCGGGAAGATCGTGTACCGCTGCGGCCACGGCCTGCCCGAACGTGGTGTCGGGGGCCAGCGTCAGCACGCGGTCCAGGAACGGTCCGGCGGCATGCAGCAGGTCCGCACTGTCGTCGTCGGAGCCGGCATCCACCGCGACCAACTCGTCGGGCACGCGATCGAGTCGGCGCAGCGCTGCCAGGGTCCGGGGCAGCCACTCGCGCCCGTTGCGGACGACGAGGATGGCAGTCACCCAGTGACCGTCGGCGTCCCGAAGCGCACCCACCGGGCGCGTGTCCGAGGCATCGAGGGGGGACTGGATGCCAGGCACGGCGCTTGGGGCAGTCAACGGCCAGCCCCGGGGAACGATGCCTGCATGCTCACGCACTCCCCCTCACCGAGTCGGACCCATCCAGCGTCACTGTATGTGATCGCACGACGGCCACCCAAGCGACGGGTGAGCCTGAGCCGCGTCACCGGCCCCGGCACGGGCCTAGCCGGCCGCCCGCTTCAGCCGTCGGCGCTCCCGCTCACTGAGTCCGCCCCAGATGCCGAACCGCTCGTCGTGGGCCAGCGCATACTCCAGGCACTCCACCTGCACTTCGCACGACTGGCAGACCCGCTTGGCCTCCCGAGTGCTGCCGCCCTTCTCCGGGAAGAACGCCTCGGGATCGGTCTGCGCGCACAGCGCCTTCTCCTGCCAGGCCATCTCTTCGGCATCGGTCAGCGGCAGCAGCACCATTTCTCCCACGGGAACCCTCCTCGACTCGCGACTGCGCTGCCGGCCGATCGAAGGACTTTGGTCCTGAACTGCCCCATCCAGGCCTGTGGTCCGCCTCACACATGTCCCGACAACGCCGTAATTACAACGGTGTGACTTACCCGAGTCAAGACGGGGTCGGACAACTTCGACTCCCGCGGCGCGCGGGCCGTCACGAATGGTGCAGATGTCCGGTTTGTCCGGCAGGGGTTGGGGCATCCGGGACAGCGGCAGGGCCCACGCGGCCATACAGGGTCGTGCGCTGCGCGGCGGGTCGCCCCGCGAGTGCCGCGATCGCGCCGAGCTGATCGGGAGTCTTGGCGCTGCCGTGCTCCGAGCCGGCCATGCGCGAGATCGTCTCCTCCATGAGCGTCCCGCCGAGGTCGTTCACACCCGCCGCCAGCATTGCCGCCGAGCCAGCCTCCCCCAGCTTCACCCAACTGGTCTGGATGTTGTCGATGACCCCGGTCAGCATCAGTCGCGCCATGGCATGCACCGCGAGATTCTGCGCCGCCGTGGGCCCGGGCCGGGCGGCGCCCGACAGATACAGCGGCGCGTTGTGGTGGATGAACGGCAGCGGCACGAACTCGGTGAAGCCCCCGGTCTCCACCCCGATGCGGCGCAGCAGGCTCAGGTGATCGACCCAGTGGCCGGGCGTGTCGACGTGTCCGTACATCATCGTCGCCGTCGATGGCAGACCGATGTCGTGGGCGGTGGTGACGACCTCGATCCAGGCGGCGGTGGGCAGTTTGCCCTTGGTCAGGATCCAGCGCACATCATCGTCGAGGATCTCTGCCGCGGTACCGGGTATGGACCCCAGTCCGGCCGCCCTGGCCTCCTGCAGCCATTCCCGAACACTGACCCCGAGCCGCGCGGCACCGTTGACCACCTCCATGGGCGAGAACGCATGCAGGTGCAGCGCCGGCGCCGCGGCACGGATCGCCCGCAGCAGGTCGAAGTAGGCATCGCCGGGCAGCCTGGGGTGGATGCCGCCCTGCATGCAGATCTCCGTGGCACCCACCGCCTGGGCCTGCAGGGCGCGCTGCACCACCTCGGCGGTCGTCAGCGTGTAGGCGTCGGCGTCTGACTCCCGCTGCGCGAAGGCGCAGAACCGGCAGCCGGTGTAGCAGACGTTGGTGAAGTTGATGTTGCGGTTCACCACGAAGGTCACGGTGTCCCCGTTCGCAGCCCGGCGCACGTCGTCGGCGAGTCGGCACAGCTGGTGCAGCGCAGCACCGTTGGCCGACATCAGCGCGATCGCCTCGTCGCGATGCCGCGGGTCCGCAAGAGCGACCGGGTTCTCCGCCGCCAACCGCAGTCCGGCCGCCTCCGCATCCGCGGCCAGCACCGCGGGCGCCGCACCGACCCGGGTCGCGGCCTCGCGTACCGCATCCCAGTCGCCGTACACCTCGCCGAAGTCGCCGCGCCGATCACTGCTGCGCCCGAGCAGGTCGATCACCTCGTGCAGGTCGACCTGTCCACCGGCATGCGCGCCGGCGAACGCGCCATAGCCGCCGGTCGACTCGTCAGCCTGCCACGGCCGCGGCTCGGGGCGGGCAGCGGTGGCGAGACCGGACGGTCCGGCCAGGGCCGCGGTATGGGGCAGCAGCCGGGGGTCGATCCAGCGTCCGGCTCGGCGGACGTAGCGCGGATGGGCCGTCAACCTCGACTGCAACGTGAATCCTTGGTCGGCCGTCAAGGCAGCGAGCCGCTCCACCTGCGGCCAGGGCCGCTCGGGATTGACGTGATCCGGGGTCACCGGACTGATGCCGCCCCAGTCGTCCACCCCCGCGGCCAGCAAGGCTGCCAGCGCCGTCTGGTCGTGGAGATTAGGCGGGGCCTGCACCGAGACCGACCCGGGCAGTACCAGCCGGGCCACCGCAACAGCGGCGAGGTGGCGGTCCAGGTCGGCGTCGGGGCGCCGGGCGGCGGCGGTGGCCGGCTTCGCACGGAAGTTCTGCACGATCACTTCCTGCAGGTGACCGTACTGGCGGGCCAGGCCGGCCAGGTCCAGCAGCGACTGCGCCAGTTCCGCGTCGGTCTCGCCGATGCCGACCAAGACCCCGCTGGTGAAGGGGATGTCGAGTCGGCCGGCGTCGGCGATCGTGCGCAGCCGGACTTGCGGATCCTTGTCCGGCGATCCGTAGTGCACCTGTCCGGGCGTCTCGAACAGGCGCCGGCTCGAGGTCTCCAGCATCAGCCCCATGCTGGGAGCCACCGGGCGCAACCGCCGCAGCTCGGCCCACGACATCACGCCGGGGTTCAGGTGCGGCAGCAGTCCGCTGCCTTCCAGCGCCGCGATCGCAGCGGCCCTCAGGTAGTCCAACGTGCTGTCGTAGCCGGCAGCATCCAGCCATTCGCGCGCCTGCGGCCACCGGGCCTCTGGCCGGTCGCCCAGCGTGAACAGCACCTCCCGGCAGCCGGCCTGCCTGCCCTGCTCGGCGATGCCCCGCACCTCGTCCAGCGACAGGTAGGCAGCGTGGCCGTCCTCGCGCAGTCGGCCCGGGGTGGTCACGAACGTGCAGTAGTGGCAGCGGTCGCGGCACAGTCGCGTCAGCGGCACGAACACCTTGGGCGAGTAGGTGATGATCCCGGGCCGCTCGTCATCGCGGATTCGCCGGTCCCGGACCGCCGCCGCGATGGCCATCAGATCGGCCAGTTCGGCGCCGCGCACCGTGAGGAGGGCTGTTGCCTCGGCAACATCGAGGCTCGAGCCGCGGCGCGCTCGGGCCAGCGACCGGGACACCTGGGCAGCAGTCGCCATGGAGACCACCCTAGGCGCAGCCGACCGACGCCATCACACCCGTCCCGCCGCGCCTGCGGCTATTCCGGGCTCGGATGTGCGACGACCGATGCGGGTTCGGCGAAATGGCAGGCCGACTCATGATCGGTGCCGGAGCGGATCTCCAGCGCCGGATCCTGGGTCGCGCAGATGTCCTGGGCCTTCCAGCACCGATCGCGGAAGCGGCACCCGGGCGGGATGTCCACCGGGCTGGGCGGATCACCGGTGAGCACGATGCGCTGCCGATCGTCGCGTCCCACCGGGTCTGGCACCGGCACTGCAGACAGCAGCGCCTGGGTGTAGGGGTGGCTGGGGCGCTGGTAGATCTGCTCCTCATTGCCCAGTTCGACGATCCTGCCGAGGTACATCACGCCAACCCGGTCGGAGATGTGGCGCACCACCGACAGGTCATGAGCGATGAAGATGTAGGAGAGGTTGAACTCGTTCTGCAGGTCGCCGAGCAGGTTGATGACCTGGGCCTGGACGGAGACGTCGAGGGCGCTGACCGGCTCATCGCAGATGATGACCGACGGCTTCAGCGCCAGCCCGCGAGCGATGCCGATGCGCTGCCGCTGCCCGCCGGAGAACTGATGGGGGTAGCGGTTGATGTGCTCCGGGTTGAGCCCGACCACGTCGAGTAGGTCCTTGACCCGCTTGACCCGGTCGCCCTTGGGCGCCACCTCGGGATGGATGCGGAACGGCTCCCCCACGATGTCGCCGACCGTCATGCGCGGGTTCAGCGAGGAGTAGGGGTCCTGGAACACGATCTGTACGATGGCGACGCAGCGCCTTGAGGTCCTTGCCCTTGGCTGCGTAGATGTCCTGCCCTTCGAACATCGCCGATCCGGACGTCGCGCGCTCCAGCACGACGAGCAGCTTGGCCAGCGTGGACTTGCCGCAGCCGGACTCGCCCGACGATGCCCAGCGTCTCGCCGCGCCGCAGGTCGAAGGAGACGCCGTCGACGGCCTGGACGGCGCCGATCTGCTTCTTGAACACGACGCCCTTGGTCAGCGGGAAGTGCTTCACCAGGTCGCGGACCTCGAGGACCACTTCACTGCTCATCCGGCTCCACCGTCCATCACCTGCTCGGAGAAGTGGCAGGCGACGTGCGCTCTCGCCGCGCACGCGCAGCGTAGGCGGGGCCGGATCCTGCGGCAGACGTCTTGGGCGAAGATGCGCACCGCGGAGCGAAGGAACAGCCGCCGGGCAGCCGCGTGAGGTTGGGCGGCAGCCCCTTGATCGCGATACAGCTGCTCGCCCTTGGAGTCGATCCGCGGCACCGAGTCCAGCAGGCCCTTGGTGTACGGGTGGGCCGGCCGGTGGTAGATGTCGGTGACGGGGGCCTGCTCCACGACCCGCCCGCATACATGACCGCGATCCGGTCGGCGACATCCGCCACGACGCCGAGGTCGTGGGTGATGAGGATCAGCCCCATGTTCAGCTCGTCCTGCAGGCTCGCGAGCAGTTCCATGACCTGGGCCTGCACGGTGACGTCGAGCGCGGTGGTCGGTTCGTCGGCGATCAGCACATCCGGCTTCAGCGCCAGCGACATCGCGATCATGATGCGCTGCCGCATGCCGCCGGAGAACTGGTGGGGGTAGTCGTCGACCCGCTGGGCCGCCGCCGGGATGCGCACCAGGTCCATCAGCTCGATGGCCTTCTGGCGCGCGTCGGCCTTGCCCATGCCCTCGTGCGCCCGGAACATCTCGCCGATCTGTCGGCCCACGGTGTGCACCGGGTTGAGCGAGGACAGCGCGTCCTGGAAGATCATCGCGATGTTGCGGCCGCGGATCTTGCGCCGCTCCTTCTCCGGCAGGCAACAGCAGGTCCGTGCCGCGGAACTGCACCGATCCACCGGTGACGAACCCGGGCGGCGTGTCGAGGATGCCCATGATCGCCTGCGCGGTGACGGACTTGCCGCACCCGGACTCGCCGAGGATCGCCAGCGTCTCGCCCTCGGCCAGCGGAGAAGCTCACCCCGTTGACCGCCTTGGCGATGCCTTCCCTCGTGCGGAACTCCACCTCAAGGTCCGTGACCTCCAGCAGCGGCGCCGGCGAGGATCCAGCGGCCGCCGGCCGGCGCTGGCGTCCGTTACTGTCACGCTCGCTCCTACCGCAGCTTCGGGTCGAGGGCGTCGCGCACGGCATCGCCCATCATGATGAACGCGAACACGGTCAGGGACAGGAACGCTGCGGGGAAGAGCAGCATGTGCGGCGAAGTGCGCACGTAGGTGGCGGCGTCGCTGATCGCGATGCCCCAGGAGACGACCGGCGGCTGCAGCCCGATGCCGAGGAACGACAGCGTCGCCTCGGCGGCGATGTAGCCGCCCAGCGAGATCATCGCGACCACGATCACCGGAGCCAGCGAGTTCGGCAGCACGTGCCGGGTGATGATCCGACCACCGCCGGCACCCAGCGCTCGGGCGGCTTGGACGAAGTCGGTGCTCTTCACCTGGATCACCGACGGATCGCATGATGCGCGCGATCTGGGTCCAGCCCAGGATCGGCCAGCGCGAGCACGACCTTGATGATCGTCACCAGTTCCGGGGTCTGCGGGTCCGATGGGAAGGCCGTGAGGACCAGGATGCCGCCCAGCAGCAGCGGAATCGCGAAGAAGATGTCGGTGAATCGACTGGTGATGGAATCGATCCACCCGCCGTAGAAGCCGCCGATGATGCCCGTGATGCCGCCGATGATGACCACGGCCAGGGTGGTGAAGATCCCGACCATGATGGAGGCCCGGGCGCCGTAAATGGTGCGGGCGTAGACATCGCAGCCCTGCAGGTCGTAGCCGAACCACGCGCTCGCCGCTCGGCGCCTGCCGGGAGCGCGACAGGTCGCAGTCGAAGGGGTCGCGTCCCAGCGCGAAGATCTGCGGGAAGATCGCCATGAGCACGAAGACCGCGATCAGCAGCAGGGAGATGATGAAGAGCGGCCGCCGCTTCAGGTCGTCGTAGGCGTCCCGCCACAGCGATCGGGGCTTGCCGACGATCCTCCGAACCGGGCAGCACCGGCGGCTCACCAGCCCTCACGGGCCATCCGGTTCCGCGACCTCGGGCGAGGACAGTGATGCGGAGAGTGCGTCAGGATCACTCATAGCGAATCCTCGGGTCCAGGACGCCGTACAGCAGGTCCACGATCAGGTTGACCAGCAGGAAGACCAGCACCAGGAAGGTGATGGTCGCGGTCACCAGTAGCCCCTCGCGACTCTGGATGGAGTCGAAGACCAGGCCCCCGATGCCGTTGATGTTGAAGATGCCCTCGGTGACCACGGCCCCGCCCATGAGCGCGCCGAAGTCGGCGCCGATGAACGTGATGACGGGAATCAGCGAGTTGCGCAGGGCGTGTCGGACGACCTGGCTGCGCGGCAGCCCCTTGGCAGTGGCGGTGCGCACGTAGTCGGCCCGCATGTTCTCGGCCAACTGCGTCCTGGTGAGTCGGGCCACGTACGCCAGAGACAGTGCCGCGAGCACGAATGCCGGCAGTATGAGGTCGCTGATGGGCGCGCCGACCCCGACCGTCGGCGGGAACCAGCCCAGCTGAACGCCGAAGACGTACTGCGCCAGGTAGCCGATGACGAAGACGGGGATCGAGACGACGACCAGGGTCGTGATCAGGACGAAGTTATCGATGAAACTGCCGCGTCTGAGGCCGGCCAGCACACCGGCGAGGATGCCGATCACGACTTCGATGGTGATCGCCATCGTGGTCAGCTTCAGCGTCGCGGGCAGCGCGTTGGCGATCTCCTCGGTCACCGGTCGGCCGCGGAAGGTCTCGCCGAGGTCACCCTGAACCAGATTGACCATGTACTTGCCGTACTGGACCAGCAGCGGATCGTCGAGGTTGTACTTCTCGATCTGGGCCTCGATGTACGACGGGGGGCACGGCCGGTCCCCGCACTTGCCGGCGAACGGATCGCCGGGCAGCGCCCAGACCATGGCGAAGATCAGGAACGTGGTGCCCAACACGACCGGGATCATCTGCAGCAATCGCCGCAACGTGTATTGACCCACAGGAGCGCTCCATGATCAGTCGATGCCGCCGACCCTAGCACCGGCTGCTGCCGACGTGCCGGGGAACGCGCACCGGCAACGCAGATGTAACACGCCGCAGACGCGCAGCGGCCCGCCGACTCGGGGCCGGCGGGCCGCTGTGGGGTACTCGCGTGCTACTTCAGTTCGATCGTGGTCAGTTCCACGCGATCCCGGGGCGAGAACTGCAGATCGGCCACGTTCTCCGACCAGCCGCCGATAGCGCGGGTGTACCACATCGGGATCACCGGCATGTCCTCGGCGAGCAGCCGCTCAGCCTCCTGGTACTTCTCGTTGGCCTCCTCGATCGTGGCCGACGCACCGGCTTCTGCGAGGAGCGTGTCGAACTGCTCATTGGAGTAGTCGCCGTCGTTGGCGCTGCCGGTCGAGGCGTACAGCGGAGCCAGGAAGTTCTCGATGCTCGGGTAGTCGAACACCCACCCGGTGCGGAACAACCCGGTCATCTCGCGGGCGTTGACCTTCTGCCGCAGCGTGGAGAAGTCCGGCTCCGGCGTCGCGATGCACTCCAGGCCCAGGTTGGTGCTGATCTGGTTGCAGACCGCCTCGGTCCACGCCTTGTGATCACCGTCGGCGTTGTACGACAGGGTGACCGTTTCCGAGAAGCCGGAGGCCTCCAGGTACTCCTTGGCCCGATCCACATCCAGCTCGCACAGGTCGCCGCACTGACCCTCGACGTAGCCATCCACGACCGGCGATGCCCAGCCGTCCGCGGGGACGCGAGTGCCGCTGTAGATCTGCGTGGTGATGGCCTCGCGGTCGATGGCCAGCGACAGCGCCTTGCCGAGGTCGGGGCTGTTGTACGCCTCGACGTACAGCGGCATCGTCACCGTGGCGATGGTGCCGGAGACGATTTCGCTCCACCGATCGCCGAGGTCGCCCTGATAGGCGTCGTCAGCCAGCGCCGACACCGGGATGTTGTCCAGCACGTCGAGGTTGTTCGACACCAGGTCTGCGTAAGCGGCGTCGAAGTCGCTGTACATGCGGAAGACGACCTCGTCCACCTTGGGGGTGTCCTCGCCGGCGTAGTTGTCGTACGCCTGGAGGATGATCTGCTGGTTGTTGTCCCACTGCACGAACTCGAACGGCCCGTTGCCGATGGGGGCCTCGCCGAAGGCGTCCGGATCCGCGTAGAACGATTCCGGCAGCGGGTAGAAGGCCGAGTACGCCACGACCAGCGGGAAGATGACGAAGGGCTTGTCGAGGGTGACCGTGAAGGTCTGCTCGTCGACGACGGCCAGGCCGCTCATCTCGGTGACCGGGGCCTCGTCCTCGGTGATCTCGCCATCGCCGTTGGCGTCCTCGCCCTGCAGCTCGGTCGAAGCCCTGGATGCCGGCGCCGTCCGGGCCGAAGAAGTACGAGTTCAACTGGGCGTTCGGGCCGTAGGAGGCCCAGTTCCAGGCGTCCACGTAGGACTGCGCCGTGACGGGGGTGTCGTCGTGGAACGTCCACCCCTCGTTCAGGGTGACGGTCCAGGTCTGGTTGTCGTCGCTCTCGATGGACTCCGCCATGGCCAGGATCGGCTCGGCCGTCTCCGCGTCGAGCCGGACCAGGCCGGTGAAGATGCCGTCGACGACGTTGCCGCCGCCGACCTCGTTGGTGTTGCTCGGGATCAGCGGGTTCTCCGGCTCGGTGCTATTGACCGAGACTGAGCCGGCGGCATCGCCGGACCCGCCATCGTCGTCGCTGCTACAAGCGGCGAGTGCCAGCGAAAGGATGGCTGCTCCAGCCACCCACTTCGCGCTCGTTCCTCCGCGCATGGGCTAGTTCCTCCTACAGGAAGCGGCGTTGACCTCCGGGTAGCGGTCAACGATCGGACGCGGTCGCCGAACCAGTCGTGCCGATCCAGTGATCCGCATTACATCGTATCCGCCGACCGTGCAAGCCAGCGCAGGACGCTCCAGGCGCGCCGCCGGGACCTGTCCGGCCAGCGGCTGCGGGGAGGGGCTGGCGTCGCAGGGCGGCGTCGAACTGCTGTAACGCCTTCCTCCAGCTGCTCACCGACTGCGGCCACGGCTACACCGTCGGGCTCTACGCCCGCGCCGACGTCGCCGCAGCGGTGCAGGCGCTGCCCGCGTCCGCGTGGACCCGTGCGTCGGCACCGACCCCGCCGACGGGACGGAACCGGTGGCCCGGGACGGGGCGTGGGTCCGCGGCGCCCAGCTCGACGGTCAGCCCCCTGCCAGAGATGAGGAAGGCGGCGGCACGAACACGACGCTGGGCAGCGCGGACTCCAACGCGCCCCGCCGACCGCCCAGCAGGTCGTGCAGCGGGTTGTGCCCCGTGTCGGGATCGGGGTCCGGCATGGCCACCGGACGATGGTGCGCTGGCGCAGGCGCGGCGGCCGACTCCTCCCCATTGCCCGGCGGGCTGAGCGACCGCCCGGCGACGACTCGCGCTCAGCGGATGCTGAAGCGCTCGAAGCGCACCTGGTCCTTGGGGATGCCGAGCGACTCGAAGCCCTGCTGCAGCGCCGTGGTCATCGGCGGCGGCCCGCACATGAAGACCCAGGTGCTTGTGCCGACCGGGAGGTCGCCGGACGCCCGCTGCGCCGTCAGATGCCCGTCCTTGCTGGTGACCGCCAGGTGTGCGTGGAATGTCGGGTGGTTGGCCGCGGCGGCCTGGATCTCGTCGTGGAACAGCGCGTCGGACTCGTGCTCGACCGAGTACCAGAAGTGGACCGTTCGGTGGAAGTCGTCATCGAGGGATCGGATCCACGACAGGAACGGCGTCACGCCCACCCCGCCGGCGATCCACACCTGCTCCTCGCCCCCCTGCCGGTAGTCGAAGCGGCCGAACGGGCCCACGACCTTCGCCGGGACCCCGGGCGTCAGGCCGGTGAGCAGCGTGGATGTGTAGTCGCCCGACGCCTTGATCGTGAGTTCGAGATAGGGGTCATCGGGGCTGCTGTCGATGGTGAAGGGGTGCCGCTCCCAGCCGAAAGTGCCCCCGAAGGCGACCACCAGGAACTGGCCCGGCTGATAGGCCAGCGCATCGCCGGTCGGGGCCAGTCGAACGTCCAGCGTGTTGTCGGTGAGCTGCGTCGCCCGGGAGACGGTGTAGTCGTAGACGTGGATGACGTGGCGCGCGAGCAGCTCGCGGTACAGGTAGGCGGCGATCCCGACGCCGCCGATCGCCAGGTACCCGACCCGCAGGGGTGTCGACTCCGCCAGCACGGGGTCGACCATCACACCGTGGACCACAGCGGCGATCACGAACAGGCCCATCAGGCGGTGCGCCGACAGCCATTTGCCGTAGCTCTTGCGCGCCAGGACCTTCAGGGGGGCGCCCCAGCGCATCCGCGAGAGGCTCGGCGCCAGCGCCCAGAGCGCCAGCAGCAGCAGCCCGAGCTGCGCCAGGGAGCCCAGCCCGATCCCCAGGACGGTCAGCGAGCTCAGCCCGGGCAGCGGTTCCGACGAGGCGAACGCCGGGTGCACGAGCATCAGCACCACGCCGGCGACGGCCAGGTACTTGTGCCACAGCGCCACTCGGTCCATCCCGTTGAAGGCGCTCTCGATGGCCGGGATCAAGGTGACGAGCACCAGCGCCATGCTGAACATGAGCACGGCCTGCGCGCCGAGCATCTCCCCGACGTACCGCAGACCCGGCTGGTCGGCCGGCCGGGCTGCCACCCAGAAGAGGAGGTACGCCACCGATGTGACGATGACGATGGCGGGGCCGATGAGGTCCCGTGTGCGCGTGGACATGTCTGCTCCCCGGAGTCGATCCGCCGCCAGCGGCTACAGGCCGGGGCTCTGCTGCATCATGCCGCCATCGACGACGACGGTGGTGGCCGTCATGTACGCGGCACCCGGTCCGGCCAGGAAGACGACCAGATCGGCTACCTCGCTGGGCTGCGCCATCCGGCCCAGCGGGATGTCCTGGTCGAGGGTGGCGAGGGTGTCGGGCTTCATCTCGACGGTGTTGATCGGGGTCGCGACCGCGCCGGGCGCGACATTCAGCACCCGCACCCCGTGCGGAGCAAGCTCGACCCCGCCGTTGCGCGCGAGCATGCGCATCCCGCCCTTGCTCAGGCAGTAGGGCGCGTTCCCGGGCATCGGCCAGTCCTCGTGCACGGAGCTGGTATTGATGATCACGCCCCCGCCTCCCTGGGCGATCATCTGCTTGGCCGCGATCTGGACCCCGAAGAAGGCGCTCTTGAGATTGACCGCCATGACCGTGTCGTAGGTGTGCTCGCTGGTGTCCAGGACCGAGGTCCGAGACTCCATGCCCGCGTTGTTCACCATGATGTCGAGGCGCCCGAACCTGGCAACGGCCTCGTCCACGATCGCCTGGACCCCCGCGACCGTGCTGACGTCCGCCCCGACGGTCACCGCGCCGCCGCCCGCGGCCACGACCTTGCTGGCAAGCGACTCGGCCTCCTCCGGATGGGAGCGGTAGCCGATCACCACGCTGGCCCCGGCTGCGGCCAGCGCCTCGGCGATCGCCGACCCAATCCCGCTGCTGCCACCGGTGACGGCAGCCACCTTCCCGTGCAAGCCCATGCGGTTCCTCTCCGATCCCCCTGTTGCTGGGGCGAGCCTAGTCGGTGCCTACCGTGGGGTGCGCCGTCGGACGGCCGCGTCGCATGACATGCCGAGGGCCGGTTCGGCGCGCACCCAGCGCTGGTGGGACGCTTCCCGCAGGACGCATGGAGGCGGCCCCGATGCGCCCCTGCACGGCACACCACGCCCGCGGGCGGGCAGACGGGATGATCGACGTGACGAGCGCGGAGCGGGAGCGGGTCAACAGTTTCGGGAGTCTGCAGGACGGGCTGCTGCAGGCAAGCGACTGGTACCTGTGGGGGCCATACGTCAGCGAGCGGCAGTGGGGGACCGTCCGCGAGGACTACAGCGCCGACGGGCAGGCGTGGGACTACCTGTCCCACGATGCCGCGAGGTCGCGGGCCTACCGCTGGGGGGAGGACGGCCTCGCGGGTTTCTGCGACATCGAGCAGCGGCTCTGCCTGGGGCTGGCGCTGTGGAACGGTCGCGACCCGATCCTCAAGGAGCGACTGTTCGGCCTGACCGGCGAGCAGGGGAACCACGGCGAGGACGCCAAGGAGTACTGGTGGTACACCGACGCGATCCCCAGCCATGCGTGGAACACCTGGCGCTACCACTACCCCCAGCGGGAGTTCCCCTACGGCGACCTGGTGGCCGAGAACGGGCGCCGCGGGCGGCACGACCCGGAGTACGAGCTGCTCGATACCGGGGCGTTCGACGAGGACCGCTACTGGATCGTCGAGGTCGCCTATGCCAAGGCGAACCCGCAGGACATCCTCATGCGGGTGCGGATCACCAACGCCGGTCCGGATGCCGAGACCCTGCACGTGCTGCCGACCGCTTGGTTCCGCAACACATGGTCCTGGGATGATGACGTGGCCCGCCCCAGCCTGCGGACGACCGAGTTGGGGCTGGCGCTGAGCCACCCCGAACTCGGCGACCTGGAACTGCTGGCCGGGCAGGCCCCGGACGGGCAGCGACCGACGGCACTGACCTGTGACAACGAGACCAACGACGTTCGCCTGTTCGCCGTGGCCGAGCCCGGCGCGGCCTACCCCAAGGACGGCATCGGCGACCACGTGATCCACGGCAGCGGGACGGTCAACCCCGCAGGCGTGGGCACCAAGGGGGCGCTCTGGTACCAGGTGGGCGTCCAGCCGGAGGAGACCGTCGAGCTGCAGGTGCGGCTGCGGCCAGCCGGCTCCCCGGACGCGGCCGCGGCCCTCGGCGACGACTTCCGGGCCGTGCTGTCCGCCCGGCAGGCCGAGGCCGACGAGTTCTACGCCGAACTGCGCCCGGCTGATGCCAGCGACGACGAGGCGAGGGTCATGCGCCAGGCCTTCGCCGGCATGCTCTGGAGCAAGAAGCTCTACTACTACGACGTCGCGCGCTGGCTGACCGGCGACCCCCGCCAGCCGACGCCCCCGGCCGCCCGGCTCACCGGCCGCAACAGCAGGTGGCGGCACTTCCGCGCCTTCGACATCATGTCGATGCCGGATGGCTGGGAGTACCCGTGGTTCGCCGCGTGGGACCTCGCGTTCCACTGCGTCGCGCTGGCCCACGTCGACCCCGCCTTCGCCAAGTACCAGTTGCAGCTGCTGTGCCGCGAGTGGTTCCAGGGCGGAAACGGGGCGCTGCCCGCCTACGAGTGGGACTTCAGCGACGTCAACCCCCCGGTGCACGCGTGGGCGGCGCTGAAGGTCTTCCACATCGACGGCTCCCGGGACCTGGCCTTCCTCGGCGAGGTCTTCGACAAGCTCATCGCGAACTTCACCTGGTGGATGAACCAGGAGGACTCCAACGGCAACGGGCTGTTCTCCGGTGGGTTCCTCGGCCTGGACAACATCGGCCCGATCGACCGCTCGCACCTGGCACCGGGGGAGCAGCTGGAGCAGTCCGACGCGACGGGGTGGATGGCGTTCTACTCGCTGGGAATGGCCGCCATCGCCGGCGTCCTGCACCGGTCGGGGGCCCGGCCCGGGCTCGGCCTGATCATCAAGTTCCTCGAGCACTTCGCCGAGATCAGCAACTCGCTGGAGGCGCTCGGCGTCTGGGATGAGCAGGACGGATTCTTCTACGACCAGCTGCGGACGGCGGAGGGTGCCACGATCCCGGTCAAGGTGCGCTCGATGGTGGGCGTGATCCCGCTGCTGGCCACGGCGGTGGTGCCTGAGGGGGCCATCGACCAAGCGGAGACGCTCGGCAAGCAGGCTGCTGCGCTCTTGCGGCAGGAGACCGGCGACGGCACGGCGTCAGCCTCGCACCTCACGAAGGTCCGGGGGGAGCCCGGCCACCGGCAGCTCCTCCTCTCGGTCGTGACCCCCGACCAGCTGCGCAGGGTGCTGACCGTCCTGCTGGACGAGGAGGAGTTCCTCTCGCCGGGCGGGCTGCGCTCGCTGTCCCAGTGCTACCGCGGGCATCCCTACGAGTTGACGGTCGGGGGGGCGACCTCCTCGATCGACTACGAGCCGGCGGAGTCCACGACCGCCATGTTCGGGGGCAACTCCAACTGGCGCGGCCCGGTGTGGTTTCCGCTGAACTACCTGCTCGTGGAATGCCTGGCCGCGTTCCACGACTTCTACGGCGCGGACCTGCAGGTGGAGTACCCGACCGGTTCGGGCGCCCAGCACGACCTCGGGGCGGTCGCCGCGGATCTGCGCCGGCGACTGATCTCGCTGTTCCTCGTGGGCCCGGACGGGCGGCGTCCCTGCTTCGGGGGGGTCGAGCGCTTGCAGAGCGACCCGCACTGGCGGGAGCACGTGCTGTTCAACGAGTACTTCCACGGGGACAACGGCGCGGGGCTGGGCGCCTCGCACCAGACCGGATGGACGGGCGTCGTCGCCGATCTCATCTGCTCCCGGCGCGCCGAGCCGGGCAAGCCGGCCACCAGCTAGCTAGACCCCGAGCCGTTCCAGGAGCAGCTCGCGGACCCGGGCGGCGTCGGCCTGCCCCCGGGTGGCCTTCATGACCGCCCCGATCAGCGCACCAGCGGCCTGCACCTTGCCACCGCGAACCTTCGCTACAACGTCAGGGTTGGCGGTGATGGCGTCGTCGATCGCTGCCAGCAGCGGCTCGTCGTCGCTGACCAGCGCCAGGCCGCGGCCCTCGATCACTGCAGCGACATCCCCCTCGCCGGCTGCCACACCGCCGAAGACCTCGCGCGCGAGCTTGTCGTTGAGGGTCCCGGAGCCGATCAGCCCGACGACCTCGGCCACGTGCCCCGGGGACACGCCGAGATCGGCCACCGGAACCCCGGCCTCGTTGGCCAGCCGCGCCAGCTCGCCCAGCCACCACTTGCGGGCCTCGGCCTGTCCCACACCCAGATCGACGGTCGCCTCAACGGCATCGACCGCACCAGCGTTGACCAGCGAGGCCATATCGAAGTCGCTGATCCCCCATTGCGCCTGCAGCCGGGCGCGTCGGGTCGCGGGGTTCTCCGGCAGCCTACTGCGCAACTGCTCGACCCAGGCAGCGTCCGGGGCGACCGGGACCAGGTCGGGCTCGGGGAAGTAGCGGTAGTCCTCGGCTTGCTCCTTGGACCGGCCCGGCGTTGTGGTGCCGGTGTCCTCGTGGAAGTGCCGGGTCTCCTGGTGGATGGTCCCGCCCCCGTCGAGCACCGCCGCTTGCCGCCCGATCTCGGAGCGGACGGCGCGCTCGACACTGCGCAGCGAGTTCACGTTCTTCGTCTCGGTCCGCGTGCCCCACGGCGCCCCCGGCGGCGCGATGGAGACGTTGGCGTCGCAGCGCATGGAGCCCTCCTCCATCCGGGCATCGGTCACGCCGAGGGCCTTGACCACGTCGCGCAGCGCCGCCACGTAGGCCCGGGCCACCGCAGGAGCCATCGCACCGGTGCCGACGACCGGCTTCGTCACGATCTCCACCAGCGGGATCCCGGCCCGGTTGTAGTCCACCAGCGAGTAGTCGGCGCCGTGGATGCGGCCGGTCGCGCCGCCGGCGTGGGTGAGCTTGCCGGTGTCCTCCTCCATGTGGACCCGCTCGATCTCGACCCGTACGACGGTCGAGCCCTCCTCCGTGACGACCGGGACATCCAACCAGCCGCTGGTGCACAGCGGCTCGTCGTACTGGCTGATCTGGTAGTTCTTCGGCATGTCGGGGTAGAAGTAGTTCTTGCGGGCGAACCGGCACCAGGAGGCGATGTCGCAGTTCAGCGCCAGGCCGATGAGGATCGTGGACTCGATGGCGCGGGCGTTGACCACCGGCAGCGAGCCGGGCAGGCCCAGGCAGACCGGGCACACCTGCGTGTTCGGATCGGCACCGAAGTCGGTCGCGCACCCGCAGAACATCTTCGACTTCGTGTTGAGCTCGACGTGGACTTCCAGGCCGAGCACGGGTTCGTAGCGGGTCAGGGCCTGCTCGAAGGTGACAGTCATCGGGCCGGGGCCTCCTCCAGGAGCGCGCGCCCCCACCGATCCAGCAGCGCCGTCTCCAGCGCCGCTCCCACGTTGTACAACCGGTCGTCGGCCATGGCGGGCGCCATGATCTGCAGCCCGACCGGCAGCCCGTCATCGGGAGCCAGTCCGGCGGGCAACGACATCGCGGCGATGCCGGCGAGGTTGACCGGAATCGTTGCCACATCGTTGAGATACATGGCCAGCGGATCGTCCAACTTCTCCCCCAGCGCGAACGCCGTGGTGGGAGCAGTCGGCGACACCAGGACGTCGCAGGTGGCGAAGGCCTCGGCGAAATCGCGGGCGATGAGGGTGCGCACCTTCTGCGCCTGGCCGTAGTACGCCTCGTAGTACCCCGCGGACAGCGCGTACGTCCCCAGCATGATGCGCCGCTTCACCTCGGGCCCGAAGCCGGCCTCCCGAGTCAGGCTCATCACCTGTTCCACACCATTGGCACCGTCGTCGCCCACTCGCAGCCCGAAGCGCATGGCATCGAACTTGGCCAGGTTGCTGCTGGCCTCGCTGGGCAGGATCAGGTAGTAGGCGCCGAGGGCGTACTCGAAGTGGGGGCAGTCGACCTCCACGACCTCGGCCCCCAGTTCGGCGAGCAGGTCGACCGACTCCTGGAACCGCTGCGCCACGCCGGCCTGGTAGCCCTCCCCGGAGAGCTGGCGGACCAGGCCGATGCGCATCCCCCGCACATCCGCACGCTCGGCTGCGGCCACGACCGGCGGGACCGGGGCATCGACGCTGGTGGAGTCGCGGGGATCGTGACCGGCGATGACCTCGTGCAGCAGTGCCGCGTCCAGCACCGTGCGCGCGCAGGGTCCGGCCTGGTCCAGGGACGAGGCCAGCGCCACCAGCCCGTACCTCGACACGCCCCCGTAGGTCGGCTTGACCCCGACCGTTCCGGTCAGTGCGGCGGGCTGGCGGATGGATCCGCCGGTGTCGGTCCCGACGGCAAGGGGCGCCTCGTAGGCGGCCACCGCCACCGCTGATCCGCCGCCGGAGCCACCCGGGATGCGCCCGGTATCCCATGGGTTGCGGGTCGGCCCGTACGCCGAGTGCTCAGTGGAAGAGCCCATCGCGAACTCGTCCATATTCGTCTTGCCCAGGATCGGCATGCGCGCTGCCCGAAGGCGCTGCACCACCGTCGCGTCATAGGGCGGGATCCAGTCCCGCAGGATCGCTGAGCCGCAGGTGGTCGGCGACCCCTTGGTGGCCAGCACGTCCTTCACCGCGATCGGCACCCCGGCCAACCGCGGCAACCGGTCCCCGGCAGCTCGGCGGGCGTCGGCGTCCCTCGCAGCCGCCAGTGCCACATCGCCATCGACGTGCAGGAACGCGTGCAACTGGTCGTCCACGGCCGCGATGCGGTCCAGGTGCGCCCGGGTGGCCTCCACCGATGAGGTCTCGCCGGCGGCCAGTGCAGCGGCCAGCTCTGCGGCCGTCAGCGTGGTCAGATCAGCCATGCCTCACTCCTCATCCAAGATGCGCGGCACTCGGAACCGGTCGTCCTCCACGGCCGGCGCCCCGGCGAGCGCCTCCTCCCGTCTCAGGTGCGGCTGCACCTCGTCGGGGCGGGTGACGTTGGCGATGGGCAGCGGATGGGAGGTCGGCGGCACATCGGCGGCTGCGACCTCGCTGACCCGTGCCACGGCATCCAGGATGACGCCGATCTGCTCGGTGTAGTGGTCGAGCTCGTCCTCGGTGAGCGCGAGCCTAGCCAGCCGGCCCAGGTGGGCGACCTCGTCGCGGGAGAGGGACATAGCAAGCATCGTAGGCGGCGCGGACCCGGGCCGACGCCAGCAGCCCACCGGCGAGCGCAGCCGGCCCCGGCGCGGGCCGCACGCAGCCCGCCGCTCAGCGCGTCGGCCAGTGCGCCAACTCAGCGCGCCATATCAGCACGTCGGCTCAGCGCGTCGATGCTCCCCACCGCGGCCGCCGGCTCAGCGCGCGGCCACCGGCCGTCCCCGCCGGCTCAGCGCATCGATGATGACCGCGACCAGCAGGACCAGCGCCGTGACCATGTCCTGCACCGCGGCCTGCAGCCCGAGCAGCCCCATCCCGTTGAAGATTGCCGCCATCACAATGCCGCCCAACACGCCGTGGACCGCCTTGCCGCGGCCGCCGAACAGGCTGGTACCGCCGATCACTGCCGCCGCCACCGAGTACAGCACCAGCGTGGCGCCGCCGACCGCAGGGAGATCGACCGCAGCCGTGCGGCCAGGACGATGCCGGCGATGAAGGTGCACAGCACGAAGGCCGCGGTGCGGATGCCGGCCAGGCCGATGCCGGCGCGGCGGGCCGCCTCGGCGTTGCCGCCGATGGCGTAGGTGTAGCGGCCGAGCTTCGTCCTGGTCAGGACGAACGTCCACGCGACGAGCACCGCGAGAACGACCAGGACTACGTACGGCATCCCGACGACCGGCGCGACGCGACCGCGGTCGGTTCTCGTTCTGGGTCTGGAAGAGGATCGAGACCAGCAGCAGCCGGCAACGACGGCCAAGGGTCCCCGAACCCGTAGCGTTCTGGTTACCGCTGCCCGGTACAGGCAGCGCTCAGGAGCGCCGCTGTCGAGGTCCGGGCTCCGCGATCCCACGGCCCGCGCACCCGCACCGCCTCGGACTCGCCCGGCCACGGCGGCATGGTGACGGCGACGGCCTGGAGCGGCTCATCGCCGGTGCATCGGAACTGGAACCGCGTGCCCAGCGGGATGGTGAGGCAGACGCCGCGCTCCAGGTCGTCGATGGCCTCCCGGCCGTCCTGCCACCGCCACATCCGGCCACGTCCCGCGGTGATGAACCAGATCTCCTCGACCGTCCGGTGAGCGACCGCGGCCGAAACCTCCCCCGGGGCCAGCGTGAAGTGCGCCATGCCGCCCCCGGCCAGGCCCAGCAGGATGCGGACGTCCGATCCGTCCGGCGCGGTGGCGTCGGGCACCGCCGGCAGTGCCAGGGTGTCGAAGTCGGTCATGTCAGCGCCTGCGGCCCGCCGTCGAGGAGTCGTGCGAATCCCGCCTCGTCGAGGATCGGGACGCTGAGCTGCTCGGCCTTGTCTGCCTTGGACCCCGGATTCTCCCCCACCACCACGTAGTCGGTCTTCTTCGATACCGACCCGGCCGCCTTGCCGCCGCGGGAGGTGATGGCCTCCTTGACCCCGTCGCGGGTGAGCCCCTGCAGCGAGCCGGTCACGACGATGGTCAGGCCGGCCAGGGTCTGCGGGACCTCCTCGGCCGGCTCATCAGCCGTCCGCACCCCGGCCGCCGCCCATTTGTCCACGATCGCGACGTGCCAATCCACAGCGAACCAGTCGACCACGGCTTGGCCGATCACGTCCCCCACGCCGTCGGTGTCGGCGAGGTCGGCGACCGACGCGGCCCGGATCGACTCCAGGGAACCGAACCGCTTGGCCAGCGCCTGGGCGGCCGTCGGCCCGACGTGGCGGATCGACAGCGCCACCAACACCCGCCACAACGGCTGGTCCTTGCGCTGCTGCAGCTGCGTCAGCAGTGCCTCGGCCCCCGCGTTCAGGACCCGCCCGTCCTTGCCGGTCCGGGTGAAGAACTCGCAGCGCAGCAGGTCCTGCGCGGTGAGCGCGAACAGGTCGCCCTCGTCGTGCACCAGGCCGCAGCGCAGCAGCGCATCGGACCCTTTCCAGCCCAGACCCTCGATGTCGAAGCCGCCGCGGGAGGCGACGTGGAACAGCCGCTCCCGCAACTGCGAGGGGCAGGAGCGGGTGTTCGGGCAGCGGATATCCGCGTCGCCCTCCTTCTCCGGCGCCAGCAGGGTCCCGCAGGACGGGCAGTGCGTCGGCATCACGAACGCCCGCTCGGTGCCGTCCCGCTCCGTCAGGACCGGGCCGAGCACCTCCGGGATCACGTCGCCGGCCTTGCGCAGGAACACCATGTCGCCGATCAGCACGCCCTTGCGCGCCACCTCCGAGGCGTTGTGCAGCGTGGCCATCTCCACCGTGGACCCGGCCACCTTGACCGGCTCCATCAGCGCGAACGGCGTCACCCGGCCGGTCCGGCCCACGTTCACCATGATGTCGCGCAACCTGGTCCGCACCACCTCCGGCGGGTACTTGAAGGCGATCGCCCAGCGGGGCGCCCGCGATGTCGCGCCGAGCCGGTCCTGGTAGCCGCGGTCGTCCACCTTCACCACGACGCCGTCGATCTCGTGCACCAGATCGTGGCGGCGCCGCTCGTACTGGCCGATGTAGGCCCGCACCTGCGCGGCTGTTTCGACGACCTCGGCGTGCTCGCTGATCGGCAGGCCCAGCTCGGCCAGCACCCGGTAGGCCTGCGACTGCGACTGCACGTGCAGTCCGCCGGCCGCCCCGATCCCGTGCACCGTCAGGCGCAGCGCCGACAACCGGGCCACGGCCCGGTCCAGATCGCGGCGGGTCCGATCCGCCGCTGCCTGCAGCCGGGCGCTCTCCGGGGCCGCCAGCAGCGCTGCCCGGGCCGCGTCAGCCTCTTCCTGCCGCCGGTCGATCCGCTGCCGCAGCGAACCGGCGGCGGTGTTGCGCGGGTTGGCGAACACCTCCCGCCCGGCGGCCAGCTGCTCGTCGTTGATCCGCTCGAAGTCCGCGACCGGGAAGAACACCTCCCCGCGCACCTCCAGCAGCGCCGGCGCATCGCCGGGCAGTTGCTGCGGGATCGACGCGATGAACTGCGCGTTGTAGGTGACGTCCTCGCCCACCCGGCCGTCGCCCCGGGTCGCCGCGGTCACCAACGCGCCATCCCGGTAGACCAGGTCCACCGCTAGGCCGTCGATCTTCACCTCGCACAGCAGCGGCGGCAGGCCCCCGAGGTCACGGGAGATCCGATCGAACCAGGCATCCATCTCAGCCTCGGAGAAGGCGTTGTCCAGGCTGAACATCCGCTCCAGATGCTCCACCGGTGCGAAACCCGCGGCCGCATGCCCGCCCACCGTCGTCGTCGGAGAGTCTTGGCTCGCCAACTCCGGATGCGCCGCCTCCAGGTCCTGCAACTGACGGTACAGCACGTCGTATTCGGCATCCGACAGCGTCGGCGCGTCCAACTCGTAGTACTCCCGACGCGCCCGCTCGATGCGCTCCACGAGTTCGCGCCAGCGCGCGCTGTCCGGCTGATCGGCCATCGGCACCTCCGTCATGAGGCTAGCCCCCGGCTGCGCCGGCGGCGCGGCATCCCCGCGGCCGGAGTCGGGCTAGTGGTCGGCCTCGCTCAGTCGCCTGGCGATCTCGCGGCAACCGGCCATCGCGGCTCGGGCCTGGGCTCCGCCGAGGCCGGCCAGACCGCAGCGCGCGGAGACCGCCGCGGCACCGGGCAGTCCGGCGACAGGCAGCCCGAGTCGGTGCAGCCAGCCCTGGATCGCCGCCGCGCCTCGACTCGCCTCGTCGCGCCGGGCATCTTCGCGGGTCGGCCACACACCCCACACGAACCCGGCACCGGACTCCAGCCACGTGCCCAGCGGCTCGAGGTCGACCGCGCTGAGCAGGGCGACGTCGATGCTGAGCAGGTCCGGCGCCAGCGACTTCAGCGCCGGCCACACCGGACTCGCGCACGTGTGCACGCCGACCCGGCCGCCCCCGGCGCGCACCGCATCGCGGGTGGCCTGCAACCCGCGGGCCAACTCATCGGAGCCGACCGGGGCATGCCGCCGGTAGCCGCTGCTGAAGGACAGCTCCCCGTCGTGGACCGCGGCCAACAGTGGCTCGTCCAGCGACACCACCAGGTCCGCGCCCGGCACTATGCGCGCGAAGCGCCGCACCAGCCCACCCGCAGCCTCGCCATGCGCCTGGCACAGGTCGGTGACATAGCCGGCGTCGCGCAGCGACCGCTCCCCCCACGCGTCGGCGACGGAGGCGGCTAGCGTCCATGGACCGGCGATCGCAATCGTGAACGGCCCGCGGTAGCCGGCCAGCACCTGCTCGGCGGCCTCGCAGTCGGCCTGGAAGAAGGAGGCGGCGCGCCGCATGTCGCGGCCCGGTCCGCTGGTGCGCTTCCAGCCCGCAGGCGCGGTCTCCACGGCGAACTCGGCGGAGACCTCGGTCAGCAGCGCCATCGCGCGCCCGATCATGTCCGCTCCGGCTCCCCGGGCCGGCAGTTCCGGCAGATGCGGCCACTCGGGCAGCTCGCCGGCGATCAGGCGCATCGCGGCTGCTGGGTCGGTGCCGGGCAGCGACCCGATCCCGGTCGCCGTCCAAGCCGGTGACTCCTGACCCACCAGTACCGATTCCGCCACTTCAGAAGGTTATCGTCGTGCGCGTGATCCTTGACGCGGCCGCCCTGGAGCACCTGGCCGCAGCGGTGCCGGCCTCGGGGTTCTGGGCCTCGCTGGAGGCCGACCGCCTGGTCCTGCCGGAGTGGGCCCTCTATCTGGCCGCGGCCTTCAACGCCCTCTCCGGCGCGGCATTCGCGGCCCGGCGCGGCTTCGACTTCGTCGGCGTCATCGGCATGGCGTTCATCCAGGGCCTTGGCGGACTGCTCCTGCTGTCGGTGCTGCTGCAACTGGGCGTCCCATTCGTCCTGACCGATCCGTGGTACATCGCGGCAGCGGCCGCTGCCGGCCTGCTCGGATTCTTCTTCGCGGCATTCATCTCGCAGGCGCTGGGATCGGCGCTGGCCCTGGACGCCCTGGCGATGGGCATGTTCGTCACGGTTGGCGTGGGCACGTCGGTGCAGGTCGCGGTGAATCCGATCGCCGCCGTCGTCATGGGGGTGGTCACGGCCACGGGCGGGCTGATCCTGCGCGACATCATGGCGGGCACCGCCCCGACGATTCTCCGGCCCGGGGTGCTCGTGGGCGTCGTTGCGCTGGCCGGGTCGAGCCTGTTCGTGGTGCTCGTGCGCTTCGTCGACCTCACCCTGGCCCAGGCCCAGATCATCACGGTGGTCTTCGTCGCTGGGCTGCGGATCCTGGCGGTGACCCTGGACTGGCGCACCCACGAAGCCTCGGACCTGTCCGCTCGCATGGCGCGCTACTGGGAAGGGCGGCGCTAATGGAGGACACGATCTCCCTGCCCGACTGGCTGGTGAATATCTCGGTGACCTTCGGCGGTATGGCCGGCGCCATGCACGGGTCCCGAAAGAACATGGACGTCTTCGGCACCCTGATCGTCGCCGTGATCGCGGCCATTGGCGCCGGCACCGTGCGAGACCTGTCGATCGGCCGCGTACCGATCTGGCTCTACTCGCCCTTGGTCGGCTACGCGATACTCGGCGGCATCGCCGGCTACTTCCTCGCCCGAGTGATGCGCTACATCAACCGGACGATCTTCGTGCTGGACACGCTGCTCATCGGTGTCTGGGTCGTGCTGGGGGCCCAACTGGCGCTGCTCTACGGACTGGCCCCGGAATCGGCCATCTTGCTCGGCGTTGTCAGCGCGGTCGGCGGCGGCGTGGTCCGCGACGTGGTCTGCCGCGACATTCCGACCGCGTTCAACCCTGCCCAATTCGAGACGGTCGGCGCGGTCATCGCCGCCACCGTCTTCGTGACCGCCGACTCGCTGCTCCCCCGGGGGTTCGCGGAGGCGTTAGCGCTCGCGACGGCCACGGCCATTAGGGCGCTGGCCCTGCGCTACCGATGGAGGTCGCTGTCCGCAGTCGAACTGTCCGAGCGCCTGCGCGGTCGGAAGTCGCACTACGACCCATCGACCGGCACCCTCACGGTCATGCGCATCGAGCCCCGATCGAGATAGTCCGACTCATCGCGACCAGGAGTGGCTGGCTCGCGGCGGGCTCCGGCGTCTGCCGGTGGAGCGAACGGTCCGTCAGGTCTGTGGGTCGAGCCCCGTTGCCCAGTGGGTCCAGGTGTTGCGGGGGCGGACTCAGCCCTCCGGGCAGGTCAGGTCTGCACCCGGTTCGGGGGTTTGCACCCGGCGCGGGGGCGGAATCGCTCAGATTCCGGGGCAGGTCTGCACCCGGTTCGGGGGTTTGCACCCGACGCGGGGGCGGAATCGCTTCGATCGGGGCCCAGAGCCCCCACCCCGGGTGCAAACCCCCACCCCGGGTGCACAGTTGCCGCCCGGGAGGCGCTCCCAGCCACCACCCCGGGTGCAAACCCCCACCCCGGGTGCACACCCCCACCCCGGGTGCACAGTCGCCGCCCGGGAGGCGCTCCCAGCCACCACCCCGGGTGCAAACCCCCACCCCAGGTGCACAGTTGCCGCCCGGGAGGCGCTCCAAACCCCCACCCCGGGTGCACACCCCACCCCGGGTGCACAGTCGCCCCACCGGGTGTACCCGTACCGCCCCGCCGGGGTGGATGCCCCTCAACGGGTGCACCGTCGCTCCACCGCAGGCGCCCTCAGCCCCCGCACGGGGCCGGCCGACACCGCAGGAAGCGCAGTTCGATCCCCGCCCAGAGGAGCCGCGAAGCCCCCTGGCCGCGGAACGGCGTCCACCCCAGCCACCGCTCGAGGCAGTACGCCCTGGACCGCGATCAAGGCAGCCGGACCGAAGGGCCCTGGCGCCGGACACCACCAACGCCCCAGTCTGGAACTGCAGCAACTACGGTCAGGCTGCAACGGCCAGGGAGGCAGTCATGCATGCGAAGCCGGGCGATCGCCTCGTCATCATGGGAACCCATCTCGGAGAAGCGGTCCGCGACGCCGAGGTCCTCGAGGTCCACGGCGCCGATGGGGGGCCGCCGTATCTGGTGCGCTGGTCCGACGACGGCCACGAGACGCTGGTGTACCCGGGCCCCGACGCCCACATCGCTGCAGCGGACTGACTGCGGCTAGCGCGCCGTCGCGGCGATCGTCGATTGGCCTAGCACCTTCGTGCCGACGTACAGCACCATCGACTGCCCGGCGGCAACCGCCCGCAGCGGCGTGGCGAGTTGCACCTCCACCCCGCCTCCACCCGGGTGGACCACGGCCGCGACGGGGGCCGCGTGGGCCCGGATCTGCACCTCGCAGGGGCTGCCCGGCGCCGGGACCGGACCGGTCCAGGACGCGTCGCGGCCCACGATGCGCCGCACCGACAGCAGGTGCTCCGTGCCCACGAGCACGACGTTGCGGTCCGGCTCGAGCCCGACGACGTAGCGCGGCGAGCGATCGGCCCGGGCCCGGTCCAGCCCCAAGCCCCGCCGCTGCCCCACGGTGACCGTGTGCGTGCCCGCATGGCTGCCGACCACCTCGCCGGACTCCGCGTCGACGATGTCTCCGTTTCGCTCCCCACCGTGCCGCCGCAGCCAGCCGGCCGTGTCGCCGTCGGGGATGAAGCAGATGTCGTGGCTGTCCGGCTTGGCAGCCACCGCCAGCCCGCGCTCGGCCGCCTCGGCCCGGACCCGGTCTTTCGTGCTGTCGCCCAGCGGGAAGAGGCACCGCCGCAGCTGCTCCGGTGTCAGCATTCCCAGGACGTAGGACTGGTCCTTGGCGGGGTCGATGGCTCGGTGCAACTCCGGGCCGGGCAGCACTCGGGCGTAGTGCCCCGTGGCTACCGCATCGAAACCCAGTGCGCTGGCCCGCTCCAGGACCGCGGCGAACTTGATCCGCTCGTTGCAGCGCACGCAGGGGTTCGGCGTGCGACCGGCCTGGTACTCGGCGATGAAGTCGTCGATGACGGCCTCGGCGAAGCGCTCGGACAGGTCCCAGACGTAGAACGGGACCCCGAGTGCGGCCGCGGCCCGGCGCGCGTCCATGGAATCCTCGATCGAGCAGCACCCCCGGGATCCGGTCCGGTTGCGCTGCGGGTCCCGAGCCAGCGCGAGGTGCACTGCGGTGACGTCATGGCCGGCATCCACGGCGCGTGCCATCGCCACTGCGGAGTCGACGCCGCCCGATACGGCTGCCAGAACCCTCATGCTCCCACCCTTGCCGGGGCGACCGCGGCCGCGCGCCTCGCCCGGGACACAGCCGGGCCGAGGGCGTCCGCGGCCGTCGTGATGTCGTGTTCGGTACTCGCCCACCCGAGGCTGAAGCGCAACGATCCGCGGGCCGCCGCCTCCGTCGCCCCCATCGCCAGCAGGACGTGCGAGGGCTGCGGGATGCCGACACTGCACGCCGCTCCGGTCGACACCTCCACGCCCGCGGCATCGAGGAGCATCAGCAGGACATCGGCCTCGCAGCCGGGGAACGTCACGTGCACGTGAGTATCGAGGCGCGGGGCATCATCGGCGCGCACGATGGCGGTCGGATCCGCCTCGCGCACCGCGTCGGCCAGCAGGTCGCGCAGGCGGCGCACCCGGGGCACCTCCTCCTCGCGGTGGTGCACCGCGGCATCCCAGGCCGCCGCGAACGCAGCGGCGCCGGCGACATCCACGGTGCCGGAGCGGATCCCGCCCTCCTGGCCGCCGCCGTGGCTGTAGACAGGCAGGTCCGGCCCGCCCCGAATGATCAGCGCCCCGACGCCGACCGGTCCGCCGAGCTTGTGGGCCGACAGTGCCACGGTGTCGGCGGGTATCTCTGCCACCGATCGGGTCGCCGGCCACTGCACCGCGTCGCAGTGCCACGGCACCCCGGCCGCGCGGCAGACGGCTGCGATCCGGTCCAGGTCGTTGACGGTGCCCACCTCGTTGTTCGCTGCCATCACGGCGACCAGTGCCGCACCTTCGGCCAGAGCCTCGGCGAGCGCATCGACGCGCAGCGCTCCGGACCGGTCCACCGGGAGGACGACGATCTCCGCGCCCGGCAGCGAGCGCGCGGTGTCCAGGACGGCCTTGTGCTCCGTCGCCCCCACGAGCACGCGCGGACTGCCCGCAGCGGCGTACCGGCCCCGCAGCGCGATGGCATCAGCCTCCGTACCCCCGCTGGTGAAGACGACCTCGCGGGGCCAGGCGCCTGCCAGATCGGCGACCCGCTCGCGCGCCTGCTCCAGGACTGCCGAGGCCGCCCGGCCGCTGGCATGCAGCGAGGAGGGATTGGCCGCTCGGTCGGCATGCGCCAGCCAGGCCGCCCGCGCCTCGGGACGCAGCGGCGCGGTTGCGGCGTAGTCGAGATAGCCCGGCATGCTCTCCAGGGTAGGTCCCGACCGCAGCGATCACCGCCTGCGCCGAAGCGCGGGCCCGGTGGCCGCCAGGCTCGCGGCCGGCAAGCGCGAAGGGCGGCCCGAGCCATGCCCGGACCGCCCCATGCGATGCTGGCGCGCGATCAGCCCTTGCGCTTGCGGATCTCGTCGGTCAGCTGCGGCACCACGGTGTGCAGGTCACCGACGACGCCGAAGTCCGCCAGATCGAAGATCGGTGCCTCGGGATCCTTGTTGATGACGACGATCGTCTTGGAGGTCTGCATCCCGGCGCGGTGCTGGATCGCGCCGGAGATCCCGGATGCGATGTACAGGTTGGGCGAGACCGTCTTGCCGGTCTGGCCGACCTGGAACTGGTGCGGGTACCAGCCGGCATCCGTGGCCGCCCGGGAGGCGCCAACAGCAGCGCCGAGCTCGTCGGCCAGCGCCTCGATGACCCCGAAGTTGCCCTCGCCAACCCCACGGCCGCCGGAGACGACGATCGCGGCCTCGGCAAGGTCCGGACGCCCGCCCTCCTCGGCGACAACCCGGTTGGTGATCTTCGCAGCCTTCGCGCCATCGCTGACCGGCGTCGCCAGGGCGACGACCTCGCCAGCCGCGGCGGCGGGCTCTGGTGCGGCAGAGTTCGGCCGCACGGTGATGATCGGGGTACCGACGGTCACCTTCGACTGCACGATCACCGAGCCTCCGAAGATGCTCTGCGTGCAGGTGCCGTCAGCAGCAACCGCGACGGCGTCGGTGATGACTCCGGAGTCGCTCGCCAATGCCAGCACGCCGGCGATCTCCTTGCCCTCCGCGGTGGAGGGCAGCAGCACTGCCGCCGGCGACTGCTCGGCGACCAGCGCGGCCAGCGCCTCGGCCTTGGGCAGCACCACGTAGTCGGTGAACTCGGCGCCCTCGGCGACATAGATCTTCGCCGCGCCATACTCGGCCAGCGGCGCGGTATCCACGCCGGCACCGAACACGACGGCTGCGGGCTCGCCCAGCGTGCGTGCGATCGTCAGCAGCTCCAGCGTGACCTTCTTGACCGCGCCGTCCGCGTGGTCGACCAGAACGAGAACTTCAGCCATGGTCCTTCTCTCTCCTTCTCGCGAACGTGCTCAGACGAGCTTCTGCTCGGCCAGGAACTCGGCGATCTTGGTACCGCCGTCGCCGGCATCCTCGACCTTCACACCTGCGGCCTTGGGCGGCCGATCGGCGAAGTCCACCACGGCCGTGCGCGCGGCACCGTGCCCGACAGCATCTGCCGAGACGCCGGTGTCGGCGACGGAGATGGCCTCGATGGGCTTCTTCTTGGCGGCCATGATCCCCTTGAAGGAGGGGAACCGCGGCTCGTTGATCTTCTCCACGACACTGACGACGGCGGGCAGGGCGCCCTCAACCTCGTCGTAGCCGTAGTCGGTCTGACGCTGGATCTTCACCGTGCCGCTGGCAACATCGACCTTGTTGGCGAAGGTCATCGGGGCCACGCCCATCCGGGCCGCCACCATGACCGGCACCACGCTCATCCGGGCATCGGTGGACTCCGAGCCGAAGACGACCAGGTCGAACCCGCGGTCCTTCAGCACGGCCGCCAGCACCTCAGCGGTCGCCGGGGCGTCCGATCCTGCCAAGCCGTCGTCCACGATGTGGATTCCGGAGTTGGCGCCCATCTGCAGCGCCTTGCGCACCGTCTCCTGCGCACGGGCGGGACCCATGCTGACGGCAACAACCTCACCGTCGTTGGCTTCGGCGATCTTCAGCGCCTCCTCCACGGCGTATTCATCAAGCTCGTTCAGCACCACATCGACGGAGTCCCGATCCAGGGTCTTGTCATCGGCGCTGAGCTTCTTTTCGGCCCAGGTGTCCGGGACCTGCTTCACACAGACCGCGATCTTCATGGTGGTCGCTTGACCTCCCCTTCGACAGGCCCGGAACCTCCGGGCCATCAGATGCGCACCGAACGATCTCGGCTCGGAATCGCCGGGATCGCGCTGCGGATGCGCCGCTTGCGCCATGTTACCCGCGAGTAGCAAAGGTGGACAAACCAGGGTTGCGGCTAGCTGCCGGCGGTGGCGATCACCTCGTGCGCGCGCTCGACGTCGCGCGGGAACACCATGACCCGGGGGCCGTCCAGCGTGGCGGCGAGGTTCGCCCGGATGCCCTGCTCCTCCAGCCGCCGCCGCAGGATCTCGCCGGTGGCGTAGTCGGGCGGGGCGGCGACGGCGGTCAACAGGCCGTACTGGTCGGCCCGACCGCGCGCCGCCACGAGCGAACCGCCCCGCCGAAAGGTCCACCGCAGCAGGACGACGAGCAGGCCCAGGACGACGATCGCGACGACCGGGCCGAAAGCATAGGAGTACGAGCCCCACATGCCTGTAGTGTGCCCACCGCTGTGCCGGGCCCGCCAGCCCCGCGGGATACGGTGCTGCGATGAGCGGTCTCATCCTCACCGGCGAGCGGACCGTCCCCGGCCTGCAGCGGGAGAACTACTGGTTCCGGCGGCACGAGGCGGCCTATGCCTGGTTCCTGCGGCAGATCGGGGCGAACGGCCGCATCGTCGTGGATGCGGGCAGCGGCGAGGGGTACGGAGCCGCCATGCTGCGCGGAGCCGGAGCCGCGCAGGTCGTGGCGCTGGAGTACGACCAGCAGGCCGCCGAGCACAGCAGCAGTCGCTATCCGGACGTCGCGACGGTTCGTGCCAATCTCGCCGCTCTGCCGCTGCGCGAGGCCAGCGTCGATGCGCTGATCACGATGCAGGTCATCGAGCATTTGTGGGACCTGCCGGGATTCCTGCAGGACTGCCGCCGCATCCTGCGACCCGGCGGCGTGATCGTCGCGGCGACCCCGAACCGGTGCACGTTCTCACCTGGCCTGGGGCGCGGGGAACGGCCCACCAACCCGTTCCATGTCGAGGAGTTCGACGCCGACCAGGTCGCCGAGCTGTTGACCCGGTCAGGCTTCGGGTCGGTGCAGGTGCTCGGGGTGCATCATGCGCCCGGCATCCCGGCGGACCTGGTCCAGCGGCAGGTCAGCGCGGCGCTGGCGGACCGGTGGCCGCCGGATCTGGTGGAGCTGGTGGCCGGGATCACCGTGGACGACTTCGCCGTGACCGACGACCCCGGCGGCAGCCTGGACCTGATCGCGGTCGGCCGCGTTCCGGGCCGCTCGTAGACTGACAGGAACCGTCCGCCCGAAATGGGGTATTCGTGACCCGTCCGATCGGCAGTTTCGCCCTGGTGCTGCACACGCATCTGCCGTGGCTGCCGCACCACGGGACCTGGCCGGTGGGCGAGGAATGGCTGCATCAGGCCTGGGGCACCTGCTACGACCCGGTGTTCGATCTCCTGCAGGCGCTGGCCGAGCGCGGCCAGCGCGACTTGGTCACGTTGGGCATGACCCCGGTGCTGGCGGCGCAGCTGGACGACCCGTACTGCCTGGCCAACCATCACACGTGGCTGGCTGATTGGCAGACCAGGGCGATGGGGCAGGCCGCCACCACCGCCGAGCCGCTGGCGCACGAGGAGTTCCGCCAAGCCCGCGCGGCGGGCGAGCGCTTCGAGGCGCGCTGGGCGCGCGGCGGCTCGGCCGTGCTGCGACCCTTGGTGGACGCCGGCGTGCTGGAACTGCTGGGAGGACCGGCGACCCACGCGTTCTCCCCCCTGCTCGACGACCGCATCCTGCGGTTCGGGCTGGCATGCGGACTGGCCGATACCGAGTTGCGGATCGGATCGCGACCGGGCGGCATCTGGGCCCCGGAATGCGCGTACGCGCCCGGCCTCGAGCGCTCCTTCCGAGACGCCGGGGTGCAGCACTTCCTGCTGGACGGGCCCGCCTTCGATGCCGTCGGCGTCCCAACGTCGAGCGGCCATCCGATCGGCGAAACCGACGTGGTGGCCTTCGCGCGCGACCTCGAAGTGTCGTACCGGGTGTGGTCGCCCACCCGCGGCTACCCGCGCAACCCCTGGTACCGGGACTTCCACACCTTCGAGCACCAATGGGGCTTCCGCCAATCCCGCGTGACCGACCCGCGCGGCGGCGAGAAGCAGCCCTACGACCCCGCCCGCGCCGCAGCAGCGGCCCGCGCGGACGCCGTGGACTTCGTCGGGCATGTGCGACGGCGGCTGATGGACATCGCGGACAGGGATGGGCGACCGGGCCTCGTCGTGGCCGCGTTCGACACCGAGCTGTTCGGGCATTGGTGGCACGAGGGTCCCAGATGGCTGGAGCACGTGTGGGAGCTGCTGCCGCAGGCCGGGGTGAGCGTCACGACCCTCGCTGGAGCACGGCGGCACGGCCTGGTCGGTGCGCCGATTCAGCCCGGCGAGGCGTCCTGGGGCGCCGGGAAGAAGTACCAGACATGGACCGGGCCCGCGGTCGCCGGGATCGTCGACGACAACTGGCACGCCCAGAGCGTGGTGCTGAAGACGCTGGAGAACCTGCCGGCACCCGGGTCGCGCAGCGAGCCTGCCGATCAGCTGGTCCGTAGCCTGCTGCTCGCCCTGGCCAGTGACTGGGCCTTCATGGTGACCAAGGACAGCGCCGCCGACTACGCGCGGCGACGGCACTTCTTCCACCACAGCGACACCCACCGCCTCGCGGCCGCGATCGCCGAGGCCGGGGCCGACTCGGCGGCTGCGCACCGCGAGGCACAGCAGCAGCGCTCGATCAACGGCCCCTTCGGTCACCTGGATGCGCGGGGACTGCACTAGTGCACGTCGCGCACCTGGCGTGGGAATACCCGCCACTGATCTACGGCGGCATCGCGCCGCACGTCGCGCAGTTGTCGGCGGCGCAAGCGGCCCAGGGCCACCGCGTCACGGTGGTGACCCAGGCGCACCCGCAAGCCCCCGCCGATGCCATCGATGCCGGGGTACGGGTTGTCCGAGTCGCTCACCATCCACCCTCCCTGCCGTTCACCGAGGCCACCCTGCTCACCTGGGTCGCGAGCCTGAACAACGCCCTCGCCACGGCACTGGTCGGCCTGCCCAGGCCGGATGTGGTCCATGCCCACGACTGGGTCACCGCCTACGCCGCCGCGATCGCCGGCAAGCGGGCTTGGGCTGCCGCTGGTGGCGACGTTCCACTCCACGGAACGGGGCCGCCACCAGGGGCATCTGCCGTCACCGTTGGCGCGCTCCATCCATGAGGTGGAGGGGTGGCTGGTCGCGATGGCGCAGCGCACCATCGCCTGCTCCGCCGGCATGGCCGCGGAGCTCGCCGAGCAGTTCGGCGTCACTGCGGCGGTCATCCCGAACGGCGTGGACGCGGATTCATGGCGGGTCGGGCGCCGGCCCGACCCGCAGCCGCTGCTGGTGTTCGCGGGGCGGCTGGAGTGGGAGAAGGGCACCTTCGACCTGATCGATGCGATGCCCCGGCTGCGCCGCCGGATCCCGGGGCTCCGGCTGGTCATGGCCGGTCGGGGCGGGCAGGAGCCGGCGCTGCGCGAGCGGGCGCGGGCCAAGCGGCTGGGCAGGTCCATCAGCTTCGCCGGGCACCTGCCCCCGGCAGACCTGGCCGACCTCTTCGGCCGGGCGCATGCCGTAGTGGTGCCGAGCCGGTACGAGCCGTTCGGGATCATCGCGCTGGAGGCGGCTGCGGCACGGGCGCCGCTGGTCGTGGCCGATATCGGTGGCCTCAGCGAGATCGCCCAGCGCGGGGCGGCTGCGGCGCTCTTCCGGCCCGGGGATGTCGCCGGCCTCGCCGATGCGGTCGCTGCGACGATCAGGGACCCGGAAGCGGCGCGGGCCCGGGCGGAGGTGGCGCATCGGTCCTTGGCGGAGCGGTTCGCCTGGGACCGGATCGCGGCGGCAACGGCCGACATCTACGAAGCGTCACGGAACGTGGCCGCCCAGCAGGGGTACACCGACCGCCCAACTGAGCAGTAACGGAAACCGTCGCTCAGCGCCGATTTCGGACCGGCTGAGCGTCGGTTTGCGTGTGCGCTCGGCAGTCGGCCCAACCGCACTCACAGAGCGTGACCGGCGTCCTGCGCCTCATCCAGGGCCCGGGCCCGGCGCGCCGCGCGCTCGTGCTTGCGGGCGATATCGGCAAGCGCCTCCCGGGTCGCGGCCTGCTCCAAGTAGACCGTGTTGCGATCCTTGAGCACCCGCGCCGGTGTGCCGCCCAGGATTGCCAGGTCCGGGTAGACACCGTCCCGCACCACCGCGTGAGCCGCCACAACAGTGCCGCGGCCGATGTAGGCCCCTCGCAGCACGGTGGCCTTCACGCCCACCCAGGTGTCCGGCCCTATCCGCACCGGCGACTTCACGATCCCCTGGTCCTTGATCGGAGTGTGCAGATCCTCGGTGATGTGGTCGAAGTCGCAGATGTAGACCCAGTCGGCGATGATCGTCGACGCTCCCACCTCGATGTCGAGGTAGCAGTTGAAGGTGTTGTCCCGACCCAGCACCACCTTGTCGCCGATGGTCAGGACGCCTTCATGGCACCGCACCCGGTTCTCGTCGCCGACATGCACCCATCGGCCCAGGATCAGCTGCCCGTAGCCGCGGCGCGCATGCAGCTCGACCCGCCGCCCGAGGAAGACGAATCCGGTGGTGATGACGTGCGGGTTGCGAAGCTTGAACCAGAAGAATCGCCAGTACCGCACCAGGTACCACCAGGTCCAGGCACGATTGCGGATCACCCAGCGCAGCGACGCGAGGGTGAGGAAGCGTGCTTGGCGCGGATCTCGGCGGGACATGGCCTAGCGCTTCACCCCGGTCACACCGACGTTGTAGAAGTAGCGGTCGGGCACGACCCGGTCGAACAGGTGCTCGTCCAGCCACGACAGGTGCATCCACCCGCGGTAGGCGAACTGCGCCCATTTCAACCCGATCGCCTGCGGGTTCACCGCCGCCTCGAAGGTCCGCACCGGCCACCCGAACCAGGCCGCGGTCAACTCATCGGTCACGGTGCGCACCTCGGCCGCGCCGGCCCGCTCGCAGGTGCGCGCGAGGTCCCCCGGGTCGAAGGTGTGGATGTCCACCACTGCTTCCAGCGCGGCGGCCCGCGACGACTCGTCCAACTCCTCCTCGGGCCGGGCCCACCGGTCCCGCAGCGGCGGCAGATGGGTGATGCGCCGGGTGGCCGCCCAGGTCAGCTGCGAGAGCTTGCGGGCCACGACGTCGCCCTGGGCGGTCGGTTCCCCCGCGAAGACGAACCGCCCGCCGGGACGCAGCACCCGAAGGACCTCCCGCATGGCCAGTTCGACATCGGGGATGTGGTGCAGCACGGCGTGGCCGACCACGAGGTCGAAGGAGTCGTCCGGATACGGGATCGACTCGGCGTCGGCCATCCGCCCCTCCAGTGCGATCCCGGCACCCTGCGCGTTGCGCAGCGCCACGTCGACCATGCCCTGCGACAGGTCGGTCACATGACCGCGCTCGATCACGCCGCCCAGGACGAGGTTGATCATGAAGAAGCCGGTGCCGCAGCCGAGTTCGAGCGCCTCGCCGTAGGGCCAGCCCTCGGATCCGGCAGCGTGCTGGAACCGTTCGACGGCGTAGTTGATGCACCGGTCGTCGAACGAGATCGACCACTTCTCGTCGTAGGTGCCCGCCTCCCAGTCGTGGTAGAGCACGTTGGCGAGCTTCGGGTCGTCCCAGGCGCGCTCGATGTCGGCTGCTGTTGGTTGCGTCATCGTCCTACGAACTCCGCTTTCCCCGGGCCGCTCTCCAGGAAGGAGTGCATGCCGATGGTCTGATCCTCGGTGGCGAACAATCCTGCGAACTCGGCGCGCTCGACCGCCAGCCCTTCGGCCAACGGCAGATCCACTGCTGCCTCGATGGCGCGCTTGGCAGCGCGCTGCGCCAGCGTCGCCCCGCCGGCCAGCCGCAGGGCCAAGGCCAGCGCCGCGCTGTAGACCTCATCGGGCGGCACCACGCGGTCGATGATGCCCAGGGCCGATGCTTCGCCGGCATCGACGAATCGGCCGGTCAAGATGAGGTCCTTGGCCCGGGCCGGTCCCACCAGCCGCGTCAACCGCTGGGTGCCGCCGGCACCGGGGATGATGCCGAGCAGGATCTCCGGCAGGCCGACCTTGACGTTGTCGCCGGCCACCCGCAGGTCGCAGCACAGCGCCAACTCCAACCCGCCCCCGAGCGCGTAGCCGGTGATCGCCGCGATCGTGGGCTTGCTGACGGCCGCAACTGCATCGAAGGCGCCGTGCAGGTCAGCGCTCGACGACTCCGCAGTCGCCGCGTCCCAGTCCGCCATCTCCTTGACATCGGCGCCGGCCGCGAAGACCTTGGGGCCGCCGTAGACGATGATCGCCCGTACCGCGACATCGTCATCGGCGGCCGCCGCGGCCTGCGCGAACTCGCGCTGGACCTGCAGGCTCAGCGCATTCATGGGTGGGCGATCCAATCGGATCGTGGCGATGCCGTCCACGACCTCCAGACCGACATACTCCCCCACGGCGCCTCCTTTTGGGTGGGATTGCCCGCTTCGCCCGAGGGTAACCGCGGCAGCGCTGCCTGCGATCGGCGGGGTTCTCGACCCCGCCGCAGCGACGCAGCGCCACTACAGTGGTGGGCACCCGACGATCTTGGAGGTGGGGACATATGGCCGATGCGACGGACCAGTCGCGGCTCGTCGCGTGGCCCGGCGCTTGGAACCCGTTGGGCGTCACGTGCGACCAGCACGGCGCGAATGTGGCCCTGTGGTCGGAGAATGCCGAGCGCGTCGAACTGTGCGTGTTCGGCGAGAACGGGGCAGAGACGCGCTACGAGTTGCAGGAGCGCACGTTCCACACGTTCCACGGCTACGTCGAGGGCCTGCACCCGGGCCAGTTGTACGGCTTCCGCGTCCACGGCCCGTGGGATCCCGGCCGCGGCCAGCGGTTCAACGCGGCGAAATTGCTCGCCGACCCCTACGCCCGCGCCTTCAGCGGGACCTACCGGCTCGACCCCGCGCTGTCCGGCCACGTCGGCCGTGACGACATGGTGCGCAACGACACCGACTCCGCCCCCTACGTGCCGAAGTCGGTCATCGTCGACGACCATTTCGATTGGGGCAGCGACCGGCCGCCGCAGACCCCATGGGACAACACCGTCATCTACGAGGCGCACGTCAAGGGGATGTCGGCGCGCCACCCCAAGGTTCCGCCGCACCTGCGGGGCACCTACCGGGGCATGGCGCACCCGGCGGTGATCGACCATCTGCTCGGCCTCGGCGTCACCGCGGTGGAACTGCTGCCGGTGCACCAGTTCGTCGACGAGCACCACCTGCTCGAGCACGGGCTGACGAACTACTGGGGGTACAACTCGCTGGGGTTCTTCGCCCCCCACGCCGCGTACTCCTCCTCCGGCTCGCGGGGCCAGCAGGTCACCGAGTTCAAGCGGATGGTGAAGGAACTGCACGCCGCCGGGCTCGAGGTCATCCTCGACGTGGTCTACAACCACACCGCCGAGGGCAGTCATCTCGGCCCCACCCTGTGCTACCGCGGCATCGACAACACGCACTACTACCGCCTGTCCAGCGGGCGCTTCTACACCGACTACACCGGCACCGGGAACACCCTGGACGCCTCCCAGCCCCACGTGCTGCAACTGATCATGGACTCGCTGCGGTACTGGGTCACCGAGATGCACGTGGACGGGTTCCGCTTCGATCTGGCCAGCGCGCTGGCACGCTCCTTCCACGACGTGGACATGCTGGGCAACTTCCTCACCACGATCCAGCAGGACCCGGTGCTGCGCCGCGTCAAACTCATCGCCGAGCCCTGGGACATCGGCGCCGGGGGCTACCAGGTCGGGGAGTTCCCGCCGCTGTGGACGGAGTGGAACGACAAGTACCGCGACTGCATGCGGGACTTCTGGCGCGGCGCCAGCGGCATCGGCGAGCTCGGGTGGCGCCTCACGGGTTCGGCCGATCTGTACGCATCCGAGGGCCGGCGGCCGTATGCATCGATCAACTTCGTGACCGCGCACGACGGGTTCACGATGCGCGACCTGGTGACGTACGAGCACAAGCACAACGAGGCCAACGGCGAGCACAACCGGGACGGCACGGACAACAATCGCTCCACCAACCACGGCGTTGAGGGCGAGTCGAGCGATCCAGCGCTCAACGAGACCCGGCACCGCCACATTCGCGCGCTGTACGCCACTTTGCTGTTCAGCACCGGCGTCCCCATGATCACGATGGGCGACGAGGTCGGGCGGACCCAGCACGGCAACAACAACGCCTACTGCCAGGACAACGAGATCTCGTGGATGGATTGGGATCTGCAGCCATGGCAGGAGGATCTGCTCACCTGCGCGCGCTACCTCGGTGCGGTGCGCTCCGGGCATCGGGCGCTGCGCCAGCGCTTCTTCTTCGAGGGCAAGTCGCGCGGCAGCAGCGGGGAGAAGGATCTGGCCTGGTTCGCTTCCGACGGCACCGAGGTGCCGGCGGCGGTCTGGAACTCGGTGGAGGCGCGCACGGTGGGCATGTATCTGTCCGGCGAACTGCGCGCACGGGGCCAGCGCGGCGAGCCGATCAGCGCCCAGTCGCTGTTCATGATCCTGCACGCCGGCCCGGAGGCCATCTCCTTCACCATGCCGTCGATGCCCTACGGCCCCGCGTTCGAGCCCCTGGTGGACACTGGTCGGCCGGACGGACACCCCGCGCCGGGCGCTTTGATCGCCCCCTCCGGCAGCACGATCACCGTGCCGGGCCGCTGCGTGCTGCTCTACACCACGGTGTCGCTCCCCCGCATCGAGCGCCGCCGCAAGCCGCGCAGATGAGCGTGGCTGCGGCGCGGCGGCCGGAAGAGAGATCGTTGAGCGTTGTACCTCCTGATGGGCGCTCGGCAGCGGGTTCGGAAGCCTAGGCTGGGAACGCAAGCCGTAGCAGCTAGAGACGGTGCCCTGCCCAGGGGCGCCACGGCGCCCGAGGGCCAGGACGTCCCGGCGGAACTCGACGAGGGGCTCTGCGCGGCGGACCCTTGCGAAACGGGCTTCGCGCCGGCCGATATCCGGGTCGTCGCCAACAACGAGTTCCTGGACGCCAACCCGGCGGCCCGGGCGCTGTTCGAATCGGTCGAGATTCCGGTGTCGGACATCGCCGCTCAGAACCTCGAGTACGACAGCGGCGCCAACACGCAGCCCGACATCGAGGAGCAGGCCGCCCGCTGGATCGAGGAGAACCGCGACCAGGTGGATGAGTGGCTCGGGGGGCCCGCGCCGCCGTGTGAGCGCATCCCCTACTCGCCGATGGGGCGGGGCGGCCGATCGCCGTCTCGCCCCATCGCTGTGCGCGACATCGCCAGCGCCGCCCGTGGCCGGGTCACCGGCGTCGGCAATGGCTAGCCTGGGCGCGTGACGACCACTCCCGATCTCGGATTCGGCCGGCCCGGCGGCCTTCATCCCCCCGCAACCGTCGCCGGGCGTTTCCCGGTCACCGATGTGTGGCCGACCGTGCAGTCCGGACGGCGGCCTGCCAAGGCCGCGGTCGGCGAGCAGATCCTGGTGGCGGCGACCTGCTACCGGGAGGGCCACGACAGCCTGGGCGTCCACGTCATCATCACCGACCCCGACGGCGCCGTGGCGGGCCGGTATCCGATGCGGCCCTCGGAGCCGGGGCTGAACCGCTGGACCTGCCAGGAGTGGCGGCCCGACCGGATGGGTGATTGGACCTTCACGATCGAGGCGTTCCACGACCCGTTGGACACATGGCGGCATCGGGCCGAGGTGAAGATTCCGGCCGGCGTGGACGTCATGCTGGAGCTCGCCGAGGGAGCCGCCCTCTTCCGCCGGGCCGCGGACCAGCTCGCGAACCATCCCGACCCGGCACTGGCGCTGGGAGAATCGGCCGAGCACGCGGCCGAACTGCTGCGCGAGTCCGCCGCCGCGCTGCTGGATGATCGCCGCCCCGCCGGCGCACGATTGGCCGTGGCGCTGGCGCCGGACATCCTGCACTTCCTGTCCCGCGGCATCCTGCGCGACTATCCGAGCACCTGTGGACCCTGGCCGGTCCGGGTGGATCGGCGCCGGGCGCTGTTCAGCGCCTGGTACGAGTTCTTCCCCCGCAGTGAGGGAGCCTCGGAGCAGACCTCGGGATCCCTCGCCACCGCGGCCGAGCGGCTCCCCGCCGTGGCTCAGATGGGCTTCGACGTGGTGTATCTGCCGCCGATCCATCCCATCGGCAGCACCAATCGCAAGGGCCGCAACAACACGCTGAACCCGAGTCCGGACGATCCCGGCTCGCCGTGGGCGATCGGGGGCGCGGCCGGCGGGCACGACGCGATCCATCCGGACCTCGGCACGGTGGCGGACCTGCAGGCCTTCGTCGCCAAGGCGCAGCAGCACGGCCTCGACGTTGCCCTGGACCTGGCGCTGCAGGCCTCGCCGGATCACCCCTGGGTGCCCGAGCACCCCGACTGGTTCACCACCCGAGCCGACGGCTCGATCGCCTATGCCGAGAATCCGCCGAAGAAGTACCAGGACATCTACCCGTTGAACTTCGACAACGACCCGGAGGGCCTCTACGCCGAGATCGAGCGGGTGGTCCGCTTCTGGATGGCGTGCGGTGTGCGGGTGTTCCGCGTGGACAACCCGCACACCAAGCCGTTGTGGGTGTGGGACCGCCTCATCGGATCGGTCAACGCCTCCCACCCGGAGGTCATCTTCCTGGCCGAGGCGTTCACCCTGCCAGCCATGATGCGCGGTCTGGCCGAGGTCGGGTTCCAGCAGTCCTACACCTACTTCACCTGGCGCAACGACCCGTGGTCGCTGGCCGAGTACGTGCGCGAGTTGTCCGGGCCGGCCAGCGCATACATGCGGCCGAACTTCTGGCCCAACACCCCCGACATCCTGCCCGAGGTGCTCCAGCACGGCGGACCGCCGGCCTTCGCGATGCGGGCCACCCTGGCGGCCACCCTGTCGCCGTCCTGGGGGGTCTACGCCGGCTATGAGCTGTTCGAGAACGAGCCGCTGGCGCCCGGCAAGGAGGACTACCTGCACTCGGAGAAGTTCCAGCTGCGGCCCCGGGACTGGCAGGGGGCAGCCGAGCAGCCCAACCTCATCGCTCATCTCACGATGCTCAACGGCGTCCGGCGGCGCCACCCGGCCCTGCAGCAGTTGCGCAGCACGGCCTTCCACCGCGCCGAGGATGACGCCGTCATCGCCTTCTCCAAGACCGACGGCGAGGACACCGTGGTGGTGGTGTGCAACATGGACCCGCACCGCGCGCGCGTGACACTGATCTGGCTGGACATGCCGGCGCTGGGGCTGGACTGGGACGACAGCTTCACCGTCCGCGACGAGATCACCGGCGCCGCCTGGTCGTGGGGGAAGGCGGTCTACGTCAACCTCGAGCCGGGCGGTGCCCATATCGTGGCGGTGCTGCCCGACCAGGGCTAGCGCCTCCGGGCAGGTGGATGGCGCCAATCACGCTGCAATCCAGGGCCGGCGGCGCAAGGATGTGTCTATGGCGAAGACCCCAAAGGCACTCCCGGTGGACCATGCCGAACTCGACCGCATCGTAGATGGCGCGCACCACAATCCGCACGCCGTGCTCGGTCCGCACTTGCACCAGGGTGCCGTCACCGTGCGGGCATTCCGGCCCCTCGCCACGTCGGTGCAGGTCCGGGTCGGTGAGGAGCTGTACGACCTGGCGCATGAGCACCGCGGGGTCTGGGTCGCGGCGCTGCCCATGGCCACCGTGCCGGACTACCGACTGCTGGTGTCCTACGGCGGCGATCCGGCGCAGACCGATGACCCGTACCGGTTCCTGCCCACGATGGGCGACATCGACCTGCACCTGATCGGCGAGGGTCGCCACGAGCAGCTGTGGGAGGTGCTCGGCGCACACATCCGCCGATACGACACGCCGCAGGGCCCGGTCGAGGGCACGTCCTTCGCCGTCTGGGCACCCAGCGCGCGGGGGGTGCGCGTCGTCGGCGACTTCAACTTCTGGGACGGCAGCAACTCGCCCATGCGCTCGATGGGCTCCTCCGGGATCTGGGAGCTGTTCGTGCCGGGCGTGGGCACCGGGACCAAGTACAAGTACCAGATCCTGGGCGCGGACGGGGTGTGGCGGGAGAAGGCCGACCCCATGGCCTTCGCCACCGAGCATCCCCCGGCCACGTCCTCGGTGGTCTTCGAATCCGCCTACTCCTGGAGCGACGAGGAGTGGATGGCGCGCCGCGCCGAGACCGACCCGCACAACGGCCCGATGAGCGTCTACGAGGTCCACCTCGGGTCGTGGCGCAAGGGCCTGCTCTACCACCAGCTCGCCGACGAGCTCACCGGCTACCTCATCGAGAACAACTTCACGCATGTGGAGTTCCTCCCGGTGGCCGAGCATCCCTATGAGCCGTCCTGGGGCTACCAGGTCACCTCCTACTACGCCCCCAGCTCGCGATTCGGCTCACCAGACGAGTTCCGCTACCTCATCGACCGGCTCCACCAGGCCGGCATCGGCGTCATCGTCGATTGGGTGCCGGCCCACTTCCCCAAGGATGAGTGGGCCCTGGGACGCTTCGACGGCACGCCGCTGTACGAGCACGCCGATCCGCGGCGCGGCGAGCAGATGGACTGGGGCACCTACGTCTTCGACTTCGGCCGCTCCGAGGTTCGCAACTTCCTGGTGGCCAACGCGATCTTCTGGCTGGAGGAATTCCATGTGGACGGCCTGCGCGTGGACGCGGTGGCCTCCATGCTCTACCTGGACTACTCCCGCGAGGAAGGCCAGTGGACGCCGAACATCCACGGCGGCCGCGAGAACCTCGAGGCGGTGTCGTTCCTGCAGGAGATGAACGCCACCGTCTACAAGCGGGTGCCAGGCGTGGTGACCATCGCGGAGGAATCCACCTCGTGGTCCGGCGTCACCCGGCCGACCCACTTGGGCGGACTGGGCTTCGGCCTGAAGTGGAACATGGGCTGGATGCACGACTCGCTGGACTACGTCAGCCACGAGCCGATCCATCGCCAGTACCACCATCACGAGATGACCTTCGCGATGATGTACGCCTACTCCGAGCAGTTCGTGCTGCCCATCAGCCACGACGAGGTGGTGCACGGCAAGGGGTCGCTGGCGGGCAAGATGCCCGGCGACCGGTGGCAGCAGCTGGCGAACCTGCGGGCGTACCTGGCCTACATGTGGGCCCATCCGGGCAAGCAGCTGCTCTTCATGGGCAGCGAGATCGCCCAGTCGTCAGAATGGTCGGAGGCCCGGTCGCTGGACTGGTGGCTGCTGGACTACCCCGAGCACCGCGGCGTGCAGACGTGCGTGCGGGACCTCAACCGCACCTACCGTGAGCAGCCGGCGCTGTGGTCGCAGGACCACCATCCGGCAGGGTTCGAGTGGATCGACGCCAACGACGCCCAGGGCAACGTGTTCTCGTGGCTGCGCTGGGGCAACGACGGCTCCGTGATCGCGGTGGTGCTGAACTTCTCGCCGGTCGTGCGGGACCACTACCGGCTCGGACTGCCGATGGCGGGGCGCTGGAGCGAGATCCTCAACACCGACGCCGAGGCGTACGGCGGTTCCGGCGTCGGCAACTTCGGCGGCGTGACTGCCGAGGGCGAGGGGGCGCACGGGATGTCCACGGCCGCCACCATCGTGATCCCGCCGCTGGCCGCGGTGTGGCTGCGCTGGGAGGGCTGAGGGGCCCCGGAACGTCCCGCGGGCGCCCGGGCAGCGCTGCCTCGCGCGGCCGGTCGGGGCGCCGGGCGGGTGCGGGTACGATGGAGGGACCTCCCGCCTAGGAGGTTCCCGTCTTCCCGGCAAGGCGCTGCTGCGCTGCAGCGCGAGTGTGGTGACGGAAGTCGCCACCACGGAAGGCCCTCCCGTGCCAGCAGCACAGGCGCAGACACGCGCCGCCACCGCCGATCGCCGGCGCCGCCCGAAGCGTGCGCCCCAGGCCCGTCCTGGGGCGAACCGCCACCAGGGCCCCGCAACGGTTCCGCACCGCGGGAACCGAAAGCGGGCCGTGCCCACCCTGACGCGGCCCAGCGGCTTCACCTCGCTGGGAGTGCCCGATGCTCTGGCGGCGGTCCTGCAGCAGCAGGGCATCGAGCGGCCCTACCCGATCCAGCAGGCCACCATCCCCGACGCGATCGCCGGTCGGGACGTCCTGGGTCGGGGCCGCACCGGCTCCGGCAAAACGCTGGCATTCTGCCTGCCGCTGGTGATCCGGCTGGCGCAACCAGGTCCGAGGCCGCGGCGCCGCAGCCCGAGGGGACTCATCCTGGTCCCGACCCGGGAACTCGCCGCGCAGGTCATGGACGTGCTGAAGCCGTTGGTGGCCCAGATGGGACTCGATGTCAGCCTGGTCATCGGTGGGGCGTCCTACGACAAGCAGATCAGCCGCCTGTCCAACGGCACCGACATCGTCGTGGCCACGCCCGGCCGGCTGTTCGACCTGACTGAGCGCGGTGCGGCCGATCTGTCGCACATCTCCTCGGTGGTGCTCGACGAGGCCGACCAGATGGCCGATCTCGGCTTCCTCCCCCAAGTCGAGGTGCTCATGCGGCAGGTGCCCCGGCGCGGGCAGCGCCTGCTGTTCTCGGCGACACTGGACCGCGACGTCGATGGGCTCGTGCAGCAGTACCTGCGCGACCCGTGCGAGCACGCCACCGATCCGGGCACCGCAGTGGTGCGCACGATGACCCACAAGGTGCTCGTGGTCCCCGATCACGGCAAGCAGCGCGCCGCCGCCGCGATCGCCCGCGACGCCGAGCGCTCCATCGTCTTCCTGCGCACCAGAGCCGCGGTGGAGGAGGCCGCCAGCAGTTTCGCCGAGGTCGGTCTGGCCAGCGACATGCTGCACGGCGGGATGTCGCAGCGCGCCCGCAGTCGCGCCCTGGAACGGTTCCGCCGGGGTGCGACGCGCGTCCTGGTCGCTACCGATGTGGCCGCCCGGGGCATCGACGTGGCGGGCATCTCCGTGGTCCTGCAGTGGGACATCCCCGCCGACCACAAGGACTACCTGCACCGCGCCGGACGGACCGCGCGGGCCGGGGCGGAGGGCACCGTCATCACGCTGGTCGCGCCGCGCCAGCAGCATCGGATGCGACGGATGCTCGATCACGCCGGCGTTGCGCCCACGGTGGAGTACGACCAGCCAGCGCGGCCGGGCAGCGACGCTCGACATCGCCGGGCCGGGTAGGCGCGCGACTGCTCGGTGACCGCGCGCACTCGGTCGCAGACAGGCGCGTCCGGCTCGCCGCCCGGTGCTACTGCTTGCTCCAGGCGGCCATGCCCTCGATGTTGGACTTCAGCACCTCGCTGGCGGTGGCCTCGGCGCCCTTGGTCATCACCGCGAACTTCAGCGACCCGACGTCCTGCTTGCGGGGGGCCGAGGACAGGGCGTAGAGGACAACGTCGGGCTTGAGGAGCCAGGCGCCGAGGTTGTACTGGGTGCGGGCACCTCCCTGCTTCTTGTCCAGCGCCTCAGTGGCGTCGTCGTCCTGGTGCCAGGCGACGACCCGGTAGCCCTCGCGCTCCCCGACATCGGCCAGGCGCAGGGCCATCTGCAGGCCGCCCAGCATGGGGAGGTTCAGTTTCTGGACATAGGTGAAGTCGCTGTCGGAGCGGCGATCGAGAATCTCCACCGATTCGACGTAGCGCACATTGCGGGGGTACTCGGCGACGTCCAAGATGCACGACACCATGGCGTCGACGTCGACCTGCACCGGCAGCCGGCCGATGCCCTCGCTGGTGGGCCGCTTGGCGTAGGACCACGACGTGTAGCTGAATCCGGAGCGATCCGGCAGCGCGGGGATGTGGTCGAAGACTCGGTCGAGGAACTCGTCAGCGCTCACGGCTATACCTCCGGGGTTGGCGCCTCCACCTTACCGATCATGGACACCGATACTGCGCTCAGAACAGCGCGTTTGCCAGCGCGACCCTCGCCTTGGCCACGGCCGGCTCGCCCGCGCCGGCCACGTCGAACAGTTCCACCAGGCGATCGCGCACGGCAGCCCGATCCTGGCCGGCCGTGCGACGCACGAGGCCGACCAGGCGATCGAAGGCCTCCGCCCACGAACCGTTGAGCGCCTCGAGGTCGGCGGCCAGCAGGTTCGCGGCGAGATCGTCCGGTGCCGCCGCCGCCGCGGCGATCGCAGCGGGCGCCTCGACGCCGTCGGTGCGCTCGTACAGGTCGACCAGCCGCAGACCGGCCGCCGCGTCCGCGTTGCCCGGTTCGCTGTCGAGCACCGACCGGTAGGCGGCCCGAGCCGCCTGCCAGTCCCCGGACTCGACGGCGTCGAAGGCCGCATCGAGTCCGGGGTGCCCAGCGGGTTCGGCCGGCTCCGGCTCACTCGGGGCCGCCGCCAGTGTTCCGGTCACGCCATGCTTGGCCGCCTCGGCGAGCAGCGCGTCGAGGTATTGGCGCACCTGCGACTCGGGCAGCGCGCCCTGGAACAGCGGCAGGGGCTGGCCGCCGATGACTGCGAAGACCGACGGGATCGACTGCACCTGGAAGGCCGCCGCGATCTGCTGCTCGGCATCGACGTCGACCTTCGCCAGCACCCACCGGCCGCCGTACTCGGCTGCCAGCTTCTCCAGTACCGGGGTCAGCTGCTTGCAGGGACCGCACCAGTCCGCCCACAGGTCGATGACGACCGGCACCGTCATCGACTGCTCGAGCACATCGGCCTGGAACGTCGCCGTCGTGACGTTCTTGATGAGGCCTTCCGGCGCTCCCGCCATCGCTTGCTGCGACTGCGCCGCGGCCTCCCGGGCCGCGCTCAGGGCGCCGAGATCCACGGCGCCGTGCATCGACATCGGTGGTGTCGGCTGGCTCATGCTGTTCCCTTGTCGAAGATCCGGACGGGGTGCCGGCTGCCTCAGGCCGCCGGCACGGTGATGATCAGCGCATCGCCCTGGCCGCCACCGCCGCACAGGGCCGCCGCGCCGGTCCCGCCGCCGCGCCGCTGCAGCTCCAGCGCCAGGGTCAGCACGAGTCGGGCGCCGGACATGCCCAGCGGGTGTCCCATGGCAATCGCGCCGCCGTTGACGTTGACGATGTCCTCGCTGATGCCGAGCTTGCGGGCCGAGGCGATGCCGACGGCGGCGAACGCCTCGTTGAGCTCGAACAGGTCGATGTCGGCGACGTCGATGCCCTGCTTGGCCGCAGCCTTCAGGATCGCGTTGGCCGGCTGCTCCTGCAGGCTGGCGTCGGGGCCGGCCACCACGCCGTGGGCGCCGATCTCGGCCAGCCACGTCAGGCCCAGGGCCTCGGCCTTCGCCTTGCTCATCACCACGACCGCCGCGGCACCGTCGGAGATCTGGCTGGCCGAGCCTGCCGTGATGGTGCCGTCCTTGGCGAAAGCCGGGCGCAGCCTGCCCAGCGAAGCCGCCGTGGTGTCGCCGCGCACGCCCTCATCGACGGAGAAGACGATGGCCTCGCCCTTGCGCTGAGGGATCTCCACCGGAACGATCTCGTCGTCGAACAGGCCGTTCTTCTGCGCCTGCGCGGCCAACTGGTGCGAGCGGGCGGCGAAGGTGTCCTGCAGCTCGCGCGTCATGTAGTCGTAGCGACTGTTGTATCCCTCGGTGGCGGCCCCCATGGCCATCTGATCGAAGGCGCAGGTCAGGCCGTCGAGGGCCATCGCGTCCACCAGCTTCGTGTCGCCGTACTTGAAGCCCTCGCGCGACTTCGGCAGCAGGTGCGGCGCCTGCGTCATCGACTCCATGCCGCCGGCAACGACGACCTCGAACTCACCGGCGCGGATCAACTGGTCGGCCAGCGCGATGGCGTCGATGCCGCTCAAGCACACCTTGTTCACCGTCAGCGCCGGGACATCCATCGCGATGCCGCCCTTGACGGCAGCCTGGCGCGCGGAGATCTGACCGGCGCCGGCCTGGATGGCGTGGCCCATGATCACGTAGTCGACCTGCTCGGGCGAGACACCGGCCTTGTCCAGGGCTCCCTTGATCGCCACGCCGCCGAGGTCCGCGGCGGAGAAGTCCTTGAGCGAGCCGAGCAACCGGCCCATCGGGGTGCGTGCGCCGGCGACGATCACCGAGGTGGTCATGAGGGGGCCCTCCTGCTCCGAGTCGTTGGAATGCCACGATACCTAGGCAGGCGGGCGGCGCCCGAACGGGGCGGGCCCTGGGAACTGGGAGGATGCATGCCGGAGCCGGTCTTCACGCGTATCGATCACGTCGGGATCGCGGTGCCCGACCTCGATGCGGCCATCGAGCGCTACCGCGACGCGTTCGGCGCGATCAGCGTGCACGAGGAGGTCAACGAGGAGCAGGGCGTCCGGGAGGCGATGCTGCAGGTGGGCGATTCCGGATCGTTCATCCAGCTGCTCGCCCCGCTGAGCCCGGACACCACGATCGGCAAGTTCCTGGCCAAGAGCGGCCCCGGGATCCAGCAGGTCGCCTTCGGGGTGGACGACATCGAAGCGGCCGCGGAGCAGATTCGCTCGGCCGGGATGCGCCTGCTCTACGATCAGCCGAAGCGCGGCACCGCCGGCTCCCGCGTCAACTTCGTCCACCCCAAGGACAGCGGCGGCGTGCTCATCGAACTGGTGGAAGCGGCCCCCCGCGCGGAGCACTAGGGCCCAGCAGCATGCCGCTGCCCGGGTCGACGGGTTCCTTCCGCCGACCGAATCCCGCGATGGACCCCGGAAGCGGAGTGCACCTTTCGGCCCGATACCGTGAAGAGATTCCCAACCGCGCAATCGCGCGACCCATCGGAGGCACCCGTGAAGGAAATCCTGGAGGCCATCCTCGCCGGCGACACCGCCGCTGAGGAGTTCGCGAACATCGAGTTGCCCGACAGCTACAAGGCCGCAGTCGTCCGCGAGGAGGACACCGGCATGTTCGAGGGCATGGCGACGCGGGACAAGGACCCCCGCAAGTCGATCCGGATCGACGAGGTCCCCCTGCCGGAGCTCGGTCCCGGCGAGGCGTACGTGGCGGTCATGGCCAGCGCCATCAACTACAACACCGTGTGGACCTCGATCTTCGAGCCGGTGTCGACCTTCGGCTTCCTGAAGCGCTACGGCCGCAGCCATCCGATGGCGAAGCGGCACGACCTGCCGTACCACATCGTCGGATCGGACCTGTCCGGCGTGGTGCTGCGCACCGGCCCGGGCGTGAACGCCTGGCAGCCCGGCGATGCGGTGGTCGCGCACTGCCTCAGCGTGGAACTGGAATCCCCCGCCGGCCACAACGACACGATGCTGGATCCGGAGCAGCGGATCTGGGGCTTCGAGACCAACTTCGGTGGCCTGGCGCAGATCGCACTGGTGAAGTCCAACCAGCTGATGCCCAAGCCGGCGCACCTCACCTGGGAGGAGGCCGCCGTGCCCGGGCTGGTGAACTCCACCGCCTACCGCCAGCTGGTCTCGCGCAACGGCGGCGGGATGAAGCAGGGCGACGTGGTGCTGATCTGGGGCGCCTCGGGCGGCCTGGGCTCCTACGCCACGCAGTACGCCCTCAACGGCGGCGCCATCCCGGTGTGTGTGGTCTCCAGCGAGGAGAAGGCCGAGATTGTGCGCTCGATGGGCGCAGAGCTGGTCATCAACCGGGCTGAGGAGGGTTACCAGTTCTGGAAGGACGAGCACACGCAGGACCCCAAGGAGTGGCTGCGGTTCGGCAAGCGCATCCGCGAGTTGACCGGTGGCGAGGACATCGACATCGTGTTCGAGCACCCCGGCCGTGAGACGTTCGGGGCCTCAGTCTTCGTCACCCGCAAGGGCGGCACCATCACGACCTGCGCCTCCACCAGCGGCTACATGCACGAGTACGACAACCGCTACCTGTGGATGAACCTCAAGCGCATCATCGGCTCGCACTTCGCCAACTACCGCGAGGCCTACGAGGCGAACCGGCTCATCGAGAAGGGCCTCATCCACCCGACCCTGTCGAAGACCTTCTCCCTCGATGACACCGGCGCTGCGGCCTACGAGGTCCACCGCAACCGCCACCAGGGCAAGGTGGGCGTGCTCTGCCTGGCGCCGGAGGAGGGCCTGGGCGTGACCGACGAGGCAAAGCGCGCCAAGCACATCGACGCGATCAACCGCTTCCGCGACAAGTAACCTCTGACACAGCGGCGCGCCCCGGGCTCACAAGGCCCGGGGCGCGCCGCTGTGTGGCTTAGGATTGCCGCAATCGCTGAGCGTCTTCCCCGGACGGCACCGCCTCGGTGCCGGAGCGAGGCGAGCGGTCGGTGGAGTGGGGTGGGCAATGACGGTGACGCTGGAGCATCCGTCGGGCGCGCCTGCCCGGTCGGAGTCGGCTCCCGCCGAGCGGACTGCCCCGCAGCCCGGGGTTCGGCGCCGCGGGCTCGGCTATCAGCCGGCGCTGGACGGGTTGCGCGCGATCGCCGTCCTGGCCGTCCTCGCCTATCACGCAGACCTGCCGTGGGCGCCTGGGGGCTTCCTCGGCGTCGACGTCTTCTTCGTGCTGTCCGGCTTCCTCATCACCACCCTGCTCCTGGATGCCACCGCGCGCACCGGCACGCCGGACCTGCGCCGCTTCTACGTCCGCCGGGCGCGGCGCCTGCTGCCTGCCCTGTTCGCGGTGCTCATCGGGTCGACGCTGTTGGTCATCACGCTGGCACCGGATGCCGCGGGCCATCAGCAGCGCGACCTGCCGGCCGCACTGACCTATGTCACGAACTGGGTCTACGTCCTGACCGACCAGTCCTATTTCGAGGCCACCGGTCGCCCGCCCATGCTGGAGCACCTGTGGTCGCTGGCGGTGGAGGAGCAGTTCTACCTGCTCTGGCCGTGGCTGTTCCTGCTGGCCTGGCGGTTGGGCCGCTCCCAGTCGGTCCGGCGCGCTGCCCTGATCGGCGCACTGCTGTCCACGGCGGCCATGCTCGCGCTGTCGGTGGCCAACGGCTACCCCGAGGCGGCGGACCCCTCCCGCGTCTACTTCGGCACCGACACCCACGTCATGGGCCTGCTGATCGGTGCTGCGCTCGCCACCGCGTGGATCCCGTCGCGGGCCCGCCGGGACCTGGCCGGGCGGCCCCGCGGCATCATCGACGGCGTCGGGGCGCTGGGCCTGCTGCTCGTCGCTGTGGTGTTCTGGCGGGTGTCGCAAGACTCCGCCCTCCTGTATCGGGGCGGGTTCCTGGCGCTATCGGCACTGGTGGCCGTGCTCATCGTCGCGCTGACCCATCCGGCCTCCCGCGTGGGCCTCATCGTCGGTTCGGCGCCGCTGCGCTACCTGGGGACCCGCTCGTACGGGATCTACCTGTGGCACTGGCCCATTTTCCTGGTGACCAGGCCCGGTCTCGATGTGCCCCTCACCGGCACCGCAAACCTGGTGCTGCGGCTCGGGCTCACGCTCGGCATCGCCGAACTGTCCTACCGATTCCTGGAGACCCCGATCCGGCAGCACGGCTTCAGGGCGTCGTGCAGACGGCTGCGCGACCGCATGTCGGTCGGCCCGGGTCCGATCGCCCGAGCAGCAACGCGCCCCGTCATCCTGGTCAGCGTCGCAGCCCTCCTGCTGACCGGGATGACGCTGCGGCTGTACTCCCTGCCGACAGAACCGGACTACCTGGACGGCGTCACGAGCCTGTCTGCCATGACGCAGCAGGATGCCGCGGCTGTCCCGGAGACCGACGAAGGCGGCTCGTCCTCCGATGATGCCCGCGCACCAGGCAACGGCCCGCAGGAGCAGCAGACCGATCCTGCGGCTGCGGCGCCTCCCGCCGGCCAAGCGCCTCCCCCAGCCGCCCCGGCGCCCGCCCGGGCAACTCGGGCTCGGCGAGTCGGTCCTCATCGGTGCCAGTGCCGCGCTGCAGCGGGAGTTCCCCGAGATGGTCATCGATGCGGAGGTCGGGCGACAGCAGGAGGAGATGGTGGCCCGGATCGCCGAACTCGCCGATGCAGGCGCACTGCGCAGCGAGGTGATCCTGCACGTCGGATCGAACGGCTACATCGGCGAGAACAGCGTTGCCGCAATGCTCGACACCCTGACTGCGGGCGGTGTGCAGCACATCGTGGTGCTGACGGTCTCGGTGCCACGCCGCTGGCAGGATCCGAACAACGAGGTCCTGGCCGCGGTCGTGCCCCGGTATCCGAACGCGATCCTCATGGATTGGCGCGACGCGGTCCGCAGCAACCCGGATCTGGTGGTCGCCGACGGCGTGCACCCCACCGGGCCCGGCATCCGCACCTTGACCGACCTCATCGGGCAGGGACTGGGCACCCTGCGCGACCGGAACGCCGCACCTGAGCCGGAGGATGGCTTCGTCGACGATGAGCCGATCCTCGAGGGATCGCTGGGCGCCTGACCGAGCTACCCGCTCTGCTGGACCGCGGCGTCGCGGAGGAAGGCCAGCATGGCCCCGGCCACCTCTGCCGGGCGTTCCACGGCCGACAGGTGTCCGCATCCGCTGATCGTCACCAGCCGACCCTTGTCCAGGGCGTCGGCCATCACCTCGTGCTCGGCCAGCGGGCTGAGGGCGTCCTCGGTACCTGCCACGACCAGTGCCGGCCGGTCGTATCCGGCCAGCGTCGGCACGGAGTCCGGCCGATCAGCCATGGTGCGCATCGCCCACGCGGCCGACTCGGCCCGGGCCGACTGGATCCAGCGCCGCGTGCGCTCGACGACATCCGGGCGTTGCTCACGCGAGGTGGGACCGAGCAGCCCTTGCAGCATGCCCTCTGCCAGCGGCTCCAGCGACCCGGCAGCCAACGCTCGCCGAGCGGTCTCCTCTCGGACGGCTCGGGCATCGGGACCGTCCGGCGTCGCCTTGGTGTCGAGCAGCATCAACCCGGCCACTCGATGCGGCTGCTGGCGCAGGATCTGCATGGCCGCGTAACCGCCCATGCTCAGACCGCCGAGGACGAACTCGGCGATGCCGCGGCCGTCGAGGTCGGCGAGCACGCCCTCCACCATCGCCGCCATGGTCTGCTCCCCCGATGCCGGCAGGGCCGATCCGCCGAACCCCGGCAGGTCCGGCCGGATCACGCGGTAGCCCGCTGTGAGGAGAGCAGTGGCCTGAGCGTCGAACAGCGTGTGGTCGCACGGGTAGGCGTGGAGCAGGACGACCGGCAGTCCGGCGCCCTCGTCGACGACCTGCAGCATCATGTACCTCCTGGGGGACTACGGCATCACCGACAGGCCGCCGTCGGCGACGATGGATTGCCCGGTGATGAAGCTCGCGGCGTCCGAGGCGAGAAAGACCGCCACGGCCGCGATCTCCTCCGGCCGGCCCCAGCGCTGCATCGGCACCCGGCTCAGGACGGACTTCTCCGTGGTGGAGTCGGTGCGCAGGAAGTCCGTCAGGTCGGTGTCGATCCATCCCGGCAGCAGCGCGTTCACGCGGACCCCGGACGAGGCGCACTCCAGGGCCAGGGACTGGGTCAGCGACACCACGGCCGCCTTCGCCGCGGCATAGTGGGACATCAGCGGCGCCCCGCTCAGGGCCACCACGCTGGAAACGTTGATCACCGAGCCGCGCCCTGCGCCGAGCATGTGCGGCAGCACCGCCTGGGAGACGTGCACCGTCGAGTCGAGATTCAGCCGGACGATCTTGTCCCAGCCGCTGTACCGCGTGGCCACCAACGGCATTGAGAACGTGTTCCCACCGGCGTTGTTCACCAGGATGTCCGGGACGCCGAGCTCGGCCACCATCCGGTCCACCGCGGCCCGCACCGCGTCCGGATCGGTCACGTCGCAGGGCAGCACCAGCGCGTGCCGGCCATGGTTGCGCACCTGCCTGGCGACCTCGGCGAGCCGCTCCTCGTTGCGCGCCAGCAGGGCCACATCGGCCCCCTGCTCGGCCAGCGCCAGCGCGATGGCCGCGCCGATGCCCTGCGAGGCCCCCGTCACCAGCGCCGTACGTCCGGTCAGATCGGTCAGGTCGGTCACAGCATGCTCCAAGTCTCCATGGGCCCGTCCCACTGCGGGGGCAGCGGGGCCAACGCCGGCGCGATCTGTCGCACCACATGGTCAAGGGCGATCTTGACATACCGCTCGCCGATGAACAGGTGGCGCCCGTCCGCAACCGCGACTACCTCTGCCTGCGGAATCCTGGCAAGGCGGCGCCGGGCCTGTTCGGGCCGCAGGAAGTCATCGTGCTGTGGTACCAGCGCGGACAGCGGCGCCCCGTACCGCGCCCACCGGTCGAGGTCGGCATCGGTGGACCAGCGCAGTGTGGGCGACAGCAGGACCGCGCCCACGACCGGGGGCCGCGCACCATGCTTCAGCACCACGTCGGTGCCGAACGACCAGCCCACCAGCCACGGATCCGGCAGGCCGGCGGCAGCGACCCAGCCCAGCACCGCCGCCAGATCCAGGCCTTCGGGCCCCGCCGCGCCGAACTGTCCGGAACTGGCCCCGATGGTAGAGGAGACCCCGCGGAAGTTGAACCGGACCACGGCCAGGCCCGCCAGCGCCGGCAACCGCCAGGAGGCTTTGCGGAACAGATGGGAGTCGGTGGATCCGCCATGGGTGGACAGCGGGTGCAGGCAGACCACGGTGGCGATCGGCTGGGCCTGCTCCGGCAGCGCCGCCTCCCCCACGATGCGCTCGCCGTCGGCCGTCTCCACGGCGAAGACCTCGCGCCGCGCCGGCAGCACCGAGTTGGCAGTGATTCGGGACATGTGGCTACCCGATCGGCACCACGGAGCCGGCCCCATCCACCGCGCACGCCGGCGTCCCGCCCGGCAACCGATGCCGGTTGGCCGCCACGAATCGATAGCCGAGGTCGGCCACCGCGGCGATGCCGGGAGCCGTCAGCAGCGCACCCAGTGCCGGCCATGGCGCGCGTCCCAACTGCAGCACGCCCGCGATCGCCGCCGCCCCGCCCCGCACCGCGATCGTCGTGCCGGACTTGCGCACCAGCAGGACCTCGGCGGCCGCACCCTCCGGCGTGACCCCCCACCGCGGCAGATCGACCAACTGGTAGGGCAGCACCAGGCAGTCCGGTCGCACCCAGCGCTGGAGGGCGCGCGCACTGCTGGAGCAGAACGCGCAGTCGCCGTCGTACAGCAGGACCACCGTCATCCTTCACCACCTCACCGGGTCGCGCTGGGTGGCCCGGCGCTGCCAGCACGTGCGGTGCACATGGCGCCGGTCCGCGACGGATCCATCCTCGGGCCACACCACCAGATGCGCCTGGCTGCCCGCAAGTCGATTCCCGCAGATCGGACAGGTGTAGTGGGTGCCGTCGTGACGGGCCGGCCGGGTGGCGACCAGCCAGCCGCCGTCCGCGTGCTCCTCCCGGCAGCGCACACTGCCGGTCGACAGCGGCCTGCCCGAGCCATCGGCCCTACGGTTGCGGCGCCCCACGGGACCATCCTGACGCAGCTGCGCGGCTTGCGCCCACCGGCGTCAGTAGGTGCGGAACCCGCGTCCCGTCTTGCGCCCCTGGTAGCCGGCCGCCACGAGGTGCTCCAGCGTGGCAGCCGGGGTGAGGCCGGGATCGCGGAACTCGCGCAGCAGCGTCTGCTGGATGGCCAGGGAGACGTCGTTGCCGACGACATCGAGCAGCGCGAAGGGACCCATCGGGAACCCGGCGGCCGCCTTGATGGCGGCATCGATCTCGTCCATCGAGGCATACCCGGACTCCAGCATCCGGACGGCGTCGTTGAGGTAGGGGAACAGCAGCGCGTTGACGATGAAGCCGGCCCGATCGCCGCATTCCACCGCCACCTTCTTGGTGCGGGCGCAGATGTCGCGAGCCGTGGCGACGACATCGGGGGCCGTGGTGAGCGGCACGACGATCTCGACCAGCTTCATGATGGGCGCGGGGTTGAAGAAGTGCAGGCCGACCACATCCTCCGGCCGACTGGTCGCCGCCGCCATCTCCACCACCGGCAGGCTCGACGTCGTCGTCGCCAGGACTGCGCCGGGCTTGCAGACCGCGTCGAGCCTGCGGAACAGATCCAGCTTGGTCTGCAGATCCTCCACGATGGCCTCGACCACCAGGTCCACCTCGGACAGCCCCGCCACATCGGTGGCACCGGTGATCCGGGCGAGCGCCGCGTCGCGGTCCTCCTCCGCCATCCGGCCCTTATCCACCGCGCGCTGCAGCGACTTGGTGACGCCGGCCCTCACCCGGGCCACCTTCTCCTCGCCGCGAGCCACGAAGACCACGGCGAAGCCGGCCTTGGCGAAGACCTCGATGATGCCCATCGCCATCGTGCCGGAGCCCACGACCCCGACGGTGGCCACCTCACGGGCGACGGCAGATGCGCCGCCCCCATCGGCGGCGTCGCTGTCCGGCACGATCTCCTCGGACCCGGCGCCGGCGTAGCGGTAGAAGCCGCGGCCGCTCTTGCGGCCCAGCCGGCCCGCCGCGACCATCTGCTTCAGGATCGGCGCCGGGGCGTGCACGCGCTCCCCGGTGGTCGCATGCAGACCGTCCAGCACGCGGTAGGCCGTGTCGATGCCGATCGCGTCCAGCGTCGCCAGCGGCCCCATCGGATAGCCGCACCCGAAGCGCATCGCGGCATCGACATCGTCGCGACTGGCGTAGGCCCCCTCCACCATGGAGACCGCGTGGTTGAGGTAGCCCATGAGCAGACGCGACACGATCTGTCCGGGGCGATCGCCGACCACGACGCTGCTGGTGCCGAGGGCATCGGCGAACCCGACCCCCATCGCGACCGCATGCTCGCTGGACAGCGGGGTGCGCACGACTTCCAGAAGGCCAGGTGCGTCGGGAGGCAGCGCCGGTGCCAGGCCGATGACCCGGCCGGGGTCGGTCGTGGCCAGGGCGAGATCGGTCACGGCGATCGCGGTGGCGGTCGTGGCAATCACCGCCTCCGCCCCGACGGACTTGTCGATCAGTGAGAGCACCTCGCGCTTGGCCTCGAACGCCTCCGGCACGGCCTCGATCACCAGATCGGCCTGACCGATCCCGGCCAGACCATCCTGCTCGCCCAGCGCCAGTACCCGCAGTCCGGCCCGCTCCGCGGCGGCGACCAGTCCTGCTCCGGTCTGTCCGAGCCCGACCACGGCAACGGTGGTGATATCGCGCGTCATGCCTTTCCCTTCCTCAGCCCTACCGCAGTGTGGCAAATCGGGACCTGTGGGCTCGGTACGGGGTCGCCGGCATGCCATAGGCTCGCCCCAACGGCCGCCCTGCGCAGGCCCGGCCCCACAGGAGGTGCCATGCCAACCAGCAGCACATTCGCCACCAGGTCGCCCGGGGATGGCGGCGTGGTCGCCGAGTTCCCCGTGATGGATGACGAGCAGGTGGCGGCCGTGGTCGATCGAGCACGGCTGGCTGCCCGCTGGTGGGCCGATCAGGGGCTGGCCGAACGACGTCGCCGGCTGCTGCGGTTGCGCGCGCTCCTGGCCTCGCGCGCCGACGAGATCAGCGAGCTCATCCACCGGGAGTCCGGCAAGCCGGTCGCCGACGCCCTGCTCGAAGTCGTGCTCAGCGTGGAGCACGTGGACTGGGCCGCCAAGCATTGCGCTCGGGTGCTCGGCGAACGTTCGGTCCGCCCCGGGCTGTTCACCATCAACCAACAGGCACGGCTGCGCTACGAGCCGCTGGGCGTGGTCGGGGTGATCGGTCCGTGGAACTACCCGCTGTTCACGCCGATCGGTTCGATCGCCTACGCCATCGCCGCCGGCAATGCGGTGGTGTTCAAGCCCAGCGAGCACACCACCGCCGTCGGACGCTGGATCGCCGATGCCGCGGCGGAGGTCTTCGGCGAGCAGCCGGTGCTATCGCTGGTCACCGGACCCGGCAGTACCGGCGCAGCGCTGGTGCGCAGCGGTGTGGACAAGATCTCCTTCACCGGTTCGACGGCGACCGGTCGGCGGATCATGGCCGACGCGGCCGCGACGCTGACGCCGGTGCTGCTGGAACTGGGCGGCAAGGACGCCGTGCTGGTCGATCACGATGCCGACCTCGACCGTGCCGCCGAGGCGGCCGTGTTCGGGGCGTTCTCCAACGGCGGCCAGACCTGCGTCGGCGTCGAGCGCGTCTACGTGCACCGCGACGTGTACCAGCGCTTCCTGCAGATCGTCGCCGACAAGGCATCGCGCATCTCCCCGGGCGCGATGCGCGATGCCGCCTACGGCCCGATGACCCTGCCCGACCAGGCCAGCGTGGTGCGGCGCCACGTCGAGGATGCCCTGGCGCGCGGCGGCACGCCGGTGGTGGGCGGCCCGGAGTCGATCGGCGACCGGATCATCGGCCCCATCGTGCTGTGCGATGTGCCGGAGGACTCCGCAGCGGTGCTGGAGGAGACCTTCGGCCCCACCGTCGTCGTCAACCCCGTCCGAGACCTCGACGAGGCCGTCGATCGGGCCAATGGGACGCCATACGGCCTCGCGGCATCGCTCTTCGGCGGCTCCCCGCAGCGACTACGGGCCGCTGCCGACCGGCTCCGCGTGGGGATGGTCAGCATCAACTCGTGGGTGATGTACGCCGGCGTGCCGGGCCTTCCGTGGGGCGGGGTCAGGGACTCCGGCTTCGGGCGCATCCACGGCGAGGACGGCCTGCGAGAGTTCGCCCGGGCCAAGTCCACGGTGCGGGAGCGCTTCAGCCTGCCGATCTCGCTGACCTCCTTCGAACGGCACCCGTCCACCACACCGATGGTGAAGCGCATCATGCAGGTGCGCTACGGACGCGTGTGGGGCCGCAACTAGTCCTTCCGGGCTACGCCGATCGGGCGTTACCGACTGGTAGCGCAGCGTTACCGGTGAGTAGGCGTTTCGCTGCCTCGCCCGCGATGGCCAGGGTGGGAGTCGTCGAAACAAGGGAGTGACGCCATGCATGTGCTCAGCGCAGGGCTGGGAGTCGATCAACTGGAACTGCCGACGAACGTGGCCGGTCTGATCCCACGGGTCTACCGGCAGCAGGCCCCGGCGTCACCGCTGCCGCACCAGCGAAGCGCGGTCAGCGAGTCGGATGCTCGGGCACTGGCACCGTGGGCGCGTCGCATGGAGCTGCCCGGCATGGACACCTGACCGGCTCATCGGGATCTCGGGTGTACGTGTGAGAGGGCCTCCGCGGCGGCAGCAGTGCACCCGGTGCGGGGGTTGGCACCCGGGACGGGGGTTGTCGCCTGGGACGAGGGGCTGTCGCGTGCTTCCGCGGCGGCAGCAGTGCACCCGGCGCGGGGGTTTGCACCCGGGACGGGGGCTGAGCGGGCCCCCGGAGCGGCAGCAGTGCACCCGTTGCGGGGGTTTGCACCCGGGACGGGGGCTGAGCGGGCCCCCGGAGCGGCAACTGTGCACCCGTTGCGGGGGTTTGCACCCGGGACGGGGGCTGAGCGGGCCCCCGGAGCGGCAACTGTGCACCCGTTGCGGGGGTTTGCACCCGGGACGGGGGCTGTCGGCCCAGATCCGGCCGGTTCCGCCCCCGCGGCGGGTGCAAACCCCCGAACCAGGTGCAGTCCTGCCCCGCATACCGGACACCCCGCCCCCGCGCCGGGTGCAAACCCCCGAACCGGGTGCAGACGTCCCCCGGCGCAGCGGGATGAGGCCCTCACGTCGCTGAATCCGCCGGGGCGCCGGGAAGCGACCGACGCCGCGGCGGTCAGCTCGCCCCACCCGCAGCCGCCGGAGCCCACCGCACTCCCAACTGCGAGGAGCCACCAAACCTCAGGACCGCAGCTCCTCGAGGTCCGCGAAGCCGTCCAGCGCCTCCGGGTTGGCCAGGGCCGTGATATTGCGGACGGTGAGACCGTTCACCACGTCGGCAACTGCCAGTTCGGCGAGTTTGCCGGAGCGGGTCCGCGGCAGGTCGGCCACGGCGGCCATGCGAGCCGGGACGTGACGCGGGGAGCACTCCACGCGCAGCCGGTGGCTGATCCGTTGCCGCAGGTCCTCGGTGAGCTCGGCGCCCGGGGACAGTCGGACGAACAGCACGATCCGGGTGTCGCCCTGCCAGTGCTGACCCACCGCGAGGGCCTCGGCGATCTCCGGGAACTGCTCGACCTGCCGATAGATCTCGGCGGTGCCGATGCGGACCCCGCCGGCGTTCAGGGTGGCGTCGGAACGGCCGTGCACGACGAAGCCGCCATGCTCGGTGCGGCTGGCGTAGTCGCCGTGGGTCCACACCCCGGGGAATCCGGCGAAGTACGCGGCGTCGTACTTGCTGCCGTCGTCGCCGAAGAAGTGCAGCGGCATCGAGGGGAACGGCGAGGTGCACACCAGTTCGCCGCGCACGCCCGGCTGCGTCGCCAAGGACCGCCCTGCCTCGTCCCAGACGTCCACGTCCAGGCCCAGCGCCGGTCCCTGGATCTCACCGGCGTACACCGGCTGCGTGGGATTGCCCAGGATGAAGCAGCCGCACAGATCGGTACCGCCGCTGATCGAGGCCAGGTGCACCTCGCCCTTGATCGCCCGGTAGACATAGCCGAACCCCTCGGTCACCAGCGGCGACCCGGTCGAGGTGATGGTCCGCAGCGCCGACAGGTCGTGCGTGGCGGCCGGCTCCAGGCCCGCCTTGGCCGCGCTGTCGAGGTACTTCGCGCTGGTGCCGAAGAGGGTGACCCGCTCCCTCTCGGCGAGGTCCCACAGCGCGGTGGGACCCGGGTGGAACGGCGAACCGTCGTACAGCACGATCGTGGCCCCGCTGGCCAGCGCCGTGACCAACCAGTTCCACATCATCCAGCCGCAGGTCGTGTAGTAGAACACCCGATCGCCGGGCCGGATATCGCAGTGGAGCTGGTGCTCGGTGAGCTGCTTGAGCAGGATGCCGGCGCCCCGGTGCACGATGCATTTGGGGGCCCCGGTGGTGCCGCTGGAGTACAGGATGAACCCCGGCGCGTCGAACGGCAGTCGGGCAGCCTCCGGAGCAGCGGGAGCGACGGCTTCTCCCATGAGTGACACCGGGACCGGCAGGCACAGGTCGGCGAGGCGGTCGGCGACCTCGGCGGCCTCGGACAGCTCCGGCACGACCACCAGCCGCTCCAGGTCCGGCAGACCGGCGACGACATCTCCTAGCGCCCCCAGTCGGTCGTGCCGCTTGCCGCCGTAGCAGTAGCCGTCTGCGGCGAACAGCACCTTGGGCCGAACCTGACCGAACCTGTCCAGTACGCCGGAGACCCCGAAGTCCGGGCTGGTAGAGGTGAACACCGCGCCGATCCACTGCGCGGCCAGCATCGCGATGAGGGTCTGCTCGGTGTTGGGCAGCCAGGCCGCCACCCGATCACCGGGACCCACCCCCCACGACGCCAGCGCGCCGGCCAGGTCGAGCGCCGCGGTCCTCAGCTCGGGCCACGTGAGGCTGCGGCGCCGCCCGTCCTCCCGCAGTGCGATGACCGCCGCCTCGTCGGCGCCCGGACGGTCCGCCCCGGCCAGCAGGTTCTCCGCGTAGTTCAACCGCGCGGACGGGAAGAACCTCGCTCCTCGGATGTCCCGGTCCGGCGGGGGCGGCAGGTAGGCGGGTCGACTGCCCCGCTCCCCCACCACCCCACCAAGGGTCCAGACCGCATCCCAGAACCGGTCCGGATCGGCCAGCGCCGCCCGCGGCAGGTCCTCCGGCGTCTTACCCATCGCTGCGGCGAAGCGGGCGTAGGCGCTCTGCTGACGCAGCGCCGGATCGGGCGTCCAAAGCAGGTCGCCGGTCAACAGGGTCTCGGCCATAGCCGCATCATGCCCTGCACGACGGACGGGCCCGGCCACGGGTGCGCCGCGGGCCCGGCGCCGGCATCGTAGGCTGGGTCCGTGCGACTGGTGCTGGCGAACTGCTCGGTGGACTACGCGGGCCGCCTGACCGCGCACCTGCCGCCAGCGCCGCGGCTGATCATGGTCAAGGGGGACGGCTCTGTCCTCGTCCACGCCGACGGCGGTTCCTACAAGCCGCTGAACTGGATGAGTCCGCCCTGCTCGCTGGTCGAGTCGCGGACTGAGGAGCACCTGCGGTGGGAAGTCACCAACCGCGCCGGTGAAGCGCTGCTCATCACCATCACCGAGGTGCTGCACGACCACAGCGTCGATCTCGGCGAGGATCCGGGGCTGGTCAAGGACGGCGTGGAGGCCCACCTGCAGGCCCTGCTGGCGCAGGATCTCTCCGCGCTCGGCACCTCGTGGACGTTGGTGCGCCGGGAGTACCCGACCGCGATCGGCCCGGTGGATCTGTTGTGCCGGGATGCTGCTGGGGCCGCGGTGGCGGTGGAGGTCAAGCGGCGCGGCGAGATCGACGGCGTGGAGCAGTTGAGCCGCTATCTGGACCTGCTCAACCGCGACCCCCTGCTCGCGCCGGTCTCGGGCGTCCTGGCCGCCCAGGAGATCCGGCCGCAGGCCCGGACGCTGGCAACCGACCGCGGGTTGCGCTGCGTCACCCTGGACTACGACGCCATGCGGGGCCGGCCCAACGACTCCCTGCGCCTCTTCTGAGAAAGTTACGCAGCGTGACTTACCTAACAATAGGTTATGCTTCTGGGCCCCGTTGCTCTACGCTTGCAGTGCGGTGGTCCTTCTCGGGGGGAGTCAGGCGATGGAACACACTACAGCAGCGGGGGAAGCCTCGACGTGGCTGATGCGCTACCGCGCGGCCGTCGACGCCCTGCCCCGCCACGGCAAGTCGAACTACGGCGCTCCGGCATACTCGCGCTTCATCAACCGGCCGATGGGTCGCCGACTCGCGGCCATGGCCCACGCCTCGGGCTCACGCCGAACCAGGTCACGGCGATCAGCGCGGTCTTCTCGCTGACCGGCATCGTGCTCCTGGTGGTGCTGCCACCCACGATCGCGCTCGGCGTCGGCGTTTCGGTGCTGCTGGCCATGGGCTACGCGCTGGATTCCGCCGATGGCCAGCTCGCCCGGTTGCGGGGCGGCGGACGCCCGGTCGGTGAGTGGCTCGACCACACCGTGGACATGGCCAAGACGGTGCTGCTGCACGGCGCGGTGCTCATCGGCTGGCTGCGGTTCGAGGGGATCGGCTGGCAGCAGGCGCTCCTGCCCGTGGGCTTCGCGGCGGTCTCGGTCGTGGCCTTCTTCGGCTGGCTCCTGGTGGACCTGCTGCGTCGCAGCACGCCCGGGGCACCGTCTGGCGACAAGCCCCAGGGAGCACCGTTGGCGCGCTCGCTGCTCCGCCTGCCCAGCGACTACGGCTTGCTGCTGTGGATCTTCGTGCTGTGGGGCACGCCGCTGTTCGGCTGGGTCTACGGTGCCCTGCTCGCCGCCAATGCGGCCATCCTCGCGCTGGCGCTGCCGGTCTGGTTCCGTCAGGCTGCCACGCTGCCCCGGCCGAAGGATCAGGTCACCACCGACCGCGGTGTCGTGGGCTACCTGCCCGGCGTCTTCGACCTGTTCCACGTCGGCCACCTCAACATCCTGCGCAGCGCCCGGGCCCAGTGCGACTACCTCATCGCCGGCGTCGTCACCGACGAGCGGGCCGAGGCCGTCAAGGGGCGGCGGCCGGTCATCCCGCTGGACGAGCGGCTGGAGATCGTGTCGTCGGTCGGCCTGGTCGACGAGGTCGTCGTGGACGACTCCACGGACAAGGCGCAGATGCTGATGAAGGTCAGATTCGATGTGCTCTTCAAGGGCGACGACTGGCGCGACACGCCCAAGGGCGACCAACTGGAAGCCAGTATGGCGGCTGCCGGCGTCCAGTTGCGCTACTTCCCGTACACCAAGACCACCTCCAGCACCATGCTGCGGCAAAGGATCAGCGAATGACGCACACGGCACCGACACCAGGCATCCCGGACCGACCGCTGCGCATCGCCATGATCGGCACCCGCGGGGTGCCGGCGGCCTACGGCGGCTTCGAGACGGCCGTGGAGGAGATCGGCGCACGCATGGTCCGCGACGGGCACCGCGTGCTGGTCTACGCCCGCAATCCGGAGCCGTCGCCGAGCTGGCACCGCGGGATGCGCGTGGTCGATCTGCCGGCCCTGCGCACCAAGGCCGCCGAGACGCTCAGCCACAGCGCGCTCAGCACGTTGCACACCGTGCTGAAGGCCAAGCCGGACGTCGCGTTCGTCTTCAACGCCGCCAACGCGCCGATCCTGCCGCTGCTGCGCTCGGCCGGCATCCCGGTCGCCACGCACGTCGACGGCCTGGAATGGAAGCGCACCAAGTGGGGTCCGCAGGGCAAGCGATACTACCTGTGGGCAGAGCGCGCCTCGGTGCGCTGGTCCGATGCGCTCATCGCCGACGCCCCGGGCATCGCCGACTACTACCGCAACACCTACGACGCGGACACCGTCGAGCTGGCCTACGGCGCACCCCTGCTCACCGACCCGGGCAGCGACCTGCTGCCGGGCGGGCTCGAGTCGCGCCAGTACCACCTGGTCGTGGCCCGGTTCGAGCCGGAGAACCACGTCCTGGAGATCGTCCAGGGCTACGCGCGTTCCCAGGCGCGGCACCCACTCGTCGTCGTCGGCGCAGCGCCCTTCGCCGAGCGCTACACCCAGCAGATCGAGAAGGCGGCCCGCGGCGATGAGCGCATCCGCCTCCTCGGCCGCGTCGATGATCAGGATGTGCTCGATCAGCTGTACGGCAACGCCCGGACGTATCTGCATGGGCACTCCGTGGGCGGCACGAATCCGAGCCTGCTGCGGGCCATGGGCGCCGCCTCGGACGTTCTCGCCTTCGATGTCACCTTCAACCGCGAGGTCGCCGGTCCGGACGCGTGCTACTTCAGCACCCCCGCCGAGCTGGCGCCGTTGGTGGAGTTGGCCGAACTGGAGCCGGAGATGTCCGTGGCTGCGGGCCGCGCCCTGCAGAAGCGAGCCGCAGAGCGCTACCGCTGGGACGACGTCGCCGAGGGCTACCTCGCCCTGGCGCGCGGCCTGGTGCAGGACAACGGCCGCTAGCTAGGTCGCGCGCTTCGGCGGGGTCGTGCGGCGACGGCCGCGGGCCGGGCGGGCCAGCCGGCGCCGGCGAACCGGTCAAGCACGGTGCGCACGGAGGACCGCCACGCTGGCAGTGAGTAGCGCTGCTCGAACTCCCGCCGAGCATGCGCGCCCCGGCGGGCCGCCTCGCCCCGGTCCATGTCCGCCAGGACCCGGGCGAAGCCTGCCACATCGTCGGGGTCCACCAGCCAACCCGCGTCCGGGGTGACCACCGTCGCCGGGGCGCCATGGTTGGTGGCGATCACCGGCCGTGCCCGTGCGAACGCCTCGATCACGACCAACCCGAACGGCTCCGGATTGGTCGAGGGCAGGATCACGACGTCGGCCCGATCGATCCACGGCTCGATGTCGTCCACCTCACCGATGACCTGCACGGTGTCCGGTTGGGACAGTCCCGCCACCAGGGCCGGCACGTCAACGGCGATGCCGGCTTCCGGAGGTCCGCCCAGCACCACGAGGCGACCCGGGCAGCCGGCAGCCTCCCATGCCTGCAGCAGCAGGCCGTGACCCTTCCAATCGTTCCATCGGCTGGCCACGACGTAGGTCAGCGGCCCATCAGCCGGTGCCGGTACCCGAACTCCGCGATCGGGCACGGCGTTGGTCACCACGGTCGCGCGCGACCGCAGCCATGGCGGCAGCGCCTGCGCCACGGGCTCCGAGATGGCCAGCAGTGCGTCTGCCGGCAGTGCCAGCAGTCCCAGCACGATCCGCTCGCCCGAGCGCCAGATCTCCTGCACGTACAGCAGGGACCGGGTGCCGCGGGGCAGTGCCCACAGCACCGGCACCACGGCCGTGGTGGCCGCCACCACGGCGGTCGGATCGACATCGGCCATGACCCGGCGCAGCTGCCAGGTCTGCCGGGCCAGTTCGGCCAGGCCGGCCGGCGTCAGCGAGCGGCGCCGCAGCACCGGCAGCGCCAGCGACCGCACCGCGATGCCGCGCTCGGCCAGCACGCTGCTCAGCGACGGGGTGCGGGGAGCAGCACCCGCCGGCAGCCACACCTGCACCGAGTGCCCCGCGGACCGCTCAGCAACATCGGCGAGCTCGGCCACCATGCGGTCGGCGCCGTACCACTCGTCGGAGCTGTGGACGATGAGGAACGGCCCCCCGCCGCCCTGGGCATCAGTCATATGCGTAGAAGCCCCGGCCGCTCTTGCGCCCCAGATCGCCCGCCGCCACCATCCGGCGCAACAGCTCGGGCGGCGCGAACTTCTCATCCTGGGTATCGGCGTAGATGTTGGAGGTGGCGTTGGTGAGGATGTCCACCCCGGTCAGGTCCGCGGTCTGCAGCGGACCCATCGCATGGCCGAACCCGAGCCGGCAGGCGATGTCGACGTCCTCGGCGCTGGCGACCCCGCTCTCGACCAACTGCACCGCTTCCATCGCCAGCGCGCTGATCAGCCGCGTGGTGACGAACCCGGCCACGTCGCGGTTGACGACGACGCAGGTCTTGCCCACCGCCTCGGCGAAGCCCCGCGCACGTGCCAGCGCCTCGTCGGAGGTCTTGTAGCCGCGGATCAACTCGCACAGCTGCATCATCGGCACCGGCGAGAAGAAGTGCGTGCCCACGACCCATTCCGGCCGCTGAGTGGCCGCCGCGATCGTCGTGATCGGGATGGCGGAGGTGTTGGTGGCCAGTACTGTCTCGGGACCGGCGATCGCATCGATGGCGGCGAAGAGTTCCCGCTTGATGTCGGCCTGCTCGAACACCGCCTCAACGACGATGTCGGCGGTCTCGGCGGCGCCCAGGTCGGTGGTCGTGCTGATCCGGCTCAATGATTGCTCCACCGCCTCGGCGTCCAACCGCCCCTTGGCAGCGAACCGTTCCAGCGAGGTCCGAATCCCAGCCAGGCCCCGCTGCAGCGCCTCATCGCTGATGTCCCGCAGCACCACGTCGTAGCCGGCCACCGCCGACACCTGCGCGATGCCGGAGCCCATGAGTCCGGCACCGATGATCATGACCGTCGTCATCCTGCTCACCTTCCTGTCTGGTTCGAGGGTAGGCAGGCTGCAGGCGCGCCGCGGCGGCGGGGTCAGACGGTGCGGCGCTCGATGACAGCGCCCAGATTGCGCAGATCGTTGACGAAGTTCGGGTAGCCGCGATCGATGTGCTCGACGTTGTGCACGGCGGTCATACCGTCGGCGACCAGTCCGCCGAGGACCAACGAGGCTCCGGCCCGGATATCGGTGGCCTCCACCGGGGCGCCCGAGAGGCGCGGCTTGCCGCGCACGATGGCATGATGGCCTTCGATCTTGATGTCGGCGCCCAGCCGGACCAGTTCGTTGACGAACTTGAAGCGGGCCTCGAAGAGGTTCTCGGTCACCATCGCGGCACCATCGGCGATGGCGTTCATGGCGATGAACTGCGGCTGCAGGTCAGTCGGAAATCCCGGATAGGGCAGGGTGACGATGTCGACCGCTTTCGGCCGGCCGGCCATCACGCACGTGGATGGTGTCGTCGGTGGCGGTGATGTCGGCGCCGGCCGTGGACAGTTTGTCCAAAGCGATCTCCAGGTGATGGGCCTGGCAGTTGCGGATGAGGACATCACCCTGGGTCATCGCTGCTGCGACCGCCCAGGTGCCGGTCACGATCCGGTCGGAGAGCGTGCGATGGCGAACCGCGTGCAGTCCGGGCACGCCGGTGATCACCAGCGTCGATTGCCCCGCGCCCTCGATCTTGGCGCCCATCTCGGTGAGCATCGTGCAGATGTCGATGATCTCCGGCTCCCGGGCGGCGTTCTCGATGGTGGTCTCGCCATCCGCGGTCACCGCCGCCATCAGCAGCGTCTCGGTGGCGCCGACGCTGGGGAAATCCAGCCAGACCACGGCGCCGTGCAGACCCTGCGGCGCGGTCGCCAGCAGGTAGCCGTGCTCGGAGGTGACCTCGACCCCCATCCGCTCCAGCCCCGCGATATGCATGTCGAGCCCGCGCGATCCGATCGCGTCGCCGCCGGGCAGGGCGACATCGGCGGCGGCGCACCGCGCCAGCAGCGGCCCGAGGACCGAGATGGAGGCGCGCATCCTGCGCACGAGGTCGTAGTCGGCCCGGTGCTGCAGATGCTGCGGGACATCGATGGTCACGGTCCCCGCGGCGGCGTCATGGGTCACCCCGCAGCCGAGCCGCTCGATGAGTTCGGCCATGATCGATACATCCAGGATGGCCGGCACTTCCTCGATGACCGTGCGGCCCGGCGGCCAGCAGGGCCACCGCCATGAGCTTCAGCACCGAGTTCTTCGCACCGGTGACCCGGACCTCGCCCTGTAGTCGGCCACCGCCGGTTACGTCGAAGATGTCCACGACCGACAGCCTATGGGCAGCCGCCCCCAGACGTGCGTCGACGGCGGGGGCGCGCGGCATGAACTACCGTGGAGCCCGACCCAGACGCCTTCGGAGGAGCCACGGATGGTCAACCTGACTCGCATCTACACCCGCACCGGGGACAGCGGCACCACCTCGCTGGGGGACTTCAGCCGGACCTCGAAGACCGACCCGCGCCTGGTGGCCTACGCCGACGTGGACGAAGCGAATTGCCGCATCGGGGTGGTACTGGCCACGACCGAGGTGGCCGACGACATCCGGCAGACGCTGCTGCGCGTCCAGAACGAGATGTTCGATGTCGGGGCCGACCTGTGTACACCGGTGGTCGAGCAGCCGGAGGTGCCACCGCTGCGAATCGAGCAGGCCTACATCGACCGCCTTGAGTCCGAGTGCGATCGGTACAACGACGGCCTGCCGCCGCTGCGGTCCTTCGTACTGCCCGGCGGAACTGCGGCTGCGGCACATCTACACGTGGCGCGCACCGTGGTGCGACGGGCGGAACGCTCCGCGTGGGTCGCCCTGCACGCGCACGGCGAGTCGATGACCTCGCTGCCGGCCACCTACCTCAACCGGCTCTCAGACCTCCTCTTCATCCTCGCCCGGCGGGCGAATCCCGACGGCGACATCCTCTGGACGCCGGGCGGGGAGCGCTGAGCCCAACCCTCCAACGGCAACGGAGCCGGTCGCCCGCGGGGATCGGCTCCGTTGCCGGGCTGCGCTTCCTGAGAGTGTCGGCGCCCTTGGGCGGCTGAGGGGTCAACCCCCACCGATACAGCGGCTGTGAGACTGCGCACCCGGGATGGCGGTGCGAACCCGCGGCGGGGGCTTGAGAGCACCCCCGCGGGGCCACTGTGCACCCGATGCGGTGGTTTGCACCCGAGACGGGGGCTGAGAGCGCCTCCGGGCGGGCAACTGTGCACCCGGTATCGGGGGTTTGCACCCGGGACGGGGGCTGTCGGCCCAGATTCGGCCGCTTCCGCCCCCGCGCCGGGTGCAAACCCCCGAACCGGGTGCAGACCTGCCCCGCACACCGGCCGCTGCCGCCCCCGCGCCGGGTGCAAACCCCCGAACCGGGTGCAGACCCGCCCCACACACCGGCCGATTCCGCCCCCGCAACAGGGGCCGGCGCACCCGGCGCAGAGGGCTGAGGCTGCCCACGCAGCTGGACCCGCTGGACACCCGGGGATGCGACCCGGCCCCGGCGTCCCGCTCGCTCCACACCGGTCGATACGGGAGCCCACCGCACCCCCGATTGCGACAGGCCCAATTGCGATGCAACGACAAACGGAACCGATCGCCCCGCGGGGATCGGTTCCGTTCGTCGCGAGGACTGGTGAGGCTTAGCCCTTCTTCCCCATGAGGTTCTGGTGCCGCATGGCCGCGTCGACGCGGGTCTCCGCGCGGTGAATCGCGGCGGTCTGTTCGTCCTCGTCGAGGTTGCCGGCGAGTCGCCCGCTCCTTGGCGCGCTCGGCCCGCTCGACATCCACCTCGGACCCGAGCTCGGCGGTCTCGGCGAGGATCTTCACGACGTTGTCATCGACCGAGATGAACCCGCCGTGCACGGCAATGACCAGCCGGTCCCCCTCTGCCATGTCGATCCGCAGCACGCCGTCGGCCAGCGTCGCCAGGAACGGCTCGTGGCCGGGCAGGATGCCGATGTCGCCGACCATGGTCCGAGTGATGATGCCCGTGGCCTGCCCGTTCCAGACGGGACGGTCCACGGCCACCAGCGTCACATCGAGCGTCGCCATCGCCGATCAGCCCTTCGCGAGCTTGGCGGCGTTGCGCTCCACGTCCTCGATCCCGCCGCACATGAAGAATGCCTGCTCCGGGATGTGGTCGAAGTCGCCGTTGATGAGCGCCTGGAACGAGGCGATCGTCTCCTCCACTGGCACGAACGAGCCCGGCTGGCCGGTGAAGGCCTCCGCCACGAACATGTTCTGCGACAGGAACCGCTGGATGCGGCGCGCGCGGCCCACCAGCACCTTGTCCTCCTCGGACAGCTCGTCGATGCCGAGGATGGCGATGATGTCCTGCAGATCCTTCAACCGCTGCAGGACCTCCTTGACCTGAGCGGCCACCCAGTAGTGATCCCCGCCGACGTAGCGCGGGTCCAGGATTCGGGAGGAGGAGTCCAGCGGGTCCACGGCCGGGTAGATGCCCAGCTCGGAGATCGGCCGCGACAGCACGGTGGTGGCGTCGAGGTGAGCGAAGGTGGTGGCCGGCGCCGGGTCGGTGAGGTCGTCGGCGGGTACATAGATGGCCTGCAGCGAGGTGATGGAGTGGCCTCGGGTGGAGGTGATCCGCTCCTGCAACTGCGCCCATCTCGTCGGCCAGCGTCGGCTGGTAGCCCACCGCGGACGGCATCCGGCCCAGCAGCGTGGAGACCTCGGAGCCAGCCTGCGTGAACCGGAAGATGTTGTCGATGAAGAGCAGCACGTCCTGCTTCTGCACATCGCGGAAGTACTCCGCCATGGTCAGCGCCGACAGCGCGACCCGCAGCCGGGTGCCGGGCGGTTCGTCCATCTGGCCGAACACCAGCGCGGTCTTGTCGATGACGCCGGACTCGCGTCATCTCCAGGAAGAGGTCGTTGCCCTCGCGGGTCCGCTCCCCCACGCCCGCGAACACCGACACGCCGCCGAAGTTCTCCGCGACGCGGTAGATCATCTCCTGGATGAGCACCGTCTTGCCCACACCGGCACCGCCGAACAGGCCGATCTTGCCGCCCTTCACGTACGGGGTCAGCAGGTCGATGACCTTGATGCCGGTCGCAGAAGACCTCGGTCTTGGACTCGAGCTGGTCGAAGGCCGGCGGCTGACGGTGAATGCCCCAGCGCTCCTTGATCTCGAGGCTGGACTCCGGCACATCGAGGGGCTTGCCCAGCACGTTCCACAGGTGGCTCTTGCGTCACGTCGCCGACCGGCACGGTGATGGAGTCGCCGGTGTCGCTGACCTCGGCGCCGCGGGTGAGGCCGTCGGTGGGCTGCATCGCGATGGCCCGGACCAGGTTGTCCCCCAGGTGCTGGGCGACCTCCAGCGTCAGCGTCGAGGTCTGGGGGTTGCCATCCTCGTCGGCCATGGTGACGTCGACGTGCAGGGCGTTCATCAGTTCCGGCATGGCTTCCACCGGGAACTCGACGTCGACGACGGGGCCGGTGACACGCGCGACTCGACCGACGCCAGGCGTCGCTGCACCGGATCCGGGTGCTTGCTCGGTCGTGGCGGTCATGCTGCTCCTCAACTTCCTGCAGTGGCGGACGCCAGCGCGTCGGCGCCGCCGACGATTTCGCTGATCTCCTGGGTGATTTCGGCCTGACGGGCCTGGTTGGACTGGCGGGTGAGCGTCTTGATCAACTCGTCGGCGTTGTCGGTGGCGGACTTCATCGCCCGGCGCCGCGCAGCGTGCTCCGATGCGCTCGACATCAGCAGGGCCGCGAAGACCACATCCTCGACGTACTTGGGCAGCAGAGCGTCGAGCACCGCTTCCGGCGACGGCTCGAAGGAGTAGAGCGGGTAGATGGGCCGACCTGCGCTGTCCCCGGCGCCGCCCACCTGCGATCCGCTGATGTCGACCTCTTCGTCGACGACTTCCAGCGGCAGGATTCGGCGCACCGTCGGCCGCTGCACCGCCATGTTGACGAAGTGGGTGTAGACGATGTGGATCTCGTCCGCGCCGCCATCCTCCGTGCGCTGCAGGAACCGCTGCAGCAGCACGTCGGCGATCTCCTTGGCGTGCTCGATAGTCCGGCTGGTCGCTGAAGCCGGTCCAGGAGGCCCCCATCTCCCGCTCTCGGAAGCGGTAGTAGGACTCGCCCTTGCGGCCCACCACGTAGGGGATGACCTCCTCGAACCCGCGCTGCTTGGTGAGCAGCGTGGTCAGCGCCTCGCCCTCCCGGATGGTGTTGGCGGAGTAGGCACCCGCAAGGCCGCGATCAGCAGTCACCACCAGGTAGATCGCCCGCTGCTGCAGCCTGGCCTTGGCCGTGAGCGGATGAGTGTGGATCCCTGTGGCGTGCGTTGCGGCGGCCGAAATCGCCGCGTACAACTCGCGGGTGTACGGCACCGCGCGGTTCAACCGCTGTTGCGCCTTCACGATTCGGGCGGAGGCGATGAGCTCCATCGCTTTGGTGATTTTCTTGGTCTGCTGCACCGACTTGATGCGTCGGCGGAAGACTCTCAGTTGCGCACCCACGGCTCAGCCCTTGCGCACCTTGCGGGTGATCTTGGCCTGCTCGATCTCGCCGTCGTCGAGCGCCGGGACCTCGGCCTCGGTCCCAGGAGGTGACCCTCAGTGGTGCGGAACTGCTTCTTGAAGTCGGCGATGGAGCTCTCCAGCACGCCTACCGTCTCGTCGCTGAGGTCGCCGCTGGTGGCGATCTCATCCAGCAGCCCGGCGTGCTCGCGCCCCAGGTAGTCCAGGAACTCCGCAGTCGAAGCGCCGGATGTCCTCCACCGGGACGTCATCGAGGCTGCCGGAGGTGCCCGACCATACCGAGACGACTTCGCGCTCCATGGAGTACGGCTGGTACTGCGGCTGCTTGAGCAGCTCCACCAGCCGAGTGCCGCGCTCCAACTGCGCCTTCGATGCGGCGTCAAGGTCGGATCCGAAGGCGGCGAAGGCCTCCAGCTCACGGAACTGGGCCAGGTCCAGCCGAAGCCGCCCGGCGACCTTGCGCATCGCCTTGGGCTGAGCCGAGCCGCCGACCCGGGAGACCGAGATGCCCACGTTGATGGCGGGCCGGACTCCGGAGTTGAACAGGTCCGACTCCAGGAAGCACTGGCCGTCGGTGATGGAGATGACGTTGGTCGGGATGTAGGCCGACACGTCGTTGGCCTTGGTCTCGATGATCGGCAGCCCGGTCATCGAACCGCCGCCGAGCTCGTCGGAGAGCTTGGCGCAGCGCTCCAGCAGCCGCGAGTGCAAGTAGAAGACGTCGCCGGGGTACGCCTCGCGACCGGGCGGACGGCGCAGCAGCAGCGACACCGCGCGGTAGGCCTCGGCCTGCTTGCTGAGGTCGTCGAAGATGATGAGTACGTGCTTGCCCTGGTACATCCAGTGCTGGCCGATGGCGGAGCCGGTGTAGGGCGCGAGGTACTTGAAGCCGGCATTATCGGAGGCCGGGGCGGCCACGATGGTCGTGTACTCCATCGCGCCGTACTCCTCCAGCGCGCCCTTCACACCGGCGATCGTGGAGCCCTTCTGGCCGATGGCGACGTAGATGCAGCGGACCTGCTTCTTCGGGTCGCCGGACTCCCAGTTCTCCTTCTGCGCCAGGATCGTGTCCAGGCACACCGCGGTCTTCCCGGTCTGGCGGTCGCCGATGATCAACTGTCGCTGGCCCCGGCCGATGGCGGTCATCGCGTCGATGGCCTTGATACCGGTGCGCAGGGACTCCTTCACCGGCTGACGCATGATCACGTTGGGCGCCTGCAGCTCCAGCGCCCGCCGGCCCTCGGTAGCGATCTCGCCCATGCCATCGATGGGCTCGCCCAGCGGATTGACCACGCGGCCGAGGTAGCCGTCGCCGACGGGAACCGACAGCACCTCGCCGGTCCGCCGCACCGGCTGGCCCTCCTCGATCTGCGAGCCGTCGCCGAGCAGCACGGCGCCGATCTCGCGGACGTCCAGGTTCAGGGCGACGCCCAGCAGGCCGCCCTCGAACTCCAGGAGCTCGTTGGTCATGGCCGAGTGCAGGCCTTCGACGCGGGCGATGCCGTCACCGGTCTCGATGACCATGCCCACCTCGTTGCGGGCAGTGGTCGCAGTGAAGGAGGCCACGTTGCGCTCGATGGCCTCCCGGATCTCATCCGGGCGGATGGTGAGCTCCGTCATGGTCGCTCGTTCCCTCTCGTCGAGCCAGGGATCGCCCCGGCGGGTCGTTGGCTGGTTGGCACTAGCCGGCCAGGCGGCGTCGTGCTTGGTTGAGTTTGTGGGCCAGGGTGCCGTCGATGAGTTCATCGCCGACCTGGACCGAGACCCCGCCGATCGCGGTTGGGTCGATTTCGACGCTGAGCTGCACGGGCTGGCCGTACACGTTCCGCAGCGCCGCCGCCAGCCGCTCCTCCTGAGCCGGCTCCAGCGGCGCCGCCACCCGAACGACGGCGGCGATCTCGCCGCGCCGAACGGCTGCCAGTTCCACCATGGTGTTGAGCGCTTCCTCGATGCGCCGCCCACGCAGGTGGGTCACGACGAAGCCGGCCAGCTGGGCAGTGATCGGACTGGTGCGGCCGTCGAGCAGATCGGCCACGATCGCCCGCTTGGCCCCGATCGGGGTGCCCGGAACCGGTGAGCGTCAACTGCAACTCCCCGTTGGCATCCACTACTCGGCCGAACCGGAACAGTTCTTCGGCGACGTCGTCCGCGGTGCCCGCTTTCTCCGCCGCGCCGATCAGCGCAGAGGCCCCCGCCAGTTCTAGCGCATCGACGAGATCGCCGTCGGTGCCCCATCGCAGGCTCACGGCGGTGGTGGCCAGCGACAGGGCCAGCGGCGAAATCTGCTCCCCCACCAGCCGCTCCACGATCCCCTTGCGAGCGGACTCAGCCATGCCGCCGTCCGCCAGCACCATGCGCAGGGACTTCTCCCGGGTCAGCAGGTCGGTGACTGCCAGCAGGTCCGACCCGGCCCGCTCCAGGCCGGGATCGGAATAGGCGGCATCGACCGCCTCATTGAGCAGGAGCAGCGAGGTGCGCGATGAACCGAGCATCAGGCCCGTCCCGCCTGCTCCAGCTCATCGATGAAGCGATCCACCACGGCATTGGCGCGCTGCCGATCCAACGACTCCCCGATGATCTTCTCGGCCAAGTCGGTGGCCACGGTGCCAGCGTCGCGGCGCAGGTCAGCGGTGGCCTTCGCTCGCTCCGCGGCGATGCTGGCCACGGCATTGGCCTGGACGGCAGCGGCTGTAGCCTCTGCCTCGCGCCGGGCCTCCGCGATGATCTGCAACTTCTCGGACTCGGCCTTCTCCCTGATGGCGGCGGCCTCCTCGCGGGCCCGGGCCAAATGCGCCTGGTACTGCACCAGCGAGTCCCGTGCCTCGGCCTGCATCCGCTCCGCCTTGGCGATGCCGCCCTCGATCTGAGCCGACCGCTCTGCCATCACCTCGCTCAGCCGCGGCATCACGTACTTCCAGAACAGCAGGAAGATGATGAGGAAGCACAAGCCGCCCCAGATGATGTCGTAGATCGCCGGGAGGAGCGGGTTCTCCGACTCGCCCTCGGTCGCTGCCGTGACAGCTGCGGTGACGCCTGTCGCTAGTGACCACATCGTGCTCTCGCTTCTTCGCTCTGCCCTGGATGACGGGGTTTGGGGTTCCGGTCGCGGATCAGGTGAAGATGAAGCCGGCGACCAGACCGATCAGCGCCAGCGCCTCGGTGAAGGCGATGCCCAGGAACATGTTGGTGCGCAGCACCCCGGTGGCCTCGGGCTGGCGGGCGATGCTCTCGACGGTCTTGCCGACCAAGATGCCGATACCGATACCCGGACCGATGGCCGCCAGGCCATAGCCCACGGAGTTGATGTTGCCGTTGATCTCGGCGAGTAGTTCCATTCTCAGTTCCTTTCCGTTGTCGCGCGAGGCTGGGTGCCCGAACGATGATCAGTGCTCCTCACTGATGGCCCCATCGATGTAGACGGCGGTCAGCAGTGTGAAGACGTATGCCTGCAGGAAGATGATGAGCAGCTCGAACAGGGTGAAGGCGAACCCGAAGGCAAACGCGGGCACCGCCGCGAGCTTCAGCAGCCCGTCCAGCTCGAAGAGGAAGTACGAGGTGGCGCTGAAGAACAGCACCAGCAGGATGTGGCCGGACATCATGTTGGCCATCAGACGGACGGCCAGAGTGAACGGCCGCAGCATGAAGGTCGAGACGAACTCGATCGGAATCACCAACACGTACAGCGGAGCCGGCACGCCCGGCGGCATGAGGCTCAGCTTCAGGTAGGGGAAGAACCCATGGGCGCGGATGCCCTCGACGTTGAACATCACCCACGCGACCATGGCGAACACCAGCGTCACACCGATGACCGACGTCACCGGGATGTGCATCAGCGGCAACACCCCGGTGAAGTTGAAGAACAGGATGAGGAAGAACATCGCCATCAGGTAGGGCGCGTACTTGCGGCCCCTCTCGCCCATGATTTCCCCGACGATCGCCGCGCGCATGCCGTTGATGGCGTACTCGGCGAAGTTCTGCAGGCCGCCGGGCACGACCTTGGGACGGGCGAACGCCACAACCAGGAGCAACGACAGCACGCCGGTCATCAGCAGGGCGATGGCGTTGATCCGGGTCATCGCCAGTGGTGTGCCCTCGAACAACAGGGGATCGGGGAAGAAGTCATTGAGGTTCGGGGGCGAGAAGCCATCGCCGTCGCCGCCGGCCGCAGCCACAGCGGTTGGCAGTGCAGTCACCGATACTCCCTGTGTCGGACCGCTCAGGAGCGGCCGTAGCGGAAATAGGTGATGTAGAACGCCACCACGAACCCGAGCACGATTCCGATCGGCAGGAACACCCGATGGGTTCCGACGACGAGATCGATGCCCGCCCCGATCAGGCCCCATGTTACGGGACCGGCCACCAGCGTCGAGACCATACCCCAGGCATCGTGCTCGCTGAGATTCCTCGGCTCAATCGGCTTCGGGTCCGGCCTGTTCACGGAGTCGGAGCGTTCAGTCATCGGCGATCAACCTAGCACACGGCCGATCGCCACCCACCGGTGGATGACGGTGCGATCGCAGCGCGCCGACCGCCTTCACGGGGACTCCTGGGACTCTGGGGCGAACTCCGTCTCGACGTACAGCACCCGGGTGCGCGCCACGATCCAGGCCTCCATGCCCAGGTAGCCGAACGTGGTGATCAGCAAGGTGCCGAAGAACACGCCGCGACTGTAGAAGTCGGCCCCGTCCAGCACTGCCAGCATCGCGATGAGCGCGACGATCTTGACCAGCCACGAACCCATGACCGCCATGCCGAGCCATTGCGGTTGCAGCCGCGCGGTCGCGATCGCCATCCATGCGGTGAGCGTGAAGAACACCAATGGGATGCCGAAGCCGAGCAGACCGCCCCACGTCCCGGGCGTCCCGGCCAGCAAGGAGCCGATCCCCATGGCCAGCGGCAGCCCGATCGCGCCAATGATCAGGCCCAGGCGCAAGACCGCCCGCATCGGCTTGAGCAGGCTCTCCGGCGCGCGTTGCGTGCGCAGCGTCGAGGTCACCAGGCACTCCCCCTCCGGCGGTGCCCATCACCGCCCGTCATGCGCTCACCGGTGCATTGCGGCCCGGTGCGCGCAGGGCGACGAGGAGCAGCCCGAACATCACCGCCCCGATCGCCAGCGCCCAATCGATGGGGATGAAGGCCATCGCCACCACGGTTCCTGCCAGCGTCGCCGCCCACCCGTACATCAGCAGCACCGCCCTGGTCTGGGAGTGCCCGATCTCGAGGATCCGGTGGTGCAGGTGGCCCTTGTCCGGGTGGAACGGCGACCGCCCGGCCCAGGTGCGCCGCACGACCGCCAGCACCAGGTCCAGGAAGGGGATCGCCAGCACCGCGAACGGCAGCACCAGCGGCAGCAGGGCGGGGAGCACCGTGACGCCGACCAGCGCATTGGGGTCCACCCGGCCCAGCAGCGTGATGGTGGAGGTCGCCAGGATCAGCCCGATGAGCATGGAGCCGGTGTCGCCCATGAAGAGCCGGGCGCGGTAGAAGTTGTGCGGCAGGAAGCCGACGCAGGCTCCGACCAGCGCCGCGGACACCAGCGTGGACAGCGTGGCGCGCTCGAAGCCCTCCACGACGCGTCAGCAGGTAGGAGTAGGCGAAGAACGCCGTGGCGGCGATGGCGGCGATCCCGGCGGCCAGGCCGTCGAGTCCGTCGACGAAGTTGATGGCATTGATGGTCACCACGACGATGAAGACGGTCAGCAGCACGCTCGTCAAGGGGTCCAGGACGAAGACGCCGCCGATCGGGCAGCCAGGACACCGAGATCCCGCCGTAGGCCAGGATGCCCGCGGCCAGCGCCTGGCCGGCGAACTTGGTCGGCGCATCGAGGCCCCAGCGGTCGTCCACGACCCCGACCGCGACCAGCACGAGCATGCTGGCCAGCAACGCCGTCGCGGTGCCGGTCTCCCGGTCGAAGACGGTCTGCATCAGCGGCAGTTGGCTGGCGAAGAGGAATGCGGCGAGCAGGCCCAGCGGCGATCGCCAGACCCGCCGAGCCGCGGCGTCGGGGTGGAGTGCACGTCGCGGTCGCGGACCGCGGCGATGGCGCCGATCCGGATCGCGAAGCGCCGCACCGCCGGGCGTGCGCGAGGTAGGTCAGCGCCGCCGCTGCGAACAGGCACAGCAGGTACTCGCGCACACCGCAACCCTAAGGGCGGTCAGCGGGGGTAGGCCGGGCTCTTGCCGACGAGTGCCGCGACGTCCTCGCCGATGCTCGGCCGCCCGGGACCCATCCCGTCGGTCACCGCGGCCCGCGATGAGCGTCGGCGACCTCCGCCATGTCGTCGGTGCCCATCCCCTGCGTGGTGACCGCCGGCGTGCCCACGCGGATGCCCGAGCCGACAGCGGGCGGCTGCGGGTCGTAGGGGATGGCGTTCTTGTTCAGCGCGATGCGGGCCGCGCCGCAGCGGGCCTCCGCCTCGGCGCCCGTCACGCCGGTCTGCTGCAGGTCCACCAGCACCAGGTGCGTGTCGGTGCCACCGGAGACCGGCCGCATACCGGCCTCTGCGAGGCCGTCGGACAGTGCCTGCGCGTTGGCGATGACCTGCCGCGCGTAGGCCTGGTATTGCGGGGTCGCGGCCTCCTTCAGCGCCACGGCCTTGGCCGCCACGGCATGCATCAGCGGCCCGCCCTGCATCATCGGGAACACCGCCTTGTCGATGGCCGCGGCGTGCTCGGCGCGCGACAGGATCATCCCGCCCCGCGGACCGCGCAGCACCTTGTGCGTGGTGAAGGAGACCACGTCCGCGTACGGCACCGGGCTCGGGATGGCCTTGCCCGCCACCAGTCCGATGAAGTGGGCGGCATCGACCAGCAGGATCGCCCCGACCTCGTCGGCGATGCCGCGGAAGGCGGCGAAGTCGATGAGCCGGGAGTAGGCGGTGGCGCCGCAGATGATCATCTTCGGGCGCTCGCGCAGCGCGATGTCGCGCACCTCGTCGTAGTCGATGAACTCGGTGTCGTGCCGCACGCCGTAGGACACCACGTTGAACCACTTGCCGGAGAAGTTCACCCGGGAGCCGTGGGTGAGGTGACCGCCGTGGGGCAGGCTCATCGCCAGGACGGTTTCACCGGGCTTCACGAACGCCCCGTAGACCGCGATGTTCGCGCTGGCACCGGAGTGCGGCTGCAGGTTCGCGTGCTCCGCGCCGAAGAGTTCCTTGGCCCGGTCGATGCCGATCAACTCGGCCTTGTCGACCTCCTCGCAGCCGCCGTAGTAGCGGCGGCCGGGATAGCCCTCGGCGTACTTGTTCGACAGCGTCGAGCCCAGCGCCGCCAGCACGGCCGGGCTGGTGAAGTTCTCGCTGGCGATCAGCTGCAGGCCGCCGCGCTGCCGCTGGAGCTCCGCCAGGATGATCTCGGCGACTTCCGGGTCTTCGGCCTGCAGAGCCTCGAAATCGGGGCCCCAGAAGGGCGTGGCGGCATCGGTCATGGGGCTCTCTCCAGAGTCGACCAGCGGGTGGGCTCGGACTACTCCTCATGCTACTGGCAGTGCGGGCCCGGCCTTGCGGTCACTGCTCGACGACGAGGTCGGCGACCACGGCGCGCAACCGCTCCACCGGCACCGCGCCGGCGCGCAGCAGCACCGGCGGCGAGACGGTGGCATCCACCACGGTGCTACCGGGCCCGGCGGGCCGGTCGCCGCTGTCCAGGACCAGCGCCGCTGACGCGCGCTCGGTCGGCGAGCAACCGGAGTAGACGGTGGGGCCGATGCCGCTGACCACCTCCAACAGCAGCGGATGCAGCGGCATGCGCACCACGCAGCGGTCGGTGGGCACGGTCCAGCGCAGGGATCGCTGCAACGGCAGCACGAGACTGAGCTGACCCGGCCAGCACGCGTCCATCAGGTCCTGCGCAGCAGCGGGCACACGGCCGGCGATGCCATGCACGCCGGCGGCATGGCCCACCAGCACGCCCAGCGAGGTCGTCGCGTTCAGGCCCTTCAACCGTTGCAGTGCCGCGACCCCGGAGGCGGAGAACGCATCGGAGATCACGACGTACCCGACCTCGGCGGGTACGACCACCAATCGGCCGTTGCGCGCCCCGCGCACCGCTGCGGCAATGGCGTCGGCACGCTGGTCGGCGTCGGCGACGTCGAGGACGCGCGGCATCAGACGATCGCGCGCCTGGCGGTCGTGTAGCGCGACCGGCCGCTCAGATCGAGGTGATCGGCCACATCGAGCCAGACCGGGCCGCGGCGCGCCAGGTCCTCGTGGCGGGCCAGCAGGCCCGGCACGCCGTCATCGCCGCCCTGCAGATCGCCGTGCTCCAGCACCAGTGCTGCGCCGGGGGCCAGCAGATCGGCCGCGGTGTCGAGCCAGCGGCGCACCTGGTCCAGCCCGTCCGGCCCGCCGTACAGCGCAAGTTGCGGATCGTAGTCGCGCACCTCGGGGTCCCGGGGCACCGCCTCGTCCGGGATGTACGGGGGGTTGCCCACGACGAGGTGGACCGCGCCCGCGAGCCGAGCCAACGGCTGATCCGAGCGGCTGACTGCGCCCGCATCGCCCAGCACGACCAGGATTCGCGAGTTCCGCTGCCGCAGCCGCTCGGCGTGGCGCATGACATTCTGGGTCAGCCACGGCACCGCACCGGCGTCCAGCTCCACCGCATAGACCGTCGTCTCGGGTCGCTCGGTGGCGATCGCCAGACTGATCGCTCCGGATCCGGCTCCCAGATCGACCACGACCGCCGGGCCCTGCGCCGGCAGCCGTTGCAGTGCGGCCGAGACCACGACCTCCGTCTCGGGCCTGGGAACGAAGACCCCGGGCCCGACATTGAGGTCCAGGTACCGAAAGGCCGCCTCGCCGAGGATGTGCTGCAGCGGCTCCCGCCGGGCCCGACGCTGCGCGGCCGTCATCACGGCTTCGCGCGCTCCGGCTGCTACCGCAGGCGCCAGCGCGAGTTCGGTGATCGACCGGTCCAGCATGTGGGACAGCAAGCGGGAGGCGTCCGCCTCCGGGGACGGCACGCCGGCCTCGCGCAGCGAGTCGGCCACGGCGCGCATCAACGCAGCAACAGGTGTGGCACCTGCTTGTCCCGCAGCAGCGAAGGGCTCGGTGAGCCGCGGGGCGGGGCGCTGCACCTTCGTGCCCGCGCCGCCCTCGCACACGCACGTGCCGCAATCAGATCCGCAACCGCTCATGTCATTCCTCCGCGGCCAGCCGCCGCTCGAATTCGGCCTCAGCCAACGCATCGATGACCGCGTCGAGGTCGCCGTCCAGGACTGCCTCGAGGTTGTGCGCCTTGTACCCGACTCGGTGGTCGGAGATGCGGCTCTCCGGGAAGTTGTACGTGCGCACCCGCTCGCTGCGGTCGACGGTGCGCACCTGCGCCTTGCGCGCTTCCCCGGCTGCCGCCTGCGCCTCCTCCTGCGCGGCGGCCGAGCAGTCGCGCCCGCAGGATGCGCAGCGCCTGCTCCTTGTTCTGCAGCTGGCTCTTCTCGTTCTGGCAGGACACGACCACACCGGTGGGCAGGTGGGTGATGCGCACGGCGGAGTCGGTGGTGTTGACGCTCTGGCCACCCGGCCCGGACGAGCGGTAGACGTCGATGCGGAGGTCGTTCGGATCGATCTCGACCTCGACCTCCTCAGCTTCGGGCAGCACCAGCACGCCCGCAGCGGAGGTATGGATACGTCCGGCAGACTCGGTCACCGGGACTCGCTGGACGCGGTGCACCCCGCCCTCGAACTTCAATCGGGCGTAGGGCGCGTCGTCCGGCTGCACCGGCCCGCGGCTCTTGACAGCGATCGCAGCGTCCTTGATCCCGCCGAGGTCGGATTCCTCGCTGTCGAGCACCTCGGCCTGGCCAACCCCGACGCTCGGCGTAGCGCAGGTACATCCGCATCAGGTCGGCGGCGAAGAGCGCCGACTCCGCGCCGCCCTCCCCTGCCTTGATCTTCGAGGATGACGTCCTTGCCGTCCATGGGGTCGCGCGGCACCAGCAGCAGTCGCAGCTTGTCGGCCAGTGCCGCCTCGGCCTCGTGCGCGGCGCCGGCGTCCTCGGCGAACGATGCATCCTCGGCCGCCAGCTCATCGGCGGCGGCGGCGTCGGCGGCCGCGGCCTGCCAGGACCGGAAGCACTCCACGATGGGGCGCAACTCGGCGTACCTGCGGCCCAGCCGACGAGCCAGACCCTGATCAGCGTGCACATCGGGCTGGGAGAGCTGGTGCTCGACCTCGGCCATTTCCGCGACCAGCGGCTCGGCACGCCTTCGAACATCGCGCACCCTTCCGTTGTGGCCGCAGCAGCAGCACGGGCGCCGCGCATCCGCAGCGTGGACTGGGATGGCGCGACGCCCGCAGCAGACTACTTGGCCGCGCCCTTGCCGAAGCGCTTCTCGAACTTGGCCACCCGGCCGCCGGTGTCGAGGATCTTCTGCTTGCCCGTGTAGAAGGGGTGGCAGTTGGAGCACACCTCGGCGTGGATCACGCCGTTCTTGGCGGTGCTGCGGGTGGTGAACGTGTTGCCGCAGGTGCAGGTGACGTCGGTCTCCCCGTAGGCGGGGTGGATGTCGGGCTTCATGGTTCTCCTTGGCGTCGTCCCGGGTCGGCGCACGTGCCGTGTCACCGTGAACCGGGACTGCCGCTCAAGTATTCCAGCAGCCGGGGCGCCGGCCAAATGCTCAGTCGAGGCGAGTCGTTGGTCGGCGTCGTCTTCTGCACCTGCACCAGGAACTCGTAGTTGCTGTTGGTCTGCTTCAACTTGGAGGTCAGCAACTCGATCGCCTGCAGCGCATCGAGTGCGTGCAGCACCCGCCGCAGCTTCCAGACGATCTTCAGCTCCTCGCTGGACATCAGGAGCTCTTCCTTGCGGGTGCCCGAGGCGTCGACGTCGACCGCCGGGAACAGCCGCTTGTCCGCCAGCCGGCGGTCCAGTTTGAGCTCCATGTTGCCGGTGCCCTTGAACTCCTCGAAGATCACCTCGTCCATCTTGGAACCGGTCTCCACCAGCGCCGTGGCCAGGATGGTGAGCGAACCGCCGTTCTCGATGTTGCGGGCGGCGCCGAAGAACTTCTTCGGCGGGTACAGCGCTGCGGAGTCCACGCCGCCGGACAGGATGCGGCCCGAGGCGGGGGCGGAGAGGTTGTAGGCACGGCCGAGCCGCGTCATGGAGTCCAGCAGCACGACGACGTCGAGGCCGAGCTCCACCAGTCGCTTGGCGCGCTCGATGGCGAGTTCGGCGACCGTGGTGTGGTCCTCCGCGGGACGGTCGAAGGTGGAGGCGATCACCTCACCCTTGACCGAGCGCTGCATGTCCGTGACCTCTTCGGGCCGCTCGTCGACCAGCACCACCATCAGGTGGCACTCGGGGTTGTTCGTGGTGATCGCGTTCGCGATCGACTGCAGCACCATCGTCTTGCCGGCCTTGGGAGGCGAGACGATCAGGCCGCGCTGACCCTTGCCGATCGGCGCGACCAGGTCGATGATGCGGGTGGTGAGGTTGTTCGGCGCGGTCTCCAGCCGCAGCCGGTGCTGCGGGTACAGCGGCGTCAGCTTGCCGAACTCCGGCCGCTCCGGTCGCTCTGGTCCGACCGGGGCGCCGTTGACGGAGTCAAGCGTGCCAGCGGGTTGTACTTCTCCCGCCGGCCGCCCTGGTTCTCCTCGGGCTGCTTGATCGCCCCGGTGATCGCGTCGCCCTTGCGCAACTGGTTGCGCTTGACCATGGACATCGACACGTAGACGTCGTTCGGGCCCGGCAGATAGCCGGTGGTCCGCACGAAGGCGTAGTTGTCCAGGATGTCGAGGATGCCGGCGACCGGGATCAGCACGTCGTCCTCGCTGATCTGGGGCTCGCCCCGCCCGCCGCGGTCGCGGCTGTCGCGGTCGCGGTTGTCGCGGTCCCGGTTGTCGCGGTTGCGGTTGCGGTTGCGGTCGCGGTTGCGCCGCCGCCCGCGGTCGCCGCGCTCGTTCTCGTCGTTGCCATCGCGGTCCGATTCGCCACCGCCCCGCCGCTGTCCGGCGTCACCGTCGCGGCCCTGCTGCCCCTGGCGCTCCCGATTGCGCTCCGAGCGCTGCTGGCCGTCGCCGCCCCGCCGCTCCTCGTCGCGCGCTGGTCGGGACTGCTCCTCGGAGGCGGGTGCGGTGCCGCCGCTGGCCGCCTGATCGCTGGCTGCCTGATCAGAGGCGGTCCGGCCTCGCTGCGCGACCGAACCGGAGCCCTCGTGGGCAGGCGCGGCCGGTTCGTGGGGTGCGGACTGCGCGGCCTGTGCAGCCGGTTGATTGGGTGCGGACTGCGCGGCCTGTGCGGACTGCGCGGCCTGCGCGGCTGCGCGGACTGCGCGGGCTGCGACGGTTCGCCCGAAGTGGGCTGCGCGGCATCGGCGGCCGCGGCCTTCTCGGGGCGCGCATCGCCGCGGCCTTCGGATTGGCGATTGCGGATGGCAGCAAGAAGATCGGGCTTGCGCATCCCGGACACACCGCTGATCCCCAGCGAGTGGGCGAGTTCTTTCAACTCCGGCATCAACATACGGTTGAGGTCGCTCCTGGGGGCTCGGTCGGCGGCAGCTGCCGCCGACTCGGTCATCGTGTCTGTCAAGGTGTTGATTTCCTTTTCATGCGCCTTCGGCGACTGGAACGGCGCGAACTGGTCATCAGCCGTTCTTGGGAGGGCTCACAGCACATCTTCCGCTGATACCCACCGCAGCTCCTCCATCACGGGCCGGGCACGTCTGGAACCGATGCCGAGCCGGAACTGCTGCGGATGCTGGCAGTGTACCACCGTGGGCGGCGAAGCGGACATCGGTCACGTGGGAGCCGACCGGGAACCTTCGGCAGTTCCCCGCCTGCTACGTCCACCACCTCGTGCGCTCCGGCATCGGAGACCGCCAGTTGCCGCACCGTGAAACCGGTCAGGACATCGGTGGGCAGCGCCGCTGCGGCGGCGAACACCAGGACCGTCGGACCCGCCCCCGAGATCACTGCCGGGTGGCGCGCTGCCCGGAGTCGGTGCACGGCGTCCAGAGAGGCCGGATACGCGGTGGCGCGGTAGTCCTGGTGCAGCCGGTCCGCCGTGGCGGCGAAGAGCAGATCGGCGTCGGTGCGCAGGGCATGCACGAGCAGCGCCGAGCGGGCTGCGTTGAAGACCGCATCGGCGTACGGCACGGCGGTCGGCAGCATGCCGCGGGCCGCCTCCGTCTCGGTCTGGCTCTGCGGGATCAGCACCGTTACCGCCACCCGCGGGTCCACCGACGATCGAACCGCCCGGCCGGCACCGTCCTCGTCCACCCAGGCGATCGTGGCACCGCCCAACAGGGCAGCCGCAACGTTGTCGGGGTGCCCCTCGAGACTGCTGGCGATCGCGACCAGGCGGTCGCTCTTCAGCGCATCTGCGCCCACCAGCGCTCGTGCCAGCGACAATCCGCCGACGATCGCGGCCGACGATGAGCCCAGCCCACGACGGTGCGGGATCGTGTTGCGGCAGGACAGCTCCAGTCCCCGGCCTCGCATCCGGCCGCGCTGAGCCCGGCCAGCAGCGAGCGCGCCACCAGATGGGTGGCGTCCCCCGGCAGGTCGGCGGCGCCCTCGCCGGTCGACGTGACGCGAACACCGGGCCGATCGGTGACCGTTGCCGCGTACTCGTCCCACAGGTCCAGTGCCAGCCCGAGGCAATCGAAGCCGGGGCCCAGATTCGCGCTGGTCGCCGGGCTGCGGACGACCGCAGTCGCCCCCGTGGGCAGGTGCCTCACGCCAGCCCCAGCTGGGCTGCGGCCGCGGCCGGCACCGGATCGATGACGGTCGGCTCATCGGCCTCGGCCAGTGCCCACTGCACATCCTTGAGCCCGTTGCCGGTCAGGGTGCACACCACGGTCTGGCCGGGATCGAGCAGACCCCGCTGGTGCTGCTGCAGCAGTCCGGCCACGCTGGCCGCTGAAGCCGGCTCCACGAACGCGCCGTCGTGCTCGGCGAGCACGTGGTACGCCTGCAGGATCTGGGTGTCGCTGACCATGTCGATCACTCCCCCCGACTCCTCGCGCGCCGCCACCGCCTGCTGCCACGATGCCGGATTGCCGATGCGGATCGCCGTCGCCAGCGTCTCCGGGTTCGCCACCGGCGCACCGCGCACGATCGGGGCGGCGCCGGCCGCCTGGAAACCCCACATGCGGGGCCGCCGGGTCGCCGGACCATCCGCCGCGTACTCCTGATAGCCGAGCCAGTACGCCGTGATGTTGCCGGCGTTGCCGACGGGCAGGCAGTGGATGTCCGGCGCATCGCCGATCATGTCGATGATCTCGAAGCTCGCCGTCTTCTGACCCTGGATGCGCACCGGGTTGACGCTGTTGACCAGCGCCACCGGGTATTCCTGCGACAACTGCCGCGCCAGTTCCAGGCAATCGTCGAAGTTGCCCTTCACCTGGAGCAGTTGCGCGCCGTGGATGAGGGCCTGCGCCAGTTTGCCCATCGCGATCTTGCCTTCCGGCACCAGGACCGCGCTGGCGAGCCCGGCCCGGCCGGCATACGCCGCCGCCGAGGCGCTGGTGTTGCCGGTGGATGCGCAGATCACGGCCTTGGCGCCGTCGGCAACCGCCTGGGACAGCGCCATGGTCATCCCCCGGTCCTTGAAGGAACCGGTCGGGTTGGCGCCCTCCAGCTTCAGCAGCACCCGGCAGCCGAGCCGGTCGCTGAGGTACTCCGACTCCAGCAGTGGCGTGCCGCCCTCGCGCAGCGTGACGACCGGGTAGTCGTCGGACACCGGCAGCCGATCGGCGTACTCGGCGATCACCCCGCGCCACTGGTGCGCCATCAGTCGGCCCCCTCGACCCGCATCATGCCGGCGATGGAGCGCACCACCGGCGATCCGCGCAGCGCCGCCATCGTCGCCTGCAGGTCCGCTTCCCGGGCTCGGTGGGTGCGCACGATCAGCGTCGCCTCGTCGGCGGATCCCTCCTGACGCACACCGGCGATGCTGACGCCATGCTCGGCGAACAGCGACGCCACAGCCGCCAGCACGCCGGGCCGGTCGTCGACGTGCAGGTTCACGTAGTAGGCGGTGACCGCCTCGCCGATGGGCAGCAGGGGAAGGTTGGCGTGTGAGGACCGCGTCGGACCGGTGACGCCGGCCACCCGATGCCGGGCGACCGTCACGATATCGCCGAGCACGGCGCTCGCTGTGGGCTGCCCGCCCGCGCCGCGCCCGTAGAACATCATCTCCCCGGCGGCTTCCGCGGTGACGAACACCGCGTTGAAGGCGTCGCGGACCGAGGCCAGCGGATGCGTGTTCGGCACCATCGCCGGGTGGACTCGCACGCCCACGCCACCGGGCAGTTGCTCCGCGATGGCCAGCAGCTTGATGACGAAGCCCATCTCGCGGGCCGCCTCGATGTCGGCGGCGGTGACGCCGGTGATGCCCTCGCAGAAGACGTCGGCCGCGGTCACCGAGGTGTGGAAGGCGAGCCCGGCGATGATGGCGGCCTTGGCAGCCGCGTCGTATCCGGCAACGTCTGCGGTCGGATCGGCCTCGGCGTATCCCAGCGCCTGCGCGTCGGCCAGCACCGAGGCGTAGTCGGCGCCCTCCTCGGCCATCTTGGTGAGGATGTAGTTCGTGGTGCCGTTGACGATACCCAGCACGCGGTAGATGCGGTCCCCGGCGAGGCTGTTCGACAGCGGCCGCAGCAGCGGGATCGCGCCGGCGACCGCAGCCTCGTAGTACAGGTCGGCACCATGGCGGGCTGCCAGCAGGTGCAGTTCGTCGCCGTGCTGGGCGATGAGCGCCTTGTTCGCCGTCACGACCGAGGATCCCGAGCGCAGGGCAGTCGCGACCAGATCATGCGCCAGATCGGTGCCGCCCATCAGTTCCACGACGATGTCGGCGCCGGAGCGCGCCAGTGCCGAGGCATCGGTGGTCACCAGTTCCGCGGGAATACCCTGGCGCGCCTTGCTCGGGTCGCGCACGGCGACCCCGGTCAGCTCCAGCGGCGCCCCCACGCGGGCCGCCAGCTCCGTGGCGTTGATGCGCAGCAGCCGAGCCACCTGCGACCCCACGGTGCCGCCCCCGATGAGGACGACCCGCAACGACTTCAGTTGCTCTGCCACCCCTGCCTCCTCGTTCCCTGCGGACCCACCGCACTCAAGATTCTCAGACAAGCCCGCCGCTGGCGTAATTCAGCTCATCACAATCTAGGGCGTACTGCTTCGGGCGGCGCCTCGGTATTGGTGCCGTTCCGCGGGGATGCGTGACTTCGCGGCTGCGCTGGGACGGAACGGCGATGCGCTTGGGTGCGGGTGTCGGCGGCCCCGAGCAGGGCTCCCGGGGCGGCAACCGTGCACCCGGCGTGGGGTTTGCACCCGGGACGGGAGCTGTGCGGCCTCCGGGACGGCAACCGTGCACCCGTTGCGGGGGTTTGCACCCGGGACGGGGGCTGTGCGGGCCTCCGGGACGGCAAGCGTGCACCCGGCGTGGGGGTTTGCACCCGGGACGGGGGCTGTGCGGGCCTCCGGGACGGCAACCGTGCACCCGTTGCGGGGGTTTGCACCCGGGACGGGGGCTGTGCGGGCCTCCGGGACGGCAACCGTGCACCCGTTGCGGGGGTTTGCACCCGGGACGGGGGCTGTGCGGGCCTCCGGGACGGCAACCGTGCACCCGTTGCGGGGGTTTGCACCCGGAACGGGGGCTGTGCGGGCCTCCGGGACGGCAACCGTGCACCCGTTGCGGGGGTTTGCACCCGGAACGGGGGCTGTGCGGCCAGATCCGGCCGGTTCCGCCCCCGCGGCGGGTGCAAACCCCCGAACCGGGTGCACAGATGCCCCGCATACCGGACTCCCCGCCCCCGCGGCGGGTGCAAACCCCCGAACCGGGTGCAGACGTCCCCCGGCGCAGCGACCCGAGGCCGCCCACATTGCCGACTGGATCCGCCGGACACCGGGAAGCGACCGCGCCCCCTCGGCGGGCCTCCGGGACGGCAACCGTGCACCCGTTGCGGGGGTCTGCACCCGGGACGGGGGCTGTGCGGGCCTCCGGGACGGCAACCGTGCACCCGTTGCGGGGGTTTGCACCCGGAACGGGGGCTGTGCGGCCAGATCCGGCCGGTTCCGCCCCCGCGGCGGGTGCAAACCCCCGAACCGGGTGCAGAGATGCCCCGCATACCGGACTCCCCGCCCCCGCGGCGGGTGCAAACCCCCGAACCGGGTGCAGACGTCCCCAGGCGCAGCGACCCGAGGCCGCCCACGTTGCCGACTGGCTCCGCCGCCCGGACACCGGGAAGCGACCGCGCCCCGGGGCCTCCGGGACGGCAACGGCCAGCTCCACCCGCAGCCGCCGGAGCCCACGACACTCCCGATTGCGATGAGCGGCGTCATCCAGCTCAGCGATCCAGCCGGTCCAGCCGGTCCAGCCGCCCCGGGACTACTCGTCGAGCACCGGATCGAGGCGAAACAGGTCGGTCAGCGTCTCCCGGCGCAGCACCGTCTCGACCCCGCCATCGTGTACCGCGACCACGGCCGGCCTCGGCAGATAGTTGTAGTTGCTGGCCATCGCGCGGCAATAGGCACCGGTGCCGGCCACCGCGAGCAGATCGCCGGGGGCGAGATCGGCCGGCAACCAGGCTTCCCGCACCACGATGTCGCCGCTCTCGCAGTGCTTGCCCACCACGCGGGACAGCACGGGGTCGGCAGCGGAGACCCGCGACGCCAGCGTGACGCTGTAGTCGGCGTCGTACAGGGCGGTGCGGATGTTGTCACTCATCCCGCCGTCGACCGAGACGTAGGTGCGCTGCTGCCCGGCGTCGAGCGCGACGCGCTTGACGGTACCGACCTCGTACAGCGTCACCCCCACCGGGCCGATCAGGGCCCGACCGGGCTCGAAGGCCAGGTGCGGCGTCGGCAGCCCCGCGGCCCGAGCCTCCGCCGCGACGATCGTGCGCAACTGCCGCGCCATGGCAGCGACGCGCGGCGGGTCGTCGCTGACCGTGTAGGCGATGCCCATGCCGCCCCCGAGGTTCACCTCGGCCACGGAGACGCCCAGTTCGGCCTGCACCCCGGCAGCGAAACGCATCATGCGGTGGGCGGCGACCTCGAAGCCGGCCGCGTCGAAGATCTGGGACCCGATGTGGGAGTGCAGCCCGATCAGGTGCAGCGATGGCAGCGCGACAACGCGGCGCACGGCCTCCATCGCATCCCCGGAGCCCACCGACAGCCCGAACTTCTGGTCCTCGTGGGCGGTCGCGATGAACTCGTGGGTATGGGCCTCCACGCCGAGGGTCACCCGGACCATCACGTCGGCCACCACCGAGCGGGCCGCCGCCGCCGACGCCACCCGGGCAATCTCGACGAAGGAGTCCACGACCAACCGGCCCACCCCGGCATCCAGGGCGCGCTCGATCTCGGCCATGGACTTGTTGTTGCCGTGGAACAGGATCCGTCGCGCGGGGAATCCGGCGCGTAGCGCGACCTCGAGCTCACCGCCGCTGGCCACGTCCAGGCCCAGACCGGCGGCCTCCACCCAGCGGGCAACCGAACCGGTCAGGAACGCCTTGCCGGCGTAGTAGACGGTCGCATCGCCGTACTCGCGCCGGTACTCGGCGGCGAGGTCGGCGAAGTGGGCGCGGTCGAGGATGAACAGCGGCGACCCGTGCTCGGCAACGGCGTCGCGGACGTCCACTCCCCCGATGAGCAGCTGCCCATCGCGGCCACGGCGGGCGGTCGCGGGCCAGACCCCATCAGCCAGGGCTGCGGCATCCTCCGCCGACACCGGCTGCGCCGCGGCTGGATCGCGATGCGGCTCGGCATGGCGGGGACCGGCGGGGTGTACGGGCATGCTTCAAGCCTACGGTGCGGCGCGGCCGGTATCGGATGCGCTACATCCGATCCGGCGCGGTCACGCCGCACAGATCGAGGCCGTTGCTGACCACCTGGCGGGCGGCTGCGCACAGCCAGAGCCGGGCGATATGCACCGGGGCCGTCGCCTCGTCGCTGCGGGGCAGGACCCGGCAGGAGTCATAGAACTTGTGGTAGGCGGTGGCGACATCCTCCAGGTAGCGCGCCACCCGGTGCGGTTCGCGCAACTCCGCCGCGGCGCTGACGACGCGGGGAAACTCGGCCAGCGCGGCGATCAGTTCCGACTCCCGGTCGTGGCTGAGCAGTGCGGGGTCGAAGCGCTCGTGCTGCCAATCGATGCCCAACTGCGCGCCATTGCGCAGCACGCTGCTGATGCGGGCGTGGGCGTACTGCACATAGAAGACCGGGTTGTCGTTCGTGCGCTGCACCAGCAGGTCGAGGTCAAGCACCAGCGGGCTGTCGGCCGGATAGCGGATCAGCGAGTACCGGGCCGCGTCCACGCCGACCTCCTCCACGAGGTCCTCCAGCGTGATGATGTTGCCGGCCCGCTTGGACAGCCGGACCTCCTGTCCCCCACGGGTCATCTTCACCAACTGGCCGATGAGGATCTCGATATTGGCGTCCATGTCGTCGCCGGCGCACGCGGCCACGGCCCGCAGCCGGTTGACGTAGCCGTGATGGTCGGCCCCGAGCAGGTAGATGCACAGGTCGAAGCCGCGGCTGCGCTTGTCGACGTAGTAGGCGGTATCGGAGGAGAAGTACGTCATCTCACCGTCGGCCTTGATGAGCACCCGGTCCTTGTCATCGCCGAAGTCGGTGGTCCGCAGCCACACCGCGCCGTCCGCCTCGTAGACGTGCCCCTGCTCGCGGAGCTTGGCCAGCCCGCGGTCCACGGCACCGGATTCGTGCAGGTAGCGCTCGGAGTACCAGACGTCGAAATCGGTGCGGAACAGGTGCAGGACGTCCTTGTGCTGCTGCAGCTGCAGGGCGTACCCCGCCTCGCGGAAGGCCACCATCTGGTCGGTGCCGGAGAGCTCGGCGTACTCGGGGTGCTCGCCGAGCACGGTCGCTGCCAGATCGGTGATGTAGCCGCCGTGGTAGCCGTCCTCCGGGATCGGCTCGCCCTTGGCCGCCGCGGCGATCGAGGCCCCGAAGCGGTCCATCTGCACGCCGCGGTCATTGACGTAGAACTCGCGGGCCACGGTTGCACCGGCCGCCTGCAGCACGCGGGCCAGCGCGTCCCCGAGCGCCGCCCACCGGGTATGCCCGAGGTGCAGCGGTCCGGTGGGGTTCGCCGAGATGAACTCGACGTTGATGGCGACCCCGTCGAGGTCGTCGACCTGGCCGTACTGCGGACCGGCGGCAACGATCGTGGCCACCAACTCGCCCTGCGCGGCGCGATCCACCGTGATGTTGAGGAAGCCCGGCCCGGCCACGGCCACCGCGGCGATGCCCGGCAGGCCCTGCAGCCGCTCTGCCAGCAGGCTGGCCAGGTCCCGAGGGGGCATGCCCGCCCGCTTGGCCAGCACCAGCGCGGCGTTGGTCGCATAGTCCCCGTGCTCGCGGATCTTGGGGCGCTCGATCGTGACGGTGGACGGCACCTCGACGTCGATCACCGCGTCGGCAACGAGGTCGGCGATTGCGGACAGCACGAGGTCGCGCAAGGATTCCGGCGTCATGACGCCAGCCTAGTGGCCCGCCGCCGGCGAGTCCGGCCCACCTGGAGCGGTTCGGCCGCTACGCCGCCAGCACGAGCAGCACGATCCCTATGCCCGCGGCACTCCCGGCTGCCGCCCACAGCCTGGTGCGGGTACCGGGGGGCAGCATGCTGGCCGCCACGGTGCGGTCCTCGATCATCTGTCCGCCCGGACCCCAGTGCGCGCCGTGACGGCGGTCCAGCACGTCGTCGTAGTGGTGACGCGCATAACTGGCGTCGATGGCCAGCAGCGCAAGCGTGGCCGCCGCGGTGAACAGCATGAAGAACGACAGCACGAACAGCATGGCAAAACCCCCGATATGGCTTGCACTCAACGGTACGGCCTGTCTGCGGCGCCGTTGGTCCCGCGCAATACCGCACACTGGCAGTGGAGGAGTCGCATGCAGATCATTCGTGTCATCGCCAACGTGTTCTGGCTGATCCTGGCGGGCTGGGCCAGCGCCCTGGGCTATGCCATCGCCGGCGTCGTGATGTTCCTGCTGGTGGTCACCATCCCGTTCGGCATCGCATCGTTCCGGCTGGCCGTGTACGCGTTGTGGCCGTTCGGCAACACGGTGCTGCCGGATCCGCAGGCCGGGGCGGCCAGCACGATCGGCAACGTGCTGTGGTTCATCCTGGCAGGGTGGTGGCTGGCGCTGGGCCAGCTCATGGTGGGCGTGCTGTACTGCCTGACGATCATCGGCATCCCGTTCGGCATCGCGAACTTCAAACTGGCCCGGCTGTCGATCAATCCCCTCGGCAAGCGTGTGGTGCCGATCGAGTACGCCGATGCCTTCGCCGTCGGCTACCACTCACAGGCCGTTCGCTAGGCCGGGGCGGCCCGGCTAGCGCAGCAACTGGGTGATCTCGACCGACACGTTCAGTTTTGCGGCGCCGCCGCCGGCGTACAGGCCCTTGATCGGTGGCACGTCGTTGTAGTCCCGGCCCCTGGCGACCAGGACGTGGGCCGATCCGACCTGCCGATTGTTGGTGGGATCGAACCCCTCCCAGGATCCGTCCCACGTCTCGATCCAGGCGTGCGATTCACCCATCACGGCCGTCCCCACCGCCTCCTCCTCGGTGTGGAGGTAGCCGGAGACGTAGCGCGCAGGGATGCCCAGCGAGCGCAGCAGCGACAGGGCCGCGTGCGTGAAGTCCTGGCAGACGCCGTGCTTGGCCTTCCACGCCTCATGGGCGGTCGTGGAGACGCGTCGTGACGCCGGGGGTGTAGCGCATCCGGCCGTGCACCTCCTCCACGACGGCTCGGATGGCGTCGGCCGGCGCCGGCAGCCGCCGCAGCTCGTCGACCAGGGCCGCACGGTCGGGGTCGGCCGCCGCGTCGTCGACGTAGGAGGTCCGCTCGAGGAACTCGCACCACCGGTCGATGACGGCGGGCGCGGCGATCTCCTCCCAGGACAGGCCGGGCGCCTCGGGGTGCCCGGCCGGGGTATCCACCACCGACGTCGCGGTGACGGTCATGGCGCGATGCGGATCATGCAGATCGAACGCCTCCACCGCCGCGCCCCAGTAGTCCCGGTAGGCGTAGACCGCGCCACGCGGCTGCAGGTGCAGCTCATGACGGATCAGCACCTGCCGCTCGAGGTCCAGCGGCGTCATGCGCGCCTCGTTGAAGGAGGCGCGCACGTCCGACAGGTAGTCGTAGGTGCTCTCGTGGACGATCCGCAGCCGGCGGCCGCCGTGTCCCTGCATCAGTGGCTCCACACGATCGTGCCGGATTGGCTGAAGAAGTTGCGTGCCGCGGCCCCACTGGCTCGGGCGGCAGCGATCTGCGCCTGCCCGGCGAGGGCATCGATGTCCTCGGGGCCGGGTGCGATCACGTACTCCAGCTGGCTGCGAATCATGCCGCACTCGCGCATCAGTTCGCCGCGGTCACTGCGCCCCCTTGTCGACCAGGCCGCGCACCGCGGACTCCGCCGACTGGGCGCTCATCAGCAGGGAGCGCGGGAACGTGCTGGTCCAGCACCAGGAAGCTGCGCACCGGTTCGCCGGTCCAAGCGGGTGCTTGGTGCGCAGGAAGCTGTTCAGCCCGCCTGCCGCGCGCAGCGTCGCCACTGGGCCGCTCTCCGGCCACAACTGGTCGTGCCGCACCGCGAGCAGCCGGGTCGTCATGTCCATCCGCTCCAGGGAGCGGCCGAGCGAGAGGAACAGGTAGCCCTCGTCGCGCGACATCGTCCATTCGATGACGCCGTGGGCCACGAGCAGGCGCTCCACGACGCGGTGCAGCCCGACCCCCGGACTGGCCGCGAAGAGCAGGCCCCGGCTCAGCGAGATGTGGGCGGAGTTGAGCGCCTCGAAGACGTCCACCGACAGTTGGTCCCGCACAGCGCGCGCGTTCTCCCGGGCCGCGGCCACGGCTCCTCGCACCGTCGAGGGGTCGCTGGGCTGCCCGATCACGGCAGTGACCAGCCCGCCGGCATCGCTGACCTGCGGCGCATTGATCGACAGCGCGTCCAGCAGCGCCGCGGAACCGATGTCCTCGGCCACGCTGCGGTCCTCGATGAGCAGATGGTGATGCTCCGCCAGCAGCCGGGCGGTCGCCTCGGCGCGCTCGAGGTAGCGGCCGATCCAGAAGAACGACTCTGCGATGCGGCTCAGCATTGCCCACCGTCCCCTGCCCGGATCGGCGCCGGATCGGCCGCACCGGTGGCGCCCTGCTGCTGTTGACCCTCCTGCTGCCGCTGCCGCTCGTTGTGCATGAGCGGAGCCCGCGCCCGCGGCAGTCCGCGGCCGGGTGGCCGCCGGACCCGGCGCACCGGCCGCGCCGCCACCCGGCGATCCTCCGGTTCGGAATCTTCGAGCACCCAGGTGTCCTTGGAGCCCCCGCCTTGGCTGGAGTTCACCACCAGACTGCCCTTGGGCAGGGCAACGCGGGTCAGCCCGCCGGGCAGCACGTAGATGTCCTCGCCCATGTTGACCGCGAACGGCCGCAGGTCGACGTGCCGCGGCTCCAGCGTGCCGTCGTCCATCGCCGTCGGGTAGGTGGAGAATGTCACGACCGGCTGCGCGATCCATCCGCGCGGGTCCTTGCGCACCTTGGCGCTGACGTCGGCCAACTCCTCATCGGTCGCCTTGGTCCCGATCACCAGGCCGTACCCGCCGGACGCGTCGGAGGGCTTGAGCACCATGCGATCGGCGTTGGCCAGCACGAACTCCCGCTGCTCGGCGTTCTGCAGGTCGTAGGTGTCCACGTTCGGCAGGATCGGCGACTCGTTGAGGTAGTAGGCGATGAGGTCGGGGACGAACGGGTAGATCGCCTTGTCGTCGGCGACGCCGTTGCCGACGGCGTTGGAGATGGTGACATTGCCTGCGCGGGCGGCGTTCAGGATGCCCGGGACTCCGAGCACCGAATCGAAGCGGAAGTGCAGCGGATCGAGGAAGTCGTCGTCGATGCGCCGGTACACCACGTGCACGCGCTCCGGACCGGATGTGGTGCGCATCCAGAGGTAGTTGTCCCGGCAATACAGGTCGCGGCCCTCCACCAACTCGCACCCCATGCGGCGGGCCAGAAACGCATGCTCGTAGTGGGCGGAGTTGTAGACGCCGGGCGTCAGGACCACCACCGTCGGGTCGTCGACACCGCTGGGAGCCCCGGCCAGCAGCGCATCCAGCAGGCGCTCCGGGTACTCCTCGATGGGGCGCACCCGATGGCCGGCGAAGACCTCCGGCACCACATGGGCCTGGGCCCGGCGGTTCTCCAGCACGTAGGACACCCCCGACGGATTGCGGAGGTTGTCCTCCAGCACGCGGAACTGGCCGGCCTCGTCACGGATCAGGTCGATGCCGGCGACGTGGATCCGGACCCCGTTGGGCGGATCGAAGCCGTTGGCCGCCCGGTGGAAATGGCTGGAGGTCAAGATCAGCTTGCGCGGGATGATGCCGTCGGCGAGCACCTCCGCCGGACCGTACAGGTCGGCGAGGAAGGCCTCCAGCGCGCGGATCCGCTGCACGACTCCGGTCTCGATGGTGCGCCATTCGGCCGCGGTGAGGATACGTGGCACCAGATCCATCGGCAGCGGTCGCTCGCGACCCGACAGCGTGAACGTGATCCCCTGCTGATCCAGGTAGGCGTCGCGCAGGCGGGCCCGCTCCTCCAGGCCCTCCGACCCGAGCCGTCCGACGGCTTTGGCCAGTACCTGGTGCGACGGGCGCGTGGCACCCGCCGCATCGACCATCTCATCGAAGGGCTGCACCGCATCGGCGGACGTCCGGACAGCCGGTGCCCGCTCCTGGCCCTGGACCATGTCCACCACCGTTTCCGCCCGGTCACGTGACCGGGCACTGTCCCTGCGCGAGCGATCCTGCCCGATGACAGCCCCGATGGCAGCATTGTGGGGCAGCGCGGCGGCGGTGTCGGCAGGGGCGTCGGGCGAGTACATCCTCCAGGGATACTCGCGGCACGTTTCGCGGCGCGATCAGCCGTGTTACGGATGTGTGCCCTGGAGCGTCACTTGCGGTACCAGCCCGGCGGACCGCCGATGAGTGCCGCGAGGAAGGCGCCCACCGCGGCGCCGACCCCCGTCGACAGTCCGTCGATGAGCGGCAGGAAGCCCAGCAGCGTCCCGATGATGAACCCGGCCGCGCCGCCGCCCGCCGCGGCGATGAGTGCCCAACCGGTTCGCCCACCACCGCCGGCCTCGTCGTCCTGCTGCGCGACCTCCTTGGGCTGCGCCTTGGCCGGCGGCTGGGCCTTGCGGGCGCCGGACTCCAGCGCCTCGACCTCCCGAAGCAACCGTTCGATGTCGTCGTCGCTGGCCATACCTCCACTGTGACGCCAGGAGCGGGGGCTGTCTACGCCGGGTCGGCCGTCGTCACCACCTCGAAGCTCCAGATCGTGCTGGCAGCGGCCGCCCGATCCTCTCCCGACGTGCGACCGCTGGCCGCCCCGTGACCGCCGCGGAACGACTGCGACCGGGTCCAGGCCTCGAAGTCCTCGCGCGAGCGCCAGCGGGTGTACACGAGGTACTGATGGGTGCCCGACAAGGGACGCAGCAGTTCGAACCGCTCGAAACCCGCGGCCCGTTCCACCGAGCCGGCGCGGCGCGCGAACCGCTCTTCCAGCGTGCTGCCGCCGCCATCGGGAACCGTCAGGACATTGATCGCAACGAAGGCCATGTCCCCATGATGGCTCCAGTGTTGCCGTACGCCGTCAGGGTGCCCCCGGCAGGATTCGAACCTGCGCGCATGGCTCCGGAGGCCACTGCTCTATCCCCTGAGCTACGGGGGCTCGGGTGGCTTCAGGATAGCAGCGGGAGCGGCCGCTCAGTCCGCTGCATCCTCACCCTCGTCGGGCTTCTGCTTGCGGCGCGGACGGCGCCGCGCCCGGGAGTGCTTGGCGTTGTCGCCGACGGCCGGACCGTCGAGGTCGCCCGCGTCGCCGTCGTACACGGCCTGCGAGATCCCGTGCAGCTCCAGCGACATGGTGATCTTGCTCACGGCGTTGAAGACCGCGGTGACGGCCCGCGGCAGGACGGCGGCCAGGTGGGCCCTGGTGGGCAGGAGGTCGGGCCCGGCCACGATCATCTCGGCCGAGACGATGAGATCGCCGTCATCATCGGCGACCACCTTGGCGACCTTGGCCTCTTTGGTCACGAGGTTGCACATCCGGTTCAGCTCGGCCGCGTCGAGATCCTGCTCCGGCGGTGGGAACATGGCGACCAGGTGCAGGTACTCCGGATCGCGGTCCTCCAGGAAGACCAGCAGGTTCAGACCGCCGGTCTCGAAGGCCAGCGTCGACTCGTCGACCGTGTGGACCGTCAACCCCATCTCGTCGCTGAGCACTGCGCGGTAGCGCTCGACGAGCCGCTCGACCTCTGCCATCTCGCCTCCCGCCCCCACCTTTGCAGACGCCCCGGTCCCCGGGGTAGCCAGACACGGCCGAAGGGCGAGCGGCGCAGGGCCAATACCATGAAGGGGTGACGGCAACGCAGACCCACCAGGCCCCGACGGTGCTGCCCGGTGCCGCTGCACCGCGATGGCTGCAGCGGATCTTCCTGGCCAACCTCATCGCGCAGATCGGCATCGTGGTCACCGGCGGCATCGTCAGGCTGACCGGTTCCGGGCTGGGGTGCCCGACCTGGCCGGAGTGCGTGGACGGGTCGCTGGCCCCCACCCCGCAGCAGGCGGAGTCCTGGCACAAGTACGTGGAGTTCGGCAACCGACTGCTGACCTTCGTACTGGCGGCACTAGCCATCGCCGCCGTGATCGGCGTGTGGCGGTGGACACGGGCCCGGAGGAAGGCGGGGCTAGGAGCGCGCCGTCCCATCGTGCTGCTGGCCGCAGTCCCGCTGATCGGTACCGCCGCCCAGGCCGTACTGGGCGGCATCACCGTCCTCACCGGCCTCCACCCGGCGACCGTGGCCGCCCATTTCCTGGTATCCATCGCCATCATCGGCGCCGTCACCGTGCTGGTCGTTCGAGCGGCACAGCCCGGTGACGCGCCGGGGCCGCTCCTCGTCCGGCCCCAGGTCCGGGCGCTGGCGTGGGCGCTGGTCGCCATGACGGTGGTCGTGATCACCATCGGAACCGTCGTCACCGGCAGCGGCCCCCACGCGGGGGATCCCGACGCCAGCGTGCGCTTCGGCTTCGACCAGCGCCTCGTGGCGTGGCTGCACGCCGATGTCGTCCTGCTGTTCGTGGGCCTGCAGATCGGGATGCTGCTGGCTCTGTCGCTGACCGATGCCCCACGCACCGTCCGACGCCGGGCGATGCAACTGACCGGCGTCACGGTCGCCAACGGCATCGTCGGGTACTCGCAGTTGGCGACCGGGCTGCCGTGGCTGCTGGTGGCGATCCACATGCTGCTGGCATGCCTGCTCTGGGTCGCGGCGATCCGGCTGCTGCTCGCGATGCGGCTGCGCGTGGCCCCGCTGCTGGAGCCGGCAACCGACGCTGGCCGCGTCACCGGCTGAGCGGGCGCGTCACCAGCTGAGGCGGGCGCCGATCGAGGACCGGGCCCGCGCGCGGTCCCACTGCCGCTCGGGCGGCCGCGCGGGTAGCCTGAGAGTCGTGAGCGCCCCCTCAGATCCCCTGCTTCCCTACCGCCTCGCCGGCGAGGCCTCAGCCGAGGCGGCACTGTCCGCGTCCGGCGTCGCACACGCGCACGGCGAAGGGGTCGCCGAAGTGGTCGCGGCCGCGCTGGCCGATATCGACGTCGACGGACCCGATGACCAGCCGATGACTGCTCCGGTCAACCCGCGAGCGGCCGCCTTCTTCGACATCGACAACACCATGATGCGCGGGGCCAGCATCTTCGAACTCGCCCGCGGCGCGTATCGCCGCAAGTTGCTCGATCGCGGCGACCTCGTCGGCTTCGCGGTGGATCAACTGCGCTTCCTCGCGGAGGGCACCGAGGATATGGACGTCATGGTCGAGGCGACCGAGGCGGCGCTGTCCTTCGCCAAGGGGCGCACTGTGGCCGAGATCGTCGCCCTGGGCGAGGAGATCTACGAGCAGGGCATCGCCGATCGGATCTGGCCGGGAACCCTCACGCTGGCGCAGCAGCACCTCGAGGCGGGAGAGCGCGTCTGGCTGGTCTCGGCGACGCCGGTGGAACTCGCGCGGGTCATTGCCGAGCGACTGGGCTTCACGGGCGCCATGGGCACCGTCTCGGAGATCGTGGACGGCGTGTATACGGGCAAACTGGTGGGCCACCCGCTGCACGGCGTCGCCAAGGCCGCCGCGGTCCGGGCGCTGGCCTCCCGGGAGGGCTTGGACCTGCAGCAGTGCTACGCCTACTCCGACTCCAACAACGACCTGCCGATGCTGACCGTCGTCGGCCGGCCGGTTGCGGTCAACCCCGACACCGGCCTGCGCCAGGCAGCGGTGGAGAACCGTTGGCCGATCTACGATTTCCGGGGCCGCCGCCTGTGGGTGCGCTACAAGCTGCCCGGACTGATCGCCGGGGTCGCTGCCACCGGCGTCCTCGTCGGAGCGTTGGGAACGGCCCTGGCCCACCGGTCATCGCGCTGAGGTTGCAGGCTGCCATGCCGGAGCCGGAGCCGGGGCACAGCCACAGCAGCGAGCGGCAAGCCGCCGACATCGTGCACCTGCTCGCGAACGCAGAGCGCGTGTTCGTCCTGAGCGGCGCGGGGATGTCAACAGAGTCGGGGATCGCGGACTTCCGCGGCCCCAACGGACTGTGGACCCGCAATCCGGCGGCTGCGAGGATGTTCGACATCGAGGCCTATCGGGCCAATCGCGACGTGCGCATGGCGGCCTGGGAGCAGCGGCTCCACAGCCCCATCCGCAGCGCAAGCCCCAACGACGGCCACCGCGCATTGGCGGACTGGCAGCGCACGCACAGCGTCACCATCGCCACGCAGAATATCGACGGCCTCCATCAGCAGGCGGGGTCGCAAGACGTCCTGGAACTGCATGGCTCGTTCTGGCATTCCCAATGCCTGGACTGCGGTCACCGACTGCCGATCGCTGAGGCATTCGCCCGCCTGGAGCATGGCGAGCAGGACCCGGATTGTCAGCAATGCGGCGGCATCCTACGCACTGCGACGGTCGCCTTCGGGCAGTCACTGGACCCGTCGGTCTGGCGCAGTGCGGTCGCCGCCGCCCAAGCCGCTGAGGTGGCCATCGCCATCGGCACCAGTCTGAGCGTCCAGCCCGCGGCCTCGCTGTGCACCGCCGCGGCGGCGACCGGCGCAGCGACCATCGTGATCAACGAGCAGCCCACGGAATTCGATGCGGCTGCCGACCTCGTGGTCCGTGCGAGCATCGGCCCCCTGCTGGCCGCGGTGAGCGCCGGTCTAGCGGCCAGGGCGTGACGCGCTGCGATCCGCTGCGGATTGGCCGCCCTGCCCGGCGGGGGTCTGCACGGGGACTGCCGCGTCGTCTACTGCGGCGAGGTACTCATCGACCGCCCGCCTGGCCGACACCCTGGCGCGTCGGCCAGCGGCTGCCGCACGCTGCCCGGACGGAGATGCGGCTGCGCGCCGGACCGCATCGCGCGCCGAGACCGTGGCCCGGGCCGCCGATGGGGTCACCGACCGGGCCAGGCGCTCGGCACGCTCGTCCAGAATCCGCTGCGCATGCCATTCGGCGACGGCGCGCTCGCCACTGCCGGCCAGTTCGTCGTAGTGCTCGGCGACATCGTCGCGCAGATCGATGACCCGACCCGTGAGTGCGGAGCGCACCTGCTGCGGCAGCGCGCGGGCCTGCGCCCATCCCCCCTGCGCCGCCTGGGCCGCGGCTGCCGGAGCACCCGAGATCTGCTCGCGCACCTCATAGCCGTGCTGGTAGGCCGTGGTCACCCAGCGATCCCTCGTGCTGCGGACCGCGCGTGCGCGCGACTGCACCTCGCCTGGCGCGGCCAGAATGCCGGCGCGCACCCGCAGCAGGAGGCCCACCAGCGCATAGGCCGGGACCGGGACATCTTGCCCGCGCATCTTTGCCTGCGCCTGCTCCCACACGTCCACGGGTCCTCCTCGCCGCTCCGGGGGGCGGAGCTCTCGCCGGTCAGATTGGCACCTATTGTGGCCCCGCCACCGACTGGTGCCCGGCAACGACGCGGCCGAGCAGCCGCAAATCCGACCGCCGATGCTGCACCGGGGTTTGCGGCAGCGCCGTCACGGACGGTTGCGGGCGCGCGGGCGCAACAGCCCGGGCGCCGTCGTCCCCAGCGCCAGTGACAGCACAACGGCCCCCGCGGTCAACAGATCGTCCAGCGCCCGAGCCAGGAGCACCGTCGACTGCGCATCGTCGCCGCTGGCCGCGACGAGCTCCCCGACGGCACCCAACCCGTCGAACATCAGCGCGCCCGGGATCAGCGGGATGACCGGCGCGAAAGCATAGACCGGCGAGGCCTCTCCGGTGGCCGGGCCCAGCAGGTAGGCACCGGCCCCGACCAGGAAGGCGGCCACCAGGGATGCGGCCGCCAGGCTCAGCCCGATCTCCTCCATACCGGAGCGGGCCAGGTGAGCGGCGACGGCGAGCAGCGCGATCGGGACGAGGGTGCGTCGGCGCACGTTGAAGAACAGCGCGAAGCCCAGGGCTGCCGGTGCCGCCCACAGCGAGAGCCAGAAGTCGGCCATCACCACGTCCCCCACAGGCCCAGCGACAGCGCCACGCCGAGGCCGCTGGCCAGCACGATCACCAGGGACATCGTCAGGCGCACCACGCCGTTGAGGTAGTGGCCGCCGATGAGGTCTGCTGTGCCGTTCAGCAGCGGCACCCCCGGCACCAGGTAGAGCACGCAGGCAGCCAGCGCCGGATTGGGCGTCGCGGTCACCGAGCCCAGCGCCGCGACGATGCTGGTGCTGACGAATGCCGCGGCCAGGCAGAAGATGAAGGGCTGATACTTCCAGCCGGCCATCTTGTGGCGCACGCCCGCCCCGACCCAACCGCCCAGGGTCGCCGCGAGAATGCCGGAGACGTCGGCGCCGAACAGCGCGGCCAGACCGCCGCAGGCGACGCCGAGCATGGCCAGGACCAGCGCCTGCGGGTAGCGGCGCTCGGTGGTCTCGATGGCGTCGAGGCGCTCCCGGATCCCGCTCGGGGACAACTCCGGGGCGTCGCGGGTCAGCTGCGACAGCGCCGAGAGTTCGGAGAAGTCGATACCGATGCGGGGGGTGCGCTGAAAGGCGGTGCGGCTCCACCCGCCACGATGCACGGTCAGCCCGACCACGACCGATGTGACGCTGCTGTCCACCCGCTCGGCGCCCATCGCCGTGGCCACGGCATGCATGGTGTCGTACACACGGCTGGTATAGCCGCCGGACATCTGCGTGCGGACCCCCGCTTCCAGAGCCGTCTGCAGGGCGGTTTCCAGACTGGCGCGCTCTGGATCGACCGCGCTGTCCTCGGACATGGCCCCAGCCTAGTGCGGCAGCGCTGCGGTGGGGGGCGCGGTTGCGGGTCAGGGCAATCGGGAGTGTGGCGGCTACGACGCGTGCGGGTGGAGTGAGCTGGACGTCTGGGGTTTGGGTCGCGTCCCGGTTTTCTGGCGGGTCCAGTGGCGTGGACGGTCCCGGCCCCCTGCGCCGGGGGACGCCTGCACCCGGTTCGGGGGTCTGCACCCGCTGCGGGGGCGGAACCAGCCGGATCGGGGCCAGGTCTGCACCCGGTTCGGGGGTTTGCACCCGCCGCGGGGGCGGAACCAGCCGGATCGGGGCTCACAGCCACCGCACCGGGTGCAAACCCCCACGCCGGGTGCACAGTTGCCGCCCCTGAGTCGCTTCCAGCCCCCGCAACGGGTGCAAACCCCCGCAACGGGTGCACCTTGGCTCCACGGGGGGTGCCCTCAAGCCCCGCCTGGGCGCAAACCCCGCAACCGGTGCACAGTCTGGGGTTGACCCCGTGGTCGCGTCCCGGTTTTCTGGCGGGTCCAGTGGCGTGGACGGTCCCGGCCCCCTGCGCCGGGGGACGCCTGCACCCGGTTCGGGGTCTGCACCCGCTGCGGGGGCGGAACCAGCCGGATCGGGGCCAGGTCTGCACCCGGTTCGGGGGTCTGCACCCGCTGCGGGGGCGGAACCAGCCGGATCGAGGCTCACAGCCACCGCACCGGGTGCAAACCCCCACGCCGGGTGCACAGTTGCCGCCCCTGAGTCGCTTCCAGCCCCCGCAACGGGTGCAAACCCCCGCAACGGGTGCACCTTGGCTCCACGGGGGGTGCGTCAAGCCCCGCCCTGGGCGCAAACCCCGCAACCGGTGCACAGTCGCGCCACCGGGGGGTGTCCGCAACTCAACTCTCAGCTCCGCACCGGGCGACGACACCCGCAGGAACCGCGGTTCCGTCCCCGCCGGATGACCCGCGAAACCCCCGTCCCCGCGCAAGCCGCCCACCCGCGGCCACCGGCCAAGCAGTACGCGCTGGATTGCGACAAGCCGGAATAAGGTGGGGGCGTGCAGTCGGCCCACCTGCCGCGCCGCGAGCGATCCGCGGTCCGGGCGATCCTGCTCGATCCGGCGCAGCGGGTGCTCCTGCTGCGCGGCCGGGATCCGGCGGCGCCACAGTCTGCCGCGTGGTGGTTCACCCCAGGCGGTGGCCGGCATGCCGCCGAGGACCCCGGCACCGCGCTGCGGCGGGAGTGCTGGGAGGAGCTCGGCTTCGTGCCGGACCGCTTCATCGGGCCGCTGGCGCACCGTCGGTACGAGTTCCCGTTCGACGATCACTGGCTGGTTCAGCAGACCGAGTACTACGCCGCTGCGGTCCCCGCCTTCCGGCCGACGCCGCAGGCGCTGTCCGAGCTGGAGCAGCGGGTGCTGCTGGGGTGGCGCTGGTGGCCGAGGTCCCTGCTCGACCGCAGCGCCGAGACGATCTACCCCACGGACTTGGCGGACCTGATCGCGGCGGCGATCGCCGAGCCGTCGTGGCCGCCCGCTACAGCGTGATGACCGTCGCCCGCGCCAGGGTGAAACGGATCATCGCATCCCGGGCCGGTTCCAGCGTGATGCCGCGGGCCAGCAGCGCATCGACGGCACCGAGCTTGCGCGCGAAGTTGCCGCAGGCCGATACCGGGATCGCCGCGCTGCACCAGGGCATCGATGCCGGCGTTGAACGTGCGGCGCTCCGGGTCGCTCAACGCCCGCTGCGCGCCTGCGAAGACGAAGACCTCCAGCCGCACACCGCGCTCCTCGGCCACGTCGGCGATCCGCCCGGCCACGGTGACTGCCCCGATCAGCGCGTCGCTGTCCGGCGATACGACATGCAGCACGGTGGTTCGCGAACTGGTCACACCGGCATCACCCGCCGATGGCCGACAGGTGCCGGTCGATGTCGGCGAGCAGTTGCGGCGGCACCCCCTGCGCCACCGCATCGCGCAGGGATCGGTAGTACCACCGCGTACCGTCCGGAACCTCCGCTGCGCCGCTGCAGAGCGGTCTCCCCCGCTTCGGCGTACTCGGCGGCCGTCTCGCTGAGGTTGTGCAGCTTGTCGCAGGCGATGACGAGGCAGGAGCCGGGATCAGCGACCGGTGACTGCGGATCGGCCAATCGCGCGATCGCGGCGACGTAGCGCTCCTTGCGCTGCCGCCACGGCGCCCGCTCGCGGCCGGACGGCGGCAGCTCGTCGGAGCAGCGGTCCACGATCTCGGCGACCCGCTCCCCGAACAGCGCGCCGATCTCCAGCAGTGCCTGCTGACCGCCGGCGTCCTCGGCGACATCGTGCAGCAGTGCGGCGATGGCGAGATCCTCCGGCAGATCCTGGCGGTGCTGCCCTTGCGGATCCACGTGCCGCCAGACCAGGATCGACACGGCGACGGGGTGGGCGATGTAGGGGGTGCGCCACTGGTCCTTGCGTTCTTGGGCGGCGTGCTGCAGCGCGGCGAAGGCCATCGCCATGGGATAGCGCTCGCTGTATCGGGCGCCATCGGGCAGTTGCAGACGATCCGGGAAGCCATCGCTCACACCGGAAACCGTAACCCGCGGCCGATGGGTCCGTTGGCCCTACTCCGGGATGAAGCCCTGGTCGAGGTTCCACGGCTGGATGGGGCTGTTCTGGAGGATCCAGGCTTCCAGCTCGCGCATCCCGCCGGTGATGACCAGCACGCCGATGAGGACGAACACCGCGCCCAGACCGCGGCGGAACCAGCCGTGGGGGTCGGCGGCCCAGCGCGCCCCGGCGACGGCCCGCTGGCCCGAGCAGCGCGATCACCAGCAGCGTTCCGGACAGGCCGATGACGTAGGCGATGAGCAGCAGCAGTCCGTAGCCGAAATCGGCCGGCAGCACGGTCACGATGACGTAGCCGTACAGCGGGCTGCAGGAGGTGAAGACCGGCCCAAGAGCAGCTCCGGTCAGGACTTGGCCGCTCACCCCCTCGCGACTGCGGGCCGCGTTCAGGCCAGCGGCGGAGCGGGACTGCAGCTGCAGCGCCATCGCGATGCGCTCCCACAGCCCCGGGAACAGCGCGACCAGGCCCAGGCCGATCAGCAGCCCGCCAGAGACCCACTGCCAGACCTCCGGCGGGATCCCGATGAGCGCGGTCGTGGCCTTCAGCGCCAGCGTGAACACCAGGATGGACACGCCGAGCGATCCGGTGATGATCAGCGCGCGCCGCCGTCCGGCCGCGCGAACCCGGGTCGCTGTTGCCGTCCCGCCGCCTCCTGGGCCGCCGCCCGGGCCCGTCGGCGCCGCGCCGGCCGGGCCGGCGACCGAACTGCCGACGATCACCGGCAGCAGCGGCAGCACGCACGGCGCCAACGTGGTCAGGATGCCGGCGACGAACGCTCCGAGCAGTGCGAGCATGGGTGCCTCAGACGACCTGGTCGGCGACCTGGTCGACCGTGTTGGAGCCGGTCCACTTGGTCACCTCGTTGCCGGCCTGGTCCACCTGGACGAAGGTGTGCTGGACGGTCACGCCGTACTGCTGGCGCAGCTGCGGTGTTGTCGTCGAAGTCCACGCTGACCACCGTCAGACCGGCCGGGAAGGCCTCCTGGCTGAAGTTGGCGTCGGCGACCGGCACGTCGGGCACCAGTCGGCGTTGAAGAACAGCACCACGTCCGCCCCGGCGTACTGCCCGGGGTCGTTGCTGTAGTCGCTATAGGTGACGTATCCGCCCGCCGCTTCGGCCGCAGACGGTTCAGCGTCGGCGGGCGTCGCCACCGCAGACGCCTCCGGCTCGGTGGCCGGGGTCGGGTGGCGGACTGCTCCGCCTGCGCTGCCGGCGTCGCGTCGGCTCCTCGGCGCCGGCGCATCCGGCGAGCGCGAGCACTGCCACCAGCCCGGCCGCAGTCGCAGCCGTCAATCGGAGTCGTTGCACGGCACGTCCTTCCTCGCAGGGATTCGTCTCACTGCTTCCATGAAACGTCGTGCGGCGCTGGCCGGCCAACTCACGGTGCTTACGATCCCCTTACCGGCCGGTGCGCGGCACCGCTCCCACTCCCCTCGACGAGGCCGCGGGGGCATCCTGGGAGCGTGGCCGCTTCCGTCCTCGTCGTCGACGACGACCCGACCGTGACCGAAGTCGTGGCTGCGTACCTGGCACAGGCCGGCTTCTCGCCGCTCGTCGCGGCCGACGGGACCGGCGCCCTGGAGCTGGACACCGCGCACAACCCGGACCTCATCGTGCTGGACCTCATGATGCCCGGCATCGACGGGCTGGAGGTCTGCCGGCAGGTTCGCCTGCGCCGGCCGCGGGTGCCGATCGTCATGGTCACGGCGCGTGGTGAGGAGGACGACCGGATCGCCGGGCTGGAGGCCGGGGCCGACGACTACCTGGTCAAGCCGTTCAGCCCGCGGGAACTCGTGCTGCGCGTGCAATCGGTGCTGCGCCGCGCCACCGGGTCGGACGAACCGCCGCAGGACGCGCAGCCGGAACTGCTCATCGACGGCACTCTGGTCGTGCGGCCGCGGGCACGGACCGCCGAGCTGGACGGAGCCGAGGTCGTGCTGACGACCAGGGAGTACGAACTGTTGGTCCACTTCCTCACCCACCCCGGCGTGGCCTTCAGCCGCGAACAGCTGCTGTCGCAGGTATGGGGCTGGGACTTCGGCGACCAGTCCACGGTGACGGTCCATGTCCGCAGATTGCGCGAGAAGATCGAAGCGGACCCGGCCCAACCGCACCGGATCGCGACCGTGTGGGGCGTGGGCTACCGCTGGGACGGCCAGTCATGACCGGGCTCGCCACGCTGCCGGCCATGGCCCTGCACGCCATGTCGGAGCAGACCAGGACCGGGATCGGAGCGGTCGGGCTCGCCGCCGGTCTGGCGTTCCTGGTCGGCTTGTTCAGCGTCGTCCTCGTGCAGCGCATCGCCCGCCGCAACCGGGTCGCGGCCAGTTGGCTGGCACCGATCTTCCTCGTGGCGACGGTGGGAGCGGGCGTGCTGGTGAGTGCGCAAGCTATGGTGCTGGGCTCGCAAGAGGTCGCCATCATGGCCGCCGTCCTCGCCGTGACGGCAACGATCGCGGTGGTGTTCGGACTCACCCTGGCGCGGGAGGTGCGCCGCGCGGAGGAGCGGCACGCAGCCGCGGAGGCCCAGCGCCAGCGGGATGCCGAGGTCGAGGCGAAGCGGCGCGAGCTCTTCAGCTGGATGTCGCACGATCTGCGCACGCCGCTGGCGCGCATGAAGGTGATCACCGAGGCGCTCAGCGACGGAGTGGCGCCCGACCCCGCCCGGTACGCCCGGCAGCTCGGTCAGGAAGTCGATGCGCTGGCGCTGCTGGTCGATGACCTGTTCGCCCTGTCCCGCCTGACCGGTCCCCGCTCGGCCGTGCGTCGGCAGCGAATCGACTTGGCAGATGTTGCCTCCGATGCCTTGGCCAGTGCCGGCCCGTCGGCGCGCGCCGGCGACATCGCCCTGGTCGGCTCGGCGGATTCGACGGCGGTGATCGAAGTCGACCCCACCGACCTGCATCGGGCCGTGCACAACTTGTTGGACAACGCCCTGCGCCACACCCCGCGCGGCGGGACGGTGCGACTCACCTGCACCCGAGAAGGCGGCTGGGCGGAGTTGGCAGTGGCGGACTCGTGCGGGGGTATTCCCGCAGCGGCGCTGCCGCACGTCTTCGAGCCGGGCTGGCGCGGGGACGTGGCCCGCAGCCCCGGCGAGCATGCCGGCTTCGGACTGGGCCTGGCGATCGTGCGCCTGGCGGTCCAGCAGCACGGCGGTACGGCATCGGTCCGCAATGAGGGCAACGGCTGCGTCTTCACGCTGCGACTGCCGATCGCGGCCGTCGATGAGGCTGCGCCGAGACCAACCCCGGCCCAGCGCGGCAACGCGTAGCCGCCGGTCGGACCAGGACGGCCGACCGGCGATGACGACGTGCTCGGGCTATTCCTGCTCGCGCAGTTCCTCAGCCGAGGCGGCGGCGGCCCGGCTAGCGGTCGCGGCCGCCTCCGCGGCGGTCTTGCTCGTGGCCCGCGCGACATCGTCGACGCGCTGCTCGGTGGCATCTGCCGCATTGGCAACGGCGACACCGACGTTGGCGGCTGCCCCCGAGACCCGTGAGGCTGCCCGTTCGGCGGGCAGTGCAGCAGCGGCGTCGGACACCTTCTGCGCGGCCGCGTCGGTCTTCGCAGCGGCCGACTGGGCGGCATGGCCGACCCGATCTGCGGCCTTCTCCGCGGCCTCTGCGACCGCGGCGGCCCAGACGTTGGCGGTCGTGGAGACATCCTCCGGCGCGGTCGAGCCCCGGCGGCGCAGCAGCGCGACCCCGGCAACTGCGCCGGCAGAGGCTGCCATGATCAGCAGTGCTTTCTTCATAGGTCACCTTCTTCGTCCTGCGGGGCCCGTCCGCAGGCCCCGACTGCTCCGGTCCTACCCACCAGCGCCGACTCTATCCCCGATTCGTCCAAGAGTTTCACGCGCATGCTCACCCGGGGCGAACCGGAGGCTCCGACAACGGGGCCGAGGGCAGCGCTGCCAGGAACGAAAATCGGAACGCGGCGGATCGATCGACCACCGCCCAACCGTGGCCGATCCATACTAGATTTCGCGCAGGAGGTGCGCGATGCCAACCAAGATCGACAGTCGCATGGGCGTGTTCGACGCCGTCATGTGGGGGGTGGAGACCGATCCTCTCCTGCGCTCCGTGATCACACTGGTGATGTTCATGGAGAAGAAGCCCGACCGGAAGGTCGTCAAGGGGCGGATCGAGGAGATGACCTTGCGGGTGCCTGCGCTGCGGCGCCGGGTCGTCGGCAACCCGGTCTCCCTCGTGCCCCCGCGCTGGGAGAACACCGATTTCGACCTCGACTACCACTTGCAGTTCCGGCGCGCTCCGGGCCGAGCGCGACGAGCAGGCGGTCCTCGGTGTTGCCGAGCATCTTGCGGAGCAGGACTTCGACCGGGCGCGACCGCTGTGGGAGTGCTTCGTCGTGGAGGGCATGGAGGACGGCCGCGCGGCCCTCATCATGAAGATCCACCACGCCATCACCGACGGCGTGGGCGGCATGGCGATGGCCGCGAGCCTGTTCGACCTCAGCGATGACCCCTCGGCCCGGCCGGAGGAGGAACTGCCGCCGGAGCCGGAGGACGAGGAGGACGCCGACATCATCGAGCGGCTGTCGCGAGGGCGCCGAGTGGCAGGGGCGCCGCCTGGCCGACCAGGCCAAGTCGGTGGTGAGCAAGGGCACCGGACTGGTGAGCGGGGCCGTGTCGGACCCGGTGGGCACCGCGAAGGGCGGCGTCGATTTCACCACCTCGGCGGCCCGGCTGCTGGCGCCGGCGTCCAACCCGCTCAGTCCGGTGATGCGCGGCCGCTCGCTCGGCCTGCACTTCGCCATCCTGACCCTGCCCCTGGACAACCTCAAGCGGGCGGGCAAGCGCAATGGCGGCACGTTCAACGACGCCTTCATGGCCCTGGTCTCCGGCGGGCTGGCCCGCTACCACGCGCGGCACGGTGTCTCGCTGGAGGATGCCCCGGTGGTCCGGGTGAACATGCCGGTGAACCTGCGGGCCAAGAGCGACGCGCCCGTCAGCGGCAACCGGTGGGTCCCGGCCCGCTTCCCGCTGCCGCTGGGGCCCAGCGATCCCGCCGAACGGATCCAGGCGCTGCACCCGCTGCTGAAGCAGGCACGCACCGAGCCGGCGCTGGAGATCAGCGAGCCGATCTTCCGCCTGCTCACCTCGCTGCCGCGCCCGGCGACGACCGCGCTGGCCGGCGGCATGATGAAGGGCACCGACGTGGCGGCCACCAACGTGCCTGGTCCCCCGATCCCGGTGTACTTCGCGGGCTCGAAGGTGCGAGGCGCTGGTCCCCTTCGCCCCCAAGGGCGGCGCCGCGCTGAACATCGCCGCTGATGACGTACAACGGCGTGGCACAGCTGGGCATCAACATCGACACCGCCGCGGTGTACGACGCCGACGTGATGGTGGAGTGCCTCGCGGAGTCGGTGGCCGAGTTCGACGCACTCGGGGCCCCTGAGGAGTAGGCGGCGGCGGCACGCAACCCCTGCCGCAGCGGCGGTCGATCACGGATCGGCCGCCGCTGCGGCGCGTCTCGGGTTGCATGGAGATATACCCCTGGGGGTATATTGGGGGCACCGACGTTGGGAGCACGCATGATCGAGCACGCCGCTGTGCCGGACCTCAAGGCCGCGCTGGACGAGGGCCGGGCCACCCTGATCGATGTCCGCGAATTCTTCGAGTTCCAGGCCGGCCACGTGCCCGGCGCGATCCACATGCCGATGCACACCATCCCGGTGCGCCTCGATGAGATCCCCAGCGGCGGCGACGTGTACGTCATCTGCGAGAGCGGCTCCCGCTCCTGGCAGGTCGCGGCGTTCCTGCAGCAGCGCGGCGTGCGCGTCATCAACGTCCACGGCGGCATGGGCAGCTGGCGGATGGCCGGCTTCCCGATGGAACAGGCGGTGACGGCATGACCTCGACGACCCACCCCCACGCCGACGCGGTCACGCCCACGCGCTCACCCCGCGATCGAGATCATCGAGACCCCGAACCTGGGCGACCGGTCCTACGTCGTCCACCTCGACGGCTGGGCGGTCGTCATCGATCCGCAGCGCGACATCGACCGGGTCACCGAGGTCCTGGATCGCCACGGCCTGACGCGTCACGCACGTGCTCGAGACCCACATCCACAACGACTACGTCACCGGCGGCCTGCAGCTGGCCCGCGATCTCGGGGCGACCTACGTCGTGCCCGCCGGGTACGAGCTGCGCTACGAGGCGCTGCAACTGCGCGACGGGGACGCCTTCGCCTCCGGGCCGATGGCGTGGCGGGCGCTGCACACCCCCGGCCACACGCCGCAGCACCTGTCCTACGTCGTGGCGATCGAGGGCATCGACGCCGCCGCGTTCACCGGCGGATCACTGCTGTACGGCTCCGTGGGCCGGCCCGACCTCATCGGCCCGCACATGACCCAGGAGCTCGCGCACGCCCAGTGGCACTCGGTGCGCCGGCTGACCTCGGAGGTCGCCGGGCACGCCGGCGGTCTTCCCGACGCACGGCTTCGGCTCCTTCTGCTCGCGCCACGGCCACCTCCGGACTGGCCTCCACGATCGCCGAGCAGGCGATGTGGAACCCGGCGTCGCTGCTGCCGGAGGAGGAGTTCGTCGCCGAGCTGATCGCCGGACTGGACGCCTACCCGGCCTACTACGCCCACATGGGCCCGGCCAACCAGGACGGCCCGGCCCCGATCGACCTGTCGCTGCCCGATCGGGCCGATCCGGACGAACTGCGCCGCCGCATCGATGCCGGCGAGTGGATCGTCGACCTGCGCAACCGCCGCGTCTTCGCCGCGGGCCACCTGCGCGGCGCCTTGTCCTTCGAGGGCGAGGGCAACGCCGTGACCTACCTGGCCTGGCTGATCCCGTGGGGCACTCCGATCACCCTGCTCGCCAGCACGGAGCAGGAGATCACCGCGATGCAGCGCGAGCTGGTCCGCGTCGGGATCGACCGGCCCGCCGCCCACAACACGGGTTCTCCGCAGTCCTGGGCCCGCGACCGAGCACGACATCAGCTCCTACGACGTCGTCGGCTTCGGCGAGGTGGCCCACCAGCGCTCGCACGGCGCCCAGCTGCGTCCTGCTCGACGCCCGGCGGGGGCAGGAGTGGAGCGACGGCCACCTGGCCAACAGCCGCCACATCCCGCTGCACGAACTGCCCGACCGGATCGGCGAGGTCGCCGCGTGGTCGCGGGCCGCCGAGCACGCCGGGGCGGACCCGCGGGTCTGGGTCTACTGCGGCAGCGGTTTCCGGGCGGCGGTGGCAGCATCGCTGCTGGACCGGGCAGGCATCCCCGTGGTGCACATCGACGACGACTTCGCGGCGGCCGGCCGCGCCGGACTGCCGGTGGAGTTCGACCATGGCGCCGAGCACCGTATCGGCGAGACGTACAGCGACTAGGAGCACAGGTGAGTCTGTTCAGTTCCCTTCGGGTCCCCAGCGTGCACGGCGAGGAGGCGGTGCGACTGCTCGATGACGGCGCAGTGCTGCTCGACGTGCGCGAGAAGCAGGAGTGGAACGCCGGCCACGCGCCGACGGCCAAGCACCTGCCGCTCGGCCGGATCGCCGAGGCCGGCCGCAGGCTGCCGGCGAAGGCCACCGTGGTGGTGATCTGCCGGTCCGGCAACCGGTCGCGGCAGGCGACCACGGCGCTGCGGGAGCATGGGCTTCAACGCCTTCAACTACTCCGGCGGCATGCACTCCTGGGCCCGGTCCGGCGGGGCGGTCGTGGACCGCAACAACCGGCCCGGCCGCGTCGTCTAGCGCCGCCGCGCTGACACCCGCTCCATGTCGCCCGCCGAGATCGCCATCGCCCTGGTCGTCGGGCTGGCGCTGGGCTCGGTGCTGGGACTGCTGGGCGGCGGCGGGGGCATCCTGGCGATCCCCGCCTTCGTACACATCCTCGGGATGCCGGTGGACGAGGCGAGCACGACCTCGTTGCTGGTCGTGGCGATCGGGGCGACCGCCGGGCTGATCCCGCACGCCATCGCCGGCCGGGTGGCGTGGCGGGTGGGCCTGCTCTTCGGAGCGCTGGGCACCGCTGGGCTCGGTGCTCGGCGCGCGCCTGGCCATCGTGGCCGACGACCGCCTGCAGATCGCCGGCCTGATCGCACTGATCTTCCTGGCCGCCTCCGGCATGCTGCGGGACGCCGATGACAGCAACTGTCACCCGGATGCGCCACCGGATCCCGGCGGATGCCGCCGGAAATGCCGTTGCGGGGGCGCCACCGGAGCGGGCACTGACCGCGCCCGCCGGCTCGGCGGCTGCTGGGGGCGCCGATGCACCCGTGGCACCTCCCCGGCCAGCAGGTCCTGGGGCCCGTAGGATCTCGGCGCGGAGCGGCCGTCAGCGGTCGACGAGCCGGAGGCCGCGGATGCCCCGCGCAGTGCGCTGGCTGTCGGTCCGCACCCTCGTCAGCGCCTCGATCGTCGGCCTGGTGACCGGCTTCTTCGGCGTCGGCGGCGGCTTCGTCGCCGTGCCCGCACTGATGTGGGGCGCCGGGCTGCCGGTGCGCCGGGCGACCGCCACGGGCCTGCTGGTCATCGTGATGAACTCCGTGGTGGCGCTCGTCGCCCGCGGACCGGACTACCTGGCCTGGCCGGACACCGGCCTGCTCGCCGGTGCGGCCATCTGCGGCGCCCTGATCGGCGCCGTGCTCTCCCGCCGCGTCCCCTCGCGCACGCTGAAGCGATCCTTCGGCTGGCTGCTCATCGTGATCGGGGCGCACGAAGTGTGGCAGTTCGCACTGCTGTACGCCTGAGCCGGACCCGCACCGGTCCGCTGGCCGCGCGCGTCCGGCATGATGGCGCCAGCCAGGTCCGCTGGCCGCCCGGTCCGGCATGATGCCCGGCCAGGTCCGCCGGCCGCCAGCGGTCCAAACGACCCGCACCGGTCCGCTGGCCGCCCCGGTCCGGCATGATGGCGCCATGGACATCCTGACCGAGCCGTCACGGGTCCTGGTGGTGACCGCGCACCCCGACGATGTCGATTTCGGCGCCGGCGGGACCGTGGCGTCGCTGGTCGGCCGCGGCGCCGAGGTGTCGTACTGCGTCGTGACCGACGGGGACGCCGGCGGATTCGACCCGAGCGTGCCGCGGGAGGAAATCCCGGGCATCCGCCGGGCCGAGCAGCGTGCCGCCGCTGCGGCCCTCGGCGTCGCGGATGTGCGCTTCCTGGGCTACCGGGACGGCCAGTTGACGGTCACCCACGAGCTGCGCCGCGACATCTCCCGGGTGATCCGTGAGGTCCGCCCGCAGTTGGTGATCACCCAATCGCCGGACCGCAACTACCGCCGCATCTACGCCTCGCACCCGGATCACATGGCCGCTGGCGAAGCGGCCCTGCAGGCCGTCTACCCCGACGCCCGCAACCCGTTCGCCCACCCGTCGCTGCTGGCTGACGAGGGACTGCAGGAGTGGAGCGTGACCCAGGTGTGGGTGATGGGGCGGGAGGCGCCGGAGTACGCCGTCGACATCACCGACGTGTTCGAGGCCAAGCTGGCGGCCCTGCGCGCGCATGAGTCCCAGGTCTCGCACCTGGAGGATCTCGCCGGGCAGGTGCGGGCGTGGGGCGAAGCCACTGCGCGGCACCGCGGCCTGCCCGAGGGACGACTGGCCGAGGCCTTCACCGTGGTCGATACCCGCTAGCCGACCGTTCATCGCAGTCCCGGGTATGTCGATTCGCTCCGCGATCGCGCGCGGGCACCGCCCAAGTGCGGGTTCGCAGGTCCTTCGGGAGGCCGACGGCCCCTCCGGGGCCACGGCGACTGTGCACCCGGCGCGGGGGTTTGCACCCGGTGCGGGCCGACGGCCCCTCCGGGGCGGCGACTGTGCACCCGGCGCGGGGGTTTGCACCCGGCGCGGGGGCTGACGGCCCCTCCGGGGCGGCGACTGTGCACCCGGCGCGGGGGTTTGCACCCGGTGCGGGGGCTGACGGCCCGGATCCGGTCGATTCCGCCCCCACGGCAGGTGCAAACCCCCGAAGCGGGTGCAGAGCCCACCGGAAACCGGACATTCCGCCCCCACGGCAGGTGCAAACCCCCGAAGCGGGTGCAGGCCTGCCCACAAGCCCCCGCGTTTCGGCCCCCCGGTGCCAGCGACGACCCGAACACGACGCGCTACAACTGCCCCGGGGTGCCGATCGCCGCACCGGCCTGCCGCCGCACCAGCGGGCTAGGAACGCGGCCTCGGCACCCGGCAACCCGATCGCGGCTCCACCCACCTCCACCCACCTGCACCCACTCACACCGGGGCCCAACCACACCCCCGGTGCGATACCTGCCAGCGGATCGTCAGGCCAGCAGCCCCTCGCCCCAGTAGCCGCCTTCGCGCACCCCCGGGGGCAGGGCGAAGACCGCCGAGCCGACATGCGTGACGAACCGATTGAGGTCGTCGCCGGACGCCATCCGCGACATCACGGGGATGAAGCCGCGCGTGGCGTCGGCCTGCAGGGCGATGAACAGCAGCCCCGACTCCCCCGCGTCGCTGTAGTTGTAGCCGCGCCGTACCATCCGCGCCCCGCTGTTGGTGTCGGGGTGGGCGATGCGCACATGGGCGCTGCTGGGGATCTGCAGTCGCCCCTCGGCGGTCTGGGCGTTGAGCGGGACCGGCGCGAACTCGTCGGTCTCGCCGAGCGGGGCGCCGGTGTCGAGGTGGCGGCCGACCACGCGCTCCCGGGTTCGCGTGTCCGCCGCCGCCCAGGACTGCAGGTCCATCCGGATGCGGCGCAGCACCAGGGTCGTCCCGCCCGCGTACCAGTCGGGGTACTCCGGTCCCGCTGCCCAGACCGTCGCGGCGAACCGCTCGCTGTCCGGGGCATCGTTGGCGGTGCCGTCCTTCTGTCCCATGAGGTTGCGCGCTGTCTGGCCCGGCGCGACCCCCGGGGTCCGCTGGAACCCGGCCTGGCGCCATCGCGGCACGGCGGTCCCGGCCGCAGCGGCGGTCAGCGCGTCCACGGCATGGCTGGCCGCCACGGCGTCGTCGGAGCAGGCCTGGATCAGCAGATCGCCGCCGCTGTATGCGGGGTCGAGGGCGTCCTTGTTGAAGGGCGGGTACACCGAGACCCCCGCCGGGCGCTGATCGGGCCGGCCGATGATGTCGAACAGCGCCGGCCCGAATCCGACCGTCACGGTCAGCGAGGCGGGATGGGCCGCCAGTTGCGGGACGGGGTCGTCGGGGTGCTCGGTCCCGGCGGCCAGCGCCGCGGCCAACGGCGTGAGGCGGCGCATGAGATCGCGGACCTCCGCCAGACCGACGCCGGGCACCAGATCGAAGGCGACGAGTTCGGCCCGTGCCTGTGCCGGCGTGGCGATGCCAGCCTGATGTTCGCCGTAGAAGGCCACCGTGGCCGATCCGACGGCGTCGTCGCCGGAGTCGCTGCCGGACTGGGCGGCCTGGACGGCGACCGCACCACCGGCGCCGACCGCGAGCCCGGCGGCTCCGGCTCCCAGCAGCCCGAGGAACGCGCGCCGCTGCACGCCGCGGGCGGGCTCATCGGATGCGGGTGCGTTCCGCTCGCTGCTGCCCATGGCGACCTCCTTCGACCGCGTGCGCCGGGTGCGGACCGCTCCCGCACCCGGCACACCGGGTCACATCTGGTCGTGTCCGTCGCTGGTGCTGAACGGCTCGACCGGTGCGGTGATCGTGGCCGTCTGCCCGGATGCGAACGACAGCGTGATGTCGAGGGTCTCCCCCACCGCCAGCCGCTCGGTCAGCCCCATGAGCATCAGGTGATTGCCGCCGGGGGCCAGCGTGAGCGACCCGCCGGCCGCGATCGGGAAGGACTCGACCTGCTGCATGACGCCTTCAACCGTCTCGTGCATCTCGATCATCGGCACGCCGGGGGCGCTGGCGCCGACCAGGGCGTCGTCCTCGGCGCTGTCGTTGGCGATCGTGCCGAATCCGGCCGACAGGTCCAGGGAGGACTCCTTGACCCAGAATCCGGTCAGCGAGAAATCCCCGACGCTCGCCGAAGCTCCTTCGGGCAGGGTGGCCATGGCCCCAGCGGCCGTGGGTGACGGATCGGCAGCGACGTCGCTGTCGTCGGATCCGCAGGCTGCCAGCGAGAGGCTGAGCGCAGTCGTCAGTGCTACGGCGGGCATGAGCCGCCGCATGGTGGTGTGCATGGTGGTGTGCATGGTTGGTCCGTTTCTCGGCCGATGGCCGGATGGTGCTGGCCGCCTCAAAGGGTGGCGGCGAGCAGGATCTGCAGGTCTTCGCGGTACTCGGTGACGGTGGTGCCACTGGTCCACAGCAGTCCGGCCTCATCGCTGGGAGGCGCGAATGCCAGCACTTGCGCCCCGTGCTCGACCAGGATGTCGCCGTTGTCCGCCTCCTCCGGAGGCTGCACGTCGATGCCCATGGCATTGATCGCACCGATCAGCGCCGACTCCTCGCCGAGCACGCCGATGAAGCTCGGGTCGAACTGGTCGAGGAAGGCGCGGGTCCGCTGCGGCGTATCCCGCTGCGGATCGGTGGAGAACATCACCACCGACACCCGGTCGCGCTGGTCGTCCGGCAGTCCGCGCAGCGCGGCCGCAATGTCCGCCACCGTCGTGGGGCACACGTCCGGGCAGTGGGTGTAGCCGGCGTAGACCAGGACCACCTCGCCAGCGGTATCGCGAGCAAGGTTGAACGGGGCGCCATCGGTGTCCTGCAGCGTCACATCGGGCTTGCCGATCGGCTGCTGCAGTTCGACGCCGTGGTACGGCCCGGCGCCGGTCGGCTGCTCAATCGTGACGGGGGCATCGGTCGCGGCCGTCGTGCTATCGGCATAGTCGCGACCGCAGCCGGCGAGCACGATGAGCCCGGCGACGGCGACCGCGGCGAGCGCGGCACGGCGACCACCTGCCAGTTGGGGCATGGGTCTCTCCTGGATGGATCGGATGCTAGGGACCGACCAGGAGCGGTGGGCCGCGCACGCCGAGGGCCGCGCGGACATGGATCGAGATGAGGTCGCGGACCGGCTGGGCGTCGGGCCGCGCCGGTGCTGCCCGGCGCAGGACTGGCGGGTCGGGCAGCCACCGGCGGCGTGCCAGCAGGACCCGGATCCACGCCGATCGCGCGGCGCTCCAGATCCGCTGCTCCGCATAGCGCAGCCAAGTCGCCGCCGCTGCGGTCGCTACGGCGTGGGCCAGGAGCATCCCCGCTCCGGACTCGGAGCCGTCGCCGGCGTGGGCGCCCTGATGGTGTGGCCCGAGAGCGGCCAGCCAGACGTGCAGTGCGCCCTGGGCCGCCGCCAGCGCCACGACGATCCTCGGCCAGGTGGCCTCACGGCCCAAGAGCCCAGCACTGGCCGCCGCGACGAGGCCGGCGCCGACGAGCAGCAGCCACCCGCTGGGCAGGCTGCCCCCGGCAACCGCGTGGGCCAGTGCGGCCAGCGCACCGGAGGCCGCCCCGAAGCCGATCGCGCGCCGCGCCCGAGCGGGAGCGGGCGGGCGGCCGGAGGACATGCGTCCATGGTAGGTGCGCCGTCGGTGGCGGGTGACCGTCGGTGCACCCGCCAACTACCCGACGGCCCGCCACGACTCGGCGGTGACGAGGGTCGGGGGCAAGAAACTGGGTCATCGCAATTGGGAGTGTGGTGAGTTCCGGCGGCTGCGGGTGAAGCGAGCGGGGCGCCGGGGTTCCGTTGCCTCCCGGTGTGTTGCGGGTCCAGCAACGTGAGCGGCCTCATTCCGCTGCGCCCGGGGGCGTCTGCACCCGGTTCGGGGGTTTGCACCCGGTTCGGGGGCTGAGCGTCCGGTATGCGGGGCAGGGCTGCACCTGATTCGGGGGTTTGCACCCGCCGCGGGGGCGGGACCGGCCGGATCGGGGCTCACAGCCACCGTCCCGGGTGCAAACCCCCAAACCGGGTGCACAGTCGCCGCCCCGGAGGCCCTCACAGCCCCCGTCCCGGGTGCAAACCCCCATCCCGGGTGCACAGTCGCCGCCCCGGAGGCCCTCACAGCCCCCGTCCCGGGTGCACAGTCGCCGCCCCGAAGGCCCTCACAGCCACCGTCCCGGGTGCAAACCCCCGAACCGGGTGCACAGTCGCCGCCCCGGAGTCGCTCTCAGCCCGCTCTGCACGCCTGGCGCGCGCAGGAGTCGATGCCGCTCACGTCGAGATACCCGCGGGAGGTTCAGGTGCTGGCCCCCCGCCCGATGTGGTTCACCTCACCCAGTCAGAGGAATACCCTGGGGGGTATCTGTGCTGCAGGGAGTGAACCCTCATCGGGAACACGAGAACCCAGGAGCCGTCATGACGAAGAACGAAAGCAACCTCGACCGGGCCATCCGCGGCGGTATCGCGGTCACGGCACTCGGCACGGGACTGGCCGTTGGCGGGGTGTTCAACCCTGTCGGCATCGTCCTGTTCGGCGTGGCCGGTGTGGCGGGGTTGACGGCCATCTCCGGCTACTGCCCGCTGTACTCGGTGCTCGGGATCTCCACCTGTCCGCTGCCGCAGCAGGGCTGACCTCCCCTCCCGGCTTGGGGCCTGCACCCGCTGCGAGGGCTGAATCAGCCCAACCGGGGGCCCTGGGCCGCCGCGCCGGGGGCATACCTCCGCGACGGGTGCAGCATTGCCGTCGCCGTGGCGCTGTCAACCCCCGTACCGGGTCAACCGACGCGGGTGCAGATCCGGCCCGCGTCCGCAGTGCTGCATCCAGTCATCGACCCCCACGCGGCAACATTGACCAGGTCGTTGCGACCCACCCACCGCCGCGACCGCTCGCCCGCCGGCCAAGCCGGTGTTCTGCCAGGATGAGCCGGTGAGAGCCGGTGCGAGGCGCGGACCGGGGGCTGACCTGCCGCAACCAAACGATTCGCACCCGCTGTTCGGCTTCGAGGGCGTCGAGGTCGCCTTCGGCGAGGCCAGGGTGCTGCACGCGCTGGACCTTGCCGTGCCCGCCTCCGGGGTGACGGTCGTCCTCGGCCGTTCGGGCTCGGGCAAGTCCACGCTGACGCGGCTGTGCAACAGGCTGCTGGACCCGACGGCGGGGGTGGTGCGGTTCCGCGGGGTGAACGTGCTGGACCTCGACGTCCTGGCGTTGCGCCGCGCGGTGGGCATGGTCTTCCAGCGGCCGACCCTCTTCCCCGGCACGGTGGCGGACAACCTGGCCGCCAGCGGCGTGGCGGACCGTGAGCGTCACCTCCAGATCCTCGACCGCCTCGGCCTGAGCCCCGATCTGCTCACCCAGGATGCGGCCACCCTCTCCGGCGGGGAGTCCCAGCGGGTGTGCCTCGGGCGCGCCCTGCTGATGCGGCCGCAGGTGCTGGTCGCCGACGAGGCGACGGCCTCGCTGGACGAGCCGGCAACCCGCGACCTGGAGACGCTGGCGCGCGATGCCGCAGCAGACGGGGTTCCGGTCCTATGGGTCACGCATGACCTGGCGCAGTTCGACCGGATCGCCGACCAGGGGGTGGTGCTGGGCGACGGGACGGTGATCGCGTCCGGCTCGGCGGACACACTGCGGGCCATGGCTGGCGGGGTCGCCGCCCTGCTCCGCAAGGGCGCACCCGACCCGGCGACCAATCATCTCGGCGCCCGGCGTGGGGAGGACTGATGGACGGCCCCGTGCAACTGCTCGGCGTCGCCGCGTCCGGCCTGCTCGTGGCCCTCGCAGTGGGCCTGTCGGCGCGGGCGGGGCTCGGGCTTGAGCGCTCCCTGGTCGGCGCGGCCCTGCGCGCACTGGTGCAACTGGCCCTGCTGGGGTTGGTGCTCACCGCGATCCTGGCACCCGGTCGCCCGACCGCGCTGTCCTGGCTGTGGGTGGCGGTGATGATCGGCTTCGCCGGCTGGACGGTGCACCGACGCGTCCCGAGCGTGCCCCGCGTGGGATGGCTGGCCGCCGCGGCGTTCACTGCTGCGGCTGCGGTCACGCTGGGGGTCCTGTTCGGCGCCCGAGTCTTCCCCGTCGACGCCACCACCATCGTCCCGCTGGCGGGACTGATGATCGGCAACACGATGACGGCGACTGTGCTGCTCTGCCGCCGCGTGCTGGCTGAGTTCACCGATCAGCGGCTGGAGGTCGAGGCGCGGCTCGCCCTCGGACAACCGTCATCGCAGGCCGCATCCCCCTACCTGCGAGAGGCGCTGCGCACCGCGCTCATCCCGCAGATCGAGACGACCAAGGCCGTCGGCATCATCTTCCTCCCCGGCGCCATGGTCGGACTGCTGCTCGCCGGCACCAGCCCGATTCAGGCCGTGCAGGTCCAGCTCGTCGTCATGTACCTGATCCTCGGCTCGGTCGCCGTGACCACCACGATCGTGGCCCTCGGGCTCAGGCGGACCCTCTTCACCCGCGCCCACCAACTGCGCAGCACCCTCGCCGACGCCCAGTGATCATCCTGGCAGGACTCGACGCCAAGTTGCGGTCCCAGAGCCGCAGAGCAGGTGGTCGTCGGACAGGTTGGCCGGCTCGCGGCGGGTTTCGGCAAGCCGTCGAGCGCTGGGCGCGTACGATGCATCATCCGTTCCGACGTGGCACGGGTCGCGCGGCACTGACGTGCCCCGCGTGATTCGACCAGCAGGAGCGAAATGACCAACAAGTTCAGCATGGCGGTGCTGTCGGCGGTAGCCGTCGGCGCACTGGCCGCGGCGTCGCTGCCTGCCGCAGCGGCGGAACCCGCGCCATCGGCGGTGCCCGCCGTCGAGAACCTCGTCCAAGTGGGGGCTGACGGCACCCCGGTGGCCTCGGAGAACGGCGTCTACATCGTGCAGATGGCCGACGCGCCGGTCGTGGCATACACCGGCGGCGTCCCCGGCCTCAAGGCGACCAAGCCTGCGAAGGGCCAGAAGATCAACCCGAACAGCCGCGATGTCGTCGCCTACGTCAGCCACCTCACGGCGCGCCACGACGCTGCGGTGGCGAAGGTCGGAGGCGAGAAGCTGGCGAACTTCGTCTACTCGTACAGCGGGTTCTCCGCCAAGCTGACGGGCAAGCAGGCCGCCCAGATGGCCAAAGTACCCGGCGTGGTCGCGGTCAGCGCCGACGAGCAGCGCACGCTGGACACGTCCTCGACCCCCGATTTCCTCGGGCTGACCGATCCTGGCGGCCTGTGGGACCAGCTCGGCAACCCGGCCCAGGCCGGCAAGAAGACCGCCGGTGCCGGCGAGGACGTGATCATCGGCATCGTCGACGGCGGCATCTGGCCGGAACACCCCAGCGTGTCGGACCGTGACGCCGCAGGGAAGCTGGCCTACCAGCAGATCCCCGGCTGGAACGGCCGATGCGTCCCCGGCGAGCGGTTCGACGCCTCCATGTGCAACCAGAAGCTCATCGGCGCCCGCTACTACAACGCCGGGTGGGGCGGCGACGCCGGCATCGACGCCCAGCTGCCCTGGGAGTACAACTCGCCTCGCGACTTCGGCGGCCACGGCACCCACACCGCGACCACCGCGGGCGGCAACTACGCGGTGCCGGCGACGGGTGAGGCGTCGGTGTTCGGCACCGTCAGCGGCATGGCCCCGCGGGCCCGGATCGCTGCCTACAAGGTGTGCTGGGAGACCGGCGGCGGCGGTTCCTGCTTCACCTCCGACAGCGTCGCGGCCATCGACCAGGCCGTCGCCGATGGCGTAGATGTCATCAACTTCTCGATCAGCGGGTCGCAGACCAGCTTCCGCGACCCCGTGGAGATCGCGTTCCTCTTCGCCGCAGACGCGGGCGTGTTCGTCGCGGCCTCAGCGGGCAACAGCGGCCCGGCCAGCTCGACCGTGGCGCACCCAGGGCCGTGGCTGACCACAGTGGCGGCCGGGACGCACAACCGCGACGGCAAGGGCTCGGTCACGCTGGGCGACGGCGCCACGTACTCCGGCGCGTCCATGGCGACCGCCGTCGGGCCGGCGCCGCTGGTCAACGCCAGCGCGGTGGGCGCCGCCGGGGCCGATCCGGGCGAGGTCGGCCTGTGCTTCCCCGGCACGCTGGACCCGGCGGCCGCGACCGGCACGATCGTGGTCTGCGACCGCGGCGTCATCGGGCGCACCGAGAAGAGCCTGGCCGTCAAGGAGGCCGGCGGGATCGGCATGGTCCTGGTGAACGCCTCGCCGAGCTCGATCAACGCCGATCTGCACTTCGTACCGACCGTGCACCTGCAGAACACCGATCGTGCCGCGGTGCGCGCCTACGCCGCGACCGCCGGGGCGACCGCGACGATCGCCGACGCCGAGCTGGTCGACAATGCGCCGGCGCCCTTCACGGCGACGTTCTCCTCCCGCGGCCCGCTGCTGGCCGGCAGCGGCGACGTGCTCAAGCCCGACGTCATCGCACCGGGCCAGGACATCCTCGCCGGTGTCGCTCCTCCTGGGAACAACGGGCGGCTGTTCGACCTGTACAGCGGCACCTCGATGTCCAGCCCGCACGTGGCCGGCCTGGCGGCGCTGCTGATGGACCTGCATCCGGACTGGACGCCGGCGATGGTGAAGTCCGCACTGATGACGACCGGATCCGACGTGCTCGACGGCGCGAACACCAACCCGGCAGTGATCTTCCGGCAAGGCGCCGGACACGTGGAGCCGAACTCGGCGGCCGATCCCGGCCTGGTCTTCGACGCCGGCTTCAACGACTGGCTGTCGCTGATCTGCGCCACCCAGCCGCAGGGCCTGGAGTCGCTGTGCGAGGGCCTGTGGAGCGCGGGGTACTCGAAGAAGGCCAGCGACTTCAACAGCGCGTCGATCGCCATCGGGGCACTGGCGGGATCGCAGACCGTGACCCGTACCGTGACCAACGTCGGCGACACCGAGGAGACCTACACGGTCGCCTCGGCGGGCCTGTCCGGCGTGACGGTCAACGTCGCCCCCGCAACCATCACCCTGGCCCCCGGCGAATCGCGGGAGGTGCAGGTGACCTTCACCCGCACGACGGCGCCGCTGAACACCTACACCGGCGGACAGGTCACGTGGAACGGCGACCAGGGCCATGTGGTCCGGGTGCCCGCGGTCGTCCGGCCGGTGGCACTGGCGGCGCCGGCCTCTGTGGGCGGCTCGGGCGATCCGATCTCCTACGACGTGTCCTTCGGCTACGACGGCGCGTTCTCGGCGCAGGCCCGCGGCCTGGCGGCGCCGGCGGTCGATGAGGGCACGGTCGGCCAGGACCCCGACCAGTCGTTCAACCCGTCGGACCCGCAGGGTGTCGTGGCGGTCCCGGTGGTCATCCCGGCCGGCTCCACCTACGCCCGGTTCGCGCTGTTCGACTCCGACGTCACGCCCGGCACGGATCTGGACCTGTACGTCTACCAGGGCTCGACCCTGGTCGGGGCGAGCGGGTCGGGGACATCGAACGAGGAGGTCAACTTCGCGTTCAACGCTCCGACCGGCGGGCCCATCGCGCTGACGGCCTACGTGCACGGCTGGGGGATCGCCGGCGGCGGCACCTCCCCGTTCGCGCTGCACACGTGGGGCATTCCGGCGACGCCCGTGGGGAACATGACGGTGGCCGCACCCGGGACTGCCGCCCTGGGCGAGTCCGGCACGATCGATCTGACCTTCACCGGGTTGGATCCGGCGACCCGCTACCTCGGGTCGGTGGCCTACAGCGGAGCGGCAGGCATGCCGAACCCGACGATCGTGGCGGTCACGACCCCGTGACCGGCTGACCGGCTGACCGGCTGACCGGCTTGACGGCTGACCGGCTTGACGGCTGACGGCCTGACCGGCTGACCGGCTGACCGGCTGACCGGCGACAGTGCCCTGCGGGAGATCATTCCGCGGGGCACTGTCGTGTCTACCCGCCCGCCCGGCGCAGCCGCGGGCCTACCGTTCGGGCGGGATGTGATCGCCGGCGCCAGGCCGGCCGGCATGGATGTCTGGCTCATCGCGATCCTGGGTGGACTGCTACGGGCTGTGTCAGGGGGTGGGCGCCATTCCGCGGGGATGAGTGGCTTCGCGGCTCATTCGGCGCAGACGGAACTGCGCTTCCTGCGGGTGTCGGCGCCCCCGCGGGGGCTGAGGGCACCCCGGAAAGCATCTGTGCACCCGTTGCGGGGGTTTGCACCCGGGACGGGGGCTCTGAGCGCCTCCCGTGTGGCAACTGTGCACCCGGTTTGGGGGTCTGCACCCGGAACGGGGGCTGTCAGCCCCGATCCGACCGTTTCCGCCACCACGACGGGTGCAAACCCCCATGTCGGGTGCACAGTCGCCGCCCCGGAGGCGTTCTGGACCCCCGTCCCGGGTGCAAACCCCCATGCCGGGTGCAGAGCCGCTCGATGGTCACACTCCCAAGCCCCCACCTAGGGCTCGCACCCCCGCATCGGGTGCACAGTCGCCCTATCGGGGGGCGTCCTCAGCCCCCGCACGGGGCGCCAACACCGCGGGAAGCGCAGTTCCGTCCCCGCCCAGAGGAGGCGCGAATCGCTTCATCCCCGCGGAACGGCGCCCGCCACCAGCCACCGCCCGAAGAAGTACACCCTGCATCGCGATGAGATTCCAGACGACCGAGCAGGCTCTCGGCGCGCTTAGGCCGAACGATGTCGTGCCCGCCCCGAGTCGACGTCCACCGGCAGGGAGAGGCCGCTCACGCCGTGCAGCATCTAGTCGATGCGCAGAACGGCGCAGAACGACGACCTCGCGATCGGGATCGTTGATCCGGTAGAGGACTCGGCAGGTGCCGCGGCGGGCGGAGGAGATGCCGACCAGATCGCCATGCAGGGGGCCCGGCCGTAGACCCGCCGCTACGCACGAAGAGGCGATCACGAACCGGGTCCGCACCCACGACGCCCCCGCCGGCCCGGATGGCCATTGGCCGCCCGGCCGGAACGACACCGACTCACCGCTCGACCGGTGCGTCTTGGGCCTGCGGTTCGCGGCGCCTTCCCACGATGCCGAAGATCACCACGACAGCCCCGACCCCGATCACGACGTTGGGCCACAGCATGTCGGGCCCCACCTGATGCTCCGCCGCGAACTCCCGATACTCGGCCTCGGTTCCCTCGAAGAGGGTCTCGGCCTCTGCTCCGCCGGGACCGGAGCGGTACACCGAGCGGGTCCCCGCCGCCTCGTCCATGCCCTCGACGACCTCGAACGGGTAGTCCCACTGGGAGCCCCACTCCTCCTCGAGGCCACGCCAGCCGAACCCGACGAGCACCAACAGCGCGCCCAAGGCGATCACCAGCGCGCGAGTCCACAGGGCCATGTCCTCACCTCCTCACCCCACCGTCTCGCACCGTGCGGGGCGGGCCCAGAGGCCGAAGGTCACAGGCTCGGCAGACGGGGTCGGCGCAGCGGTCCCGCGGCCCACCCCGGGGCGCGTCGAGACGCTGACGAACCTCGCCGAAGACTGATCGCCGACACCGGGACTGTTGCGTTGACACAACCCGGGGTGTCGGAATGAAAGGTGTCACCAGCCGCATTGGCAGACGGCGAGCGGTCGGTGCCGCCGGACACAGCTCTGGCTGAAGCCCGGCGCCCACCCCCGACCTATCGCAACCGTCGCCGCCGGTCGGCCGCGGCCACGGCCAGTACACCGAGCGCCACGGCCAAGAGCGCCGCGAGCAGCGCCTGGTAGACGCCGGCGCCGGTCGATGGCGTGGTGGTTGGGGGGACCCTGACCGAAACCGTGGCTTGTGCCGAGTTGTTCTCCAGCGTCGTCTCGGTGGCGTCGGTTGTGACGTCCACCGGGTTCGTGACCTCGGGCACCGCGGCCGGCAGCACCTCCACGGTGACGGTGATCTGCGACGTCTGGCCGATCCCGAACTCCTCAGCCCACAGGCAGGTGACGATTTGGCCGGCTGCAGCGCAGTCCCAACCGTCACCGGTTGCCGAGACATACTGCAGCCCGGTTGGCAGCGTGTCCACGACGGTCACCGGACCTGGTGCGAGCGTCGGGCCGTTGTTGCCCACGGTGACCACGAACGTGCCCGGCGACCCGACAACGAACTCGCCGACGGCGGTCTTGTCGATGTCCATGTCGACCAGGGCGGGCACCGGGTCCACCACGGTGCTGGTGTTGTTCTCAGGGTCCGGGTCGGGGTCGGGTCCGGTCACGGTGGCGGTGTTGTCCACATCGCCGGTGAAGGCGCCGTCGACGGTGGCAACGACCGTGATGGCGGGAGCCACGTTGTCCGGGTCGAGAGCCGGCAGGACGGTGCCCCGGGTGCAGGTCACCTCCTGCCCGACCGCGTCGCACAGCCAGCCGTCGCCGTCGGCGGAGACGAAGGTCAACGTGTCGGGCAGCGTGTCGGTGACCTCGATCGGGCCGGCCGCATCGGAGGGCCCGTTGTTGGTGACGACCAACTCGTACGCCACCTCTTCGCCCGGGCCGAGTTCCGCGGTGACGGTGGTCTTGACGATGGCCAGGTCGGTCAACGGTTGCAGCGGATCGACCACCGTGGAGGTGTTGTTCTCCGTGATCGGGTCCGGCGTGGTGCCGGTGACTGCTGCGGTGTTCGCCAGCTCACCGGTCAGCGCCGCATCGACATCGGCCACGATCGTGATCGTGGGTGCCGAGACGCTGGGCGGCAGGTCGGTGTCGTACCCGCAGGTGACGTCCTGCCCGGCATCGGTGCAGGTCCAGCCGGACCCGGCGGCTGAGACGTAGGTCAGCCCCGCGGGCAGGGTGTCGGTCACCGTGATGGGGGCGAGGGACACCGATGGCCCGTTGTTGGTGACGGCGAGGTCGTAGGCGACCTCCTCGCCGGGGACCACGGGGTCCGTCACGGTGGTCTTGACGATGGCGAGGTCGGCCTCCGGCGTGGTCGGGTCGACGACGGTGGAGGTGTTGTTCTCCGTCACGGGATCGGGGGTGGTGCCGCTGACCCCGGCGGTATTGGCCAGGTCGCCGGTGACCGCGGAGTCCAGATCGGCGGTCAGGGTGATCGGCGGAGCGGTCTCGCCGACGGCGAGGTCGGCCCCGTAGACGCAGGTGACGTCCTGCCCGGCGTCGGTGCAGGTCCACCCGGTGCCAGTGGCGGAGGTGTACGTCAGCGCAGGGTCGAGCGTGTCGGTCACGGTGATCGGTGCGACGGACACCGACGGCCCGTTGTTGGTGACGGCGAGGTCGTAGGCGACCTCCTCGCCGGGGACCACGGGGTCCGTCACGGTGGTCTTGACGATCGCGAGGTCGGCCTCCGGCGTGGTCGGGTCGACGACGGTGGAGGTGTTGTTCTCCGTGATGGGGTCGGGGGTGGTGCCGCTCACCCCGGCGGTGTTGGCCAGATCGCCGGTGAACGCGGGGTCCAGGTCGGCGACGAGGGTAATCGGCGGCGCGGTCTCCCCGACTGCCAGGTCGGCCCCGTACCCGCAGGTCACATCCTGCCCCGCATCGGTGCAGGTCCAGCCGGACCCGGTCGCAGAGGAGTACGTGAGCGCCGGGTCGAGGCTATCGGTGACGGTGATCGGGTTTCGGGAGACCGAGGGCCCGTTGTTGGTCACGGCGAGGTCGTAGGCGACCTCCTCGCCGGGGACCACGGGGTCCGTCACGGTGGTCTTGACGATCGCGAGGTCCGCCTGCGCGGTGACCGGGTCGGTGACCGAGGTGGCGTTGTTCTCGGTGACCGGGTCGGGGGTGGTGCCCGTGACCTCGGCCGGGTTGGTGAGGTCGCCGACGAAGTCGGGGGCCACGGTTGCCGTGACGGTGATGTCGGGCGTGTTGACGTTGACCGGAAGGTCGATGGCGTAGACGCAGGTGACGTCCTGCCCGGCGTTGCTGCAGGTCCAGCCGGACCCGGTGGCGGAGACGATAGGTCAGCCCCGCGGGCAGGGCGTCGGTCACGGTGATCGGGGCGACCGACACCGACGGGCCGAGGTTGCCCACCCCCAGGGTGTAGGTGGCCTCTGCCCCGGCCACGAGCGGATCGCTCACCGTCGACTTCTCCACGAACAGGTCCGCCTGCGGCGCCGCCGGATCCACGACGGTGGAGGTGTTGTTCTCCGGGACCGGGTCCGGGGAGACCCCGGTCACGACCGTGGTATTGGTCAGGTCGCCGGTGAATGCGGGATCTAGGTCGGCCGTCACTGCGATGGTGGGCGCGACATTGTCGGGCGCGCTCGCGGTGAGTTCCTGGCCTCGGACACAGGTGATGTCCTGGCCAGCGGCGGAGCAGTTCCACCCCGTCCCCACTGCTGAGACGTAGCTCAATCCGACGGGCAGCGTGTCGGTCACGGTGATCGGCTGCTGGGCATCAGAGGGACCGTTGTTGGCAACGACCAGGTCGTAGGTCACCTGCTCGCCGGGCACGATCGGCTGGGACGCGGTGGTCTTCGTGATCTGCAGATCGGCCACCCTGATTGCCGTCACCAACGCGGTGTCGGTGTTGTTCACCAGGTTGGTGTCCAAGCTGGGACCGCGGACAGTCGCGGAGTTCTCGTACACCTCGCTGTCAGGGGCGTCCTTGGGAATCGTGATGACGAGGGTCAGCGTCGGCAGGCTTGCCCCTGGAGCCAATGACGTCGGTGCATCAGCGACGCAGTTCACCAGCTGGTCAGCGTTGATACAGACCCAACCAGGCCCGGTCGCGGTCACGACGGTCGTTCCCAACGGGATCCGGTCGGCCACCACGAACGGCGCCAGCGACGGGTCGGGGCCCTGGTTCACCACGTCCATCGTGAAGGTTGCGGTCTGACCCGCGACGACGAGCGGGGTCACGGCGGACTTGACCAACTGCAGGTCCGCTGCGGCGATCCGCGCGATGGCGAGACTCGGCCCACCGGAGTAGCTGCCATCGGCATTGCCGGTAGCGCCGGTCGGGTCCTGCCCGGTGGCGACAGCCGAGTTGGTGTGCGGGATTGACAGACCCACCCCGGGGGTGTTCACCACCGCCTGGGTAGGCACGGACTGCAAGGTGATCCTCGCCGTCTCGCCCGGTGCAAGGTCACCGAAGTCGGTCCAGGTCAAGGCCTGCTGGAACGGTGTGCTCGTGCAGTCGGAAGGTATGGCGTCCGGTTCCACCGGCACCGTCGGCGCCCCAGGCAGGGCGATGGTTGCGCTGCCGGCCAGGTAGCAGAAGTTCGTCGGCAGCGTGTCGGTGGCGTCGACCGCGAGCGCATCGCCGGTACCGGTGTTCGTGACCGCCAGAGTCCAACTGAACGGCTTGTCGATGAAGGCTTCCTCGCCGTTCGTCGCGGTCTTCACCGTCGTGACCTCGGGGAAACGGGGGGTCACCTCGGCGCTGCTGGACGGTCCGCTGTACTGCCGGCGCTCCGGGAACCCATCGGGCAGCGAGGAGTAGCTGTCGATGGTGGCGGTGTTCTGCAGGGGTGCGCCGGTCAGGTTCTCCGACGGCGCCAGGGCGGCGCTGTAGGTCAGGGTGACGGACTCGCCGGGTGCCAGCGGACCGAGCATGTTCGGGGCGGCCCAGGTGATCGTGCCGCCACCGGTGACCGGGTCGGCCCCGGTCAGCACGCCGTTGTCGCTGATCGACGTCGGGTCCACGACGATGCCGGCGGGCACGTCGTCGGACAACGAGATGTCGAAGGCCTCGCTGATCGTGGTCCCGGCGGGGTTGCTGACCTCGACGGTGAAGTCGAGCGGGTCACCCGGTTGGGGGGTGGCGTTGCTGACCTGCTTCTCGATGGCCAGCTTCGGTTCCCGCAGGTTCAGGACCGCGCTGACCGGCGTGCCGGCTCGCGCGCCCGGGGCTGCGGGCGGGTCGAGCACGCTGGTCGGAGGACTCACCCGCGGGTCGACCGTCCACCACGGTCGGGCCGAGTTCGTCGGGGTGGCCCCGGCCTGGTTCGGCGGTCCAACCACATCGACCGGCAGGTTCTGCACGGTGGTGCTGTACGTGACGCTCACGATCCGCTCACCTGGGACAGCCGCCACGTCGCCGAAGTACCAGCCGATCGTCTGCCCGGAGGAGGTCAGCGGGGTGCCGTACCCGGCGTTGCCCTCGATCTGATCGCAGCCCGGTCCGACCGGGGTGCAGGAGACATCCAGGGTCTTGACGGCCGGATCGAGCCCGGCGGGCAGCTGGTCAATGAGGGAGAACTGGAAGAAGACGGTCAGCTCCGGAACCCGTTGGCTCACGGTGTAGGTGACGGTCTCACCGATGGTCGCCTGCTCGGGGGTGACGCCCTTGGAGTTGATGGTCCCGACGACCGTGACGTCGGCTGAGGTGTTCCGGTCGTAGACGCGTTCGGTGTTGCCGGGGGTCGAAGTGCCGTCCGCCAACGTGGAACTCGTCTGGTCAACGGTGTTCGTCAACACGGTGCCACCGATGGCGGTGGGGATGATCTGGCCGGTGAAGGTCAGTCGCTCGATGTTGGCGGTGCCCGGCAGGACTGTGCCCACCTGCCACTGCGCGCGGTTGTTCACGCCGGGCGGGCAGCCGTTCGTGCCATCGCCGTTGTCGACGGTGACGGGGCCGGCAGTGTTGGACAGCACCCGGCCCCAATTCAGCTGCGGCGGCAGGCAGTCGGTCACCACGGTGTCGTGCGCCGGCGGTCGGCCGTTGGCGTTGCTGGACTCGATGGTGTAGATGACCTCCTGGCCGCCGAACCCCGACGTGGGGGAGACGCTCTTGACGATGCTGGGGCTGGGCTCCACGACCGTCATCGTGCTGGAGGCGGTCCTGGGCGTGACTGCCGCGCCGCCGGGGGCGAGGTTGCTGGTGAACGTGGCGGTGTTGGTCCGGGTCCGGTTGTGGGTGTTCCGGCTGATGTCGGCCACCCGCGCGGTGACTTGGAATCCGAAGACCTGCGGCTGGTCGGTGTCGTTCTGGTACACCGGCGGGAACGTCAACGTCACGACGTCGGGATTGGTCGTGGTGGACAGCACCGGCCCGGCCGGACCGGTTGCCGTGGCCGACACCAGGGTGAGCGCCTGGTCCGACCCATCCCGGGGCAGCGGGTCGCTCAGCACCGCGTCGTACACCGCGGTCCTAGCCGGGATGGTCACCTCGACGGTGTAGTCGACCTCTTCCCCGATAGTGGCTTGGGTGGCGGTGTTGTTGTTCGTCTCAGTAATGGACGTGGTCTGGGTCTTGGTGAGCCCGGCATCGTCGGTGATCACGTACGACGGGTCGTTCGCGGCCGGTGCGTTCTCCTGCTCCGGTGTGATGTCGCCGTCGATGTTGTTGGCCGGGTAGTAGGGCGCGGTGTCGTCCGACCGGTTGGTCGACGCTCGGAACTCCGCCACGCCGGCGGTGTTGTCGAAGCGGCTGGAGACGCTGACCTCGTCGGGCATCCGCAGGTCGTAGGTCAACGTGAGGGTCTCGCCCACGTTGACGCGGTAGGTGTCCGCGAGGTCCGGCGTGGGCATCTGCCACACGATGATGGACTGGGTGGCGGAGTCGCCGTAGGCAGGATCCACCGTGGGGTGATTCGCGTCCCCGGGATCGGTGCAGGTCACCAGGTCGGTTGGCAGCGGGGCCAGCACCGGGGAGGTGTTCGGGGTCGGTGCCTTGGCGTCGAACTGGTAGTTGCTGATGCTGTCGCAGGCCAAGCCCAGTGGCAGGACGTCCCATGCCTGCACACCGAGCACCCCGAAGTCGCCGTCCGGGAACTCCGGCAGGCCGGCGTTGCTGATGTCGAGTCGGTAGGTGACTTGCGACTGCTCCTGCACGAGGCTGCCGTCGGTGTCCGGCCCGTTGGGCCCGGCCGGCGGCGCATCGACGGCGTAGACGCCCTTCTGCAGAGAGACGTTCGCCGAGGGAAGGATCTCGAAGTCGACGCTGTCGCGGTCCACGAACACACTGCCATCGGTGTTCTGGTGGACCGTCTTCAGCAGGTTCCCGACGAGGTCGGGCTGTGGGCCGGGGGCGGGGGCGAGCACGATGGCGCCGAAGACGGCCTCGAACACGGCGCCTGCCGGTACCACGAAGCGGCCGCTGCCGGGGACTTCGGTGCCCAGGACCGCCTCCGCGTAGCGCGGCTCCGTCACGATCGCGTTGACTGCCGCGGTGTTGTTGGCCGTCGGCTGGAACGACCCGGGCAAGAACTCCGTCCCGACGGGGAGGAAGTCGCTGACCACGTAGTCCTCGGTCGCGATCGTGGCTGGGAAGTCGACCCGCAGTTTGAAGCAGATGAGGTCGCCCTGTCGGAACGCCTTCTGGAGTCGGTCGAGGTTCTCGGGGTCGTCGTATCCCGGCGGCACGTTCTCACTGCAGTCCATCGGGACGACGCGCGGCTTCATCTGCTTGCTGATGCTTGGCGTGTCGCTGCCGATGGTCACCGAGGACTCGTCCCCGACGGTCACCTCGCCGGTGTCCACGATCCCGTCGATGGGCACCGTGGTGCCGCTGAGCGCCACGGTGTTCGTGAACGAGTCCCCAGCCACCGTGGCCAGTCCGCCGCGAGGGCCGGGCGAGTTGTAGTTGAATCGCAGGAGGGCCTGGAACTCAACGGTCAGGGTGCCCTGGGGAGCAATGGCGACCGGCTCGAACACGATGTCGTATCCACCCGTGCCGGGGTCGTAGGTGACCGTGTCATACGGGACCGTCGGGGGCACCGTTCCGACACATTCGGGCGCCTGGCCGGGGTCGAAGTTCTGGCCCGGGGCCAGGGGGCAGAGCCCGTCGGGAAGGGTGTCGGTGATGACGATGTCCTGGCCGGAGACATACTCCGAGGTGTCCACGGTGATCGAGAACGTGACGATCTCGCCGATCACCGCATTGTCGGGCGAGGCAGACTTCCGCATCCGGAGGTCTTCCACTGTCACCCGGTTGGAGCCGTTCGCGCGGACTGCGGGATCACCGTCGATGGTAGGGCCCTGGTAGATCCCGGAGGCTGTCGAAACGTTGATCACCGAAGATTCGCCGCTGAGCTCACGGGTCGATGGGCCGGTGTTGTTGTCCAGGTTGGATCCCTGCGCCAGGGATGCGGGATCCGGTTCGCCGTTGGGCCAGGCCGTGGTGTTGCGTTGCACCGGGATCCCTGCGACGAACTTGACCTGCGTGATGCTGCCCGGGGCAAGCGTGCCGAGGTTCCACTCCACCCGGGTGTAGGTGCCCGCGGGGAGGTCCAGGCCTGGGAATGCCGGCGGCACGGCGATGGTCGAGACGCTGGCCGGCGTCGGGCAGGGGCTGGGAACCAGCGCGGGCGAGCCGAGTGGACCTGAGCCCGGGTACTCTTCGGCGCCACCGGTGGTGTTGTCGCCGTCTCCGCAGGCAAGGAACTCCAGGCTCGCCGGGAGGAAGTCGACAAGGATGACGTCGTCGGTCGCTGCGACCTTGTTGGCCTCGACTTCCAGTGTGTAGGTGGACCGGTTGTCGTGAACGCCGCGGAGCAACTCGCCCTCGGGACTGTTGTCGTTGGTCTTGCGAACCTCAAGCGCCGTCACCTCGGTGACCAGGCTGGTGTCATCGATCTGGACTTCGGCGGCTGGGATCGGGACCCCGGACTCGTCGAAATCCGGGACGTCGCGCTGCTGAGTGCTGGCCGCCGCATAGGCGTTGTTCTCGAAGCTGTTGCCAACGGTGTCACCCTCGACCCCGGGATCAACGTCGAACTCCAGGGTGTAGGTGTTGCCCGGGCCGAGGTCGGCGAGGTTCTCCCAAATCAGGATCGCCCGTCCGGAGACGGCGTCCACCGATTGCCGGGGAGGGCCGGCAGAGGCAGGGGACGGGTTCCCCGCGTAGGTCGCGCCGAACGGGAGGACGTCGGAGATCGAGGCGTTGTACTCCACCATGTCGCCCGAGTTCGTGACCGTGATGCTGTACCGGACGTTCTCCCCCGCCAGGATCTGGACTGGGGAATCCTTCGTCACCGTGATCTCCGGACCGGCAGCGTTCGCCGGCGTCAGAACCGGGGGCAGGACCGTGAACACCAGGGCCAACGTCTGGACCAGCAGGGCCCAGACGCTGAAGGCGGCGATCCCACGTCGATGCGGATGCAGCATGGCCAGGGGACCCCTTCCCGATGGATCCCGATCAGCCTAGGGGAGACGATCCTCCCATCGCTGAGAATTCCGAGATCTGCGGCGGCAAGGCCGTGACCCATCCGGTCGATCCATCGCCACGATGGAGAGGTGGATCGGAGTGGTCGGGACTGTTCGCCTGCCGCCCGCTCGTCAGCGCACGGCTAGGCAGCGCGGACTGCCCCCAGCACGCGTGCGGGCGAACGCCGGCTCCTGCCACGATCGCGTCCCACCGAGGCTCGGCGACGCCCGCGCCCCGCTCGATCGCCGGTGGCTCCGCCGCGCGATGGTGCCCCTCTCCGCGCCGCTCTGCGGATCCTGCGGCAGGACCGCAGGTTTGGCGGCACCATGAGCGGTGCGAACAGCACTTCGCAGGCGATCCCGGAGCCACGTCGCCGGACGTCACCGCCGTGAGTTGGGGCTCCCGGCTCGCGTCCTGCTCGCCGAGCACCGCATCGGTGCGCCCGGACCACGCGGGCTTCGCGCCTCGAATGCACCGCGGGAGCCGTCCGGGCAGCCGGGCGTACGCGCGCAGCCGTTCCTGCGCAGGAT
>CAVPOB010000041.1:0-11049 GCA_963706835.1 uncultured Actinomycetota bacterium
GATACCAGCGCTCTAGTGATGGAGCAACTACCAAGCGCGCCTGGGTGCCATTAGGGGATCCGCAGCGCGCGGATTCGGCTGACCGTACCCTCCGTCATCGACTGATATATCGTCAACTTCCTCAGCAGAAAGGGCTTCGGAACGCGACAATTGAGCAGCCCGGTTCGGGGGTAGGCCAACGTTGCTCCTCTCCAGGCAGGGTACCCCGCAGGCTCATCCAACCTGCTGCTCGGTGAATAGCTCTTCGGAGGCAACCCTTCGAGCGGAGCCGACAGTGAGACGCCGCAACCGATATATGCCGGTATTTCGAGATTCCGGAAGGGCTCCATAGAAGACAATCTCCATCTTGACGCGCAGATCGATCACAGCGTCTATGACACGGTTGTAGCCATTCAGGCTCTTCACAAAGCAGGGTGTAGTGCTGGTCGGCGCGTCGGGCCGTTGATGGGTCGGGGTCTTCCGAGGATGGGAGTTCCTACGCTGCCCACCAGGAAGACCCCGACATGTCTGACGCTACCCCTGCCGTCTTCGCGCACCCCGACCTGACCACGTTCGCCCGGCTGGACGAGCTCGGGCCTGGAGGTGACCGGGCAGCGGCTGGAGCCGGACCGGGCGGTCCTGGCGTGCCGGGTGGTGGAGCCGGACGGGTGGTGCCGCCGCTGCGGCTGCCAGGGCGCCCCGCGGGACACGGTGGCCCGGGGGCTGGCGCACGAGCCGCTGGGCTGGCGGCCCACGCTCCTGCTGGTCACGATCCGCCGGTACCGGTGCGACGGCTGCGGGCACGTGTGGCGGCAGGACACCTCCAGGGCCGCCGAGCCCCGGTCGAAGCTGTCCCGCCGGGCGCTGCGGTGGGTGAGGCTCCAGGAAAGAGCAGGTCCTCCGAAGCCATCGCCTGGAGCCGGTCCAATCGGTGCGCCTCGTCCTGGCCGGACTCGCCGGCGCGCCAGGCTGGCAAGCGTGGCCGTCCGTTGTAGCGCACCGCATCGGTGCGGCCCCCGCCTTCTCCTTGAACGGCGCAGTGCACCAAGCCGTCGCAACGGTTTTGTGATCCGCCACGAGGTCGATGCCCGCATCTCCTGCAACCTGGCGCTCCAGTTCCAGCTCCCGCCGCATCGCCAGGGAGCCCCCGCTTCTCCGCCTGATCCATCAACTCCTGCTCCATCGCGAGCAGGTCGGCGAGCCGCTCGGCCGCATTCGGCGGTCTGACCTCGGTCGGCGCCTCACCTGCATCGCGCAGCCCCACATAGAACTCGAAGTGGTTGGTGTCGGTGATGTTGCTGATAGCAGCAGCGTACCATGCCGAGTTGGCGCAGGTCGTCCAGCAGCAAGCGGAAGGATGAGGGCGTGAACGTCCAGCGGTGGATGTCGATGTAGTTGTCGGTCCGCTGCACCAGCTCGATCCACCGGTGCAGCTCGCCCCAGTCTTGGTGGTCAGTTGCGGCCCATCGGTCGTCGCCGCCGACCAGGTCACTTCGGTGCCGAAGCGGTTGCACGCCGTAGGCCAGGCCGTCCAGGAGCGGCGCGAGCACCGCCTCCTTGCGAGGGAGCACGTGCGCATCGACGACCTGGCCGAGCGAGCTCAGCGGCCGGAACCGATCGAAGCAGAAGCGCTTGTCCGGCACGACGAGGCACACCACACCGCCGGGGGCGAGGATCTCCGCGCATTCGTTGAGGAAGGCGATGATGTCCGGGGTGTGCTCGATCACGTGAGAGGCGACGACGAAATCGAACCGTTCCTCGCCCGACCAGTGTCAGGCAACGGTTCGCCGGACCACACGTAGTCGACGTCCTCGATGCGGTCGATCTGCTCCTGCGGCAGTACCGTGCTCGCGGTACTTGCGAACCAGCACGTCCTCGGTCGCGTGATCGAGGATCTTGACCCGGTAGCCCTCCCGCTTGGGGAAGAGCGGGTTGAACGACGGGCCGATCTCCAGACCCAGTCCGTCCTGGCGGATCATGCTCGAGACTAGCGTCGCGCTTGTCCACGGCGCCACCAATGTCGCTCGTGCCGCGATGGTAGCCGACCCGGCCTCATCGCGGTGCGCATCAGTCTGGTCGGCCGCGGTCGCGCCGGCGGACTGATCGGCGATCCCCGCTGCTCGTCGCCTGCGTTCAGCGGCGTTCTGCCGCCGCTGAGGACTACGTCGATGAAGTGCCGGATCAGATCGTTGCTCTGCTCGTCGAAGGTGGGAATCGGGGGAACGGGACGCGGCGCCCGGACGATGTCGCGGTGGTCGAGAATCCAGGCCAGCGCATCAGCGAGTGGCCGATGCGTCCCGTCCACCGTGATGAGCGATCCGTTCACGCCGTCTTCGACGGCTTCTGCAACCGCACCGAGATTCGAGCCGACCGGCCATACACCCCTCGTGAGGGCTTCCCGGACGGTCAGCCCGTAGCTCTCCGGCCATTGCGAGGGGAAGAGGAGCACATCGATGCCGCTCGAAGAATCCATGCATCGTCTCCTGCGTGTAGCCGGGGATGATCCGCACCAGACCCGAAATCGGAAAGTCGGCCTGCGAGATGCTCTGTCGCCCAAGGTTCAGCGTGCTGTCGACGACATGCAGTTCGTAGTCGGACCTGACGATCTGCTTCGAACGCCTGCCACGATCTGCGGGTATCCCTTCACGGCATTCAGCCCACCGACGTAGCCGAACCGTATCGGACCCTCGGGCGGCAGTCCGCTGCCACGTCCGCTGCAGGGTGCTGCACGCCGTTGCCGTTGACGAACACCTTGTCGGCCGTCCAGGCCGGACGCCACCATGAGGTCGCGCCAGTAACGGCTCGGCGCCAGCACGCGGGAGCAGTTGTTCAGGATGCGCTTGGACCTCTCCTGGCGTCCTTCGTGCTCGACCCGGTCCACCGCACAGGTGCTGCAGACCCGAGGATCGATCGCAGGTCTGACCGCACCACGATTCGTGGGTCCGGATCATGAACTGCCGCTCGCACAGCCACCAGGCGTCGTGCAGGGTGACGACGGTGGGCACTCCTCGTCGCTGGGCGGCCTCCACCTGTTCCACGCCCATGTACTGGATGGAGTGGAAGTGCACGACATCGGGACGCACGACGTCCAGGATCTGTTCGAAGCGTGACACGAAGCCTGGGTTGGAGTATCCGATGGTGTGTTCCGGAGCGGCCTCGACGGCGACACCCATGACTGGGATCCGCTTCGAAGTCCCAACGGCTCAACTCGTCGGGCACTCGCCCCACCTGGGAGAGTCGGTGGTGACGACGAACACCTCGTGACCGAGGCCTGCAGCCTCGACGCCGTCTGCTCGGCGACGATCGTCGCGCCGCCGAAGGAGTCCGGGCTGAAGTGCACGTTGACGATGAGGACCCTCACTGCCGGCACCCCCTCGAGTTGGAGGATCCGCAGCAGACGAACGTCCGCGAACTGGTCGCCCGGACGCGCCGTCCAGCCGCCACGTCTGCACGTGCTCCCATGCGTCGTCGCTGAGACGACGTCTGCAGATCCGTCATCGACCACGAGTTCCTCCAGCCGCTCCGCCCACTCGTCGTCGGACCGGGCAAGAAGCGCAGTCCGACCATCGACGACGTAGTCCTGTACACGGTCGGGGAGGCCACCAGTGGCACGTCGCAGCACGCCGGCTTCGAGGTACTTCACCTGGCTCTTGAAGCGATTGAAGGGCGCCGCGTCGAGCGGGGCGATCGTGATGTGACTCATGGCGAGCTCCCGCAAGTAGTCCCCCAGCGGCGCTGCCTCGGCACGAAGAACCCGGATGAAAGGTGCGACAGGTTCTCGGGCAGCGAGAGCGGCCCGATCAGCTTCAGCTCGACGTTGGCGTGCCGCTCCATGACTCGGCGCAGACCTTCACTGGCGATCTGCAGGTCGGCATCGTGCGCCCTCGAACCGGAGCCGTAGGTGATCACGACCTCGTCGCGGTGCTTCCTCAGCCACTGCTGGACCGGAGGATCCACCGCGATGCCGTCGACCATGGCGAGGATGTCGTCGTCGATGCCGTTCTCGATGACGAAGGCCGAGCCGGCCACCTCCGGCGCGAGATCCGCTGCCAGGGGGCTGCGTCGAGGCAATCACGTGGTCGCGTGCCGCAGCGCCTCGAGGTAGCCGTCGGCGCCCTCGATGACAGCGGAGCGGAGGTCCTCCGGAACCGTCTGCAGATTCGGGTTGGCCGCGACCAGGTCTCGGCGGTGCACGAGGTCGTCGGTCTCGAACACGATCGGCTGGCCCAGTCGCCTGGCCTCCGCCACGAATCGCTCGAGTGTGGGCGACCACGCCTGACGGTAGATGATGACGGCGGATCCCAGTTGCAGCCTCGACCAAGCCTCCTCCGGGTACCGCAGGTCCGCCACGATCAGCGGCAGCCCCATGCTTCGCGCCATCGCCACCTTCTGCTGGACCCGGTAGCGGAAGCATTGCGGGATGTCCGGTGCAGCGAGGATCGTGAGCGAGGCGGGCCAGCGCCGCGCGGTCTGCGACGCCACCGGCGCAAGCAACCGGTCGGGCCGGTTCCGGGCGCCCGCCCAGTCGGTGCGCCAGGAACCGAGTGCCCCGCCTGGCGGTCTCGACCGGCCCCTCGTCCCGAACGAGCCTCGCCGACCCGCTGGGTTGCCCAACGGGCCCGGCGGCCCACTGCACCGGCCACTGCTGGAGGATCACGGCCCGCCACTACACCCACTCCAACACGTCTTCGCCGTACATGTCGCGGACGACATCACGCACGTCCGGGCCGTCGGGTACCTCAGGTGGCGGCCGAAGCACGATCTCCCGCTTCACCCAGGGGAACCCCCAATGCAGGAGTCGACGCCAACCGAGACTAGTCGGGTTCTGCCCCTCGTTGACGACCAGGTCCCACGGGAAGCCGGCGCCAGTCGGCAGGCGGCGGCCGCGAGCACCGGGAATAGTCCGATCTCATAGCGCAGGATAAGGTCGCGCTTCGTCGGCTCGATGCGAACGTCGCGCCAGAATGCCGCGAGCGACGGGTGGTTCAGCACGCCGCCCTTGTAGCCGACGAAATGGCTCTGGAAGTGCGGCGCATCCTGCGTGGTGCTGACCAGGCCCCAGACCGCGCAGTCGTCCTCCTCGAATCGATCGAGGATCGGTGCGATTGCAGCCGAAAGGGCCCACCATGCTGTCGTTGACCAGCAGCACGTGACGCAGGGATTTCAGGGCCGGGAATGCGTGGAGCATGCTGGCCCAGGTCCCGAAGTCGTAGCCGATATTCGGGCGCCGGTAGACGCGCGACCCCGGCGGGCAGTCCGTGTGGCCAGGCCAGCGGCGCTGGCGGACTCGCACGAACTGCACACCGCCACGCGGTACCCGCGCTCGACGAACTGCCGGGCGCACTCCGACACCGACCGCGACACAATCGGTCGCTGCGACCAGTGGGCCAGGATGGCCACCGATCCTGGGTTGGGCCAGGAGTTCACCGCCGGCCCCGACTCGAGGCGCGGGGATTCCGAGACGGACACAACTCGAGGACGGCTCCGGCCCCTTCCGGTCATCGCTGGGCCGCTCGACCGACAGGTCCCCCATCGACCGCCGAGTTGTCCACGACCGGCGAGCACGCGCGGCCCGGCCCCAGATCCTCGATGAGCATTCGGCCTCCCAATTCGACTGATCATCGGCCATCTTCTCCGTCAGTGTGCCGAAGAGCGGCGCGACTTGGCATGCTCTCCGCAGAGACGGTAGGTGTTGCGGTGCCCAAGCGGCAGCATCGGGTGCGCAGGTGAGCGCCCTAGCCAATCGAGACAGGAGCGTGGGCTGTGACGGACGAGACGGCCGAAGCCGACGCACAGCGCGAGACGGCGGCACCATCAGTCGGTGGCAGGAGGGTCGACATCGTCATCCCCTCGCCGATGCATGGCTCGGGCGGGCATCGCACTGCGGTCAACGCTGGCGAGACGCTCGCCGGCGCAGGCTTCGATGTCCACATCCACTTCGACGCACCGGCTGGGGACTCGGTCGTCGGATGAGGAGATCGACCGTCGGGCCCGGGAATGGCACGGCGCGAAGGACTGCGCCGTCCATCAAGGATGGCCGACGGAGCTCGCCACCGATGCCGTCATCGCCACCACGTGGCAGTCGGCCGTGCATGTCAGCACCATCGTCACCGATGGTGTGCGGATGCACTTCGTCCAGGACTACGAAGCATGGTTCCATCCGATGGGCGACGATCTATCTCGCGGCCCTAGGCGTCCACGATATCGGCCTGCGCCCGTTGTCATCGGCGATTGGCTGCGCACCGACTGCTGCGTCGCCATGTCGCTTGCGTCATGGACGATCCCGTTCACCGCGGACCTCGGCCTGTACCAGCCTGCGACGACCGGGATCGAGCGACCCACCTCGCCGGATCGTCGCGATGTACCAGCCGGACAAGCCACGACGGATGCGGGGCGCTCATGCGCGACACGCTCCAGCAAGTGCTCCGCAGCGAGCCGGACGTGGAGGTCCTGACCGTGGGCAGCGAGCACTCGCCCTCGCCTCGGCGCGCGCCACACGCACCTCGGCCTGCTGCCCAAGGAGCACCCTTGCGGAGGTCTACGCCTCCGCCTCCGTCGGCTTCTCGCTGAGCTCATCGAACCCCAGCCGAGTGCCGTTCGAGATGATGGCCAGCGGCCTGCCCGTCGTCGAGATCGGCGCGGAGAACACGATCTACGACTTCCCGGAAGCTGGCATGCTCCTGGCCCATCCCAGATCCCTGGAGCATGGCCGAGGCGCTGCTGCAGGTCCTGCATGACGACGATCTGCGGGCGGCGACTGAGCCGCGGCGGGCGCGAGCACATGCTGTCCCGCGACGCACCTGAAGAGGGGCGCGCGTTTGTGCCGCAGCCGTCACCGCTGCGCTGGACGGCCAGGCGGCCCCGGACACGCCGAGCCGATCCGGGTACGGGCAGCCCATCACCGCCGCACCTGGTCGGCCGCCGTGGCGTGGGATCGACCCCGCGGATGTCGAGGCCGGCCTTTCGTCGATGCGGCGACCGAACAGCTGCGTGTCAACGAGGAGCTGAACCGAGCAAACCACGCGCTCGCTGCGGACAACAAGCGGTTGAACGCCCAGGTGCAGCAGCTCCGCGCAGCCACGTTCAGGGGTCGAGTGAAGCGTGCCCTGAGTCGCCCGGAAACCGCTGAATCGGTCGGCGACCGTCCACATGGAGGAACCGGCGACGCCCGCGGGCGTTTCGGATCGATACTCATCGCTGCGCTAGGGTGTCGGAGCGTTGAGCAGGAATTGCGGCACTGCTTCCGCAGGACGCCATGCGGACCGATGTGGAGGGGCTTGTGGCCGACGATGGGGTCTCGTCCGCCAGCAACGAGCAGCGGTCCTCGTGGCGGGACAGCACCATCGTCGGCGGGCCGAGCGCTGAGGTCGGTCGGCTTCTGGACGCGGGCACTGCTGCCCGTGCCACTCCTCCTCCTCGGATTCTCCTGGGCTCTGGCTTCACACCCTGGTTCGTCTCCCGACGACAACTTCCATCTCGCTTCAGCCTGGTGCGCCTGGGGCACCGAGGCAACCGGATGCCTTGAGGTTGCCGAGAGTAACAAGAACGTGTACGTCGATGTACCGGCGCTATCCGCCCTGCTGTCGGACTGCATGGTCTTCAAGCCGACACAGTCCGCTGCCTGCATCACCGACGATTCGCCAGGGGACGCCCCGTACCCCGCATTGGCGAATGCCGGCTCCTACCCCCCCGGGTACTACGCTTTCGCACGGCTCTTCGTGGGCGAGGATGCGGAGCGCTCGCTGGTGGTGCTGCGGGTTATGGCGTTCATCGTGTCGGCATCCCTGCTCGTGCTGGCGGGCATGGTGCTGAAGGGTGCTGAGCGGTGGCGGTCCTGGTGGTTCCTGCTCATCGCCAGCACTCCCGTGGCGCTGTTCTTCTTCGCCAGCAACAACCCTTCGGGGACGACCATCTCCGGCTGCGTCGCCGCTTCCGCAGCGGCATACGGAGCCGGACGCGACTGCTCGCCACGGGATCGGATGTTGGCGCTCGGCGTCGGGACCGCGGGAGCCTTCATCGCTGGCATGTCCAGATCGGATGGGTGGCAGTTTGCGCTGCTCTCGATCGCGCTCGGAGCGATCGCGTCTGTCCAATCTGTGGGCCGGTCCGCACGTCCAACCCATCTGCTCCCCTGGACGGCCCTGGCGGCCGTTCCGATCGTCATCTTCCTGGCCTCTGGGAAGTCGGCGTCGAGTGGCTACTCGATCTCGAACTCGCCAGGGTCGAGCGAGGCATCCGTCTCCCCGTTCGTGCTGCTGCTCGAGCTCCTCGCCTCTACGTCGGTGAGTTCGCAACCAACCTGGGCTGGTTCGACACCCCGATGCCGGCGATCGTGTGGGCGCTCACGGCTCTCGCCCTCGGCGGGGTGATCATCCTCGGCGCCGGCGACATGACGGCTTTCCGTGGGCTCTCGCTCGGGATCGCCGCCTCAGCGTTGCTCGCCGTTCCGCTCTACATGCAGATGGTGACCGACAAGCCGGTCGGGGAATGGGTTCAACCCCGATACCTGCTGCCTCTCCTGTTCAGCGCCACGATCGTGCTTGCAGTGCGACCCGGTGCAACATCCTCCCTGCAGGGATCCCGCATCGTGGTCCTGAGCCTGCTGGCTGCCACGGCGCACACATGGGCGCTGCACCGCGTCATCAGACGGTCTGTGACCGGCGTCGATGACGGTTCCCTCGGCCTGAACGCCGGGTCGGAGTGGTGGTGGGACGTACCCCTCAACCCGATGACGGTCTGGGTAGTGGGTAGCGCTAGCTACGCCGTCCTCCTCGCGGCCTTGGCATGGAGACTGTGGCAGTCCGATGATGCCCAGCAGTCCAATCCGGCTTCGGGTCCGACGTCGTAACGGGGGTCGACCAAGGGCGAGAAGGGCCACGAGCTGGCATGGCCGTGGCTGAGCTCCGGCTAGCCGGGGTCTCCCCCGGCTAGCCTGAGCGCCCCACGCCGCGAGGGACGACGGGAGGCGATCGCCAGGCAACGCGGGATCAGAACCGGTACGTCCACATCCTCGGGACACGCCTACGCACCACCACCCCCTGCGGTTGCCGGCTTCTCCAGCAGCCCCAGAGCCACGACGAGCGCCACCGCGGCCGCCACCGTCCCGAGCGCCCAGACCGCCATCGGCGACAACCCCGCTGAATACGCCCACTCTGCTCCGTCGCTCAGATTGATGCCCGCCACATCCACCCCCGTCGCATAGCGCCGCACCTGCACATGCAGCGCCACCGAACTCGGCATGATCAGCAGCCCCGTCACGATCCAGCGCTGCGGCGTCGTCAACCTCGGCAGCCGCCCCTCCAGTGGCGACAGCGCGATCCCCACGAACACCACGACCAATGGCAGCACGTACCGGGGCTGGAACAGTTCCCCCACCCGCGCACCGCTGGCCTGCAGGGATATCAGCGGCAGGGCCACGAGCATCCCGGCTACCAATGCCAGCAGGACCGCCTTCCGCCAGCCGAGGTGCATCAGGCCGATCTGCGTGAGCCCGCTGACCGCTACGAGCACCGGCACCCAAACCAAGCTCGGCATCGCCGTGTCGAACCACCCAAGCCCAAACGTCGCCCCGAAGGCCCCCACCCACAGGTCGGGCAAGTCCGCCGCATTCCTGATCAGCAGCTCCCACCCAACCGGTGCACCAGGATCCTCGGCCGCGACCCCACCCTGCGCCGGCGCCAGGAATCCCGCTCCTTCCAGACCCTGCGTCAGGGCACTGCTCTGCCCCGAGCTCAGAAAGACGACCATGAGGAAGCCCAGGACCAGCGCCCCAAGCACCGCCGCCGGCCACTGGATGCGCCGCCGCAGCCACATCCCCAGCACGACCACCAGGATCGCGACCGACATCGCCGCGGTGTCGGCCCGCACGCCGGACAGCACCGCCGCCAGCGCGACCGCGACCCCCGCAACTACGTACTGCCGCCGCCCCTGCGCATGCAGCAGCGCGTACGACGCCGGCCACATCGCCGCGACGCCAGCCACTCCCCACCCGGTGGGGTTCGTGGAAGGAAAGGAGAAGATCCACAGCGGTATCGACACAGCGCACCACGCGACCAGTTGCGTGTCCCGCAGCCGCGGTGCTGCCCATGCCGCCAGACCGAGCGCAAGAATCCCGACCGTTACCGCCACCATGCGCATCACCAGCACAGATCGGGCCACATCCGGGCCCACGAACGGCGCCATCGCCGCGTAGAACGTGGGCGGGTACGTTCCGGTGTTGAACCACACCCCCTCGGCCCTGGTGCCATGCGACAGCTCGCTGCACGCCCCGCTCTCTTCCGGCTTGAACGCGAAGCACCGGAACCCGAAGAACTCCTCGGGCACCTCCACCGACAAGTCCGGCGGCGCAACGTCGTTCTCTATGCAGGCGTCCGCGTTGCCCTTGGCGCACCAGATCGATGTGAGGTGGAAGTCGTCGTCGGGGAACTGCCAACCGGCGACGATAGCGCCCAGGCCAGTCCCAGCAGCCAGGCTGCTGCCGCGATGACGACGTAGTTCACCCACCGCGGCATGCAACTCTCCGATGCCGGGCGAAAAGCGAATGGCTGCCGCCGCGCCGGCGGTTCGAGGGACCACGCCGACACGCCACTCGGTCACCCTCCTCCAGCCGGGACCGGCAGCCACGACCCTAGCGACTCGGCGCTGGGGGATGCCAGAACAGATCCGGCCGGCATCGCAGGAGCCGGCCTCGCGGCGCGGGCTCCACCCTGGTGCTAGGGCTTGAACGTGGACGGTCAGCTCGGCACTGGCAGCGAGGGCTGGGTCCTCTTCGAACCCGCTGCAGTCGTGGTCAAGTCCTTTGGCGTGGTGTTTCGTTTCGGCGTGATTCCTTCGGTTGGGGGTCAGGCGGATAGGGCTGTGATGGGGGCTGCTGCCGGTTCCTCCTCTGTGTTGGCGATCAGGGTGAGGCGGGCCTTGGCCAGTGCTTCGAGTCCGAGGTAGCGGCGGGCTTCGGCCCATTCGTCGTGCTGCTCGGCCAAGACCGCGCCGACGAGCCGGATGATGGAGTTGCGGTCGGGGAAGATGCCGACGACGTCGGTGCGGCGGCGGATCTCACGGTTGAGCCGCTCG